>CAWJVS010000001.1:0-17235 GCA_963846335.1 uncultured Bacteroidales bacterium
TAACTATCACTTCCATTATAAGTTTTCTTGGATGCATCCAGTGCGGGTATAGCTTCACTTAACTCTTTAAAGAAATCCATATAGATGGATTCCTGAGTATCGTAGACAGGTCGGAAATTAAGATCTGTGTAACCCTTGCCTGCTTCAAAATAGGGTGTATCACCCCAACTATCCGTAAGAATACCGAAAGTATATACCTTCATTCTTCTCGCAATATTATGGTAGTTCGAAAGTTCAGGATCATCTTTTGTTCTCGCAATACGATCTCACAAGGTTTTTAATTGAAGATGTATACTCAGCTTTATACAAAGAACCGAGGTCATCATTAGCATTCACATACTTATCCCCCGGAGCCTGATACAGTGTTATTGCAGCAAGCTGCTGCATTGCACAGGCATAAAAACTCATCCCGATCTGACCCATAACCAGGTGATCATTACCCTGACAATACAAAAATTGAGCATCATAATTCATAATTTGGGATGAGTTCGGATTGATATTCATATCAGCTAAATCTTCCGTACATGATGAAAAAATCAGTGGAACGACCAGCATCAACCATAGTAATAATTTTATATGTTTATTCATCTTTTTAAGATTTAAATTATTTATATCCAGCCAGATCTAAAATTTAGCATTCAGATTGAACCCTATAGAACGTACCGATGGGTAGCCTCCGAACTCCAAACCCTGATTATTACCATTCTGGTAGTTAGATTCCGGATCTATACAAGGTGTTTCCTTCATTATTATCCAAAGATTCCTTCCTACCAATGAGAAAGTCAATCCTTTTATTATTTTAGTTTTCTGAAGCCAGGCGACAGGGACGTTATAACCAATACTCACTTGTCTTAACTTTATGAAATCGGATTTAAACGCACTTGCTATACCAATATTATCTGAAATGTATTCATAGTATGTATTTAAATCTTCTGCGCTGACTGTTCCAATGCCCACTCCTCTTCCTTTAAGCGTGTATGGGCTCAATCCCGTGGCAATTCCTCCAAATTCGGTCCCCGAACCAATCCAGCCTCCATATTGATAATCAATTAAGAAATCCGCGAAGAAATTTTTGTACCTGAAATTGTTTGACCATCCTCCAAACGTTGGTGCAGCGCCTGGACCCAAAGGTACCAATTCTCCTTTTTGTGGCATCCCGTTAGCATCCGGAATTATATTTCCAGATCCATCCTTCAGAAAATCGTAAACCGTAAGCTGTCCATAAGGAAGGCCTTCCCATTGATAGATATAGTGTACAAACGTCCTGCTGGCACCAACCTGGAGCCTTTCATCATCTACCTCCGGATCCAACAGGTTCACTACTTCGCTCTTGTTGTTTGCAATATTGAATGATGTTTTCCATTCAAAATTACTTTGTTGAATAATCGTGCCTGTAATAAGAAGTTCGAAACCCTTATTGCTTACCTCGCCTATGTTCGCCTGGGTGCTAGTATATCCGGTGACATCCGGCAAAACAACATTCAGGATATCATCCTCCGATTTTTTGTGATAGTAAGTAACATCGATTCCCAACCTGTTACCGAAAAATCGCATATCAGCACCAACTTCATATTCAGTAGAAAGTAAAGGCTTTAATCCTTTATTTGGTACACTGCCACCGTTTATAGATCCCTGGGCGAATCCGTTATGCGGGGTACCCAATCCATAACTGAAAGTAGTCGAATAAGCGCCGACGTTTGCTCCACCTACCTGACTCCAGGCGGTTCTTACTTTCAGGAAGTCAAATCCCGGCACTTTAAATAAATCGGATAACACAGCGCTCAAACTCACTGAAGGATAGAAGATAGACTTTCCGTCCAGAACTGAAAACCAATCCTGACGGCCTGTAGTTGTAAGGTAAACTGACTTGAAAGAGAATTCAGCCGAATAATAAGCTGAGTTTATACCCAGCTCGGAGTAACCTGAGCTTCGGCTTGGATTTACAGTATTCGATAACGAATGGAAGAAAGGTATGGCAAATTCGCTTCCATATAAGTACTGGCTTTCATTTGTCTGGTGCATCATATTGCCACCTACAAAACCATTAATTCCAAGTCCCATGTCCAGTTTCCTGTTAAAACCGACAAGAACTTCATTATTGGTTTCGGTAAATTGTTGTCCTTGCTCTGTTAAATCTCCCTTTGGTGCATAACCCTGACCCGTTGGTGTTAAAGTAGAAGTGGATCTGTTATATTTATCGAGACCCATCCGGAGTTGAACAAACAACCAGTCTGCAGGATCATATCTTACCATTGCACTTCCAATTAGTCTGTCTTTTTTCCTGCTGTTTATACTCTGGTATGCTGCCCACCAGGGGTTGCCCCCCCATACGTCATTAGTAGGCAAAAGCTCCATCCCTGTATTTGGATCAGCTCCCGGCTTATCCGGATCACCCTTCATGGTAGTAATTGGAACTGAATTTGTCCACCACATGGCTTGAGTGTTAGGATTATGAGGGACATCAGCTACATACGGAATGTTTTTTACATCTTCTATACTATAGGTTCCCATAAGGTTTCCACTGAATCTTTCCTTTTTGAAGTTGTTATTAACTGTAAATGTAGTTTTACTCATGGGGGTATTCGGTATGACACCTTCGTTTTGCAGGTTAGATGCTGAAAGACGGATATTAGCATTTTCATTACCACCTGTCACAGCCAGAGTATTGGTTAAAGTATGGCCTGTCTCATAGTATGCATCCTGTGCATTTCCTACATAAGAATAAGGCCGCATTACTCCATCCCAGTTAATCACGGAAGAACCATCCAATTTTCCGCCAAAGGATTGCATATGGAGATTACCGCCACCGGGACCATCCTGCCTGGCTTCAGTTAAGGTTGTAGGCGCATGGCCTTTATTTCCCTGACCATATTCCTGTTGCCAATTTAAATAGGAGACCGCTGTTTCAATTGTAGAATTGCTGTTGAACTCGACGCTGATACCTTTTGCGTTCTTCCCCGATTTTGTAGTGATCAGAATGGCACCATTTGAGGCGAGCGAACCATATAATGCCGCTGCACTGCCTCCTTTCAACACAGTCATTGTTTCTATATCATCAGGGTTAATACTGGAGATACCATCACCACCATCTGATCCGCCCCACTCACCCGCATTACCCAGGTTTGAGTTATTCATTGGTACCCCATCTATTATAATCACAGGTTGGTTGTTCCCGCTAACTGAAGAGTTTCCCCGAATCACAATCCTTGATGACCCGGCTGCTCCGGTAGACGGCTTGGCAATACTAACACCAGCTATTTTACCAACAAGAGCGTTCCCAATGTTGGTTTCACGAGCCTGGACGAATTCAGCTCCTGCGACCTTGCTGACAGAATAACCAATAGATTTTTCAGATCTTCTGATACCCATAGCGGTCACCACGACCTCCTGAAGTGCTTCAGCCGCCACTTGCAAGGGAACATCAATGACACTGGCATTGCCAATAACTACTTCCTGGGTAAGCATTCCAATAAAGGAAAACACAAGAGTTTGAGCATCAGACGGTACAGTAATTGAATACTGGCCTTGGGCATTAGTAATTACACCAATGCTTGTCCCTTTTACCAACACGTTCACTCCGGGCAAAAATAATCCATCTTCTGCAGAGGTAACCGTACCTTTAATTGTACGCTCCTGCGCAAATGAACTACTTACTACTACGAAAATGAGCATGATCAAAATCACAGATCGTTTTTTCATAGAAAGTAAATTAGGTTAATAATAGATTATGTAAGTTACGAAATCCTTCAGATCCATAACATAAAATGTTAAAATATTTTAACATTTTTGCAATAAAAAATTTTACGTAATTAACAGTTAAACAGATCATTAGCAATAGACAAAGAAATTGTTCACAAAAATTTCTTCTGGTCACTCTGTTAATGTGAATTTTTTAACAGCACTTTTAGTTGTTTAACACTGTTAAAAAATCCTTAGTCTAACTCAACAATCTTATTCAGTCTGATATTCAGGAAAAAGGACAATCCGTTAGTGGACGTCCGCCCCATCCGGATGTGACGGATCAAAACTTCACGATCCGGACCGGACCATCATTCACCCCTGCAAGAAGGCCGTTTCCTTCTTTCAGCTTTATCTCTTTCAGCTCTTTGACATCATAGGGCAAACTCAATCCGCTTTTATACATTGGAATAGCCTGAAAATTGCAATCTCCTTTCCCTTTCAGGAATAAACCCACTCCAGCATCAATGCGGGGTATTTCTATTTCCGAGCCATACATGTTTCCAGCAATAACTAAATCCATTATTCCATCCTTATCCACATCTTTTACTATGATGCCGTTGATGCTCGATACCTGTGCCTGTACCGGTAATTCATGGATAGCAAATTCTCCATTGCTCAAATTCTCAAGACATACGCTCTGGAACATTTCGGCCCTGTATTCAAGTGATTGGTTCAACAGGTCCTCACCATATATTTCTTTAAGGTTATGTGAAGCAAATTTCTGAAAGGATGGAAACTTTCTGGCAAGTTCAGGAATTTGCTGTGAAGAGTATGCCAGGTCCTTTATAGGATATTGTACACCAAAATTGTAATAACTCATCACAATGTCATATTTGCCATTCAAATCGAAATCAGCATAGTTAATTGTAAATGGTTCATCCGGGCTTGCCTTGTATTTATAGTTCAGCCCCAGATTTCCCAGGATGTAATCATCATCACCATCACCATCCAGATCTGCTGTTTTGATGCTAAACCACCAGCCCGTTGTGTGCTCCAGGGTTTTGGGAAGTTTTTTCTTTATAAAATTGCCATTCCGGTTTTCAAGTATAGTCACAGGCATCCACTCTCCGGCAATAACTATGTCCGGGTCACCGTCTCCGTCATAATCGGACCAGCAGGCATCTGTTACCATTCCAAGGCTTACAAGGTCTTTGTTATTCACCTTTTCAAATCTTAGCTTGCCGGTCTCTTTCCAGAGAGATTTCAGTAAATAACTTTCTGCCGGTTCGGGATACCTGCCCGGCACTTGCCTGCCACATATAAACAGGTCCGTGTCACCATCTTTATCATAATCAGCAGCGATTACCCTTGAACCACTGGCCCTCATTGCAGGTAACACGGATTCCATATATGAAAAGTTGCCTTTCCCGTCATTAATATAAAGCCTGTCCTGGTAAAGGCTATTATTTTTGACATATTCATTACCGCCACTTACCACAAAAAGATCCGGATCACCGTCCATATCCGCATCAACAAAAACAGCTCCCATGTCCTCATACAAGGGATTTTCCGAATAGACCTGCTTACCTGCCGGTACGAATTTTCCGTCTTCACTTTGCAGGAAGATACTTCCGCTCTGACCGACTGATCCACCTATAAAAAAGTCTTCCTGTCCGTTTCCATCGACATCTCCTACTGCCAGCCCAGGACCCAGAGAAGACATTTTATGAGGAAGTAAAAACTCCCTCTCAAAATCATTATATATGTTTTGTTTATGCACGAACGTTATTCCAACTTTATTCGTGACATCATTAAAAAGCAACGATTCCTTTGTTTTGAGCCTGTTGACCTTTTCAATCTTCAATTTATCCTTATCCAGAATCAATGTTTGACCGGTTTTGATTTTACGTAAAACAGACTGCCCTTTATCATACCAGTTAATTACCATGCTATCTATTTCCTCAACTGAGCCAAGTCCAAAATGGATCAACTCTTCACTACAGGAGAAATAACCGCGTGCACTTGTCAACTCACTAACCTGAAGCTTGTCTCCATAATAGATGGTGGCCCTTGTGCCAAAAAAACTGTTATGCCTGTTACCTGTTTTAAATTTAATATTCAGATAATTGTTTTTTGAAAATCTGTCCGAATTATTCTCATACACAAAAGCATTTCCGTTTGAATTATTCACCACCAGATCCATGTCTCCATCATTGTCTAAATCCCCATAGGCTGCCCCGGAGGAAAAAGAAGGCTGATCAAGACCCCACTCTTTTGTAGCATTCTCAAACTTCAGCCCGCCATCATTTTTAAATGCATAATTTGCTGTTTTTACAACAGGAAAAAACGAATATAAACTGTCAAATGAAATCACACGCCGAATCTCTTCCAACATAGTGCCGGACCCTGTTATATTATGTTTATCGACAATTCTTCTAATATATCTGTCAGCTTTTTTCAACCCATCAATATTTCTCATATCAATTCCAATTCCGTTGGCTATGAACAAATCCTGACAGCCATTATTGTCAAAATCTGCAAAAAGTGGAGACCAACTCCAATCCGTATTGGAAATACCTGCCATTTGACCAATCTCACTAAAAAGAATATTCCCCTCTGAATCCGGGCCATTGTTCATTTGCAAAACATTAAACTGGTATTGATAATTTCCTCCAAGCCTGACAATGTCCCAGAATTTTTGAGGGAGCATCCCTCCCATATTGGTTTTGATCCGATAGTCATCTTCTGCCACCATATCCGGTACGACCAGATCCAGCCAGCCGTCATTATTGATGTCCCCTGCATCTGAACCCATACTGGAAAATGACATGTGCTTCAGGCAATCATTAGCCTTATTCGTAAATGTGCCATCCCCATTGTTAAAATAAAAAAAATCGGGAGCTTCATAGTCGTTGGCCACATACAGGTCGGGCCAGTTGTCGTTGTTGAAATCACCCATAACCGAGCTTAATCCATAGGCTACATTTTCCATACCGGCGGAGAATGTCACGTCCTCGAATACTGTACCTGCATTTTTATAAAACCGGTATGTAATTTCAGGGCTGAGATAGATTTTCCCCTGTATGGGAGAAAACCACCCCGGATTGGGTGGTTGATTAATTATAAACACATCAAAATCACCATCTTTGTCATAATCAAAGAAATTGGTCTGCATGGTCCTTAATGTATCAGCGAGATGATATTTACCAACAGATTCCGTAAATGTTAAATCACCATTATTGATGTACAGTTCGTTTTGCCGTAAGTTTGCCTTGTCATCGTACAAACTCTTGCAAACAAAGATATCTTTGTAGCCATCCCCGTTTATGTCAGCGAAGTTTATTCCGGTAGACCACCCGCCTTTATTGAGAATTCCGGCCGATTCGGTGATATCCTTAAATTGAAGATTGCCCAGATTTAAATAGAGCCTGTCCCTGACCTGGTTACCGCAAAAATAAATATCAGGCAGCCCGTCATTATTGATATCACCTATTCCGGCACCGGCACCTGAATAAAAATCCTGATAAATAAAAATATTCAATTCATTGCTCCTTGTAATAGTATTCTCAAAATATATCCCTGTATGATCCGGAGTTAATAATGAAAATAACTTTTGCTCCTGGCTTGTTTCCTTTTCTGTTTTTTGATCGCGGCACCCTGTCAGATGAACGATATATATTATTGCCAGCACTAAGCTTATTTTTAAAAAGTTTCTCTTTACCTTCATCTGTTATCATAATTTAGGTCAAAACTTCTCATCATTCCATAATTCAACGCTCCAAGTACCAGTGTATAACCGTTTTATCTAATCTCTTTGGGAATAGTTCTCCGCTGCTTGCAGCTTAAAAGTAATATTATTATTTGTACGAGCGAAAACGATACATACATAAAATAGTATGAAGTTTAGGTATTGTTGTATCATTTTGTATGTCCGGCCAAATATCGGAGAGTGGTGTAAGTAAGGAGGTTGATAAAACGTTGAAGGACACATGTCTTGAAAAAGAAAAGAGATATGAAATTCACTTTCCTGAGAGAGGTTCATAGAAAGAATCCAAAGGTGAAAGTGTACTATCAATATTATTTCTGACTATGAATATCTTAGGTTGAAAACAAAGTTACTATTTTATCAGATATGTTGAAAGAGTTCCTTGGAGACAAAATGAACTTAACTCCTAAAAAGTTCTTTGGCTTATTTATCAGTGCGTTATGCAAAGTGCAGACGGTTTGTTTTGAAAAGCTTGATTGCAGTTCTGACACCAGTGTTAAAACTGATTCGTCTTTGCGAAGGATACAGAGCTTTATATCAGAGTTTTCATTAAAATTGTTCGTGTCAAGGGACAGTTCTGTTATCTGTTAATATCCGGGGTTGGCTGTTTGCAGGAAGGCCTGATAAAAACTCAGAGAAAATTTTAGTTAAAAACTGTTAATTCCATATCTTTCAAATAGTAAAACCTGAAAAAATCAAAACCTAACAGACTAATTCTCTGAAACATAATAAAAGAGAAGAGATTAATGGAAATTTAGGCTTTTTAAAAAGCATATATTATATTTGTCTGACCGATAACCCGGCAGCTGATTAGTTGAAAATTTGAATATATAGATCTTAAATATCCAAATAATCTCATTAACCGAAATAACATGAAGAACATCAATAAATACACTATTGCTTTTGGCACAGCTTTACTGCTTTTAATCATTACTCTTATTCTCCTTCTGACCGGAAATATATCAAAGTCCGGACCTTTGATAATTGTTTTTTTCATAGCACTTTCTTTTGCCGTTAAAGGTCATCAGACATTAAAAGGCCTGTCATTCACAATGTGGATGTTTACGGCTGTGTCTGCAGCTATGTTTTATCCTCAGCTATTTATTTCATACGGCAACTTTAAAACAACTGCATTAATAGTACCTCTGTTGCAGATCATCATGTTTGGGATGGGATCACAAATGAGTTTTGATGATTTTGCAGGTGTAATAAAACAACCTAAAGCAGTTCTTGTAGGATCGATCGGCCATTATACGATAATGCCATTAACGGCATTGTTGATTGTAAATGTTTTTAATTTTCCTCCGGAAATAGCGGCCGGCATTATTCTTGTCGGATGTGTACCCAACGGATTGGCTTCAAATGTGATGTCGCTGCTTTGCAATGCAAATCTTGTTCTTGCAGTTGCTGTTAGTGCTGTTACTACTATAGTTGCTCCTTTTGTTACTCCCTTCCTTATGAAAATTATAGGAGGACAGTATGTGGAGATCAATATCTGGGGAATGATGATGGACATTATAAAGATGATGATCTTCCCGATAATAGCCGGATTCATCTTCAACCTGATTAATATGGGAAAGAATACTGCCAGGTCAAAGAATATTCAGCTGGTCTCATACTTTGTAGTAATTCTTCTGGCAAATCTGATATATATGAAAATTAACAAAGCAGGTATCTCAGGTTATCTTAATAGCATCGGTTAAATCACTTGGACTATTCTTTGTATTACCTTACATTGGCCGCATTATTATTCCGCCATTACCTTAAAGGGGATCTGCAATTGCAGAAAAAAATACTTTCACTTATCTCAATGGTCGGCATTACAATTATTGTAACTGTGATTACTGCTGCCGGTCGTGAAAGCCTGCTGGCAGTAGGGGCATTGCTTCTTCTCGTAGTTCTTTTACAAAATCTGTTGGGCTATACCTTTGGGTACTATTCGGGTAAGCTCTTCAGACTGCCTGAAAAAAGCTGCAGAACGCTTGCGTTTGAAGTGAGTATGGCAAACGGAGGTTTAGCCTCTGGTCTGGCATTGACAATGGGAAACATATCAACAATAGGTCTTGCACCTGCAATATACGGACCATTAATGAACGTAACAGGATCAACACTTGCAAGCTGGTGGAGGACTAAACCTACCGCGGAAGAAAGAGCTAAGCTTACTAAGGATAGCGAAAGCGAAACAGCCAGGCAAAATTCCTAATCTTTAAATTACTTGTTTTATAAAATATAAATATATATGGAAAACAGAATAGTAACATTTGGAGAAATAATGCTCAGGCTTGTCCCGCCAGGGTTTGAGCGTTTCAGCCAGGCCAGGCAGTTTATGGCATCTTTTGGCGGAGGTGAGGCTAATGTGGCAGTATCTCTTGCAAACTTCGGACTGAAGGTTGATTATGTTACACGACTTCCAAAAAACGATATTGCAGAATCATGTCTGATGGAACTGCGGAGATATAAGGTCGGAACAGAGAAAATCATTTTCGGCGGTGACCGTGTGGGGATATATTTTCTTGAGAACGGAGCAGTGGCACGTGCCAGCAAGGTTATTTATGACCGTTCAAACTCTGCTATTGCAGAGATCAAACCCGGAATGATAGACTGGGATTCGGTATTTGACGGAGTTACCTGGTTTCACTGGACTGGCATTACACCTGCAATTTCAGAGGGAGCAGCCCTTGTATGTAAGGAAGCCATTGCTGTTGCAAACATGAAGGGAATTACTGTTTCAACCGATCTTAATTTCAGGAAAAATCTGTGGAAATGGGGCAAAAAAGCCTCTGAAGTTATGCCTGATCTGGTTTCAGGTTGCGATATAATCCTCGGGAATGAAGAAGATGCTGCAATGGTATTCGGAATTCATCCTGACGGGGTAGATGTTACCAGGGGTCATGTTGAGGCTGCAGCTTATGAATCAGTATGCCGCCAGCTGATGGAAAAATTTCCGCGGGCAAAAAAGGTGATCATTACTTTGCGCGGATCAGTAAATGCCAATCACAATACCTGGTCGGGAGTTCTTTATGACGGCAAGAAACTCTATCAGGCACCTGTATACGACATTACCCATATCGTTGACAGGGTTGGCGGCGGAGACAGTTTCATGGGAGGTCTTATCTATGGATTGCTCACCTATCACGGTGATGACCAGAAGGCACTCGATTTTGCGGTTGCAGCCTCATGCCTCAAACATACCGTAACAGGAGATTTCAACCTTGTAACAGTCAAAGAGGTAGAAACACTTATGGGCGGAGATGCTTCAGGAAGAGTTTCCAGATAGCCAGGTCAGGCATGCAGGTAAAAGATTCAGAAACATAAATTAATTATAAAAATAAATCATACAAAATGGCAAGGTTTACAAGAATACAGGTTGCTTTAAAAATGGCAGAAGAGAGCATGATCCCTGTCTTTTTCCATAAGGATCCGGAAGTTGGTAAAAAAGTAATAGAGGCATGCTATAATGGAGGGATCAGGTTGTTTGAGTTCACCAACAGGGGTGATTATGCACATGTTGTATTTGAACAGCTCAACAAGTTTGCAGAGGCGCAATTCCCCGATATGATCCTCGGAACAGGTTCAGTCGTTGATGCGCCCACAGCTGTACTGTATATTCAGCTGGGATCAAATTTTATTGTGTCGCCGATACTTAACGAAGAAATGGCAGACGTACTCAACAGGCGAAAAATCCTGTGGTCGCCGGGTTGCGGATCAGCTTCTGAAATATCAAGGGCTGAATCTCTTGGCGCCGAAATTGTAAAGATATTTCCCGGTTCACAGGTTGGCGGGCCCAAATTCGTGGCAGCTGTAAAGGGCCCGATGCCATGGACCCAGATAATGCCAACAGGAGGAGTTGAACCAACCGAAGCCAATCTTACCGAATGGTTCAAAGCAGGTGCCATATGCTGCGGGATGGGATCACAGCTTATCAAGTCTGATCTCATAAAGGCAAATAATTTCAAACAGATCGAACAGGATGTTAGAGATGCCGTTGCACTTGTTAAGAAGATCAGGCACCAGTATCCGGCAAGGATCTGACGGGTATACGAATTTCTCAGGATTGAAACAATTAAAAACCAGAGACAAATGATAGCTGACGTTCTAAAAAACAGGCATATTTATGAGGCAATATCTCCGGGGATAAAGACTGCCCTTGAATATATTGCAAAAACCGATTTTTCAGTGATGGAACCCGGCAGGTATGAACTTGATGGTTCAAATCTTTTTGTACTTGTACAGGCATACGATTCTATTCCCAGAGAGCAGGGCAAATGGGAATGTCATCAGAAATACATTGATATTCAATATATTGCGGAAGGCGTTGAACAGATAGGCTGCAACAATATCGATAAAATGACGATCACCACCGAATACAATCCTGAAAAGGATATTGCTTTCCTGTCTGGTGAAGGTGATTATATTACGTATTCAAAAGGTTCATACGGTATTTTCTTCCCTGATGATGCACACCAGCCTAAGATCGCCGTCAACAATAAACCTGAGAAAGTCAAAAAAGTAGTCGTCAAGATTCGGGTTGATTAATCAACCCGGATTTATTACCTGACTCCACTGAGGTAGCGGCATGCTCTTGCAATGATTCAAAGGCGTGAATCCACCTATTTGAAATTATCATAAAACATGCAAATTGTTATGAAAAATTCTTTGCTGATTGCAGTCATTTTTTGCGTTGCCAGGGTTGCACCTCGGTCAAGGCAATGATCTCGACAAGGGTCAGGTGAATTATGTCCCTTCAGATTGAAAACCTGGCAAACCGGCAATGGTTTCAGGATGCTCACTTTGGGATGTTTATCCACTGGGGTGTTTCGAGTGTTCTGGGCGAGGAAATCGGGTGGGCATTGTCGGGCAAGGATGTAAATGACTACAGGCAGAATATCCGCCGGTTCGATCCCAAAAAATTTGATGCTGCAGCGGTGGTGAAGCTTGCCAGAGATGCGGGAATGAAATACATTACCTTTACCACGCGCCACCACGACAGCTTCAGTATGTTCAACACCAGATATTCCGACTGGAGCATTATGAACACACCTTACGGCAGGGATGTACTTAAGGTTTTAGCTGAAGAATGCCGAAATCAGGGTATAAGGCTGTTTTGCTACTATTCGCTCACCGATTTCTACCGGGCCGATTACTGCCAGGGCAATGTAAAAAAAGGCACCGGCATTGAGGGAGAATGCGACTGGGAGGCATACCTTCAGTTTATGAAAAACCAGCTCACTGAAATCCTCACCAATTACGGACCTATATATGGAATATGGTTCGACGGACACTGGGATCAGGTGAATTCACTTCCGGACAACCGCACCGGAAACCAGAAACGCGCCTGGAAGTACAACGAAATATACAAGCTGATTCACGATCTTCAACCAGGATGCATGATAGTGAACAATCATCACCTGGGACCCTTTCCGGGCGAGGATTACCAGACCTTTGAACGAGATCTGCCGGGAGAGAATACCGGTGGCGGCTATTCGGCTGATGCTAAAATTTCCCAGGCATTGCCCCTGGAGATGAGCGATATTATAGGTCATAGCTGGGGTTATGTCACTGGTGACACTATCGACAGGTCGGTAAAAGAGCTTATTCATCTGCTGGTGAAATCGGCCGGGCTGGGTTCAAATTTTCTGCTTAATATCGGCCCCACTCCCGAAGGGGAGGTTCGTCCTGCACATCGTCAGCGGCTGCTGGAAATGGGAAAATGGATGGAATCATATGGCAAAACCATTTACGGAACAAGAAAAAGCTGGATGAAACCTGCCGAATGGGGAGTTGCAGTAGAAAAAGGGAATACGGTATATCTGCATATCCTTTATCCTGATAAACTTAAAAATCAGCTTGATCTGAACAGTTTCCCGTATAAAATAACAGAGGCAACCTGGTTCGGGTCCGGAAAGTCCGTTACATTCGCATCAGGTAAAACTCCTGGTGAAATGATTTTGCAGCTTCCTGAATTAAAGCCCGATGAGATCGACCAGGTTATTGTGCTAAGTATTTGCCAACCGCCAACTTAAAGTATACTACAGAATAATTTACCAGAAACTTAATATTGCACTATGGGGGAAATAATCGTAATAGGCAGCTCAAACACAGATATGGTGATAAAATCCAAAAAACTGCCTTCACCCGGAGAGACTATTATCGGGGGCACCTTTCTCATGAATCCCGGAGGGAAGGGAGCTAATCAGGCTGTAGCTGCAGCGAGGCTCCAGGGAAAGGTAACCTTTGTTGCAAAAACAGGAAACGATGTATTTGGTTCCGAGGCCAAACACCTTTTTGATAAAGAGAATATTGACACAAGGTTTCTTATTAGTGACAATGACAATCCTTCGGGTGTTGCTTTAATAAATGTTGATGAAAACGGAGAAAATTGCATTGTCGTTGCTTCCGGTTCCAATGGTACATTATCCGCATATGATATTAATGAAGATGTATTCAAAACAAAACCTGATGACATTTTTCTGATGCAGCTCGAGATACCGGTTGGTACGGTGGAATATGTTGCCCAGAAAGCATCAGGCAATGGGAACAGGGTCATTCTTAACCCTGCTCCTGCCAGACAGCTGTCAGATGACCTGCTTGGCTGCCTCTTTATGATTATCCCTAATGAAACTGAAGCAGAGATCCTGACCGGAGTAAAAGTTACAGATTCTGTGACAGCAGAGAAAGCTGCCAGAAAACTATATACCAAAGGGGTGAAAAATGTTGTAATCACTATGGGAGGTACAGGATCTTTTCTTTTCACCCCGACCAGCTCAAAGATGATATCTGTTGTTCCCGTTAAGGCAGTTGACACTACTGCGGCAGGTGATGTTTTTTGCGGGGCACTTGCAGTTGCTCTTTCAGAAGGAAAGAATATCGAAGAAGCTGTAATTTTTGCCAACAAGTCAGCAGGAATCTCAGTTACACGATTGGGGGCACAGGCATCAGCACCATACAGAAATGAAATCTTATAGTAACGCAGAGAGCCACTGAAAAGAAGATGTAATAATACCGGCTCTGTGCAACTCTGTGTTCACTGTCGCCAGCTATCGGGAAGTTACCGGAACTCTGTGAATCAATGCACCAGCCTGCTGATAAAAAATAATAAGGTGGTATCTGACCTCTTTTGAGACTGTATGTAAGCCAAAACAGGAATTTATTTATTATCATTGCTTTACTTTTTAGAGAATATAATTTTCATAAAAACTGATATGGCAAAATATAATCTCACACCGGTTGATGTCCCGGGGATAAGTACAAAGTACAGAAAGATTAAGACAAAACTGCCTGTTCCTGAATCACTGAAGATTTTTAAGATCCTTTCTGAATCAGAACCTGTTTCGATGATGGGTCAGCCCCCTGTCATATGGGATAAAGCAGAAGGATTTCAGATATATGACAAGTGGGGCAACAAATGGATAGACTGGTCATCAGGTGTTCTGATCACCAATGCGGGACACGGACGAACGAAAATAATAAATGCGCTCAGAGACCTGCTTGACAGGAAGCTTCTGGCTACCTATGTTTTTATTCATGAAAAAAGGGCTGAGCTGACAAAAATGCTGCAGGGAATTTCACCTGATCCTTCAAATTACCTTGTCTTTCTCCTCAGTACCGGAAGTGAAGCAACAGAAAACTGCATCAAGCTGGCAAAGACATATGCGCTCGAAAAGCACGGGCCACAGAAGAAATATTTTGTGTCATTCAACAATGCCTTTCATGGCCGCACTCTTGGAGCACAGCTGGCAGGAGGGAATGCAAAATTAAAAACATGGATCCTCGATGAAGGTAAAACATTTATCCAGGTACCTTTCCCTGACGGCTATAAGAATGAAGATACTTCATTTGATCTCTTCCTTTCCTCACTTGCAGAAAAAGGGATCAAGCCCAGGGAGATTGCAGGTGTTATGACCGAATCGTACCAGGGAGTCGGACCGGATTTCCTGCCTGTTGAATATGCAAAAAAACTTGAAGCATTCTGTCTTGAAAATGACATAGTTACGATTTTTGATGAAGTACAGTCAGGATTTGGCAGAACGGGTAAAATGTTTTGTTACGAACATTACGGGATAAAACCTGACCTCATTGCCTGCGGTAAGGGGATCTCTTCATCCCTGCCAATATCTGCTGTCATCGGCAGAAAAGATATTATGAGTCTTTATGCGCCGGGATCGATGACATCAACTCACTCCGGGAGTCCTCTTCCCGTAGTAGCTGCAATTGAAAGCTTAAAGATCATTCAGAAGGAAAAGCTGGTTGAGAAGGCTGCCGCCCTGGGTGAAATATTAATACCTGAACTCACCAGGATCAGGAACAAATATCCTGAGGTACTTGGATGTATACAGGGGAAGGGTCTGGTTGCAGGTATCCAGGTTGTTAAAAGAGGTACAAAAAGCCCGGATTCAGATATGGCTGTAAAAATAAATGAAAAATGCTTTCACAAGGGATTATTGATGTTTGCTCCTGTCGGGATTGCAGGAGAATGTCTGAAAATTGCCCCACCTCTGGTTATTACAGAAGAAGCATTAAGGGAAGGTATAATGGTTTTTGAGGAGGCATGCGATGAAATACTGGGACATGATCAACGTGATAAATTCTGACATATGAATATGAGGAGTCTTGATGTTGTAATTATCGGAGGAGGCATGATCACCTACGATCTGTTATTGCCGTCAGCATATCATTTGCAGCGAACCGGGTCCATTAATTCAATCAGAGTCTGTGCCCTTGATTCAGCTCCGCTTAAAGCACTGAAAAACAGCAAAGAAATACAGGAAGCATTTCCCGGGCAGGATTTCGAAGCTTTTCCTTCTGTATCAGAACCTGAGAATAAAAAATTTCCGGATCTGTACAAAGAAGTGCTTGCAGTTCAGAAACCCCGGCAGCTGGTTATAGTGGCAATGCCTGACCAGCTCCATTATCCGGTGGTGATGGAAGCCCTCAGGAATAATCAGCATATTCTGTGCGTAAAACCGCTGGTTCTGAAGTATGAACAGGCTGTTGAAATCGAAAAGATCGCATATGACAAAGGACTATTTGTTGGCGTTGAATACCACAAACGCTTTGACCGCAGGTCACTTATGGCAAAAAGGAGCTGTGAACTAAAACATTTCGGGGAATTTGTGATGGGTGAAGCGAAACTGATCGAGCCATATTATTACAGGTCGTCAAATTTCCAGAACTGGTTTACCTGCGATAAAACTGACCCTTTTGTATATATCGGGTGCCACTATGTTGACCTTGTATACTTTATTACAGGATTAAAACCTGTTTCAGTATCTGTATCAGGGATCAGGGGTAAATTTCCCAACGGTAATGAAGGATACATGTGGGCTCATGGAAGAGTACGGTTCGAAAACGGTTCAATTCTTTCAGTTATAGACGGGCTCGGATATCCCGACCAGGCAGCAGGCAGCAATGATCAGAGCCTCCAGATGTTCTTCGAGGGGGATGGAAAAACAGGAATGATAAAACATAATGACCAGTTCCGCGGAGTGGAACACTCTTATCTCGAGGGTATCGGATGCGGAGGTTCACACTTCAATTATGTCAGTCCTGACTTTTACAAAGTTGTCCCGTGGGAGGGCCCGGGTTACAAGCCAATCGGTTATGGTTTTGATTCTGTTGCTGCTTCGGTTACGATGGCATGTCAGATTGAAAATGCAGTACAAAACATGACAGAAACTGATTCTTTGAATAAAAGAAGGGAGATGATCAGGGAAGTTGACAAAAAAGGAATTATTGCAACTCCCGCCAACAGCTTTATCAACGAGCTTGTGGTTGAAGCAGCCCGCATT
>CAWJVS010000002.1:0-105057 GCA_963846335.1 uncultured Bacteroidales bacterium
ACGTCATCCGCAATAAGAAGACTTTTAAATCGTCCGAGGACATAAAGAAATCCATCTTCGCTCATATAGCCCATATCGCCGGTGTATAGCCATCCGTCCCTTATTGCTTCTTTTGTGGCTGTATCATTTTTCCAGTAACCATACATGACATTTCCACCGTGGATTACGATTTCTCCCTTCTGGTTGACCGGCAATTCATTCCCATCTTCATCACAGATTTTAAGATCCATGTTGTTGACCAGTGCACCTGATGAACCCAGTTTATGTTTGCTGGCCGAGTTGGATGAAATAACCGGTGATGCTTCACTCAATCCGTAGCCCTGGTACATTGGAATTCCGAGTGCATAAAAGAACCTCTGCAGTTCTATTTCCAGCAGGGCTCCGCCACCAATGAAATAATCCAGTTCGCCTCCGTAAGCTTCACGTATTTTACTGAACAATATTTTATCATAGAATTTAAGAAGGGGTCTCTTCAACCTCTGCAGCCCTTTCCCTTTATTCCATCCTTCTTTATTATAGGAATATGATAATTGCAGTGCCTGGTTGAAAAGTAATTCCACCAGAGTCCCTTTTTCCTTGATCCCTTTTTCAATGTTTTTTCTGAAATTCTTTGCTATGGCAGGGACGCTCATAAGCAGGTTGGGTTTGATCTCTTTCAGGCAGGCAGGCAGATTCCTGAGAGTTTCCATGGGTGTTTTACCTGTTTTCACAGAAGCAATACTGGCACCCTTGCCCATAAATGCAAAAATACCGCAGGTATGTCCGAACGAGTGATCCCACGGCAATATCAGCAGTGTCTTATAGAAGGAAGGTATATCGATGAGACTGTAGGCCTGATATACATTTGTTACATAATTTCCATGCGTCAGGATAATTCCCTTTGGATCGGCTGTTGTGCCTGAGGTATAGCAGATATTAGCAAAATCGGATGGGGTTATGCTTTTATAGAGTTCCTCGAACTTAGCAGTATTTCCATCTTCATCCAGCCATTCCCTGCCTGTCTTTCTAACCTCATTAAAATGGATCTCATTTCCCCCATACTCTTCCTGTGTATCGAAATGAATTATTTTTTCAAGAGAGGGACAGTCTGCGAGGACTTCTTTAAGTTTCAAAGCCTGTATTGATGACACAAGGATCATCCTGGCGCCTGAATGGTTGATCCTGAATTTAATCTCGTCAGGGCTAAGCCTGACAGAAAGGGGAACATTCACAGCTCCGGTATAAAGTATTCCCAGTTCTCCGATTACCCAGCTGTTTCGCCCTTCTGAGATCAGACCTAACCTGTCTCCTTTTTTTATCCCAAGCTTAATTAATCCTGCTGCAAATTCATAAACCTGTTTTCTTGTTTCATCATAGGTTGTGCCTTCGTATTTATCAGCTGGTTTTTCCCACAGATAGACATTGATGCTGTACTTTTCAACGCTTTCTTCAAAAAATTGGATAAGGGATTTCATGAACTAGGATTTAAATTATTCATATTTAATATGCCGAATATACAAAATCCGCAGTATTTTGCTTCAGATTATGTGAAATTATCTGATTTGGTATAATTATCATTATTTTGTATCTTTGGTTAGAATCAATTTGACCCTCTGCAATTCTGATTTCTATCTTAATATTAAATCGTTTATTATGAGACATTTATCAGCAATACTTTTAATACTTCTTCTCGCAGTCACCCCTTCCTGCGATTTTTTCAAAAAAATGGGATTATTTGGCAAAAAGACTAAATCCCTTGCTGTACTCCTTGCCCAGCAGGACAGTGTCAGGGTAGCCGATTCAATACGGAAAGTACAGGAGCAGCTTTTTGCCATTGAAAGTGCGAAACTTGATTCTTTAAGGCTGGAAGAGGAGGCAAGGCAGGCTGCAGCTAAAACAAGCAAGTATAATATTATTGTTGGAAGCTTTATCACTCCTGAATATGCCAGGGATCATGCTGAAACTTACAGGCAGCAGGGTTATGATCCAATTATATTCAAGATGGAAGGCACTGATTTTGAACTTGTTTCAGCAGAGTCTCATCAGAGCATAAGGAATGCAATTTCAAGACTCCTGCAGTTCCAGGATACTGTTCAGATAGATGCATGGCTGTACATCAGGGAGTGAACAGTTTTTCTTCTGTTTAGGCCTGTGAAGTAATCTTTATTCTTTTCTGAATATTGTCTCCTCCCGGTCCGGACCGACTGAAACCATTGTTACGGGCACTCCCGTCTGTTGTTCAATGAATTCAATGAATGATTTAAGTGGATCAGGTAATTTGTCGAATTCCCTGATGCCGGATATATCTGTCTCCCAACCCTGGAATTGGGTATATACAGGTTCAATGTGTGCATCGGCATTAAAAGGTATTTCATCGGAGTGTTTCCCTTCAACATTATAGGAGGTACAGATTTTTATATTGTTGAAACCTGACATTACATCAGCTTTAGTCATGAAGAGTTTTGTAACGCCATTTATCATAATGGAATATTTCAGAGCAGGAAGATCGAGCCATCCGCATCTTCTGGCCCTGCCTGTGGTTGAACCGAATTCCCGGCCTATATTCCTGAGCGAGTCACCGGTCTCGTCATGCAGCTCTGTCGGGAAGGGTCCGCTTCCAACCCTGGTGCAATATGCCTTGAAAATGCCAAAAATATCACCGATATGTTTTGGTGAGATTCCCAGCCCGGTGCATGCTCCGGCGCTTATTGTACTGGATGAAGTAACATAGGGGTAGGTTCCGAAATCAATGTCGAGCATTGTCCCCTGAGCGCCTTCGGCAAGGACTTTATTGCCTTTCCCGGAAAGCCTGTTAATAAGATATTCTGTGTCAGAAATCTGAAATTCTTTAAGCATTTCTATTCCTTCAAACCATCCCTTTTCATACTCCTCCAGATCGAATTTGAAATCATAGCTCCTCAGGATTAAAAGATGATTATGCAAATGCCTGGTATAGAGTTCTCTGAAATTTTTTTGAAGAATATCACCAACCCTCAGGCCGTTCCTGCTTATTTTATCTGTATATGCAGGACCAATACCCTTAAGTGTTGATCCTATTTTGGTGTTGCCTTTCTGTAACTCATATGCGGCATCGAGTATTCTGTGACTGGGCAGAATAAGGTTTGCCCTGCTTGAGATTATAAGTCGTCTGGCGAGTTCAATGACAGGTGTGCCAAGTTCCTCAATCTCCTTCTTGAAGACACCAGGATCAATGACAACACCATTGCCTATAATATTTAATTTTTCAGGATGAAAGATACCTGAAGGTATAAGATGGAGTACATGCTTGATATTATTAAACTCGAGTGAATGTCCTGCATTTGGCCCTCCCTGAAACCTGGCAATAATATCATATCCCGGGCTTAGTACGTCAACTATTTTCCCTTTTCCTTCATCGCCCCATTGCAGGCCTAACAGAATGTCAATGTTCATGTTATGTAAGTATCGTTGTGAACCTAGAAATTTATAACGAAATCGAGCCAGGGAATCCCGATTACAATTTCACTGGCAATATCCGGATTGTTCAGAAAAGCAAGGTCGATGGATGTCTTTTCGCCCAGGAACCTTATTCCATAGGAAAATATTCCATAATAGTCATAGTTATCGGTTGATCCATCTTCCATAACCGGCAATATCCAGTTTTCGCTGACGAAGGCAATCCGTCTGGATGCCCTTACCATCCCGCTGATGATCATAACCGGTTTTGGACTGAACTCCCCGTCAGCCCAACCGAATCCCACAGCACCGGTTAAATTGTTATTTTTGTTTCCATATGTGGCGAAGGCATTAAGAGTGGCGAGCCCGCCAAAATCCTCAACTGTCCGGATAGTATTGGCATACAGGATGTTTCCTCCTGCATAAAGATTTTCTGCCAGCCTGAAGGAAACTTTCGGATTGATATAAAATGCATACGGACCATCCTCTCCTGCCATTAGCGAGAATATTTCAAAACCGCCGGCAAGACTGAAATTTTTAGTAAAAGCGTAGCTGAATGAGTTAACAAAGATCCATGTATTCTGATAGTATCCGGTATGTTTTTCCATTGGAATGGCCGAGTTGCCCAGCAGATACTTTGACGGATTCGGATTTGCAAACCAGACTCCCGATTTCTTCTCATTAATTGACAATACCGGTGTCATTGTTTTAATATTCTCTTTCAGGAGCCGTATTTCCCCGATGGTACCGGATAAGATTACAACCTCCCTTTCATTAATAAATATCAGGTTACCCGAAACTATCGAACCATCGTTAAGTGTGATCTGGTAAGTTTTGTTGATTTCACCGGTAACAGCCTGCTGGGCACTGACATTTGAAGAGAACATACAAAGCAGGAGGAGGGCACTAAAAAATAAAATACTAAATCTTTCATAAAGAGCCACATTAGTTTTCATAATTTCAGTTTATTTCTCTTTTATTGATCCGTAAATATAGAGGGAGTGATATAAGGGTGAAAAATTATGGAGGTCGCTCGCTGTATTGATAATTTCATGAATACGCGGATCGCAGAATTCTATTACCTGACCCGATTCAATATCGATAAGGTGGTCATGCTGCCCGCATTGGTAAGCCCTTTCAAACTGAGCTATGTTTTTGCCGAACTGGTGCTTTACGACAAGATTGCAGTCGAGCAACAATTCAATTGTGTTATAAAGCGTTGCCCTGCTCACCCTGTAGTTTTTATTCTTCATGAAAATATACAGGGTTTCTATATCAAAATGGCCTGACCTGGAATATATCTCATCAAGTATTGCAAACCTCTCGGGTGTTTTGCGGTGTCCTTTCTTCTCAAGATATTCAGTGAAGATTTTCTTTACCGTCAATTTCGTATCGTCACTAATCATACTTGGTCTAATTTAAAATAAAAACAAAAATACAACTTTTCAGCGGATTCAGTAGATTGAACCGTTAAAAGTTATTATGAAAAATCTTCAACCCTTCTGACATTCTCGATGCCATTAATGTTTGATATTTTAAGTATCAGGTTATTCAGATCCTTCGTGTGGTGGACATAAAGATCGATTGTTCCGTCAAATATTCCTTTCTGCACTGAAATATTAATATTCGTCATATTTACCTTTAGTTCTGAGGAGATGATGGTAGTTATTTCATTTACAAGTCCTATCCTGTCTATGCCTGTCATGCTGAATTCTTGCAAGGAATGAGACCAGCTTATGAATAGCCCATTTCACTGCAATTATCCGGTTGCCTTCATTCGACATTATCCGTATTGCGACAGGGCATTTGGGTTTATGAATAATTATAGCTCCTTCCGGCGAGTGATAACCTGTTACTTCATCTCCGGGTATCGGGTTACAGCATTTTGCGATTTCATATGACTGTTCTGAATTGTCAACATTCTCTCTCAGGAGGAATGGAGCGCTTTTGTCAATTTTATTCTTTTGACCCTCATCATCCTTTTTCTGCTTTTTGGATCCGATCAGTTTCAGCTCCCAGTATTTGATGACATTTGGTGCAGGTCCTTTTTTCAGTATCTTTTTAAGATCATTGAGATGGATTCTTCCTGCCCCGATGCCATTATACAGTTCTTCCTTATTAAGAGTTTCATAATGCTGAATAAGGCTCTTCAGGACGTCTGAATTTGCAGTCATTCCGATCTCTTTGAGTTTTAAGTCAAGCATCTCCATTCCCTGTTGCAGGGTATCTTTCGATTCTGACTTCAAGGCATTTTTAATTGCAACTTTTGCTTTTGAGGTCCTTACAAAAGAGAGCCATTCCCTTTCTGGTCTGGCTATATCGGAAGTTATTATCTCGACCTGATCTCCGCTCATCAGAATGGCATTTATGGGATTGAGCTTATAGTTGATTTTAGCTCCGATAGCCTTGTTTCCGACTTCTGTATGTATTTCATAGGCAAAATCGAGGGCGGAGGCTCCCTTAGGCAGGCTGACAAGAATTCCTTTTGGAGTAAACACCATGATCTCGCTTGAGAAAAGGTTCATCTTGAACTCATCCAGGAACTCGATAGGATCTTCAAGAGGGTTTTCAAGCATCTGCCTGATCTTTTTTATCCATTTATCAAGTTCACTTTCAGGCGATTCATCTCCCTTGTATTTCCAGTGTGCAGGCATAGCCCCTTTCCGCAATCTCATCCATCCTTTTGCTTCTGATCTGTACCTCAACCCATTTTCCTTCCGGACCCATTACAGTCACATGCAACGCTTCGTAACCATTCGGTTTTGGCCGGCTTACCCAGTCCCGCAACCTGTCAGGTTTAGGCAGATAAGCATCAGTTATCATCGAATAGATATTCCAGCATTGTGTTTTTTCCGGAATATTTGGCTGGGGTTCAAATACAATCCTTACGGCAAGCACATCATAAATCTCTTCAAAAGGGACATTTTTAGCCTGCATCTTCTTCCAGATTGAAAAGATTGACTTTGGTCTGCCGCTTATATCAAATTTAAGGCCGGCTTCTGTAAGTCTGTCAATAATAGGCAGGGAGAACTTGTTTATGAGCGAGATATATTTTCTTTCGCTGTGTTTCAGTTTTGCAGCTATCTCTTCGTAAATCTGAGGCTGTCTGAATTTGAAGCTCAGATCTTCCAGTTCGCTTTTTATGGCATAAAGACCAAGTCTGTTGGCAAGAGGGGCATAGAGGAAAATTGTCTCACCCGCTACCTTCATCTTTTTATGCTCAGGCATGGAATCGAGGGTTCGCATATTGTGCAGACGGTCAGCAATCTTAATGAGTATGACCCTCAGATCATCTGACAGGGTCAAAAGCATCTTCCTGAAGTTTTCGGCCTGCATGGAAGATGAAGATTCCTTATTGTAAGTACCTGATATTTTAGTCAGTCCATCTATCAGTGAGGCAATCTTGGGATCAAATTCCCTTTTAATGTCCTCAAGGGTATAATCAGTATCTTCTACAATATCGTGAAGCAGAGCCACAGCAATGGATTTTGCTCCCAGGCCGATCTCCTGATTTACAACTTTTGCAACTGAAATAGGATGAATTATATAAGGTTCACCCGATTTTCTTCTCATGTTCCAGTGAGCCTCATTGGCAATCCTGAATGCTTTATCAATGAGCTCTCTGTCTCCGGGTTTTTTACACCTGACAAGATTGTTTACAAGCGTCTCATATTCAGACTGAATACGGTTTTTGTCTTCATCATCAAAAATATCCTTGTTCCCCATAAAAACTTTGAAACACCTTTTTGTGCAGAATACAAAGATAGCTTTTCCTGTTGAATGTTATAGCCTCTGTTGATACGAGATATGAGGATTTATTCAGGGATTTTTCAGAATAGTCACTGTTCCGGTTCTTGTCAGACGCTTTCCCGAAGGTGTTGTTACCTTCAAAAACCAAAGGCATATTCCGTCAGGCTGAAGATTTCCGTTTTTCGAACCATCCCATGATTCATTATAGTCCCTGGTTTCGAAAAGAACTGAGCCATGCTGTTCGCTGACAATCAGATGGTAATCGACAGGTGTAAATGATAGTACCGGCTTGAACAGATCGTTTACCAGATCATTATTGGGAGTGAACATATTTGGAACAGTAATTATTTCCACAGGTTCAGTACAAATCCTTGATGAATTGCTGAGTCCTGTTATGCCATAGGGATTTGAAATTTCATCAGCGCTGATATACATGCAGATTTCACCTGACGTTACTTCGTACATTATGTTCTTATAATCAAGTGTATACAGGGAATCATTTGCTCCGATAACAGCTTTTTCCTCAAAGCCATTACCTGTATCTGTAAACAGCCTGTACTCAGAAACCATTCCATTCCATTCCCTGTAGGGATTCCATGACAGGTTAAATTCATTGCCTTTTCTTTCAAGTGAAAGAACCATATTGGAGGAGATATTCGAAACTGTTACCGGATTATTGCAACTGTTGATTGCAGAGAGCCTGTAGTAGTTGACAGATCTTACGTCTGCCTGCATGTCAGTATAAATAACAGAACCGTTATCAGATACGAGCCGGGCTAATGATTCAAATGATCCTGCCGTACCCGTTTTCCTTTCCAGAAGGAAATCAGTAATCTCCGATGCCGGATCAATGGAAAAGGAAATTATTATTCCGGAGTCAGGATTAACAGTTGCAAAATCAGCATTTATCCATCCCGGAGGTCTCTGCATTCTGGTTAAAACACAGGCTTTATTGGAGGTGGAGAATGATACTCCTTCAAGATTAGCCCTGATATAAAAACAGTATTCAGCATCAGTAATAAAATCATTGATTGTAAAACTGTTAATTTCCGGCAATGTTAAAGCTTCTTCGGTATATTCGCCACCGTTAACAGAAAGCATGACTGAATAGCTTGTAACAGCTTTAGGAACTGATGGATAGCTATTCCATGACACATTAATCTTTTTATTGCAGGTGTCGGCATATGCCTCGCAGAAGATAGTAGCAAAGCACATTTGAGAGCGGGCTGGTGCATCCGGGAAGTCCTGGTACTGCAGACAATCTGTGTGCCGCAACTACATATGAGACACTGGAATATTTAGGTGCCGTATTGGAAATGGTACGGCTTGTTGCAGCAGGATCCCATACAGTATCAATGGCATAACCATCAGAACCTTCGTATGCATAGATTATATAAGCAGCAATATCCGTCGATTCACTCAGTATCCATGTAAATTCTGTTCTTCCTGTTTCCGGTTGCACTGAAACAGATGTAAGAACCGGTGGCAGGGGTACTGTGCAGTTTATTTGGGAATGAGCGCTGTAAGAGCAGAAACCTGATAAGATAAGGATAATATTAAGATGCTTTCTTTTCATAAAGGGCCAACTGTCACCTGATAAAGTTCATCAATTTTATAATACGTACGTGCCAGCTCAATTATTTCATCAGCTTCAATTTTAAGTATTTTTTCTGAAAGATTGTGGTAGTAATCATTATCAAGCCCGAATTCCCATGCCGACCTGAAGCTTTCAGCTGTTGCAAATGGTCCGTCAAACATCCTTACCATTTCCCCTGACATGTAGTTACGGACAACAGCCATCTCGTCGTCCGAGAGTGGTTTAGTTTGCAGTGTTCTTATTTCATTGAAAATTTCATCAATGGTTTGTCTGCAGTTTTTCGGACTGACTTCTGTGGAGATAACCTTATATCCTGAGAGGTCCAGGGAGGAGACAGATCGATGATATGCCATATGTAAAACCCTTTTCCTCGCGGATGTTTTTCATCAGCCTTGATCCGAAATATCCTCCCAGAATAGTATTAAGTATCTTCAGCCCGGGATAATCCGGATTACGCTTATTTATGGTTGGTGAACCTATTCTTATTGCTGTCTGAACGGCACCGTTTTTTTCAATCTGTACCTCTTTCAGATCTTCACTTCGAATTTTAATCATCGGATCTTCTCCATGGTTTTTCGCTGAATATGATTTCTCCGAAATATTTATTCAGAAGCTCTGATGTTTTCGGATGTATCTTTCCTGACATTATAACTGTCATATTATCAGGGGTATAATATCCTGAATGGAACTCTCTGATAAGGGCAGGATTTATCATTTCAAAATCCTGCTCTTTCAGCTGGCGTCCATAGGGATGCAATTTCCCAAATGCGGATTCAAAAAACTGATCTATAGCCTGATTGCTGACTTTTTCCCTGTTTACCAGAAACCAGCGGAGCCTTTTTTTCATCAGTGCATTAAGTTCGGCTTCAGGAAAGAGAGGTCTGAAGAGAATTTCCCTGCTTAATTCAAGAACTTTATCAATATGCTTGTTCAAGAAAATAGAGAATCACTCCGGCCAGATCCTTTTCAGGAGAAAGATTAAGGAATGCACCGTAATAATCAAGCAATCTGTTGAGCTCCTCTGAACTGTAATTTTGTGATCCTTCCGAGAGCATCATATTGGTTGTCGAAGAGAGGAGCGGAATCTTTTCCCTGGCCTGCCCGGCCCTGAAAACTATCTCCATTCTCATTATATCTTCCGTACCGGCATCAATTAAGTAGACAGGTATCCCGTTGTTCAGACTGAATGATTTTGCTTCAGGGAATACTACCCTTTTGACTGGTAAAACCGGAGGCTGTATTTTCTGCAGGCTATTCATCATGAATTTTTTCTGGATGATTTGTAGAATAATGTGCTGCAATTTGAAGTCCGGAAATATCTTTCGGCTGCATCAGCCACCATTTCACTGGTTACACCTCTGTAGGCTTCAACTTCACTGTTAATCAGTTCAGGATTGCCCAGAAGTTCATAGTGGGCCAGACTGACTGCTTTATTCAGTATGCTGGTATTTGAAAAGACAGTTGAGGATTCAAATTTATTCCTGACCTTTTCCATCTCATCCCCGATACCGTCTGTTCTCTTCAATCCATTAATTACCTCATTTACTGATTCATCAGCATTTTCTAGATCAACACCATTCATTAATTTACCCTGCAGTATGACAAGACCCGGATCAATGTCGGAGGTGATATATGCATTAATTTCGCTGAATAATTTTTTCTCCCTTACCAGCCTGGTATGCAATCTTCCTGTCTCCCCGCCGGCCAGCAGGTCAGTGATCAGATCGAGAGTGTGATAATCAGGGCTTTTCCTTGGTCCGATATGCCAGACTTTGTATAATGCATCTGAAGGGACATTGCTTTCCGTTATTATCGATCGTTCTTCATCCTGTACCGGTTCAGCAGGAAGGTTCCTTGCTTTTATATCTCTTTTTGGGATAGGGCCAAACCATTCGGAGGAAAGCTTTAATGCCCTTTCAAAGGTTATTTTCCCTGTAATAGCAAGTATTGCATTATTTGGTGCGTAATGGGAAAAGAAGAACTCCCTGATGTGTTCCAGATCAGCACCTGCTACATGATTAATATCCATTCCAATGGCCGGCCATCTGTAGGGATGAACTTTGTAGGCAAGTGGCCTCAGTTTAAGAATCGCATCGCCATAAGGCTGATTAAGATATCGCTGGTTAAATTCTTCAATTACGACGTTCTTCTGGGTATCAAGATTTTTTTGTGAAAAATCCAGGCCCAGCATCCTGTCAGATTCAAGCCAGAAACCTGTTTCTATATTTTCAGTAGGTACCGTGAGGTAGTAGTTTGTAATGTCATTATTTGTAAATGCATTATTTTCACCGCCTACCATTTGCAGGGGTTTGTCATATTCCGGGATATTTACCGATCCTCCGAACATAAGATGCTCGAACAGGTGAGCCAGGCCGGTCATGCCGGGATCTTCATCCTTCGAACCTACATCGTAAAGAATATTCATTGCAACAAGAGGGGTGGAATTGTCTTCATGAACCAGGACCCTCAATCCGTTTTCAAGAGTGAACCTATTGAAATTTATCATGCCTGAAATTTCTGTTTTCCCAACTGTGTCCTTATTAACAATGTAGTTATGCAGGTGACAAACTTAAATAAAAAACAGCTAAGGATTGGTAATGTTTTTATATTTGCATAATTATGTTCAGAAATCGCTTTCTACGAAAGATTATTAACAGTCGGCTCGTTGATCTTGACCAGGTAAAGCTGGTGTATTTACTCAGTCTGATCGTCGGATTATTGTCTGCACTGGCAGCAGCTTTTCTGAAGAATGCAATACATTTTACCAATAAATTGCTTACCAGCGGGATTTCAGCTGAATCGGGAGGATATCTATATCTTCTTTATCCTTTGTTCGGGATGTTGTTTACACTCCTGCTTGTCAGATATATTGTCAGGGACAATATCGGGCATGGCATCAGCCGGATCCTCCATGCAATTTCCAGGAAGAGGAGCCAGCTGAAAGTGCATAACACCTGGACTTCACTTGTAGCAAGCACTCTTACAATAGGTTTTGGGGGTTCAGTAGGGGCTGAAGCTCCGATAGTTCTGACCGGATCATCCATAGGTTCTGTATTAGGGAGGTTCTTCAGGCTTAATTATAAGAATATTACCCTGCTGATCGGCTGTGGCGCTGCAGGGGCTGTTTCCGGAATCTTCAAGGCGCCTATTGCAGGGATACTGTTCACACTCGAGATCCTGATGCTGGACCTTACAATATCATCAATAGTCCCGCTGCTGATTTCCTCGGTGACTGCTGCTACAGTTGCTTATTTCCTTATGGGCGATACTGTTTTATTTTCTTTCGATATAACAGGGTCTTTCAATATTTCAAATATTCCGTGGTATGTCGTACTTGGTATTATTTCGGGATTGATCTCCCTCTATTTCTCGAAAATGACCCTTTTTCTTGAGAGCAGCTATGAAAAGATCAGGAATGCTTATCTGAGGTTGATACTTGGCGGAACCGTGCTTGGTGGGCTGATTTACCTTTTTCCCCCCTTCTATGGTGAAGGATATGACACTATCATGGCTCTGCTCAGGGGAGATTCTGACCTTGTTTTCAGCAGCAGTATATTTAGTTCATTATCCGGAGGTTTCCTTATGATGATCCTCTTTATGGCTGGTCTGATCATGCTGAAAGTAGTTGCCAGCAGTTCTACAAATGGAGCCGGGGGAGTTGGAGGGATATTTGCACCGACATTGTTCATAGGAGGAATAAACGGGTTTTTAGTGGCCAGTCTTTTGAAGAGGTTTATAAATATTGACCTTCCGGATAACAGGTTTGTGCTTGTAGGTATGGCAGGAATGATGGCAGGAGTGATGCATGCTCCGCTTACAGCCATCTTCCTTATAGCTGAAATAACCGGCGGGTATAATTTGCTGATTCCGCTTATTATAACCTCTACTGTAGCCTATATTACAACCAGAAGCTTTGAAAAGCATTCCATATATCATGTACAGCTGGCTGAGAGGGGTGAGCTTGTTACTCATGATAAGGATAAAGCGGCCTTAGCCCGGATGGACTGGAGGAAGGAGATTGAAAAAGATCTTCTGACAGTAAAGGCCAATGGCACTCTTGGTGATCTTGTAAAACTTATTGCCCGTTCCAAAAGGAATCTTTTTCCCGTAGTAGATGACTATAATATTCTGGATGGTGTTGTTTCGCTTGATGATGTAAGGGAAATCATGTTTCAGAATGAATTGTATGAAACGACAAGTATAAGGGATATCATGACTATTCCTCCGTCATATATCGACATACGCGAAAGCATCGATACCGTAATGGAAACTTTCCGGAAAACCGGGGCATGGAATCTGCCAGTTCTGAATAATGGGTATTATGTGGGTTTTATTTCAAAATCAAGGATTTATTCAACATACCGTGATCTGCTTATTGAATTTTCACAGGAATAGAACTATAAATGAGTATTAGTGAGAAAATGTTATTATGAAATTTACCCCCTTTCCTGTTTCCCCCAGGGGGGAAATGATAGCCAACTGGGGCTGTTGAAAAAGTCGGGATGCTACATTATTTTTCTCTGTGTGTCTCTGTGAATTCTCTGTGGAGCTCTGTGTAACAGCTAGTTAAAAACTTACACAGAGAGCACAGAGGTGACACAGAGTTCCACTGAGGACTTTTTCAACAGCCCCTTGGAAAGGGGGTAATTACTTTAAAATAGATTTAGATAAAATAATATTCCTAAATAAATCATATTATGAAAAGAGATACTTTGATTTTTGACCTTATTGAAAAGGAGCGCCAGCGTCAGATAAATGGCATTGAATTAATTGCTTCCGAGAATTTCGTAAGTCCTCAGGTACTTGAAGCAATGGGTTCAGTAATGACAAATAAATATGCAGAAGGTTATCCGGGCAACCGTTATTACGGAGGGTGTGAGATCGTCGACCAGTCTGAACAGATAGCCATTGACAGGCTTAAGCAGCTTTTTGATGCCGATTATGCAAATGTACAGCCTCATTCAGGTGCACAGGCAAACATGGCAGTTTTTATGACGGTACTTAAACCAGGCGATACATTTATGGGTTTGAATCTGGCACACGGAGGTCATTTATCTCATGGTTCTCCTGTTAACTCATCCGGACTTTTTTACAAGCCTGTTGCATACAGTGTAAAGGAGGAGAGCGGACTTGTTGATTATGACATGATGGAAGAGGTTGCCCTGAAGGAGAAGCCAAAGATGATAATAGGAGGGGCATCAGCCTATTCCAGGGAATGGGATTATGAGAGGATGAGAATTATCGCTGATAAAATTGGCGCCATTTTAATGGTCGACATGGCGCATCCTGCAGGTTTAATAGCTGCAGGTCTGCTGAAGAACCCCTTGAAATACGCCCATATTGTTACATCTACAACGCATAAAACGCTTCGCGGGCCCAGGGGAGGAATAATCCTTATGGGTAAAGACTTCGTCAATCCATGGGGAATAACTACTCCAAAAGGTGAGGTAAGAATGATGTCATCACTTTTAAATTCAGCTGTCTTCCCGGGGATACAGGGTGGTCCGCTTGAGCATGTAATTGCCTCTAAGGCTGTATCATTTGGTGAAGCACTCGACCCTGCATTCCTCGAATATCAGAAAAGAGTCAAGCAAAATGCTGATGTAATGGCAAGGGCATTTATGGATAAAGGATATAAAGTGATCTCAGACGGAACAGACAATCACCTGATGCTGATTGATCTCAGGACAAAGTTTCCTGAGATTACCGGTAAAAAGGTTGAAAATACACTTGTACTTTCACATATCACAGTGAATAAGAATATGGTTCCTTTTGACAGCCGTTCGCCGTTTCTGACATCTGGTTTAAGAGTCGGAACACCTGCAGTTACCACCAGGGGTCTTAAAGCAGACGATATGGGAACAATTGTAGATCTGATCGATGAGGTTATTTCAAATATTGATGATGAGGCTGTTATCAAAAGGGTAGGAGTAAAGGTCATTGATATGATGAAATCCTATCCTTTGTTTTCAATGTGATCCTCCTAAAACTCTTATTTTAAATTGATGGGCGGAATTTGCAATTCCGCCCATTTTTCTTTATTCCTCAACGATGGAGACTCCAGGATATCCCAGACCGGCAAGTTCAGGATAGTATGGATAGGTCTCCTCCCTGGTGTGGAATCCTCTGATAAGTACTATATACCTGCCCCATTTTTCAACGAGCTCTACCTGAAGTTTGAGTTTGGAGGTTATCTTCCTCTGTGCCTTCATGGCTTCTGATCTCTTCTCGAATACACCAACCTGGATAGAGATGGTAAGGGCAGGCTGAACAGAAGGTTTGGCAATTTTGCTTGGAATCAGTCTTGTTATAATTGCTGGATTGGTTCCGGGTTTTACAAAATCAGGTATCTCTATCGCTTTGTCTGCTCTTTCAATAGAAATTAAAGGTCTCCCGGTCAAAACAGGTTCTTCAATTTCAGGAGCAAAAACTTCTGCCTCTGCCGGTGCCACCGGAGGAGACATCCAGATATCCTTGAATTTAAGCTTACCCAGATCAGGTCCGAGTTTATTCAATTCATCCAGTACTTCATGTTTAACAGCCGTCATTCCTGATAGCCGGAGTTTATAGAATCCATCCTCGAATATTATTCTAAGCCTGTCGCCATACCTGGCTTTCAGCTGTTTCATGAGTTCCAATGCATTTGACTTGTCACGGAAGGCACCCAGCTGGACAGTTATTCCCCTGCTGTCAGCTACCTCAGGATGATTGATCATGGTTTCATTGATACTTCTGAGTGTATCCTCCCTTTCGGTCAGGATAATTATCTGTTTCCTGGCCTTAAGGCTTATTACCCATACTTCCGTAATTCCATTGGCACGCAGAACAGCAAGATTACTGTCAACTTCAGCACGGGTCTTAATATCAGGGATCCGGACCTTATAGAAACCATCTTCCACTACTATATCAACTTTTTTACCGGTAACCTTCTCAAGCTTTTTACGCGTATTCTCTGCATTTGACTTTATTCTGAATGCTCCATGCTGAATGGCCCAGCTGTCTTCGGTAATTGTAACCAGTTCCCTTGTCTCCTCATGTATTATCATATAGGTGGTATCCTTTTTGGCAGCAGGTTTTTCAGTAACCACCTCACGAATAGTTGTTGTATCAGATTTAATCATCCTGAGGGTGAAATCAAGTCCGGAAACAATATCACCTTCTGTTCCGGATGAAATATTGAACTCCCGCAATGCAGGTTCTGAATTCATACCAAGCCGTTGAAGCTGTGTTGTATCAAGCCTTACAATATATTTTCCCGGAGCAAGACCAAAAAAGCTATAGTAACCATCATCTTCCGTAATCGTTTTACCTGCAGGTTTAAGAACAGATGTATAGAAACTCATTATGATCCTGCCCTGTCCGTTACTGATGCCATCTTTTTCAAGGAATACATTTCCTGAGGCTTCACCGACAACTGTAACAGGAATCTCAATATTTTTCATGATCTCAGGATCAACATCTACGCTAAGAGTCCGGTGAGGCAGTCTCCATGAAACATTTTCGAAGCTGTTCTGATCGAGTTCTATAAAGCATGAGGTATAGGGTTCCAGACCGAGTATTCTTAATGTGGAGTCACGATCGCTTCTTTCTATACGACCACCATTGGCGCGTAGGTTCAGCCCATATATTTTCGGTTCACCGGCATCTCTGTGACCGTTTACGTTAAGGTCAAGAAATGCTGTTATTGAGATTCCTCCTTTTCCAACGTTGGTCCGGTTATCCGTTCCAAGATATCCGGTTTTAGAATCGTTGATAATGCTTCCTCTGGCATACTGTACAAATGTTGTCCTCCTGTCGGTTTGCCTGACTGATACACCAGTCTGTGCAAATGAGAAATCATAGCGGAATCCGAGCTCAGCAAGCCTGATATTATTTGCGAATAAATGTTCATATGACATATTCAGGAATGCATGCCGGAGGAGATGTTTTTCAAGTCCGATTTTTGCTGAGATTATCTCTTTCTGGGTATATCCGAACTGAGCCTGAGGCATCAGGATAAATCCTCCCGGTAGTCTGAATGACATTGACAGGTTGCTGTAGATATTTGGCTTATTCTGATCAATAAACAAGGCGTAGGTGGTAAGATTTGTGCTCGCTCCAAAGAGTGATCCGGAAAAGAGCCATTCCCCGGTGGTATAGTTGGAAGCGGGGAGAACAATCTGGTAAACTGAAAACCTTTGGTACGTGGAATATTTTCCAAAGCGTAATGGTAATGATAAAACTGCCTTTCGTTCCTCCCTGTAATTATAGTATATAGCCTTCTGATCCTTCTCATACCATGTATAATTCAGGTCGAGCTGCACATTTGACGGCAAACGGTAGGAAAATGTGCCTTTGGCTCTGACACCATGCGTATATTCGCCTGAAAGCAGGAGGTTGTTTGTTATTCTGATTGACGTGTTTACAAAGGGCATTGAAGCACCTGATGTAACTGAGGAGAGATATTCAATCCCCCCGCCAACAGTAATGCTCCTTGAAACACCATAGTTGACATTGGCACGCGAAAACCTGCTCCCAACAGAGTCCTCCACGATTCCGGCACTGGCAGTATACTCCATCGTTTTTACCGGCAGAAAGTTAAATGGAATGCTGATATTCTGTTCGCGTACCCTCTCTTCTCCCCATGGTCCGAAAAACCTCAGCTTAACGATAGTATTACCATAAACAAGGGGAACTTCGAATGTGAAAAAACCTGAGGCGTCAGCCTTTACGTAATCCACCATTACATTATTTACATATAGTTCAACAATCCATCCCGGATCAGTCCTGTCACTGAGGGTGTATGTGCCAAAGGACCTCCTGTAAGTGGTGGGGGTATTTGTAATCTGAACACCGATAACGGGATCATAAATTGAAGCTATGGCGTGGGTTGCAATTTTCCCTGCCATAACTTGTCTTACTGCACTGAAATCATTATTTACATACCTCCAGAGATACTGTTGCTGCTTTTCTGTGAATTTGTCCTGGCTGTCATAGTATAAATTTGCTGTTGCCTCACCTCCTGCAATCATCGCTCCGAGAGCCAGATTCAGTCTGGTCTCCGCCTGCCCGTTTAGTTCTTCTGTTGCATTTACTGACCAGTCAGCCATTCCGAATTTGAACATCGGGTAGCTTCGCCCAATTACAGTATCTGCTTTTACCTCTCCTTTCAGCCGGTTCAGGTTCTTCCTCATCTCCTCCTGCCTCATCTCCCTTATCAGGGGCAGTTCAAGTTTACTGTTAACTGTAACTGAAAGGCTCCGGAAATTGAAATTGCATTCGAGTCCGAATATTTTTCCGAAATAAGAAGATTTAAGATAAAGATTAGACTCAGTCCTGATCAGATCACCTTGTTCAAGATTAAATGTTTCATCCTGATACCTGATACTATTTTCTTTTCTGCTGATAACAAATGAAGCTTCGGGATTTATAAAAAACCCCGATATAGATTCCAGTTCCTGATCAGGAACATTTCTGATCTTAAAAAAATCAAAAAGATCTTTGACTGGCAGGAACAGTTCTGTGCCATGGATCACAGAGACCATCTCACCTCCCCCGACATGAGGTACATCGAGAAATACCGGTATTTCGTCATATTCCTCCTGACAAAAAGCACCGGTGGTGGTCAACAGCAAAATAAATACAGAAGATATTCTTAAAAGCCATGTCTGGTCAAAACGCATGCGCCGTGATAATGATATTTTGGAGTATGCTTTTCTGACAAACATCTTGACTTTTTTCTGGCAGTTTTATATCAGCCTGTTTTTATTCCTGAATAAATGTAATATCAAATAATCCGCTGTAATTACCAGCCGGATTACTACCCGGATTACCAACTGTAAGAGTCCCTCCAACATTCATCGGTGTATATGCCGGAGGCACTGTTAAAATAACGAATGGTGAAACAGGATCGGATGCACCGATATGAAGAGACATGGATCCTCCGTTGCTTCCGGGTAATAAAACATCTGGTCCGTTCAGAATGGAAATTACTGTACCCGGATTTGCAACCAGCCTATATGATGCAGTTGAAAATAAATACCCAAGATTCAACATTATTACATCACCGGTTGCAGATCTGGCACCGGTCGAATTAATTGTAATGGTACCTCCCGTCGCACCTTGTGTAAATGCACCAAATCCCAGGTTTTGTGTAACTGTGACCTCAACAGGACGAGGAGGAGGCTCTTGTGCTGATACATCCTGAGGTAAAGACAGCAGGAGTAACACTGAAAATAATAGCAGTGGAAACTTCAGATGATTGCAATATTCCTTTATAAAGAATTTCATGGATTTTGTATGAATATTTTTTTGGAACTTCGGTTTAATCCTGTTGTATAGCTTATTATGTAAATTCCCTCAGAAACTCCCGGATTTAATTCAAGATAACCGGTCTCATATATTTCCCTGATAAGGATAACCTGACCGGTAAGATTATAAATCACCAGCCTGCCCCTGTTTTTTGTAATGGTGTTGATTTGAGCTTTTAGTATGCCATTGGATGAATAGACGCTGAATAGATCAGTATCACGAATATTATCGTTAATGTCAGTTGGTAAATCTGAGAAGTTGAGAAAAAACCTGTTGAGATATTCCCCCTTTTCCAGAGAGACAGTGAACTCTTTACCAGGAAGCAGGTCCTGCTCAGTATGTGCAACCGTATCAGAAATATAAATCCTCATCCTGGACAAAGTCTCCTCAATATCCTGAATGCTGATAATTATGGATGCTGTCCCGGCCCTGTTCAGTTTAATACCCAGAGGTACGCTGCAGGAGTCATCAGTAATCAATGGCAAGGCACTGATCGAGAGTTTTGCTCCCTCCGGCGTGACAGAGTAAAGATTGGGAACATTAAGATCGGTATTCATCAGTTTAAGAGCATCAAGCTGACTATCGAAACTGGGTGCAGCCTTCTCATCAAAATAGATTACAGCCGGGTCTGAAGCAGCTTTATCATCCGAATAAACCACACTGAGTCTGAGTAACGGGATTGTAGTCTCTGCACCTTTACTTTTTGCAAAAGGATGGGTGAGGTCTGTTATTCTGACACTGTTGGTAAATCCCAAAGTACCGGTTACTGTGGAGGGGCCATCAGAAACATGGATAAAAAAGCCCTGCATTGAAGGTATAATATTAAGATCCGATCCCCCTGTGGGAATGCCATTTATGTAGCTGCTGTATGTACCTCCGTACTGATCAGTTGCACTGGCTTTAAACAGGTAAATGGCGTCGTCAATATTTGTTTTGGTCCATCCGGATGCTGCGTCCCAGTCGATCGGGGAGGGATAGGGATTTCCCACCAGGTTCATGCCCTGCGTATATGTGTTATCGTGATTATAAAGGGTTACTGAAAGATTTCCATTATTTACAACACCGGTTATATCAGCTGTTTTTGCAGCCGGATCTGATCCGAAATTGGCTGCATAACCCTCTGTGGGATTGAGTATGTTAGCCGGGGCACTATAGCCTACCCAGCCCGACACCGTGCGGCTTTCATCATACCTGTAAAATGTGAAGGAGCCTAGTGTCATATCATCGGCAAACTGACTTACGGTAGCTGCCTGGAATGGAGAACTTATATATTTGTATCCGAAGCCGGAAGGCAAATATCTCTGCATGGTGACATTTCCTGTAACATTGCCGTTGCCTGCTCCGTTGATAAGCGCTGTCCGGGCAGCTGTTGAAAGAAGAGTCAGATTTCCGTCTGAAATGAGGTTTCCGCTTTGAAGAGTAACTATTCCTGTGATATTTAAGGGTCCCAGAAGGCTAACATCAGCTGTGTTATTAATTATCAGGTCTTTAATTGTATTATTGAGAAATACATTGACCCCTATATTCTGAGCAAGCAATCCTGTCATTGCAACAGTTCCGTCCGTGGCATCAAATGTTCCGTTGTTTGTGATTGTTCCTGAAATCTGAATTGTATTTCCTGATACTGTAAATGAAGATCCCGCTGCTATGATTAAATTATTGACACTCCCGGTTGATCCTGCAGAGAGAACGGGTTTATTGGGTACATCCGGTATTTGAACAGGAGTTGTCTGATTTGGCAGATATCCGCACGACCAGTTAGCTGGATTGTTCCAGTTATTATTTTCGTCTCCGGTCCAGATCTGTTCAGAAATAATACTTATTGGACTTGTTGCTGTTATAATGCTGCAACCTCCTGCTGCGGCTATTGTATTTGTAACTGTATAATCGCCGGGTGTGCTTGCTGCCAGATCAACCTGACCAGTTGCTGTGCTTACAAAGACAAGGCCTGCAGTTGATGAGAATGTTCCGGAAACTCCGCCGCCGCTGAATGTTGGCAATGGATTTGTGGCAGTGGGACAGAAGGGAGTACCTGTATAGCTGAATGTTGCAACCGGAGTTGGATTAACGTTAACATCCACTGTCCTTGCTGCGCTTGTACCGCATGAGTTTGTAGCAGTTACACCTAATGTTCCGCTTTGTGCTGAGGCGTTAAAATCTACTGTGACACTGTTACCGCTTCCATTTATTGTAGCGCCTGTTTCTGAATAATTCCAGTTATACGTTACAGAGGGATCAAGAGGGACGGTATAAACTACCCCTGTCTGACCCTGACAGACATTGGGTGAGCTCACAGTGAAGGGTTGAGGTACCACAGGCAGAAGGGGAAATGAAATGATAACATCATTGAAAGATGTGCAGGTACCGTTAGTTATTGTCCACCTTAATGTGTAGGTTGAGCCATTGGTTCCGTTAAATCCACTGTTCCATGATGTAGGAGCTACAAGTGTACCGCCGGTACCACTGACAATAGTCCACAGCCCGGTACCGGTGGCAGGTAGATTTCCTGCCAGAGTCGCACCAGTCGCTCCGCAGAGTGATTGGTCAGGACCTGCATCTGCAGTAGTCGGGACAGCATATGCTGTCACTGGGCTTGTATCAATTGCACCAGTCAATGTGTTTCCGGCAGGATAGTTATATGTAAAACCGGTCAGTATATAAATCCCGCCTGCAGCTGCCGTAGGTATGGTAGCAGGAAATGACGCCGGGGAAATCGATTTGGGAATACCGTCCTCTGTATAGTTGACGGTGAAAGGAGGAACAACAGCCAGGGCTGATGACAGGGTAACTGGTATCCCCATATCTCCGCAAACCGGACCTGCAGGCATCATTCGGATTGTAGGTTTCGGAGTATTGATGCATGCCAGTGTATAATTGCGTGAACCTGAGGTCATAACGGCCCGGTTCAATGTTTCAACACTTCCGATATTGTTGTTGCTTCCTGCGGTAGGGGTGGATGCTATCTCTGACCAGTCTGTTCCATTATGTTCTGCAACGCGCATATCGGATACCCCATTCTGGGTCATCAAAGGGGTTAGAGGGCTGGTACTGGTCCAGGAAAGATCTATGTATGCCTGGCTTGTGGCCGGAATTCCGCTCACATTCCAGTATTCTTTTTCATTAATTGCTGTCAGCGGGCCTGCAATTGAAGAGAATGTATTAGGATTAAAATACTCTGCAACCCAAAAAAGTGTTCCGGTCTGGGTAGCTCTAAGGGAAAGATTATTTCCCAGTCCAAATGATTTTTTCCCAACCGGAAATCTGAAGGAGGGATCTCCCTGGTTTAACTTCTTAATCAGTGGTCCGTCAACATAGGAAGCGGCACTCCCGCCATCAGGAATCACACAGGAAACGGAATAATTATTTATGGTCAGCTTATTTGAACCTGTCGTAGATATTAAGCCGTTTGTAAGAAATAAATCTCCGTCAACCTCAATGCTGCCATTGTTGTTGATAGTAAGTCCTGAACTGTTATTGATTTCAAAATTATAGAAGGCATTGCTCCCTGTGAAGTCCCCCAGTAATCCGCCGATTGTCTGGGCAGCAGTACCTGCAAATTCAACCACAGCAGATGACCCTGAGCCACTTTTGAAAGCTCCGTTATTATATCTCTCGAACGTTCCGTTGACAATGAGTCTGCGGTTATTCAGACTGTTGTCCAATGTGAGCGTACCTGATCCCCCATCGTCAATTTTTAATTGTTTGCAGATTGTCAGGTCCTTGTCTGGCAGTATACGGCTTCCCGTACCTGATATATAGATTCTGGGTACAGCAGAATAGAGGATTGCATTAATATCATAGGAACCTGTACCACCATACTCAAGTGTAGCATCACCTGAACAATCAAGGAATGCATTAAACCTTCCCGCAGGAAAAATTGAACTTTCAAGATAGAGGGTCCCGTTTCCATAAATTGTACCAAAATTATGACCATAAAATCCGCTGACAATCTTTAATTTGTTATTAATGGTTGTCTGAAAGGCGAAACAATAATTTGCATCGGCTGTCACTTCATGATCAATGGTTACAATAAAACCATTGGGACCACCATCAGGGCATGGATATTCCGGCAGAGGTCCTGTATAACTCCAGATATTCTTATCAGTCCAGTCACCGGAACTATTGCTTGTATATTGCGGAACAATGGACGGAATTGCCAGGTCATTGCCGGCAGTATATTCCCCGGTAAGGTTGTTTGAATTATTGAAATTAAATGTGATGATATGATTTGTTTCATCAACATTGTCTGTTCCTGGTCCCGTGGCTGCCTTGCTCCAGTTGGTGCTGGGTTTTAACAGTTGAGCGGCAATATATTCACTTTCAGGTCCCCCTGTAACATCTTCCATCTTATAATTCAATAATAAACTGCCTGAAAAGCCCGAAATTCCGGTAGCTTCCAGTTCCCAGTAATAGTTCAGAACATTTAAAGGGTCCACAACTGCCGGATGGTGGCTATTGATGCTGTTGATGCGTATTGATCCGACGTTCCCGTTATTTGTAATGTCGAGAACAGCAGGGGTATATTTTCCTGGTGAGCCAAGCGGATAAGTAAATGTTGCTGACAGGGGACTGCCAAATACCTTGGAAATTCCAACATTACTCCAGACGCCATCTGATGTTATCATTTTTGTTATGCTGAACGGGGTTATGTTTGGAACAATATCGCTGTTAATCCCAAGAGTAAGCAAATACTGACTGATGTCAAATACTCCGGCTGTCAGTACCAGATCATTGTTCAGGGTTATATTATTATCCAGGGTAGAGCCTGCTGGATTATTCAGTTCCACCTGACCGAAAGTTCCTGTACCTGATATGTGCTGCTGGGTAGTACCATTCAATACCAGGCCACTCGAAGTGTCTGTATTTGTAAAGGTGGCATCATTTGTAACATTTCCCTGTACATATGTTGTATATGAAATACACTCCAGAGTTCCGTTACCTAATGTAAGATTGTGGTATACAGTAATATCATTGCTTAAAGTCAGCTTTGTGACCGGGTTAACGGTCAGATCGTAAAAATCAGTAAGTGAACTGCCCTGAAGGATCTGTGTGCCGCCATTAAATATTGTCAGGTTATTGTAATGATTGTAAGTGCCATTATTGGTGAAATTCCCTTTTATTGTAAGAGAAATGTTGTAAGCTGAATTGGCATCAAAAATACTCTGTGGATTGGTAAGAGTAAGGTTTCCGTTCAATGTCAGCGGGTTTACCATAAGTTTAACAGTGGCAGACGCCGCGGTGGCTGCAGTCCGTCCTGTAACAGTGAGGTTGTTCAATGGGATAGTCGCATCCAGTAAATATTGCTGGTTACTTCCGCTCAGGTTATGAGCGAATTCAATGCTTCCACCGGTTACTGAACCGGATCCGGGACGCAGGTATAAGTCGCCAAAAGTCGTGCCGCCACCTTTAACAATTGTAAGTGTTCCGGCAGACATATTGAATGTACTTCCTGTATTCAGGACTTCCAGTTTTGCGTTTGATGGATTTGCGACAGCTGCGTTTCCATTGATGATCACATTGCCGCCGCTCTGTGTGTATTTTAAGATACCATTACCCACGGAGACGTTTCTGCGGATCTGGCCGTTTACAAACAAATTACCCCCTGAAATTTCTATTTCCGATGCCCCTCCGCCGGAATACTCTATATCATTGCCAAAATTTGGAAAAGCCACTGGTCCAATGTATACATTGCCATTTCTAAGAGTCAGTTTTCCATTCAGATAGAAATCACTTGCATCACTTCCATTATTAGCAATCAGAATATTTCTGTTCCCGGAATTGGAATAATCAATATATAAACCTGCCGTTGCCTGAATGGTAAATGCGGTTGTGGTAGATATGGTAAAATCTGCAGCCGGATTGACCCGCAAATACATCAAAGTTCCATTTTGAAGGGTCAGCCAGTTATTTGCGGGTGTGTTGAGTAAATTTCCTATATTAAGTGTTAAGGTTGTAGCCTGGGAATTACCTTTATTAACTGTAACTGAGCCAAAATCTGTTCTGGGTGTGCCTGCCGTATTGGTAATAAATGCATTGGATGATCCAAAAAATGTAACAGGTACCTGGGTAAAATTTACATAACTGCGTGTAGTGGTACCTCCGGCAATAGTATTTGTTGAATTGTTTATCAGGCTTCCGCCGATTGACATGCTCTGGCTGGTATTGCTGCCCCAGACATCAATACCTGCTCCCGGGGCAACTATGACATCTCCGTTTACAACTATGTCCTGTGCACCTCCACCTCCTCCCCCGTACCAGCCAAAGGAACCTCCCTGGATATCAAAATCTCCTCTGACGCTTATTGTCTTAGCAACCCTTACTGTAGGAGCTGTGGGGTAGTTGCCATTCCATGTAGGACAAAACCATGAGTCAGCATTCTGACCACGCATAATCAGATCTCCGTAAACAGTAAGGTTGTTGTTTGGGAATATGATATTTGATCCACCCAGAGGTGATATTATAAGATTGCCATATGAACTGATGCCATTTGGTAACCAATAAGTTGTACCAGACCCTGAATTAGTTGAATACAACTCTGTTGTCCCCAGATTGACATTGAATTCACTAAAATCTCCCAGCGGAAATGTAAAAGTAGAACCACTGGCCTGGGCGGTAGTTAACCTGAAATTGCCATTTCCCCCGGGAGACGAAAGTACCATCCCAAAATTGCTGCCTGGATTATATCTTATGTTCGAGAGTAGCACCGGTTCTTATCTGCAGACTGGCACAATTATTAATCTCTGTATTGGCAGTCGTAAGATAGTTGGCAGGCGTTCCAAAGCTTACTGTATTATTATTCTCAATTATCACAATACTGTTGGCTCCCGGGTAATTGACTCCGGCAACAGCTCCCGCAGGAACTGCCGCACCTCCGGAAGTATATGACCATGTTGTATTTGACCTCCAGTTTCCGGTTGCAATACTGTAAAATTTTGTTGTTGTACTAAAGGAAGCATCACCGGCAGTGTAATCGGCATCCAGGAAGCTTGTACTGTTGGAAGGTGAAGACCAGTCACTTATGGTACTTGTTCCTGTATTTATATTGCTGTTAAGCCCGCTGTTCCAGGAGTAATCTGACCTGTTGTACAGACTTGGCACATAGTTCGCCAGAGTGCCGGAAACGTCAGTGGGCGAATAGACAAAACTATGTGTGACATAGCCAGCAAATCCTGTGATTCCCTCAGACTTAACTCTCCAGTAAAACCTGAGGCTTTGATTGTTAACAGTAGTTGCCGGATGTTCGTATCCAACCGGTACTACAGTGACAGAACCATATGTGGCAGGACTTGAGCTGAATCCAATTGTAGCAGGTGTATATGCATAGGCAGCTGGTCTGTTAGTAGAAAAACAGCCCAGGGGAAATACAAACTGAGAATTTGACGTATAACCTTTTGTTATCCCTCCATCGCCTGATTGTCCGCTGGTATGAATGTAACAGGAGTTACTGAAAGCGGTTGCAGATATTGAACCGGTTGTAGTTAAGTTCAAATTATAGCTGCCGATATTAAACACTTTATTTGATACCAGATTCAATAAACCGGTAACAGTAATGTTTGCAAGCAGAGAGACAGGAGCTGTTGCAGCATTTGTATTATTTAAGTCAAGATTATTAAAAACACCATTCCCATCTATCGTCTGTACTGCAGCACTTCCATTCAGAACGATTTTGCCTGTACCCGTATGTACTCCTGAATTAAAACAGTCTTTTGTCAGGTTAATTGTATTGCCATTGTCATTCAAAGTAGCCAGGACAAGCCGGAAATTGTCTGATACATTAATTGTCTTCTGTGAACCTGCAAAACTCAGGGTTGTACCAGCAGGCTTATCAATTGTTAACTTATTGAACGACAGGGCAGATACCAGATTGATAGTGATAGTTTGAGATGTGGTGCCATTTAAAACAGTGGTGTTGGTTCCGGTTGTGAATGTTGTTCCTCCCTGGATGACGATATCTCCTCCAATGGTGACATTGAGGCTGTTTGCATTGAATACACCCGATGTCAGGGTAAAATTATTCAGCAGGATTAAAGGATTTGCATTTAACTGAACTGCTGTGTTGCTGCTGGCACGATTAATTATCATTCCCGACAGGGGAGTGGTTGTGGTGATTAAAAAATTGGGCGAATCATTGGCAGGCACCGAGCCTGTTACCGGCACCAACTCCAGGGTGCCTCCTGTTACGTTACAGTTAGCTGTTGAGGACAAAATATCAAAAGCTTTCTGTTGTGCTGCAGATGTTCCATCTCCGCATACATCATATATGCGTATCGTGCCAGCCGACATGGAAAAAACGTTATTTGCATTGTTCAGGTTAAAAGAACCGAATGTTCCTGTAGTCCCGCTGGTCGATCTGACATTATCAAGTGTTGCAGTTGTTACATCCACCAGGTTGGCGACTGTGCTGTAAGCTGCCGGAGTACGTTTAAAGCGGCCTCTCAGAATTACCAGTCCACCATTTTGCAGGTATGAGGCTGATCCTGTAGATCCTAAAAATTGTTTTGTATCTACAGTTCCGTTATTCATTATAAACTGCCCTGCAGCTGTACTTGAAGTAATAATCCCGCCTGATTCACGCGTTGAAAGCAATCCATTGTTTATCTGAAGTTTACCGTAAAGTGAGAGTGCACAACCCGTTCCTCCTGTATTTATCCCCATCGCTGCATTTGATGGTGCTGCAGTATTGTAGGCCAGATTGACCTCGCGATAATCGTCAGCAGTTGATAAAACCACTACATCTGTTCCGTTGAGTACCAGTGCTCCGTTGGCTGGAATATAAAAATCGGAATTCGGGCTTGCTGCGGGTGCTTCAGCTGCTCCTGTACCCTCAGAGAGTGAAGGGATGATTGTCAATCCTTCCAAAACAAGAGTACCTGTTCTTATCCAGAGAGCTTTCTTAAGACCGGGATTGGAGCCACCTCCCTGGCCTCCGGCAATATTTGCTCCGAACAAACGGAAATTTCCATAAGAAGAACCTGAAGTATAAATAGTTAATTTAAAAGTCTGGTCAATACCCTTATCAACAACCAAATTGTAGAAATCAGTTTGTCCAGCGCATAATAGTCTGTTGTCAGCTGCTCCCTGAAAGTAGACAGTGGCAAAGCCAGCTGTCGCACCGGAAGTTGGGGGAAAAGCATTAAAAACAGGAAAGGCCAGATTAGTAAATCTGACTGTTCCATTATTGGTAAAATTGCCATTCAACACAATCCTGTGCGATTGCAGATCATAATAGCTGAGAAAAGGTGCCGTTCCGCCTGTTATATTTAAAGGATTGGTTGTTGAATTTGTCACACCAATACCAACTGTTACAGAAGCTCCTGCATCCACTGTCACATTTCCGTTTACTGTAAGCTTTAATCTGCGTGAGGTATTATCATTTATCTGATAAGTTCCTTTTTTTATATTCAGGTCTCCGTTAAGTGTCAGATCAATCACCTGAGTAACAATGAGGCCGTTCGCATCAATCTGAAGATTATTATAGACAGACTGTGTCGGAAGGTTAATATTTGCATTGTATTCGGTAGTTCCGCCTCCGGCATTGATAAAAGTGTTGGAAGTAACAGCAGGGAAATACGATGAAGCAATTTTGAGTGTGCCTTCTCCCCCGAGGTAAGCCAGACCTGCAGTAAATTGCCATGTACTCAGATCTAAAAATCCGCCTTCTTCGATCGTAATGCTTAGGCCTGTGGATGCAATACTTGCAGGTAACGAGATTGTGCGACCCGACAGAATTACCACTCTGTCATTGCTGCCGGGCACTGAATTGCCTACAAGTGTGGTACCACTGGGATCTGAGGTCCATGAACTTGGACTATTCCAGCTCCCGGTCTGATATGAATAGTATGTTCCGGGAATGGTTGCTGACCAGTTTGTACTGGTAGTAGTTATATTATTTGTACCGGTAATTGTGAAAGAATTTACTCCAAAAGTTGATGTTCCGGAAGGAGCAAGCCAGGTACCGGGAGGATTTCTATACCAGATAATTGAAGGAGCAATATTTATTTCAGCGGGATCATAATTAAAGGTTGCCGTGAAAGTTTTTCCGCCAGCGCTTGTTTTAATATCCCAGAATTTTGGAATGAAGCCAAAGTCTAATGTTGTTGCTGAAACTGCTCTTACATGAATTGTGCCTGCAGTGCCTCCGCTGGTAATAACCAAATTAACAGGAGAATAGTAGGTACCGCTTCCAACAGGGTAAAGTGTCTGAGGGGTTGTTCCGTTCTTATAAAGATAACCTGAGCCATCAGTGGCTATCATATTGGATGAACTGAAAGCTGCACCGGTTATGGCCGATGCATTGTCGTAATTTATATATAAGTCGTAATTCCCAATCTGCAATATTCCGGAATTAAGGGTAAGAGTCCTGTTTACTGATGTCGCTGCCTGTAATGTTTTGGCAGACCCGTTCGAAATGGTGAGATTATAATATGTAGCTCCTTTGACCTGCTGGTTATTGCCATTATAGTTTACTGTTCCTGTTCCGGGAGTAAAGAGGCCACTATTGGTAAAATCTCCGGAAACTGTTATTGTGCCTGATCCGGACGTTATTGCGCCTGTTCCTGAAATATTTCCTCCTATGGTTGCCGAAGAGTTATTGGTACTGAGAATTGCAGCACCGCCTGAGGTACTCCAGTTCTCAGCAACTGACAGGGTGCCGGCAGAAACAGTTTTTGTTCCGGCCTCTGAAAAGACAAGAATTCTATAGGCGGGTGTTGTTGAAACTGTTTGTGCTATTCCTGCTGAATACTCTGCTGTTGTTCCGGCTGAGATATTCTGGGTACCAAAGGCTGGCCATGAAGTAGCTGCCGATGCTGATCCAAGTCTGAATGCACCTGAGGTGAGGTTCAGAGTGCCTGTGCTTGTCAGCTGAAAACCGCCATCGTTTAAAACACTGTTTGCAACCGAACCGCCGATAGTTAGCTGCGATGTTGCATTAATTGTTTTGACGGCATTAAGTGTCACTCCGCTGGCATTTTCAATTAATATGCCACCTGTTCCTGCCCAGGGTGTTATAAATTCACTGCCTGTTGTCTGGGCTGCATCTCCCATATATCTCAGTGATGCAGATCCTCCGTAAGCCGGTGTTCCTGAAGCTGTTGCGGTACCTTCCATGGATAGTATTCCGTTTACGGTAACACCAGTTATGGTTTTTATCCCGGATCCGGATAAAGTCAGGTTATTATATGTATAAGTACCGACAGTTTGTGACGCCCCTGCAAAATAATTTACAGTACCTGATACTGGGGCTGCTGATCCGCCGCCTGCAGCACTGGTTATTGCCCCTCCGGTTATAGTGCCTCCTGCATATAAGACTCCGGCATCAGTAAAAAGGATATATGTGCGGACATCAGTACTGTTCAATGTCACATTGCCATCAACCTGAACACTACCTGTAGAAATTCTTATATAGGCATCCCGGCTATTGCCATTTGAATTTGCATCCAATGAACCTGTTCTGAATGTTCCTGCATCAACTAATATTGACTTCTCATCATTATTGCTATTTGAATTCAGATAGGTCGGTCCTGCGACTTCAAGCCCGGTTCCTGAACTAAGCTGCAGGTACGAGTCATTACCTCCTCCATCTATCCGAAGTGCCGCAATGCTGTATGCCGGACTGGCAGTTATGGTTACAGTAGTATTGTCAAGTATATTAACCACACCTGCCCCGGAATTCTGACCCGGATATGAGGTACTGGTTGCACCCGCCCATGTGCCCGCAGTTACGCATTGCTGCCAGTTTGCTGCCGTATTCCAGTCCCACGAGCCAGTTGCATTTGTTTGATAATCACCAACTGCCTGACCTGATCCGGCTAATGAAATAGTGAAAAGTGAAAAGAGAATCAGTCCTCTCTCTGTATATATTGACTTTGAGTTTTGGAATATAGGAAGCAATCATTACTTTCCGGCTAAATGGATTTTCAAAACATGAGAGACAGACATCTGTTGTACAATTCATCCGGTGAAACAGAAAAACCAGCTAAAGTAAATGTTGACTTAAGTAAAAATAAAAAAACCACTGCCAGTGAGAAATCTTTAGTGATCTGAAGTGGCTTTTTCATAATGTTAAATAAATCAAAATGCAAAAGGCGGTTTATCTATGCCCTTTACTGCAATATATACTTCCGTTTCTGCATACCTGGCCTTTTTAACGTCTGAAGGCGCTGAGTATAATATTCGCAGTTTTCCTGATTTATAGTCTATTCCTGGTATTTGATTAAGATTAAACTGAAATCGTCTGACAGTATTTGGAGTATATACAGCAACCCCGTTAGCAACTCCGACACGTGTGATTTTACCCTGATCTGAGATATGATCAACAGCAAGATCACCATATACCGACATGTTTCCCGTGCGGTTAAATGTCAGGCTTATTCTGGGAACAGTATCATTTACCACCTGAAATGAAGATTCCGAAAGAGTTACCTTTGCATTGTTCTCTCCAACTCTTATAATAGCCGGAATTGTTATGCCAAATATGGGTGTCAGTTTTACCGAAATTGTGGTTGAATCCTTAATCGCTTCTTCTTCTCCAAGCGGTTTTATTTTAGGAACTGCCCTGAAATAAAAATGTGACCGGTATTCACCATCTGCCAGTTCATTTGTCTTTATAGCCTGCACCTTTACCACCTGTGCTTCATTGGGGGCTAGAGTAACAGACCTTGGAAAAAAACGGAGATTTTTATCCGCAAAATGCTGTCCGGGATCCGGTTCTGTTATTGTTTCAAATCCACCGTCATCTTTCATCCTGATCTGAACAAGGGATATTGAATAAGTAGCGCTATCCTGTCCGGTATTCGCCAGATTCAGATCCATCGATCTCTTTGATCCTTCGAAGACTACCCTTCTGGGAGTTATCAGAAGATTACCCTGGGCAAGTCCTGATGCAGGAAAAAGAGACAATATGACAATCATTCCTGCAGGAAAAATTATTAATGACTTTAACCTGAGGAGCAAATGTAACCTGCTTACAAGAAAATGATTAAGTTTTGGCATTGGATATTTTTTTTGCAATCCCCTAATTAAAGTCAAATGTTATTGTATAGGTACCTGTATAAAGTCCGACAGGATTGTCATAAAGGGAGCCCACCTTAAGAGTTGCCCCGACATAGACTGTCTGGAATCCATCCTGTAGTCTGCCGGCTCCTACAGTGGGAGCAGGTATTGATACCCAGTCATCTATTTTCATTGTTTTTGCATTTGAAGTATGGGTTAGTATAACAGGGCTGGCAGGTAAAGTTATTGTATACGCAGCATCAACATCTCCGCTAACATAGAAAGTGGCTGCATTATGGGTTCCGGCTCCTTTAAAAATGCTTCCGAGAACTGATACCGTATTTTGCGGTGTGAGTATTATTTCTCCTCCCTGAGGCCCGGGCGCAAATTTTCCGAAACTCATCTGCGCAACTTCACTTGCTGAGAAAACAGGAATGATTTCTGCTGTAACATGACCAGTTGCACTTGCGGCAGGAGTGATCTGAGCTGTCACTCCTGCCGGGGTGACAATAATAAGAAAAACCAGGCTATAAAATATTTTGTTAAGCCTTGTCATTATTCTGTATTAGAAATAGTTATTCTTAAAACCTAAATTAATTATAATTAACAGTAACAGTAAATGTTTCTGCAGGAATACCATAAACGCCAGCTGTCTGGTTAACACCAACGTTCAATGTTGCACCAACTGTTAATGTTGATGTACCGCCGGTAAGTGTGCCAGTAGGAGTCGGTGTACTTGTCCAGTTACTAACTGTCATTGACGGTCCTCCTGAAGTAATTGTCAGTGCAGCAGCTGGTAATGTTATCGCATAGGTATAATCCGGTGTACCGGTTACAGTGAAAGATGCAGCGGTAACGGTACCTGCTGTGACGGGAAGCGTAACACCCCCGGTGGTTGAACGTCCCCCTGCAGGGGTAAGAACTACGGTTCCTGCTGTTCCACTAGCTGCAACGTTGCCAAAATTCATGTCAACAGTTTTTGATATTGCAATTGGTGACACGATAGTAGCTGATGCAGTTGCAGTTGCAGAAACCTGGGCATAGGTGATTGCTGAAAAAGAAATCATCACAAGTGCCAGTACGAATAATTTTGCGGTTTGTTTCATTTTTGTTTCTGGTTTTAATTAAAGTATAATATTGATTATATTAATTTTCAGATTATTTATTACCTGATGATCAAATACATAATCATCTGTACATTCATAACCTCCTTACGGCCAAATATAATGCAATCTGGCAATTGGCCGGTTGCCTGAGTATTGAAAAAGTTAACAACTGTTTGAACTTATTAACAATCCTTGCCCGGCAAGCACTGAATGAGCAACTTTACGGAATAGTATGAAATGCATTTTGAATTTTTACATTTATCAAATTTAGCCTTAGTCATTTTTATGTTTTTTAATTTTATCTTTGAAACAGCTTTTTATCAATAATATTATCAATGAATAAGAAGAAACTTATTTTTATAGTTGATGACGATCCATTCATTAACACCCTGGTTGTAAAGAGATTTACTGCAGAGGGCTATCATGTTGAAGCTTTTGAAGATGGAGAAAATTGTCTGAATGCATTAAATAAAAATCCGGATCTTATTATTCTCGACTATTTTTTTGTAAGTGACAGCAAGACCCTAATGAATGGGATGGAGGTTTTTGAAAAGATAAAGGAGATGCGCCCCGATACACCAGTGATAATGCTGTCCGGACAGGATAAGGGTGAGATTGTTCTTGAGCTGGCAAGGAAAGGAATTGATGATTATGTAATTAAGGATAACAACCTCATTGATAACCTCTATTCTGCCATTACCGATCATTTCAGGAAGAAGCAGCCTGAAGCCTGAAGCCCGAGAACTCACGAAGCCCGAAGCCTCTGACTGGCTAAAAATCTAATTCAGTTTGAAATTATAGGTGATAGTGCCTTTTTGAATGGCGGGGGCATCTGGCTTTGCCTCAAAACTTGCTTCCATGGCAGCATCTTTGGCGACCTTCAGGAGGTATTCATTGATCGTAGTTGATCCCTTTTTTCCGGGTACAGCCTGGATCACCTTCCCTGACCTGTCGACACTTACCTCTACAACAACCCTGCCATCGTCCTGGTAATCATATATAGGTTTTGGAAGCTTCATGAAACCTCTGCCCCTGAGATCATAGGATATGCCGTTATCACCAAGTCCGCCGCCCTCACCCCGTACGTTTGAGTCAACTGATCCACGGGGATCTCCCTGATTTCCTGTTCCTCCTGCAATGCCCTCACTGGTGGAACTGGTACCTGCATTTTTGGAGTTGGCGAGTGCATTTTTTGTCTTGTTCATGATATCTGCCTGTCGCTGCTGGTCCGCTTCAATTTTTTTTCTCTCATCCTCCTCCTGTTTTTTTCTTATCCTCTCAGCTTCCAGCTCTGCTCTTCTTTTCTTATCAGCCTCGATTTTCTCAATCCTCTTTTTTTCTGCTTCAGGATCAATTTTCTTTACTTCCGGGGCCTCTTCGTCATTTTGGGTCAGAAGGGGCTCCTCATCACTCTTTACTGCAACATCGGAAGGGGGAGGGGGTGATGTCTCTTCCTGAACTGCAGGTGGCGACGGCTCAATCATACCCAGCCCCGTCTCATCAGTCCCGAAATTTACCAGAATACCTTCTTCTTCTTCGGGAGGGGGTGGCACTGAGAAACTTACAAGTATCAGCAATACGAACAACACCAGGTGGATTATTATTGTTCCTGCCAGTCCTTTGCCCCTTTCGGAAGGAAGATTCCGGAGTTCGTTATTTTGGAGAGGTTGCAATTATCAGCTTATAATTATTTCTTTGAGCAATATCTAAAACCTTAACTACATTCTCAAACGGAACAGATTTATCAGCATGAAGCGAAATGTAGATATCCGGATTGCTTCCAAGCTTTTGTTTAAGAATGTTTTCTATCTGGTCAAATTCAACAGGCTGCTTTTCTATGTAATAATTCAGGTCGCCTGTGATTGAAACCGTTGTCAGCGGTTTGGCAGATGTCTGAGTGCTTCCTTTCGGCAGAAGTAATTTAATAGCAGAGGGATGCACCAGCGTAGATGTGAGCATAAAGAAGATAAGAAGGTTAAAGACGACATCAGTCATCCCTACCGAACTGAAGTTGATACTTATTTTATTCCTTTGGGAGAGAGCCATCTGAACACTATTTTTTTATTGGTTCATTCAAAATATCCATAAACTCCGTCAAAGTAGCCTCAAGATTAAAAACCACTTTCTCAACTTTTACAACCAGGGTATTATAGGCAAAATAACCCAAAATCCCAACTATCAATCCTGCAACTGTAGTTAAAAGCGCTGTATAGATACCGTCTGACATCATTGATACTTCGATATTATTCCCGGCCTGCGACATGGCATAAAATGACTGAACCATACCGATTACCGTTCCCAGGAAACCCAGCATCGGTTCAGCTCCTGTAATTGTGGCTAAGGTAGGGAATCCTTTTTCGAGCTTGGAGATTTCCAGTTTCCCCACATTTTCGATAGCTGTACTTATATCCTGCAGGGGTCTTCCCAGCCGTGTGATCCCTTTTTCAATCATCCTTGAGGAGGGACTATCATTTGACCGGCATAGTGCAAGGGCTGCATCTATCTTGCCATCATGAATATAATCTTTTATCCTGTTCATGAAATTTGTATCCTCGGCGGTTGCTTTCCTGATGACATAATAACGTTCTATGAAAATATAGGCTGCCACAAAAGACAAAAGTATAATGGGTATCATCACCCAGCCACCTTTAATAACAAGATCAAGCAGTGTAAGTTTCATGGCAGTCGCATTTTCCCCCGTACCCGGGATCTGCTGCATAATTGACAGTAATAATGACATATTCTATTTCATGTTGGTTAAAATCCTGAATTCACAATTTAATCCTTCAAAAGATGATTTTAAGGTGCGAAGTTATTAAAAAACGTAAGGAATGCCTGTTCTATTATGCGGGGTTAATAACAATGCTGAATAATTTATTAACCATGACGGATTTTACTCATCCTGTGGAGTTGTTTCTTCCTCCTTCTTCATTTCAGGTTTTTCCTTTTTCCTGAACAGATCAGAGAACCTGTCAAAATCCTGCTTGAAAAATATTCCGATGCCCTGTGTATAGTCTACCCCTTTACCTGTATAGGGATTATTATACCTGTTGAAAACCTTGAAATTTAACTTGTTGGTAAGCCTGACCTCTGCATCAAAATCACCGGTGATCTGATTTGTGTTATCTGCACTGCTTCCAGTCAGCGGGACATCAAAATTCCCGTTAATAACCACCTTATCATTCAGGATCTGTGTTGACAACGCCACCTGTACCTCCTGTGGATTAATATCTTTATTACCGCTTCCCGGCCTGTAAACAACTCCGATATCAAAATCGTTGCTGATCTGTGAAAGCCAGTTGCTCAGCTGATTGGAAAGCATTTCAAATGTTGTGACGGCCATTGCCGATGTCCCTGAGGGTGTAGAGGAACTTGAAGCAATTCCGGACGACGGATCGGCGTAAAAGCTGTTCATGACAAGAAGGTAAAGAAATTGCCTGCTTAACTCCTCGTCTGTGGAAATAGCGTTTCGAACATAAGTTCTGGTTTTTTCATCTGATGTCGGCAGATAGATATTGAATCCTACAATGGGATTGAAAAGGTTTCCTGACAGGTTTAACTGGCATTCAACAGGTACCCTGTCCTTGTAATTCTCATCCTGAAGGATAGGAAACAAAGATGCTTTAAGCTTATAGATAGCCTTCATGTCAATTTCTGCATTGTCTATATCCCCGTTGAACATAATCCTGCCTCCGTTCTCGACACTGAATGATTTATTGAGAATGTTACCCAGGGTAAAAAGATAATCACCGTCTTCAACAATGTAATCTCCGGTGATTTTAAATTCACCCTTGGGATTAAGGCTAATATTCAGATTGCCCGATCCGTGTCCTTTCATAACATCTCCAACCTTGGAATCGAAAATAAGCTGTGCCTCAGCTTCAGGCGTCACTTCCAGGTCAAAATTAAGATCAAAACCTGTCTGCACGGGAGGAGGCTTAATCCTGCCGTCATCACTCTTATTTTCTCCATCTTTTACTTTTTGGGAATCGACAAAGGAGACAAAGGAATACTCTGATACAGAAAGCCCTGTATTAAGAGGTATGTAAAACTTAGTGTTATTGCCAGTTTTGGCCGAGATGTCGAATGAAAGAGTGTTGTTTCCGCTTTTAATAGTTGTTACACCAGATGCATAGGCAGTGCCATAAAACAGGTCGTTGTCCTTGGGTTTTGTATTGAGAACAAGAGATTCATTGGCATTAATTGTCAGATCGGCTGCGAAATCCTTGAAATTCTTATGATTTACTCTTCCTGTAAGTGTGACCAGATTGCCTTTTTCATCATTGATCCTGATGTTGTTGAACCTGATTCCCTGCCTGTCAAACCTGATAGAGTCGTTCATCTTGTATTTTGTCTGAAGATAATTGATCTTCATCGTGGCATTTTCAGCCAACACGGCTCCCGTAAGGAAAATATTGCCCTGGGCTACTGACAGGTTTACTTTTCCGGATGCTGTTCCTGTTATTCCGGAAGCAAATGCCCGGAGCAGGGGATTCAGAAAGTTAATTGTAAGTTGATTTGCCCGTGCCGACAGATTTGCCTTTTTCGTTGATGGATCGTAATATCCGTTTATATCAATCATTTTGATCCCCCCGAGGTTATTGCTTGCTTTAATATTTATCATTTTCTTCACTCTGTCCAGTTCAGAGGTAACTGACATGGTTCCGAATTCATTTCCAAGCAGTGAGAACTCATCTATATTAATGTTGGTCTCCAGCAGAAGATTTTTATATACATTGGTTAAAAGTATCTTTCCGTTAATAAGGCCCTTAAAATCGTAGTTTAATTTATCAGGATCAGGGTTCATACCCTGATTTCCCAGGTAGTTCAGCGGAGAAATATCTATCCCACTGAATTCGAGGTTGAGGGTATCGGAAGGATTCTCTGAAACAGAACCATCCACAAGGTAGTAATGATCCAGGTTTTTGATATAGAATTTGTTTATGGCAACTGCATTTGAATCCAGAATGATGGTTGAATTGCTTATCTTCCAGAGGTTATTTCTTGAATAGATATCTGTTGAATCAATATTGACTGTCAGAATCGAAGTTCCTGTATTATCCGGATTTCTTGTAACTTTTCCTCTCGCTATGAAATTCCCCCGGTTTAGAATTTTATCCTTGTTATCCCAGTTGATGGAAAAAATAAAATTGTCAGGCTTCGTTTGTAAGTCAATTGAGAAATCTTTGAGCTCGGATTGCTTAAGAAGCGCAAGTGATGAACTTTTAAGATCAACCGAAAGTTCAGGTCCGGAAACATTGACATCCAGAGCGACATCTTTAAAGATATTGTTTCTTATATTAAGTGACCCGGCTCTGCCTTCTATCCTAATTGTACTGTCCGGTAGAAACAGCTCCCCTGATATAGCTTTTATCAGATAATAATACCCCTGTACGGAAAAAACTATTGATGTTATCTGTGTTTTTAAATTTTATATCAAAATTGAAATTGTTCTTTTTCGATTCAGCATGCTCACGGGGAATCTGAAATCCTGAAGGCATCAGGGTTGAAACTGTTGATTTGACAAGATCTCCCAGAACTGCAAAATTATAATAGCCTTTTATCTCAGCATCCACAAAATCGGTGTGAAGACTTAAGACAGGCACACTGCTGTCCTTATAAGTTTTGATTGAAAAGTCATACAATTCAATACTCTTGCCATATTTTACAAAATTTGAATTCAGAAGTTTTATCTCGCCGTCAATGTTATCAATACTATTTCCCCTGAAATTTGCAGTTAACAGCATTGAAGCTGCTGAGGTGGTGTCGGCCTTGTCAAAATGCAGATTATAGAGATTGGCCTTTGCCAGATTAAGGGTGAAATCAAATTCCGGAAGCTTATTGCTGAAATCAAACATCCCAAGGAGGTCCATTTTAATGTTCCTGTCTGAGATATTAATGCTTCCATCCCAGGTTTTTTCTGTAAAAATTCCCTTAAGAGCAATCTTCCTGTATATATATCCTTTAATTTCTATGCTGTCTATTTTACCGGTAAGGTCTGCGGCAAATTTATTTAAAGAGTAAGCGTATCCGTCAACAGACGTATTGAAACTCAGATTTCCCAGTAATTCCCTGTTACCAGTCAGTTCACCCAGGTTAATGTTCCCGCCTGTGAGCAAACCCTTTATCCTGTATCTTTTTGATTTTTCCGGTCTGAGTGAAATATCGGTCCTGATATTTCCCTGACTGGTTCTTATTTCACCATAGGTGACAAAATCAGTTGTGAACCCGGTAAAGCTGCCATTGAATGATATATTGCCCAGCTTGTAGACTGCCTGAGGAATAACAAATACTTGTTTGCCCTTTATCCTGAACTTTTCAATATCACTCGCATTGGTATTAAGGCTGTTGACACCTATAAATATGAAGGTATTCTCAATGCTGGGCAATCCGGAAAAATCAAAATCACACTCGAGTGAGGTGCTGTTCCTGTATGCCAGGTTGATATTCCGGCCTCTGAGTTCCGATATTGTTCCCAGTACTCTTCCTGAAAGCCAAACAGATTCTTGTATCCCTTCTGCAAAGGGGATGAAATACCGAAGGTCGGAGGTACTTATAAGTGACTTATCGAGCACTGCATCGATTTTCACATCGGTGATAAAATTTTTAAACGAACCGGAAGTATCAGCCCTGAGGGCAAATCTGGAGATATTCAGTATGGTGCTGTCACTCGTAAGAAAAACAGAGTTCAGCATAATATTCATGTTTTGCCAGTTTCACTGAAGTGCTCAGTCTATGGATCTGCAAAGCCGCAAGACTCTTTGAATCCAAGATTATAGACGATAAATGAAGTTGTATCGTTATATATCCTCAGGTCTTCAATTATACCGTTTATTTCAGTAAGATTCAGATTATTGAAATCTATTACCGACTTTCCCCTGTCAGCTGAATGATTAATTAGAGAGAACCTTGCATCCCTGATATCGATTTGGTCAACAGAGAAACTGGCTGCACTTTTTACTGTTGTATCAGATGGATTTTTCAGCATCTCCAAAAACCAGGTAAGATTCATTGTACCTGTGGAATCTGTAATAAATGCTACCACAGGCTTTTACCAGTGTTACTCTTCCAAGCCTGAAAGTCTTTCGCTGCAGATCGAACCGCCTTATTCCCGCAATAATTTCCTGAGTATAAAGGAGTGTATCATTATGCTGATCTTTAATCAGGATATCGTTGATTGCCAATTTATTGAAAAACCTGTATTCAATTCTGCCAACTGAGATTGAAGAATTGATGCCTTCTGAAATGTGGGATGAAATTCTGTTTACCAGATATGTCTGTACGGCAGAAATCTGCAAAAGAGGATAAAGGATAACGGGAAGCAAAATAAGAACCCCGATAATTATAATAAAATACTTAATTGATTTTTTAATATTTTTGGCCATTGGAATGGATTGAAATACCAATGATCAAAATAACCTAAAATATACCGAATAAAAAAGCATTTATGGCAGTAACAATCCTGGCTATTGAATCTTCATGCGATGATACATCGGTTGCAGTTATAAGGGATGGTTATGTACTTTCAAATCTGATTGCAAACCAGGATATTCATATGTCGTACGGGGGTGTTGTCCCTGAACTGGCTTCAAGAGCGCACCAGGTCAATATTGTACCGGTTACTCACGAGGCCATTCTGAAGGCAGGCATAAGGCCTTCTGATGTAAATGCTGTCGCATTCACCCGCGGACCAGGGCTTCTGGGTTCGCTTCTTGTAGGCACATCTTTTGCAAAAGGATTTGCCCTTGCCCTGGATGTTCCTCTGATAGAAGTAAACCATCTGCAGGCGCACGTTATGGCTCACTTTATTCTGGAAAAGGGATGGAAGACAGGATTCCGTCTTTCCCGTTCCTGTGCCTGCTCGTTTCTGGCGGCCATACAAGAATTATTATAATGAAAAGTTATCTTGAGATGGAGATGATCGGTAACACTATAGATGATGCAGCCGGCGAGGCATTTGACAAATGCGGGAAGGTAATGGGCTTTCCATATCCCGCCGGTCCTTTTATAGATAAGCTTGCTGGAGAAGGGAGATAAGAATGCCTTCAGCTTCGCCAAACCATTTGTTAAAGGTCTTGATTTCAGCTTCAGCGGTTTGAAGACCAGTTTTCTCTATTTCCTGCGCGACAGGATAAGGGATGATCCGGAATTCATAGAAAAAAATAAAGCTGATCTCTGCGCTTCCCTCCAGAATGTAATCGTTAATATACTTCTTTCCAAACTGATTAAAGCCTCCCTTCAGACAGGAATAAAGGAAATAGGTATCGCCGGTGGTGTATCAGCCAATTCAGGTTTGAGGGATGGCATAAAGGCAGAGGCGGCCAGAAGAAAATGGAATCTGTTCATCCCTGAATTCAGATACACTACAGATAATGCTGCAATGATAGGTATATCAGGATATTACAAATATTTGCGGGGAGAGTTTTCGGGTCATGAGGTGGTACCTCTGGCCAGGTACTGATTAATGATATTTATTGCTTTACAGAAAATTATTAACTTTCGACAAATTTATGCGTGATGGAGGAGTTGAAATTTGCCCCTACAAAAAATACACCGGAAATAGTTTTGCGTCCTGACGGAAAAATTAAGATCAGGGGACGTTCAATTCATGAGAATGCTTCTGATTTTTTTGCACCTGTTGAGAATTGGATATCAGGATATATTCTTTCGCCGGCAAATGTTACGAGTGTTGACATGTCTCTTGATTATTTTAACAGCGCCAGTGCAAAAATATTCATTTCTCTCCTGCAGAAGATTACCTACGTTACTCTTAAGCATAAGAAATTTGTCATTAACTGGTATTATGAAGAAGGCGACGAGGATATTCTGGAGAGGGGAGAATATTTTGCTTCCATTCTTGATGTCCCCGTTAATTTTATTAAGATCAAGTGATTACAGGTTCGTTCTGCAAAGCCTCTTCAGTGGTTCTATTGCTTGACAGAAAGGTTAATAATCATGCCATTGGATGCGATCTCTTTTTCCGTTTTTTGGAGGCATCCATGTATGCTTTCAGATAAATAAAGGAAATTGCAAAGAATGTCATTCCCAGGAGAAGAAGCATAATAAAGGTGAACACCGAGGGTTTTTCGAGTCCGGGAATCGGATGGTGAAGCCTGAATATGTATCCGTAAACCGTATATGTTAAAACCATTATTGATATTCCAAAACTGAAAAAGATTGTTGTTCCGTCAAAGATTCTGGTTGTTTTATAAAATCTGGAATTACTGAAAGTCTTGTATGACGTCTGAGCATATATATTGGCACGTTTACGCGATCTGTGCTGCCTGTATAATTTCCATTCCTCCATTGCCTGATTAATATGCCTGCTCATCGGATCTTATCTTTTCATGATATGCAAGCAGAAACTCATAAGCTTCTGTGGCACAAATGAATAGATCTTTAGCATCCGGCGAATGATTGATGTCAGGATGGAAAAGCCTTGCTTTTTTTCTGTACGCCTTTTTGATCTCTTCAGCAGAGGAGTCAGCTGGCAGGTCCAGAATCTTATAATATTCAGAGGCTGTGAAGATATGCTGCACTTTCTTTAAATGTCTCCATGCCCATTTCAACAAAGATGTTTTTTACCCCACCTGTGTTAAGATTTGCGAAAAATTCCTTCCAGTCTACAATCCCTTGTCCTATTGGTGTTTCTTTCTTATTGGCTGCTGACCAGTCAGCAAGATGGGCAGAAATAAACCTTCCGGGATATTTGTTAAAATATGTCGCAGCCTTGTATCCTATACTGATAACTGCTACCTGGAACTGCATTTTTACATATTCAGGATCAAGCTGTTTCATGATAGCATCGTAAATAAGGGTACCATCAATTTTTTCAAATTCCATGTGATGATTATGGTAGCCCATCTGGACTCCGGCTTTTTTGGACTTTTCACCTATTTTGTTTAATTCATCAGCTGCTTTGAGCCAGTCACTGAGAGTGGCATTTTCAGGTAGCCAGAAACTGGAGAGTATCATCTGTTTCTGACCCGAGTCCAGGGCAAATGCTATTCTTTCATCCAGGTGATTGCGGAGTTCGTCAAAAACATAATGTGAACTTTCCAGTCTCAGACCTGCATCATTGACTATCTGCCTCATCTCTTTTGCCTTTAGCTTCATGAGCGGACCAAAGCCTGATGATTCATATCCGGGAGGTGAACACATCTCCACGCTCTCATAACCCAGGCCTGCTATCATTTTGAGGGTTCCCGGAAAGTCTTTTACGAGCATATCCTTGACAGTCCATACCTGAAATCCTACCGGCAGTTTGACTGTACCAGGATTTACATTTGCCAGGATGTCCATCGGAACCTGTGACATCAGGAGAGCTGAACCTATCCCTAAGGTACCTTTACCAAGGAATTGTCTTCTTGAGAGTTTATTCATAATTGATGTTTTTAGATATATCTGATAATTCATTGAACCGGTAAATTATTTGTAAGATACGAAATTTCCTTCACTGAAAGAGGTTACCCCATCATCCGTTCCTATCCACACTACTCCCTCATTGTCAACTGTAATGCAGAGAATATTATTGCTGTTCAGCCCGTTGGCTGTTGTGTATGAAGTCCATTTCGATCCGTCAAATACGGAAATCCCGCCTCCTTTGGTTCCGAACCAGAGATGGCCTGTTTTATCAGCTGTGATTGCCTGTACGAAATTGTTTACCAGTCCGTCATCAGTCGTATAGACTGTCCAGTTTTCCAGAGTGTTGTTTCCAGTATGGGTTGCGATACCCTGATCAGTTCCAAACCATTTGGTACCATCGGGAGCAATGTAAATGCTGAAGACCTTATCTGAAGGCATAATTATCGGACCCCACTGAGCATATACCGAAGCACCTGAAATACCATCCACATCATTGCGGTAGACCCTTGCCACGCCTGCACCATCTGTTCCGACGTAAAGTGAATCGCCGGCCGGATTTGTGGCGATTGAGGTTATTGGATATTCCTGGAACATTGCATAGGGATATGTGTCATCATAAGCCAGGGAGAGCCATTTGTTGCCGCTGAATGCTGATACTCCCTTGTCAGTTCCAAACCATCTCAGAGGACCATTCCCAAAAGCTACCTTTACAACATTGCTGCTCAAAATTGAATCATTTTCAGACTCGAAAGTCGTGAGCTTCTGTTTTATCATCAAAGGGAAGGGAGCTGACAGTCGCCCCGCTGGGTGATACAACCCAGAACTCGGCACCGCCGGGATTATTCCTGTATGCAAAATCCTTCAGTCCGGACGATCCGATCTTATTGTTTTCATTATGGAGTGTCCATTTATCGCCGGTGTAACTTATTATGCCAAGTTCGGTGAGAAACCATTTGGTATTTTTATTATCAACGAGAGCTGCATAAAATGTTTTTGCCGGAATTCCGGTCTTTCTCTCATTTAAACCTGATGCTCCATGCCCGATAAATGATGCAAAAGTTATAATACTTGCTGCTAAACAGAGGTATCTGTAAATGTGATGTTTCTTCATATCAGTTTCTTGTTTTATATTAACAGTAAAAGTATAAAATAAGGAGGAATTGTTTTCATTAATCGAAGAATTTATGACTTTTATGCTTTAAGGATTGAAGACAGAAGACAGAAGACAGAAGACCGAAGACCGAAAGCCGGGGTCAGTAACCGGAATCATACTGAAGCATTTTAACATTATTTACCTTTTTTCATTGTCCTACAGGTCTTGAAAATTTGTATTTTTACCAGAACCCACTTGTGAATTATTTCCATAGAGATGAATCTTCAAATGTTTATTTACGTTTAAAATCAAATATTAATTATGTTAAAGCTTAATAATCAGAAATATGCAGATGGTACATTAAGGTTTGTATTATTGCTTTTATTATTTTGTTTTGAACCGGTCCTGGTTGCTCAGGTACAGAAGATAGATATTTTACTGAAGGGAGGTCATGTAATTGATCCTAAGAATAAGATTGATTCGAGGATGGATGTAGCCATAACTGATGGCCGGATATCTCAGGTATCTCCTGATATATCGGTCATTAATGCCGGTAATGTCATTGATGTTAGCGGTATGTATGTAACTCCGGGCCTCATCGATATGCATGTTCATGCATTTTACGGGACAGATAAAAACTCATATATTGCCAACGGATGGGATGCCTTGCCTCCTGACGGATTTACTTTCAGGGCGGGCGTAACCACTATTGTTGATGCCGGTTCAGCCGGCTGGAGAAACTTCCGTACTTTCAAGGAACAGACAATTGACAGGGCTCAGACAAGGATACTTGCATTCCTCAATATTACGGGTGCAGGAATGTATGGCAGATTTGAAGAACAGGATGTCACCGACATGAACCCGGTCATGACTTCTTATATGATTACAAGGTTGTTTCCCGATATCATTGTCGGAGTGAAATCTGCCCATTACTGGGGAGCTGATTTTACCCAGGTAGATCGTGCCGTTGAAGCAGGCAAGTTAGCCGGTGTTCCGGTAATGGTGGATCTTGGCGAACATCATCCCCCGTTATCTATTGAAGAGCTTTTTATGAAGCATCTCAGGCCAGGGGATATCTGGACCCATACATATGCAAATGCACCCCAGGACAGGGAAGTACCTGTTGATGTAAACGGAAAGGTGAAGCCATTTATCTTTGAAGCACAGAAACGTGGAATTATATTTGATGTCGGACATGGTGGTGGGGCTTTTCATTTTGCTCAGGCTGTCCCTTCGATTAAGCAGGGTTTTATTGCCGATGTCATAAGTTCAGATCTGCATGTCGGAAGTATGAATGGAGGCATGAAAGATATGACAAACCTCCTTTCAAAGTTTCTGGCTATGGGTTTATCGGTCCAGGATGTCATTTTGCGTTCCACCTGGAAGCCGGCAATGGTTATAAACAGACCGGACCTGGGTAATTTAAGCGTCGGAAGTATAGCGGATATTGCAGTTTTCAGTCTCAGGAAAGGCGACTTCGGATTTCTTGATGTACGGGGGAAAAAACTTGAGGGAGACCAGAAGCTGGATGCCGAATTAACAATACGTGCGGGAAAAATAGTGTGGAATCTTAACGGAACAGGCTCACCGGTGTGGGATGCAAAACCATGATTATGCGTCAACCCGGGATAATTGTGGAATATGAATCGGAAACAATACATTATATTACTAAAAACAGATAACAATGGTGGGAAGTTTTTCTGAAACCGGATGGAAATTTTGTAAAATTCATTCCGCCTTCGCCAGTCTGGTATCCGGATTTTTAATCTTTTCAATTGCTGCCTCGGTACATGCTCAGGATATAGATATACTGCTTAAAGGGGGCCATGTTATCGATCCCAAAAACCATTTGGATTCCAGAATGGATGTTGCAATTGCCAACGGAAAAATATTAAAGGTTGCAAAAGATATTTCACCGACAGGTGCAAAAAAGGTTATTGATGCAGGAGGCTTGTACGTCACTCCGGGTCTGATTGATATTCATACACACGTTTTTGTCGGAAGCAGGGACGGATTTGCAGATGGTTTCTCAAGCCTGTCTCCCGATGATATTACATTCAAGGCAGGTATTACTACAGTAGTGGATGCGGGAACCTCCGGATGGCGAAATTTTCCGACATTCAGGAAGCAGGTTATTGACCGGTCGGCGACACGTATTCTTGCATTTCTTAATATAGCAGGATCGGGAATGACAGGTTTCCCTTCTGAAGAAGACATAAATGATATGGATCCTCATATGACCTCTCTTGTCATTCAGCAATATCCTGACATAATAGTAGGGGTGAAAATAGGGCATTACAGGGGCAGCGAATGGATTCCCATGGACAGGGCTATAGAGGCTTGTCGCATAGCAAATGTCCCTTTGCTGCTTGAATGCCATCTTCCGTTATTGCCCCTTGAGGGAATTCTGGAACGGATGCGTCCCGGAGATATTTACACACATTCATTTTGCACTGCCGTTGACCGGACATGCATTCTTGATGACAATGGTCTGTTAAGGCCGTTCGTTCTTGAAGCCCAGAAGAAAGGAGTCCGTTTTGATGTCGGGCATGGTGGGGGAATGTTCCACTTTTCCGTCGCTGTACCGGCCCTTAAGCAGGGATTGTTACCGAATTCCTTCGGATCTGATCTCCATCGTTTCAGTATGAACTCAGGGATGAAGAATATGCTCGATATTATGTCCAAATATTTAAATATGGGGATGACTATCCAGGATATTATTTTCCGTGCCACATGGAATTCGGCAAATTCAATAAAAAGGCCTGACCTTGGCAATCTGAGTGAAGGTGCTGATGCTGATCTGGCTGTGCTGGGCGTAAGGAAAGGGAGTTTTGGCTTTGTAGATGCGGGTGGTGCAAGAATGTCCGGCGACCGTAAATTTGAAGCTGAGATGACAATACGTGCCGGGAAAATTGTATGGGATCAGAACGGTCTGGGTGCACACGACTGGACAAAAAAATAGACCACCCTTTTTGCGGTCAACCTTCTGCATATGGATTTTATCGTTTATAGTTAATACAGTATATTTATCATTTTTAGCCAAACTAAATTAAATTAAATCACTATGGAACGCAGAGATATACTTAAGAGTCTGTCAATTTTACCATTCGCGGGAAGCCTTCTCCCGCTTGAATCAATTCTGGCAGGACCCCGTGGTCCGCTAACCCCGGGACCAAATATTTACCAGTCAATAGGAGTGGAGCCTGTGATTAATTGTGTTGGCACGTACACAATTATCGGGGGATCGCTCGAGCGGCCCGAAGTTGTTGCTGCAATGCATGCCGCATCAGGTTTCTTTGTGCAGTATGATGAACTGGCTTTTGGAATAGGACAGCGGTTGGCTGATATTACAGGTGCCGAATGGGGAATGGTGTCTGCCGGATGTGCTGCAGGGATCAAACACGTCACTGCAGCATGTGTTACGGGTGGTAATCCTGAAAAGCTTATCAGGATACCCGATCTGGCAGGCTTCGATAAAACAGAAGTGGTAATACCCCGGAGTTCAAGAAATGCTTATGATCATGGGATTCGTAATATCGGGGTAAAAATAATTACGGTGGACACAATTGACGAGCTTGAAAAAGCGCTGAACAGGAGCACGGCTATGATCTACCTTATGGCAAGCGATGAGACTGAACCGGGGCAGCCATTCTCACTGGAGACCGTTGCTGCCATAGCAAAAAAGAAAAATATACCTGTTCTTATCGATGCTGCGGCTGAAGATCTCACTGTTCCAAATATTCATCTTCAGCGGGGAGCTGCAGTGGTGGCATACAGCGGAGGGAAAGCCCTTTGCGGACCTCAGTGTGCAGGGCTTTTGCTTGGCAGAAAGGACCTTCTGATGTCGGCCTGGCAGGCAAGCTCACCGCATCACGGCCCGGGTCGCGACAACAAAGTAGGCAAGGAAGAGATGCTGGGTATGCTGGCAGCAATAGAATCATGGGTTACCAGGGATCATGTCGAAAAGATGAGAATCTGGCATACCTATCTGGAAACTATATCCAAAAGGGTATCCGCAGTCAAGGGGGTTAAATGCTCTGTTGAAGAACCGCAAGGGCTCTCCAATCACAGTCCGTCGCTGATAATTTCGTGGAACCCTGCCTCAATTAATATTACCGGGGACGATGTGAAGGAGAGCCTTGCCACACAACAACCAAGGATTGCAGTTCACAGCGGCTGGCTTGACGATTCAGGCAATACTTCAGTTATAATTTCATCGGGACAGATGCAACCGGGAAATGATAAAGTGGTAGCTGACCGCATTGTTGAAGTACTAACCCGGACAAATACAAAATCCGGGGAAATGGCTGCTCCTGTTACGAACCTGTCCGGTCGCTGGGATGTGAATGTAGAATTTTACAGCAGCAAAAGCCAGCATACCTTTTTCATTGAACAGGATGGAAACTGGATAAAGGGATCTCATAAAGGAGATTTCTCAATGCGTGACATGGTTGGTTTACTCGATGGAGATCAGGTCAGACTCAGCAGTTCAGACAATCATGTTGCAGATCATATCCCGTTTATTTTCCATGGGACGGTAGCTGGTGAAAAGATGTCCGGACAGATCTTTATGGGAGAGTATATTCGTGCTGGTTTTACGGCAACACGTCACGAACAGAAGCCGGTTCATAAAACAATCAGAGTGCCGAAGGGACAGCCCCTGGCAACATAACTATGGTTAAATGTCTTCCCGGAGCGGGAGATATTTTTAACAATAATTAAGTTTTTCAGAAACAATAAGGTTGTATAATTGTTTATTTTTGAAAAGAATCAAACAACCACTATATTTTATTTCATGGTATTTTATAGGGGGTGTTGCCAGATCTTATTAAAATCATTTTTAACAAAATTGTAAATAAGAAACTGGCTGTTATTTTGAAAATCAGGAAAAGATGAAAAGGCGCGATTTTATACGAGTATCTTCTGCAGCAGGGATTATAGGTCTTACAGGACCGGGATATGATGCATTTGCGGGGAGTGATGCAAAAGGGAAGGAGGGATTCGACCTTCATCCGTTTATTAAAGAGCATCCTGAAGCAGTTTTTATAAATCTTACTTCAGTAACAGACAAGAGTGACAGCAAAGCTATATATGATGCTGCTCACAAGCTGGCAGATGAAATGTTTGTTAAAACCACCAAGGGCCGGGGTTATCCTAATACTACAAAGATCACCTGTAAACCCAACTGGACTTGCAGCGGATATAATAAAGACCATTTGTCGCAGATAGGTATCAATACCGACCTGAATTTTATCGAAGGATACCTGAATTCCGTGAAAGAAAAGGGCCCGAAGGAGTTCTATCTGAGAGAATGTGCCTGCCCCCAGATGTGGAAATCCAATGGATGGACAGACATGGCAGACAGGAATAATTTCGATCTGAGAGACCTCTCCACCAGGGATTACTGGGAACTGGGCGATGAGATTAATTTCAGGAAGGTTGAGGGCGGCAATGTTTTCAAGGAGATTGGTTTTATGGCACCGATGAATGCCGATGGTACATTCCTTATTAATATTGCAAAGTTTAAGGCTCACCAGATGGGCATTACGGCGGCAATTAAGAATGTACAGGGTATAACCGGCAAAAAATTCCATCAGTTCTGCGGGGGACACTTTGATATCTTCAAGTCGTACGATAAGCGTTACCATCAGTTCTTCCATGAGGATTATATGCAGCGTATTTCAACTCTGCACAAAAAGCATATGGAGGCGGGCATACCGCGCTGGGACACCAAGATGGACAGGCCGCCGTACGGGGGAGGAGTTTTTATGGAGCAATGGGTACAGAGAATGATCGACTCTTACAGTGTTACTCCTGTCGGTATACATATCGTTGAAGGTGTTTATGGCCGCGACGGTGATGGCTTCTCAGGAGGTCCTCATAACGGTAAGGCAATGGATTATATGAGTAACAACATAATCTTCGGTAAAGATGGCTTCCGGGTAGATATTATCACTCACTGGCTTGCTGGTCACGAACCGGGTAATTTCGGACTTTTCCATATTGGCATTGAGCGTGGTGTATCAAATGTGCTTGATCCTTTCGATATCCCGGTTTACCTTTGGGAAAACGGAAAGGCCACCCTGGTTAAACTTGATACCCTAAAGAGAACTCCACTCCTTACTTATTATCTGAGACGAAATAATAACGGGATGAATGAAGCAAAGTATCACATGTGCGATGAACCATTTGACTATTCTGCATGGAAATCAGGAAAAATTACCAGCATTGATACTCCCTCTATCAGGGCTCTTGGAACAGATACCAATAATCAGGTAGTGATGGAACTATCTGTACCTGAGCAGGGTGACGTTTACGTCGATATCCTGAACCGACACGGAGAAGTTGTATGGAGAATGCACGCGGATCATCTTGAACCCGGAAAACACCAGGTTGTATGGGATGGTTTTTCCTCACCCGGACTGTACAACATGTATGTAAAAGGTATGGGTTGGGATGCTGAGAGGGAGATGGTAATATTTACATGAAATTCCCATTTTATATAATACACCTCTTATTACTGGAAACAGGGAATAAGATATAAATATAATGAAGCGACGTGATTTCATAAAAGTTTCCTCGGCAGCCGGGATTCTCGGAATAGCCGGATCAGGTCTTGACGCAGTTGCAAAGCCATACCCTGAGGAGTTTGATGGATTTGACCTTCATCCATTTATCAGGGCGCATCCTGAAGCAGTTTTTATCAATCTGACGACAGTCAGGGAAAAGACAGATAAAAAGGGCATTTATGAAGCAGCCTATAAGCTGGCTGATGAAATGTTCATTAAAACTTCCGGTGGCAAAGGCTATTCCAATATGACTAAGATAACCTGCAAGCCCAACTGGACTTGTATGAGTATCGATAAAAAGGATCCACTTGCCAATATGGGGATTAATACTGATCTCAATTTTGTTGAAGGTTATCTGAATGGAGTTAAAACCAAGGGTCCAAAGGATTTTTATTTAAGGGAATGTGCCTGCACATTTCTCTGGAAAGCGAACGGATATACCGACATGGCGGAAAGAAATAATTTTGATCTGAGAGACCTTACTGCAAAGAATTTCTGGGATCTTGGAGATGAAATTATTTTCAAAAAAGTTGACGGTGTTGTTTTTAAGGAAGTGGGTTTTATGGCTCCTATGACCGCCCCTGACACCTTCCTGATAAATATCGCAAAGTTTAAAGCTCACCAGATGGGTATTACAGGGTCAATTAAAAACCTGCAGGGAATAACGGGAAAGAAATTTCACTCTTATTGTGCGGGAACAGTTGACATCTTCAAAACGTATGATAAGCGCTACCATCAGTTTTTCCAGCCTGATTACCTGGAACGGGTTGGAGAATTGCATAAGAAACATGTTCAGGCTGGTATTCCGCGCTGGTCTGAAAAAATGGATAAACCTCCATTCGAAGCCGGATTCTGGATGGAGCAATGGGCACAGCGAATGTTAGACTCTTATAGTATTACACCCACCGGAATAAACATGGTTGAAGGAATTTACGGGCGCGATGGTGACGGTTTTCAGGGTGGACCACATAATGGTAAAGCAATGGATTTTATGAGTAATAATATTATCTTCGGGAAAGATGCTTTCCGCGTCGATATAATTGCTCACTGGCTCGCAGGACATGAACCCGGAAACTTCGGACTTTTCCATCTCGGCATAGAGAGGGGTCTTTCAGATGTTCTTGACCCGTCTGATATTCCGGTATATCTCTGGAAAGACAGCAAGGCTGTGAAGGTAAAACTGGAGACGCTGAAAAGGACACCACTGCTTACCTATTATCTCAGCAGGAATACCAATGGAATGAATGAGGCCAGATACCATATGTGCGATGAGCCTTTTGACTACAGTGCATGGAAAAAGGGTGCTTTGTCAGGGGCAGAAACACCTTCAATCAAAGCTATAGGAACTGACTCCGGCAATAATGTTGTATTGGAAGTCAATGTTCCCGGAAAAGGCGACGTTTATGTCGATATCCTTAACAGCAACGGTGAAGTCGTATGGAGAATGCATGCCGATGACCTTGAGCCGGGAACACATCAGGTTGTATGGGATGGGTTCTGCCAACCGGGAATGTACAACATGTATGCAAAGGGCATGGACTGGGATGCTGAACGTGAAATGGTGATCTATACCTGAAATCCCTGACTTGTAATTGCAGTTTTTTTTAGTTGTCTGTCAAAGCCGGAACTACCGGAAGTACAATGCGGCTCAATGTTTTTCCCCCATGATAGACAGTCTGTCTGGCAATTCTGGTCTTTGCACTGCTTCCCAGTGGATCTCCTGTATTCGGATTCCTGTCGAACTGGGGAAAATTGCTGGATGTAATATCCACACGTATGCGGTGGCCGGCCTTAAATACATTTGCCGTACCTGTTAATTCAATATCGTATTCATATATCTCGTTTGGAACAAGCAGTTTCATCTTATCCAGTCCTTCCCGGAACCTGGCCCTGAGAATGCCTTCAGAAACAGGCATTGCAAAACCGTCGGGGTAAACGTCTATAAGCTTGATCATCCAATCGGTATCTGGTCCGTCAGTTGCAGCATTGAGTTTTATTCTTACCGGACCTGCAATGGTAAGGGGATCATCCAGGTATTCGCTGGTGTATACAAGAACATCCTCACGTCTTTCCAGCTGCCTCTGATCTGCTGGTCCTGCAATGGTGGGAGTACCGCAGCAGTTATTTCCGCCGGTAGTCGGCACAGGATTGCCCGGATCATATCTGTATGTATCAGTGCTGCTTTTCGCAGGTTTTGAGAATGAAAGGGTACCGTTTCCGCGGACTGAGTTGGCCGATCCGTCACTGTTCAGGTACAGCTCCCGGTATTCTGTTCCCGGTACTGGCCAGTCTGTTTCACCACGCCACTTATTGACGCCCATGTAGAAGAGCTGAACAGGCTTCTCCTTATCAAGTCCGTTTTGAATACCCTTGAGATAATAATCATAAAAGCGAAGTTGTGTTTCGAACATATCAATGAAGGCTACAGGTGTAAAGTCAATACCACCGAAGCTTTGAGATGAACCATGTCCCCATGGCCCGATGATCATGCGTGCTCCGGCTCTGGCTTCAGGAGTAGCCCCGTGGTTTTTCATGCCGACATATCCGTTTATCGTTCCCATCAGGAAGATATCGAACCAGCCTCCGAGAGTATGCACTGGTACATTAATATCGCTGAAATGTTCTTCATCACTAATTGCTTTCCAGTATGAATCATAGCTTTCATGTTTCAGCCAGTCGCGATAATGCTGAACAGGTGAACCTTCATTCACAACATCAGCATCATATAAAGGAAGGTGCAGCAGGATGTTGTCATATTTCAAATTTTCAGGCATATAGTTTTCCGTATGCCAGTATTGCGGCAGCATGATCCTGTTGGGCATGCGCACCACGCCCCAGCCGTAGTTGAAGCTCAGCCGGAAAGCGCCTCCCATGGTTATCCAGTTTGCATAGATATTTGTAGAAGCAAGTACCGGGAAAGCAGCTACAAGATGCGGTGGATGAAGAGAGGCTGTAGCCCATTGATTATGTCCCACATAGCTGCCGCCATTTGTGCCGATTTTGCCATTGGAGAATGGTTGTACGGCTGCCCATTCTATAATATCATATCCGTCTTTACCTTCATATCTGAAAGGATCCCACTTTCCTTCACTTTCGTAACGACCGCGGACATCAACTGTAATAACGGCATAGCCGCGCTGTGCAAATTTTACAAGGGTCTCATGCGCCCCGTCACGCTGTACCCCGTAAGGAGTACGGGTCACCAGAGTGGGATATTTTCCCAAGGCTGCCGGGAGATAGACATCCGCATATAAAATCACCCCGTCGCTCATGCGCACCGGTTTGTGCCGCTCAATGCGGATATCATTAAGCTGTGATCTGTTATCGGTTTTGTAAGTAAAAGAAAACAAACTGGTTACCAGAATCAATAAACATATTGATTTTAACATGCTTTTCATAGTATTAGGAAGTTCAATTAAATTAACATATGTCAATAACCTGATAACCAGTTTCAATCATTTGTGTACTATGTTAGATATAAGCTATGCAATCCATCTCAACAAGTGAGTCACCTGGTACACCACCTTTGGCTACTGCAACTGTTGTACGAACTGGAGGTTTTGCGCCAAACCTTCCCTTGAAAACTTCGTTCATCCCCTTGTAATCAGCAATATCGTTGAGATATACATTCACTTTCATGACCTTCTGCATAGATGAACCGGCCTTGATAAGTTCTGATTCCATCTCTTTCAGTACAATCTCGGTATGAGCTTTAATCTCAAAGGGAGCCACATGAGCTCCTTTTCCGGATATGAATACCATATTGCCAAATTTGGTATGACCTGAAAACAAAGGTACATCCTGAAAAGTGGTCACATTATCAGCTTCTTTTTCCATTGGGGTATTTACCTTTGCATTAGCAGCAATTCCCAGTCCAGTCAAGCCTACTACGGAGGCGAACATTTTTTTTATTACCGATCTTCTTTCTGTTTTCATAATAGATAAAGTTTAAAATTGAAATTTATTTGATTGTATAATTGTTATCTGATAGTGCTTTATATTTTGTTAAGACTATTTTACCTGAGAGGTAGCAGCCATGCCATTCAGATCCCACACTACCTTGCCGGCACGTATTGTCAGTTCTGCCACCAGTTTCCGGGATCCGTTCAGTTTTTCGCCTGTTATATCCAGAAATCCGAAATTGCCTTCAGCAAGACTGAATATAGCCACATCGGCCTCATTTCCTACACTCAGGTTTCCAAGTTCAGGCCTGTTGATCACTTTTGCAGGATTCCATGTCGAGCGAAGAACAACATCCTGCACTGAAAGCCCCATGTTCAGAAATTTTGACATCAGATTGCTCATATCTTTCATGCCGCTGTTCATGCTTCCTGTATGGAGATCCGAACTGATTACTTCTGCAATGAATCCCTGTTTAATTGCAGGAATAGCCTGACTCCAGAAAAATGAACCGCCACCATGGCCTACATCAAAAATCCTTCCACTTTTTTGCGCTTCAAAAATATATGGTTTTACCTTGCCATTCCCGTCAACCGGGGCTTCACGGGTCTTTGGCCAGTAGGCGTAAGCATGAGTGAAAATGTCACCGGGGCGCAGGTGTTTCATAAGAAGTTCTTCGAGTGAAAGCGGCGGATCGCTGAGTCCGAAATCTATCATAACAGGAAGGTTCGACAGCTGGCCTGCAGCTACGGTGCTGTCGGTTGGAGCCCAGTCGTGTCCGTCGTAGTGGGCAAGCTTGATACCGACAATATACTCAGGATGAGATTTCGCGAACCCGGCTGTCTTGTGTGCTTCCATATCCTTGATATTCTGTTCGAAGGGACCTCCTCTCATACCTTCTCCGACAATATTCAGAAAAGCAAGCACCCGGGTCTGCGATACATCAATTGTCTGTCTTTTGAAATCCTCAAATCCCCTCCAGCCAGAGCTTCCGGCGTCAACAAAGGTAGTTACTCCTGCACGGAATGAGAATTCATCTGGTCCGACTGAACTCTGTCCATTCATCAAAGCCTGTCCGTACTTAGTTCCATAAAAAACGTGAACATGCATATCGATAAGTCCGGGAGTTACATACAGATCCCTGGCATCGATTACCTGTTTTCCCTCTCCGGGATCAATGTTTTTTGCCACCAGGGCTATCTTCCCGTCATTAATGGCAATATCCATAATTCCATCGATATTGTTTTTAGGATCAATGACATGTCCCCCCTTAATTATTGTGCTGTAGCTTTGAGCATTCAGACTAAAGGTCATTGCCAGCAGTATTGCAGATAATATGAATGATTTTACTCTCATGGTTATAAATTTTATCAATGATCCAAGCGACTTCTCAGACACCTTTGCTCAGCACCTCATTAACACGGGTGGCCACTATTTTTTCCTGACCTGGTTTAAGCATCCATGGAGTTATGTTAACACTATCCTCCTTGCCTCCGATCACTTCGATTGAGGGATCTCCTTTTCTCAGCTTATCCTGAAATTCTTCACGGGTCATTTTAATAATATTTTTATCCCACGTGAAGTTCAGGGTTGGGGTGCGGTTTGCAATCGGAGGAACTGATACGCTTGTTGTAACTCCTTTTACTTTCTTAACGGCATTTTCAATTATCGCAATCTGGTCTTCCCACATTTTCATCTCCTTAACGTGGTCGATGCTTATAAATTTTTCAAGTGCAACCCACATGCCAAGGATTTCTTCCTTATTCACTTTCATGCCCCGGCCTATATTACCTCCTCTTGGCGGAGCGCTAAGCCTGGCGGCAGCAATAAGATCTTTTTTACCCATAAGTATACCTGCGCTCTGAGGGCCGCGAATGTCTTTGCCGCCTGAAACACAGACGAGATCAAATCCCATGTCGTTGAATTTCCAGAGGTTTTCAACCGGCGGTACATCTGCAGCCATATCGATCATAGTTGGTATTTTCAGCTTTTTACCAAGAGCTACCCATTCCTTATCAGATATTTTCCCGTTAAGTGAGGCATAGTTTAGGAACCACATCATTGCTGTTTTTTCATTAACAGCTTTTTCCAGTTCCTCAGCAGTCTCTATCTCGACAATTTTAACTCCTGTATTTGTAAGTGCATGAACATAGCCTTCATTATGAGTCTTTTGAACGAGTACTTCTGATTTCATACCTTCTAAATGCGGCAATTGTGCAACCTTTTTCATATCCATACCGGTCAGCACTCCGGCCGTTCCGAGTACCAGGGCAGACCAGCAGCCTGCAGTAACTGTTGCTGCTTCTGCATGGCATATTGCAGCAATTTTCTCACCAACCTTATCCTGGACATCATCAATCAGGACAAATTCCTTTGAACAGCCCCTTATTGCTTCCACAACCTCATCATGCATCAATGATCCGGACATAAAAGTATACGTTCCTGCTGCATTAATGAATTTCCGCAGTCCCAGCTCCCTGATCAGGTCCCTTTTGGGAGCGGTTCCAACTAAAGACCCAAGCGGAAGAGCACTTCCCAATACAACTCCTGACACCGGCAGGATGGATAAATTCTTAATTAGTTCTCTACGTTTCATCTCGGTTAGTTATTATGTTGTTAACAATTTTCTCTTTGGATAATCAGGCAAGTTTACCTGGGATTTTGTCTGCGGGCAAGAATTACGGGACTGGCTATTCCGTTCAGGTCATATACTATTTTCCCTGCCCTGATTGTCATCTCACACTCGAGCTTTTTATCTGATTCAAGTTTGTGGCCTGTATAATCAAAGAGGCCGAATTTACCCTTTCTGACATTAAGGATCGCAATATCTGCCTCTGAGCCGACCGACAGGTTTCCAAGTTCCTGCCTGTTGATAATCTGCGCCGGTTTCCATGTACTTGCATTAATGACACTTTTCAGGTCCATTCCCATAGCCATGAATTTTGACATTGTCGTCAGCATATCCTTCATTGCACCATTCATACTTCCAATATGCAGGTCAGTACTTATGGCGTCAGGATATAAACCAGCCCTTACAGCCGGAATAGCCTGGGAATAGGCGAAACTGATGCCTCCATAGCCGACGTCAAAAATTATCCCTCTTTTACGGGCCTCCCATGCAAAGGGCCGCACCTTTCCGGTTTTAGTATCTACGAGGCTCTCCCTGCTCTCTCCCAGCTGGGCATAACAATGCGTGAAGATATCTCCAGGCCTGAACACCTGCATAAAAAGAGTGTCAAGGGATAGAGCCGGCAGAGCACCTCCCAGATCAACCATCAAAGGCATATTTGATAATTTTCCGGCTTCCTCCGCTAGCTCAACAGGAGTCCATTCTCTGGCGCTATAATGTGCCAGCTTTATTCCAACTATATCTTTTGAGTTTTTCAGAGCAAATTCAGCAGTAAGTTTTGGATCCATGTCTTTCAGGTTCTGCTCAAAAGGGCCACCCCGCATTCCTTCACCAACTATATTCAGAAATGCCAGGACCCTTGTCTGTGAAATATCGATTGTCTGTCTCTTGAATTCAGGGAAAGTTCTCCATCCGGCACAACCGGCATCAACAACGGTAGTAACCCCGACTCTGAATGTGAATCCGTCAGGGGGGATGGCGTTTGGCCCGTTCATGTATTGCTGATCAAGGTTGATCCCGTTGAAGACATGGACATGTATATCAATGAGTCCGGGAGTCACATATAGTCCCCTGGCATTTACAACCTGGATCCCTTCCTTCTCCTCAATGTTTTTTGCCATAAGGACGATTTTGCCCTCTTTCACGGCAATATCCATAACTTCATCAATATTGTTTTTGGGATCTATCACATGCCCTCCCTTTATGACAATATTATATGTCTGAGCCTTTAAAAGACCGGTTATCATGAGCGAAATAATAATAAGCAGGAGTTTTGTCTTTTTCATGTTTAAGAAAATAAATTGGTTATTTGCTGTTTGCACTTCTTTGCATTTCCCATTCCCGGCCGGGAATGTCTGTTCTGAAGCTCTCAATGTTGCCCTGATCCTGAAGGGTAACATATGCAGTGCATCCGTCAGTACCTCCGAAAGCTATATTGGTCGGACTTTTTCCATTGAGCGGTATCTCCCTGATTATGCTTCCTTCCGGTGAGACCTTCAGGACCAATCCCTTGCCAAACCGGGTGACATATAAATTACCGTTGACATCACAACGCATCCCATCCATTCCGGGGTCAGGAAATGCGATAAGAATACGTTTGTTGCTGACACTGCCTTCCTGTGAAAGATCGTATGCAAAAATATTTCCCGAAGCATTTACATATAAGGTTTTTTCATCAGGACTGACCTCAATTCCGTTAGCAGTTCCAAGAGTGTCCAGCAGAGTAACTTTCCCGTCAGTGTCAATACGCCATATCTTTCCTTTTCCGGAATTCCAGTCAGGATCACTTGCATACAGACGGTCTTTACTGTCGATGGCTATATCATTTGGCTGACTCATGCCCGATTCATGCGCAAATATTGTCAGTTTCCCGGAAGTCATGTCAACCTTTAAAACATTGTGGTTTGTATAATCAGCGATCAGCATATTGCCCTGACTGTCAAACCTTATACCATTTCCTATACTTCCCTCTGGTAAATCAATGAATACAGCGGGCGAACCACCGGGAGAAAGAAGACCGATAGTACCCTGGCGTTCATAATTCACCCAGTATAATGTTCCTTCCTTGTTAACAGCGGGACCTTCAACTCCTTTTGTTGAGCTGTGTGGAGGCATTATGACTGATGATTTGAATAGTTCGGAAGATGCTGTTGGTTGTTTGCAAGCCAGGAAAGTGCATCCAACAAGAATCATTGAAAATAAAGGTCTTAGAAGTGCCATGTCAATTTTGCGGGTTTCAGTTTGAGGAATTATAAGGGAAGAAACGGCTTCGAACAAATTTAATTAAATTCTTGCAAATGCTGTGAGAATTTAAGCTTTTTTAAGAAGTCGGGGCAGCAGGAAATTTTTCCGGAGGGCAGTATGACCTTTGAGTTATTTCACGATACCTGTAAATCCCATGAATGCCATGGCCAGAATTCCGGCAATTATAAGGGAAATGGGCACACCTTTCATTCCATTGGGAATATCTGCAAGTTCCAGCTGCTCCCTTATTCCTGCCAGAATTACAAGAGCCAGGCCAAAACCTATTGCGGTGGATGCACCATATACAACACCCTGAATAAGGTTATAATCTTTTTTAATTACAAGTATTGCGACACCCAGAACAGCGCAGTTTGTAGTGATCAGCGGAAGGAAAATACCCAAAGCCTGGTAGAGGGGCTGGCTAACTTTCTTGAGGATAATCTCAACCATCTGAACCAGTGCGGCAATTACCAGGATGAATGTTATTGTTTGCATAAAACCTATTCCGAGTTTATTCAGCACATATGTCTGAATAAGATATGTAACCATTGTTGCAAGGACAATCACAAATGTTACTGCCCCTGTCATACCGAGAGCCGTGTTAACCTTATTTGATACTCCCAGGAAAGGACATATGCCAAGAAATTGTGCCAGTACAACATTATTTATGAACACTGCAGAAATGATTATTAATATATATTCCATACTAAGCTTATTATGTTCTTTTTATCCGGTTTATAAGAGCTATGAGGTAACCAAGGGCGATGAATGCTCCGGGGGCAAGAATAAATACAAGGATACCGTCTCCGGAAATAAATTTATAGCCAAAAACAGATCCGCTTCCCATCAGCTCACGCAGTGCTCCCAGTATACCAAGAGCCATTGTGAAGCCTAGTCCCATTCCCAGTCCGTCTAATAAACGATGAAAACACGGTATTCTTGCTTGCAAAGGCTTCTGCACGTCCAAGAACTATGCAGTTAACGACAATAAGAGGGATGAAGATCCCGAGTTTCTCATAAAGTCCCGGAACATAAGCCTGCATCAGAAGGTCGACTATCGTTACAAAAGAGGCAATGATTACAACGAATGCCGGAATCCTTACCTTGTCGGGAATCAGGTCTGACAGCAATGAAATAACTACATTTGAACCGACGAGTACGAAAGTTGTGGCAATGCCCATTCCTAATCCATTCATTGATGATGATGTCGTGGCCAGGGTAGGGCAGGTGCCCAGGACTAGTACGAGGATCGGATTTTCCTTGAAAAAACCCTTTGTGAAGTTTTGCAACTGATTCATTTAAAGCCTCCTTTCTGAAGAGTATTATATGCCCGCTGAACAGCATCGCAGAATGCCCTTGAACTTATTGTTGCAGCTGTTATGGCATCGACAGGCCCTCCGTCTTTTTTGACTTTCAGTTCAAAGCTGGCCGGGTTTTTAAGGTTGAATTGCTCCCTGAACAGCGGATCGGTCATTTTGGTGCCGAGGCCGGGAGTCTCCTTATGTTCAAGTACAGATATATTGAATATAGTGCCGTCAGGTTTAAAACCTGCCATCAGGCTTATATTTCCGCTGAATCCCTTTTTTGTATAGGTGTTCACTGCGAAACCAACAATCTCATTGTCTTTTTTTGCCGGGTAGATATCCAGACTGTCGCCATCCCCGGTCGGTAATCTGAACATCTCCTTGTCGGGGTTATTATTGAAGTCAGGCACAACAAGCTTTATTGCTGTAAGCTTCTTGTTGAGATTCGACAATTCGATAGGTTTTTTTGTAAATTCATAGACAAATCCGAGGCAGGCCGAAGCTGCAAGCGAGATAAATGTCAGGGAGAGAACCATATTCCTGAATGTAGATTCTGTCTTAGCCATTTTTAACCTCCTCCCCAAATCTTTTTGGTTTTATATATGAATTCATCAGCGGAACAAAACTGTTCATTATCAGGATGGCAAACGAGACACCCTCAGGGTAGGCTCCCCACACCCTGATGATCACAGTAATTACTCCGATACCGCATCCATATATTATCATAGCTGTTGGATTCATCGGGGAAGTTACATAATCAGTTGCCATAAAGATCGCACCCAGAAGGACGCCTCCTGTCAGAATATGAAAAACCGGACCGGCATTTGATTGCGGGTTTATTAACCAGAGGACAGATGTAAAGAGGGCAACTGTGGCAATTATTGAAACAGGAATATGCCAGGTAATTATCTTCATGTAAAGCAGATATGCAAAACCTGCAAGCAATGCAATTGCTGCAACTTCCCCGATCGATCCTCCCATTTTACCAAGAAACAGCTGAAGTGCAGACGGAATTTTCTCCATGAGGTCTGACAATGATTCCCCATTTTTAATGCCCTCCTTAATGACCGCCAGAGGTGTTGCTCCGGTGACAGCATCAGAATATCCTGAATGAAAGCCATTTGGAACAGGCCATGAGGTCATCTGAACAGGAAATGAGATTAAGAGGAAGACACGTCCGACAAGCGCAGGATTGAATGGGTTGTTACCGAGTCCTCCAAATGTCATCTTTGCAATGCCTATAGAAACAAGGCTGCCGATGATGATAATGAAGACGGGCAGATTTGAAGGGAGGTTAAAGGAGAGAAGCAAGCCTGTGACCAGAGCTGATCCATCGGTTATTGAGATTGGCTTTTTCAGTATGAACCTCTGTATAAGATACTCGAAACCCACACATGAAATCACCGATGCAGCTGTAACTATTATTGCGCCTGTACCAAAGTAAAATACGGATGCGAGGAGAGCAGGCAAAAGCGCCAGCACAACACCAAGCATAATTTTGTCTGTAGTATCCTTTCCATGAATATGCGGAGAGGGAGATATATTTAAAAGTCTGGTCATTATATGAATCTGAAAGATTATTTTGAGTTTCGTTCACGGATCAGTTTGTTCACTGTCGATTTTCCAAGTCTGACATAATCGAGTATTGGTCTGTTGGCGGGACAGATATAGCTGCACGATCCACATTCCATGCAATCTGTTATTCCTTCAAGCTCTGCTCTTTCCCATAATCCTTTTTCTGCCAGGGCCATCAGAAGGTAAGGCTGCTGACTGAATGAGCAGACAGAACCGCATTTAGCACATCTGATGCAAGGCTGTATTCGGGCCCTTTTTGCATCTTCAACCGGGAAAAGGACGATGCCTGATGTGCCTTTAACTACCGGTGCATTCAGGTTATTCAGAGCTTTGCCCATCATGGGACCTCCGCTGATGATCTTTCCTGTATTCTCCGGAATTCCACCGGCAGCATCTATGAGTTTGCTAATGGGAGTGCCCGTTCTGACAAAATAATTTCCCGGATGAGCAAGTGATTTGCCTGTTATGGTCACCACCCTTTCAAACAGGGGTTTGTTCTTCTGCACTGCCTCATATACTGCAAAGGCAGTAGCCACGTTTTGAACAACAACACCAAGATCTATCGGAAGTTTCCCTGGTGGTACTTCCCTGTTTAATATGGCTTTAATAAGTTGTTTTTCAGCCCCCTGAGGATATTTTACCTTCAGGCCATGTATAGAAATACCCTTAAATCCCCGAGCAATTGCTGATAAACCGGCTATGGCATCAGGTTTGTTTTTCTCAATGCCAATCATTGCCCTTTCCACCCCTAAAGCTTTCATCAGAAGTGTAACTCCTGTGAGAATCTCCTCTGGTTTCTCAACCATAAGCCGGTGGTCAGAAGTAAGATATGGTTCACATTCAACACCGTTTATAATAAGCAGGTCACACTTTTTCCCTGAAGGAATTGTCAGTTTTACATGTGACGGAAATGCTGCTCCGCCCATCCCAACAATCCCGGATTCAAGACATTTTTTTATTATCTCTTCGGAGGAATGCTTAATTTCCCTGATAATTGTATTGCTTCTGTCAATAGAGTCCATCCATTCATCACCAACGACATCGATAATGATTGCAGTTTGCCTGAACCCGGTGGTATCTATAATTGAGTCAATCCGGTTAATCCTGCCAGATACTGAGGAATGAATATTGGATGATACATATCCCTGGCTGGATGCAATCAACTGCCCGGTTTTAACGCAATCACCCTTGTTTACCACAGGAACTGCAGGGGCACCAAGGTGCTGGGAAACAGGAATTGTTACCGATTCGGGTACCGGGAGATACTGAATGGCTGAATTGTTGGTCAGTTTTAGTTCTGGCGGATGAATACCTCCTGATGGAAATGTTTTAAACACTGTCTTATTATTTGATTTTAATTTTCTCTTAACCATTTATGCTGGCAGCTTCAAACTCGATTTTTGGTTTACGGGGAGGAAAATTGAACTCGAGTATTGAACCTGTCGGGCACTCTGTAACGCATTTCCTGCAAAATGTGCACTTCCTGGCATCAATGTATGCCAGGTAATTCTCAATCGTGACAGCACCCGACTCACATACCTGAACACATTTGCTGCATGCTATGCAAGCTACCTTGCATGCTTTTCGCGCAGTACCTCCCTTATCGCAATTGGAACAGGCTACATACAACTTTCTGTCTTTTTTTGATCTTTTCCTGAGTTCTATCAGATTCCTCGGACAGGCTTTTACACACGCACCGCATGAAACACATTTATTGTCATCAATCACCGGCAGCCCGGTTTCCTGATCCATGCTGATGGCGTTAAAGGTGCAGACCCTTACGCAATCACCATTTCCAAGACAGCCATAGCTGCAGTCAGATTCACCTGAATAAAGATTATGAGCTATCCGGCAATCCATCGCTCCGTCGTAGACTGATGTTCTTGAACGGAATTCAGGAGTTCCGTTGCAAAGCAGTACGGCAATCAGCGGATCGACGACCGGTGCAGCTTTTCCAAGTATAATTCCGGCTGCCTTCATCACATCTGCTCCTCCAACGGGGCAGTTGAGATTTTCGAGTGTATCTGCACTCACCAGAGCTTCTGCAAAATTCCTGCACCCTGCAAAACCGCAGCCACCACAGTTGGCTGCAGGAAGAATGGACTGGATTTCATCAATCCTCGGATCTTCAACGACTTTGAATTTCTGAGCAACAAAAAAGAGTATAATTGCCGAAATGAGTGCCAGAAGACTCAGACTTATAATGGTTATAGGAATTGTAAGACTCATCTTTCAAGAATTTAAAGTAAAAATAAATCTGTTATTTATCAGCTTCCTTGACAAAAAGAGAATAGTAAAATATGGAATAAGCATTGCAATAGATATCAGACCGGCTGCCAGTTCGGACATTTTAAGCATATTCAGGATGATAAGTGAAATGATGACGGTTGCCAAAGGCATCAGATAACCTAAGAGCAATGCAGCGTAACCTGTGGATTGTTTCATATAAACCGTAACTTCATCGCCCGGTTTTACGTTGTAGGAACCTGATACCTCAATGATCTTCTCCTCTTTTCCTGAAAGAGTGCAGACTTCCTCAGCATGGCATCCGGAACAGGCTGATTGCGCAGTGATTATGACCAGCACAGAATTGTTGTCAGTTTTCTGAACTGTACCTTTATGGCAAATGCTCTTTGTATGGACTGATGTAGACATTACAGTATTAGAATTTTCAAGTGGCAAATTTAAAAATGAACGAGAAAAAGATGATGTTATTTGTCAGTTTTTATCGGGTTTTTATTATTTATACAGATTATAAATAATATCTGTCAGCTTATCTTGCTCCATGATTGATTCTGACTGAAGAGCCTTTTCAGTTCGTTCCGCAGTAAAAGATTTTGATTCTCCTCAAGCAGGGGGTCCTTTTTAAGAATCTCTTCAGCAATAATCCTGACATATTCAATTATCTGACCATCCCTTCCAAGACTGGCAATTTTCAGGTCGAATGGTATGCCGCTCTGCTGGGTGCCTTCGATATCACCGGGGCCCCTCAGCTGAAGGTCTTTTTCTGCAATTTCAAACCCGTCATTTGTCTGCACCATAACTTCAAGCCTGTTAGCGGCTTCCCTTGACAATTTATCAGAACTCATCAGTATGCAGTACGACTGATCAGCGCCTCTTCCAACACGTCCCCTGAGCTGATGCAATTGAGACAGTCCGAATCTTTCTGCACTTTCAATTACCATAACTGTGGCATTTGGTATATCAACCCCGACTTCAATCACTGTTGTGGCAATGAGGATATGGGCATGTCCATCCTTGAACAGTTTCATTGAGATCTCCTTGTTTGCGGAAGTCATCTTTCCATGAACAACGCTGATGCAGTATTCAGGTGGCGGAAAGGCCCTGGAAATAGTATCCCATCCGTCTTCAAGATCTTTATAATCCATTGTTTCAGATTCCTTAATCAGAGGATATACGACATAAATCTGCCTTTTCTCGGCAATCTGGCTCCTGATGAATCCGAATACTTTATTTTTCTCTGTATCAGTAAAATGCATTGTCTTTATCGGAACCCTTCCAGGCGGCAGTTCGTCTATTACAGAGACATCAAGATCCCCGTAAAGGGTCATAGCCAGTGTCCGGGGAATGGGAGTGGCTGTCATGACAAGAATATGCGGAGGATTGAGGTTTTTCTGCCATAGCCTGGCTCTCTGTGCTACTCCGAACCTGTGCTGTTCGTCGATAATAACCAGGCCAAGGTTAGAGAACCGGACATTCTCTTCCAGAAGTGCATGAGTACCGATCAGGATATTAAGCGAATTGTCAAGAAGCGATTCTGCAATTGATTTTCTGGAGGTTCTTTTGGATGAGCCTGTGAGAAGGCGTATTTTGATGTCTATTCCTGTGAGCAGCTTGCTTATGGTATGAAAGTGCTGGTTGGCAAGGATTTCTGTTGGCGCCATAATGCATGCCTGGTATCCGTTGTCGATGGCAATAAGCATGCTCATAAGTGCTACCAGTGTTTTGCCGCTCCCGACATCCCCCTGGAGCAGCCGGTTCATCTGCTTACCTGATCCAAGATCCCTTCGGATCTCTTTCATCACTCTTTTTTGAGCCTCCGTCAGAGAAAACGGAAGGTTATTGAAATAGAAATTATTGAAATTATCACCAACGCTTGAAAAGACAAATCCTTTCTGTTTAATATTACGAAAAATCTTGAACCTCAGCAGATTCAGCTGAATATAGAATAGTTCTTCGAATTTCAGGCGGTACCTTGATTTCTCAAGTTCGTCAGGATTTGCAGGAAAATGGATCTTATTCAGGGCATCGTGAAGATCCATAAGGTTATATTTCGCAACAAGATAAGATGGCAATGTATCGGGTATCCTGTACTTTATCTGTTTCAGCAATGTCCCTGTCAGTTTACTTATCGTCCTGGAAGTAATGAATTGATTCTTAAGTTTTTCAGTTGTGCTATACTGAGCCTGAAGCGCAGAACTGATCCTTTCAGCAATTTTATTTACCGCTTCAATTTCAGGATGTATTATATTTATCATCCCATTAAAGACTCCGGGTTTGCCAAAAACAATGAATTCAACTCCGGGGACATAATTCCCCGTTACCCACTTCAATCCCTTGAACCAGACAAGTTTAATAATTCCTGTTTCATCCTGGAAGTCAGCAACCAGTCTTTTCCCGGATCCGTGCCCTTCTGAATAATATCCTTTAATAACTCCTTTGACCTGGATATATGGAAGGTCAGGATCCAGTTCTGCAACTTTATAAAATTTGGTACGGTCAATATATTTATAGGGGAAGTAATAAAGCAGATCACGGTATGTAAAAATACTGAGCTCTTTATTTAAAAGTTCTGCCCTTTTTGGACCAACTCCTGATAAATAGGTAATATTTGTATCAAGAAAGTCCTGCATTAGTGTCACTTTGATCTATGTAAAGAATAATTATAAAAAGCTAGCCGAAAATACTTATTTTTGAGAACCTGTCCTAATTGCAATATGAATACCGGGTTGATTTTTTTCAGGATTTCGGGATATCTGAGGTACATTTTTGTTTCATTGAACAGAAATGGTCATGGCATTCACAGTCCTTTTGTTTTTGACATTGTAAGCAGGGTATTCCGGAATAAAACAGATCCTGCAATTGTGAATAGTATTGAAAAGCTAAGGGTAAGGCTGAAGCATGACAAAAGGGTTATTGATATTAAGGATCTGGGAACCGGTTCAGTCAACCAGCAAAATAATCTGAGAAAAGTGTCAGAGATTGCAAGAAATTCTTCAGTACCTGAAAAATACGGAATACTCCTTGCAAATATGGCAGCCGAATATGGCGGACCACTGATTGTTGAATTTGGCACAGCTTTCGGCATAAGTACCATGTATATGGCTGCATCGAGTGTAAAAACACCTGTAATTTCCATGGAAGGTTGTCCTGCAGCAGCTGAAATTGCAGAGAAGAATTTCAGGGAAGCAGGACTGAAGAATATCAGGTTGATAGAAGGTCCATTCGAAGATTCCATTCCTGAAATTGTCAATCAGGGCATCAAACCTGGCCTGGTATTCATTGACGGCAATCACAGGAAGATTCCTCTCCTTGATTATTTTGGGAAGATGGCTGAAATATCAGATGACAATACAGTAATTATTATTGATGATATTGCCTATTCCCGTGAAATGGGAGAGGCATGGAATGAAATAAAGCAATCACCCAAAGTTTCCCTGACAATAGACATTTTCCGAATGGGAATTGTCTTTTTCAGGAAAGGGATTAGCCGCAATAATTATATAATCAGGTATTAACAAAAATTAAGTAATATTAATTTATTATTTGACTTATTTAATCTAATTTCGAAAATTCAAAATTTCAGGAGTCATGAACAATGTAATTGAAATTCACGATATTGTCAAGAATTACCAGGTGGGATCAGTGATAGTTAGAGCCTTAAGATCTGTTTCAGTAAATATTGAAAAGAACGAATACGTAGCGATCATGGGTCCTTCAGGTTCAGGCAAATCAACATTAATGAACCTTCTTGGTTGTCTTGATACTCCCTCCAGCGGGACCTATATTCTGAACGGAACTGATGTAAGCAAGATGGAAGATGATTATCTTGCTGAAATAAGGAATAAGGAGATTGGTTTTGTCTTTCAGACTTTTAACCTTCTTCCAAGGTATTCGGCTCTCGAAAATGTAACTCTGCCATTGATTTATGCAGGTGTTGCCAAAGTTGAAAGGGAAAAAATGGCTATTGAAACGCTGGAGCAGGTTGGTCTGAGTGACAGGATGACCCATAAGCCAAATGAATTATCCGGCGGCCAGAGGCAACGTGTAGCGATTGCCAGGGCTCTGGTAAACAAACCATCAATAATACTGGCAGATGAACCAACTGGTAACCTTGACAGCAAAACCTCCATTGATATTATGGGACTGCTTGATGACATTCACAAAAAAGGCAATACAGTTATTGTTGTTACACACGAAGAGGATATCGCTAAACATGCTGCCAGGATCATCAGGCTTTTTGACGGCGAGATCGCTCAGGATTTCCAGAATACAAAATATGTGAAGGCATAGATTTATCACCTTGTTCATCAAATGCTTTTCATTACCCCTGCTTGCCTATGAAGATTTATACACTTACCGGCGATGATGGAACAACTTCACTTTCCGGGGGAAGGAGAGTTCCGAAGCATTCTGTAAGAGTTGAAGCGTATGGTTCCGTCGATGAGCTTATCGCATGGTTCGGACTGTTGAGGGTTCATGAAAACAATAAGGACCGTAGCAGGATCCTGGTATATATCCAGGACCAGCTTATGAGGTGTGCTGCTGCACTGGCTTATGACCCTGCCAATGAAAAAAGCAGGAAAATATTGCCTGATTCGGATTGCACACTGATTATCGAAAGAGAAATTGATAAAATGGAGGAGCTGCTGCCGGAATTGAAAAACTTCATTCTGCCTGGTGGGAGTGCTCTTGTATCATATTGTCATATAGCCAGATGTGTATGCCGTCGTGCAGAAAGGGCAGTTCTGAGGCTGAATGAAGCTGAAGAATCTCCGGAAATAGTAACAAAATTTCTTAACCGTCTTTCCGATTATTTATTCGTTTTATCACGCAGGATAAGTTTAGAGCTTGATAATAAAGAAGTTATATGGTCTGTTTAATGTGTTAAAATTCTTCAAAAAGCTATTGTTTTTTAACTAAATTAATTTAATATTTGCGACTTTAAATAGCCAAACTTAATCAGTAAGATATGTATTGGACACTTGAACTGGCATCAAAACTTGAAGATGCTCCATGGCCTGCCACAAAGGATGAGTTAATCGATTTTGCCATCAGGTCGGGTGCCCCTATGGAAGTTATTGAAAATCTTCAGGAAATTGAAGATGAAGGCGATATTTATGAAAGTATAGAAGATATCTGGCCAGACTATCCCAGTAAGGATGACTTCTTTTTCAATGAAGATGAATATTAAACATCAAGGCTGACCTATTTACAGTTCAGTTTCCTCTGTTTTCCTGAATATATCGTTCTTGTCTTTTGGCCTCAGGCCTTCGAGCCAGCTAAAACCTGTCAGCCGGATCTCTTTTGGTATTTTTGGTTCGGGAGGATCAATTTTCCCTTCAGGATCCTGGTATTCATATATCTCCGATATCTTTCCGTCTGCAATGAATGCTTCTATATTTACGCATTTCGACTGGTTGATGCCTGCAATATTTTCTCCATCCAGAAGATAGTAAAGTGATTCCCCATTTCCCTTTATATCTATTTTATAAAGTTCATTGTTTTTAAAGAAGCCTGTCAGAGATCTTCCCTTTATCTGATTGAAACGTAAGGTGTCTATCTGGCTTGTAATAAAAGCGGAGGTGTATAATTCCAACCGGTCTGTCTGCCGGTTTTTTGTGAATACGGCCATCGAGTCTGACGTTAGCTGATTCTCTTCAGACCAGATCACAGGCGATTTGTACATCCTGATGACCGAATCCCTGAACGAATAGGAGAGAGAGTCGCATTTGGACTGAAGCCCTTTACTGTAGATCCTGCATCCATGGAATGCTTTCATAAGCCTGTAGGCTAATGCTGAACTGTCAGATACTGTAACGGAGGTTATTGTGTCGGCATGGAGAAAAAGTGAATCATTTTTTGATACCTGGATGAACACTGCCTTATCGGTAACGAGGAACTTCTCAGGTTCTTTATAATACCAGGCATATTCACCCTCTACAATGAGGTTGTTGGTAGTATCCCGGATAACAACATTTCCGAATGACTGTCCATAGCCTGAAATATTGTCGAAAAAGAGCGAATCCCCTTGTATTATCTGTTGTCTGTTATCAATAACGGCATTTTTCCAGATATTTGTTTTATCATTTTTTGTATCATACCATCCTTTCTCACAGTAAAGATATATGCTGTCTCCATTCAGCTCTGTGGGTCCCGTGAAATAGGAGATTTCAGTGCTGGTATTGTAGTCCATGGTGTCGGCGGTCATCACATAATCAGGATTCACAATTTTTACACTATCCTTGAAATGGAACAGACTTTCCGAGACATAATAAATACCTACAATACTTGTGAGAGTATTCTCTCCATTGGTCATCCTCCCTCCTTCATTATACCTGGCAATTTTGTTCCTGACATCGTAATTAATTGTGTCGGTATAGAGATGGGTTTCCTTATCGATAAGTTCAACATTGCCCTTAGCCAGGGCCATTTCACTTCTCCCGTCGTAGAAAAGATAATCGCTGTACAGGTCAAGGGTATCGCCCTGCTTTATATGTACTTTACTGTATGATGTAACCTGGTTTTTATCTGGTACATAATGGGCACTGTCGCACGAAAGGGTAATATTATTATGCAGAAAGATGACATTCCCGAGTAACCTGTGCCAGTCCTTGCCTGTGGTGATATCCTTTTCGATGAAATCAATGTCAGCATTTTTCAGATCTATTGCTCTTCTTCCTGGCCTGGCCTCCTGTGTGGCCTGAGAATGAAGGTCAAATGAAAAAAGAAGCAAAATCACAAAAAGCTGTGAAAACCTGATTGCAGGCAGAGTTGGTAAATCCGGGAAGATTACAGTTTTAACCATCCTGTATTCAAAAAGTCGCATGATTTATATTCATCGCTTATTTTTATATAAGTGCTTTTGATCTTTTCCTTGATCCATTTATCATAAGCTTTAGTCCTTTCATTCATCAGGGTTGCATTGTAAAGGATCTGATAATCGTCTTTCAGATTGGCTGTATGGGCAGGAATCTCATTTATCAGCCTGGCAATTCTGAAAACAGGATTATTGTTTTCATCAGTTGTTTTAAATGGATCTGAGATCTCTCCAACTTTAAGGTCCCTGATTTTTACATACATCTCCTTATTCAACTCTTCCAGTGTGAGCCATGATACTCTGTCGGCAGGATTTGGACTGACCAGCACCCCTCCGTTTATTCTGGAGTCCTTATGAGTTGAAAATCTCATTGCAGCAGTTTCAAACTTGAGGCTGTCTTTGCGGATCTGATTTGCAATGCTGTCCAGTTTTGCAATAGCCAATTCTGACTGTTCCGGCTTTACCTGGGGTCTGATAAGGATATGACGGGTATTTACCATATCACCTTTACGGTCGATCAGCTGAATAATATGGAATCCAAATTTGGTTTCAACAATTTTGGAAACGGTACCCATTGAAAGGCTGAAAGCTGCATCAGCATAAGGTTTTTCCAGTTCTCCCCTGGTGAGGAATCCTATTTCACCTCCTTTTTTGGCAGATTCCGTATCCTCAGAATACATTATCGCAAGCACATTGAAGCTTTTTCCGGCCAGGATCTGACTTCTGATATCAAGGAGTTTCTGACGGGCTTCCGCTTTATTATCTTCATTTGAGGGAGGGTCAATCTGTATAATCCCGATTTCGTACCTGGCAGGTATTATTGGCAGACTGTCTTTTGGGATTGACATAAAATACCTTTTAACATCACCGGGAGTTACTGAAATATTTTCTGCGATCTTGCTTTGCACCTCCCTGACAGTCTCCTGCTCCATCAGGGACTTTTTGATATCCCTTCTGATCTCAGCCATGCTCTTCCTGAAGTACTCTACGAGAGCCTCTTCGCTGCCGGCTCTTCTTATAGCGTCATTCATTCGCATATTCAGATCACTGTCAACGGCGTCGTCAGGAACAATAATACTATCTATTCTTGCCTTGTCAAGAAAAAGTTTAGTGATGAGCATTTCCTGGAAGACCTCACATCTGAGATCATCATTTGGTGTTTTGTTCCCGCTTCTTTTAAGATCAGCAATTGTATTCTCCAGATCAGACATATAGACAACCTCATTGCCAGTTATAGCTACAATTGATTCAACAAGAACCTGCGCATTTAAAACAAATATCCCTGGCAGGAACAAGCCAAAAAGAACCAGGTGAATTCTAAGTTTTTTCTTCATCATTAACATTAATAAATCTTGAAACTATTCTTTTTAAGAGCGTCGTTATAGATTCCATTTTCCAGTGACTGAATAAATTCGAATCTTCTTGTATTCCAGATGATTCTCTTTATATCATCTTTTATATATTCAAAGGGAGCAAGTGTTGTTCTGAGCCTGTAGTCACGTATTGAAATCAGGTATAACGATGCTGAATCCCTTGTTTCAAAAAAGGTGTTTCTCTTTAGAAAGTTCTCCTCATTGTCAATATCTTCCTGAAGTTCAACTGAGAGTCTGCTCATGGGAATCCATTTTTCATTGAAGTCATCAAATTTTTCAGCGAACTGATAACAGAAGCTTTCAAGCTGCTGCAGATCGTTCTGGTTGTTTGATCGCACAAGCCTTCGCACTTTATCGAGATCAGGAGTTTCAACCGGCAGTTTTATGAACAATGCCTTCACGATATTTGAGTTCAGGATAAAACCCTTTCCGTTGGCTGAATAATAATTCTCCATTTCTGTATCGGATATGACAGTATCCATTTTCTCCAGCATCATTTGCCTCTGATACTGATATATCACCAGGTTGCTCCTGGTTTCTTCAAGCTGGCGGGTAATATCAGCTTTCATGTCAGGAGCTAAATTCTCTTCAGCCTTTTGCAGCAGGAGCTCTCTCTTGGCCCATTTGTTTATGTAATTATGGATGATGGCTACACTGTCTGCTTCATTTATCCCTTTCTGTATGAGAAGGGGTATCTCATCGTAGAACAGTACAGCATTGTCTATTTCTGCAATGGGAATTCTCCCGGCAGTTGTTTTATTTTCTTTACAACTAACAGACAAATAGATAATTAATAAAAAAATTATTGTTTTATTCATCGATCAGTTTCTTCTTTATTTCTTCGAGTACAGAACTATCAATCCTAACGATATATTTTTCCTTTAATTGTCTTATCCATTCGCTGTCGAGATATTCCTGATATCCGGTCATCATCTTTTCCTGCACCTCCTCGAACGCCAAAGGTAAAGGATCTTTCACTTCTTTTATCATAATAATTGAAGGGAAGCCGTTTCTGTTGAAATTCTTTGTGCCTGTGACCCATTCAACCTTATCAATCTCCGGATCATCGCCACTATTCCAAACCCCATAATTAATGGAGAAAAGAGTATCATTTTTTCTGTTGAATTTTTCCAGAAGCAATCTGTCCGCATCAGATTTGCCGGAATATTTCTTAAATGCCGAGGCAAGCATTTTTTCTCCGTTGATTATCTTAAGAGTATAAACCTTTGCTTCTATTTGTTTCTTTGACAGGTATTTGTATTTCGTATTGTTGTAATATTCAAGCAAACCCAGCGAATCATGGTTTATCCTGTCCCACACTTTTTTATTTGAAATCTCAAAAAGAAGGATCCCATCATGAAACTCGTTCATGAGATATCTGAATTCAGGATATTTCTTTTCAAGCACTGAATTCTCATAGGAAATCAGCTGGTCAGCTGCACTGGTTTCCAGCATCATTTTAACGAAGAATACTGAATCGCGGGTGATAATCATGGAGCCACTCTTTTCAAGATAGTCTGCAAACTCCCTGTTGTCGAGAGCCTGGGCTGTAAAAGAATAGATAACTCCTTCAGGCATAACTGACCGGTCATATTTTTTCAATCCCTGAATAATCAGAGTGTCTGTATTTTCAACAAACCAGTCATAAGAGATCTTATTTATTTTGAAATGGTAATCTTTCTTGAGTTTTTCAACGAATGATCTTTTACTTAAGGAATTAAGATAAGACTTGTTGATCCGGCTTTCAAGATACGAGCTGGTTTCTTCAAATGACCCTGGAGGCCTCCTGTTGAGCAGCTTAATGATATGCCATCCGTAAATCGTCCTGACAGGTTTTGTGTAGTCACCTGTGTCAGCAATAGAAAATGCGGCTTCTGAAAAATCGGGTATCATTTCTCCGGTTCCAAACCAGTCGAGTACGCCCCCTTTTGATGCAGATACCTTGTGGTCGGAATATTTCATTGCAAGAGAGCTGAAAGAAGTTCCCTCCTGAAGGGATTTATAGATGTTGCTGATCTCATCCTCAGCTTTCCTTATATCGGGTTCAGCTGTACCGGGAGGTGCATTTTTCATGATATGAGCCACCTGAATCCTGCCTTTTGAGGGGCGAATATCAGTGACTTTGATTATATGGTATCCGTAAGGTGTCCTTACAGGCCTGGATAAAGCTCCTTTCTTCATTGAATAAACAGCATCTTCAAAAGGCATTATCATCTGGAAAACAGTAATGTAGCCCAGGTTTCCCCCATTTGTTCTGACTGACTGATCATCAGAGGTACTGCGTGCAACCTGTTCAAACGTTTCACCGGTCAATATCCGTGCCCTGATTTCGTTAGCTTTTTTCCAGGCATTGAGTGTATCACGGGGAGAGGCATCCTGGGGCATTGCAACAAGAATATGCCATACATTGATTTCTGTCAATGATCTCTTGTAGGCAGTCCTGAGAAGCCTCTCCTTTGTTTGACTATCGGTAAGGTAATTCTGTGCGAGCTGGTTACGGTAACTGTTCAGCTCATTCCTGAAAGATACTGTGGTATCATATCCCTCTCTGATGGCATCTGTCACTTTGAGCTTGAAAATTGTAAATTGCCGGACATAATCATCAACCGGTAATATTTTTCCCGGTTCCATGCTTTTTTTGTACATTCTGATAAATTCTCCTGCTTCTGTATTACTTCCGTCAATCCTTATCAGAATACTGGAATTAAAATCCTGAGCCTGACAAATTACCGGCAATACAATTATCAAAATGGTTAATAGGGATGATCTGATTTTCATCAGAGATTGCTGATTCCTGTTATTCTAATATCTTCCTGCTGTAGTTTGGTGATTCCCTTGTTATCGAAACATCATGAGGATGACTTTCTATAATGCCCGAATGGGTAATTCTTACAAATTTGCTGTCTTGCTTGACCGCATTGATATTCCTGGCGCCGAGATAACCCATCCCGGCCCTCAGTCCTCCTGTCATCTGAAAGATAACTTCTGAGAGTGTGCCCTTGTATGGTACCCTTGCAGCAATTCCTTCCGGAACAAGTTTTTTTATATCATCTTCTATATCCTGGAAATAGCGGTCTTTTGAGCCCTGCTGCATTGCTTCTATAGATCCCATTCCTCTGTATGCCTTAAACTTGCGTCCGTTGTAAATTATGGTGTCACCGGGAGATTCCTCAACTCCGGCAAAGAGCGATCCTGCCATGATTGAATCGGCTCCTGCAGCAATAGCTTTGATAATATCGCCTGAATATCTTATGCCACCGTCAGCTATCACCGGAATGCCTGACCCTTCAATGGCCTTCGCGACATTATATATCGCTGAGAGCTGAGGAATGCCGACACCTGCTATCACACGAGTTGTACATATCGAACCGGGGCCGATACCAACCTTTACAGCATCTGCACCTTCCTTAACAAGCCTTTTGGCAGCTTCAGCGGTTCCTATATTTCCAGCCACAACATCAATTTTAGGATAGTTCCTTTTTATCTCTCTGAGGATACCGATTACGCTTTTTGTATGAGCATGGGCTGTATCTATTGATAATGCATCAACATTGGCATTTATCAGGGCTTCAACTCTTTCCATAGTGTCAGCCGCTATTCCGACTGCACCGGCCACCCTTAGCCTTCCTTTGTCATCCTTGCAGGAATTCGGACGGTCCTTCGTTTTGGTAATGTCCTTGTAGGTAATTAATCCTATCAGCTTCCCCGCTTCATCAATCATCGGAAGTTTCTCAATCTTATGTTTCTGGAGTATCCTTGCCGCCGCTTCCAGGTTTGTCTGGTGATTCGTGGTTATGAGATCGGTAGTCATAACTTCCGTTATCTTCCTGGCGCGGTTGTTCTCAAACCTGAGATCCCTGTTGGTCACTATTCCTTTAAGGATCCCATTGCTGTCGATGACCGGGATGCCGCCTATCTTGTATTCTCCCATAAGGTTAAGCGCCTCCGCAACAGTAGCATCAAGGTTTATTGTAATCGGATCGAATATCATTACATTTTCAGCCCTCTTAACACGTTTTACCTGAGCAGCCTGTTTTTCTATAGTCATGTTTTTGTGGATCACCCCGATACCACCTTCCCTGGCAATGGCTATTGCAAGCTCATCTTCAGTGACAGTATCCATGGCAGCTGAAACGACGGGAGTGTTTATCCTGATATTCCTGGTAAACATTGAACTTAGATCCACCTCCCTCGGAAGTATCTCAGAGTATGAAGGAACCAGTAGTACATCATCAAAAGTTAAACCTTCATATAGTATCTTATCTTTTAAAAACGACATTGAATGAGAATTTAAGTTTTTGCTGGCGCAAATTACAAAAAAAATCAGAACTCCTGTAATAATCTCTTTCATTTAACCCTCATAAAAAATTGAATTACAGTTGTTACATTTGTATAATGTATGGGCGTTGCATGCAACGCCACAACGAACAACAACCGATGAACATAGACCTGTACAGGCAGATATTGACCAGATACTGGGGATTTACATCCTTCAGACCCTTGCAGGAAGAGATCATAAAATCTGTTGCTGACGGGAAGGATACTCTGGCTCTGATGCCTACCGGAGGAGGCAAGTCCATTACATTCCAGGTTCCGGCACTGGCCCATGATGGAATCTGTCTTGTGATAACACCCCTTATCTCCCTTATGAAGGATCAGGTTAATCGTCTGAACAGCATGGAGATAAAATCACTTGCTGTACATTCCGGGATGTCGGCTGAGGAGATTGACATCGCCCTTGAAAATGCGGTATATGGTGATTATAAATTTCTTTATGTCTCACCTGAAAGAATTTCAACACGGATTTTTCAGGCAAAGGTAACACGGCTCAATCTTTCACTGGTTGCTATAGATGAGGCACACTGTATTTCCCAATGGGGGTACGACTTCAGGCCTTCCTATCTGAAAATAGCGAGGCTCAGAGACCATATTTCAGAAAAGGTTCCATTCCTTGCTCTTACTGCTTCTGCAACGCCCCAGGTAGTGGATGATATCCAGAAGAGGCTTGAATTCAGAAAGGTGAATGTCCTCAGGACAAGTTTCAGCAGGAAAAATATTTCATATCTGGTGAGAAAAGTTGAGGATAAGTCGGCATATCTTATCAGGACAATCAGTAAAGCACAGGGAACCGGCATTGTCTATGTCAGAAGCAGGAAAAGATGCAGGGAAGTTGCCGGACTGCTTCTGGCTAATGGTGTCAGTGCAGACTTTTATCATGCCGGATTGACAGATGAACTGCGTGACAGAAAGCATGCAGCCTGGACTACCGGCAAAATCACGGGTCATTGTTGCTACCAGTGCGTTCGGCATGGGCATTGATAAATCAGATGTGAGATTTGTTATCCACTGGGATATTCCCGATTCAATAGAGAATTATTATCAGGAAAGCGGCAGGGCAGGGAGGGACGGGAAGCCGGCCTTTGCGATCCTTCTGGTTTCACCGGCAGACACTGGCCGGCTTAACGATTCAATTCGAAAAAAGTTTCCGCCCGTTGAAAAAATAAAAGATATATATGAGGCGCTGTGTAATTACCTGCAGGTTCCATTAGGTGCAGGTAAAGAGAATGTTTTTGATTTTAATATGCCTGATTTTATTTCAAAATACCGGCTGCCTGTAATCGAAACTTTTAACAGCCTTCAGTTGCTTCAGAGAGAAGGTTATATGGAGTTTACAGAGGAGATAAATAATCCTTCCAGGGTCCATTTTATTGTGAGCAGGGATGATCTGTACAAATTCCAGGTGGCTAACGAATCATTTGATAAATTTATTAAACTGCTGCTTAGATCCTATACCGGTATGTTCTCTGAATTTGTAGCTATCAATGAGGAGACACTCTCAGGGAAGTCCGCTGCAACCCGTGACACAATTTACCAGTACCTGGTTAAATTGTCTTCCTTGAATATAATCCGTTACATCCCCGGGAAAAAGAGTGCACTGGTGATTTTTACGGAAGAGCGATTAGAGCGAAAGGCACTTTTACTCTCTCCGGAAAACTATCTTCATGTCAGGGAGAAATATGAAGCAAGACTCAAAAAGATGATTGATTATGCTGAATCAGAAAACCATTGCAGGTCAGTTGCAATACTTGATTATTTCGGAGAGGAGGCTGACCGTTGCGGAATCTGTGATGTGTGCCGTAAAAGAAATGAGCTGGACCTTAGTAAATATGAATTTGACCTGATACTTGAGGAGATAAAATCTGTTCTTGTACAGGAAAATCCGGACGCAGAAGAACTGTTAAAGATGATCGGATATCCTGAAGATAAAGTTGTTAAGGTTATACGATGGTTACTCGATCATAACAAGCTGCTGCAGGATAAAGACCATAAGCTGCACTGGCATGAATAAGCACATGATCCGTATTATTTACATGTTTTTAAATCACTGAAGTTGAATTTCCTGTATCCCAGTCGTTAAAGGAACGGTTTTGCCTTTCCATATAAACTTGCCTGACAGGTTGACCGGTAATGTGACAGTTCCGCTTACATGTCCCTCCCTGAAATGGAGATCTATGCCGATTAACCCTGAAGATCATTTCTGCCTGCATAATCCTGGAAGCAAATCAGGTTGTATTATCTCCCGAACTTTGTTATGGATCTGGCGACCTGACCAATAGCTTCCTTATGCCTGTCCAGACAGGGTGCAAGTGTAGGCCGCCAGGGAGCTGTCATAAATCCAAATAACCTGGAAGGGTCAACTACTTTTTTGCAGTAATCTACGGTTGATTCGAAATTATCAGGAACTGAGTGGTTACTTCCTGTTGGTACCTGATCATATCCGTGAGCTTCCAGATCGTTATACAATTTTACATATGTTCTGTTTGGCTCAGCAAGGGTATTAAGATCAAATGCTGAATCATAGTACCAGTTGCTTTGAAGTACCGATTTTGGCATCTTCCTGAAAAATATTTCAGGTTTATGCCACGCATAATCTGACCATATCCAGGGACGTATACCATTTTTTTCAACCTCCCCGATATAGAAGTACAGGTCTCCCCACCACAGGTCGTTCTGGCGGACAACAGCATAATCCTGTCTTACCTGGTATGAGGCCAGTTCTTCATCCATTCCAAGGTGGAAGAACCGTGGTTTGTCAAAAAGCAAAGATACTTCCTCAATCAGGTCTTTACAGACACCATAATAGATATCGGTCGATACCATCCGGGCATATTCCTTCAGCCAGATATCATGTGTTGTTGCAAAATTCAGCTTTGGAATAGGTTCCAATCCCATTTTCCGCATTTTCGCCAGTTCAGTTTTTAATTTTTCGGGAGTCCATGCATTTTTAACAGCAATTTCAGGATGACTTTCATACTTTATTCCATCCCCAAGATCAATTACGACCATATTCATCCCGACAGCCTCCATCTCTTTTAGAAGAGCATCCCAGGTTGTATCATCGAATGTAAGATTTGGCCTGAGACCATGTGCCCACTCCCTTGCCTCCTGACATGTGGTGCATTTATAATTCTCATCCCTGTATTTTGGAGGTACGGTATCTTCCCACATATTGTAACTTAAATGAAGAAGATTTGCCCATATCATTTTTTCGGAAGTTTTCTGTTGTGGTAAAAGTACATTTGGTATACTGCCCAGAATTCCTGCAGCGGTTACCTGTTGGATAAATTTTCTCCGGTTTGTCATTGTTAGTCAGTTTAGGTTATAGTCTGATTAAGATAAAAATTTACTGATTTCATTAAAAACAATCTCATTGTCAGTTATTCCACATTTCATTAATAAGTTTAACTGTTTCGTCAACCAGCTTATATCCTCCTTCAGGTCCGACAAGATATTTATCGGCACTGTATCCACCTCCTTTAACTGCCCTTTCAGTTGGCAGGTAGCCACTATGCTGGCACGATAGCTGGACCAGCAGCGTAAGAATGGCTTTACTTCGTGCTTTCATCAATAAGCCGTAATCCATAAAAAGTTCGAATGGATTTGTGGCAATGGCAATATCACCCAGGCGTAAAACATGAATTTCAGCAGGTTTTACATCATCCGTCATATAGAAAGGCAGGGCTGGAGGTTCTTTTACAGGGAGTTCAATCTTTGCAACGATATGTCTGAATATAAGTTTATCTGCAATATCACTTTTTACATAAGGCATAACCTCATCAATAGCATTTAGCATCCTGTCAGCCAGTTCCTGTCGTGCGGTTATTCCTTTTCTCGTAAGCATAATCTCCGTAGCCTGTCTGTAAATGTATTCATGATTGGCTGGAGTCACATCACCTGCTGCCCCTACCTGAAACAGGATAAAAACTTCTTTTCCGTATTTCTTTTTGATGTTTTCTCTGACCTCATTATAAAAATCAGCTGAAATATAATCTGTTCCATCAGTTACCTGGGCAGTGGCAACTGTATTGATAACCATACCTGACAGAGACTGGTTATTATTCCAGAAAAACAACATTTCAACCATGTTATTGTCAATACCTTCATAATGGGAGAAATCAGGATCGTTAACTCCATACATTTTTGCACTGCCATCAGATTTTACTGTGCGCCTGTTATGACCCAGCATTGCATTACCAAGACCCCAGGTGAAACCACCTGGTTTCCTGTTCATCCAGGCATCGATTACTGCGTCTGAGACTTTTTCAATAAAAAAGGTTTCAAACTCCGATGGTTTCATCACTCCGATATCATGACTTATATTGTATAATCCAAAAAATTCATCATCAATAAGACCTGGAGATGTATGTGAATGAGTTGCATTAAGGAACAATTTTGAAGCATCGAAATCAGTCAGTTTTTCCGAGATTAAACCCTGAAGTTTTTTCTGTGTTTGTGCTCTGATAAAAAGGAGGTCACAGGAAACCATGATTGCCTGTTCTTTTCTTCCATTTTCACCCCTTGTTTCAATCGCGAGTACAGTTGCAGTTAAAGGATCCTGCACCGACACAGAGATTCGCTTATGTAATTGTCCTACAAGGGCAACAGGTCTTTCAGGAGTGATATCCGCCGCTGCCCATCCTACAAAAAGCTGATCAGACTGGTCCTCAGCTCCATAACATGGGGCACCTGCCTTCAGAGAAGTAATCTGGCTGGCCAGGAATGCCGCAAAGCACAGTCCTGCATTCTTAAGAAATGTTCGTATTTCAGTTTTCATGTAAATATAAATTTGTTCTGTTTCCGTATATCGAAAAAATCAGGGTAATCATAAACTGGCATAAAAATCATAAGCTAAAATTCATATTTTCGGACTGCTCACCTGATCGACAAGATATACAATAGATTTGTATGATGCTCCTGAATGCAGACTCAGTCCTATTTCGCAGGTTCTGCTTGTTGAATAACCATTTACAATATTTTCCGGTAACTGAGATTTCAGATCTCTCAACCCATGTTTATTTAATTCCGGATAGGTAAAACCCCTGTCTCCGGCAAAACCACAACAGTTGGTATCGGGAATGATAACTTTTTTTGCACAAAGATTTGCCAGCTCATCAAGTTTTTTGTCCAGCCCCATTTTTTTCATACTGCAAACCGGGAAAACCGTAATTGTCTCATCAATAGGTATTATAGTCAGGTGGGGAAGAAGAAAAGTCAATATAAACTCAACAGGTTCATACAGTCTGAGCTTGGGTTGCATATTCTCTCTCATAGTATAAAGACAGGGACTCATATCGCATAGAATGGGGTATTCTCCGTTATTGCTTGCAGCCAGAAGTGCCGATTCAAGTTCAGCTGATTTTTTTTCTCCTGTTTTAATGTACCCTTTGCTCGAAAATGCCATCCCGCAACAGAGGTTGTTCATGTTTTCAGGAAAAACAGGATCATAACCTGCTTTTCTTAGAAGATGAATCATCTTTTCCGAAACCTGCATTTCATTCTTATGATCCTTTGAGACACCCATTGAACGGTTTATGCATGAAGGGAAATAGACTGCCTTACGTGAACTGCCGGAACCGGAAGCCCCGAACTTCCGGATCTTTTTCGCACCTGAGGGGATATAGGGATTCCACAGAGGAATTTTTTCAAGGGATATTTTTCGCACCCCGGATGAGATTGCTTTCATCAGACCTGTTCCAAAAATATTGTGGAAAAAGCTGATTATAGATAATACTGTCCGGGCTGAGGCAGTAACTGTCTTCATCCTTTCAGCAAGCCATAGTGCTCCTGCTTCGCTTTGGCCAATCTGTTCCGATCTGAGCTGCTTGATAAGTTTGCCGGTATCAATTTTGACCGGGCAGTTTACCGCACAGAGGCCATCGGCAGCACAGGTATTATTGCCTGAATAAAAGAAGTCTTTTGCCAGTGAAGCAGCGATATGAGGCTCGTGTCCGCTTTTTGAAAGGGAGATTATCTCTCGGTGTATGACAATCCTCTGTCTCGGAGTAAGTGTCAGGTCGGCTGAAACACATGAGGGTTCACAAAATCCGCATTCAGTGCATTTATCAATGATCTCACTGGCTTCAGGCATAGGTTTCAGATTCCTGAGATGAATGTCGCCTGCGGTATTCAGGATCACGCCGGGATTAAGGATATTCAGCGGATCAAGAATACGCTTGATCTCTTTCATAAGGTCATAAGCTTCCTTTCCCCATTCCAATTCGACAAAAGGCGCCATATTCCGTCCTGTCCCATGTTCAGCTTTAAGTGACCCGTCATATTTATTCACAACAAGATCGGCTACTTCGTTCATTAATTTCCCGTATCTCTCTATTTCTGTTCTCTGTGCCGAAATCCTGGGTGAAAACGAAATGAAGGTTACCCTCGAGAGCATGTCCGAAGATCACAGCTTCCTTGTAGCCATATTTTTTGAGTATTTTTTGCAGGTCGAGAGTCGCCTCTGCAAGCTGTTCAACCGGGAAGGCAACATCCTCAATGATGACTGTGGTTCCTGTTTTACGCATTGCTCCCACTGAGGGGAAGAGACCTTTGCGGATCTTCCAGAGCAACTCATATTCGGCCGGAATATCTGTAAACTGAATCTCTTTTTCAGCAGGGATTGAGCTGATGGAATTATTAATCTTTTCAATGTTCGTGTCCAGTACCTTTGTTTTCCGCAACTGTTTCAACAAGCAGGGCGCAAACATTCTCATGCAGGTATTTCAGAAAATCAGGCATTCCTTTTTCATTTTCAACTGACCTCAGTCCTGACCGGTCAATGAGCTCAACGGCAGAAACTGGTGCCGTTTTAAGCAGTGATGACTGCTTTGCATGCCTTTTCAATATCAGGGAAAACCATAAGTGAACTGGCTCTGAAAGGATATTCGGTTACTGTCCTGAGGCAGATTTCTGCAATGAAACCCAGCGTACCTTCTGAACCGATCATAAGATGCTCGATAATATCGAAGGGATCTGAAAAATCAATCAGGGCATTGATGCTGTAGCCGGTCGTATTCTTCATCTTGTATTTCTTCCTGATCCTTTCTGCCAGTCGCTGTATTCTCTTTTGCTGACCTCGCAAGTGCTGAAATATCTGAAAGAAGTCCCGGATGTGATAAACTGAAAGCATTCTCTGCTAAGCTCATCTGATGTATCAAGAACTGTTCCGTCAGCCAGTATCATACGCATTCCTGCAACTGTCTTGTAAGCGTTCTGTGCAGTCCCGCAGCACATGCCACTGGCATTGTTTGCCGTTATTCCTCCGATCATCGCTGCATTTATCGATGCAGGATCAGGTCCTATCTTCCTTCCGTAGGGGAATAGCGCTGCGTTTACTTTCCCGCCTGTAAGTCCGGGTTGAAGACGGATTTCTGACCCATCAGTACTGATCCTGTATTTTTTCCAGTTGTTGCCGGCAATTACAAGTACGGAATCAGTGATAGCCTGACCTGAAAGACTTGTACCGGCTGCCCGGAATGTCACTGAAATGCCAAGTTTTGAGCTCTCCCGAAGAATTAATGAAATCTCATTTTCATCATTGGCCCTGATCACCATTTCAGGTACAAGTCTGTAGAAGCTGGCATCCGTACCCAGGGCAAGTGTATGCAGGGGGTCATGATATATCCGTTTCTGATCGATGGTTTCGATCAGTTTTTGATAGAGAATTTTATAATTTCCGGTTAGCAATTAGGTCTGCTGTTTTAAATCAGGTGCAGCTGGTCGCGGTTCTCGTGCACCTTCATAATGGCATTGATTATGTCATCCATGTCTTCCCTGGATCCAAGGAGTGGACCTGAAGCCCATATCATGGCAATATCATCAATTATCCTGTCACAGTTTGGACAGGCCAGTTCTTCCCGGTAACTCTTCAGACGCGCAGGAGAGTACATTTGCTTATACTCCCTGAGAGATAATATATGATCAGTCCAGGGTTCTTTGTGTAAGCCGTTCGGAAGATATGTGCTCAGGCTGACTCCCTCTGCCTCGAGTGCCTTCAGGAATTTGTCCCGTGGAATATTATTGAATTGCTCTTTTTTATATGTTGTCATATAAAGGTAAAAGGAGCCGCTTTCTGTTCCCTCATATAGCTTTTGAGGGACCAGTCCCGGGAAATCTTTGAGCCTGGAATTCAGGTATAAGGCGTTTCTGTTGCGAATTTCGAAGCGCTCCTTCACTCCGGCCAGCTGGCTTAGCAAAATTGCAGCTTCAAATTCATTCATCCGGTATTTCGGTCCGATTACAACTGTCCTGCCCTTTTTGTTTGTGCCATGATTCTGGACAGTGAAACATTTATCCATCAGTTCTTCATCGTTTCCGATAACTGCACCTCCCTCACCGCAGGCAATCGTTTTGCTGGCCTGAAAGCTGAAGCAGCCAAGATCGCCGATATTTCCTAATTTTTTGCCTTTATAGACAGCGAGGTGCGCCTGGGCTGCATCCTCAATCACCTTCAGATTGTGCTTTCTGGCTATGGCCATTATGCGGTCCATATTGCAGGGCTGACCTCCGATCTGAACCGGCATGATGGCTTTTGTATTTTCATTAATCCTTCTTTCGACATCATCGGGATCTATCTGGAAAGACTCTCTGTCAAGGTCGGCCAGCACTGGCAATACCCTGCTGGTCAGAATGGAAGAGATCGTTCCTGGATCAGTCAGCGGGGAGGTTATTATCTCATCTCCCGGACCAAAGCCCATTGCCTCTACGCAGGTGCTTAACGCCTGGGTACCGGATCCTGTCGCTAAAGAGAATTTTGCATCCAGCAGCCTCGCAAACTCCTTCTCAAATGTAGGGACTGTGCCATTCTCTGATTGAATCCTGCACCATATCCTGCTCCTTGTGGTCTTAGTGACTGCCTCTACCATCTTTTCATCAACATATGGCCACTGAGGCCACTCTTTATTTTTGCGCACAGGATTGCCTCCGAGAATGGCAAGCTTTCCCTTTGCCTGGGGTAAAATTGTTATATTCCCCAATGGCGGAATGACATTCGAAACCACTGCTGCAACCGATCCGGCAGAGACAGTTGAAATGAATTTCCTTCTGGTAAAATCTTTTCTTTTCATTTTATAATATTATTAAGATCAGTCAGAATACGTGTTGTCATACAATCGCCAGGATCTGTCTGAAAATCCCTTTTGTGTAATATGTACTAAAATTAAGCTTTATTGGAAATTATTCCCACCCGGGATATAAAAATCTTTTAAATAAAAGTATCATCCGGCGATTTGTCTGTCAAATTGACAATGAATAACTCACAAATGATTTTTGCATAAAGCAACTTATCAGCTCTGATTGCATGGAAAATTGACTAATTTTGCGGGTTAAAACTGCATAATCGATGGAAGAAAACACGGATCCGGCATATTCAAGGAATGTTATTGAATTTGTGGCCGTTGCAAATGAGTACTGCAAGTATGCAGAGCATGCTTCCCGGCTTAAGGGAGATGAATTGCTCAGGATACTCCAGCGTATACTGCCCCTTTTGTATATCAAAGCCTCCCTGTTGCCTCAGCTCAATCCTTATTTTGAGGATGGGAACGAAAAATTTGTTAATGAATCTGACTGGATACTGATACATGAAACACTTAAAAAGAAATTCGGGACTGCAGATGATTATCTTGAGGTATTTGATGAAAAGACCAGTGAGACGGAAGGACCTGTTGTATCAAGTATTTCTGAAAACATGGCAGATATTTATCAGGATATTAAAGATTTCCTGCTGCTATACCAGACAGGTACCACGGAGGTTATGAATGATGCATTATGGGAATGCAGGATGAATTTTGAAAATTTCTGGGGACAGAAGCTTTTAAATGCAATGAGGGCTATTCATAAGTTCATCTACTCCGGAGAGGAAATCGCCAGGGTAGAGGAAGATATTAAAGGAAATGATGAAAACAGGAATACATCAGACTGGTTTATTACACGCAGGCAAAAGGATTTAAGAGGCAATGGAGAATAATAAATATCAGGAGAATATTTCTGTTGAGGAGCTTTCGGCTTGTGAACTTTCATGGTTCAAAGGTGAAATCGTTCTTGTGGAGGAAATACGGACTTTCCATGAGGTTTTCCCAAGATTGCTGGGAGAGGAGATACTGGGTTTTGATACCGAGACAAAACCAACATTTAAGAAGGGCAGGAAAAACAAGGTATCATTAATCCAGCTATCAACCGGATCGCTGGCATGCCTTTTCAGAATCAATAAGCTGGGATTGCCTGACGAACTGATTGATCTGTTGTCAGATCCTGATGTGGTTAAAGCTGGAGTTGCAGTACATGATGATATCAGGTTCCTGAAAGGAGTAAAGAAGTTTGATCCCTCGGGATTCGTTGATTTACAGAACTTTGTAAAAGATTTTGGGATCCAGAGTTCGGGTCTTAAAAAACTTGCTGCCATAGTTCTTGGATTCAGGATATCCAAACGGCAGCAGGTTACCGACTGGGAAGCCGAACAACTCAGTCAGGCCCAGCAGGTTTATGCAGCCACTGATGCCTGGGTTTGTCATCAGATTTATCAAAAGCTTACAGACGGTCATGTTCTATACAAATAAATTTATCTGAAAATTAAGGTGGAGCGGATTAAGATAGTGCTTAAATCAGGCAAGGAACAATCTGTAAGGAGATATCATCCATGGATCTTTTCAGGAGCCATCAGGAAAATATATGGCAGGCCGGTTGAAGGGGATCCTGTCGATGTATTTGACAACACTGACACTTTTCTGGCAGTCGGCCATTATCACCCGGGTTCAATTGCCGTACGGATTCTGTCCTTCGAACAGGTCGACCCGGATGTAAGTTTTTTCAGGGAGAAGATCAGAAAGGCAATTGATTATAGAAAATCAATCGGCATTATTTCCAATCCTGAACTAAATGTATACCGGCTCATACATGGAGAAGGAGATGGATTGCCAGGGCTGATTGTCGACTTTTATAACGGAGTGGCTGTGATTCAGTTTCACTCAGCAGGTTTTTACAGGATACGGAATGAGATTGTATCAATCCTTGTCGATCTGATGAAAGATCAGATATTTGCCGTATATGATAAAAGTGAATCCACGCTTACTCATATGTCAGGCATAAATGGAGTAAATGAATTTATGTTCGGGAATTCAGCACCGGTTATTGTCACGGAAAATGGTTTCAGGTTTAAGATCGACTGGACAACAGGGCAAAAAACAGGTTTTTTTATTGACCAGAGAGAGAACAGGAAACTGCTTGCAGGTTTCACGGAAAAGAAAAGTGTACTCAACATGTTTGGATACACAGGAGGATTTTCTGTCTATGCAATGCAAAATGCAGCTCTTGTACATACCGTTGACAGCTCAAGCCCTGCAGTGGAACTGGCAAAGGAAAATGTCAGACTAAATTTTGGAGATGATGTGAGGCATGAAGCATTCCAGCTGGATGCATTTGAGTACCTGAATAATATTAAAGATATGTATGATGTAATTATTCTCGATCCTCCCGCCTTTGCAAAGCATCATAATGTCCTTGGAAACGCGCTTCAGGGATATAAGCGTTTGAATATTAAAGCTATTGAGCAGATAAAGCCGGGAGGTATAATTTTCACATTTTCATGCTCACAGGTTGTTACAAGGGAAAATTTCAGGAAATCGGTATTTGCAGCAGCTGCCAACACAGGCCGAAGTGTGAGGATCCTGCATCAGATGAATCAGCCCCCTGATCATCCGGTCAATATATATCACCCTGAGAGTGAATATCTGAAAGGTTTGGTTATTTATGTAGAATAAAATTTATATGAGCACGGACAGAAATATTGCACTTGTTGCAAGGAAACTGGGACTGCACGAATGGCAGGTTGAAAATACAATCAGGCTGATGGATGGAGGTGCTACTATTCCATTCATAAGCAGGTACAGGAAAGAGATGACCGGAAGCCTTGATGAAGTAAAGCTGATGCATATCAAGGAAGAATACGAAAGACTGAAGGATCTTGATGCAAGGAAGGAAGCTGTTATAAAATCCATTGAAGAGCAGGAAAAGATGACCCCTGATCTGCGGCAGAAAATCGATGCTGCTGCAACAATGGCTGAACTGGAGGACATCTATCTGCCATACAGGCCAAAGAGACGCACACGGGCCACCATAGCTAAGGAGAAAGGTCTTGAACCCCTGGCACTGGCAATTATGGAACAGAAGCTGACTGATCCTGCAATTAAGGCTGAAGAGTTTCTGAATGATGATGTAAAAACAGTTGAAGAAGCTATTTCCGGAGCTTCTGATATTATTGCCGAATGGATAAGTGAAGATGAAAAAGCAAGGAAACAGCTAAGGTATCTGTTTGAAAAAGAAGCTGTAATCTATTCAAAGGCAGTAAAAGGAAAAGAGGCGGAAGGGATAAAATTCAGTGACTATTATGATTGGTCCGAACCATTGAAAAAGTGTCCGTCTCACAGGCTTCTTGCCATGAGACGCGGAGAGGAGGAAGGTTTCCTTCGATTGTCAATAGAACCTGATGAAGATAATGCTCTCGATATGCTTAACTCCATTTTTTTGAAGGGAAGAAATGCATCATCAGATATTGTTGAATCAGCCGTTAAGGATAGCTGGAAAAGACTTCTTTCTTCTTCAATGGAAACGGAATTCAGGAATATTTCTAAGGAAAAGGCAGATATTGAGGCAATTAATGTTTTTGCCGATAACCTTCGTCAGCTTCTTCTCGGTTCACCTCTTGGTGAAAAAAATGTTCTGGCAATAGATCCCGGCTTCAGGACCGGGTGCAAGATAGTTTGTCTCGACAGGCAGGGAAACCTGGTTCATAATGAGACAATATATCCGCATCCTCCTCAGAATGAGACCGCTATGTCAATAAAGAAAATCCTTTCCCTGGTCAATGCCTACAAGATCGAAGCAATTGCTATCGGCAATGGAACAGCCAGCCGTGAGACTGAAGACTTTATCAAGTGGGTTAGATTTGACAGTGATATCCAGGTTTTTGTTGTCAGTGAAGCCGGTGCTTCAATATATTCAGCATCAAAAGTGGCCCGTGAAGAATTTCCTGATTATGATGTCACAGTACGCGGCGCTGTTTCGATTGGCCGGAGGCTTATGGATCCGCTTGCAGAGCTCGTAAAGATTGATCCCAAATCGATAGGAGTGGGACAGTATCAGCATGATGTTGATCAGCAGAAACTTCAGAAGTCGCTTGATGATGTTGTAATTAGTTGTGTCAATGCAGTTGGCGTTGAGGTAAATACCGCGAGTAAGCATTTATTGACATATGTTTCAGGTCTCGGACCTCAGCTTGCGCAGAACATTGTGGATTACCGTGCCGAACACGGACCATTCAGGGCGCGCAAAGAGCTGATGGATGTTAAAAGGATGGGTGCAAAGGCTTTTGAGCAGAGTGCCGGCTTTCTCAGAATACGAAATGCGGAGAATCCATTGGATTCAAGCGCTGTTCATCCGGAAAGCTATCATGTTGTGGAAAAGATGTCTGAAGATCTTGGGTGCGATGTAAGGGAACTAATATCAAATGATGAGAAGCGAAAAGAATTAAAACTCGAGAAATATATTACCAAGTCAACCGGCTTGCCGACACTGAAGGATATTGTTGATGAGCTTGCCAGGCCGGGTCGTGATCCCAGGTCAAAGATCATGGAATTCAGCTTTGCAGACATCCATTCTATGGAGGATCTTAATCCGGGGATGGTAGTTCCGGGAATTGTGACTAATATAACAAAATTCGGAGCATTCGTCGACATAGGCATCAAACAGGACGGACTGGTTCATGTTTCGAATCTGAGCAAAAGCTACACACAGGACCCCTCAACGGTTGTAAAGTTGCATCAGCATGTTATGGTAAAAGTTCTTGCCGTTGATATCGAAAGAAAACGGATACAATTATCGATGAAAGACATCGATGTTAAAAAATAAGATGGATTCAGAACACATAGGGACAGGTCGCGACCTGTCACTACAAATGTTTTTTCCTACCATATTGTCCGTAGCCCTTTTCAAGATTCATTCTCTTCCTGAATTCTTCAGATGACATAACCTTCCTTCCATTGGCATCAGCAATAACATGGATTCTTTTAATCAGATCAGAGTTGGAAGCAAGTCTTGTTCTTGCGGAATCAAACCATATATTGTCCTCCAGGCCTACTCTGACTCCACCACCAATGGCAATTGCCACGGAATTCATCTTCAGCTGGTCATCACCTATCCCTGCAAGACTCCAGATGGAATCTTCGGGTAAGTCCCTTATCATAAGTCCTGCATAGAGGATATCGGCCTGGGCACAGGCAATATTGCCCAGCAGAAGGTTAAAATAGTGCGGCGGCTCCAGTAATCCTTTCTTTATAAGATATTTGGAATAATTGATCATTCCCGCATCAAAGGCTTCCAGTTCAGGGACGATCCCACGGTTCTTCATTTTATCGGCCAGGGCCTGGATCATATCCGGCGAGTTGATGCTGGCAATTTTATTGAAATTAAGTGAACTGAGAGTCAGGCTGCCCATATCAGGCTTCAGGTTATCTTTCAGGTCAAGGGCATCAGAACGTTCCTCAAACCTGCTGAAAGTCCTTCCGCTGAGAGATATGCAGATAACCAGTTGAGGTGCAAACTTTCTTACACCTTCAATAATTTCTCCATAAATCTCTTTTTTATATGAGGGACTTTCATCTTCAGGGTTCCTGGCATGGAGATGGACCTTTGTTATGCCAAGATCCCATGCTAGATTAATATCCTCTATTATTTCAGTAACACTCACAGGTACATGAGGTGTTAAATTCCTGGTCGGGATCATTCCCGTGGGAGTAAAGTCAATTATTAAATTATCTGCCATATTATATCCGGATTGCTGATTAACAAATTGAGTCGCCCGCACTAATCTATCAGGAGAATTGATATGCAGGTCAGAAACGCTTCAAAGTCATGTTCCACCTCAGCTTATTGAAGAGTTCTATGTACAATACCAGTTTAAGGTTCCTTGCGTTTAGTTTCTCTTTATATCTGACAGCTGATGGATTGAAAAAGTCAGTTGTGCTGTAGATCTTTACCCGGCCCATATTCCTGAGCACCTCATAGCTTCTGAAACGTAAGTAGGGAGCCAGGTTTTTTCCCCTGAAGGCCTCCATAGTATACATATTGCTGAGATATGCTTCATCTTTTTTCAGAGGGATCCTTGCCGGTTTAAAGGAGCATTCATTCAGATTGATCCACATAAAGGAGGCTATGTCACCTTTATACTTCAATCCAAGACAAATCTTCCCGGTTTTTAAATCATCCAGCTGTTTATCAACTGATTCGCCCCAGGGATTTTCTCCCAGGGATCTTATATCCTCTGCATCAAGAAATTCAGCGGAATAATCAGAAATTGTACCATCTATCCCGGGTATGTCGGTAGAGTCTATCCCTTCCTGCACCCAGTAATAGGGAGAAAATCTGATTCCAATCCTGTTCAGTTGGTTAGCTACAGCCTGTAAAACCAAACCATGCCTGAACTTGTTTTTAATTTTCTCAGTAAGAGAAAGTTCAGTTTTCTCCCACGAACCCGGATTCATAATTTTAAGTTATTGACTCTGGTTAAATTTCATTTCCGGTTTGGCAGCTAATTTATTGTTCCTCATTGCCGCATTGTATATGAATGAGGCAGTTATTACCGCATTCTGCTTCAGGTCGGCCATTACAAGCCGTTCAAATGTATCCATTGTGGTGTGGTATCCCCGTCCGTATTCTATCTGATCCTGGATGAACTGAAAAGCGGGCAATCCGATTGAGTTGAATGGGATATGGTCTGTACCGGAGGTATTTCTGATTGTAATTGTAGATGCTCCCATATCGGCAAAAGGTTTCAGCCATTCTTCAAAGACAGGTCTGACCATTTCATTCTCCTGGATATAGATTCCACGGTATTTTCCGGAACCGTTATCCATGTTGAAGTAGGCTGCAAACTTATCATAATCAGCCTTGTGTACCTTTGTAACAGGGTCATAAAGATATTTGTCAAGATATGCCTGGGATCCGATATATCCCTGCTCTTCACCACCCCAGAGTGCAATCCTTATTGTTCTCCTGGGAGTTACCCCGATGCTTTTGAGTATGCGCAGAGCCTCGATCATCACAACACAGCCTGAGGCATTGTCAGCTGCCCCTGTTCCTCCGTGCCATGAATCGAGGTGAGCCCCAACCATGACCACTTCATTTTTGAGCAGCTTATCAGTGCCGGGTATTTCTCCGATAACATTATAAACAATAGTATCACTGATGAATTTATTTCTAATGTCCACTTCCATCTCAACAGGAATATGATGGCGCAATAATCTTTCCATTCTGCCATGAGCTTCAACGGGCAGATTAATTTCAGCAACTGGCTCAGGTGAACCGGCTTTATATCTTGCGCCGGTTGATCTGGGAACATTGAATGTACCGGCTCCGTTCAGAATAACAGCAGCACCTTCAGAGTTAAGGAATTCTCTTATTTTCTGTTGCAGGGCTCTCTGAGCCATCCAGTTGCTGTAGTCAGAGTTTTGCCTTCTGGCCCTTGGCTGGCCTGATGCTATTGAGAGATCCCTGAGCTCTTCATCGGTGTAGCGGCTTGCCAGCGGTTCAAAACTTACTTCATAAGGTGTTGATGAAGGCAGCAGGACAATCTTGCCGGCAAGCGTTCCTTTGTACTGTTCCAGGTCGGTTTCGGCCTTCGCATCAAGCAGGGTTACTTCACTTTTTATGTTTCCATTTGTGCTTCCGGTCCATGCAACAGGATTACAAGCAAAGCTGGCATAATAAGGAGCTGTCATTGCGGCATAAGTTTTCAGGTTATCCCAGCCACCGCTTGCCAACCCGCCCGCTTCCTCGATTCGTACATTCTGAAAGCCAAGCTCTTCCATTTTTTTCTTTGCCCAATCAGTACCTCGTCTGTTGCCGTCAGAACAGGTGAGCCTGGGCCCTGTAAAATCGGTAAGACCAAAAGCAAGGTCTTCAATTGAAGAATTCTTCATTCCTTCCTGCTTGATCTTATATATAATGGTCAGATCGACATTTTCGGTCTGGGACATCACCATGAAGGGCATTACGGATAACAGGAGCAGAAACAGGGAAATTTTCTTGATTTTCATTGAAGTGATTTTAGGAGATTTGCCTGAATTTTCAAATATAAGGAAATGATTCCACAGACTATTCAGGAATACCGATTTATCATAAATTAACGCCTGTGACATTTATTTTTTCATTACAAATATTATCGAAGGATCAACCGGATATCTTCCAAATTTCTCTCCATAAATGGCCAAGCCGCCAGGGAGCGAACTATCGACTTCGAACCTGATGTTGAGACTTTTACTTTTCCCATTCCCGAGCAACACCTTCGGAACAGAAGCCTTTACCAGGTAGCCATAGGATCCTGCTTCATTTAACTTCCTGTTTTGCGGTTGTGAGAACCAGGATAAGATACCTCTGTGATCTGCCGGATCATCCTCGAGGAAAAACGTTCCGACCGGTTCACCGTTAACTTTAATCCTGACCAGGGAAGGATATTTATATGTGTCGGTCATCGGGTATGAGTTGGGATTAATCCCCGGATCATTGGTTCCTTTACCGAGCATATAATCTCCGTCAGGTATTCCGGCATCCTTTCTGTCTTTTCCAAAAAGCTGTTTGGCCGAGAGTTCGGCAACAATTGTAATTTCTTCTGTATTATCTGAAGATATTTCATCCGGAACGGGAACTTCATATTCAAAATATCCTGACCCGGCTCCATTAACTTTAAGTCCGTCAAGGATATTCCACTGGTTTACACTCCATGCTTGCGATTTGAAGCTGTCGGGAGCGAACTTTACCACTTTCATCTTTTTTCCGCCTTCATTGCTCGTTTCCTGCCAGGCGGATGTACCAGAACCAATGCGGAAAGTTGTAAAGTTGCGATGCAATACTTTTCCTGAAAGATCTTCAGTAACAACCGACATGATCACCAGACCATTCATGTCCGGCATAACTGTTTCAAGCGGCTTTACTCTTTCGCACTCCATGGCTGATAGGGAATCAGTTGTGAAGAGCCTGAAAATGTCCTGTAACTTCCAAGGTGATCCCACCCGTACAGCGACGTTTTAAGTATAAGGTTCTTCCCGTGATCATTTCCCGTCATGCAGGATGCGAACATATGGAGATTAACCTTTTCCAAAGGGCTGACACTCCGGCACAGAGGTCCATCTATGGAAATAAAACATCACTGTGAAGATCTTTCAGTGTCATTCCCGGCACAATATCCTCAAGACCGGTATATTTTTCACTTCTGTCGTATTTGTAATACCCGTTCCATTCATTTATTACATCATGATGCTCTGTATATAGCCAGCCACAGATCTTGGGGTGACTTCTGAACTCATTCATCATGATGTGATAATCCCAACTCCAGTCAACATCCCCTGTACTGCCGCTATAGCCCCATACATTTCCGCATTCGCTGTTATACAGAGGCTGATCTCCCTGAGTCCTGCCCCCTGTAAAATTCCATTTTGATCCGGGATAAGTTTCAGAGCATACTTCATCGAGATGCTTTTTCCATTCATAACCGGGGATATAGACATGCCAGCTGTTTACGTCTGAAACCACATGATCGTAATTGCATGCAGAGTTGTCTTCAACCAGCCTCGTGGGATCCATAGCCTTAGCCTGTTTGTATAAACTTTCTACCCATTTCTGAGTTTCCGGGAGGTACACTCTCTTCTTTTCAGGTTCCTTTATCTCAGTGAATAATCCCCATGTTTCATTAAACAATACCCACTGGAATATTGAGGGATGATTGTAATCCCTGTCAATCATCTCTTCCATTGCCACAAGATGCTCATGCCGGGCCTCCATAACAGGTTCACCCCAGAAGTTTGGTACATCAGCCATGATAAGAAGTCCCAGTTTATCAGCCCAGTAAAGCTTACGGGGAATCTCAACTTTAATATGTATCCTGTTGGTATTCAGTCCTATGCGTTTGGAACGCAGTATTTCTTCTTTCATAAATTCATCAGAGGGAAAAGTATAGTATCCATCAGGATGATAGGACTGGTCGAGACACATTTTAAGATATACAGGCTTGTTGTTTAATGCAATGTAGGGGTGATTCAGTCCGGGGAGCCTTACAATGCTTATTTTTCGCATTCCGAAATAGCTTTGAGCCTGGTCTTCAACAGTATTATTTTCAAGTATAGTCACCTCTACATCATAGAGGAAAGGGTTGTTCAGATCCCATAGTATCATATTTTGAACAGGAACATGAAAATTAAGCTCATTCGTTCCATTTTTGAATTTTTGTATTATTTCAGGTGTTTCCAGTCTGCCATTCATGAATTCAAGCTTAAGGGAAGTTTTTGTACCGGCAGGCTGGTTTGTTATAACTTTCACAGTTACTTTCCGATTATCAATATCAGGTGTGAAGTGTACTGATTTAATGAAGTTTTCACCTCTGGATTCAAGATAAACTGTCTGCCAGATACCTTTTGCCTGACCGTAGCCCTGCTTACCCTCAAGTTTATAAGGAAAGGGTGAATCATCTACACGGACCACAAGCTGATGTTTACCACCTGTTTTAACATATTGTGTAATGTCAAATTCGAAAGGAGTATATCCACCCTGGTATGTCCCTATTTTTTGTCCGTTAACCCATGCTGTTGTTATCCAGTCGCTGGCACCAAAGACAATAAAGATTCTCTTTCCATCCCAGTCTTCAGGGATCTCAATCGCCCTGTTGTACCAGCCTATTTCTGCCTCATTATCTACTCCTGACAATTTCGATCCCCAGGGGAAGGGCACTACGATTTTTTGGTCAAATTTATCAGGTTTGTCATACCATCTTTCATTTATACCGGAATTCTCAGGGTCAAATCTGAAATTCCAGGTGCCATTCAGGTTTTTCCACTGCTCCCGATGGAAATCTGGCCGGGGGTGTTCAGGAAGAGGGATCTTGTCAGTAGATTGTCCTGTAACAGGATTATTAATTAAGATTACTGTTAATAAAAAATTAATCAGATAAATGGCGATGTGTTTTTTCATAATGAAATCATAGGTTTTTAACATTGGCATCTAAATGTAGTAAACTATGGAATTATTTAAAAGCATTCTAATTATATAACATTATTAATTTTTTGTTTTGGCGCCAGCATCTTGCATTAACATTGTCGCTTGCGTGATTTGGCTTTGCCGAGCTCGCAGTAGCTGGCGCGGATTTGGCTTCGCCGAGCTCGCAGTAGCTGGCGCGGATTTATAATCCGTGCTTCTGGTCTGCTCGGTTGTAATCCGTGCTTTTTGTTCTGGCACCGATTGCATCCCGATAATTATCGGACGGCGCCATCCTCCGGCAAACGACTTCTGTCTTTCATTTTTCACATATATCTTTATACTTTTGTCTTTTATTTTAAATGCAAAATGATTTACCCGGAGAATTTCGAAAGCAAGATAGGCTTTGACAGGATCAGAACCATGCTGAAGGAGAATTGTCTTAGTCCCATGGGCATTGAGATGATTGATTTATTGGCTCTTACCGAAGATTATGATCTGCTATCTAATGAATTGTCAGCTACTTATGAGTTTCAGCAGCTACTGCTGCTCGAAGAAAAATTTCCTTCAGAGCATTATTATAAAATATCTGATTCGCTGAACAAGATAAGGATAGAGGGGACTTTTCCGGAAGTACAGGAGGTATTCGACCTGAAACGGTCGCTTGAAACTGTAAAGACAATCCTTAATTTTTTCAATGGAAAAGATGCTGGAAAATACCCTGTACTCAGAAAGATATGCAGTCCGGTCAAAATTTACCCATATGTACTGGAGGCAATAGACAGGATTATCGACAAAAAAGGAATTATAAAAGACAATGCATCCTCAAAACTGAAGGAAATAAGGGCTGACCTTATTGGGAAAAGCATCCAGGTTTCGAAGAGGCTACATGCAATTCTTAAACAGGCACAGACCGAGGGATTTGTTGATACGGATACCTCTGTGTCTGTAAGGAACGGAAGAGGTGTAATTCCTGTTAATGTTTATGATAAGAGAAAGATCAGAGGACTGATACATGACCAGTCTGCCTCAGGAAAAACAGTTTTTATTGAGCCGGAAGAGATTGTGGAGATGAATAATGATATTGTTGAGCTGGAATATGAGGAGAAGAGGGAGATTGTCAGAATACTTACAGCCTTTGCTGATGATATCAGACCATATGTGGATGAGCTTCTGGAATTGAATATTTTTTTGGGTAAGATTGATTTCCTTAGAGCAAAAGCAAAACTCGGGAATCGGATTAATTCAATTAAACCGGGGTCTAAGCCGCTCCAGTGATCATCTGGAGAAAAGCTGTTCATCCACTCTTATTTCTGTCATTCGGGAAAACACCCGGGAGGAAAGTAGTCCCTCTCGATATGGTGCTTGATGAAAAGGATAGGATACTGCTTATTTCGGGCCCAAATGCAGGAGGCAAGTCAGTGTGTCTGAAGACGGTGGGCTTACTTCAGTATATGCTTCAGTGCGGACTCACTATTCCAGTTGCTGAAGGTTCAGAGACAGGAATTTTTAAAAACATTCTTATTGATATTGGTGATGAGCAAAGTATTGATAATGATTTAAGTACCTATAGCTCCCATCTTATAAACATGAAGTTTTTTGTAAAGAACAGCAATGAAAAGACTCTGATACTTATTGATGAGTTCGGTACAGGAACCGAACCAATGCTGGGCGGGTCTATTGCTGAAGCAATACTTGGTGAGCTAAACAGAAAGAAAGTCTATGGCGTGATCACAACGCATTACACAAATCTCAAGCACTATGCCTCACTTACCGATGGTATTATAAACGGAGCAATGGCTTTTGACAACCACCTTATGCAACCGCTCTTCCAGCTCAACACAGGAAAACCGGGAAGTTCGTTTGCATTCGAAATAGCCCGTAAGATAGGATTGCCCGAGGAGATACTGATGTTGCATCTGAAAAGGCAGGTGTTAAGAATATTAACTATGACAGGCATCTCAAGGATATTGCACGAGACAAACGCTATTGGGAGAATAAGCGACAGAGCATTCGGCAGCATGAAAAGAGGCTTGAGGATCTGTATGCGGAGTATGAAAATGAACTATCGGGTGCAAAGAACTTAAGAAAGGAGATTATTTCCAAAGCAAAGGATGAAGCTCAGAAGCTGCTGAGTGAATCGAACAGGATGATAGAAAATACAATAAGACAGATTAAGGAATCACAGGCTGAAAAAGAGAAGACCAGGGACGTAAGACAGGAACTTGAAGAGTTTAAAGCTAAAGTTATTGAGGAGAAGGGGATAGAAGAAACAAAATCGGAAGCAAGGATAGCTGAGCTTGGCTCAAAAGTAAAAAAAGATAAAGATAAGCAAAGAGGATAAGGCAGAGGCTGAGGTTGAGTTTGAGGAAAAGATCAGGGAAGAGAAAGCATTGAATGAGAAGCCTTTAAAGCCTGGCGATCCTGTACGGATGATCGAGACGATGGCAGCTGGTGAGGTAATTGAGGTAAAGGACAAAATGGTTCAGATTGAAACCGGCAGTCTCAGATTTTATGTACCGGTTGGCAAAATTGAGAGGATTACCAGGTGGGAGCTTAAAAAAAGCCTGAGGGCAAATCAGCCGTTGAGGGAAAATGATCCGGGAATTGTGCAGCGGAATATCAGTTTCAAGCCTGAGATTGATATACGTGGCATGAGAGGAGAGGAGGCAATCAACGAAGTCCGTGATCTTATAGATAATGCGCTCATTGTTCAGCACCGGCACCTGCGGATACTGCATGGCAAAGGAAACGGGATACTCAGGCAGCTCGTGAGGCAATATCTTGACACTGTTGATGTCGTTAAAAGTTTCAGGGATGAGCATGTTGAGTTTGGGGGATCGGGGATAACGGTTGTGGAGATGGATTTTTAAAAAGGCATCAGGCATCAGGAAATATATACCTGTTGCCCAATGCCCTAAATAAATAAGCAATGAAAAATAGACCTTCTAAAACTGGCATTATTGCTTATTCTTACATTCTGCTCATGTAAGAATGCAACAAAAACTACTGTTAATCAGTTATCGAGTTCGTCTTCTGAGCGACAGAATTGGGCAATTGTTATCCATGGCGGTGCAGGTTCAATGACAAGGGATAAAATATCTCCTGAGCTGGATGCAGATTACAGGAAAGCATTATCCGAAGCCCTTGAAAGAGGAAAAAGTATTCTTAAAGAAGGGGGTACGGCTCTTGATGCGGTAGAGGCAACCATAAGAGTCATGGAGGATAATCCTTTGTTCAATGCCGGGAAAGGCGCTGTCTTTACACATGAAGGAAAGAATGAACTGGATGCAGCAATAATGGACGGATCGAACCTTGGCTGCCGGCTCAGTTGCCTGTGTAACTGACATTAAGAATCCTATTTCGGCTGCCAGAAAGGTTATGACAAACTCAACGCATGTTATGCTTACAGGGGCAGGAGCATCAGCAGTTTGCAAAGGAACAGGGGCTTGAAATTGTGCCTCCGTCATATTTTTATACAGAAAGGAGGTTCAATGAGCTGCAGGAGATATTAAAGAAGGAAAAGAACGGCACAGTTGGCTGCTGCGCTCTTGACAAAAACGGAAACCTTGCAGCTGGCACCTCCACAGGCGGTATGGTAAATAAGAGATACAACAGGGTAGGGGATGCCCCGATCATTGGTGCCGGTACTTATGCCAATAACAATACCTGTGCTGTATCGGCAACCGGACACGGGGAGTTTTTTATCCGCTGGACCGTAGCCCATGATATATCTGCACTCATGGAATACAAAGGTCTGTCACTTAAGGAAGCTTCAGAACTGGTTGTAAATGAAAAGCTTGTCAAGGCCGGTGGGAGCGGGGGAGTCATCTGTATTGACAAATATGGAAATGTGTCAATGCCCTTCAACTCCCCGGGAATGCTCCGGGGCTTCGCCACTGCAGATGGTAAGTCAGGAATCTTCATTTATAAGGAAGAGGACTAGTTCTGAAAAAAAGCGGAAAATGCTTTCGCATATCCGCTTTTGAGCTTTATAGTATTCAGATAATTAGTAGAGCCTTATGGAACCGTAGGAAGATGAAATATTTACCCTTGCTGCAGGAGAGGCTTCATCACCAATTGTGCCTGATATCTCACTCCTGTTGTTTTCGATTATTCTTTTCTCATTCCTGAATTTTTCTTCATCGTATTTAATTCCGCCGTAGGACAATTTTGCATCCAGCTTTATAGCTTGCTGATTCATTTATTCAACTTTTATGCCCATATAACGGGAGTCAGTTTCAAGAATATCAAAACCTGCGGGAATACTCTCGATTGGACAATGAACCATAGCTTCCGTTGTATGTGAGTTTTTGTGAGTTCCACATTAACGTCACAATATCCGTTTTCCAGTACAAGGTTGTTTATCTGGCTTATCCTGATATTATCATACTTGCTTTCGCCAACCAGGGAACTTGTTTCACCCAGTGAAAGCTTTGAATATTTGCTGTCGAGGAGCAAAGCCTGGCTTTTCTCAATTCCGAAGCTGCCGACGTATCTTACTGTCAGGTCCAGCCATCCAGCCTCGGTCGATAGTGCCTTTTCCATAGGCAAGATTCAGTCTGTTCAGCGGCTTGATATTGCCCCTGGTAAGTTTGCCTGCTGTCAGGTTTCCGTATTTGATATCCAGGTTAACCTGTCCGTTCAGCTCATCAATATCGGTATTGCCATATTTATTTGCCAGGGCCAGTGATGTTCCGGCAGGCATCTTTATATTATAGTCAATGCTGAATTTTTTGGAGTCGCCGCCCCATCCCTTGAAAGTGAAATTGTCGTCAATAACTGTTTTTGCAGAGATCAGGCTTTCACTTTCAGAAAAACTGACGTCAATATAGTCTAATAATTTCTGGGCTTTTTCCTGACTTGGCAGTTCAACTGTTATTTTAAGACATCAATTACCACCTGGTCCTGATCCCAGCTTTGAATTACCACATCACCGTATTTGTTATTAATGTCAATGGTGGTATTTGGTCCTGCTTTGTACTCTTTATGGAACTCCTTTGTAACTTCCGCTCCGTTTCAGAGTCAGGGGTACAATAAGGAGTGCTGCGAAGAGCATCATTCCTGGTTTATAATTCTGACTTTTTCATCTTCGTTTTTATTTAAGTTATCATTCCTGATGGTTTGAAGCTGACTGACAATATATGTCATAACCTCCAGCTTGGTCTGGTAATGTTCTATCATGGCGTTTATGATCCTTTCGTCATTGGGATTTGCCTTGAGTTCTTTCTGCAGGGAGACATAAACCGAATCCATGCTTTTCATCTCTTTTATGTAGCATTTTCCTTGTTCCGGATTGCTGTTTAATTCTGTATTTACGATTTCGCCTTCCATCAGATTTACCTGGTGAATGTAGTAATTCTCAACCTCCCTGTACTGTGGGGATACCTGTCCGAGAGTCATTCTGCTGCTTCCCGGGCGGATGAAATGATCCCATGTCCAGAGAGATGAAAGGGTAACCAGCAGTGTGACCACTGCCGCTTTCAACAGGTAAGGAACGATACTCTTTCTCCTTGTCCTGGCCTGGCATCTTATCTCAAGCTTCACGCTGAACCTGTCAAAGTGACCTTCCGAAGGCTCTTTGTCTTCGAAAAGATCCCTGTTTTTCCTGATTATGTCTTCTATAGTTTTCATACCCGTTAAATTTTTCATTTTCCTTTTAATTCACCAATGAGTTTCTGTTTTGCCCTTGAAAGCTGTGATCGTGAAGTGCTGCTGTTTATTGACAGTATTTCGCAATTTCATCATGATCGTAACCCTCCAGCAGGTAGAGTGAAAGTATGACCCTGTATCCGTCCGGCAGCTTTTCTATAGCCTCCTTTACCTCTTCAACCTTCAGATCCATCTCCTCATATCTGGCTGTATCGTCGTCGCTTTCATCCCTTATCCCAACATGTGACTCAATATCTTCAAAGACCGCTTTTCTTTTATTCAGTGCATCCAGTGACCGGTTTATAACTATCTTCTTGAGCCATGCTCCGAAACTCACGGTTCCTGAATATGTTTCAAATCTTTTCAAAGGCCGACAGGAACGATTCCTGCATTATATCTTCAGCTTCCATTGTGTTCAACCATCCTCAGGCTTGTATTGTACATTGCCTTGTAGTACAATTTTAATAAACCTGGAACTGAGCTTTCTGGTCACCGATTTTACACCCGTCAATAAGATCCTGGTGTAAATTTCTGAATGCCGCTTCTACATTTGCCATCTTAAAGGGAAAACTAGATTGTATATGTTTTGCTGCACCCACGTCCCATTGTTTAAGTTCTAATCAATAGACGTGGCATAAATTTAAATGCTGCACTGAAATTAAAAAAAATTATAATTAATTTCAGAAAATAGCAGACTTATTCCCTGAGTTACCTGTCCTGTGGAGTAATCCAGTTCAGAACCAAACAGACTGTGGGGGATCGAATAAATCAGCAGCAGTACTACCGCTGCAAGTGCGGTATAAAAGGGTCTTTCCTGTTTGCGGTTCATTACTACTGCCAATATCCAGAAGATAAATGCAATAAGTGTCTTATTGTCAGTAAGATCCCATCCGAATGGAATTCCTGTCCACAGATCGCCGAATGCATAATACTGAACCAGCGGTCCAAGTATCATACCTCCGATGGTGATCAGTACAAGGGTCCAGAGGGCGTACTTTTTGTAAAGCGGATATTTCACCAGGCTCATGAGACCTGCCAGGTTTCTGAGAAGAGCATGGCCAGAAACATGAATAAAATGTGAGGGATAAGGATAGATCCGGGCACTCCGCCTTTGAACCTGATAATAACCGGGGCATCCTTAAAAAAGGTCTGAACTCCTCCTGAATCGGTTATCTCCAGGTAATACTGGATTTTACCGGCAGGAGGCTGCTGTGGCACTTCAGCAAAGAATCCCTTTTCCTCTGTCATTTTGAAGATCTTGTTCATGACAAAAGAATGAACCGGATTTACCCTGTACTGAAAATCAGCAGACTGGTACTCTTCGTCAGACCTGAAGCGCTTGAAAAAGATCTTTGCCTTTACAGTTGTATCGTTTATGTTCAGTTTAACTTCTGACCCTTCATCGAGGGCCAGGCTGCGGACAAGCCTTAATTTTTGAAGCTGGCCATTGACAGTGATATCCAGCTTTTTCGGATATGTCGGACCGGTTTGTCTCTGGTAAATTGCTGCTGATACAGTAATTATGAATGCTAAGGACCACAGGATAAATTTTTTCATAAAGGAGAGTGTTTTATATCAAATCTCATATCTCATATCTCATATCTCATATCTCATATCTCATATCTCATATCTCATATCTCATATCTCATATCTCATATCTCATATCTCATATCTCATATCTCATATCTCATATCTCATATCTCATATCTCATATCTCATATCTCATATCCCATATCTCATAACTCATATCTCATATCTCATATCTCATATCTCATGTCTCATGTCTCATGTCTC
>CAWJVS010000003.1:0-16926 GCA_963846335.1 uncultured Bacteroidales bacterium
CAATTATTTTATTTTGCAAAAGATAATTCAGCGAATTGCTTGACCGAACTCTTGCTGGCTTTGAAATAATTAACCAGTTCATCAAACGTTTTTTCAGGAGGATCGCTTTATCGTCAAAAAAGCTACGATCCTTCCCTGCATGGGTGTAAGAACCAAACTTCTGGAATTACTTTGCCAGTTACCTCAATACTATCCCGCGTTACCTTTTTATCTTCAGGCATAATAATGTGTAAGCTCTTAACAGAAACAAATTTAAAAAAATCATGTCCAGTTCTATAACTTTTGAACTAAAAAAACAAATTTATTTTTTCTTGGTTCAGTCATTTAAAAAGATTAGTTTTGAGTGCTTCAGAGCTTAATAAACTTTTAATAATTATCCTATTATGACTACCAGCAACCCTACCAAGGGCATCAGCAGGAAAGGATTACATTTTTTCTGTATCGATAATCGGCCTGTTCTTTTTCATTTTTGGATTCGTTACCTGGCTTAACGGAATCCTTATTCCATTTCTGAGAACAGCATGTGAGCTAAATGACTTTCAGGCTTACTTTGTGACTTTTGCATTTTATTATCCTATCTGGTTATGGCTCTTCCTTCAGCTGCTGTTCTGAAGAAAACAGGATTTAAAAACGGTATGTCGATAGGACTATGGGTTATGGCAGTTGGTTCACTGATTTTTATCCCTGCAGCAATGACGAGAACATTCGGACTATTCCTTCTTGGACTATTTGTTGAAGGAACAGGTCTGGCTCTTCTTCAGACTGCATCAAACCCATATATTACTATCATAGGTCCACCTGAATCTGCTGCGAAGACGTATAAGCATAATGGGAATTGCAAATAAATTTGCAGGAGCCATTGCCCCTATTATTCTTGCCAGCGTTATTCTTAAAGACTCTAATGTTCTCGAAGAAAAATTAGCTCAGGCTGCCGATGCTGTAACACGTGCGCTTTTCTCGATGAACTGGCGCAGCAGAGTTATCATGCCTTATATTGTTATGGCAATATGCCTTGTGTTACTGGGTTGTTGCTGAAATTTGCTCATCTTCCGGAAGTTGATACTGATGCCGAAGATCCAGCAAGTGGTGAAGCAATTGCCAAAAAGACAAGCATATGGCAGTTCCCTCACCTTATTCTTGGTGTGATTGCCCTCTTCTTCTATGTTGGTGTTGAAGTTATTGCTGGTGACAGTATAATCAGGTATGGCCAGTCGATTGGTATTGGATATGGAATCAGCCAAATATTACACATCGCTGACTCTGTTAGGTATGATTCTAGGCTATACTGGCTGGAATTATGTTCATTCCCAAATATTTCACCCAGGTTACAGCTCTAAAGATATCGCAATACTAGGGGTTGTTTTTTCCCTGGGTGCCATTTTTACTCCTGCAGCAGATTGTATTCACAATGCCATTTATTGATATTATGACATTTAAATCAATAGAACTTGTATTACCTGTTACAGTACTCTTTGTTGCCCTGCTCGGACTGGCAAATGCACTTGTATGGCCGGCAATGTGGCCTCTTGCTCTTGCCGGACTTGGCAGATTCACTAAAACAGGATCCGCATGCTTATAATGGCCATTGCCGGTGGTGCAATTCTACCTCTTGTATACGGAAAACTTGCTGTGAATTTTTCAACACAGGCAGCATACTGGATTTGTGTACCATCATATCTTATTATTATGTATTATGCTTTTATAGGACATAAAGCCGGCAAAAATATGACCTACGACCTTGAAGAAATATATGAATGTTTTACACCTGAAGGAACATTTCTTAGCCGGAGAACCATATGGAAGCGGACATATTCATGACACATTCAGTGTAGAAACCAGGGAGAGGGAGAAGGATAATTATATACTTCAGCGGCTGAACAATAAAATTTTCAAGAACATACCAGCAGCTTCAGCAGAATATTGAAAGAGTTACTATCCACCTGAGAGAGAAACTAAGTACAATACCACGGCTCAAATATTAAAAGGGAGTGCCTGAGCCTTATACCTGCAAATGATGGGAAAAGCTGGATTATTGACAAGGATGGTAATTACTGGAGGATGTATATTTTTATTTCCAGTCACCATTCCTACAATACTGTAGACACACCAGATAAGGCCTATTGAAGGAGGAAAGGCTATCGGCCGGTTTCAGGCAATGCTTTCAGATATGCCAGGAGAACCTCTTAACGAAACCATACCGTTATTCCACGACATTGAAAACCGGCTTGACGATTCTGGAGCAAGATAACAGGGAAGATCCTGCCGGACGTGTAGAATCGTCAGAGAGGAGATCAGGCATTACCTGATGCGGGGCTGAGGAGATGAAAACAATTCTAAAACTAGGAAGAGCAGGAAAGATCCCTCTGAGGATCACTCATAACGACACAAAATTCAATAATATACTGCTTGACGAAAATGACAAGGCGCTATGTGTTATTGATCTCGATACAGTTATGCCCGGATATGTGCATTATGATTTCGGCGATGCAATAAGAACTGTAACAAATACCGCCGCGGAAGATGAGAATGATCTCTCCAAAATAAAGATGAATATTGATCTTTTTGAAGCATATGCCAGGGGCTATCTTTCGGAATCTGGCAATACTCTTAATGAGATTGAAAAAGAATACCTTGCATTTGCTCCAAGACTGATAACCTATACAATAGGTGTACGTTTCCTTACCGATTATATTGATGGTGATAATTATTTCAAGATACATCATGCGTTTCATAACCTTCAGAGAACCAGGGCACAGCTGAAACTTGTGATGAGCATGGAGGAGCAGTATAAGGAGATGAGAAGATTATAGGGAAACTGATTTAAACCCGGTGCCTGGTGCCTGGTGCTTGGTGCTTGGTGCTTGGTGCTTGGTGCTTGGTGCTTGGTGCTTGGTGCTTGATGCTTGATGCTGATGCTGGTGCTTGGTGCTTGGTAAATTTATACAGTGCCCGGCAGCAACCAGCAACCAGCACCCAGCAACCAGCACCCAGCAACCAGCAACCAGCACCCAGCACCCAGCAACCATAAATTGCAGAAGAATGATGGATTGGACAAAAGACGAAATCAAGTTTCTGAAGACCATTACAGATCCTGATAGGATTCAGGGTTTTCTTGATTCAATTGATTATAATCCAAACTATGAATGCAGATCACCCCGATGGGTTATGAGAAAGAGATCGGCTCATTGCTTTGAAGGAGCTCTATTTGCAGCTGCAGCTCTGCACTTTATCGGATACAAACCACTGATTGTTGACATGAAAGCATACAATGATGACGATCATGTAATTGCGGTATTCAGAAAATGGACACTGGGGAGCAGTAGCAAAATCAAACTTTACATCTCTAAGATTCAGGGAGCCTGTTTACCGTTCATTCCGGGAACTTGTGATGTCATATTTTGATTTCTATTTCAATCTCAAAGGGGATAAATCGCTACGCTCCTACTCACGCCCACTTGATCTTTCCATATTCAACAACAGAAATTGGTCAACAACCGATGAAGATCTTGAATATATCGGCGACAAACTGGAAGCCATGCACCACTACCCGGTTATTGACAACCGGATGATAAAAAATCTGAAAGGCAAGTGATATTATGCTTAAGGCCGGAATGCTGGGATCCAATGAGGCAGGATTATTCAAACCGGAATAGTGTTCAGTGGAATCAAGATTACTAATAACTTATAATCCCGTTCGAAATTTTTCACTGGCTTTATATCTGTTTTTCAAAAATTTAGGATAATAAGATTCAATACGGTCGAACAGACTTTTTGGAATTACTCCGATATTGACTACTTTTGACACCGCTAAATAAACAGGGTATGGATTTATCAGGAAAAACTTCAAAGCCTTTATTGAACGGCAGGAGGCTCTTAAAAAACAGTACAGCTCTAAAAATGCCGAAAAACAGCACACCAAGGGTAAACTTACTGCTCACGAACGAATTAGTCTTCTTTTCGATTCAGGAACTTTTGAAGAAATTGATGCATTTGTCACTCCGGCCAGCCAGCCAGTTGAATTTGGAAAAGTAGACAGGAAATATGGCGACGGTGTGATAGTTGGTCATGGAAAAATAAATGGCCGTCTTGTTTTTGCTTATGCTCAGGACTTTACCATTATGGGAGGATCACTCGGTCTCGTTCATTCAAAGAAGATTACCAAGATACAGGAGATGGCTCTTAAAATGGGTGCCCCGATTATTGGATTGATGGATTCAGGCGGAGCCAGGATACAGGAAGGTGTTGCAAGTCTTAGCGGATATGCATCAATTTTTCAGAATATTATAAGTCATCAGGAATTATCCCTCAGATATCGGTAATAATGGGACCGGCTGCAGGAGGAGCTGTATACTCACCTGCCCTTACCGACTTCGTATTCATGGTCAACCACACAAGCTATATGTTTGTGACAGGACCTAATGTTGTAAAGGAGGTACTGAATGAAGATGTTACCTCTGACGGACTTGGCGGAGCGGAGGTTCATGCAAGGAAAAGCGGTGTTGCCAATATGATTTATGATGATGAGGAGAACACCATTCTTGCACTGAAAAAATTCCTGTCATATCTTCCTTCGAATAATGTTGAAAATCCTCCTACTGATAGCAGATGATGGTCAATCAGCGATTATAATGAAAAACTAAGGGATATTGTTCCGGATGATCCGAACAAGGCATATGATGTCAGGGATGTTATAAACCAGGTTGTTGACAAGAACAGTTTTTTTGAAATATCTGAACTTTTCGGAGCAAGTCTCGTAACAGGATTTGGCAGGTTAAGAGGAAAAACAATTGGAATTGTTGCAAACCAGCCTAAAGTGCTGGCCGGAGTCCTTGACATTGATTCATCAGTAAAAGGAGCCAGATTCATACGATTCTGCGATGCATTCAATATCCCGATCCTTACATTTGAGGATGTCCCCGGATTCCTGCCGGGTGTTGATCAGGAACATGCAGGAATAATAAGGCATGGCGCCAAGCTTCTTTTTGCATACAGTGAAGCAACAGTACCAAAAATAACAATAATTCTCAGGAAAGCCTATGGAGGTGCCTTTATTGTAATGAACAGCAAATTCCTTGGCGGTGACTTCAGTTTTGCATGGCCTTCAGCTGAAATTGCTGTAATGGGACCTGACGGAGCAGTTGCAATACTTTACAGGAAGGAACTTGCCGAATCGGATAATCCGGTAGAAATGAAGAAAGAACTTGTAAAGAAATACAGGGACAAAATAGCCAATCCGTTTATTGCTGATGAGAGCGGATATATTGATGAGGTAATTGATCCGGCAATGACCAGGAAGAAAGTTATATCAGCACTTGATGCACTGAGCAATAAGTGGGTTAAGGTACCGGCCAGAAAGCATGGGAATATGCCATTATAGGGCGCAGGCACAGGCACAGGCTACAGGGTAACATTAACAAGCACTCAGAAAGAAGCATTGCACAAGCACCATGCAACAAGAAAGGCATTTAACTTGCATGAAATAAATAAAATAGAGTGATGAAGATAAAGAGAATACTAATAGCCAACAGAGGTGAAATTGCCGTCAGGATAATGAAGACTGCCGGTTGATGAACATTGAAACCGTGGCTGTCAAAACAGCTGTGGAACCAAATGCGATGTATCTTGCATCAGCTGATGTCATCTTTGACAATACCGAAGATGTTGTCAGAGATTCCTGTTTTTCTTGACATCGAAAAACTTATTGACATTGCACTTAAAACAAATGCCAATGCAGTTCATCCGGGATACGGATTCCTTGCTGAAAATGCCTATTTTGCCCAGAAATGTATTGATAATAAAATAATCTTCATCGGTCCCACTCCTGATGCAATATATAAAATGGGGAACAAGACCATTGCACGAAAGATTGCCTTTCAGGATGGTATTCCGATGGCTATGGGCAGCGAGGGAAATATTTCAAATGAAGAAGAGGCTGTAAAAGTAGCTGAAAAAATAGGTTATCCTGTTATCATTAAAGCTGCATCAGGAGGCGGCGGACGGGGAATGAGAATAGTCAGGAAATCGGAGGAGATGGAGAAAAATGTTTATTATTGCCAGCAAAGAGGCAGAAAAAGCATTTAATGATCCTTCAGTATTTGTTGAAAAATATATTGAAAATCCAAAACATATTGAATTTCAGATTCTTGGTGATAAACAAGGAAATGTAATTCATCTTGGAGAAAGGGAATGTTCAATTCAGAGAAAGCATCAGAAACTGCTTGAAGAAGCTCCTTCATGTGCACTGGATGAAAAACTCAGAAAGAAGATGGGCAAAATGGCAGTTCAGATTGCAAAAGCTGTTAACTACCATTCAGCCGGTACTGTTGAATTTCTTCTCGATTCTGATAAGAATTTCTATTTCATGGAAATGAATACCAGGATCCAGGTTGAACATCCTGTTACTGAAATAATTACAGGAATAGACCTTATTGAACAGCAGATAAGGATTGCAAATGATGAAGAGCTTAAATGTACAGGCAGGAGGATATCAAACTGAATGGATGGGCAATAGAATGCAGAATAAATGCAGAAGATGTTCAGGCAGGATTTGCACCTGATCCGGGAAAGATTGAAAGCCTGAATATGCCATCTGACCCGTGTGTAAGAGTTGATACCGGTGTTCAGGCAGGTTCTTCAATTGTTGCAAGCTATGACTCAATGATTGCCAAGCTTATTGTTAAAGGAAAAGACAGGAAAGAGGCAATCAAACATACTAAAATGGCACTTGACAAAGTCTGGATCAAAGGGACAAAAACTACTCTCCCCTTTTTCAGGATGCTTGTACGTCATCCGAAATTCCAGGATGGAAGTTTTACAACTGCATTTATTGAAAAGGATCTTGAAAAGTATTATTTTAACAGTGAATATGAAGAGATGCTTGCAGCATGGCTTGCAACCAAGTTATTTGTTGAGGAAAACCTGAATGATGACAGCATTAATATCGATTTTAAACATGGAAAAGAGATGAGTCCATGGTTGCTTAACAAGAGAATTAATCAATTTTAACAAGGCATACGGGCAATGACAAACGATAAATCTCCAGATAAAAAAGCTTTATGCACTTTCTTCAGAAAACAGGAAATTCAGCTTTTCCCTGCCTCTGAAAGAATCCATCAAAATCGGCAAGAGAAATTATGAAGTCAAACTTAAGTCTGATGAGAAAGTATGGAACCTATATTTTGTGGAAGAACAGAAAATATCCTGTTGAGATCGTACGCTCCCGTCAGAACAAGTATGAAATACTGTTCAATGATATAAGCTACACCTTCACAGTTGAAACTCCATTCTCTCTCCAGAGAATGAAGGTTCTCAACTCGAAGAAAGGCAAAGCTAGAACAGGAATATATCAAGGCTCCGATGCCAGGGAAAATTATTGATGTTCTTGTAAGGGAAGGAGCCACTGTTCTGCGTGGCGAACCAGTTGTGATTCTTGAAGCAATGAAAATGCAGAATGAAATCTTATCTCCTGCAAACGGCACTGTAGTTAAAGTTGCAGCAAAGCCAATACAAATGTGATGAAGGATGATCTGCTTGTTGAAATAAAACTTTAGGACCAGCATAGTAGGGACAGCTCGCGTAGGGACAGCTCGCGACTGTCCCTACAGTATCAAATACATATTACCAATTACCATCCGTCAACTCAAAACTGCAATCTGTTAACTGAAACTGGCATTTCCGGTTAAATGATATTAACTTGCATTCATAAACCTGATTGTAACGCTTTAATCATGATCAACAAGGAGGAATTATTTTCAGGCTTATAGACATATATATTGTTTAAAAAGAGTCAATATATATTATATATTATGGGAGCCTTAAAAATCAAAATACTGATCCTGATTGCTGCAGTTGGCTCTTTAACTGTGATGCATTCATATGCAACACCTTCTGCTGGCAAGATTTTCCGAAAGCATTCTCTGACTGCATCAGATACATCAGAGCTGAACAGGTATATACGGAATGCATGGGATTTTGGATCAAATCGAAAGACCCGAACACTCTTAAAGCAAATATAGATACTGCTGAATTAATCTGCGTTGAAAAGAACATTGAATTTCCGTCGTCACTGAATCTCTTAAGGGCTGAATATTTTTTTCTTACCAATGATTTCCGGAGTGCACAGCAGGAAGCATTAATAGCAATGAAGAAATCAAAAAGCAAGGGGGAAGTGGATATTCTTGCGAAAACAATGATTTTTATGGGCAGATATAGCAGGCGAACAAAGTTTTATCTGGAGAGCATCTCATATTTCGAGAATGCAATAGCTATAGCTGAAAAGAACAAGCTTAAAAAGATAATTCCTGCAAGCTATTACAATCTGATTGAGGTATATTCTAATCTGGGCAATCTCAAAGAACACAGGAATGCACTGCTGAAACTAATCGATGCGGCATCCAGAGAAAGGGATACCATGTTCATAGCGACAGGACTCCAGAAGCCTGGGAAAATCCTATATTGAGGATGACCGGAATTTTAAACTCGCAGATTCATTGCTCCGGAAATGTATTGAGATTGCCATGTTGAAAAAAGACACTCTGTTAATTGCATGGCCCATGACTGACCAGGGCTGGAATTATTACCTTGAAAAGAAATATGATTCTGCTATTAAATGGTATAATCAATCGCTCGAATACAGTATTCCTGCAAAGATCTATACAACTTCAATCAATGCACTCGGTAACCTTGGCACAATCTACCGTGATCTTGATGAACCCGAAAAATCGCTGAAATATTATCTGGAGTCAATTGAACAGGCGAAAAAAGTCAGTTATATCTTTCATTTGTCATGGGTATATAAGGATATGAGCGACATGTATCTGGGATTGAAAGATACCTCTAACGCCTACAAATATTATGTTCTTTACAAGCAGTTCAGTGATTCCCTTTTAAAGAAATCAAGCAGTGAGGGACTTACGGATGCGAGAATAAGATATGAGGCTGACAGCCACAATAAAGAGGTGGAATTGCTGAATCTGAGAGTCTACAACCAAAGGCTTCTGATATATGGAGCAATCGGGTTATTTATTCTCAGTGTGGCAGTGCTCATCCTGCTCCTCAGCAGGGCAAAAATAAATGCCAAACGCCGTATAAGCGAGATGAACAGGCAGATATCAGAAATCACACAGGCAAATCTCCGGCAACAGATGAATCCGCATTTTATCTTCAACACCCTGAACTCAATCCAGTATTATATGTACCAGCACGACAAACTGGCAACAAACAACTATCTGACCAAGTTCTCAAGCCTCATGCGGAAAGTACTTGAAAATTCCCAGCACACATCTGTTCCGCTGCGTGATGAACTTGATGCACTTAAATCTCTATCTTGAGTTGGAAATGATAAGATTTAAGGATAAATTTGAATACCGGATAAATGTTGACGAAGAGATAGATACACTTCTGTACAAAGTTCCGACCATGCTTATCCAGCCATATGTGGAGAATTCCATCTGCCATGGGCTGATGCCGGGTGAAAACAAGGGATTTGTAAGAATTGATCTGAAACTTGAAAAGGAATATATCCTGTGTACGATTGAAGACAATGGCATTGGCAGAGAAGCTGCCATCTGAAAGAAGAAAGAAGAGTGACAACAACCACAACTCCCTCGGGACACAGATTGTCTCATCAAGGCTTGACCTGGTTAACTCACTGTATGGGACAAGTTTAAAAACAACATATACTGACCTCAGGAACGAAAATGGAGTACCTGCAGGGACAAGAGTTGAGATCCAAATTCCGATAATGTCATGAAGCACAAATTAATAACAATGATCATTGATGATGAACCGGATGCAGTGGATTTCATCTCATCAATAATCAGCGAATACTGTCCCGGACTGGAAGTTACAGGAAAAGCTCACAATGTAAAGGATGGGGTCAGACTTATTAAGGAGATAAAGCCCGAACTTGTCTTTCTGGATGTCGAAATGCCTAATGGCACCGGGTTTGATCTGCTGACAAATTTTCCTCGAAAAGGATTTTGATGTTGTATTTATTACAGCTTTCAACCATTATGCAATTAAGGCAATAAAATTCAGTGCTGTTGATTATATCCTGAAACCAATAAATATCAATGAGTTCATAGAGGCTGTCAACAGGGTAATACATAAGCGATCGACAAATACATTTGCCAGGAAGTGAAAATTTTGAAGCCCTTCTGGAGAATATCCGCACCGCAAATCCAACAAGACTTGTAATTCCAACTTCCGACGGAAGGGAGTACCTGAACCCGAAAGAGATTATCCGGATCGAGGCTGACAGGAGCTATTCCTGGTTTTTTATTTCCGACAAACGTAAAATTCTCGTCTCAAAACATCTGAAGGAGTTCCAGGACCTGCTCAATGACCGTAACTTTTTCCGGCCACATAATTCCCACCTCATAAATCTTGATTATGTCAAGAAATTTGTCCGGCATGATGGCGGTTATATCGAGATGACAGATGGAGCCCAGGTCCCGATCTCAAGAAACAGAAAGGACCTTTTCCTGGCTCACATGTCAAGATATACAGGGTAAATAAAATCAGACTCTGCCTGAATACCTGAGAAAAGAACGGCATAAAAACAACATGCTGACAACAGCTATTGCCAGGGATATTGCTCCATACATTAAGCTCTCCGCGGGTAAACCGATTACCCATGCCCAGCTCAACCAGTAGAATGGGGAAAAAAATTCAAGGTAATTCCATGGATGGTGAACCAGCAAACCTGTCGGCACAGTAATCAGAAACATAAGAGAAATCAGGGAATAAAGCTTCCATTTTGTTCTGTTACAACCGAAACAGGCTGTAAAAAGAAAAATAAACGGTGCCATTGTAGCCAGGAGAAAAACGGCATATATGCTTCTCACCCATCCTTCTGTGTCAACCGGATTGGTAAGGAAGATAACTGTCAAAACAATACCGAAGGTGAGAAATGTTACTGCAGCAATTCTGCTCTTAAGCAGCCATTTGGGCTCCTCTGATATCCCGGTTTTATTATTGTCAGCCAGCGGAAGTTTATACAGATGGATAAATGAGAATAATAATCCATATATGCAGGGAATGGCTGATATCAGCGTTACAGCAATTACAGAATAATACCGGGCTAAGCCTGAAAAAAGAGGAAAGAGATATAACAGGAATAATGAAATAATTACCGGGGATAAAAGGGCAGTTAAAAGCAGAGGTCTGCATGCAATAAATCTAATATCTGAGAAAAATAATTTCATGATTCTTACCTTCATTCCTTTCCCCAAAGTCTAACTTCAAAGCAACAAGTAGTTAAAAGTGACCGGTAAATACTCCAATTAACCACTGGGTTACACGGAGTAGATACGGAGTTTCACTGTTCTATATACCCATTTGATTTAGAATAATTAAAATAATTCTGGCACTTATTACCAATGGAAATTTCGTTCAATGCTTAACTCTGTGTAACTCGTGAAACTCAGCGGTTAATAAATCTTTTTAGGTTATTACCTTATTTTTTAACAGGAATCTGTTTTAGTGTTTCAATTATGAAATTCCAGAATTTCCCGACTGATGCAATATTAACCTTCTCATCCGGGGAATGCGGAAACCTGATGGTAGGGCCGAATGAAATCATATCAAGATTTGGGTAAACACCTCCTATTATTGCACATTCAAGACCTGCATGAATTGCTTTGACCTCAGGATCCTTACCAAACATTTTCTTATAAACAGCTGCTAATTACCTTAAGAATAGCAGATTGCATGTTTGGGTTCCAGCCTGGATAACCACCTTTCAGTGTAACTTCAGCATCCATTAGATGAAATACCGCGGCTATCTTCCATGCTGTTGCTTCCTTGGCAGTATTTACAGAACTGCGGGTCAGGTTATGGCATTCAAATTTACCATCGGAACATTTTACAATAGCCATATTGTTTGAAGTTTCAACCAGGCCTTTCATAGCCTGGCTCATTCGCTGAACACCGTTGGGACATGCAAATACCGCCCGGATTATCCTGTACTGGTCATCTTTATTCATCACTCTTGCCGGCATATCAACCTTTACTCCTTTAAACATCAGTTCAGGTTCTGTTTCAGCAAACTCCGCCCGGTACATTTTTTCATAACCCTTCACAAATTTCTCAAATTCTTTAGTCCTTATCTCTGGGACAAGTAAAATTGAAGATGATTCACGCGGGATAGCATTACGGAGATTACCGCCAAAAACTTCTGCCAGTCTTATTCCAAAGTCAGATTCTGCCTGCATCAGGAAACGGAACATAATTTTGTTTGAATTTGCACGGCCAAGAGCGATATCAACTCCTGAATGGCCTCCTTTCAATCCGGATGCTGTGATCATATAGGCAATAAATCCTTTTGGAGCTTTTTCCTCAGTATAGGTTTTGGTGGCACTCACGTCTATCCCGCCGGCACAACCAACACAAATCTCATTTTCATCCTCAGAGTCAAGATTTAAAAGAATATCCCCTTTCAATAATCCTTTCTTAAGTCCGAAAGCACCTGTCATGCCTGTCTCTTCATCAATTGTAAAAAGCGCTTCTATTGGTCCGTGCGCAATATTCTCCGGAAGCAAGAACAGCCATGGTAGCTGACACACCTATACCGTTATCAGATCCGAGAGTAGTTCCATTAGCTCTTACCCATTCCCCGTCGATAATTGCTTCGATGGGATCTTTTTCAAAGTCGTGCTTCTTATCGTTGTTCTTCTGAGGAACCATGTCGAGATGTGTCTGGAAAATAACACCCAGCCTGTTTTCAAAACCTTTAGTAGCAGGTTTCCTTATAATTACGTTTCCGACCTTATCTCTTACCGTTTCGAGGTTGTGCCTCTTCCCGAACTCCATGACATATTCAACTATCTTTTTCTCCTTTTTTGAAGGATGCGGAATTTGTGTTATATCATGGAAATAGCTCCAGAGAGCTTTTGGTTCAAGTTTTCGTATGTCATTCATCTTCAATGTGTTTTTTATATTTTCAATTAACCAATAAAAATAATATTTTTTAGCAATATAAACAATTTTGCAGTTTAAAGCCATGATGAAATTCATTCACTGGTCTGCCGGGTCTGGCTGTTACTGGAAAATGTAACAAAAACTTAACAGAATCCTTATATCTGATCTCTGGGATTAATACTAACTTGAAGACAGTAAAGGCTAATGCTCAATAATTTTAAAACTAATACAAAAAGGTTGTATCTGATCTTCTGGAAGTAATATCCCTGTAAACATCAAACAAGATTTTAAATATTTAATTATGAGTTTCTTATTAATTATTATCGGACTGGTTCTGATCTTTGACTTTATCAATGGTTTTCATGATTCAGCAAACTCAATAGCAACCGTCGTTTCTACAAAAGTCCTTTCCCCATTGGCTGCTGTAATGATGGCTGCTTTCTTTAATTTTGCAGCCTTCCTTATTTTCCCTTTAAAAGTAGCTACAACAATAGGCAAGGGTGTTATTAATCCTGATGTAATAAACTTGACAGTTATTGGAGCTGCCGTCTTTGCAGCCATTTCATGGAACCTTATTACATGGTGGTACGGAATACCATCAAGCTCCTCGCATACTCTTGTCGGCGGTCTGGTGGGAGCCTCCATTGCCAGTTCCGGTTTTAACTCTGTAATAGTGGGTGGAGTGATCAAAATTGTCATATTCATTTTTGTAGCCCCCATCCTTGGCATGATAATGTCCTTTGTTATTTCAGCTATTGTCATCAATCTGGCAAAAAATCATTCCCCATGGTCGGTAGATAAACATTTCAGGAGATTACAGCTGCTATCTGCTGCGGCTTTTAGCCTTGGTCATGGAGGAAACGATGCACAGAAATCAATGGGGATCATCTGGGTTTCGCTTATAGTGTCAGGGCTTGCCACAACAAATGATCCGATTGCATTGTGGATTGTTCTGTCATGTCATGCTGCAATTGCACTTGGCACTTTATTGGGAGGCTGGAGGATTGTAAAGACAATGGGTCAAAGAATAACCAAACTCAAGCCTTTTGAAGGATTTTGTGCTGAGACAGCAGGTGCGCTTACCCTGTTTGGAGCAACTCATTTCGGCATTCCTGTAAGCACCACACATACAATTACCGGATCAATTATTGGCGCCGGAGCAAGGAAAGGGGTTTCTGCAGTAAAATGGGGTGTCACAACAAGGATATTCTGGGCATGGATACTGACTATTCCAGTTTCAGCTTTTATCAGTTACTCAGCATATTTTCTCATAAACTTGATTCTTGCCTTGGATTTTCTTAGCTTTGATATTTAACATCCATTATGAAGGCTAATAGTTACTTTAAGATTTTTACACCTAAAAACAATTCTTTCTTCACCTTATTCGAAAATAATGCAAGTAATCTTGTAAAGGCAACTATTCTGCTTAAAGAACTAATGTCAAGTACAGATTTGGTAGAGTATGATGTGTTCCATAAAAACATCCAGGATATCGAGCATAAAGGAGACGATATTACCAGGGAGACTTATGAACTTTTAAACAAATCGTTTATAACCCCATTTGACCGGAAAGATATCCATGAGCTTACTGCCCATATCGAAGAAGCTGTCGATTCGATTAACGGAATCAGCCGTAGAGTATGTCTTTACAGACCAAATGAACTTTTGCCTGTTTACGGTGAGTTGGCAGAGCTGATTTGCGAAGCAGCAAAAGAGATCGAAAAGGCAGTGCACTGTCTCAGAAACCCCGACTCATGCAGAAAAGTTATTAAGGATGCATTCGGCAAAGTAAAAGACATTGAAGGTAAAGCAGATGACATATACTTTACAGGCGCCTCAGAATTGTTTGAAAAAGAAGAAGATACTTTCGAGTTACTAAAGGCCAACAAGATCCTTGAGATCATGGAGAGATGTATCAATGAAGAAGAGGATGTCACTGATGTTCTTAAAACGATTCTGGTAAAAATAATATAATCACCTTCAGTTGCCGGGTATAACATAAACGTGGTAACCAGCCTGTATTTAATTATGCCCGGGCATTAGTTTTGTCATCAGTATATTTCATTTCGGAAGATTTAAAGTCAATCTGGATGAAGAGGTTCAGATTTAAAATTAATCGCCGAATCATTTTGTTTTTGGTTCTATTATAATAACTTTGGGACCACTTACCTTCGCCATGTAGATTATTATGTAATTATCATTATATTAAACAGATAGTTTTTGATGAATATAGATTTGAACCAGTTTATTAATTTAAATATTTCCTAAACAGAATGTCTTTCTTATATATTGTTGTTGCACTTGTTATCATCTTTGATTTTATTAATGGCTTTCATGATTCAGCAAATTCCATTGCAACGATAGTTTCGACAAAAGTCCTTTCACCCGTAGCAGCAGTGAGCATGGCAGCATTCTTCAATTTTGTAGCCTTCCTTATTTTTCCGCTCAAGGTTGCCACAACAATTGGCAAAGGGGTTATCAATCCTGATGTAATAAATCTTACTGTTATTTCTGCTGCGCTTGTTGCTGCAATTACATGGAACCTTTTAACCTGGTGGCTATGGCCTTCCGTCGAGCTCTTCACATACTCTGGTTGGAGGACTTGTAGGGGCTGCTGTAGCTAGCTCCGGCTGGGGTTCAGTGGTTATGGCAGGAGTAATTAAAATTGTAATATTTATTGTTATTGCTCCATTGCTTGGAATGATAATGTCTTTTTTCATTTCAGCTGCGGTAATATTCCTGGCAAGAAAGAAATCTCCGGCAAGTGTTGACAAACATTTCAGGAGGCTTCAACTGCTCTCCGCAGCTGCATTCAGTCTTGGACATGGAGGCAATGACGCTCAGAAATCAATGGGAATTATCTGGGTTGCCCTTATTGTAACAGGTTTTGCAACAAAAAATGACCTATAGCCTTATGGGTTGTATTGTCATGTCAGGCTGCAATTGCTCTTGGAACGTTGCTTGGTGGATGGAGAATCGTAAAAACCATGGGGCAGAAAATTACAAAGCTCAAGCCCTTTGAAGGATTTTGTGCTGAAAGCGCCGGAGCTCTTACCCTTTTTGGAGCAACTCATTTCGGCATTCCTGTAAGTACCACACATACTATTACCGGGGCAATAATCGGAGCAGGAGCCAGGAAGGGGGTATCTGCTGTCAAATGGGGTGTTACGACAAATATTTTCTGGGCATGGATTCTGACAATTCCGGTATCAGCAATAGTCGGATCTGCAGTATTCCTTATCCTCAACGGAATTCTTAATTAAAATATTAACGGCAACAAAATATTAATAATCATGAATGTAGACAGTTTTCTCAAATTTTTTGTACCTAAAGACCACTCCTTCTTTCCTCTTTTTGAGAGTGATGCTCACAACCTTGTAAAAGCAACTGTCTCTGCTCAAGGAACTCATGTCAGGTACATCAACTGTGGAGGTGCATGAAAGGATCTACAGGGAAATTCAGGATGTTGAACATATCGGCGATGAAATAACCAATAGAACCTACGAGCAGCTGAACAAATCCTTCATTACCCCCTTTGACAGGGAAGATATTCATGAACTCACTGCCCATATTGATGATGTTGTAGATTCAATAAACGGGATCAGCCGTAGAGTATGTCTTTATAAGCCGAAAAAACTGGTCCCTGTCTATGCGGAGATGGCAGACCTCATCTATGAAGGTGCTCTCGAAATTGAGAAAGCAATTCATTGCCTTAAGGATCCGGTTGCCAACAAAAAGAAGATCACAGAGGCTTGCGACAGGGTTAAGAAGATAGAGCACACTGCTGATGAGCTCTACTTCGCCGGAATAGCAGAGCTATTTGAAAAAGAGGAAAATACGAAAGAATTGCTCAAAAACAACAAGATACTTGAAATTCTGGAGAGATGTGTCGATGAAGAGGAGGATGTTACTGATACCCTTAAGGCTATTCTGATTAAAATGGCCTGAAAGCCAGGAACGTATAACCCGGCATCAATTCTAGCTGCTTCTTATCATTGTAAGAAC
>CAWJVS010000004.1:0-102151 GCA_963846335.1 uncultured Bacteroidales bacterium
CGGGCGCCACCGGAGAAATTTCAACCGGTCCGTTCCTGTCCATCCCCAGTCCCCATTGGGCAATGTCAAACATATGAGCACCCCAGTCGGTAGTGAAACCTCCGCCCATCTCCTTGTACCAGCGCCATGCACCCCAGATCTTCTCATCCTCCTCCGGATCAAGTGAAATCGGAGGATCCAGCTGGTTATTAAAATGAATCGGCATTGGAAGGGAACCAAGCCAGAGATCCCAGTTCAGATCTGCTGGCAGAGGCTCCTCCGGAAGGTCATATGGAGTTGGCGGAGCTCCTACATAGGCATTCACAAGGGTAATCTTACCAAGAGCTCCGTCCTGCACCAGTTTTACTGCGTGCTGAAAATTAGGATCTGAACGCTGCTGGCTTCCTATTCCGAGAATCCTGCCTGTCTCCCTTACCACTTTCTTTAATTCCTGTCCTTCACGGATCGTAAAAGTCATAGGCTTTTCAAGATAAACATCCTTTCCTGCTTTACAGGCTGCAATTGCTACCATTGCATGCGAATGATCCGGAACAGCAATGACTACAGCATTTATATCCTGCCTGGCGAGGAGATCCTGATACTTCTCATAAGTCTCTATTTTTGACTCTTTCCCCGCTTTGGCATAGAATGCGGTGACCCGTTTTTCAAAACGCTTCCGTTTTATTCCGTAAACATCACATCCTGCTACCACCTGAACCCCGGGAATCTGGATAAATCCGTCAAGCAGGTACATCGATTGACGTCCCATGCCGATAAATCCCAGGCGGATATCTCCGTCAGGCTTCGATGATTTGCAGCCTATTGCACCTGGAATAATCATGGCGCCAGCTATCCCGGCAACTGAGGAACCTATGAAACGGCGCCTCGACCAAGTAATTTTTTGATCATTCATAAAAATAATTTTTTGTTATTTATAATTTTTAATTACCTCCTGCATGACCTATAAAATTAAGATTTTTTCATTTAAAATCTTCCAAAAATTGAAAACTTGCTGGTATTGCAGAAAATGGAAGAATAGAGAAATAGTCCTGGCTTATTTGTCTCCATCTTTCTTTCAAGATGCAATACAGGCTGACCCTTTTTAAGGCCGAGAAAACGGCTGATCTTCTGAGAAGCTATTATGGCTCTGATCCTTTGATCGCCACCTTTTATCTCAACGCTGTAATTGTCTCTCATAATCTGAAATAATGACCTGTTCTCAAATTTCCTTGAAGTTATCCTCGGCAGGTTAATATTTGCTATGTAGCTGATATCATAGAATATAGGACTGTCATCAAGCAGACGAAGCCTCTCCATATATACGCAGCCGGATTCCTTCTCCAGATCAGTCAGGGGGAACATAAAACCATCTGGCCACCTCCTCAGAACCGGCTTAACGATGATCCTTGTCTTGAGATTGCGGTCGCCTAAAGCCGAAGTTGTTCCAGATACCGAAAGTATTCCTATTTCTTTTGGCAGGTGATGAACAATGCTCCCCTTGCCCTGATGCTTCCTTATATACCCGTCCTGTGCCAGTGTACCAAGCGCCTGCCTTACCGTAGGGCGTGTCATTCCATATATCCTGCACAGTTCATTTTCAGATGGCAGCATATCACCCTCCCTGTAAACACCATCCAGGATATGCCTCCTGAGGACCTCATACAACCTCCTGTATTGCGGTATGGTTTTATCAGTGAACATTTCTGTGAAATCAGGACTTGTGTTTATTATAAGTGACTAAAGTGACTAAAGTGACTAGTGCACTAAAGTGAAATGAATTGAATTTCGATCTCTCAACTTTTGAATCTTTCAACTTTAGGCACTCCAGACTTTAGGCACTCCAAACTTTTCTTTGTAAATATATTAATTTTTACTTGTTAATACAAGTTGAATAAATTATTTTTGTATTCACTGATAATTAACAATATCTATAATAGTATTTCTATCTTTATTTTACTTATTATAACAAGTCATAAGTAAAATAAAAGATAAAAGACAAAAGATAAAAGAAAAAGTTGAGAAGACGAAGTGACGAAATCCGCAAAGCGGGGACAAAAGTAAATAAACTAAGAAACTGAGAGTTGGCCAATCTACAAACCGTGTTACTCAGTGAATACTCAATGAAACTCCGTGGTAAAAAAAAATAACAAATAACTCATCAATAAATGGCAACAGTTGTAATAATGCCAAAACAGGGACAATCTGTCGAGACATGTATAATAACCAAATGGTTTAAGGCTAAAGGTGAAAGCGTTTCTGCAGGAGATATTCTTTTCTCCTATGAAACCGACAAGGCAGCTTTCGACCTCGAATCGCCCACCGATGGGATACTTCTGGACATTTTTTTCCCTGAAGGTTCAGAAGTGCCTGTATTGTCGAATGTTGCGGTAATCGGTAAAAGCGGCGAAGAAACGGGTTCTTATAATCAGGAGCAGTCAACGTTATCGGAAGCCCTCATTCCTCCTGCTCCGGAACCTGAAGGGGAAAAAACAGCTCCGGATATTCCCGGATCTGCAGTCATTCCGGAAAGGTCAGATTCCAGAATCAGGATATCTCCAAGGGCAAGACGCATGGCGGAAGACAAAAAGATTGACTACAGGAATCTTTCCGGTTCAGGACCCAATGGCAGAATAATAACTGCTGATGTTGAAACCTTGCTTAAAGCTGGAGCCGCGACCTTTGCTCCTGCAGTTGCATCCGGTACGGAATATTCCGAGCAGCCGCTCAGCAATGTCAGGAAGCTGATTTCGAAAGCAATGCATGCCTCTCTGCAGAACTCGGCACAGCTCACGCACCATATGTCTGCTGATGTCCGCCATATACTTGAGGCCAGACAAAAAATCAAAGAGAGACTTAGTTCAGATAAAACGCAGCAGGATATAACACTCAACGATATGATATGCTGGTGTGTGATAAGGGCACTCGGGAAATTTCCTGAAGCCAACAGCCATTTCCTGGATGACCGGATCCGGACATTTCATAAAGTCCATCTCGGTATTGCCGTTGACACTCAGAGAGGCCTGATGGTCCCGGTTGTAAAAAATGCCAGTGAAATGGACCTTGTAAAACTTTCGGCTGCACTTAAATCCGTTGCCGAATCATCAAAAAAGGGAAGCATTAGTCCCGAACTGATACAGAGCACTTCCGCCACTTTTACCGTATCCAATCTCGGAAACTATGGTGTGGAGATGTTCACCCCGGTAATTAATCTTCCACAGACAGGAATTCTGGGTGTCTGTACAATTATCAACCGCCCGGCCAATATTGGTAATAACATATTCGGATTTGTGCCCTACATCGGATTATCCCTCACTTATGACCACAGGGCTATCGATGGCGGACCGGCAACTCTTTTTCTTAAAGAGATAAAGGAACAGATAGAGAACTTCAGGTATTAATGTAACAATGGGGAGATGGGGAGATGTGGGGAATGTGATCGTGAAACTCCGTGAAACCCTCCGTGAAACTCAGTGCAACTCCGTGGTTAAAAAGAAATTAAGAACAGATTACATAAAAATGACTTACAAAAAATAAAGCTTTAAATTTTATCAAGATGCCAAAAATTCAAAATATTCATCCGGAGGTTGTTCGCAAACCCAAGTATATTGAGTTCGGGAAGATTCCTGTAAACCAGTATAATAAAACAATTGAAGAGGAGAAGTCGAATTTCACGCCGGAAGACTTCATAAGGATATACCACGACATGGTAGTCATCAGGGAATTCGAGACCATGCTCAACCTGATAAAGACAACAAATGAGTACAATGGCATCCCCTATAATCACCCGGGTCCGGCTCACCTCTCGATCGGACAGGAGGCTTCAGCTGTGGGCATGGCGTATACACTTGGAATTGACGATTATATATTTGGTTCCCACCGCAGCCACGGAGAGATACTTGCCAAAGGACTCTCTGCAATTCACTGTCTTGATGAGGACACACTCTACTCAATCATGAAAAATTATTTCGGCGGTTCAGCCCTGAGCGTGGTGGAAAAAGGATTTCATGGCACTGTTAAACAGCTTGCTGTCAATTTTCTTCTCTATGGAGCTCTGGCTGAAATATTTGCCAGGGAGAACGGATTTAATAAAGGGCTCGGAGGATCAATGCATGCCTTTTTCACACCTTTTGGAATTTATCCTAACAACGCCATCGTTGGAGGGTCAGGTGACATTTCAGTAGGTGCCGCCCTGTACAAAAAAATTAACAGGAAACCGGGAATAGTGGTTTGTAATATTGGTGATGCATCAATGGGCTGTGGACCGGTTTGGGAAGGTATCTGTTTTGCAACAATGGACCAGTACAGGACTCTCTGGAGCGGTGAATACAGAGGAGGATTGCCTTTGATTTTCAATTTCATGAACAATCTGTACGGAATGGGTGGCCAGACGATGGGTGAGACAATGGGATATGATATCCTGGCAAGAGTAGGGGCCGGTGTTAATCCGGAGGGGATGCATGCAGAGAGGATCGACGGTTATAATCCACTCGCAGTGATAGATGCATTCAAACGAAAAAAACAGATCCTGACAGAAAAAAGAGGTCCGGTGCTGCTCGACACGCTTACATACAGGATCAGCGGCCATTCACCATCAGACGCTTCATCCTACAGGTCAAAAGAAGAGATAGATGCATGGATGAAAGAAGATTCAATACTTTCCTATGGAAGATCACTTGTGGGTGCGGGTATCACTACACAGGACCAGCTGGACGGAACCATAGCAGAAACTAAAGAGTTGCTTACTCAGATACTGAAGCTAAGCATTGATGATGAATTATCCCCAAGGATTAATATGGAAATGGATCCGGATTGCATCGGAAAAATGATGTTCTCAAACGGATCTGTTGATAAAATGGAAGAAAGGACACCACAGGTCTTAATGCCGATTGAAGAAAATCCGAGGGTCAGGTCTATTAAGAACAAGGAGAGATTTTATAAGGACAGGGAGGGTAAACCTGTCTCCAAAGCCAAACTATATCAGTTCCGTGATGGTATCTTCGAAGCCGTGATTGACAGATTCTACAAAGATCCGTCTCTTGCAGCCTGGGGAGAGGAGAACCGCGACTGGGGGGGCGCATTTGCCGTATACCGCGGACTGACAGAGGCCCTGCCATATCACAGGCTGTTTAACTCGCCTATTTCAGAAGGAGCAATTGTTGGTACTGCAATTGGTTATGGAATGTGCGGGGGAAGGGTAATTGCAGAAATCATGTATTGTGATTTCCTGGGGCGGTGTGGCGATGAAGTGTTTAACCAGCTGCCCAAGTGGCAGGCAATGAGTGGCAATATTATCAGGATGCCGGTTGTCATAAGGGTTTCAGTCGGGTCCAAATATGGTGCTCAGCATTCGCAGGACTGGTCATCTCTTACAGCACATATTCCCGGATTGAAGGTTGTATTCCCTGCTACTCCCTATGATGCGAAAGGATTGATGAATTCGGCATTGCAGGGTACTGATCCTGTTATTTTCTTTGAAAGCCAGAGGATATATGATATCGGGGAAATGTTCCACACAGGCGGCGTGCCTGAAGAATATTATGAGATCCCGCTCGGGGAACCTGATATTAAAAGAGCAGGAGATGACATTACAATTCTCACAATCGGAGCTACATTATATCCGGTCATCAAGGTCGCTGATATCCTGAAGGAAAAGTATGATATTGAAGCTGAGGTCATAGATGCCAGGTCACTGGTCCCATTCAATTACGAACCAGTCATTGATTCTGTCAGGAGGACAGGAAGAATACTCCTTGCGAGTGATGCCTCAGCCCGGGGGTCATTCCTCAAGGAGATGGCACAGACTATCACGGAACTTGCATTCGATTATCTTGATGCGCCGCCGGTTGTGGTGGGATCACGGAACTGGATCACGCCTGCGTATGAAATGGAAGAGTTTTTCTTCCCTCAGCCTGATTGGATACTCGATGCAATTCATGAAAAGATAATGCCGCTTAAAGGGCATTCGGCCAGTACCGATTATTCTGCAGCCAAATCAATTGCCCTCAATAAGGAAGGGGTATAGTCTTTTTAGTTGTAACATTTTATTAACCCTATAAACCCATCTTTTTGATATCTTTGCGGTGAAATTTTTAAAATATGGAAAACGCAATTGAAAACATTAAATCAAAAACAGGGTTTATAATCGACATGGATGGAGTAATCTACCACGGAAACATGTTACTCCCCGGAGTGACAGAATTTCTGGCATGGCTTGAAAATTCAGGGAAGAAATATCTTTTTCTTACAAATTCACCGGAAAGAACCCCTAAGGAACTGCATGAAAAACTGACCAGGCTTGGAATAAACGTGGGAGAAGATCATTTTTACACAAGCGCACTGGCAACGGCGAGTTTCCTTGCAAATCAGAAACCAAACGGAAGTGCTTATATTATAGGTGATGCAGGTCTTATCCATGCAATGTACAGTGCCGGCTTACACTGTCAATAATGTCAATCCCGACTATGTTGTTGTGGGAGACACCCACAGTTACAATTTTGAAAAGATAGAGCTGGCCGTAAATCTTGTGATCAGGGGAGCCAAGCTGATTGGTACAAATCCTGATGTGAGCGGTCCCGTTGAAAACGGCATTACTCCTTCCACGAAGGCCCTGATAGCGCCTATTGAAATTGCTACAGGGAAGAATGCCTATTATGTGGGAAAACCAAATCCTCTCATGATGCGAATTGCACTGAAGAGGCTCGGTGTGAAAAGAGAGGATGCAATTGTGATAGGCGACAGGATGGATACAGACGTGATCTGCGGGCTTGAATCTGAAATTGACACACTCCTGGTATTAAGCGGTATCTCTGACCGCAATACAATTGACCAGTTTCCATACCGCCCTCAATACATTCTCAATGGCGTAAAAGACCTTATCAGCTGATCTGTTCTATGAATATGGCTGACAAATATAAGGCTGAACGAAAAGAGGTGGCCCGTTTCATGAGACGCCTTTACAAACATGGGCTTACGACAACTTCCGGAGGAAATATAAGCCTTCGCATTTCTGATGATCTCATTGTAATTACTCCATCTGCAACTGATAAAGGCAGGATGCGATGGAAAGAGGTCGGACTCATGAATATTTTTGGAGAGAATCTGACTCCGGAGCTTAAACCATCAATAGAATCGGAGATGCATCTTTCCATTTACAAAAGGAAGAAAGATATAAAAGCCATTGTTCATGCCCACCCTGTCTGTGCATCCGCTTTTACTGCCATGAAATCCAAAATTAATACAAGTCTTACTGCTGAAGCTCGTGCAATTCTCGGTGATCCTGTTATTGTCCCGTATGCCCTTATGGGGACCACTGATCTTGCCTCTGTTGCTGCTGATAATATAATGAATTCAGATATTCTTGCTTCTCGAAAATCATGGCATTCTTACTACCGGCGCCAGTCTCCTGCAGGCATTTGATAAAATTGAAGTACTCGAAAATGCTGCTAAAATGACTCTCATTGTTGAAATGACCGGCAAGAAAAGTCCGCTCACCAGGGAAAGAATTCTGCAAATTGACAAATTTTTCAGATGATAAAAGGAGTTCTCTTTGATATGGATGGTGTTCTTGTTGATTCTGAACCTTATATCTGCAAGGCTGCAATAATGATGTTCGAAGAACTGGGCATCAGAGTAATACCTGAGGATTTCCATCCATTCGTGGGAATGGGAGAAAACAGGTATATCGGAGGTGTTGCTGAGAATCATGGTGTCAGTGTTGATATTGAAAAGGTCAAAGCCAGGACCTATGAAATTTATGAAAATATAGTACGTGGCAATCTGACTCCACTTCCGGGAGCTGCATAAGTTCATCTCCGAATGCAGGAAAAGAGGCTTCAGGCTGGCATTGGCTACCAGTGCCGACAGGGTGAAGATGGAGGTTAATTTAAGGGAGATCGGATTGACATCAGATACATTTCAATCCATTGTTACCGGCCTGGATGTCAAAAACAAAAAACCATTTCCGGATATTTACATAATGGCAGCTGAAAGAATCGGACTTAACCCTCATCATTGTCTTGTTGTTGAAGATGCTGTCAGCGGAATAAAAGCCGGAAAATCAGCCGGATGCAGATGTCTTGGACTGACTACCTCATTCGAAGCTGAAGTTCTCGCTGAAGCTGACTGGATATGCGGATACATTAGCAACCGTCCCGGATGAAGCAATAAATTGGTAATAAATAAAATATATTGACATGGAACACAAAACTCTCGGACAATCTGATATTAAAGTCTCCGAACTGGCATTTGGAGCATGGGCCATCGGAGGCTGGCTCTGGGGAGGAGCTGATTCAAATGATGCAATTAAGGCAGTTGAGACTGCAGTAGATAATGGCATGACAACTATCGATACTGCTGCAGTTTATGGGTTCGGTCTGAGTGAGGAGCTTGTTGGAAAAGCGGTTAAAGGTAAAAGAGACAAGGTTCAGATTCTTACTAAATTTGGATTGATATGGGATGAAAAAAAGGGACAATTCTACTTTTCATCCAAGGACAACTCAGGGAAAACCTATTGATATACACAGTTATTCTTCCAAAGACAGAGTGATAAGTGACTGTGATGCAAGTCTTAAACGACTTGGTACCGATTATATCGACCTGTACCAGATTCACTGGCCGGATTCGACTACCCCGGTGTCAGAGACAATGGAAGCTCTTGAAATCCTTCAAAAAAAAGGAAAAATAAGGGCAGGTGGGGTAAGCAACTATTCTGTTGACCTGATGACAGATGCAAATAAAACACTACAAAATAGCCTCCAACCAGGTTCCATACAGCATGGTAAACCGTGGCATTGAGAATGAAATTATACCATACTGCATAAGCAATAATATCGGTATTCTCGCATACAGTCCGCTTCAGAGAGGTCTCCTTACCGGCAAAATAAAACATGGACACAATTTCGGACATGGAGACAGCAGGCCCGACACTATATACTATAAGGAGCCAAACCTCTCAAGAATTCTTCAACTTACTGATAATCTCAGGGAGCTGGCAAATGAACTTAACGTTACACTTTCCCAGCTCGTTCTTAACTGGACAATGGAACAACCCGGTATTACCTGCACATTGGCTGGCGCCAGAAACGATACCCAGGTACTTGACAATATTAAAGCAGTTGATTTTCAGCTCACAAATGAGGAGATGGAAAAAATAACCAGTCTGCTCTCCAATCTTAAGTTAGAGACAAAAAAATAAAATCGTTTATGAAGCATTTCCTTACCGGCTATCCCTCCATTCGATAAACTGCAAAAAGAGATGAATGGGATTTCTTTACCTGAATATCGTGAAGCAAATGCACATATACATACTCCGTATTCCTTCAGCGCTTTTTCAGATCTGGATTCGATTTTTAAGATGGCAGTGAGTGAGAAAGTTACAGTACTGGGCATTAACGATTTCTATGTAACAGATGGTTATGATTCATTTCATAAAGGATGCATTGAAAACAAGATTTTTCCCCTGTTCAATATTGAATTTATTGGATTACTGAAAGAGGAACAAAAGAACGGTATAAGAATCAATGATCCTAATAATCCCGGAAGGATCTATTTCAGCGGGAAAGGTCTTGATTATCCGTTTCATACGGGATTTATGCTCAGGAAGCAGCTGAAAAGTGTGATCAGGGAGAGCCAGATACAGATAAAAGCGATGATATCGAAAACTTAACCTGCTGATTGAACCGTATTGACCCCTCGCTGAAGTTTTCTTACGAAAAGATAAAGAAAGAATTTGCACATGATCTTGTGAGGGAACGGCATATAGCAAAGGCTATAAGGACTCTGGCAATGAAGGAGTTCCCAACTCCGGAAGAGCAGCTTCATTTCATTGAAACCCTTTATGGCGGAAAAAAATCAAAAACCGGTTTATCCAATCCGGCTGCTCTTGAAAATGAGATCCGGTCAAATCTTCTGAAAAGCGGAGGAGCCGCCTTTGTGAAGGAGGATGACAGGTCGTTCCTGGAACTCAGAAAGATCATCAGGATCATAGTAAAGGCCGGAGGTATACCCTGCTATCCTGTGTTGCTTGATGATCCATCCGGGAAATTCACTGAATTCGAATCTGATCCGGAAAAACTTTTCCTTTCGCTCAAGGATCTCGGAATAGAATGTATTGAACTTATCCCGGGACGAAACGATTTCGCTATTCTTAAGAATTTTGTTGAATTTTTTCATAAGAAAGGATTTATAGTCACCTTTGGCACTGAACATAATACTCCGGAGATGATACCCCTGACTGTGACAACCAGGGGTTCTGTACCACTGGACGAAACGTTGAAAAAGATTGGATGGGAAGGGGCCTGTATTATTGCCGCTCATCAGTATCTGAGGGCGGACGGAAGACAAGGATATGTATTACCCGATGGCACACACAGTATAAAACAGATGAGAGAACTGGTAAATCTTGGACAATTGGTGATTGAATACTTTTTAAATCAGTAATGACATGAAGCGGGAAATTAAAGGATCTGATTGAGATTTCAAGGTACTACGGAAGCAATAAGGATTATGTGATAGCCGGAGGTGGAAACACTTCATTCAAGGATGATGAAACCATATGGATAAAAGCAAGCGGTCAGTCACTGGCTGAAATGACGGAAGAAGGCCTTGTAGCCCTGAACCGGGAAAAACTTCATGTTATATCTTCAAATACTTATTCGGATGATCCCTCAACCAGGGAAGAGGAGGTAAAGGCCGACATGCTGCTAAGCATTCTTGATCCGGCAAGTAACAAACGTCCTTCCGTAGAAACATCCCTTCATGAGATCATCAGGTATAAATTTATTGTGCACCTCCATCCCACCCTGATCAATGGCATTCTTTGCAGCAGGAATGCAAGGAACCTGATCCAGAAGCTATTCAGCGACACTGTCCTTTTTGTGCCGTATACTGATCCCGGTTATATTCTTTTCAAAAAACTGGAAGCTGAAATAATGAGTTACCGGCAGAAGTTTCTCCACGATCCGAAAATTATTTTCCTTGAAAATCACGGAGTCTTCGTTGGTGCAGATTCAACTGAGGAGATAAAGCAAATTTACAGTGAAATAATTCAGAAAAATAGGGGAAGAGATCTCTCCTGTTTCGGACATAACGCCTATCCCCTACAATCCGCTGCTTCACAAAGTACTGCCTGCGCTCAGGATGCTGCTATCCGTAGATCAGCCCGGGGTAATAAGGTTCAGGAATAACTCCCTAATCGCTAGATTTTATCAGAATCAGAATGAGTTTCATAAGATCTCACTGCCTCTTACACCCGACATTATAGTCTATTGCAAGACCAGGTATTTGTATATTGATCATTCTTCCACAGCAGAAAAAATCCTTGACTCTTTCAGGTACCAGCTGCCACATTTCATCAGTGAATATGGGTACAAGCCAAAGGTGCTTGTAATCAAAGATATGGGAATTTTCGCAGTTGCTGAAAGCTTTGCTTCGGCAGAAGCATGTCTTGATGTATACGAAGACCTGATCAGGATCAGTTACTATGCTTCCCAATGTGGCGGCATCAAATTTCTGTCACCGGAACAGGTAGCATTCATCGATCAGTGGGAAGTTGAGAACTACAGGAGAAAGGTATCGCAGACTGGCAGGTCAGGAAACAAACTCAGCAACAAAATCGCTATTGTAACAGGAGGAGCCCAGGGATTTGGCGCCGGGATAGCCGAGGCTCTTATGGTTTAAACCTCAATGTGGTGATTGCCGATCTGAATGAGGAAACCGGAAGTTCCTTTGCATCCACGTCATGAACTCGGCAAAAGGGTCAAATAAAGCAATATTTGTCAAAACAGATGTATCAGATCCTGCTTCGGTTAAAGAACTGTTGATCTCTACTGTAAGAGAGTTCGGAGGTCTTGATATTATTGTCAGTAATGCTGGTATTTTAAAGGCAGGCGGGCTTGATGAGATGGATCCTGATACATTTGCCAGGACAACAGATGTCAACTACAATGGATATTTTCACTGTGTAAAATATGCATCGGAAGTCATGAAGCTTCAGAATCAGGAAAATCCGGATTATTTTACGGATATAATCCAGATAAATTCTAAATCCGGACTCCGCGGAAGCAACAGGAACTTTGCATATGCCGGCGCCAAATTCGGAGGTATTGGCCTCACCCAGTCCTTTGCCATGGAGCTTGCTCCTTACAGGATTAAGGTAAATTCGATCTGTCCGGGTAATTTCTATGAAGGCCCCCTGTGGTCTGATCCCCATAACGGATTATTTGTCCAGTACCTTAAAACCGGAAAGGTCCCGGGCGCAAAGACAATTGAGGATGTAAGGAAATTCTATGAAGACCAGGTACCTATGAAAAGGGGCTGCAGACTGGAAGATGTTATGAAGGCACTTTTATATATTATAGACCAGGAGTATGAAACAGGACAGGCAGTACCCGTTACCGGGGGACAGGTGATGCTGGGGTAGTTTTGAGCGCTAGGGCGGAGAGAGTGCGAAGTGAGAGACTGAGAGACATAGAGACTGAGGGACTGAGTGAAATTACTCAGTGAAACCCGTGAAAACTCTGTGATACTCCGTGTTAAATAAATATATAAATAAAATGAAAACAAAAGCAGTTAGAATTTACGGGAAGAAGGATCTGAGGCTTGATGAATTTGAGCTCCCGGAACTGAAGGATGATGAGATCCTTGCACATGTTATTTCCGACAGTATATGTATGTCCTCTCACAAAGCCGCCCTGCAGGGTGCTGATCACAAGCGCGTTCCAGACGATATTCATATAAATCCCACAATTATTGGCCATGAATTTGCCGGAGTAATCCTGGAAGTTGGGAAGAAATGGCAACATAAATTCAAAGCCGGGCAGAAGTTTTCTATTCAGCCAGCGATGAACCAGACCGGTTCCCTCAATGCTCCGGGCTATTCTTTCCGTTATATAGGCGGTGACGCGACACATGTTATTATTCCATCTCTGGTAATGGAGGCTGATTGCCTTCTTGCCTATGACGGAGAGGCATTCTTCCCTGCATCCCTCTCAGAACCCATGTCATGCATTATCGGTGCATTTCATGCCAGTTATCATATTCCGCCAGGAACCTACATCCACGAAATGGGGATAAGAGAAGGCGGAAAGATGGCTATTCTGGCCGGTGTCGGGCCCATGGGGCTTGGAGCTATTGATTATGCACTTCATCAGAAGAGGAAACCCTCTGTGATCGTCGTCACAGATATAGATGATAACCGGCTGGCAAGGGCATCATGCCTTTTTACACCAGAACATGCAGCAACAGAGGGTATCAGATTGATGTATGTGAATACAGGCAAGGTGGACGATCCTGTCAGACATCTTCGGGAATTAACCGGTGGAACAGGATTTGATGACGTTTTTATTTTTGCTCCTGTCAAATCAGTTATTGAACAGGGTGATGCAATACTTGGCTTTGACGGGTGCCTCAATTTCTTTGCTGGTCCCACCAATCCGGAATTCAAAGCTGAATTCAATTTCTACAACGTTCATTATTCATTCACTCATATTGTCGGAACTTCAGGCGGGAATACTGATGATATGAGGGAATCCCTGCAGCTCATGAGCGAGGGGAAGATCAATCCTGCTGTGATGATCACTCATGTGGGAGGCCTGGATGCTGTTGTTGAGACCACACTGAACCTGCCCGGAATTCCAGGCGGTAAAAAGCTTATTTATACAAACATATCTATGCCGCTTGTATCCCTTTACAAGCTTGGAGAATTGGGGGCAAAAGACAAATTCTATGCAGGGCTCCACAAAATCGTTGCAGAAAACGATTACATATGGTCGCTTGAGGCAGAGAAATACCTGCTTGCAAACGCAAAACCAATCTGAGCGATAGCGCGAGACAGACTTAAAGTCCGCTGGCGCGGATTTGTAATCCGTGCTTTTTTTTTGGCACGAGTTACAAACTCGCGCCAGCGACAAACATTATGTATTCTTCAGTTCTCTTGCGAATTCCGTAGAGATATAGTTTTCATAGCTCAGACAGACATGCGTTGCAAATGCAACAGCTGTTTCAATCACGTCAGACCATTCATCCCGGGATAGTTTTTCAAGTTGTTCCATTTTTATGGCTTTACGATATATTGATGTGAGTATCCCGGCATTGAAATTATCCCCGGCTCCAATCGTACTTACCGGAACAATGCTCCTTACAGGAAATTTTCCTGAGAAAGACGGAGTCCTTACAAAAACGCCCTCTGTATTTGCTGTATAAACGAGACATTTACTATAATTTCTCACCTCATCCCACGCCTCATCCGGACTGTTTACACCAAAAATATTTCTGAAATCCTCATCTGATCCCCTTACCAGACTGGCAAACTTCATATTCTCAATTATAAGTGGTTTAAGCTGACCAAGTTCTGAAAGATGGCTCTTCCGGAAATTCGGATCATAAAGAACCAGTGCCCCTTTCTCATTAGCTCCACGCACAAACATTTTGAACTTCTCCCGGATCTCTGGCCATATTGCATAGAAGGATCCGCATTGTACAATATCATCCGGTCTGATGGCAGGGAAGTCAATATCGAGCCGTTTCCCGGGATAATCCTTGTAAAAAGTGTAATGTGCATCGTTCTTCTCATCCAGAAATGCAAGTGCAAGCGCAGTACTTCCCTTTTGATAACGATGCACAGAAGAAGTGTCAACTCCGTTTTTCCGGAGAAAATCATCAATCAGTTTTCCGACATCATCAGCTCCATATTCACTTATGAAAGATACCGGCAATCCCATTCGTCCCATTGATACCATACTGTTCAGAACAGAACCGCCTGCCTTTGCTGCCTGGGGCTGCCCATCCTTGAAAATAATATCAAGAACAGTCTCGCCTATTCCATATATTTTTCTCATATAATTATCATTTTACAATTCCTGAAATACTTTTAAATATCTCATTACCAGCAACACGCGCAAGTTCAAAAAGCAGGCTCTCCATGGTTGTTATCGTGGCTCCCTCCTGCCGCATCCGTTCAATTGCTATATGCTTGTCATTTGGTTTTCGTGAAGAGACACAATCTTCTACAACTACAGGTCTTCTGCCGCCTGCGAGAAGATCGAGGCAGGTTTGAAGGACGCATACATGCGATTCAATCCCACAGATTATTATATCCGTTTTGCCCAGTAAATCTATCTCCTTTTTAAAAGCCGGCTCTTCATAGCAGCTGAAGGAGATCTTTTCAATATATCTGAATTCAGGAAACAGCTGTATTACTGAGGGAACAGTCGGTCCAAGACCTTTTGTATATTGTTGTGTAACTATTACAGGCACAGACAGGATCTTCAAACCTTCAATGAGCTTCAGACAGTTCCTGAGTATCATGTCACCTTCATGAATATGCGGTAAAAGCCTCTCCTGTATATCAACCACTACAGCCGCAGTTTTTTCTCTTAATATCCTCATGATAGTTGATTTATTGTGTCTGCTCCAATAAGTTTAATCATCCTGTTGCCACCAAGCCACAAAGACACCAAGTTTCACAAAGAGTAAATCAATAATGACATATTCTTGGTGTAACTTTGCGCCTTGGTGCCTTTGTGGCAAAAGACTTCTTGCTGCAGATTCAATTATTATACTTTTTGACTGAATTTAATATTGGGTGAATTTAATAAATTTTATCCTTGAACTGTAGCAGGATTTTTTGTATGTGTTTAGTGAATTACAATTGTTTCATTACTTTTATAATTCTGATAAATTAGAAATATTATGAAAGCAATGATGCTCACAGGGATCAGGCAGATGGAGATGAAGGAGATTGCTGAACCTATGCTGATAAAACCGAATGATGTCAGGATAAAAATGTCCGTTGTCGGGATCTGCGGATCGGATATCCATTACTATACGCAGGGACAGATCGGTTCCCAGGTGGTGGAATATCCTTTTGCAGTGGGCCATGAAGGAGCTGGCGTAGTTGTCGGGACCGGAAAGGATGTAAAGAGGGTAAAACCAGGCGATGCTATTGCAATCGAGCCTGCCATGCCATGCTGGGAATGTGATCAGTGTCTTTCGGGAAGACACCATACCTGCAGGAAACTGAGGTTCCTTGGGTGTCCGGGACAGGCTGAAGGGTGCCTGACGGAGTACATTGTGATGCCGGAGGATAGTTGCTTTCCTCTTGGAAAAGGGTTAAGCCCTGATCATGGTTCTATCTCTGAACCACTCGCCATCGGCATATATGCAGTTAAGAAATCGGGGGGAGTGAAAGGTGCGGATGTCGGCATATTAGGTTATGGCCCGATAGGGATGAGCGTGATGCTGGCAGCCAAAGCAGAAGGAGCAGGATCATTTACAGTGACCGATAAAATTCAGCCCAGACTGGCTGTCGCTTTAAAGGAAGGGGCATCATCACTTTTCAATCCGCTTGAAGAAGATTTTACTTCAATGATAAAAAGGCATCATCCTTTCGGACTGGATGTGGTATTTGAATGCTGCGGCCAGCAGGAAGCGCTTGACCAGGCTATCGATGTTCTTAAACCGGGAGGACGACTGGTAGTTGTCGGAATACCTGAATTCGATCGCTGGGAGATGAGTGTTGAGCTGACACGGCGGAAAGAGATCTCCCTGCAGTTCATACGCCGTCAGGTTGACTGTGTGGAGGAGGCTCTTGAAATGATGGAGAACGGAAAAATAAATATATCCAACATGGTAACACACAGGTTTCCGTTCGAAAAGACAAAAGAGGCATTTGACCTCGTTGCAGCCTACGGGGATGGAGTCATGAAAGCTATGATCGACTTTTAATAAGGGTGAGCAAACTTAAACTTTGTTTCCCCTGTGTTTAAAGTACAATTTATTGCAGTAAGATCCTGTAAGTCTGTATCCGGTTATGCCCTATTTTCAGTTTCAGGACACCATCTTCCGGTTTTATCTCCGCAATATCCGTCTCTATATGTGTAACTGATTTGCATTTGATTATGGGTGATGATGAAGAAATTACAAAGTCCTCATCACTGTTGCCCAGATTCCAGACACGCATTATAATACCTTCATCGATCCCCTCTTCCGCCGGTTTTAATGACCAGACCAAAACACGAGGATTTGATATCTCAAACAAGGAAAAGCACTCATCATTGTATCCTGATCTGCCACTGATCCTGCCTGCGACCAGCGGATTCTGGTGTTCCAAAGAAAATTTCATTGCTGATGCGGCATCAAAGCCATCTTTATCAGGCCTGAGCGCAAAAAAGTTTATGAAACCGGAATCTCCGTCCTGATTTATAATTCCCAGGCCGGGTGCATCTACCTGGCCCCCTGCCAGTACTTTGATCTGTGGTGTCTCAGGATCCATCCAATTAATGGTACTGTTCCCCGTTTTCATAAAGAATGCATCACGGTTGGAAATGATCATTCCCTTATTCCCGTCCGATATATCTGCAAAGTGGTTCATGGCAATCCAGTCTAACCTGCAGATACTGTCCGCATAATGCCCCCCGTCTGATTTCTGTCTGGCCTTAAGGATAGCTCCAGCCTCCTCATGCCAGATCTCCGGTTTGTGAAGGTTCAGGGAAAAGGTATAGGTAAGCGGTTCGGATCCGATATTCTGCCTGATATAATTCTCAAGTTCTATACGGTCATTGAATCCGAAAAGGGTAATTTTTGAAATATGTTTAACTGGTTTGTATGACTCGGCGACAAGTGTCGCTGAAACTGCCCCGGCATTTTCAATTCTGAGAGGAGATCCTGATAATCCTCCCAATGAACCCAGATCATTGGCAAACAAATTACTGACAGGTTTAATGTATTCGTGGTTATTATCATTCTTGTCAACCAGGCTTGTAATAACTCCCTGCCGTGAAAAGGTGATCCTGTAATGGGAATTTTCAATTATGCTGTCAGAAACCATTACGGTCCGGTTAAATGTTCCCGGATCAGAATTCACTTTTATCTCATATACTTTATACCCGAGGGAAGGAATGTCTTCAGCCACTATCCGCAAGTATTTTAGATTTTCCCTGCGAATAAACTGAAAAGGCACTTCGTTGCCGGAAGTCCGGTCAACAACTTTAATTGCCTCAGATCCGCTATAAGGATAGTCGCAGTAATCTGTCCTTTTCCAGCCTAATGGATTAAAGGCAAAGAAAGCTTCCTTTGACTTTTTGGGAGTTATAATTAAATCTCCCAGTCTGGCTGCGGACATATCGTACAGGGTATCAACATATCTGCTTAACTGGCCGGCTATTTTTCTCGCCCAGTCAGCCCTTTGTTTTCTTGTGATTACAGACCCGTCAGCAGTCCAGTCATGATCAAAGTAGAGACCACACGAAATCCAGGCCTTTTCCCTTATTTCGTTCAATCCTGTTCCGAAACTCTTATCTTTCAGGGCAATTAGCGAATAGATGGCTTCTGCAGCCCTCAGCTTTTCCACTGAACGTTTTACTCCTGCTGACACCTCTGCAAGGGATGCGAGGCTGTTTCCCCATTCTGAGCTGCCATAAGAAACAGATTCAGAAGGAAGGATCGATCCATATGACTCCTCAAAATCCACAAAGAAATCTGTTTCATTGGATACGATCACCTGGTATTCCGAATCTGAATTTGATTTAGCGACTGCCATAAACTCTGCCGATGCTGTTTTTAAATCATCCCACCCTTTCCCAAAAGCTCCGGCAATGTGATAGGGGTATTTTGTGCTGTTCATAAGGTTTTTACAAAGAAGTATCGATTTTTGCGGATCCCGCGCTTCAGCATAACCTCCAAGCTGTTGATTATCTCCCACCAGCGAGTACCATTTCATCAGGATCTGCTGATCATCAAGCCCCCTGTACCAGTAAATTTCATGTGGCCTGGAATATAGACCGGTTACCTTTGTTGCACAATCACATACTCCGCGCCATGAATATTTGGCACCGGAGCCTGCCCACAGGGAAGATAAGCCTAAAGGCAGCACCTGATCTTCCATATTAATGACCAGATTGAGATCAAGCCCGTATCTGCGCTCAAGCGATCCTGCAAAATACATGTCTCTTAACGTTGCCTCCAGCGGTGCAATACCATGTAATGAAGGAAGAGTATTAAGAGGCACTGTGATTTTGCCGGACCTGATCTGCTCTATTAGTTTTGCAAACTGCTGAGGGCTTCTGTTTTGCCGGTATTCATATACCCAGTATGAACCATCGCAGTTCCATTTGCTCTGGTAAGGGTATAATTCATGTGATGTTGAATCATTTAACCTGATATAATAGTCAAGAGTTTCCAGGAAGGCATCTCTGTAGCTTTCCTCATCGGCCGACCACATATAATCGGTATGATCATCAGGGGCAATGTATATTTTTCTCTGCTGACCACTGATAGTGTTCAGAATTAAGAACCCAAAAACGAATAATCCGATTAGTTTCATTGCAGCATATGCCGGAATTAAATTAAATTTGATTTTTAAAACCATATAAGATCAAATATATAATAAAAGAATGCTCCAAGGATAAAAAACAGCTATTTACAATTCCAAAAATCCTCACTTTATGAAAAAAAAATCCTGGTTAATCCAAAAGATGACATCATTCTTTTTCGCGACAATCCTCTTCTTAACACCCAACGTACTGTCAGCTGAAGTGAAACCAAAAGAACGAAACATACTGGCTGGTGAGGCAAAATCAATTGACCTGGCCAGCATCCTCGTAAAGGACAACTCCTGGATTAAGATTCCGGATTATAAAAACAGGGTTTTCTGGCAGAACCTGCCGGGCGGAATAAGACAGGAATATTTAACAAAGGCAGAAGGTTATCTTAAATATGACTGGCCGGTTGTAAAAGCAACTGACTATCTGGAATTTATCCGATCGGGTGACAGGAGGCAGGAAGTATATGCAGCCTGCAGTGATGCACTGAATTCCCTTGTAATGGGAGAACTGGTTGAGGGAAAAGGGCGGTTCATGGATCAGATAATAAATGCCGTCTGGTACTTTAGTGAACAGACCTGGTGGGGATGGTCGGCACACCTTGGACCTCAGAAAGCCGGCGCAGGTCTCCCTGACATAAATGAACCTTTTGTTGATCTCGGGGTCGGGGAAATTGCCAGTGACCTTTCATGGACATGGTATCTTTTTCATGAGGAGTTCGATAAGGCACATCCGTTGATATCTGAGAGGCTTAAGCAGGAAATAATGAATAAAGCGCTTATCCCCTATTTTACAAGGGATGACTTCTGGTATATGGGTTTTAGCGGAGGCCGTCCGAATAACTGGAATCCCTGGATTAACTATAACATGCTGAATTGTTTCCTCCTGATTGAAACAGATCCTTTAAAAAAGGTGGCGGAGGTGGAGAAAATTATTAATTCGCTCGACAAATTCCTCAATGGGTATTCTGACGATGGCGGTTGTGATGAGGGACCCTCCTACTGGGGTGCAGCAGGTGCTCTTCTCTATGAAAGCCTGGAAGTCCTGAAAGATGCTACCGGTGGAGGTTTTGATGTCTTCAATGATCAGCTGATCCGGAATATCGGCAAGTACTTTTACAAGGTAAATATTCATGCCCCATACTTCATAAATTTTGCTGATGCTGATGCCACTACCATGGGTGATGCATCTGCAGTTTACAGATATGGTAAGGCAATAAATGATCCTGTAATGCAGCAGTTTGGTGCATACCTTGGAAAACTGGGCAAATTCGGCGATCATTGCATGGACGGAAAGATCTGTGACCAGATTAAAAACCTTACCCTTCTGGACGAAATAAAAAATGCCCAATCAGCAGAGGCTCTTGTAGCTGATTTCTGGCTGCCTGATACCGAGGTTGGCGGAGCCCGTGATAAGGAAGGCAGTTTCATGGGATTCTTTTTTGGTGCAAAAGGAGGATTTAATGATGAGAGTCATAACCATAATGATGTTGGATCATGTGTCATGTATTATGATGGCAATCCATGCATTATTGATTTGGGCCGGGAGGAGTATAATGCAAAAACCTTCAGCCCCAGGCGTTATGAAATATGGACTATGCAATCAGGGTTTCATAACCTTCCTGTAATCAACGGAACCGATCAGAAGGAGGGGAAGAATTTTAAGGCCATAAATTCCACTTTCAGTGCAAATTCAAAAAATGTGACTTTCTCGACTGATATTGCCGGAGCATATACAGCAGAAGCGATGGTTAAAAGCTGGATGAGGACATATACCCTGGTCAGAGGCAGGAGTTTTGCCATAACCGATAAGTTTGAACTGAGCGGACTGAATAAATCAACAACAAGTTCAAATATCATCACATATTGCAAGGTATCGGAGGTTAAACCTGGTCTTCTCAGATTTGCAGGTAAGGGATTTACTCTTGAGATGAGCTACAGTCACAAAACAGTAAAACCGAAAATTGAGTTCATTGAAGTTACTGACAGAACTTTAAAACGTTACTGGCCTGATGGGGTTACACGTGTCAGGCTGGAGTTCATCAATCCGGGGTTGAAAGGGGGACAAACAGTTACTTTTACGCCGGCAGATAAATAAAGAATCTTATGAAATACTCTTTTTTTGATTACCTGTTAACAGGTCTTTTACAACTTATTGTGTTCTCAGAGGCAACGGCTCAGGTAAAAGTATATCCTGCTCCTCCCGGACTGAGGATAAGCCCTGATTTTACAGTAATGGCAAATAATACCCCAGTGTGGGTGGAACGAATCGGAAGCGAACTCGAAACATTCGGATATAACCTCTATGGCAGCAGGGAAATGGAGGACCTTAATGTAGCTGACTTCTCCTGTTCAGGAATGGTAACCATCGTGATAAAGGCGACCGCAAATATTGATACATTTATTATCCGTCCAAAGAGCCTTAATCTGAAGGCTACGGTAAGCGGACCTGAGATCACCTTCACAATTGATGGCCCCCGGAAACTATACATTGAAATAAACAATCTGCCCCATCTTGCCATCTTTGCCAATCCCATGGAAGTCAATCCGGCAAAGAAGGGCGACCCCGGAGTAATTTACTATGGTGCTGGTGTACATAATCCCGGGCGAATTAATCTGGTCAGCAATATGACTATGTACATAGCGGGAGGAGCTGTCGTAAATGCAGATATCTTTGGCATGAACCTTGAGAATGTCACAATAAAAGGACCCGGGATTCTCAATGGAAAGATTGAGGCAACAGGCTGTTCAGACTTCAATGTCAGCGGGATCTTTATACGGAATACAAAAGGATGGACAAACACATTAACAGACTGCCATAACTCCAGCTACCGGAATGTAAAAGTGTTCAGCTACGAAGCCATCTATTCAGTGGATGGGATTAATCCGGTGTCATGTACAAATTTCACTATCGATGATTGTTTCATGCGCTGCCGTGATGATTGCGTTGCCATCAAATCGGGTGATATGAAACTAAAGGTTGACTCCATTTATGTCTCGAACTGTGTTATGGTCGGTTGGGCATGCAGTGATGGAATAACTATCGGTTTTGAACTTAACGGGGGTCCTGTAGAGAATATTTTCGTTAAAAACTGTGATATCCTGTATGCCCGGGGGGAAGGAAGAACTCAGGGCCACTCGGCTTTCAGCATAGTTTGTGACGGCCCGGCGGAGGTCCGTAATATATTCTTTGAGGATATAAGAGTGGAAAACCAGGTTGAATTCAAGAATCTCGAATTCATAGTTACAGATGGTACCTTGTACGGAACAGATCCTCCGGGACATATAAAAGGGGTGTACCTGAAGAATATTCAATGGGAGAATAAAACCAAACCTTTTATTATCAATGGTTATTCACCTGACAATATGGTTGAAGAAATCATATTTGATAAATGCAGTGTCGGTGGAAAAATCCTCAACAGCGCAGCTGATGCGGATATCAGGACAAACAGGTTTGTGAAGGATCTTAAGTTTCTCAATTTTTAACAACCAATTAACAGGTAAATCAGCTGAATCGTATATATTTACAACAACCTTAAAAAAAAAATCATGAATAAAAAATTAATCCTGTTTGCAACTTTTGTTATGGCATGTTTGTTAAACTATGGCCAGAATGTAGGATCATCGCCTGAATACATTAAAGCTCTGACTCCGGAATGGAAAGGTGAACGTTTTCCTGATGGCAGGCCAAAGGTATCAGATGCCATTCTTGACAGATTGAAAAACATATCCATAGAGGAGGCATGGGGAGTATTGCGAAATAAAGGATTCCATAATCAGTATGAAGGTGACTGGATGATAATACATCCGGAAGAAGCAATGACCGGACGTGTTGTTACTGCTCAGTACATGCCGCTCAGACCCGATCTTGAAAAGTACGTCAAAGAACAGGGGATAAAAGAAAATCGCTCACAAAAGGGAGGAACAAATTCATGGCCTATAGATGCTCTCGTACCAGGTGATGTTTATGTCGCTGACGGATATGGTAAGATAGCTGATGGCACATTGATCGGGGACAACCTCGGTAATTCAATTTACACAAGGGGACAGAGAGGTGTGATATTCTATGGAGGTGTAAGGGACGAGGAGGGGTTAGCCGAGATTGAAGGATTCAATGGCTGGATTAAGGGTTCCGATCCTTCATACATTTACCAGATGATGCTCACTTCAATTAATGCTCCTATCCGCATTGGACGGGCAATCGTTCTCCCCGGAGATGTTGTACTCGCCAAGAAATACGGAGTTATTTTTATTCCGGCTTATCTGGTTGAAGACCTTGTTATTACTGCTGAAGTTACAGCTTTAAGGGATGAATTCGGACATCAGCGTCTCAGAGAGAAGAAATATCTTGCCGGACAGATTGACAGCGAATGGACAGAAGAGATAAAAAAGGATTTTCTGAACTGGTTGAACAACTACCCGGGCAAATTACCGATGACCAAAAAGGAACTGGATGATTATATGAAAGAGAGAAACTGGTAATGAAGACGGAATTCTGCAGTCAAATATTCATTAAATAAAAACCTCGCACTATGAAAAGTATCATAAAAGAGATCGCTGAAAAAAATAGTAAACAGGCAGCAGCCAAATCAGAAGCTATCAGAGCTGAGATTGAAAACCCATCAACCGGCAAAAACCGTCGTGACTTTCTTAAAAAGGCAGCCCTCGGAGGCATCGCTTTAGGCGGCATGATGCATATGTCGCTTGAAGATACAATAGCCCAGACCACCTCAAAGGTTCAGCGTGCTTCAAGCCCGTCTGACCTGAAAATTACGGATATGCGCTACTGCGTATTGCAACTTGATGTAGATGGTTCCCGTAATCCGCTGATCAGGATCGATACAAATCAGGGGATATATGGATTGGGAGAGGTAAGAGATGCAGCTGACGAAAGATATGCACTTATGCTGAAAAGCCGTATCCTGGGAGAAAATCCATGCAATGTAGAAATGCTCTTCAAGATAATTAAGCAATTTGGAAATCACGGACGTCAGGGAGGTGGTGTAAGTGCAGTGGAAATGGCTCTCTGGGATCTGGCAGGAAAAGCATTTGGAGTACCCGTATGGATGATGCTTGGAGGAAGATACAGGGACAAAGTCAGATTGTATTCCTATATACCTGTACATAACTGGGCCAGTATAGATGAGGCAAAGTTCAGGGCAGACGTAAAACAACGCCTTGAAGTTCAGGGATATACATGGCTTAAATTCTATCCCAGCATCGAAAACATAAGCCATATACCAGGGATAACGGTAAACTCGAAGTTCTGGTCAGCCCCAAAATACACTGACATAACATCCTATAATAAAACGAAACAACCGTTTACACAGATTCAGTTTACCGATAAAGGTCTTGCTGAAATGGCAAAATACGTGGAATTTGTGCGCAGTGTTGTGGGTTATGAAGTTCCTCTTTCAGCTGATGGATTCGGTAATTATGATTTAAACAATTGCATCAGGGTGGGTCGGGCTCTGGATCCCTATAGATTAGCATGGTTTGAAGATATGCTTTCCTGGGAAATGACCGATCAATGCAAGGTATTGACTGACTCTGTTGAAACGCCTACTATTACAGGAGAAGATATTTATCTGAAGGAAGAATTCATTAAGATCTGTGACAGACATACTGTTGATCTGATACACCCGGATCTTCATACAGCGGGTGGAATCTTAGAAACCAAGAAAATTGGTGATTATGCCGAAGAAAAAGCAGTTGCTATGGCCATGCATTGTTCAAGCACCCCGGTAGGATTTATGGCAAGTGTGCACTGTGCAGCTGCCACACAAAACTTCCTCGCACTGGAAATGACAACACAGGCAGTGGATAACGTCTGGTGGGCTAACCTGGTTAAAACCACCGATGGCAGGAAGTTAGCTGAAAAAGGGTTTGCAAATGTACCTGAAACTGCACCCGGTTTAGGGATAGAATTAAACGAGGATGAAGTCAAAAAACACCTCTTCCCTACCGACAAGAGTTTTTTTGCTCCAACTCCTGAATGGAATGATAAGCGGTCAAGTGATCACCTCTGGAGCGGCAGGTTTACAATAGGGCAAAAAACAGGTATTGTACCCAAATAACATAGCTAAGAATAATAGCCGGTTTTCTCATCTTATTATCATTTCATTAAAATGAAATTATGGGAAAAAACTATTCAAGACGTGAATTTTTAAAGCAAAATTCGTTAAAAGGACTCGGTGCAGTTGTCTCATTAGGGGTTACACCTGCACTCTATTCTCCTGACATTAGAAATGCGCATACCCTTGCATTGCAGGGGGGACAGCCTGTAAGGACGAAAGGATGGCCTGCCTGGCCTGTCTGGGATTCAGCATCTGATGAGGATCTTGTTTTAAAGGTTCTTCGCAGCGGTGCATGGACCCGCGCAGGAGTGGTTACCGAATTCGAAAATAAATGGGCAGAAACGATTGGCACCAAACGTTGTCTGGCTGTCGTTAACGGGACAAATGCACTTATTGCATCACTTAACCAGTTTGATATTGGAGCGGGAGATGAAGTGATTATACATCCGTATACATTCATCTCGACAATAATATGTATCCTTCAGAATGGTGCAATGCCCGTGTTTGTAGATACTGATCCGGAGACATTTCAGATTGATGCTGACAAAATTGAAGCTAAAATCACCAGGCGAACCAGGGCGATACTCCCTGCCCATACACTTGGAATGCCGGCCGATATGGAGAACATTATGCAAATTGCTGCAAAACATGATCTTATAGTTGTTGAGAATTGTTGTCTTGCAGCATTGGCTGAGATAAATCACAGGAAAGTGGGAACGTTCGGCAATGCAGGGTGTTTCAGTTTCCAGGCTTCAAAAACTATTCCTATGGGAGAAGGTGGAGCAATCGTAAGCGATGATGATAAATTCATTGACAGATGTTATTCTTACCATAACTGCGGAAATCCTTACGGCTCTGTTTCCCTGCCAAATGGTGTAACAGGAGGAACAGTTCTTAATGCCACCAAATTAAGAATATCGGAATATCAGGCAGCTATCGGACTCGCCCAGTTAAAACGATTGGAAATGCAGACCGATATACGCAATGAGAATGCTCATTATCTTAAATCGAAGATAGAGGATATCCCCGGGATTGTCCCATTTAAGCTGACCAAGAATGTTACAAAGATCTCTGCCTGGCAGTTTGCGCTCAGGTATAAAAAGGAGGCGTTTCAGGATTTGCCAAGAGACGGTTTTCTTAAAGCTCTTCGCGCAGAGGGAATACCATGTTCATCAGGATATGTAACCCAAAATGATAAGCCTTACCTGAAGAATGCCTTTGAATCGAAAAATTTCCGTAAGATGTATCCTGCGAAGATGTTGGATTTTAACAGATTTGTCGCAAAGAATTTTTGCCCGGAGAATAATCTCCTCTGTGAGGAGGCGGTTTGGTTTTCTCAGAATATGCTTCTTGGATCCAAATCAGATATGGATGATATAGCTGATGCAATTGAAAAAGTTCATGCTAATGCAGGTAAATTAATAAAATAAGCGATGGGAAAATATTCTATACTGGTTTTTCTGTTATGTAATATAATTACAACCATACCTCTCCACTCTCAGGTAAAAACTCCCCCGGTTAATCTAAGTGTTGCATTGCAGCCCGATGAGGAAAACCTGAATGTCTTTCAGCAATGGATAAGGTGGAATAATTCCGGCAGTCTGCTGATCAATCATCTGACTAAGCAGGCGATGGATTATTATGATATCAGAGACATGGAAATTGCGAAGCTGAAGACTAAAAGCGAGTGGATGATGCGGCAGTCTGTTGTCAGGGAAAAACTGATGGGGATGGTTGGTCCCTTCCCGGAAAAAACTCCCGTTAACGTGCGTATTACCGGTACAATAAAGAAAGAAGGCTACAGGATTGACAAGATTGTTTATGAACCGATGCCCGGATATTATGTCACTGGGTGTCTTTATGTTCCCGATGGCATTAAAGGGAAGGCGCCAGCAATCCTGAATGTCATCGGACATAACCAGGAAGCCTTCAGGGCACCCCTATATCAGGTAATTAACTTTAACCTGGTAAAAAAGGGAATGATCGTTTTCGCAATAGATCCTCCGGGACAGGGAGAACATGTTCAGTATTTCGATCCGAAGATCAATTTTTCTTCAATAGGCTATACTGTGATCGAGCACTGCTATTTTGGGAATCAATGCTTTCTGTCGGGTTCTTCAGCTGCCAGATATTTTATCTGGGAAGGGATGAGGGCGATCGATTACCTGGTAACACGAAAGGATGTTGATCCTGAAAGGATCGGAGTAACCGGGTTTTCAGGGGGAGGGACGGTAACCTCATATATTTCCGCATTTGACGACAGGGTAAAAGTTTCTGTACCATGCAGCTGGGCCACATCAAACAGAAGAGCTCTTGAAACAAAAGGAGATCAGGATGGCGAGACAATATTTCCTCATGGAATTGCTGAAGGGATAACCTTTGAAGACCTTCTGGAAGTAAGAGCCCCAAAACCTACTCTGATGACATTTGTGTCACGCGATGAATATCTCTGCTTACAGGGTGCACGTGAAGCATATTCTGAAGCAAAAATGGCATATAATGCTTTTGGCCGGGAAGATAACCTGGAACTGGTCGAAGATGACTCCAAACACTGGATGACTCCAAAGATACGGCTGGCCATTTATGCATTTTTCATGAAACATTTTAATATTTCAGGCGACCCCGCAGAGGCGGAAGCGGAGATATTATCACCGGAAGAACTGAAAGTGACCCCTACCGGACAGATTTCAACTTCATTGGGAGGCGACTTGATTTTTGATGTTAATAAAAAAGAAACTGAAAAATTGATAGAAAATCTTGAGAAAGGGAGAAAAGATATTGAGAAACATCTTGGCGAAGTTAAAATCAAAGCAAAAGAAATTTCAGGATATATTGAACCTGCTGCAGAACCGGTAAAACCATTTATAAATGGAAGATACCAGAGAGAAGGCTATTCTGTTGGCAAATACGCGATTATGGGAGAAGGTGATTACGCAATTCCAATACTCCTGTTTGTTCCAAATGATAATATCGCCAGACATCCTGCTCTGGTTTACCTTCATCCCGGGGGTAAAGTCACGGAGGCAAAGCCAGGAGGGGAGATTGAAAAACTGGTAAAAAGAGGATATGTTGTTGCAGCAACCGATGTATTGGGAATTGGCGAAACAAAAAATACCGCATCGAGGGGACATACAGCCGGATACACAGCAGTTATAATTGGCAGAAGCGTTGTAGGTATCCAGGCAGGTGATATCGTCAGGGTCGTAAATTACCTTAAAGGTTGCGATGATGTTGATACCTCCAAAATTGGTGCCATCGGAATAAATGAAATGTGCATTCCACTTATACATGCAGCAGCATTTGACACCTCAATAAAAAATATTGCACTGATCGGATCTCCTGTCTCCTACCGCTCGATAGCCATGAACCGGCTGTTTAAAATAGGCCTCAGAAAATATGAGAAAGAAGTTAAGGGTCATCCTTATGAAGTTGACTTTTCATGGGGTATTGCCGGAGTTTTAACAGCATACGATCTGCCTGATCTGATTGGGTGCATTGCCCCCAGAAAGGTTGCAATTGCCGATTTAAAGGATCATTCCCTTGAATCAGCTCCTGAAGACCTTATAAAACAGGAAATGACTTTTCCCCGCTCAGTCTATTCTTACAAAGGTGTATCAGCTAACCTGAAGATTACCTCTGTGTCAGAGACTTCCGCAGATCTTGCTGACTGGTGTTTTAAATAATCAGTAAAAACCAGCTATCATGAACAGAAAAAAGTTTATTAAAAATGTATCATTTGGTGTTGCAGGAATGAGTTTGGTCAGTTCTTGTTCAGGAGGTAAAAATGAAAATGTAAATGAAAAAACAAACTTATTGAAAGAACATGTTCCTGATTACCGTGCTAAGATAAAGTCATCATTTGCCCTGACAAATACAAAGAGCGCCGGTGATAAAATAATATTAGCGCTTATAGGGGCAGGCAGCTGGGGGACATACCTGGTACAAAATATCATTGAACTTAACAAAAATATCGAATTTAAATATGTGTGCGATGTTGATGATACCCGCGGAGGAGCTGTCATTGCCGATATTGAGCGAAAGCAGGGTTTTCCGCCCGCGAGTGTGAGAGACATGCGAAAAGTTTTTGACGACAAAGATGTAGATGGTGTAATTATTGCAACGCCTCATCACTGGCACGGGCTTGCAAGTATATGGGCCATGCAGGCAGGCAAAGATGTTTATGTCGAAAAATGTGTCTCCTTTACAATTGGCGAAGGGCAGAAGATGATTGAGGCCGCCATGAAATATGAGAGAATTTTGCAATGTGGTACTCAAAACAGAAGCGCTCCATACAATTTTAAGGCACGCGACTACATTAAAAGCGGTGAACTTGGGCAGATTGTTGCAGTTGAGGTCATGGAACTCGATGATGGACCAGTGCCTTTTAAGGAAAAGGAAGCTTCAGCTGCTCCTGATACAATCGATTGGGATATGTGGCTCGGACCTGCACCAAAGGTACCTTACAGTGTTTCACGGAATAAATCATGGGCTTACTACTGGGATTATTCAGGAGGAAATGAACTGGGTCTCGGGGCAATCCATCAAATGGATTTAACCCGTTTTGTTCTGGGTGATCCGGGCTTCCCCAAATCGGTTTATTGTGCAGGAGGCCGGTACCTTTTTAATGACAACCGGGATATCCCGGACTACCAGATGACTACCTTCGATTATGGCAATTTTATACTGACGCTTCAAACAGGCGCCTTTACTCCATATATGTCAAAAGCCGGTATGGAAATAAGGGATGGTGATCTTTTTCCCGAATGGAAAATGAACTGCGACAAGATTGTTATTTACGGCACAAAGAGAGTAATGTATCTGGGTCGCATGGGAGGCGGCTGGCAGGTATTTGACAAGAATGGCATAGTTGTGGCCCAGGAATATGGCCGCTTTCCACTGCGTATTCATCTCGCCAATTTTACAGATTGTATTCGCACAAGGAATCAGCCAAATGCCGGGATTCTTGAAGGGCATAAGAGCTCAGTACTTGTTCATCTTGCCAATCTGTCCTACCGTGCAGGAAGTAAACAACTTTTATTTTCTCCTGAACACGAGATAATAACTAATGACAATAATGCTCAATCCCTGGCTGAAGGGTACCATAGAAAAGGATTTGAAATTCCTGATGTTGTATGATTGTGATATCTGTATTACTGACTTTGTTCTTCAGCTATGCATCAGATTTTTTCCCGGACTCAAAATCTGCAGGAAGAATCATCTATATTGATCAGACTGCCGGAGATGACAGCAACAAAGGGACCAGCCCTGCATCAGCATTGAAGAATTGTCCGGGGATGGAAGCTTACAAAGGTTCTGTGATGCTACAACCCGGTGATACAGTTTATTTCGACAGTTCCGATACCTGGACGGTAACCGGGTTACAGGGCATTCTCCTGGAAGGAGGTGTTACCTACATAGGTGATTCATGGGGATCCGGAATCAGGGCGGAAATCAGGGCTGCCACCGACCTTCCATCAGGAGTGGTCCGTTTTCAAGACCATGTAACCATTCCTACGGTCTTCAGGGGATTCAACGTGGACGCCAACAGAAAGGTAACAACCGGTATAGACATAAACCATACTCATTCGACACTTATGAATGGGGCGACAAAAAGGGTGGAAAACTGTGAAATTCATCATGTATGGAGCCGTACCTCCTTAAATCAATATAAATACGGCATAATAATCAGCAACTATCTGGGGCCAAAAGGTTATTGTGAGAATGTTGAGATCATAAACTGCAAGGTTCACGATATCTCGAGGGATATCATCTGCTTGTATCCCAGTGACATTGAAGGAAGCAGGATCAGGAACATCACAGTAAGAGGATGCGAGGTTTACAATTCAGGCCAGGATCCTGATTATGGTGCAGGGTCTGGTATCTGCATCAAAGGTTATGTTGAGGATGCATATGTGGAGTACAATTACATTCACGATGTAAAAGCTTCAGGTCTGTTCATTAACAGTAATGAAACCCGGCATTATTCTGGTATAGGTCCCAGGAACATTCACCTGCGCTATAATATAATAGGCAACAACACACCGCATGGTGCTATAAAACTCCATGACGGGAAAAGCGGAAGCGATCCGAAAGATGTGAAGATATACGGTAATATAGTTTATGGAAATCCGGTCAATCTCGGCCTTGTAATGCTCAAGAGCCTTGCCAACGCCAACAGCATCCGTGTTTTCAATAATACTTTCTATAACGCCCTTATTATTATTGACTCCCCATCAGCTACATTCCCGGTATTCGAGTTCAGTAACAATGCGGTGTTTTACAGCGGAGGACCACCGATTATCGGCGCAGATCGCTTCACACTCTTTTCAAACAATATGATCGAAAAACCGGTTTTTAAAGATCCCTCCGGGTTACCAACGGGTTTTAAAGGAAAATACGGCGTAGACCTGGCTCCAAACACTGATGGACTTAGTCTGCCTGGCAATTCACCCGGAAGAGATGGCGGTAAAACCCTGATGGAAACTTACAATGGCAGTATCAACTCTGTCGTACGTCCAGCTGGAAATGCATGGGATATAGGCGCCTACGAGCAATCTGCAGATTAAGATATTGCATCAGGTATCCTGCTGTATCAGATTCAGGTAACAATTTAATGATTCGAAATTAAAAATCAAACAGATAAAATTTAAAGATGGAAATAAACCCGGGAAAAACAGCTGGAAAGATACTTTTACTTTTAAGTATCTCCATTTTTATCAGGACAGGAACACTGCATTCACAGTTAAAACCTTTACCGGTGAATGCTGGTATTGCTCTTCCGCCCGATGAAGAAAACCTGAATGTATTTCAGCAATGGATAAGGTGGAATAATCCGGGTAGTCTGCTTATTAATCATCTTAACAGGCAGGCAATAGATTATTATGAGATCAGGGACAGGGAGATAGCAAAGCTGAAAACCAAAAGTGAATGGATGAAGAGACAGGCTTTCGTCAAAGATAAAATAATTGAACTCGTTGGCCCTTTCCCTGAAAAAACTCCGTTTAAATCCGAAGATTACCGGTACAATTAAAAAAGATGGCTACAGAGTCGACAAGATTGTATTTGAAGCGATGCCAGGATATTATGTCACAGGTTGTATTTATGTTCCGGACGGCATCAAGGGAAAAATCCCTGCCATACTGAATGTCTGCGGGCACAATCCGGATGCCTTCAGAATGGCAATTTACCAGGTAATAAATTATAACCTGGTCAAAAAGGGGATGATTGTATTTGCAATCGATCCTCCGGGACAGGCTGAACATGTTCAATATTTTGACAAAGAGAAAAATACCTCTGCAATCGGATATTCCGTAATTGAGCATTGTTATTTCGGGAATCAGTGTTTTCTGACAGGCTCATGTGCTGCAAGGTATTTCATCTGGGAAGGGATCAGGGGTATTGATTACCTTGTAAGCCGCAAAGATGTTGACCCGGAAAGGATCGGGGTAACCGGATGGTCAGGAGGAGGTCAGGTTACATCATATCTGTCCGCATTTGATGATCGCGTTAAAGTGTCAGTACCATGCGCCGGATCCATCATAAACAGAAGATTACTGGAAACAAAAGGAATTCAGGATGCGGAATCTTTTTTTATAGCCGGGCTGGCTAATGGGATAACATTTGAGGATCTTATTGAAGTAAGGGCTCCAAAACCAACATTGATGGGATTTACATCAAGAGATGAATACCTTACTATTCAAAGTCAGCACGCAGCTTATGCGGAAGCAATAGCAGCTTACAGAGCCTTTGGTTATGAAGAAAACCTGAAAGTGTCAGAGGATGATTCCAAGCACTGGATGACGTTCAGGTTCAGGAACGATTTATACGCCTTCTTCATGAAACATTTCAATCTGCCCGGTGATCCTTCAGAGATCGAAGCTGAAATTATACCGGCAGAAGAACTGAAAGTGACTCCTACAGGACAGATCTCGACTTCATATGGAGGGGATATGATCTTTGATGTGAATAAAAGGGAAAGCGAAAAACTTATTGAAGACCTTGAGAGATCAAGAAAAGAGATAGATAAACATATAAGTCTTGTTAAAGTCAGGGCAAAAGAAATTTCAGGATATATTGATCCGGCAGGTGAAGAAATACACCCTTTGCTTAACGGAAGGTACCAGCGCGAAGGTTATTCAGTTGGGAAATATGCCATTATGGGCGAGGGAGATTATGCCATTCCGATTCTCCTGTTTATACCTGATGATAATAAAAACAAGCATCCGGCTCTGGTCTATCTTCATTCCAAAGGAAAAATAACAGAAGCAAAACCGGGAGGAGAAATAGAAAAGCTTGTCAGAATGGGTTATGTTGTGGCTGCAGCAGATGTTATTGGGACTGGTGAAACGAAAAATACCGTGACTAACAGGCAGGGAACAGCTGATGCAGGAAGCACTGCAATTTTAATAGGGAGAAGTGTGGTTGGATTACAGGCGGCGGATATTATAAGGGTGGTTAGATTATTTAAAAACCTGCAGCGAAGTTGATCCCATCAAAATCGGAGCGATCGGTATTAATGAGATGTGTATGCCTCTGATACATGCAGCAGCATTTGATTCCTCTATTAACAACATTACTCTTATTGGTTCCTTAATCTCATACCGGTCAGTGGTTATGAACAGGATATACAAAATCGGACTGACTCCTGTAAATAAAGGACCTAACATGCCTTATGAAATTGATTTTAACTGGAACATAGCCGGAGTATTGAAGGGATACGATCTGCCCGACCTGATAGGATGTATTGCTCCAAGAAAAGTCGCAATTACTGACTTAAAAAACCATGCGCTTGAACCAGCTTCCGAGGAGCTTGTTGAACTCGACATGAAATTTCCTCAATCAGCATATAATTACCATGGTGCAGCAGACAACCTGAAGATTTTCACTTCAGGTGCAACTTCAATTGATATCGCTGACTGGTGTTTTAAATGATATGATATGAAACTTAGTTTTGTTTTTAAAACCTAAAAGTCAATATTTATGTCAGAAACAATTAATCGAAGGAAATTTTTTACCCGCACTTCTTTATCTGCGGCAGGCTTAATACTGGGAAGTAACCTGGCAGGATGTACGTCTGAACAGGAATCCGGGATTGCCTCGTACGATATAATGAAAGAAGTTGCAAAATACCGGAAGATTGATGCTCATGCACACCCGGAAACTGATCTTGGGAGGCAGATAGACAGTGCAGACAGGCTGGGAATCGAAAAACTTCAGATTTCAAAGCCAGGCATTAAAGAAGATTTCAAACCTGAAGAATTCAAAGCAAATAACGATCTGGTTCTGGCTGCCATGAAGCAGTATCCAGACAGGTACATTGGATTTTTTACATTGAATCCAGCCTACCGGAAAGAATCACTTGAAGAAATAAAACGATGCGTTGATCTGGGTATGGCGGGCTACAAGGGTTATACGCAGGTGAAAGTGAATGACCCCTTATACTATCCGATAATCGAAAAACTCATCGATCTGAAAATGATAGTATTCCTTCATGCTGAATGTCAGCTTGGGGTGGGCGGATACAGGATGAAATATGATGCAGGGAAACCTCCAAATACTTCTGTCGCTGAAGATTTTATGGATGCTGCCAAAAGGTATCCCGAGGCAATGTTTCATTTTGCCCATATTGGAGGAGGATTTGACTGGGAGTATCAATGCAAATCTTTTAAGAACTATCCGAATATTTTTGTTGATACGGAGGGAGCAATAACGAAGAGAACATGATTGATTTTGCAATACGATATCTTGGTGAGGACAGAATTCTGTTTGGCACCGACAACTGCTATCATCTTAATTAGGTAAGATTCTCGCATCAAACACAAATGAGGCTCAGAAGAAAAAGATCCTTTTCGAAAATTACAATAATATCTTAAGGAAAGGAGGTCACAATGTTGCCTGATAATAAAAAAAATTTCACCAGGCGGAGATTTATAGCTGCAGTATCAGCCAGTTCTATAGCTGCAGTCGCTTCAGGGGCAATTCCTGCGATTGGAAAATCAAACGGGATTACTGAAAAACTGGCAATCCTGGGAGGTGAGCCGGTACGGAAGAACAAGGACTGGCCGAGGTGGCCATATGTTGATGCTAAGGTGATTGACTCAATACTAAAGACCACCAACAGCGGAAAATGGTGCAGAACATCGGGAGGATTTGAGTCTGAGAGTCAAAAAGGGCCGGTCGATGCCTTTGAGACTGAGTTTGCCAGGCTTTATGGTATCAGGCGTTGCGTGGCTGTCAATACAGGAACTTCAGCTTTAAATACAGCTGTCGAGGCTCTGGACATAGGTGCAGGAGATGAAGTAATCACCTCACCCTACAGCGATATAGGCACCATTGATTCGATAATGGTCAGCCGGGCACTCCCGGTGATGGCTGATCTGGATCCGGAGTCTTATCAGCTCGATCCTGAGGAAGTGGAGAAAAGAATCACGGAAAATACCAAAGCCATTATGCCGGTTCATATAATGGGTGTACCATGCAATATGGAGAGAATCATGGCAATTGCTAAAAAGCATAACCTGATAGTGATTGAAGATTCATGCCAGGCGCATTTTGCAGAATACAAGGGAAAGAAGCTTGGAACTATTGGCGATCTGGGATGCTTCAGCTTTCAGGTAAGCAAAGCTGTTGCCTGTGGTGAGGGAGGTGCTGTTATAGGAAATGATGAAGAACTGATGAATATGGTCTATGCCATTCAGAATAAAGGATCGCGACCGGGGCAGGGGCATATCAGGATCGGACCGAAATACCGCATGACTGAATTTGAAGGGGCAATTCTTATGGGCCAGTTGCCAGGAGTGAAAGAACGCTTTGAAATCCGTAATAATAATGCAGCTTATTTGTCTTCCAGACTTAAAGATTTTCCGGGACTTGTTCCTCAGAAACAGTATGAAGGGACAACCAGTTGCGGTTATTATAAATATGCAATGTCATATCATAAGGAACACTTCAATAATGCAGACCGCAGCAAATTTATAAAGGCAATCCAGGCTGAAGGCATTCCCTTGAGCGGATATATCGAGATGGGATTTCACAGGGACAATGGCTGGCAGAACTATCTGTTAAACCTGAAGGTGTATCAGAAAATGTATTCTCCGGCCAGACTCAAGAAGATACCGGGATGAATTTACCTATCCAAACTGCGACAAGGTTTGCAGCGAAGTGGTAATTCTTGAAGGTCCGGGTCATCTGCTCGGTACCAGGGCAGATATGGATGACATGATAAACGGTATAATGAAAGTCTACGACAATAGGGATAAACTAAGCTCAATAAAGTGATTACTGTACATTATTTAAATAACTTTAAATCTCTCCCATATGAAAACGAATCAAATTTCCCGTCGCAATTTCATTCAGAAAACAGCATTGACCACTGGAGCAGCTTCGCTTTTACCGCTTGGAATAGCCAGTGATTCATTTGCTGCAGAAGCTGTTGGAGATAAGTCTTCCCGTGAAATCTGGATTGCCGGGATTTCCCAGATGGACCTGACAGCAGAAACACCTGAACTGATGGCTCAAAAGGTATACGAGATCCTAAATGAAGTAGTAACATTTAAACCTGATTTTGTAGTGCTGCCTGAATCATTTCCATATGTCCCGAATAAACTTAAAATAAATGAAAAGGTGGCTATCTCAGACAAAGTACAGGAAAAGCTTGCAGCTTTCTCACAACAAAACAACTGTTACACCCTGTGCCCGGCGTGTACTAACTCCAACGGGAAAAACTACAATTCAATTGTGGTTTTTGACAGGAAGGGTAAGAAGATAGGCCAGTACAATAAGATTCATGCAACTGATGTGGAAATTCAAAACAGGGGTTTTAGCTGCGGTTCATTGTTTCAACCTGCTATCCAGACGGAATATGGGCCAATCGGTATTCAGATATGCTATGACATAAACTGGGATGACGGATGGCAGATGCTTAAGAATCAGGGCGTTAAGATCATTTTTTGGTGTTCGGCATTTGATGGTGGTATAATGGTAAATACCAAAGCATGGCAACACAAGGTAGTCGTAGCTTCAAGCACTCTGAAAAATACATCAAAAATTTGCGATATCTCGGGTGAAACAATAACAAAAACCGGAATATGGAGTCCAAACTATTACTGCGCTCCGGTAAACCTGGAAAAAGCATTTGTGGCAGCATATGACTACCTCAGTCAATGCAGGGAGATTGAGAAGAAATATGGAAGAAAAGTCAGAATTACAACTTTTCACGAGGAAGAGTGGACAATTATTGAGAGCCTTGCCCCTGACGTTCTCATTAAGGATCTCATGAAGGAATTTAATATAAGATCTTACGATGTGGATCTCAGTAATGCCGAAACACTGCAGAATCAATCACGTCTGTAAGATCCAATAATATTGTAGTTGTGGAAAAAGTCCTTTGTGTTCCTTATTCTTAAAGAACATCTATATCTTTTAAAATTCCAGCAGGTGAAGCGCATCCTCGACTGTCCCCTCTTTGACCTTCAATTGTGGCTCCCAGTAACCGGGGATGGATTTTTTACTCAGATACTCTTCCATTGTCGGGTGGGGAGAAAGGAACATTTTTTTAACTTTTATGGGTGTTTTCAGGGTATATGGTTTGCATGAGGGAATTGCAGACATGGCTCTCTTTGCACCTTCATAGAGCGCTTTGCGTGTCTCCTCCAGTGGGTACAGTACAGCCGCTTCTCTTGCGATCCCACGCTTTACTGCAACAGTTACGCAATTCTCACCAAAAAACTTCTTCGCTTCGCGGCATGTAGCCTCATCACCTGTGGCCATTATGGGAGGTACTCTGAAATACCCGGCAATTGCAGCGTTCTGGGCCAGTTCACCCGATTCCACATCATTGTACCAATACCGGTTCTCAACACTCTGTGTGTGGTTCAATACACCATCCGGGGTTCCCCTCATGGCATGAAAACCGAGCAGAACGCATCCTGCAAACGACTCGTCGAGTCCCCACAGCGCACCCGGCGCGGGTTTAGGTTTTCCGGTTATATATGTAGCACCTGGTACCATCAAATCCGGGATCACAGCCTGATCGCCATGTCCGTCACAGACCACAACTTCAGTTGCACCCCCGTCACGCAGTCCACGCACAACTGCTGCAACATCTCCCATAAAGTATTCACACGCCTTAATATTCAATGGTGTGTCCTTTACCCAGGCCTGGTCGAACTTATAAACGCCACTGATACCCTCCAGATCTGTAATAATATAGATTTTCTTTTGGGCAGTGACAGAATTTGTAAAGATGAGTAACATCAATAAAACCGTTAATAACCAGTATGGTTGTAAACATTTAAGGGAAAGCAATGTATTTCTCCGGGAATAATTGTTCTCCGTTTTTGACAGATATCCTCCGGGAAAATTCAGATTGAACCAGATCTTATTAGTTTCCATAGCTTTAATTGTTAATATTAGATTTATAAAATGTTGATTATTCAAATTGATTCATCATATTTCCTGACAATTTATAAAATATTTACTCTCTTGCTTTCTTATCAGAATATTTTTTTGGCTCATTTTAAAATTATCAAATATTCAATTGTTAAAAAAAGGCGCTAATTATTTATGATATTTATCATTGGGGTTAACAGAAATAATTTTAATCCATACGACTCAATTTAAGAATCAATTATTATATTTGTTTGTAATGGTTTAGTAAATTTTTAATTTAAACCCCAAGAAATCTATGAAAAAAGACAAACCTTTTAGTGAACTGGTGCTTTGTTCGCTGAAAAAGAACCTCCTCACATTTTGTACTGCAGTTATTCTAATGATTTTCGGAATTCTGCAGGTACATGCAAATGAGACCTACGTGCCGGATAATCCGGATGGTATGTTACAGCCGCAACAGGCCAGAATCTCTGGTACTATAACTGATGCTGCCACTGGTGAAGCACTCGTTGGTGTGAATATTACCATCGAGGGTACTACTACCGGTACCATCAGTGATGCATCCGGAAAGTTCAGCCTTGAAACCCCCGGACAGAATCAGGTTCTGGTAATATCCTATATCGGTTATGAGACCCAGAGGATAACATATACGGGGCAACAGGTTATTGATGTTAAAATATCGCCATCCTTGCAGGCCCTGAGTGAAGTAGTTGTTACATCCCTTGGAATCAAGAGGGAAGCAAGAAGTCTGGGGTATGCAGCATCTTCTGTTGATAATCAGCAGATTGCCGTCGCCAGGGTAACAAATGTAGGCAACAGCCTGGTAGGTAAAGTTGCCGGAATGGTTGTTACCGCTCCTACAAGCGGCCCCGGAGGTTCTTCAAAGATCCGTATCCGTGGTCAGTCATCATTTGGTGGCTATAACTCACCCTTGATCATTGTAAACGGCGTCCCTTTCAGTAATAACTCGATGGGAGCAACATCTACAAGTTATGCAAATCCAAACGGTGGCTCTTCTGATTCAGGAGACGGGTTGCAGAGCCTGAATGCCGATGACATTGAAACCATGACTGTATTAAAAGGTACAGCTGCGGCTGCGCTTTATGGCTTCAGAGCCAAAGACGGTGCAATTATAATCACTACCAAATCAGGGAAGGGTCAAAAGGGAATAGGAATAGAAATTAATTCCAATATACAGTCAGCTAATGCTCTGGATTATACAGACTGGCAGTATGAATACGGACAGGGGGAAAACGGACTCCGTCCCACATCGGTGTCTGATGCTCAAAGTTCAGGGGTATGGAGTTTTGGGGAAAAATTTGATGGCGTACCCACTCCTCAGTTTGATGGTTCAACCCAGCCTTATTCACCGCATAAAAACCGTATCCAGGACTACTACGTGAACGGGATGACCTATACCAATTCCATAGCACTCAGTGCCGGATATGATAAGGGAAATTTCAGGTTTTCTTTCGCCAATACTGATGCCAATAATATTATAGTCAATTCAGATTTTCATAAAAAAATATTCAATCTGAACTTCGACTATAACTTTACAGAAAAATTGTCTGTCAATCTGAATGCCAATTATTCGAATGAGTTCAATCACAACCCTCCTCAGATTGGGATTGAGAGCTTGTGTATCCCTACAACTGTTTCTACCTTTGCCAATAGCATTGATGCAAACTGGCTAAAGAACTATAAGACTGAGCAGGGTACTGAAATGCCGCTGGCACGCTTTACCAACAGGGATAATCCATACTGGACAGCTTATGAGCACACTGAAGATATCCATCGGGACCGGCTTTTCGGCAATGTATCTCTGCGTTATCAGTTTACTGACTGGCTGTATGCTATGGGACGTATTGGCCAGGATTATTATTCACGTCCCACGGATTATAATGTACCAACAGGCACCCGCTGGCTTAATGCAGCCCCTACCGGTTTTAACGGGAATTATTATCAGGATGTATCTACTTTCCGGGAGCTGAATATGGATTTTTTGGTGGGAGCCAAACATAATTTTGGAAATCTGGGTGCAGACCTGACAGTTGGAGGGAACAGAATGGACCAGATATCGGACAGGATGGGAACCAGTGTTGTCAACTTCTACGTCCGCGATTTGTATACGATCGAAAATGGCCAGACCAAAAGTCCGGGATACAGTTATGCCGAAAAGAAAGTAAACTCTCTTTACGGTACTTTGGAATTATCCTATAAATCCTGGTTATTTGTCAACCTGACGGCCCGCAATGACTGGTTTTCAACCCTTAATCCGGAATCCAACAGCTATCTGTATCCGTCAGCAAGTACCAGTTTTGTATTTTCTGATATTTTTGCTGACAGGCCCAGCTGGTTTAATTTCGGAAAGATCCGTGTTGCGTATGCTGAGGTCGGGGGAGATACTGATCCATACACGAATGCTCTCTATTATGGAATGAATGCCAATACGCTAAATGGTATCGGGATGGGGAACATAACTTCAACCATCAGCCCGAATCCTGATCTGAAGCCATTGAAAGTGAAAGAGGCAGAAGTCGGACTTGAATTAAGAACATTTAACAGCAGGGTAAATCTCGATATTTCAGTGTACCGGAAAAACACGGTAGATGAAATACTTAATGTAGCCATATCCAGTGCTTCGGGTTATAATCAGACAAAGGTAAATATCGGAAAATTAAGGAATAATGGCATTGAAATGATGCTAACCCTGGTACCTGTTGAACAGAACCTTATCTGGGAAACAGCATTTAGCGGAGCCATTAATAACAGTGAGGTAGTGGAACTTGCCGGAGGCCAGACCAGTTTCAGGGTTGCCACCGGAGCCTGGGTCGGATTTATAGCCCATGAACTGGGAAAACCGCTGGCTTCTGTACAAGGCTTTGATTATAAAAGGGATGACCAGGGACGAATTCTTACCTCTGCAGGAAAACCACTGTTAGGTAATCTGATGACTTATGGAAGCGGAGTACCGACATGGTCGGCTGCCTGGACAAATACCTTTTCATATAAAGGTTTTAATCTGTTTATACAGTTAGATGGCAAGGGTGGCAATGTAGTTTATTCCAACACTGCATTCAATGCTCTCAGGCATGGACTTTCCAAAGAATCCCTTCCCGGAAGAGAGGGAGGTGTGATTATGGAAGGATGGAATGCGGACGGAACACCTAATACTACAGCTGTTCCCGCACAGGCTTTCTATTCATCCGTAAGGGGTATAGGTGAACCTTTCATTTATAAGGGAGATTATTTTAAGTTGCGTACTATTTCACTCGGCTATGACCTGAAAAGAGTCATCAAAGCGGATCTGATAAAAGGTATTACTGTTTCCGTTTTTTGTAATAATGTTGCATTGCTTAAAAAATATCTGGCCAATGTCGATCCGGAAGCAACATTCGCAACCAATGATAATTACCAGGGGATGGAAGTCAATACTCTTCCTACCACCCGAAGCGTTGGTGTCAATTTAAATGTTAAGTTTTAATCATAAATAATTTTCTTATGAAAACTATATATCCATATATCTTTTTGATTGGAATTATTTTAAGCAGTTGCGATAAAGATTTTGTTGAGGTGAATACCAACCCTGTTGCCGCGACAAATCTGGATCCTGCTTATTTACTGACCAATGCACAGTATAGTGCGATGCTTTATACAATACAATACCAGAGTCCGATAGCCCAGCATATTATTACTCCCTTCGGAAGCACACTTGAAGGCGGACAGCATAACATATGGTATGAACCCGGAGATAATTCATCTGTCTGGGGCGATTTATATCCCGGATCCGTTAAGTTACTGGTTGACATAATTACCAGAACCAAAGATGATCCGTCCAGAAGTAATTTGTATAATATGGCCCGGATATGGAAAGCCTATTGTTTTCAGGTTTTGGTAGATACTTACGGGTATGTGCCTTATTCCGAAGCCGGACAGGCTTTTACAAATACTATCTTCCTGCCCAAATACGATCCTGACGATGTCATTTATGATGATCTGCTCAAAGAACTTTCTGAAGCCGTTGCCGGTTTGGATCCCGCAGGTACATTAGAGAAAGCTGATCTGTTCTACGCAGGCGATGTAGCCAAATGGAAAAAACTCGGGAACTCACTTTTATTAAGGGTTGCGATGAGGTACAGTAAAGTTAATCCGACCAAAGCGGAGCAATATGTTGCCATAGCTGTCAATCCTTCAAATGGCGGTTTAATGAGCGATGTTGGTGATAATGCAAAGGTAGTCTGCAGCCCATCATATCTGGCACCTACTGCAGGCACCTGGCAGGGAACAGAAAGGGCTAACTTCTATATTGCCAAGCCCTTCATCGATATACTTAAAAACTCAAGTGATCCCAGACTTTCAAGGATCGCTGTTCTGTATGAATTCCCTGCCAACGACCTGGCTACAGCCGGTTATGCAGATACTTCACGTGCTAATCAGATTGGAATGCCGATGGGGTACAATGATGCCACCATAAGTTCAGCTCCGGATTATCCCGGTAAAGAAGGTGCAGCCTGGAAATATTCGCAGGTTAACAGGAGGACCCTGGGTAAAAGCGATGCCACATATTTCTTTGTTACCTATTGCCAGACACAACTTTTGCTCGCAGAAGCTGTAGAAAGAGGATGGGCAACAGGAGATGCAGCTGAAATTTACAATGCAGCTGTAAGAGGAGGCATGGACCAGATGGCGCAGTTTGATGCACTCGCTACAATTCCAGTTGAAGAGCAGGATGCTTATCTTGCTGCTCATCCTTACGATCCTGCAAACGCTCTGGAGCAGATAAATACCCAGTACTGGATAAATTGCTTTGCAACCGGAGAGGAAGCCTGGTCAAATCACCGCCGCTCCGGGTTTCCTGCATTGGAGCCTAATCCATATCCCGGTGGTGACCCTCTGGTTGCCGGAGACTTTGTTCACCGCCTGCAGCATCAAAACACTGAAAGAACTGTAAACGTAGAGAATTATGATGCTATGGTACAAGCAATGGGACCCGATAATATGGCAACACGCATTTTCTGGGATGAATAATCCTGATTGAATATTCTGTCTATTAATTAAGACAGTATAATAAAATCTCACCTTTGTCACGAAAATTTAGGTTGATGAAGGTGAGATTTATTTTAAGAAGATATATGATTTTAAATATATTACTCATTAACAGCCTCATAAGATATGAAAACCAACTTGCAGAAAATTGATGAAGCCAACAGGCAAAGTGAAAAAGCGGACGCTGATGCCATAAAGGCTGAAATTGCCAATCCAGCTACAAGTGAAAGCCGTCGCAACTTTCTTAAAAACGCAGCATTGGGAGGAATAGCGCTCGGAGGGATGACACACCTGTCGATAGAAGATACAATTGCCGAAACAACTCAAAAAGTCCAGCGCTCCTCAAAACCTTCCGAATTAAAGATAACTGATATGCGTTATTGCGTGGTTGAAAACCGGCGGCCAATTATAAGGATTGACACCAATCAGGGCATATATGGTCTGGGTGAAGTAAGAGATGGTGCAGACTGGCGGTATGCCATGATCCTGAAAAGCCGTATAATGGGTCATAATCCCTGTAATGTAGAAATGCTGTTCAGACTCATCAAGCAATTCGGCGGTCATGCCCGTCAGGGAGGTGGTGTCTGCGCGGTTGAAATGGCGCTCTGGGACCTTACCGGTAAAGCTTATGGCGTTCCATGCTGGCAGCTGCTGGGAGGAAGATACAGGGACAGGGTTAGAATGTATGCTTATATTCCAAGGCATGACGGACCAAATATGGATGTGGAGAAATTCAAGGCAGAAATAAAATTCCGTATTGAAGAACTGGGTATAACATGGTTCAAGATGTATCCCTCCCTCTCCTGGGTCAGTAACATACCAGGTACGACTGTCAATGATAAATTCTGGTTTACTCCTGAATACAGAAATAGTTATAATCCCATAGGTACCGGCGCTTTACGTACCAAACAACCTTTCACTCAGACACAAATTACCGAAAAAGGATTGGCTGAACTTGCAAAATACGTAGGTATGATCCGGGATATTATAGGATGGGATATCCCGCTGGGTTCCGACGGCTTTGGCGATTACGATGTAAACACGGCTATCCGTGTCGGACTGGCACTTGACCCATTACAGGTTGGCATGGCTCGAAGACTTCTTCCCTATGGATTATATTGACCAGTGGAAAACAGTAACTGATGCAATAAATACTCCAACACTGACAGGAGAGGATATATATCTGAAAGAACAGTTCTTTAAACTTATCGATGCGCATGCAGTAGATATTGTTCAACCTGATCTGGCTACCTCAGGCGGGCTTCTTGAGACGAAAATAATCGGTGATTATGCCGAATCCAAAGGAGTTCCGATGATACTTCATTTTGCAGGTTCTCCTGTATCCTTCATGGCCAACGTTCATTGTGCTGCAGCCACTAATAATGTTCTTTCGCTGGAAATGCCTAATAATGGGTCACTGGATCATCCCTGGTGGGAGGAGCTGGTAAAAACCACCGACGGAAGAAAATTATTTGATAAAGGCTTTGCCAACGTTCCGCTTGATGCCCCCGGATTTGGGATTGAACTGAATGAAGATGTCGTAAAACAGCATCTGGGCAGTGACAATAAAAACTATTTTCTCCCGACACCGGAATGGGATTCATCAAATTCACATGACCTGCTCTGGAGTGGAAGAACTACAGGAGGAACCGAGTTGGTAAAGAAACGTTAACATGATCCTGATTATATGAATCAATACAGTACAGAACCTCTGGGTATCCGGAGAGATCCTGAAAAATTGATAATTGAACGGCCGGTGCCGGGAAAACCACATAAGGGGAAGGTCCTTCTGGCTATTCAGCCTCACTCAGACGATATCACCCTTTATGCTGCAGGAACGGTGGCAAAGCTGATGGATGAAGGTTACACAGGGTATCTTCTGCGCACTTCGGACGACAGCAGTGGTGACTATGAAGGCAACAGGAGGGATAATGAAGCCATTGCCAGATTTTTCGGGATGGAAAAGGCATATGACTTTATGTATAAGCATCACCAGATGGATGCAATACAGATCCAGGACCTGAAAGGAAGATTGATTTTCCTGTTCAGACTCCTGAAAGTGGATACATTAATTTGCTATGATCCCTGGGAACATTATGAAGAGAATCCCGATCACATTGCAACAGCCCATGCAGTTGAAGCAGCCAGATGGATGGCCGGAACAGAAGCTGACTACCCTGAACATCTCGATGCAGGACTCACACCATACAGCCCAACTGAAGTTTATTACTACGCCCGGAATCCTCAAAGAACCAACAGAATAGTTGATATCACCAATTACATGGATAAAAAAGTGGAATCCAACATGCTGAATATTACCAAAGGTCCGGCCGGTACAGGAAAAGGAATGGCCCTGAAAGAACGTCTTGCCAGAGAGGGAAAGAAACTTGCAGTTCTTGGAGATGATGACAGCAAGGCAGATTTCAACTATATAAAGAATATTGTATTTGATATTCAGGCAAGGGATCCGAATTTCTATTCAATATCAACAAGGGAATTGGGAGAACAGTATGGAATTGGCTGGGCTGAACGTTTCCATTATATTGGTCCTGAAGAGAATCTGTCAGATAAATATATCCAGGAAAATGCTGTCGCGAAGTAATTTAACAGTAATAAATAAATGCATTATCAACTTCTATAATCAGAATATATGAAACGAAAAGAATTCTTACAAAAAGGAATAGCATCCGGAGCCTTGCTTGGAACAACCTTTATAGCGCCAGGCTTAAGCTCAGACAATAGCGACCAGAAACAAACCAATAAGGACAAAGTTCAGCAAAAGCCTTCCGGTGAAAAAACATATACAGTGATGGGTGATCCTGAAGCGATGGAAATTGAGAGATCAGTACCCGGCAAGCCACACCAGGGAAAAGTACTGCTGGCTATCCAGGCCCACTCGGATGATATTCCCCTGTTTGCCGGAGGAACAGTAGCCAAGCTTATGGATGAAGGTTATAAAGGTTACCTCTTGCGTACATCTGACGACAGCAGTGGCGATTATGAGGGGAACAGGATAGACAATGCAAAAATCGCCGAATACTATGGAATGGAAAAAGCCTACGATTTCATGTATCCTCATCACAGGATGGACGCTATCCAGATACAGGATCTGAAAGGCAGACTGATCTTTCTTTTCAGGCTGCTTAAGGTGGATACGGTAATTTGTTGGGACCCCTGGGAACATTATGAAGAAAATCCCGACCATATTGCAACTGCTCATGCCGTTGAAGCAGCCAGATGGATGGCAGGAATGAGAACAGATTACCCGGAACAACTGGATGCCGGCCTCAAACCGCACAGCCCGAAAGAGGTTTATTATTACGCCAGGACCCCTCAAAGAGCCAATAGAATTGTCGATATAACTAATTATATCGATAAGAAAGTGGAAGTCAATATGCTAAATGTGACTAAGGGTCCCGCCGGATTGGGAAAAGGGAGAGCCTTAAAGGAAAAGCTTGCAAAAGAGGGCAAAAAACTGGCTCTTCTTGGAGAAGATGACAGCAGGGCTGATTTCAACTATATTAAGAACTTTGTCTTTGATATCGATTCAAGAAGGTTGAATTACTCCAATATATCAAACAGAGAATTGGGAGAACGCTATGGACTCGGATGGGCAGAACGCTTTCATTATATCAACAGCGTATCGCCAAACAGGCTGGAAAAATACGTTATAGACAATGCCATCCCAAAATAAGGAGTTTAAATAATTTATTGTAAATTCTTAATATACGTGTTAAATGGCAGAAAAAGCAATGGGTGATCCTGAAGAAGTTGTCATTGAAAGACCAGTATCCGGCAAGCCACACAAAGGAAAAGTTCTCCTCGCAATTCAGGCACATTCAGATGATGTTCCGCTTGACTATGGAGGTACGGTTGCCAAACTTATGGATGAAGGTTATACAGGTTATCTTCTTCGCACTTCTGATGATAGCAGTGGTGATTATGAGGGGAATAAACAGGATAGTGCAAATATTGCCAGATTCTACGGGATGGAAAAGGCTTATGATTTTCTGTACCCTCACCACCGGATGGACAGTATTCAGATCCAGGATTTTAAGGCAGGATGATTTTCCTTTTCAGACTCCTGAAGGTGGATACGATAATTAGTTATGACCCATGGGAACATTATGAAGAGAATCCCGACCATATCGCGACGGCTCAGGCCGTGGAAGCGGCCAGATGGATGGCCGAGATGGATACCGATTATCCTGAACATCTGGATGCAGGGCTTTCACCTTATGGTCCGGGTGAATGTTATTATTTCTCAAGGGTTCCTCAAAGGGTCAATAGAGTTGTTGATATAAGTAATTACATTGATAAGAAAGGTTGAAGTCAACATGTTAAATGTAACAAAGGGACCTGCCGGAAGGGTGAAGGAAAAAGAATAATGGAGCAGCTTGGCCAGAGAAGGCAAGCAATTGCCTCTTCTTGGAAATGATGAAAAGACGGCCAATTTCAATTATGTGAAATATGTCGTATTCGGGATAGATACACAGCGATTATATACCTTTTTTCCAACTGTATCAAACAGGGAATTAGGTGAGCAGTATGGACTGGAATGGGCAGAACGATATCATTATATCAATGATGAGACACCAGATAAAACAGAAGATTATATTAAAAAGCATGCCATTCCTCTGTAAGTTGTTATCATATTCATGCTTTAACCCGAGTGTGATCTTTCGAACTGAACATTAATATAATAAGATAATGAAACGGAAAGAATTTCTTCAGAAAGGTTTAGCTGCCAGCGCGTTGGCAGGATCGTCTGCCCTGGCCTTCACATCAGATGGAGCTGATCAGAATGATCAGAATCAAAAAGTGCCCTGGGGATATGATGTCGATTATGATGAAGTCAAAATTGAAAGGGCGGTAAGCGGGAAACCACATAAGGGCAAAGTGCTCCTTGCAATTCAGCCTCACTCGGATGATATCCCGCTTTCTGCCGGTGGGTTAGTTGCCAAACTGATGGATGAAGGATATACTGGTTATTTATGCTCTGTATCCGATGACTCCAGGGGAGAAGGCGAATATGCCCAGAACAGAATAGACAATCAAAAAATAGCTGACTTTTATGGAATGAAAGGCTCATTTGAATTACTGATGCCTCACCATCAAATGGACAGTGTCAATATTCAGGATCTCAAACAAAGATTCATTTTTCTGTTCAGATTCTTAAAAGTAGACACAATTGTATGCATGGATCCATGGGGCCATTACGAAGAAAATCCTGATCATTACGTGACCGGTTTGGCTGCTGAAGCAGCCAGGTGGATTGCAGGGGCGAATGACTATCCGGAACACTTTGCAGCAGGAATTGGCCCCTACGTCCCGAAAGAGAGGTACTATTATTCAAGAGCCAAGCAGACCAACAACCTAATTGTTGACATAAGTGATTACATTGATAAGAAAATAGAAGTAAACCTGCTGAATGCTGCAAAGGGACCTGCAGGAAATAACGGAGTAAAACTGAGGGAGAAACTTGCCAGAGAGGGAAAACGATTGCCGATCCTGGATGGAGATGACCACACGGCCAATTTCAATTATGCCAAGAATTTTCTCTTCAGCAGGAATAAAAAGCTTGGGGAAAAGTATGGACTGAAGTATGCTGAAGGATTTCACTATATGACTGATATACGATTACCAAACGAATCCCCGCTGGATGAATATATAAAAAAGAATTCTTTACCTTTATAATCAGTCCTCACCTGGCAGGTAAATCATTTGAAAAGCATATTATAAATCAAATCTTAAGGCTATGTCGAAAAGGAATTATTCAAGACGTGAATTTGTAAAACAAAATTCAATGGCTGGACTTGGTGCAGCCGTCGCAATGGGCATGGCACCAAATCTGCTGTCCGATTATGTTTCAGATGCAGGCCTCCCTGCGATACTTGGAGGTCAGAAGATCAGGACAAAGGAATGGCCGGTATGGCCACAGTGGAAACCTGAAGCATATGAGGAACAGGTCCTTAAAGTCCTCAGAAGTGGCGTATGGTCACGTGCAAAAGTTGTTACCGAATTCGAAAATAAGTGGGCTGAAACGATTGGTACAAAGAGATGTCTTGCAGTGGTCAACGGAACCAACGCATTGGTAACTACTGTTGTACAGCTGGACATTGGGGCAGGTGACGAAGTAATCGTTACTCCCTATACGTGGATTTCCAGCATCCAGGCTGTGCTTATAGCCGGAGCAATGCCGGTATTTGCCGATGTGGATCCGGAAACTTACCAGATCGATCCTGCTAAAATTGAGGCCAAAATCACATCGCGAACGAGGGCCATTATGCCTGTCCATATCCTCGGACTGCCTGCCGATATGGTAAAAATAATGGAGATAGCTAAAAAGCATAAACTCCTGGTAATAGAAGATTCCTGCCAGGCCTGGCTGGCTGAAATAGATCATAAGAAAGTAGGGACCTTTGGCAATGCAGGCTGTTTCAGTTTTCAGACTTCGAAACATTTACCACTGGGAGAAGGGGGTGCTATAGTAAGCGATGATTCTGAATTAATTGACAGATGCTATTCCTATCATAATGTGGGTTTTCCTCATGGTGCAGTAATCGGGGCAGTTGGTGCCGGGTCAGTCATGCTAGGCACTAAACTCCGCATTACTGAATATCAGGCTGCTGTCGGACTGGCACAGTTAGGAGTGCTCGACCAGCAGACCACTCTTCGAAATACAAATGCTGCCTACCTGAGGTCTCAGATAAAAGATATCCCCGGAATAAAACCATATAAACTTTATGAGAATGTAACGAGAGCAGCTTTCCATATGTTTGCCTTCCGTTATAAAAAGGAAGAATTCAAGGGTCTGACAAGGGATATGTTTCTTAAAGCTCTCACCGAAGAAGGAATTCCTAATTTAAGCGGATATGCACCATATCTGAATAAGCAACCTTACCTTCAGAATGCCTTCCAATCGAAAAATTTTAAAAGGATGTATCCGAAGGAAATGCTTGATTTTGATAAATTTCAACAGGAAAATGCATGTCCCGAAAATGATGAATTATGCGCTGAGGCAGTCTGGCTTCAGCAAAATATGCTGCTGGCTGAAAAATCTGATCTGGATGATATTGCCTCTGCCATAGAAAGAATACGTAAGAATGCTGAAAAGATAAAGAACCTGAAATAGTTGGTTTTATACAGAAAAATATCTTGAAAATCACATTTCCTTTTAAAAAACACAATAAACAGTTATGATAAGTACTCATCTATAAAATCAGTAATTATGAAACGTAAAGAATTTTTTCAAAAAGGCCTGGCAACAAGTGCCCTTTTAGGATCTTCTGCATGGATCTCCGCTGCAGATGAAGTTCCACAGAATGATCAGAATAAAAAAACTCCATGGGGATATGATGTCAATTATGATGAGGTCAGAATTGAAAGAGATATGCCGGGGCAACCACATAAAGGTAAGGTGCTTCTGGCAATTCAGCCTCACTCAGATGATATTCCGCTTTCTGCAGGAGGATTGGTCGCAAAACTGCTGGCCGAAGGGTATACAGGATATCTCTGCTCAGTATCGGATGATTCCAGGGGATCGGGGACGTATGCCCAGAACAGGCTTGACAATAAAAAGATAGCTGAGTATTATGGCATGAAAGGTTCGTTTGAATTACTGATGCCACATCATCAGATGGACAGCGTCGGCATTCAGGATTTGAAACAAAGATTCATTTTTCTGATCAGAACCCTGAAAGTTGATACAATTGTCTCTATGGATCCGTGGGGTCATTATGAAGAAAATCCTGATCATTACGTAACCGGTCGGGCTGTGGAAGCAGCAAGGTGGATCGCCGGGAATCAGGATTATCCGGAACATTTTGCAGCTGGATTCGGGCCCTATACGCCAAGAGAGAGATATTATTATTCAAGGGCCGGACAGACCAACAATCTGATTGTGGATATCAGCAGCTATATTGATAAGAAAATCGAAGTAAATATGCTGAATATCGCAAAGGGACCAGCCGGAAATAATGGGGTATTGCTCAGAGAAAGACTTGCCAAAGAGGGCAAAAAATTGCCTATGCTTGAAGGTGACGACTACAAAGCCAATTTCAATTATGCCAAAGAATTTGTCTTTACCCGCGAGAAAAAACTTGGTGCAAAGTATGGTTTGGGATGGGCTGAAGCATACCACTATATGAGTGAAATTCCATTCGATAATTATACACAAAAAGGAACAAAGCCAGTAAATCCCGCTGTTGAGGACTATATAAAGAAAAATGCCCTTGCCTAAATAGTTACTGGCAAGAATAAAAATGAACAGCCTGATTCTCCATCCTGCTCATACTGAGCCGGTAATATCTTTGACATTATAACCGAAATAATAGCAGTTTATGAAAAGATTTTTACAACATATTGCTGAATATAACAGGAAGCAGGAGGCCGCCGAAGCAGAAGCTATGAGGACTGAAATTGAAAATCCTTCGACAGGCAAAAACCGCCGTGAATTTCTTAAAAAGGCAGCTCTGGGAGGCATCGCGTTAGGCGGCATGATGCATATGTCACTGGAAGATACTATAGCCCAGACCACCTCGAAGGTTCAGCGTGCTTCAAATCCGTCTGACCTGAAAATCACGGATCTTCGCTATGCTTTAACTACGATCCTTGGTGGTACAGCTATCATACGCATTGATACAAACCAGGGTATCTATGGACTGGGAGAGGTGAGAGACGGAGCGGATCCTCGTTATGCTCTTATGCTTAAAAGCCGGATCCTTGGTCTTAATCCTTGCAATGTTGAGATGATCTTCAAGATAATAAGGCAATATGGGCATCACGGACGGCAGGGAGGCGGAGTATGCGGAGTGGAAATGGCCCTGTGGGATCTGTGCGGCAAGGCATATGGAGTACCTGCATGGCAGCTCCTTGGCGGAAGGTATCGTAACAAAATAAGATTGTATGCGGATACCCCAACGCATGATTCTCCTGAGGAGCAGCTGAAACTGATCAGATTCAGAACTGAGGACCAGGGATATACATGGCTTAAGATGGATGTTTCAATTGAGGAGATCAGAAAAATACCAGAAACTCTTGTGAACACAAAATTCTGGGATGGAGCACAGGGTCAGTATGATATGAGAGATTATATGTCATACGGAAACACAAAACATCCTTTCACACAGATACAGATCACGGATAAAGGTCTGGATGAACTCGCAAAAATAGTGGATCGTGTGCGCAATATGGTAGGGTATGAAATACCAATTTCCACTGACCATTACGGCCATTTCGATCTGAACAATGGCATCCGGCTGGGTAAAGCCCTTGAGAAATACAGACTGGCATGGATGGAGGATATTGTCTCATGGGAACTGACTGACCAGTGGAAGACACTCTCTGATGCGCTGGAAACACCTATGCTTACCGGTGAAGATATTTATCTTCTGAATGGATTTAAACCGCTGATAGATACCCATGCCGTTGACATTGTTCATCCTGATCTGTCTACCTCCGGTGGCCTGTCTAGAGACGAAGAGAATTGGTGATTATGCTGAAGAACACGGTATTGCAATGGCGATGCACCAGGCCGGTACTCCAGTATCATTCATGGCGAATGTGCATTGTGCCGCTGCAACACAGAATTTCCTTGCACTTGAACATCATAGTGTTGACCTTCCCTGGTGGGAAAGCCTTGTTAAGATGACAGGCAGCCAGCCAATGATTACGAAAGGATATGCCAATCTGCCACTTGATGCACCTGGTCTTGGAATCGAACTGAACGAGGAGGTTGTGAAACAGCATCTGAGTCCGAAAGACAAAGGATTCTTCGAACCCACCCCTGAGTGGAATGAAAAACGTTCACATGACAGGCTCTGGAGTTAGTGCCGAATAACTGAGCTCAGGCTTTACCCGGCAGAAAAGTCAGGTTATGGACTCTATCTGGGCTTTTACATTATCCGGTTCAAAAACTCTGCGCCAGTCTTCTTTGATAAACTCTTTCAGACCACGCTGGAGAGCCTTATTGGCAGCATCTGAGAAAACAGCGCCTGGCAGTTCATTGAATAACACTGCCATCTGTATTCTCAGGTGCCCGAGCAGGAAATCGCGGGCTGCATCAGGAGGGACTCCCCTTTTTATTACTTCGTCCAGTCCCTGGCGTATCACATACACACATGTTGAGGCAAGAGTCTCAACCAGTGCAGGTTCGAGAAGCCCCATCTGTTCAACAGTGATCCGGTGGGAACGGTATATAGGACCATAAAAAGTTCGTGCAAGCTTTTCGCCCCTGATATAGTCTTCATCATTACCGCTCATTAAGGCACATACAATAGACTGTTTTGCTGCCACACCGCCGAAATGGTCTTTCATCTTCTCTTCGTCTGCCTCCCAGTTGAAGATTGAAGGATGTGCCGGATGGGTAATGAAATAGGCGACATCAGATCTATGGTACAGCTTCCCTGCAAGTGCCGCGGCTGGATCAAGGGTTACAACAAGAGCTCCGCTTCCCATCATTGGAATCATCTCCCTAGAAACGAATGAAAGCGCTACGTCCGGCACAGCCAGGATCACTATGTCGGCCCCGGGAATACAATCCACCGCATTACTTACCATAATACCTTTTTCCCCAAGCCTTTCCATTCCCTGAGGGCTTATCTCAAGGTATGACATCTCATAATCTGAGTTTTTAAGATTCTGGGTCAGACGGACTCCCATCTTACCTCCGGCACCTGCTAAAACGACTTTTGTCATGGTTTGATATTTGAAGGGTTATTTACTATCGAAGCTTCTACCTTATCATTCTCTGTGTGACTCTGTGCATCCTCTGTGGATCTCTGTGTAACAGTAAGTTAAGAACTTACACAGAGGGCACAGAGGTGGCACAGAGTTCCACTGAGGACTTTTTCAACCGCACCCTGGGATGGGGGTATATAGCATATAAAATAAATCCCAATTCATTTTATTTAAAATCCTTCACTCTGATCTTCTCCCCTGTTGCGGCGGAATCGTAACTGGCCCATACCAGCCTTACCGTTTCGAGGTTATCCTCCCCACTGTTTTCTGCTTTCACCTTCCCCTGAATACTTTCCAGTATATTCCGGTTCAAATGTATTCCGCTCTCATGGTTAACAATATAATCAGGATCTGCCCATGAATATGATGGGAACTCCACAATTTCTGATTTCGTTCCCTCACGTGTAGTGGTCCGTATTTCAAATTCCGGCCCCAGAAATACTGAACCCTTTTCTCCCTCAACCAGGACATACAGTGTTGAAAATGAATCATGTTCAACAATGGAAGCATATGACATTTCAGTATAAACAGGCATTCCGTTGTTCATCTCCATGAGTATAACTGCAAGATCCTCTCCCTTTATTTTCTTATTGACTGCTCTTGTCTGGCACCATAACGAGTCACACTCACCAAAGAGGAATCGAACAACATCAAGAACATGCGAACCCATATCAGTCAGAATAAAATGATCGAGTTCCATAAGAAATGGCTGGTTATCAAACACCGGAAAACCTGAAAGGAATGAGACCCTGGCTTTGAACGGCTTTCCGATAACGCCGGAATCAACTATCTGCTTAAATCTTCTGACAGGAGCCTGCCAGCGATAGTTCTCATGGATATAAAGATTGGCTCCGGAGGATTTGCATAAACTCACCATCTTCTTCGCGGTTTCAAAATCCGGAGCCATTGGTTTCTGACAAATAATATGCTTAATGTCTTTGTTTACAGCCATTTCCACAAAATGTGCATGAGTATCAACATCTGTAATAATATCGACAAAATCCAGTTGTTCTTTTTCAAAGAGCTCTTCCGGATCATCATAGATCCTTTGAATATTGTAGTAAGCCGCAATTTTCTGTGCCCTGGAAATGGTACGGTTATAAACAGCAACGAGCTCAACTCCATCAAGCTCACTCCATGCACCTATCTGGAATTTGGACCAGAATCCGCAGCCAAGAACTGCAAATTTTAATTTTTCCATATGTAAATTTAATATTATTCTGATTTTAAAAATTAGATAAAATTTTTTACCCTTTTGACCCCCATCCTAGCCTTCCCCCAGGGGGGAAGGAACAAAACCTTTCCCCCTTGGGGGAAATTAGAAAGGGGGTAAAAGGTCTCATAAATTGAATAAATTTATTACCTAAATACTTATCTATAGCGCGATTGGAATGCAGATCAACGCAGATCATCTGAAGATATGTTTTAAATAATTAATGCTTTCCGAAGCCCATTTTTCCTCTTTGAGAATCGTATCTTCAATTGCAGACTCAGGAGGTGTCCAGAGTTCAAGGATTGCAGATTGGCATCGTCCGCTTTCCGAAAGGGCTGAAACCAACCTTGAAATATTAAGCATTCCCTGCCCTGCCGGTCTGCCTTCAATAACAAGTCCCATCTTGTGTGAGACCCTGAAAATTGCAAAGTCTTTAATATGTAAATTAATTGTATATGGAATCAGTATTTCCGAAACAGTCTCAAAGCCCTCTCCCGCCCCCATGGAGTTAACAGAATCGAGGCAGATACCAACCCATTCAGATCCGACATCCTGAATGATTCTCTCAAACTCACGTGCTTTAAACCTGTCATGATTTTCAATGGCAAGCTTAATCTTTCTCGATTTGAATTCAGGTACTAATTGCTTTATTGTGTTTATGATAGTTTCCAGATCAGGCTCATACCCTGCTCCGTCTATAACCATTCTAAGGATCGGTGAGTTCAGTGTTTTTGCCGCCTCAAGGCATTTTATTGTATGCTCCGGGGTCAGGCCTCTGCCTCCCATCTCAATTTCTATTTCTTTATCTGCAGCAAATTTTCGAAGATTGGTGAGTTCACTCTGGTTCATCATTTCCAGTGGCAGATTATCGGCAATCTGAACAAGGTTCAACCCTGATACCGCTGCTCTTCCAACCAGATCAAAGGCAGATAATTGTTTTGAAGGTATAGAACCCGGAACCCCAACAGCCCAGGTATAAGTATATGATGATAATCCTAAACGCATAAGAACTATTTCTTTGTGCCGGGGGCGTGATATTTTTTTGAAGCATCATCGAGTACCAGTATCCAATCCAGGTTTTCACCAGGTGTAGGAGTATTGAAGGTTTGAGTGCCTGTATTGGAATACCTGGCTATCTCTTTTGCTTCACCGTTTCGGGGATTGAACCACCAGGCAACAACATCCTTTCCTTTAATTGCATCCATCCGGACTGAAAACTTTCTGCCGGCAGGAACATATATCATTGCATAGGTTCCGGCTTCATCACGTGTGGCAACATATCTGTACAATCCGTTGCCCGGGACGGATGAAATTATCTTATCATTTACAATTATCGAATTATCAGGGATTCTTGTAATGAAGGGTCTCGACTCCATAAGAAGTCGTCCGTACATCATCTGTCCGGCCCCCGGCTGATCAATGGCTTCATACCATGGCATAAGAGGCCTGTTGACCGGGTTTTTATCAGGAGCATACATCTGCCATACTGAATGATGTCCGTAAGTATGTCCGAAGGCTCCGCTGAAGAGATCCCAGTAAAGTGGCCTGCGTACATCAGCTGCAGTTGAATGGCCATTCTGATCCGGATTGAAGTTAACGGGATGATCTTCATAGATTGGTTCACCGTCAATTACAGGCTTTACAGGTTCAAGCTTATAGTCGTCATAAGTCATTGAATAGCGTTCGTTATAACTGAGGCTGTGTCCGTTCTGACGCATGTTGAAGTCGAGCCATGTCTCATTGTGAAAATATTCTGATGAGCCATGACCTCCGGTTGGATGAAAAGTCATGAGGTGAGAACCACCATCACCCTCTTTCAAGCCTTCAGCCATAGCGCAGACAGTCTGCCTCTGGATCCCAAGCTCAACAGCTCTGTCACCTCCCATTATCCAGATAATGTTGGGATAATCCCGGTACCTGGTACCTAATATTTTACCATAAGCTTTTGCATTTTCAGGATTGAAGATCTGAGGTCCCTCTCCCCACATCCTGTTCCACTTATCACCCCATGTTGGAAGCAAACCGATATAAATACCTTTTTCTCCTGCTTTTTTGATGACCCAGTCAACATGCTGCCAGTAAGCTTCATTAAGTTTCAGAGGATCATTATTGATGAGAGGTTTATTGCCTTCTGCATTGGGTGCGTTTAACCCGTTGAGTTCAGCAAGTGCAACGGACTGGATAACAGTAAATCCCTTAGCACGGCGGTTTTCGAGATATTTCTCGGCATCTTCTTTATTCAATCGATGGAAGAGCTCCCATCCGGTATCACCGAGGTAGAAGAACGGAGTTCCATCTTCGTGAACAAGAAATCTTTTATTTTCTGAAACCTTTAGTTTCCCATGGGAGAAATCTGCAGAGGGACCGATCCAGGGCTTTTCCTGGGCAGCAGAGAGAAATGCTATAGACAATAATGCAATTACTGAGGTAAATAGTTTTATCATAAAGTCATATTTAAAATATTTCAAATCTATCTTTAATTAATCACATGAACTTACCCACTAAGCGTTCTCTCCATTAAATCAGCTTCACCCCGATCCATCTCCGACTAAGCCTCTCCCTAAATCCCTCTCCCAGGGGAGAGGGACTTGAAGAACCTTACTTAATTGTTCTTTCTCACTTTCTCACTTTCCCCCTTCCCCCTTTCTCCCCCGGGAGAAGGGCTAATACCCTGATTAACATTTCCTTCCCCCCTTCTCCCCCGGGAGAAGGGGCCGGGGGATGAGGCTAACGGAAGAGAAGGGGATGGGGTAGTTTCACGCAAACCTCGAATAAACTATTAATACCAGCCCTATGAGGTAGCAACCAAACATAAGACTAAGCAGGAGGTTAGTCCCTTTGGGAGCATCCTTAAATTCCTTCCATACAAAGATACCCCAGAGTGCGGCAACCACAGGTGCTGAATTGCTTAATCCATAAGATATTGCCGGGCTGGCAGCACCAACTGCCATAAAGCTTACGGAGTTTCCAAGGCACCATATTGCACCTCCAAGCATTCCAAGCAAATGTGCCTTTGAACCGCCCCTGAACCATTCCGACATTTTTACCGGCTCTCCCTGAACAGGCCTCGCCATGAAAAAAGGATTAAGAACGATAGTACAGATCAATGCACCTATGGAAAAAAACACAACAGCAGTGTATGAACTGATCTTACCCGCATCCGCCGGTGAAAAATCAGTCGCCAGCGATGATGCAACAAACCTGTAGAAGAAGGCTATGCAAAGCCCGGCAAGCAGAGAGAGCAAAATACCCTTAAGGGTTGGTTTCTTCTGATGGGCTGCAAGCTTTTTGTACGATTGCATGCTTAGCAGTATGGCTAAAATAATAAATGCGGTACCAGTGAACAGGAACAGCGGATTGCCTTCCGGCTTTCCCATGTAGTTAATCAGTATACCAAGTGTCCAGCCTATCCCTCCCCCGATCGGAAAGGCAACTGACATACCGGCAATAGAGATCGCAGCTACAAGTAATAGGGTCCCTATATTCCAGATTACTCCTCCTACTGCAGCAGAGAGAAGATTACTCCCATCAGCCTGTTTGAGATCAGCAAGGAAACTCCTGCCCATGTTTCCCATGCTTCCGAAAGTAAAGGCCATCAGCAATGCAAAAAGCAGGATCCCTATTGAAAAATCCCAGTAATAGTGTTCAAAACGCCATTTCTTCCCTATCAGGTTTTGTGTGTTCTGCCAGGAACCCCAGCACACCATTGCCATGGCGCATAGAAAAACGGCAAGCGCATAATTCTGTACAAGTACCATATCAAATTAAATTGTTAATATAGGAATGAGTAAACTTCCATAAAGTTATAAATATTCATCGAGTAAAAACATATAAAATGTCATTACAAAAAGTATAATTCGTTCAAATCAGAGGAGATTCCTTGCTTCGCTTTTTTTCGCACGAACTTCAAAAATAATAACAATATTGAATAGTTTTATACTTACGTCCACCCCCTTCCCAGCCTTCCCCACGGGGGAAGGAGATCATTTCCCCATTGGGGGAAATACGAAAGGGGGTAAGATTGAAACAATATCTTAAGATCATGAAAATGGACAAAAGAGTTATATAGTCTACCTGTCCCAGTATGGCCTGTACACTTTTATCATTGAAATTGAAGGGAGATCTCCTCCTGAGGAGATAATTTTCAGAATATGATCAGTATTGGGGACTCCCTGAAATAGTATCAGGCTTTTAATCCTGGATGAATCTGCCGTTGATGAGATGTAAAATATGTTGGTACTTATTGAATATGTCTTCCATTTCACTGTATCACCACTGTTTACAATAGTTTTCAATACCCCGTACGACCTGTTCAGATGCCAGTCACCCCCATTTTCGGCATCACCCTTTTTAATAATGACCCTTCCTGAACATGAAACAAAATCCTGGGATGCCCTTCCTCTCCATCCTTCCCGGTAACTGAACCGGTTATTGTGAATCTGAAATCCTCGTAAGGCGGCTCCACTCCGGTGAAGACGCAGCTCCATTCCTCATCAATCCATGGAGTGGTGTGATCCACCCTGATCATTGCCGGCAATTCCCATGGCCATACCTCACCTTTTAAATTATATGGTCGAGTCATGTAATAGGTTCCCTGGAAAGACGAAGGATCAGATCCATCAAGAAATACCCTTGCAGAATCGTGAGGTGCAGAGGCTGATGTCCTGTATACAAGATCCACCCGGTTTCCCTTAAAAGGCAGGATAAGAGTATCATTTTTTAGATTAAGGACTTCTCTCCCTTTGTATTCAGTTAGCAGATGAAACGGATCGTCAGGAATTGAAGGTTTAAAACAGAAAAGCGGCTTAACCAGCTCAGCCATCAGAAAATTACCATAATCATTCAGATGAATTCCATCCGATAAAAGAACGCCGGGTTCCAGATCATTGTCCTTAAGATATACTCTTCCACGGATCACGGATATTAATCAGGTCACATTTGTATTTATCAGCAAGGGATGGAAGCAGAAAATAAGACATTGAATCACTCCACCTGTTTTCACCGATATAGTGGTCTGTCATAATAGCGACTTCAGCTGCGGTCCTGCTCCTTATTGTGCTTAGAACTGTCTCATAATCTTTAATATTCCCATAGATGTGCAGAAGTACCAGGTCAGGATAGTATGAGCTGATGTCCATCTCAACGGTCTTAAAAAGATACTGGGTTGAAAAACCTCCGATAGCTTTGTTCTCCATTATAAGGTTAGCATCAGGAAAACGCTCCCTGACTGCCTGTTTAACCTCCAGCCACCATTCCTGTTCACTTATTGACTGACCGTAAACCAGGATCCTTACGTCATTCCTTTTCTCCGGAGTACTGTTATGAAGAAGGTTCATCGTCCGTGATGTGTATTGTCCAAGCTTTGAAGTATCAGGCAAGACCGGTATTGGGTACGTCTGGGCCGGAAGATATCCTGCGGTTGAAACAGACCAGAAAACCAATAATAGACGGTATAGTGAAACCTTCTTAATATTCATAATATCTTATACCGTGCTCATTTACCGGACGTAAAAAGGCAGATTGGCTGTCGAAAAGTGGCCCTTGCCATCGTAAGCATAAACGAAGAGTCTGTATGCACCTGATTCTGACGGAGTCATGAAAGTGATCTTCTCAGAATGCAAAGATATAAGTCCGGGGACCGGTTCAGGCACCACCTCTCCCTGTCCTGCATATGAAGCATATTTCGCTTCAGGCCTTATCTCCCACTTATAGGTAAGATTATCATTATCAGGATCATGCACAGTAACCCCGGCATTCTGAGCTGAATTCCTTATCCAGAACTATTTGCTGATACTCTTACATAATTACCCTATATTAAGGGAATCTACAATTGGCGCTGAATTCACCGGCTTTTTGCCTGTCCACATATTATGCATCAGTCCCACCAGGGGTGATTCAAGTCCTGTGGAATCGAACATGCAGAACCAGGTATGGGTTGTTTCCTGTTTAAATCCATTCCAGTAGAAGACATATGATCCCAGGCAGTTCTCCTTTCTGGGAGCTGATGGCTTCATTATATTTCTTTTCGTAGCAGATATATTTCTCAAGACCTGTCTGTTCATAGGGAGCTCCCCATGTAGTTTTTCTCACCTCCCAGTATCCGTCAGGTCCCCATTCTGAAATCAGGTATGGTTTTGTCCATCCGTATTTTGCAAGGGTAACAGGCAGTGTGTAGATATCTCCGTATGTGTTAATACCAAGAAGATCAAGGTCGGGACATCTCTTTACAATATCAGCCACCTTGCCCATCATACTTGTTCCAATAACTGTCATAACAGGATGGTTCGGATCGACTTGCATGAATGGCCTTTGCTGCCTGGTTAACAGCATCCCACACTCTGGGATTGAAAGGTTCAAGCGGAGGAACAAAATCGAGTTCATTGCCGATTGCCCACATCAGTACAGCCGGATGGTCCTTAGTGTTCTTAACAATAGATACAATCTTCTCGGTCTGTTTCCTGATCTGCTGCAGTGTCGTTATAGTCAAAGCCATAACGTTCAGCATCGGCAGGAAGATTTACAAGAGCATTCAATCCAAGGCTCCAGGCTTCATCAAGTTCCTCTTTTTGCCAGCCTGTACGGATAGAATTTCCTCCATACTCCTTCACTTTTGAGAGATACTGGTCACCTACGACACCCTTTACATAAAATGGATTTCCGTTCACTTCAAGTTTCCAGGATTTATCTGTTTTTTTAATTTTAACAGAACTGCCTTGTCCGTCTATTTCCATGTGATGAAACAGGCAGTAACAGCAACAGGGAAAGAAATACCCTGCAATCCTTTATTCTTATGCATACCAGGGTCTCTCACGTTTAATGTCACTTTTTAAAATATCACATGCAATGTTCACATCTTCAACCATCTGGAAATCATACATGCCTGCACAGACGAAATCTGCACCGTTTTCAAATGCATAGCGGAAACCATCTTTCGGATGGATAGCTCCTGCAGCCATTGTCTTGAATGCAATGAAGGGCTGAGGAAGGGATTTCATATACGCAATGGTTTCGGCCGGATTATAGCAATATATATTATCATGTTCTTCAGGATGACGTGCGGACCAGTAATTATGGTGATGAAGCGTCTTCATCCAGAAATCAGGCTCAAATCCAGTATCGACACACGCTTTTATGGTTTCAATTTTATGAGCTCCGATTCCTGTGAGTATTCCATTCTGTCTTATCAGGTCAAGGACTTTTGCAATAGCATCAGGTTCACCTTTTCCCATGTAATAATCAGCAGTTTCCCCCTGAATATAGCAGGCTACAGCTCCGGTATCAATTGCTTTTTTTACCTTGTCCAGATATTGATCAAAAGGCATGGCCGATGCACCCTTATCATCGTAGAGAAGTCCTGCACAATCGGAAATAAACTGTATTTTACCTATACCTCTTTTCCAGTATTCATCTATCAGTGAACACAATATCGGATTGGTGAGTAAGTGTATTTATGCCGCACTTCTCGGCCAGTAAAAGGGTTGCAAATATCTTATCTTTCTGGTGATAGGCTTTTACAAGCTGAGATACATAAATAAGATCGCGGGAATGAGCCCATCCTGAAAGCAGGTTGCCACCGAGGATGATTCTGCTGAATGGCTTGTCTTTGATATTTGCCATTGGCACTTTACCTTTCAGTTCCTTCAGGCTGGCATTGTTAAACACCTTGGCACTGGCACCGGTAACTGAATCGACGAGGTTCTTTTCCTCATAGCTTTCCCATTGTTTCTGCTTGAGCAGGGCATAACCAAACACACCAAGAAAAGGGAGTGTGGAGAACCCCCGGATGACTTCACGACGTCCGAGCCTTGCCATTTTCCTCCCTGGTTTCCGGCTCAGGAAGCAAACTTTTATTTTCATTCCCTTCTGCAGGAATTATTCCGGGTTTCTTCTTCTTAAGAAAAACCCCCAGTCCAATATACCTGCCTGTAGGAAAAAGAAACAGAATGAGCAATGCAAAGAACTCTACAAGATTCTTGTCAACCACAAGGTAATTCCCCTCATGAGGCACTCCGAAATCCAGCCTTGTAAGCGGAGGGTTGGCCAGCCAGAACATTGCAATAAGCACCATACCGGCAATGGCAGATGATCTGTCAAACAAACCTAAAATAAGTGTAATCCGATAATTATCAGACCCCATGTTACTGCAAAGTCAACAACTCCCAGCACTGCAGGATTGCCCGCAATCCAGTGGAAGAAACCGGAAAAGAGCCAGTTGGAAAGCAGCAGGTAATCGGCGGATGACCATGATGGAGTGAAGGCTTTGGCAATTCCCTCAAACAGGAAATGCCATCCTATGACAATCCTCAACAGGGTAAGTGCATAGAGTTTAATTTTCTCAGGCAAAGAATCTTGTTTTATCGACATGAGGCATAGTTTAGGTTTAGAAAATAAAGATAATAAAACAATGATAAAAAAAGAGTCCTATCTGTCAAAAGCATATTTAGACTTTGCACAGGTAAGAAATAATTTTACGATATCTTTTTTAACCACGGAGTTGCACGGAGTTAGCACTGAGGAACACTGTCAAACCAGTAATTAACGAGTCTGTTAATTCAGGACATAATTCTCTCCGTGTATTACTCCGTGAAACTCAGTGAATCTCCGTGGTTATTAATAAATCCTTCAAGAAAATTTATACTATATGGCCCTGCCACCAATGGCTCTTCAGCGTATGAGACTTTTTGCCAGTCCTTTTCAATCCATCTGAAATCAGTTGAAGCAAGGACATAGGATTCCGTATTGAGTATTTTAGTTTTGATCTCACCTGACAATTCCGGAATCAGTACAGTCTGATTCGTGGGAGTAAAATTTGCCACTGCCATTTTAAGCCGGCGGCCATCTGTAAGAGCCAGGCAATCTGCTGCCAATGGTATGGATGATCTGCTCCGGATCAATCTGAAAGACTTTTCTTTAAGAAGCCATCTGAAGAGGTGATATACCGGAAAGATCATGTTCTTAACTGTTTTGAACTGTTCCGGCCATCCCGAATCAAAATCACCCTGAATGATGCCCCTTTCCCCTGCTGTTTCATAAAAGGTGATCCCCTTCACTCCTGTTTCACCAAGATATTTCAGACTGCCTGTCGTCCATCCCGCGCCAAAGAGCGACATCTGACGCGTGTCGACCGGGGATGGCATTGACTGGCATATCTTTATTGACTCAAAATTTTCAATATTGGCATTGAATCTTCGTTGTATGTTTACAGGAGAAACCATTATATCCATTCCCCCGGAATAATACCCGGCACTTCTGACGGAGTCTGACTGAGCCCTCAGATTCTCAATGAGTGTCGAATTATCAGAAGCATGCTCCTGCGGATGAACAGAATAGCATATCTGATCAATGTACCCGGAGGATGGAAAATTCCCGTTCAACTGTGCGAAATTCGCATTTGTTCCGCAGGCAATCCGGACATGCGGTAAAACCTGTTTTAATTTTGGAGCAATTAAATCCGTAAGTTGAAGAGGTGTTACAGCTTCAGCCTTATGAAACAGGCTGATGACTGATACTCCGGGTTTCCGCGCAGCAATCCAGGCTAAAAGATCATGAGACTGTCTTATGAAATTCTCATCAAAGAACAGGGCAAGCTCGAGGGGAAATTTTAGTTTTATCGCTTCTGCTGCAGCTTCGTCAGCTTCCTTTCTCCAGTCAGGCTTAAACAGGTAGAGATCAACCCGGTAGTGATCGAAGTTTAAGTCTTTAATAACTCTGATCTCAGTGTCGCTCAGAGGGACTGATCTTGTCGACCGGCCTATACCAATTGAAGCCATGCTGAAATTCATCTCAGGCGTGAGAGAGATCATGATCTTATCATTTTCCGGGATGGTGCCTTCGATGCCAGATTCAACTTTCAGCTCAATTTTCTGACTGATTTTCTGCCCTTTTCTGACCGTTACAGGACATGGAAGGTTTTGAGGGGTACAATATGTTTTGTAAGAATCATCCGTCCAGTTGCGCTGATCCTCGGTCTCAAAGATATCACCGGAAAAGATCAGCTTACAGGCGATATCATCGTATTTCCATTTCATTGCTTTAATATCCAGAAATGGCTGGTCCGGATGTATATAAACAGGGAACGTCAGGGTTTCAGCAGTGTCATCACTGTGAACTATTAAACATTGTTTTCCCGCAAACCATTCGGCAGGATGCAAAACACAGAACCCTATGCGGCTTTTTTCAAATGCAGTCATCGCTTCACCTTCAAAACCGAATACAAGGCTACTATCAGCAAACCCCTCAATGGAATAACCGGCTAAGAAATCTATCTCTTCAGACTGGTACCTGCACTTATAAGTTATTCTGAAGGAATCGGCATAAGTATCAATTTTTTCATCAGTTATTACCGGTTTTATAGTCAGCCATTCCCTGTCGCGGACAGCTGAATATATCATCCTTATCAATTCGCAGTTTCCCGACGAGATATACCTCAGGTTTCCGTTCTCATAAATCATTGAGAGTGTGCCAGCCTTCAGGTTGATCCGCCGGTCGTTCTCCAAATGGTTGCCATGCCATTTTGTTTCCATTCCGAGGGAATCAGAAAATTCAGTTAGAGAGGTCATTTTTACTGGTTGTTAAATTCAGAATATAAGATTACGAAGTTATTCCCCGCTTGATTTTAAATTTTCATGGAGTTGTTTATTTTACCATTTTTTTTCTCCGATGATCAGAACCCATGGTTTTGAATCAGGAGCCCTGTATTCGAGCTTTTTCCCTGTTAAGCCTGCTTCAATTATCTCCCCGTTTGCCGGATTGAACCATCGGTAAGGTAGATTGTCAGGGAGAGTTTTTAGCTTTATTTCGCCCCCGTTTTCGAGGTAAGTGATATAGAAGGAATCCTCTCTGGCAAGCATTAACCTGTTGCCTTCTGTAAGATCGGACCGCTTCTCCATATCAGTAAAATCATAACCGTCAAATGCTTTTGAGACAAAACCTGCATAGCTGCTGCCCTTCTGAATCATTGCTTCTTTCCATGACATTGGCGCATCTGTCCATACCTCCCAGCCCGGTTCATCGGATGTGATCTTCCACTGCCACAGGCAAACTGCTCCGTAGACAATACCCATGGTTCCTCCGTGCATCAGCTGGTTCCATGCCTCCTCTCCCTGCCACCAGCCAAGTCCGTTTTTACCACCTCCCATTCCCTCATAGGTTGGTTCTCCGTTAAGTCCGGCTTTGACAGGTTTATTATCGTACATCCTTTCCACTTTATGGTAGAGATGTTTTCCGTCGTGTCCTGTCTGAGCCCATTGAAAATCGAGCCACTCTTCATCCTGGTGCGACCTGTTAAAGTGGAAACCTTTTGAGCTGTCTCCATTTGCCCAGGATGGAAGAAAGTCGTCTGCGGGACTATAGTGTATTCCTGCAGGCTGATGGTAATAATCCCATTTTTCTATCATCTCCCCTCCAGGTTTTACGCCGGGGTCCATGCCATGGCTGTCACCGCTTACAAGCCATAAAGCAGGCATGCTGCCGTAACGCGCAACCAGATATTTACAATACCGGGCATATTCAACAGGATCAGCCAGGGGCCCCAGAACGGTTTTGCCCTTCCAGCCGAATCCATGGAATACAGGCTGATATACGGGTACAATCCCATGGTCAACAAGTATCATTATGATTGAATCGAGGTATTGGAAATAGTCGGGGTTAAGCTTGTTGAGATGTCCCTCATGCAAATCAGCAAAGCCTCGGGTGAATCCGGTCAGGGTATTTCTTTTCTCAGGTCCCTCAGCGTACATATCCGGCTGAACACTCATGAGGAGTGCAGTATTAAAACCCTTTTTGCTTCTGTCTTCAGCATATTCTTCAACCTGGTCTGTCGTTGCCCTGAATGGTATCGACCATGGTGTATCACCAACAACCAGGAATGGTTTTCCGTCAGCATGTATTACATTCCTTTTCCCGGGTGACATCCTTAGAAGTCCATGATTCAGAAGTTTGTTTGTGCCGGTGTAAGCCACTGACTTTATTGAACCTGTTTTGCCGGCAAGTCCTTTATCCCCGGGTATTGAAAATGTAGTCCAGGTCCAGACTGAGCCTGTATCCGGAGGAGCAAATCTGATTTTCCAACTGTTGCCGCCATCCCAGAATGCAGGTCTTACAATTGTATCTCCTTCCCCGTTATAAAAATCAGCCCATACCTCAAGATTGGCATATTGATTCTGATAACTTCCTGAGCTACTCAGAAATATTTCATATGAATTCCATTGTGGTACTTCGTATGGAATATCTGATTTCTTACATTTTGTAAATGCAAGAAAAACCGTCATCAGGACGAAGGTCAAAAAAGTCCTTCCTATACTTTTCATATTTGATAATATATAATTATGTCAATTTCGTACAAATTTCCTGTAAAACTTCAATTATCTGAATTTTTGATCATTAGCAGAAGATCTTCTCCGGGCGGCGAGATAATCTGCTCCACAGACTTTTTGTCAACTTTGAATTCCTTTACTATCTTTCCGGTCCTGGGATCATAGAACCTCCCTGAAAAAGATTTTCCGTCAAGATATCCAAAATTGACAGTGACTGACTGTAATTGAGGAATATAAGATACCATCAATTTTTTATCGGAACTGACAGCAGTAGTTACAAAGTTCGGTTTTGACCAATCTCCATATCCTGAAACAACTGCCTGGTGTTTAATGTCAGGGACAAGTGTCCACCATGGTATTGATTCGAAGAACTTAATAAAATAACCCAGCTGATAAGCTCCGGGATATTTCATTATATCCCGCCAGTCAGACGGAAAATTCCACAGATCGGAACCATAAGCCTCTCCTGTTCCGCCGCTAAGGACTGTCCAGTAGGCTTGTCTTCTGATCACCTGAGGTTCCCCCATGTCATTATTAATTCTGCCGTCCCCCTCATATTGAGACTCTCCCAGTACAAATGGCATTATGTCCGATTTGCTCCATTCACGTATTGCAGCCTCATAAACATGTGGCATAAGTTCAGGAGTAATTCCTGGTTTTTCGCGCCAGTATGTGTAGATAAAGCTGAATCCAAGCCAATCGGCATACTGGAAGAGATCTGTACTCGAATGGGGAGGGGAAGCATGATAGGTCATCAACTGATGTGCGGGTGCACTTTTATAGAGGCCGTCAAAAAATGCAAACAGTGATTCTCTGTCTCCTTTCGGATCATTATCACCGCCCATTATCCACAACAGGTTATCAAATGATTCAAATTTCTTCCCGAGGTAATGCCCGTATTGCCTGTTTTTATCCGGACCATTCTTCTGAATTGGCTTATCGGGACGCCCTCCGAATCCCTCCTCACAACATCCCAGCCATGGTTGTGACATTACAATAAGCAGACTCAGGGAATCAGCTTTATCAATTATCTTTGCAACATGGTCATAGTAAGCCTCATTTGGTCTTGAAAAGTCATTATCCCCATGAAATGGCTTCTGACCATACCGGTTAACCTGTTCCGGGAACATTACAAGTTGAACCTGGATTGTGTTAAAGCCCTGAGATTTACGAAAATTCATATATTCTACTGCTTCATCAGTTGTCAGTTGACAAAAAATTTGCCAGCCCGTATCGGCATGGTAGAGAAATGGTTTTCCATCCTGATCAACAAAATAACGGCGGTTGTCACTGATCTTCAAGGGGAAATGAGGCTGGCTGTATATAAGTGACGCATTAACCAATGCAAGAATAATAACAAGTAATTTTTTCATGTATTATTACTTTTGAGTATTTGAAACAATAGGTACATCCCACCAGAATCACAAACAAAAATAAATATAATTTACAATCATTTGCGGTACCATCATACCATTGAAATCAAAATTATATTATGATGAAATATTATGAAAATTAATTATTTTTATTTTAAATAAACCCATAGTCAAATGAAAACATATTCAAGGAGAGAATTTATCGGTGCAGGTGCATTGGGATCGCTCGCAGCAATGCATTTTAAATCAGATTTACTTTTACCTGTTTCGACACCCTTCAACTGGCCATTGAGCTTTCAGTCTTACGGCGTAAGGGAAATGATTGGAAAGGATTTCGATGGTACCCTGAAAAAACTCAGGTCAATCGGATACAGAGGTATTGAGATGTGCTCACCCAAAGGGTATGAAAAGAGCGGATTTGGTCCGCTTACAGCTTTCAGTGCGGAAGATCTCCGCAAAAAGATTGAAGATGCAGACATGTTCTGCAAAAGCTGTCATTTCCAGCACCCGGAGCTTAAGCCGGACAAAATTCAGGAAGCAATCAGCTTTGGTAAAAAGCTTGGATTAAAAGACCTTGTAATATCAGGAGCCTGGATTAAGAAGGACGCCGGTATTGATGAATGGAAGTTATTTGCTGATGAGATGAATAAATCGGCAGAACAGGTAAAAAAGGCGGGACTGCGGATGGTATATCATAACCATTCAATTGGTCCTGTCTTAAACGGAGAACAGCTTTATGATATTCTGATGCGTTTATTCGATCCTGAACTGATTAAAATGCAGTTCCAACTGGCTGTTGTATCAGAAGATGTTGATGTGGCAGCTTATATTGCAAAATATCCGGGACGATACGTTTCCCTGCACATTCATGACTGGGATCCTGAAAAGAAAATGGTTGTCCCGACAGGAAAAGGGATAATTGACTGGAAGAAATTTCTTGAAACTGCTAAGAAGAGCGGTATTTCTGAATACGGGCTGATTGTTGAAATGGAAACAAGGGCACCGGGCGATCCATTACAGGACCTGATAGAATGTTATAATTATCTTCAGAATCTGAAAATGTAAATTCAGGCAGGGGGTGTTGAAAAAGTCGAGATTCTACGTTATTTTTCTCTGTGTGTCTCTGTGATCCGATTGCTATCGGGACTCTGTGTAGCTCTGTTTAACAGCTAGTTAAAAACTTACACAGAGAGCACAGAGGTGACACAGAGTTCCACTGAGGACTTTTTCTACACCCCCTAATATGTTACAGGTGAATATTTAGATTCTATTTGTTAATATCCTTCGGTTTTGTACCGTTTCTCCAGTGTTCCTCAATCTTTTCAAGGGTGACATTCTTGGTTTCAGGAATATAGAAATACCCCCAGATTATACTTACTATACCGACCAGAGCATACAGGAAAAATGCTCCTGCCGGATTTCCAAGATCTTCACCTTTGAGCATTATTGATGTCCCTGGCAGGGTAAGACCCTTAACAAGCTTGAAGAATGTAAATGCAACAAGACCGTTGAAGAGCCAGTTTGAAAGAGCTCCGATACTTGAACCTATACCCTCTGACGCTTAAAGGGAATACTTCAGAAATTATAAGCCATCCGAGAGGGCCCAGACTTATAGCGAAACAGGCAATATAAAACCATATAAGAGATATGGTTACCCATTTTATTGAGTCGCCTAGTGTAGCCTGAAGTGCAAAACAGGTTCCCATTGCAAGAAGAGCCACAACCAGACCGGATACTCCGATAAAATAGAGTTTTCTTCTTCCAAGCTTATCGATCATGAAGAGGGACAGTATTGTGAAGAGCCACATTTACCACTCCTACACTGACCGACGCCCATACAGCTGCCTGTGCATCAGCAAAACCTGACATAAGGAAGATCTTCGGACTATAATAAATAATGGTATTGATCCCGGTGAACTGCTGAACGAACATAATGCCAACAGCAATGATGAGCGGTACTCTCAGCCATTTCTTGAAAACTTCGTTCCATTTAACTTTATTTGCCTTATCTGCTGCAATATCAGCTTTCATTTTTGATATGACCTCTTCAACAAGTGATGGATCCTCAACCTTTTGAAGCACATCACGGCATTTGTCCTCATGACCCTTGCTTATCAGCCACCTGGGTGTTTCGGGAAGGAATGATCATTCCGATAAACATTATCAGGGCAGGAATCACTCCAACATAGAACATTGGCCTCCAGCATGAATTAAAATCAGGATGGCCATCAGGAACAGCAAATGCAGAATCGCTCAGGTATGATACCATTATTCCAATTGTGATAAGCAGCTGGAACATGGAAACCATTGTCCCCCTGGTTTTTGTCGGAGAAATCTCAGCAATGTAAAGAGGTACTGCAAAAGATGAGACACCGATAGCTATACCAAGGAAGAAGCGTGCAAAAACAAGCATCACCGGTCCGGGAGCTGCTCCTGACCATACTGCACCGATTATGAAGATGATTGCAGCAGCAAGAATTACTTTTTTTCTTCCGACAATATCAGCAATTCTTCCGCTGAACATTGCTCCTATAACTGCACCGACAAGTCCGGCAGTGGTTATTATTTCAATCCAGCTGTTGTCAATGCCGAATGCACTCTGAAAAAAAGGTATTGCACCTGAAATAACACCAGTATCAAATCCAAATAACAATCCTCCGGTAGCCGCTATTGTAGCTATTACAACCACGAGTTTCTTATTCTGTTTAACTTGTTTGTTCTCTGCCATTTGAGTTCATTTTAAATTTATAATCTTTAATAATATTTAATTTATTATGCATTTCAGGTTATTGGCCGGTCCTATCCTATGTTAAATAATTCAGGGAACGAGGTAATAAAAATAGTTTTAAATTTCATACAGAAGCAATTTCCTCAAAGTAAATTTTAGTAATATTGAGGATGTACAAACTGTGAATGGGAAACTGTACGGGAGAACCGTATGCAAAAAACCAAAAAATAATCAGATAAAATTTTAAACAAATATCTTAAGATGAATAAAGTAGAGGAACTTGCAAAGATGATCGACCACTCGATCCTTCAGCCGACACATACAGATGCCGATCTCGAAAAGCAGTGTGCCGTGGCTAAAAAATATAATGTTGCTTCTGTATGCGTTAAACCCTATGCAGTAAGACAGGCTGTTAAGATTCTTTCAGGCAGCAGCGTTGCTGTGGGTTGCGTTATAGGCTTCCCCCACGGAAACAGTTCCACTGCCGTTAAGGTGTTTGAAGCGGAACAGGCATGCAATGACGGAGCAACAGAGATAGATATGGTGATTAATATCGGTAAGGCTCTCGGGGGAGAATGGGATTATGTGGAGCATGAGATTAAGGAGGTAACCATGACCTGTCACAGGAACAAAGCTATTGTCAAGGTGATATTCGAAACTGATTATGTTACCCGCGGAGATGACAAGATCAGGCTGTGTGAGATATGTACAAGAGCAGGAGCAGATTTTGTCAAGACATCTACCGGTTATGGCTTTGTGAAACAGCCTGATGGGGACTTCAATTATCGAGGCGCTACCATTGCCGATATAGAACTTATGAGGAAACACTCAGGACCCAAAGTCCAGGTAAAATGCGCCGGCGGGGTACGAACCCTCGACGATCTGCTGAAGATGAGAGCTGCAGGAGCAACACGGTCGGGTGCAACTGCTACTGAGGTTATGCTGGAAGAAGCAAAGGTGAGATTCGGTGGTTAATCCGTGAATTAACTAATATATTCATGAAAATCTCCGCATATCAGTTCCTTACCAGACACAGATTACGTGCTTCCGACATTGATATGGATGAACTTGTAAAAGTTTTCACCGAAGATATGGTATCCGGTCTGGCAGGGAAGGAGGGGGCACTCAGGATGATACCCACCTATATCGAAGCTGATAACGACTTTATTACCGACACTCCGGTTCTGGCAATCGACGCCGGTGGAACGAATTTCAGAGCTGCACTAGTGACCATCACCAGCTCAGGCAGGACGGATATCGGAGATACAATCACCTGCAGAATGCCAGGACTGGATGGAGAAATAAGCAGCAGTGAGTTCTTTAATACAATAGCAGACTACATCAGGCCTCTTGCTGAAAAAGTGCAGAGAATAGGCTTCTGTTTTTCATATCCGACGGAAATACTGCCTGACAGGGATGGCCGCCTCCTGCAATTCTGCAAAGAGGTGCAGGCCCGGGAGGTTGAAGGACAACTGATTGGAAAAAACCTCCTTGAAACACTCGGTACACCAGGAAAACAGATTGTCCTGCTTAACGACACGGTTGCCACGCTGCTTGCAGGCAAATCTGCTTCTATTGGCAGATCTTACGATTCATTTATCGGATTCATCCTTGGCACAGGAACCAATACTTGCTACATCGAGAAGAACTTCAACATAGAAAAAAACAAACAGCTAAAACCGGAAAGAAGTCAGATAATAAACATCGAATCGGGTGATTTCGGACGACCATTACGCACCGACCTGGATATTCTTTTTGACAGGACCACCACCAATCCAGGCAGCTATAAATTTGAAAAGATGTTCTCCGGAGGCTATTTTGGCGGTTTGTCCCTGTTTGTTCTGAAAACAGCAGCTGAGGAAGGTGTATTTTCTGACCAGACTGCAAAAGGAATAATCGGAATAGCTCAGTTAACCTCGGAGGATGCCAATTCTTATGCTGCCAGACTGGCTGTCCATGAAAATACTCTTGTAGAATCGATCGGGGATTGTAATGATGCTGAGAGTTGCAGATATATTCTGGATGCATTGACAGATCGTGCTGCGCGGCTGGTTGCAGCAAGCATGTCTGCAGTTGTTCTGAAGTGTGATAAAGGAAAATCTCATGAAAAACCAGTACTGATTACCGTCGAGGGAACAACGTTCTATAAACTTCATAATTTCAGATCCCGGTTTGAAATGTACTTCAATGAATACCTTACAGGCGACAGAAAAAGGTATGTCGGGTTTGCAGAAGTCGAAAAGTCAAGCCTTATCGGTGCCGCCTTAGCGGCACTGATAGATTAGTATCTTATTTTATCCTGGTTGCCCGGATGGCAAAATAGGGTTTGCCGGTTAATGGAATTTCTGTCAAACCGCTGAAATCTCCCGGAATCTGATTTATGGTCATATTCCAGGTGTCGATTATCTCAATCTTAAATCTGGTCTTTTCAGGAAGGTAAATTCTCGCCCTGGCTTGCTGGCTGTTACCATAATAGTACAAATAATATTCTCCATCCTTTATAAGATATGTCTCCTTATTCCAGATATTATGAAAAGGGTAAACTCCTTTTTCCGGCGTTTCCGTCATTATTTTGTGAAGAAATGCTATCCTTTCCGGACTTTTTCCGTAAAGAGTACCCCTTTTGACCACCACAGAACATTATGGGGATGAATATAAGTTTCTCCATGAGTGCAATAAGCGCCGCGGCACCAGGCAATCCAGAATCTGTTAACCATCTCCTCGGGGGTAAGGTTGCCCCAGTCGTTGGGTACATTGCCTTCATAGACGCATTCATCGATAATTACCGGTTTTTTGTATAATTCCCTCCAGTCCTGAATGTCCTGGAGATAGGCTGTCTGAATGCTTAAATGAGTTATCCACGGTTTGGAATGGTTATACCATCCCATTCCATTATGAATACTGCAAAGGTGCTGATAAGGATCATAGGTCTGAATTGTTCTGAAGTATCTTTCCCATTCGGCGTCCGGTTTACCCATTATGTCATATTCATTGGCCATTGACCACCAGATGTTCCTGAGTGAAGCAATCCGTGCGATCAGATATCTGAGATAAAATTCTGCCTGATCAGGATTCATCTTATCGAGGTTCCAGTGTCCGTTGTCATATGGGTGGAAAAGAATAACATCAGCTTCAATTCCAAGCTTCTGCAATTCAAGGATCTTCTGTTCAAAGTTCCTGAAGAATTCCGGGTTCGGTCTGTAAAAATCCCAGCCCTTCTCTTTTGAACCTTCAAAAGGGTAAAAGGGTGGTTCATTATTTATATAAACATCGTAATCCTTGGGCATCACAGTCATACGGATCTTATTGAATTTTGTTTTCGCAAGTGATGCAAGTGTCTGTTTAACAAGCTCATCAGGCTGGTGAACCCAGGCATAGCATGTGGTGCCGACAGGATAGAAAGGTGTTCCGTCAGCGTAACCGAAATCGTAAGTATTTCTGACTTTAACGGGTCCATGGTTAGTTACGGTCTTTGGTGTGCAGGTGAAGCTCCCTTTATTAGATTTGAGATCTTTATTGTTACTTTTCGTTATGTAGCTCCATTTACCTGGTTCATCCGGACTGAACCTGATCCTGTATATACCGTTGCCATCGTAAAAACCGTCAACCACAAGGGTTCTGTTGAGGTTTGTGAATTCCGCCGAAATATTTACATCTGTGTATGGATTGCCTGACGAAGGGCCTTTGAGCTCCAGTTCAAAAACAGAATATTGTTCAATTGTTGAACCGATGGTATTAACCGGATATAGAATAATTATCCAGGGTACGATGATTTGTCTGATAATTCTGTCAATTGATAATTTCACTGGCATATCAAATTCAAGTTATATTTTACAAAAAACAGTATAAAATGTAAAGTATGGTTTACAAATTTCCTGCATATGTAGCAATTCTTAATCGGTTTTGAGTTCATATTGGTTTTATTGTTAGTTTTTATTGTCCTGCAATCGTAAATTTTCTTCTGCACAATGTTTTTGATGAATCAGTATTTACAGCATAGGTATATAAAATGTATGATCCGGGAATCTTGGGCAGTTTAAGGCTGATCCTGTAAGTTTTCTGACCAAGTTTGGCAACACTGCATGATGCATATGATTTTGATACTTCCGTCTGGTTTTCATTCAGTCAGGATCATTTCAATTGTATCCTGTGAACGGTGTATCTTCATCATTGACAAGCATTACGGGAATATCAGCAGTTAGTGCCTGCCTTTACATCCTTCGGAAAATAGTTCACATATACATCCCAAGGGGTTTAAATGATCTCTGTCAGATAATCATCATAGATTTCAACCGGTTCAAGGGTTTGCAGGATTCTTAAAGATATCACCTGTTATCGCTCCGTCAAAATCTCCCGTGAGATAATCAAAATGAAGAACTCCTGCATAATTGCGATGTGCCCTGAAATATTCAGTTTCAGCAGCAAGCAGGTACGCATAGAGTTCCTGTCGTTGCTGATCTGTATATCCTTTAGCAATAGAATCATATACCAAGTGAAGTAAGGAGGGTTGGCTGACCGTTGCGTTTAAGCCATAGCCATCCATATTCATTCAGTACACAGGCGTTTGCAGTCGGGTGGGGGGCATTGGTTGTCTTTTCTGCCATACCATCAGTAAACTTCTGCTGATTCCAGATCGCACCTCCGAATCCTTTTGAGTAAAATTTATAATTATGATCTTCAACCGGATCATTATCTCCTTCAGGCAGATTGTATCCGTTATCCCAGGCACGGTTGGACAGGTCCAGCCCTCTGAGTTCAGATATCAGCCCGGTGAGGATGGTTTCATGTGTTTCATTATTGATATCCCACCATGCAACGGAAGGATGGTTCCAGCAGTCGCGCATCCAGTCTTTCAGATGGCTTTTCAGCAACTCCCTGTCCCAGTAGGGTCTGTAACTCCATATAAAATACTCATTCTGAATTAGTAATCCGGCTTCATCTGCAATATCAAACCATTTATCGGGAACAGGTCCAATACAAAACCGGAAGCTGTTCCAGTTGTATTTTTTGGGAAGTTCAGTGAGGAGTTTTCTTACCCATTTTTCATCCCAGGGATGGTTCTGGCACAGGCTGTCATCAAAAAACCGGTGAAGTGTAATGTTCGATCCTCTGAGGAAGATTAGCTTATCATTCAGATAGGCTCTTTTTGTAGGAGTGTCAAACCGGAATTCCCTCATACCGAATCTGACATTAATATCATCCGCGCCTGTGGAGAGATTCAGTGTATACAGGAATGGACTTTTCCGGTGACCATAGTTTTGCATCTTTAACCGGGATCACAAAAGATACCTGTTTATCACTTCCCTGTGATGTAAATTCCTTCATGGATCTCTTCAACTAGCCGTACCACTTTTATATTCTGATACCTTTCCGGTTATTTTGAATGATGATGTTCCTGGCTTTGAGATGATCATTGCCTGCACCAGTATCTCATTTTTATGGATATCAGGAGCAACCTGAACAGTTTCTATGTAGGGATAATTGGTAAAAATCACTGATACATCGTCGTAGATGCCAGGTGTCCAGTGGCGTTTTTCATAGTCATTTCCTGCAGGTACGGAGGGAGGAAGTACTGCCGGATGGGCGCCTATCCTGATAATCAGTTCATTGCTTCCCTGCTTCTTCAGTAAGGATGTGATATTGTAATATTGTGCAGTAAAGCAGCCATTATATTCGCCGGCTTTTTTCCCGTTGACCATGACCATAGTGCCAAACTGAGCTTTATTGATCTTTAGAATGACAGCTTCGTATCCTGGTTTGGTCTCAAATGTTTTCCTGTACCAGAAGTAATTTCTTTCCTGGAAGCTGTATCCGATCTTCATCGTATCGGCATTTACATTCAGTTTGATCAGCTTTGGCTTAGCCCAGTAGTTTGAATAGTATTCCTTGCTGTAAAATTTATCAACTTTGTCAAATGCCCGGTTTCGAAGTATTTACCAGTCCGGGTACCTGAACCAAATGATTAAATTTTGCAGGTCTTTTGTCTGCCATGACGCTTTCATCAATTTCCCATTCACCATTCAGACTTAAAACCTCGCGCTGGGCAGTGCTTTTCAATGAAAACATCAGAAAACAAGATAAAAACAATATACTCTTTTTCAATATCATTCTTTTTTTAATCTATTCTTTATAATATGATAAGCACCTTGTGGTTTTAAAACATTTGTAATTTCCGGTTCCCATCTGATCCCAGCCGCCTTTATATGAGTCCTGACAGATTTCTTTGCAGGATTCAGGAAACTATCCATAAGATTCAGTTGACCGGATGCTGAATAGATAGATCAATACCTGAAAGCAAGTATATATTCTGAGTTAAATTCAGGATGATTCTCAACCTCAAGGATCAGTTTAAACCTGTCAGCCTGCCATGACGGCAGAGTGTAGCGGACTGTCGGGCCCTGCTGATTTTTGTTGGGATCCATCCTGTTATAATTCCACTCCATTATTTTGATCTGATCCTTTCCGTCATCAAGTTTGACAATAACTTTGCCAGCCGGGACATCTTCCGGAAGATCATTAAGTATCCAGATCTCTGCATTAAAGATCTCTCCCCCACTCCATCTGTACTTAGGAAGCTTTGCGCTGGCAAGAAGAGGACGACAGGCATTTTTCACCGCATAAAATCCTGGTTTTGGTATATTGGGGTAACTTATAAGACTGTTATTCGCAGCAGTCGGCCATGGCTCATTGAAACACCAGTTTGCAGCCATCGAGCAATATGGTTTCTGGCGCCTTGCCTCCTCGTATATGCATTTGTAGCCTTCTCCCTGCATAAGTTGTCCATTGGCAACAAGTTCTTCGAGGGAATCTGAAGGTCCGAAATAATCCTCGATAATATCCTGGCAAAGCCAGGTATTCCCTACCCATGCTTTATATGCATGATGGCTTTCCCATGAGGTACCGGGTTCAGGCGGCCAGAGCTCATTCACCGGGATTATTGTTTTGAGAATCTCAACTGAGGCAGGGGCCGGCATTCCGAACTCTGTGTAAGCAGTGAACCTCGAGCGTGTCATCTCCTGAAAAACCTCTTCACCCGATTGCCAGTCGCGGAATACATAGTGTCCGTGGCCCACTCCCATTACCGGTGAGGTGGGGATAAATGGTGTGCCAGGATCAAGCAGGAAACACTGGGCGTTAAGCAACCTTATGGCAGCAGATTGATCAGTCATTCCACTCCAGTTGTTGAATAATTCATTCCCCCCGCTCCACATGGCAAGCGACGGGTGTTTTTTCAGCCTGTTTATTATTGATCCTGACTCCTGTTCAAGAATCTTAAGATAATGAGGTGTCCCCTCATAATTATTGCATGCAAGAGGGAACTCCTGCCATACAAGGATACCCTTTTCATCGCAGAGTTCAAAGAACGCCTCCTTGTTAACTATCCCTCCTCCCCATATACGAAGTATATTGAAATTTGTCTCTTTTGCCAGCTCGAGCAGCTCATTGTATCTTTCCCTGGTAATGATTCCCGGAAAGATTTCCGGATTAACCCAGTTGGTCCCCTTACAAAAAATCTTCCTCCCGTTTATCTCCATCTGCATCGGAGGCACGCTCCTGGTCTTAGGAAAGCCGGCAGGTTCATTCCATGCACCTTCATTCATTACAAGACTGACCCTGCGGAATCCTGTTTTGGATTTCGTGGTTTGCAAAACATTACCTGTACGGTCCTTTAACTGCAGAGAGGAGCTGTACAGATATGGAGTACCATGATCGTGAGGCCACCAGAGTTGAGGATTTTTAAGGGTCACCCTCATTTTCTGCGTGGTTTTCCCCGAACAAACCTTCGGATTTTAATACCTCCTTGCCCTGACACATCCCTGAGTATCCATTCATAGCTCATACCGTTTAAATTTCTCCCGGAAAAATTCAAATCTATTTCAGCACTGGTAAGTTCATTGTTCAGGGTGTAGTTCAGCTGCAAATCCTCTACCTGAGCCGGATGTTGAATATCAAGAAAGGTATCGTCCCATATACCAAGGGGAACAAGTCTTGGATGCCAGTCCCAGCCATAGCTTACTGCCGGTTTAGCGACATGTGCTGCCTGTGACCTGTCGACAGGGGAAGTGATGAAGTTTTGGAACCGGGAAGATCTTAACCAGGAGAGAGTTCTTATCCTTCAGCTTGTCAGTGAGGTCTATTCTGACAGGTGTAAACATCCCCTCCTGATAGAAGATCTTATCACCGTTCAGGTAGATTTCAAATTCATAATCTATTCCCAGTGAAACGAACACTAACCGCTTATCATCAGGAAGGTCAGGTCTGTTGAATGATGTACGGTACGTGTAGTACATATCTTCCATCCACAGATAGTCTTTCCAGTGTTCGGCATAATAGAATGTCTGATATTTCTCAGCCCTTGCAATATCCAGCTGGACAGCCCCGGGAACAGTAGCCTGTATCCATTTTGAAGGCATTGAATTGTAATCTCTGGCATAACCCAGTTCCCAGCTAAGATTCACATGGTCCGCCTGATCCTCTGCCAATACACCTGTAACCTGACATAGAAGGCAGAAAGCAATTAAGGAGTGTTTAAGTGACATGGTTTGATGAATTGTTTAATTGATGGTTAAATCCCTATAAGATACCAGCCTGATACCAGAAGATTTTACTGCTTCCATCACCTCTGTGCTGGTAAAGACTCTGGTTACGGCATCACGGTCTGCTGCAACATTTTCGTAACCGGTATGCCATACGCCTCTCATCTCCGGAGTATCCAGTCCGGGATGATCAATAAATATAAAGTTACCTGACTTCACTTCTTTCAGTGTTTTTATAGCAGATTTAATTCTCTGGACTGCAGTTGTATCGGCACTATCCCATAATTCAATATACTTGTATCCTTTATCGGAGGGATCGATATTCAGCTTATATTCCTCTGCAAGCCTCTCAACGAGTCTGGCTATCTCCGGAGCACAGCTTTCACATCCCATATGGCAGTTCAGATGGCTTACATAAGGGACATGTCTTCTGGCCGTTTCGATCTGGGCTCTGAACTCCTTCTCGATCTCATCAATTTTCCATGGGGCATCTTTTAAGGCTGTCCCGGCCGGGAAATCAGGTCGTTGCCAGATCATCGGGTAGAAATAGCCATCCTTGTCAACAAGGCTGGGACAGCAGGTGAGCGGACGCCATTTTATATCATTCCATTCGCTTGTAATTACCAGATGAACACCGACATCAAGACCCGGATTCTTATTTAAAAGCCTTACAGCTTCGGGGAACCAGGGTCCCGGAACCATTAGTTCCACTGACCTCATGATCCCGTTTTTATATGATTCAATACATGCCACATTAGCTGTATGTGATGAACCTATATCATCTCCCCTGATAAGTAATCTAACCTCCTTATTGCTCTGAGAATTGAGGCTTGAAACGGAAATCACAAAAATTAAAAACTGGGCGATTAGTTTAGCTGCATTCATACAGATGATTTTAAATATCAAGGATTATTTAATAAATTTCTGGATTAAAATACTAATTTTCCCTGTGACATTAATAAAAAAAGTTACTGAAATATAATCCCGGAAATTTATGCTTCTGAAACAAGGTAATTAATTCTGGTATGTCAAAATATGCTGTTGGAATCGATATTGGCGGGACCCGTACTAAAGTTGGCCTGGTAAATCTTGAAGAAGGCATTGTGCTTGATATGATTCTTACACCGACTGAAAAGAATGATCCAGACCTGTTTATTGCAAACCTATACTCGCAATATATCTCTCTTACCAAAAAAACAGGTATTGATCAAAGGTTATTAAAAGGTATTGGGATTGGAATTCCCGGCTTTGTTTACGAGGATGGGTCTGTTGACAGCACGTTCGGATTTTTACCTTTCATGGATGCACATTATCCTTTGAAGGAGCAGCTGGAGAAGAAATTCAGAATATCGTGTCTGGTTGACAACGATGCAAGGATAGTTGCACTTGGGGAGGCTTTATTTGGAAGAGGCAAAGGATTTGGCAGGGTGCTGGTCCTCACCCTGGGTACCGGCCTTGGCCTCGGCTTTATTGTTAATGGAAAGTTCGAGACAAAGCTTCCTTATGCGCACCTGGGAGGTCATATTACAATTGCGACCAGTAATATCCGGTGCTACTGTGGAAGAAATGGCTGTATGGAAGCACTGGTATCGGCAACAGGCATTCTTGAAGCTGCTTCAATGGCCGGCTGGCACGAGAAGAATGCTGACATTCCCCTTCAGGTTGAATCTGTCTTTGAAGCAGCACAGCATGGAAATAACCTGGCTGCCAGTATTATATCTGACTTTATGGAAAACCTCAAAACCGGAATATCCAATTATATCACTTTATTCGCACCTGATATAATAATTATCGGAGGAGGGATTTCAAAAGGAATGAAACCATATCTTGAACAACTTCTGCAACTCATTTATTTAAAACCATATACTTATTATAAATTTGAAATTGCCCTGTCCAGTCTTGATGAACACTCAGGTATACTCGGAAGTGCGGCTTTATTCATCCCATAACCTGATAACAAATTACTCTATGAACCCACTCTTGTCTGAAATAAACGAAATCCCTCAAATGGCATCAGAATTCCTGAAATTTTCTCCGCATTTTACACTTCCGCTCGGAGTTCCTTATATTGGAATGGGTTCCTCCTATTTTGCGCCATTGGCCTTTAAGTACATGGGGATAGATATACTGCCTGAGCTGGCCTCTGAATATTATAATTATCAGTGTAAGTATAGAAAATCAGATCGCGCTGTAATACTTTCACAATCCGGCGAAAGCAGTGAATCCCTGTGGTGTGCTGAATTATTCAGGAGTTTTGTGGCTATTACCAGCAACGGCAGAAGTTCACTTGGCAATCATCCGGTTGCAGAAAGTACAATCCTGCTTCATGCCGGAGAGGAGAAATATTCATCATCCAAAACATATATCAATACTCTTCTGGCCCTGTTCCAGGGCTTCGGATTCAATACTGAAAGGGCTGTCGGACTGCTGAATGAAAAAATCGGTGAGTACAGAAAAACCGGTGAAAAGCTGGCAGATGAGATATATCAGAAGATCACAAGTGAACGAATACATGGTATTTATGTTACGGGCAGCGGACCCAATATTGCAACGGCATATGACGCCTCACTTATTCTCAGTGAAAGCACCAGGCTCTGTTTTACAGGTCTGCCAATGGCGCAATATGATCATGGGCCCAAGGAAACATCTGCCGGAAGTATTGTGATACAAATAGTTGCCAGTGGCAAGTCATATAACAGATCCATGCAGTTGTCGGATAAAATAGCAAAAGCAGGTGCCTGTGTGATTTTGATTGAAGAGCCGGATGCGGAAGAGCACCTCTCCGTGATCCATAATATTGTACCGTTTAACTATCTCGCAGCTTATCTTGCAGATAGACTTGGAATAACCGAAACTTTTGCAATTGGAGGTAAAGTGACCAAAGTGTCCTGAATCAGTTTATGAATAATTCCATCAGCCACCGTTACCTTTTGACAATCACAGTCCTGATCTATGTGGCCTTCGGACTCGTGACCTCCGTTATCGGGGTTATAATTGACAAATTTCAGGTCACTTATAGTGTGCCGCTTCAGATCGCGGCCCTGCTCCCGTTCGGATTCTATCTTTCGTATGGACTATTTTCAATCCCGGCAGGGATCCGGATGGACAGGCTGGGGGCAAAAACAATCCTTGTAGCCGGCATGATCCTGATGACCCTGGGCTGCCTGCTCTTATACCTGAGTAAAAATTATATCGGGGTCATTGCCATGATTTTTATAGCCGGAGTAGGCGTTGCTGTAATCCAGACAGCCGGGAATCCTTTTATCCGGGAACTTGACAGTCCGGAGAAATATACGGCAAACCTGACCACAATAATCGGAATAAACGGACTCGGATGTGCCCTCAGCCCGTTGCTTGTTCCTGTTCTCCAGGTCAAAGGAATGTCATGGAACGCAGTGTACTTGTTTTTCGGGATCTTCAGCCTGATACTCCTTATTCTGCTGCTGACTGCAAAAGTACCAGGAATAAAACTCCTGGAGGAGGAAAAGATCAAAGCTGAAGTAATTTCTTCCCTGCTGAAAGATCCCATCATTATTACCTATGCGCTTGCTGTTTTTTTCTACGTCGGGGCCGAGGTTGGTACCTCTTCCTATATTATTGTCTTCATGGATAAGGTTCATGGTTTTGGAACAAATATTTCCCTGTGGGATAAAAGCACATTCATGTATCTTGTTTTTCCTTCGGCTTCAGCACTGATAGTTGGCCTTTTCTGGCTTACTCAGGCTATTGGAAGGCTAATAGGAGGTCAGATGATAAGATATGTCAGGCCTCGGTCTGTCTTCATTTTCCATAGTGCAGCAACATGTATTGCTTTGTTAATTGCACTCTTTTCTCCTGCAAAGATTGCAATGGCTGCCTTCGTAATAACAGGATATTTCACAAGCGTCCTGTTCACATCCATATTCAGTGCAACAATTCAAAGCTTTGATAAATACCATGGAGCCATCTCAGGCATACTCTGCACAGCTGTTGTCGGAGGAGCTGTTATCGGATTCCTTGTCGGTGCAGCCGGCCATGCATTTGGAATGAGAATTGCTATGGGGATCAATTTCGTCGCTTTTATCTATGTCTTTGGAATAGCAGTCTGGGGAAAGGGAAAATTATAAAAGATGGATCTCTGTCACGACCAGGTTAGAACTGTAACTCCGCGTTATTTTACAGTCACTGAAATATTGTTCCCTGTCTGATGCCTCACAGTCAGTACTCCCCCATTTTTCATAGGACTCCAGCTCCATCCGTCAGTATCAGTCCTGTCAGTTTCAGGAACAGATTTCTCATTGACCAGGACCTTGTCAGGCTTTAAGGTCAGTCTGATGGTTTCTACTGATTTATTATCGAATGTCCTGTAGCGGATAACAGTTTTGTCCTCACTCGAAACATTTGCTTCATGCATGTGGAACTTATTGAAATTGACCGGATATTCTGCCAGCTGTACTATCGAAGAAGACCGCAGAAGATGTATCTGATCAGGAGGTGCAAGCTCAGGCCACCAGGCCATTGCGCGGAGATAATGTCTCACATAATCGCCGTATCCGTCCGTCATCCATATCTCATCCCTGGGATAGCAGTTCTTCCCGTCATCATCCACCATATAGGTTGCCCAGTAAAGCTGCCTGACAGCATTGGTTACTGCACTCTTATCACCTGAAAGTGCAGCATACTGGAGCTCGGCTGAACCCTGACGGGAAGTATGGCTGTTTCCCGGAACACGGTAAGCTGTCTGTTCATTGACAACAACTACCCCGAATTTCTCCCATTCTTTATTCCCTAGAGTCTCATAAACCCAGCTGAAAATCCCCCGGACCTCCTTTTTCCAGTCAGGAAAATAGGCTGGATGGTTCATCATGAACTGGGCAAAGGTTACAGCATTTATCTGAGTATCGCTCCAGCCGGGAACATCTTCAAAGAATGGACCCCATTTATTGTTTCTTAGCGGATACTTTTTCATCCACTCCAGAACAGTATCGAACGCTTTTTTGTAACTCTCTGTATCACCAGCTTTTAGCTCAATCAAGTTCAAGAACAATTCCATTGTGCCAGACCAGTTTGAGGTATAACTGCTTAACTGGCTTGGTTTGCCATCCCCTGTATTATTGAGCAAACGGCCTGTTTCCCCCGTGATGGCATTGACTTTAAAAGGCAGCGGAGAGTTGTTTTCATCTCCCTTCACAACGTGTCCGGCAAGGGTGTTAGCGATTTTCACAGCAGCATCCAGGTAGATCTTGTCAGTGATATTCGGATAAGAAGTCGTGGTGGTCATTTTATAGAGCTTTACAAGCTCGAGTCCAAAAGATCCTGCCTTATCCGGCTGGGTGAATCCTCTTCCGATAACCATATCCCCGTCATATATTCCCGAATAGATAAGGGTGTTGTACGGATAAGGGATATCAGGCCATGCTGCAGCTGAAGGTGACATTGAATGTGTAAGGTAATAATCGGCTATGAACTTCATCTCCTCCTTGACAGCTTCATTCCCGGAATAAGCATATAGCAGGTTCCACGATGAAAGTGCCATCTGTAACTGGTCGCCTCCTATTCCCCTTCTGTCATTGAAATCATCTCTCCAAACCTGGTGATTCATATAGTACGGCAGGCCGTTCTTGTCATTCCGCATCGAAAACCAGAAATCCCATACTTTGTTTATTATAAAATCGAATGACTTACCGGGATCAGCGGAATACCAGGGCAGAATGGAATTGTCTGCAGCATTGAGATGAATATTATGGTAGTGAAACAACTTTTCATCCAGAATCTTTTCATTGATAACGTCCTGCGAACAGAGGGCTACAGGCTTGAGGAGCAGCAGCAAACTTATATACGAAGTAATAATTATACTCTTTTTAAGCATAGTATCAGGGGAATTAAATGTTGTTAATAAGTTAAATTTGAAAATATGAATTTTAGCACCTAACAAAAATAGTTAATTAGCTGAATGTTAATATATTATACGACTCCTATTAATAACGACATCTCTTTTCTCTAAATATAATCTTAATATTCAATTAGTTGAAATAGTGTTGCCAATACAATATCCGACAATAAATACCAAGCTTAAAACAAAGTTACAATTTTATCAGATACATTAAACGAGTTCTTTTCTGCGGGATACTAACCTTCAAAAGAGATCAGAGAAAACATCTAAAAGGTGCAGAAGACCGAAGACATAAGTATCAATTGAAAAGCGTGACTAATATTTTTATTTTCTATTTAACCGAAACCGTGACCAGCTCTATCCCTACCCTTTTGCCAATATTCCGGGAATAGTTTTTATTCACAGGATTATCCCAATGTTCGTGTACACCCAGGCTTGGAATAGGAATTCCGCTGTTATCCGGATCATAAGTTATTCCTTCAGGCCAGTATTTCGAGGTGGCAGCCTGATGAAGGTAATCATCAACCCCCTGTGCCATGTTTGGCCGGTTTTTCCATTCAGGAACCCCTACACTTGCTTCATTTCTCAGGAAATCGAAACAAACTGACTCGAGAGCTACCTGGTCCTGCGACAAAAATATTGAACTGGGCCAATCGTTATTGAATGGCTCCATTTTCCATTTTACAGGAGTTTCGATCGCTTCCACACCGCCCCATAAACCATCCACGATATTGAGCATTGTATTGCTGCCCAGGTACTTGCTTCCCATCAGGTCTACCTGTACACGGTACATTGAATAGTCACGCCGGTAAGGCTGATCGTTCCGCTCACCTAAGAGACCTGGGTGCAAATGACTTGCTGAATTAGCAGTAATGGATCCGAAATGGTTCTTCGCCATTAGAGTTAAGCCTGCACATCCATGAGCTTTCAGGGCAGCGATGTTAATCAAATAGGCAGATTTCTGCATGGCAGTATACAGGCAGTCAGTTTTGGCTCTGAGTATGGTCCCTTTATCTGAATAGAAAATCACCGGGATCGTTTCAGGTGCAAGAAATGTTCTTCCGTATAATGTATTGGCCTGTGTCTTATCTCCGTAGATCACATCCGGAAACTCGTTGTGGAGCATGGTAAAATTATCGGTATAGATATGTGCCAGGGGATCTGCAACAATAATTTTATTCTGGGGTATTCCGGCTTCATTTACAAGCTGCTTTAACACTGATAAAATGACCGCAGGGGAAGCTTCCGAATAGCCGGGAGAACCTTTTCTTCTCGACAAGTCGCTGTTTGTGTTCCAGCCTGCACACCCCTGGTTGATTTTGATAAATATAGTTTCACCATTCTGATAGCCCCTGTCACCTCTCCCCTTTTGTTTGTTAAAATACCTGAAGATTTTATCCCATGCCTGCTTCTGATCTTTCGTATCAGCAACATTGCGGATTCCTTCTGCAACCATTTTATCAATAACCTGCCGGTTATTATTTTTTTCAAGAAAATAACCGTCATCCTTGGCCACATTGTTTGTACAGTTTTCATTTGTAGCGTCCGGATCCCAGGCCCAGACAACACGACCGGGTACAATTCCCTGTTCGACACCCATGGGAGCATTAGGTATATGAACAGGAGGTTTCCGGTCATCATCGGCATATAATATTCCGGAATGGTACACGAAGAAGAAAATTGAAACCACAGTAAGCATTAACAATGTACCAAATGCGACGAGGTATTTCTTTCTTCTGATGTTCTTTATCAGGAACTTTACAGATGCTGATATTCCTGTTATTCCCAAAAGCCATATCACAAGACCTGACATCATCGGATATACTACCTTCATACAGGGATAAGTTGCACGCTGAGGCTTGGGTATGACACGGATCAGGAACCAGAATAGCGCGACCAGACCTAAAACAAGAGGAAGTATTCTTTTAAGAATCCTGTGATTCTTAAATACTTTATCAATACCTGCAACTTTGAGTTCCAGCTTGTGATGAATCATTTTCGTAAACGTTTATTTTTGTTTTTAATTCACACTTTTAAGTACCTCATCAGGCAGCATTTGCTTCTGCAAAACATCAAAATATTTTTCAATCCTGCTGTCCTTTGTAAAGTCCCAGACTGAAGTTTTTTTCTGTCGGAGACCCAGCACTGCAGTAATCCAGCTTTGCGTCCAACCGGTTTCGATACACCAGGCTCCCCAACCCTTATCACCACTGGATGCCCAATACTCCCAACGATTAAAATCGAAGGCACGGAACCAGCCGCCATCCAGTTCGGGATGTTTTTCACTGCGGATCTGTATACGGCAAAGGAATTTTGCCAGTTTGTCCTCCGCATCGAGGTATAGTTGTTCGCCTGTAGCGGCTGCAGCTTCATGTAAGCCAAGGAATGCGAAATCTGAGGTATAAAGAAGGTCGCATACGGCATCACCATTCTCCTGTATCAATGGAGTTTCAAACACTCCATAGGCTTCGTTGGAGGAAGGAGGCGGAAAGCTTCCCTTGCCTTCTTCGCCAAGTTCTTCCCTGATGGCACCACACTCAACCTGACCGGCTAAAATATCATTTGCAATTTTGCGCAACCATGCGCGGTGTTCAGGTGTATCTTCCACCCTCACCAGCCATGCTAAAGGCAACAACATTTTTGCTCTCTCCTGTTGTATCCCGTTTGTCCATATCCAGTTATCCGGGTAAGCAGCCATTATCAAACCAATAGCTGTTTTTGCCCGCTTCAAAAACATATCAAACCCGGTTTGCTGGTAAGCCCAGAGGTAGCAAGCCCACATGTTCGCCTGAAAATGGGGTGAATAGGAAGAACTTTTTTCCGTGTGGAGTGAAGAGTAAGTATTTTTATCCGTAAAGAAACGTTTCCATCCGGCTTGCTCTAAAGGTCCCTGGTCGATGCGGTCGGGTTGGAAGCCAGATTCTCCGCTAACGCGCAAATTACCCAGCAAGCCCCTCAGTATTCTTTCATCATACCGGTCAGTTTTCTGGGCTGCTGCTGCAATCATCATCCCTAACATAGTTCTTGCATTATCATCGCCATAGTATACTGCGTAACCGTCCATTGATCCTGATCCTGCGTACTGTGGCGAGTCATTCCATCCAAATAATCCATAAGCCGGATGTTTGGGATCAGCCCGGTCGCCCAACGACATCATTGACCTGAAAAAAAGCCAATCACCTATATTTCCGGCGGTCTTCATATATTCCGGATTCTGCAGTTCAAGTCCGGCGAGTCCCATTGCACCGGCTACTTCCCCGTTACAATCACCACGATTCCACCAATGTACTGCCTGTGAGCCATCTGAGAATATTTTTGCATCAAAACCTTCCATTATACCAAGAGTTCCATCCCCGATTTGTGCATTCCTGAGCATCCTATCCGTACGATGTCCATAAGGCCAATCCTGTGTAAGATCAGGGTCAGCTTCAGAAGGAACCGGGAGGTTTGCCGGTTTATTATACTTCCACATCATGTCAGGATGAAGCAGCATGTGAGAATTAAAGAACCAGTCAATCCCACGTTTGAGAGCTATGCGCTCAATATCGGAAGGGAGGGTCTCCTCAGCGGTATAGCCCGGACGAACATCTGGAGTCCATTTCAAATCAGACAATTCTCTGTCAGGCTGAAGCCATACGAGGATGTGTCCCCATATCACCCGCCAGGCATCAGCAGGAGCATAGCGTGCAGTTAAGAATTGACTCAACTTGGTAGTGGCAACTAACAAGCCTCCTCTGTCTTCAGGTTGAGGAATTTCGCTCAGGACAGGATAAATCTCTTCCGGTAATCCGTAAACAGCACTATCAAAACCAGCTATCCGGGCTATTACAATATCAGCATTCTCAGCCTTCATAGTGACAAAACGGCAATCATGAATGGCCAGAATATGAAGTTTTTGCAAAGAAGGAGCAAATGCATCGGAGGATATTACAGCACGTTCCCAATGCGTTCCTCTCGGGGGACCAGGCTCAACGCCGGGTAAGTACGACGGGTATTCGACATAGAGTCTCAGTTTTTTATTACGTGCCTTCTCAAAAAGGAAAGCATCCATCTCGGTAGTTTTCTCAGGATAACCATCTGCCAATACTAATACACCCGATCCTTCACCGGCGCTGTTTATCGCCTCTGCGGGAGTATTATACCGTACACAGGCTACATTATTTTCTTTTAATGTCTGATAGAGGTCATTATCCTCTTTGCAACTAAGGCTAAGCCTTTTCTGACTTTTTATAGCGCATCCGGGAACAGCAAATATCAAAAATACCACTAAAAAGAAAGACTGCATGCTTAGTAAGCCTGGAAGGTTTATTTTCATTTTTTCCATATTTTAATGATAGTCTCCAAACGAAAGCTCACAAAATCCGAAAGCGTGTTAACCTGTTATTAGACATTTTAATACAGCATGCCTAATTTATGCTAATTCATTCGAATTTCATAATTTTAACCTGTATAATTAAGACCGCCTCTGAACAAAAAGAACAAATAAGTCTGAATATGTCAGGCAAATTAAGACAGGCTTAAATGTTCGCGAAATATCTGAACAGAATAATAGATTAAAATAATATTGTCTTTCTGTTCAGATAGTTGTAATTTAGATATCTGATAAACGTCAGGAATTTAATTCATGTGATTTATAAGCTAATAGCTAAGAAAAATTCTGATGAAGCAAACTCATTCAAGCGAGGTGATTCCCGGTATTCATAAATCATAAAATTTATCACTAAACCTGAACATTATGGAAAATAAAAAGAATGTACGGCCGGCGATGATTAAAACATGGTGTTTGTTGTCTGAAGCTAATAGAAATGTGGGATTCTCTCTCTTGTCAGGTATGCTATTCTGCCTGGTTTCCTGTACCGGAACGCCCAAAGCCATTGAGAGCACTTCATTGAACCTCCCCCCGGAACCTCAACCAGATGGTTATGTCTGTTACAGGACATCCTCTCCTGTTTCTCCCGATGGATTACTTGATGAACAGGCGTGGGGTGCGGCGCCATGGACTGATTATTTTCTGGACATCGAAGGATCTTCAAAACCAGCTGCCAGGTTTAAAACCCGTGCTAAAATGCTCTGGGATGATTCAAACTTTTATATCGCTGCCGAACTTGAAGAAACAGATGTTTGGGCAACACTGAGGCAAAGAGATACAGTTATTTTCTTTGACAATGACTTTGAGGTATTTATTGACCCCGATGGAGATACACACACATATTACGAACTCGAGGTTAATCCCTTCGGCACTGCCTGGGATTTATTAATGGTTAAACCTTACCGTGACGGGGGACCTGCAGTAGTCGGCTGGGATATTGCCGGATTGAAGGTAGGAACGCATGTTGACGGAACAATAAATAAACCGGGCGATAAAGATAAGAACTGGACAGTTGAGATAATTATTCCGTTATCATCACTTACGGAATATGCATGGGGAGCAAGTATACCAAAAGCGGGTGATCAATGGAGGATGAATTTTTACAGAATTGAATGGCGCACTGTGACAGAGAATGGTAAATATATAAAGGAAATCGATCCGGGAACAGCGAAAACCTTTCTTCCTGATCAGTGGGTATGGTCGCCTCAGAATCGCAATGATATTCATATGCCTGAGATGTGGGAGGTCGTGCAGTTTTCGTCCATACAGGCAGGAGACAGTACAGAAGCATTTGTGCCCGATCCAGACTTTAAGTTAAAGTGGGCACTGAGAAAAATCCATTATGCAGAAAAGGAGTATTTCACAAAGAATAATACCTATTCTTCCAGCTTGTCTGATATTGGATTAATACAGACAGATTTCCCAATCAACATGCCTGCTCCTGTGATACTCTCGACTCGTACAACCTTTGAAAGTTATTTTCCAGCTTCAAACAGTAACCTCTTATGGACCATCTACCAGGATGGGAGAATTGTCCGTCTGAGCTATCCTTTAGAATCTCAGAAATGATTGTAATTCAATAAGGCTCATCCCATACAACCGGGTCAGTTCCCGTATAACAACTTTACTGTTTTACCTGTTTTAATGTTATAATACAAACTAAATATCCGAAAATATGAACAATTATTCAAGGAGAAACTTTCTGGGTAAGCTTATTGCTATCCCTGCCGGCCTGTGGCTTAGCAATTATAGTACATTCTCTGCACCACTCAGGAATCAGGTGAGAATTACAGCTACAAAGGCAATGCAACTGGATTTTCAGGGTGATGGTTGTCTTATTAAGATAGAAACGGATGCTGGTCTTACAGGTTATGGTGAAGCCGGTGTCAGTAGTAAAGTAGCCAGGGCCTACCTTCTCGAAAAGGGCTTCTTTATTGGCGAAGATCCCCTGGAGATAGGGCGCCATTTCTTTCAAATGACATCACCGCAACATCCTATAATGGGGCCTATTGGTCTGATTTCAGGCATTGATATTGCTCTGTGGGACCTTGCAGGGAAAATTCTGGACCAACCAGTATATAAACTCTTAGGTGGTCCGTTCCGTGACGGATGTCCTATGTATTCACATGGAGATGCAATTGAAAATATGCTCGATCCTGCATCCTGCCGTAAATGGGTGGAGTATGTAAAGCAACAACCGGAGGGATTCAAAACCTTCAAGATTAATGCCAGCCAATGTTTCCCTGTTCAGGCACCCTACCATCCCACAGTTTCACCGGCTGAACTTAAAAAACTTTCACAGGGTTTTGCCAACATTCGTGAGGCTGCCGGAGATACCCTTGATATAGGTGTTCACTGCCATAATGAATTCGACACTCCCAGTGCTATTGCAATTGCAAATACCTGTCAGCCTTTTAATGTTCTTTTTATTGAAGATCCATTAAATGTACCTTTCTCGGACGGATGGGCGGAATTAAAGCGGGGTACAAGAGTACCTGTTATGACAGGGGAAAAACTCGAGACAATTCTGCAGTTCAAGTCGTTTCTTGATGCCGGGGCAGTAGATTTTATACACCCTGATATTTCTTTCGCCGGAGGATTTACAGGTTGCATGAAGATTGCTGATTATGCTGCCCTGACACGTACCCCCGTAGCCCTTCATAATGTAGGATCGCTTGTAAGGACATATGCCTCAGCTCATCTTTCAATGGCTATACAAAACTTCTACAAATCGGAGAGCAGGCTGGGTCGTGCAGGCCGTATAATTGAACAAATGACAACAGGAGAAGCCCCGGCTGTCAGGAATGGGATACTCCACATGCAGGATAAACCGGGTCTCGGTCTCTCTTTAGACGAGACTTTTCTTAAACGTCATCTTCCCAGGGATGAACCCTGGTGGGGATAAGAATATCTGCATTCATGGTTCAATATGACATTGTATTATCACAAAAGGAAAGAAAATGCAATCCGGATGTCTTAGAAAAACAAATTATGGTTTTTTGAAAAAACTTATCTTATCTCTTGCGGTTTTATCTTTTGTACAGGTTAATGGACAGATCTCATCGAAAGATGGCTGGTATACTGAAGGAAATTTTGTACCCAAGCATCGGATCAGGATTAAAGTTACAAATATTTTAAAAATTCAGCTTAAAGATCAGCCTGTAGTTATTGATCGCACACAATTGCCTTTTCAGAATATTCCTGAACGATGGGTTGCTGTTGTGGATCCGGATTTACCGGAGAATCCTGTGCCTTCAGCCGAAGATCTTAAAAAGATGGGGGGTTATGTCAAAAACAAAGAAACAAATGGACACGCCATTGAACTTCAACTGGATGATATAGACAAGGATGGAATTTGGGATGAGATATTTTTCCTCACAAATCTGGAACCTGGTGAAACCCGTGACTTTTTTATTTATGTTGATGCCTATGAGCGGGGTCTGTATCCGCATAAAGTCCATGCTGCCATCGCCAATTATGGCAGGCATACTGTACCGCTGTGGGAATCAGAGGATATGGGCTGGAAACTCTGGTACCCTCATGAATTAGATCTTCATGGCAAGCGGGCTCCAATGCTGACCGCCTATTATGAATACTCCACAAACCTGTCGGGATATTATATGCCATGGGAAATGGGTACGGATATCATGACTGTTGCAAAAACCTTCGGGGCTGGTGGAATCTGTATTTTTGAGAATCCGGTTGATCCTGAAAACCCTGCCCGTGCCTATTATTCACCATCAAAGGATATGGGGCCTATCAAAGATACACGTTATTCCTATGATGTAATAGCAAATGGACCACTCAGATGCATAATCAAAGTGGCAACCAGGAATTGGAACTCGGGGCAGGGCTTTTATGAGCTGGATCAATATTATTCAACAATTGCAAACAAGAGCTGGTGTATTGTAAAAGTGAATTTTAATAAATTTCTGCCTCCTTCTTCTGATGTCATGTTTGGAGTCGGTATTCGCAGGATCATGCAGGAATATAAATCTATTAACAAAGGGGGCATGGTGATTTCCATGGGCAGGGATATTCCGGCCCGTATACCCGATGAGGATATTGGAGATTCAGTTCTTGTAGTTCCCTGGGAAGGAATCGGTCTGGTGGTCAGGGATCAGTTTAATCCCAAATATATGGCGATCAGTAACTACGGAGGCAATCATATCTTTCAAATACCCACGACCAGGGGATATTCCTATGAATATATGGCTGTCGATGGATGGAGCTTTGGAGAAGTGAACAATAATGAAGATGACTTTGTAAAATATGTTGAGACAGAAGGGATCAAGTATAACAATCCACCCACTATAAAGATTTTCAAATATGAAGTGAAAGGGCTGTAGCCGGGCTTCCCCGGCGACATATCTTCACAATCGTATGTTAATAAAATAATTATGAAAAATATTTTATCTCTTCTTCTGGTGATTGTGTGCTTCACCATAGCCTCAGCTTATGCCGTTCAGATTCCGGACAGAGGCAAATCAATGTATAAGAATCATACCGGAACCATCAACAGTGATACCAGTTTCCGGGTAAATGAGATATTCCTTGATGCCACCGGTATTGAAAGTATGGCAAGACTGATCAATCTGCGGTTCGAAAAGAGTAGAGGAATAATAAGGCTTGATGACACAGAACTTATCGAGGACGATGCTCCTGCAACCGGGATTCCGGAAGGATATCATAGTTACAATGATGGCCCGGTCGAGTGGATTGAAGATCTCAAAAAGGGGATTGTTATAAAGAAGATATTAGAGGTTGAAAATCCCTCCGCTGCTTCAGCCAGAATTGTTATCAAAGCTATGGAGGTGAAGGATAACACAGAGTCACTCCGCATATCATTGAATGGGGAGGAGTTTGTAAGACCTGCATCGCGGGTCGCCTTTCCCCATGCACGTCAGTATTTTGACCTGGTCTGGGATAGGTGGTACTATATTGATCTGCCTGTTGAGAAACTCCGTAAAGGAAAAAATGAACTGCTCATGTGGACCGGGAGTGATTTAACCTCCTGGCGCATACTGATAGCTCTCGATAAGGAATTCAAACGCGGATCCCTCACCAGGATCAGTCCAAACCGGTCAATGAAAAGCAGCAATGGTGGCAGAACATGGAGCGACTCCCGGTTTGGGGCAATGGATTCAATTGACGGAGAGTATTCCGTACGCTTAAGCCTCGATCATTATCTCACCTCCGGAGTGTATATTTCTCCTTTAATGGATCTCGTGAATGGTGAGGACCCGATTAAACGTAACGCCCGCAACCTTAAAATTACAATCTGGCCTGAACTTGAAGAACCTTCGCAAACCAGTGCCCGTACATTTGTACGTTTTGGGGCCAGTCCTGTCACAGGAGATCAGTCATGGACCGAATGGCAGCCTTTGGAAAAAGGACGAGGATATGCTTTGGCCGATAAACACTACCTGCAGTGGCGAGCCGAACTCGCTACTGATGATCCGCTTGTCACACCCAGTATCAGAAGTCTTCACATATCAGCCTCATGGGAAGATCATTCTCCGAATAGTAACGCAGGTCTGCATGCTCATGTCATCAATAATGGTAAAATAACATCCCTTTCATATCCATTCACATATGAGGATCTAAGTCATCCGGGCCTAAAAAAATACAGGGAGGACCACAAACTCGATCAAATTATTCTGGGTGCCACATCAGAATTTGAAGTCATGTTGCGCCTTCTCAACTGGGCATACCGTGTTCCGCTCAGTCAAAATGAATACTCATGGAACTGGAATGAGGTGAGTGTTGTGGTTCCCCCACCGGCTGTAAAAACTGTTCGTAAAAAAACCAAACAGGATGTGGAAGGAAAACTCAACTATAGTGAGACCACAGCCTTTGATATGCCCCGGCTCAACGGACCTTTTTTTAAAGGACGGCGCATGGAAACGATGTGCCTTTACCCAACTCAGGCTCTGATAGGAGCGCTTCTGTCTATGGGATATCAGGCCCGTCACATTAATATCAACAGCGAAGGGATGAGCGGGCATGAAGTTACAGAAGTATGGTCAAACGAGTTCAATAAGTGGATCTATCTGGACCCCACCATTGACACCTACTATTTCGATACTGAAACCGGTGTCCCCTTAAACCTGCTCGAAACTCATAACCTGCTTGTTGAACAGATGCCCCGTGCAGAAACCTGGAAACGTCCTTTCTCACCCGATATCGGAAAAGAGGTGGTCTCTCTTATAAAGGTAGGTATGCGCCAGGGGAATAATCCTTTTTCAATTAAATATTCAGAAGGAGACAATGGTGGCAGGTGGGCTCTGGAAACCATGGGTAATTTTCGTATCATACCTCGTAATGATTTTCTCTCAAATCCTCTGCCGGTACCTGTGCATACCGGAGCTACATGCTGGGGATGGGACGGGTTTTTAAACTGGTATGATGATACTTTCCCGAAACGTGATGAGTACCAGAGATATACCAACCGTGCCACAGATTTCTACCAACCCCTGAACCAGGTAATTGTTTTTCTCAATGAGACCGATAAACCCGGAGTTCTTAAAGTGGAGGCAGATAATTTTACCCCCGGTGGGTTCGACACTTTACTTGTCGCAGTCAACGATGGCGGATGGGTTCCACAGAATGAATCCGGCTGGAGCTGGGTCCTGCGAAGTGGTCTGAATCGCATCAGAGTTCGCACGAGAAATATCAGAGGTGTAATGGGACCTGTCAGCGACATACAGGTTGTATATAATCCCTGAGTCTGAGCGGGAGAGATGTAACAGAAGTTGATTATTACAGATCTTAAAGCCGATAAATAAGAATTATATGAAAATTAAAAACAGAAGAAAAGTAAGTATCATACTATTTCTATTTGTTGTTTTTCATCCGGGTGTTGCGATTGCTCAGAGGCCGGTTGACAAAATCCCTTACACCCTTTTTGATGATTTCGAAACAGGGGAACTCTACGGATGGGAACCTTATCCCTATGCCCAGGATATTGGTTTTGATGCGCTCTATTTTGCAAGGCAATCACCCACCTATCACACAAGTAAATATGCTCTTGCCCGCCCCGTAAAGGCCAGTGATGCCCTTGAAATATTTCAGGGTTTCACTAAAAGACTCAATATGTATACTACTGCAACAACCCGGGTAAAAGCTGCAGTATATTTCCAGAGCGATCGTAATCCTCAAACACTGGAACTTTCTCTGGGAACCTTTGATGGTCGCCGATATTTAAAAACTATTCACAATCCAGCAGCTAATCAATGGGTGGAGATGGATATTCCTGTAACAGATTTTGAAATGAACGGACAATCCCTCGGCTCCGGTGAACACATTCAGGTCGTTACGATAAAGGCCGGCTATCCTATGGTGTATTACCTGTATACCTACACCATACTCATGGATAATTTCAGTATAAATGGCGAGCGGCAACAGCATTTTGTTGGTGTAAAACCCTCTTCCACAGATTTCAATATGTTTGATATTTCAATCCTGAACAAACATTTTTTTTATGGAGATGTACTTTCATTTACCACCAGGGCTGAAGCAAAAACGCAGCTGAAGCAGGTTAAAGGCAGGCTGACAGATAGCCGCAGCAGGATAGTAAAAGACAATATTCCTTTTTCCAGGAAGGGTGAAGAGTGGACAAATGAATCCATACACCAGTTTACAGAACGAGATATTGCAGGGCAATGGGAGATTTTACTTACAGGACAAACGGAAGCAGGTACAGAAGTCCGATGGGGATTTAAATTCCTTATGCCCGGGCAGCAGATCACCGGTCACCCCAGACTTTACTTTTCTGCAGAGGAACTTCAAAAACGTCTTGCCAGTGAAAAATCACATGTAGCTAAAGGCATTCTGGATAAAGCGCTGAAAGATACAGCTTTTATGAAAGCAGATATAGAGGCAATTAAAGAGGGTGAAGATATAACCGGGGACAATCTGGTCGGGGGCCCCTATTCCAAGACTTCCGTGGGCTTTGGCGCCTATGGGATGTGGATGGATCCGATGGTGCAACTGGAAAGAGTTATCACGGAAGGAAGTTTCCGTTATGCGTTTATTCATGATATAACTGCGGGGAAAAAAGCCAAAGAAGCACTTCTGAAACTATGTTCTTTTTCCAAGTGGAACAATAACTGGATGCTGGAGCGTAAATTCTGGACCTATTATCCTGTTGGATATGCACTTACTCCGGTTGCCTGTGGCTATGATATGCTTTATGATCTTCTGAGCGTGGAGGATCGGGCACTTGTCCGTGAAGCCATCATAAACAAAGGTTTGAAACTTTTTTACCGTGATATGGTGGAAATGAACAGGATGCCCTCCAATATGACCAATCACATTGCAGTTATTGTGGCGGGCTTTGGGCTTGCGGCAACAGCTATTTATGGTGATGACACCGGTAATCCCTGCCTGGAGCCCTATCTTTCCGGCATTATCACCAAGACAAAAACCTTCATTGAAAGGACCTACTACGAAGATGGAAGTTATGGCGAACCTAAAAGCGGCTATATGAATATGGCGACCGAATCGCTCGCTAAACTCCTCTCTCCGCTTGAACGAAATTTTGGAATTGATTTTTCGACTACAACCAATGTGCAGGATTTTTATAAATATCTGCTTCAGGCGACAGATTCAGGCGGACGTATGCAAGATTATGGCGATAGCGGCGGCACCGATGGCGGTGTAGTTCAATTGGGCAGTCTGTTACATTCACAATGGTTCGTCTGCCGCACCGGGAATCCTTTTCTCTACAAGTATGTTAAACCATACTGGGAGGCAGGCAATGGTGGTTATCTGGGTTATCTCTGGTACAGGGGCGACATCAACCCTGTTTCCCGGGAAACTCTTCCTGCTTCAAAATTTTTCAGTGCCCAGGGCATGGTCATGCGTTCGGGATGGGATAATCAGTCAAGCATAATCAGTATCCGTGTCGGCCCCAATTCGAACCATTTTCATTATGATCAGGGGAGTTTCCAGATCATGACGAACGGGGACGTTCTCCTGACTGATCCCGGTCATGGCGGAGGCTATTATGCCAATCTTGATTTCCTCATTTATAATATACAGGCCATTGCACATAATATCATGCTGGTGGATCATGATCCGGAAAGCCAGACACCTGCGGATTATGACAATGGTATTGCCGCCTTGCGTGACTGGCCACGGATGGTGCAATCTTTCGCCGGTAACATCGCAGATGCAGCGGAGGCGGACCTTGCCACTGTCTATAAAAATAAGCTTGAGACATACACCCGTACACTTTTATTTACCAAATCAGGGCCTGTCTTCCTTTTCGACCGCGTGAAGAGTAAATCTGGCAATGGGCATGTCTATGACTGGCTCTTTCATGCTCCTCAGAACGGCGGTCAGCGTTCATTAAGCTATTCAGATCAGCGCGTTATGATAGACCGTCAGGCTGCACGGCTCACGCTTGATGTTGTAGAACCTGATATTGCTTCGGCTTTAATTCGGGACCGGAACGATGAGAGTTATGTTGTTCTTTCCAGTAAGCCAGACCTTACGGATGTTAACTTTTTTGCGGTTATTTTACCGGAAGTAAAACCGGTTGCCGGTGATTTTAATTCCCGACCGAAAACCACGAGACTTGATGCGGAAGGATGGATCGGCGCACGCCTCGAAAACCAGGGGAATGTATATCTTGGATTTTTCCGGACAGGATCCACAGCTTCAAGCAGTGTGGAAGGGTTTACAACTGATGCTAAGAATTTTACAGTTTCTATAAATGGCAATGAAAGTATTCAAACAATTTATTTCGAAGGAACATCGTTTAAAGGAAAGGGATTAACTATAAATAGTACCACATCAATTACCTGTGCCCTTGCTTTTCAAAAATCCTCTGCAGATATCGAGGCAGAGGCGGATAAGGCCACTGAACTTTCTTTATCTCTTGAAAATATCCCTGAAAATATCCTTTTTGATGGTATCATATTACGCAACTGGCACTATGATCCGGACAGTAAAATGGTTTCCATGAAACTTCCTGAAGGGAGACATGATATCTCAATTAATTATCTTAGCACAAAACAAAGCAGGGACACAAAATCTTGTGTCCCTACTTTTCTTCCATCTTGAGTTACAAAAAAGATAATATGCTATTCTGTATCCCACCATACCCTGGTAAGATAATTATCAGGACCCTGACGGGTCACTGCGGCCTGATAATTATCCCAGTTCTCCAGCACTCCCGTATTTGTGGTCCCATAACCATAATATGGAATTCTTCTTGGTATGACACCACCGGTTTCATTATTCGGGTAATTTACCGGGACTAAAACCGGATATCCGGTCCTGCGCCAGTTACTAAATACCTCGCCGAACTGCCTCCAGAATGTCAGATACATTTGCTCTCCGATCATCTTATAACTGCCATCAAAAGGATTGGCGGTCAGATATGCCTGAATTTCAGCATCACCGGGGACAGTAATGCCCGTATAAATTCCCCATTGGGTCATACTGGCAGCAACACCTGCATTATACAGGGCGGTAGCATCACCGGAGATCCATCCTCTCAATACCGCTTCACATCTCAGGAAGCACACTTCTGCATAAGTTATCCCAAGATCCGGGGCACTCAGATCGTCCATAATTGTTCGATTGAAATATGCCATTTCGTCAAATGAGAGACCGGAAGGATTCTGTACGGGATCGTCGATTGTCGTTGCATCCAAACCATTTGGAAGCCCTTCCAGAACAGTACCTGTGTAAGGTTCGACAAATATATTCAAACGAGGATCTCCGGTAGTTCTCAACATCTCAACAAGGGTTCTGGCCGCTCTAAATCTGGCAAAATTGCTCCTCATAGATAAATTAATATTATTCGGGATCCCGGAAGACGAATGATGGAATACCTGATTATCCTCATTGCTTGTAAATACACCTCCGGTTACTGCGGCATTAACCCACTGTTCTGCCAAATCCGGCTTTACTTTTTGTATCCTCATAGCCAGCCTCAACATCAATGAATATCCAAGCTTTTTCCACTTTTGAATGTCTCCGGAATAATAACTATCACTCCCATTATAAGTTTTCTTGGATGCATCCAGTGCGGGTATAGCTTCACTTAACTCTTTAAAGAAATCCATATAGATGGATTCCTGAGTATCATAGACAGGTCGGAAATTAAGATCTGTGTAACCCTTGCCTGCTTCAAAATAGGGTGTATCACCCCAACTATCCGTAAGAATACCGAAAGTATATATG
>CAWJVS010000005.1:0-95948 GCA_963846335.1 uncultured Bacteroidales bacterium
GATTACAATAAAAGTGCCTAGAGTTTGGAGTGCCTAGAGTACTTAGAGTTAATGTCCTTAAAAACTTTAGTCACTTTAGTCACTTTAGTCACTTTAGTCACTTTAGTCACTTTTTACTATTTTTGCAAAATGAATCTGATTCTTGACATTGGAAATACCAGCACCAAACTGGCAATATTTGACGGATGGAAAAAACTAGGCATAGACCGGACAAATGACCTTACCGCCGAAGCGCTTGAGAAAAAAATTTCAGGCCTTGATATTGAAAGGGCAATTATTTCTTCTGTCAGACAGCTTCCTCCTTTCATCACCGATATGATCTCTGTTAAAATACCCTATGTTCATCTGCTTTCACATAAATCCAAATTCCCCTTCAAAATTGAATATGATACACCGGAGACTCTGGGAACAGACAGGATAGCGGGTGCGGCAGGAGCATTCAGATTGTTTCCTCAGGCTGAAATTCTTGTAATTGATGCAGGTACAGCCATTACGTTTGACTTTCTCACGGACGGCATTTACAGAGGGGGCAATATTTCTCCCGGTTTGAGTCTGAGATTCAAGGCATTAAATAAATTTACAGGAAAATTGCCACTTGTAACATTTAATGATAATTTCACAAACCCCGGTAAAAACACAACGGATGCAATACTTGCCGGAGTCATTACCGGGGTAACATATGAAATAAATGAGTATATTCGCACGTTTGAAAAAAAGAGAACTGATTTTAAAATACTACTGACAGGCGGTGACAGCGGATTCCTTAAAGACAAAATCAAGTATCAATTTACATATATGCCTGATATTGTGATTGATGGCTTAAACTATATTTTAGAATACAATGCAGCATAAATCAATAGCTTCTGTTTTTATCTTAATATTCATAATTTCCTTCGCTGCTTCAGCACAGAAACAAATCAATTCTCCCTATGCCAGGTTCAATCTTGGCAACCTTGAACCAGCTGCCTCATTCAAAAGCCTTGGAATGGGAGGGATAGGAATTGGAATGAGAAGCAATAGTTCAGTATATTTCGCAAATCCCGCCTCATACAGCAGCATTGACACCAACTCATTTATTTTTGATATAGGCCTTGATTATGGCATTGTAAAAATATCGGACGGCGCAGATCATTTTACTTCCGAGGACATGGACTTCGATCATCTGCTTATGGGTTTTCCTCTTGCAAAGGGATTTGGAGTGGCAGTTGGAATTGTACCTGTCAGCGGTGGTTATTATAAGCTTGCGGAATCGGTTGATGAGACTGATCCGGATTATGACCCTCTGGTAGGACCATATACGTCTGTACATAACGGAGATGGCGGATTCAACAACTTTTTCCTTGGTTCGGGCTTAAAAATCAATAAGAATTTTTCCGTTGGAATCAATATGGAACTCCTTTTTGGACAGGTACAGAGGTCCTATGCAGTTAGTTTTAATGACTTCACCAATGTCTACAGCAATATAGCCACCGAGAAGCTGGAGATGCACGGGATTAACTTTAATTACGGCTTACACTACACTGCCAGTCTGAAGAATGACTATTTTCTGAATGCAGGTATTTCTGTCAGCGCCGGAAAAAGTTTTAAGACCGATTATCAGCAGCTTGCCTACAAGTACACTGCATTCAATACCAGGGATACTATTTCCTATATTGCTGATGACTCAACCAAAACATTCATTCCGGGAACACTGGGACTGGGATTCACCCTCGGAAAGATCAATAAATTCACTGCCGGATTTGATTACGTAATGACCAACTGGTCAGGCGCAAAAATTCCGGGAGCCGGCAATTATGCAGCTGATTCAAGATCATATCGTTTCGGGCTTGAATATATTCCTGAGAAATATTCAAACTACAGTATGATGAAGAGACTCGAGTACCGGGCCGGAGCACATTTTGGAGATACCTACCTTATTATCCATGATGAACAGGTAAAAGAATTTGGATTCAGTGCCGGCATCGGGATTCCCATGAGACGAACCCATTCCAGAACCAATTTCTTTTTTGACTATACAAAGTTTACCGGTTACGGAACAAGCAGTGTACATATTGAAAAATATTATACAATGGGGGTCAGTCTTAATCTTTATGATTTCTGGTTTATTAAACGCAAATACGACTAAAGATAAGCCACTCATGATTTATTGTTTCAGGAACTGATAAATAAATCTTCCGATAATGAGACATCCTTTCTGCAAATTCAGAATATTCTCAGGTGCCTGTGTAATTTTTTTCTTATCGCTAATAGCAGTATCGTGTGAGAATAAGATTGATCTTATCCCCACATCAGATCTCCTGACGCTCCCATCACTTTCAGTGAAGGATTTCCAGACTGTTTACACCGATTCAGGCCGGCTTGAACTGGTAATGTCTGCTCCACTGATGGAAGAATACAGCAATAATGAAACTCCCTATTATGAATTCAGGGCGGGAATCAAAGTCATATTTTATGATGGACGGCAGGACCCTGCCGGATCAGTCAGTGCGAAGTATGCAAAATACACCAGATCAAGTTATCTGTGGGAGTTGAGGGATAGTGTGGTTGTCATCAACGAGGGAAACGATAAGCTGGAGACAGAGGTTTTATTCTGGGATGAACACAAGGACCTGATTTATTCCGACCGGTTTGTCAAAATCACAAATGAGGACCAGATTGTTATGGGAACCGGCTTCGAATCTGATCCGCATCTCAACAAGCGAAAAATAAAGAAAGTAAGTGCCACAATATATCTTAAGGATGAGGAATAGATCGTTGCTGGCAATGGAGATTATCTGGATAGCGACAGGAGTCTTGTGTGCTGTTGCGTCCATCAGATTCGCATTTGGTTCCGGCGGAAACAAGATCATTGTCTTTGCGATAATGGCCCTGATCTCGTTCACCTTTGCCTGGTTAAGGCATAAACAGAGAAAAAAAAGTTAATTTTAACAGATGAACGGAATCATAATTATTCTCATCGCAATTATTCTTTCAGCATTCTTTTCCGGTATGGAGATTGCATTTATTGCCTCCAACAAACTCCGGATCGAACTTGACAGAAAACAGGGCGCCTTCGGATCCAGAATACTTAAACTTTATACAGATAATCCCGGGCAGTATATCGTAACAATGCTGATCGGGAACAATGTTGCACTTGTAATTTACGGACTTGTGTTTTCCCGATTGCTCAGTCCGGCGCTTGAGCCCTTTATTGAATCCGATCTGATAATACTCATAGCAAACACGTTAATTTCCACTGCATTAATTTTGCTGGTGGCTGAATTCCTGCCTAAGACACTTTTTATTATTTCACCCAATTTTTTTCTTAAACTGTTTAGTATTCCCACATTGTTCTTTTTTTTCCTGTTTTACCCGATAGGCAAAATTACACTGGCAGCGTCTAACCTCTTCATAAGGGTATTCTTCAGAATTAAAACAAGTGACAAAAGACCAGGAGGATGTTGTCTTCAGCAAGGTTGATCTCGACCATTTTGTAAATCTGAGCAAGCAGGGCAGGGAGGAATCTGCACCCGATCATCATAACATCAGGATCTTCCAGAATGCACTTGATTTTTCAAGTGTAAAACTGAGGGAATGCATGATCCCACGGACTGAGATTGAGGCAGTGGATTGTAAGAGTACAGCGGAACAGCTTAAACAAAAGTTCATAGAGACAAGGCTTTCAAGGATTCTTGTATACGAGAGTTCCATCGACAACATCACAGGTTACTTTGAGTTAAAGGATATATTCAAAAGCCCGGCAGACATCAGATCATCAATAAGGAAACTGGCTATTGTCCCTGAGACAATGCCGGCTAACAAGCTGCTGAAATTGTTTGTTGATGAAAAAAAGAATATTGCGCTCGTGGTGGATGAGTTTGGAGGGACTTCAGGCATGGTTACAATGGAAGATGTACTCGAGGAGATCGTTGGAGATATCGAGGATGAACATGATGTTAATGAACTTACTGAAAAGGTTGTCGGGAGTAATGAATATATTCTTTCCGGACGCCTTGAGATTGACTACCTCAATGAGAAATACCAGCTTAATCTTCCTGAAAAAGATGATTATGAAACCCTCGCCGGCATGATCATGTTTTACTACGGCAGCATTCCCGGAAATAAGGATGTTATCAGGATTGGTAATATTCTTATAAAAGTACTCAGGTCTACCACCACGAGGCTTGAAATTGTTAATCTGAAGATTGAATGATAACTAATTTACAAAAAGTAAAGAGGCCGCCATCATGGCAGCCTCTTTAAAAAATATTATTTTTAAAATTTATTCCGCTGGCGTCCAGACTTCTCTCATTTCCCTGTTTCCGGTAGTACCGACGTAGAAGTATGCAACATGGAATTCACCGGTTTCAGGATCATAGTAATTTGGTTCACCGGGGATATTTGCCATCTCAATATCCTGCCATGTTGAGCAAGTCACTTCGTTAGTTGCAGGATCAACCGTTAATTTTACGAAATAACCTGAAGCTCCCAGGTCACCTGCATTACCCCAGCTTGCATTGGCATCAACAGGTGTAAGGAATTTCAACTCATTAATTGGCCTGTCTCCAGCGGTTGGGTGAGTAAATACCCCTACACAATCGTAGTAGCCGGCATATTTATTTGCAACAGTTATTGTTGACTTTTTACTGACTTCTACTTTTCGTCCATCATCCATTAGGGAAACATAACGGAGTGTCCATGCATCACCGATTGCCAGTACTGTTTCATCAGCCGGCATATCAAGGCCGGAGATCAACTGCGCATAGTCATAGGTAATTGTTACGGTAGCATCCTCTGTAACATTTGCAGAACCGGCTGTTATAGTCTGGTCCAGAACCTCTGATTTTCCGGTATAGCTCTTGTACATCTCAACAGAAGCAACACCCGGGCCTTTAAGAATATTAAGCGATATATCAAAACTGGCTGTTCCCCCAAGCTTGTATGGAACAGCTGAGGTAGGAATCAAAATTCCTCCGGTTTTAACATCACCAGTCATTAAGTCAACGGGTGTCTTATCGCAGGAGGTTAAAACCACTACTGTTAAGATGAGACTTAAAACTGAAAATATAAATTTTTTCATAATTCGAATTATTTAATAGATTAATAATTATCCTCTGTATCCCACCAGACTCTGGTATTCAGATCATCAGGACCCTGTCGTTGAATAGCAGCTTCCAGGTTAGTCGGATTTCTACCGCCTTCATCAGAAGGATAGTATGATCTTACAGGAATTTTGCCGTCATTCTGTCCTGCAATAGCGGGTACAAGTTCCGGGGTATTAGTCCTGTTCCATTCAAATTTTGCCTCGAGGCCCTGGCCAAACAGTGCAAGCCATTTTTCAGTACGTATCTTCTCCAAAGCCCTGGCAGGATCCCATGCTGCATATCTCGCAAGGTAGTCTGCAAGAAAATCGTCAATAGTCCATTCAGCAGGTATACCAAGCGCAGAAATGGCTTTGTTACTGGCAACTATAGCATCAGCATACTGATAATATGATGCAGTGACTCCTCAAGGTATAAAGAGAGTCTGCTTCCAGGTAGCCGGAAAGGAAACCTCTTTCAACAGCTTCTGCAAGAATAAATTGTACTTCAGCATAAGTCATTAAAACACCGGGAGATGCCGGAGCTGAGAAGTAACTTCCTATTTTTGAGGTACTTGTTAAACCGTTACCCTGGTAATTAGCGGCATCTGTCGATGTCATACCATTTGGCAATCCGTTCCACCATCCGCCACCGGAAGGAAGGTTTGCATAAACAGAGACCCTGTAATCCATGTTTGGATTGTTGGTCCACATCACATCGATAATTGTCTTGCTTACCCTGTGGTCATCACGGGTTTTGCGGTTCTCGTTGATCGGATGGTTGTTCGGTGCGGAACCAAGGTATATAAGAGCTGCGTTGTCATCATTGCTTTCAAAGACAGGATATGTAGCCGGATCATTAACTATAGCAGTGATATCAGCTGTCGGGTCAACACGGTCCGAACGACGTAACAGTAATCTCAATCTCAAAGAGTTGGCGAACTTTTTCCACAGCATAAGATCGTTACCATAAAGGATATCGCCTTCAATTGCCGGAGCATCTTCGGTAAGCCAGGTATTGGCCTGATCGAGGTTTGCAAGCAAAGCAACATAGATAGATTCCTGTGTATCATATACAGGAGATAAGATTGCTTCAGCTTCGTTGCCTTTCCATGCTTCAGTATAAGGAACTTCTCCATACAAATCGGTAAGGACAGAAACAATATAGCTCTTAAGAATCAAAGCCACTGCCTGATAAGAAGTGTTATTGGTCGATCCGCCGATATTATAAATGGTCTGGATATCATAACCTGAAGCAGCATAGAAACTGGTCCAGGTATTATTGATAACACTCATACGGGGAACATATCTGTCTTCGTCAGGGTACTGGACTTTTGCCATATGCTGTACCCAGCATGAACCCATTTCGTGTCCGAGGAAGATCTCGTGTACACGGTCGGTCATCGATTCAATTGCGTTTGTAAGCAGCATGTTGGGAGCTGCCTGGTCGATTGATGGAGCGTTCGGATTAGTGTTAATCTTATCGAAGTCCTTTGTGCAGCCGGAGCTGAAGAGCACAAGCACTAGAAGTACAGCTGCAAAATTATATATAATCTTTCTTTTCATATTCTTTATTTTTTAAATGTTAATTAGAATTTGCAGCCAATGCTGAATCCCAGACTCCTGGCAGAAGGCAACTGGCCAAATTCCAATCCCTGTACGTTACCGCTGGTGAAAGCTGTTTCAGGATCGATGTGAGGCACCGTGGTACTGAGAATAGCCAGATTCCTTCCAACGAAAGATATATTGAGGTCTTTGATAGGGATCCTGGATGAATTCTTAAAGGTATAACCGAATTTTATTTCACGAAGCTTGACATAAGAAGCATCAAACACGCTTGAGTATGCCACGTCACTCACGTAGGCTGCCTTATTGAAGGCTTCTGCATCTGCAACGACCGTATTCGGAACATAACCTCCATTGCCATCGGACATTACACCATCACCAACAATACCACCTTCACGGCCTATGAGAGTCTCTTCAAGAGCTCCGGCATAGCGGCCCCATGTGGTAGTCATCGAGTAAAGGTCGCCACCCTGCTTGGTATCGATCAGGAAGCTGGCGTTCCATCCTTTATAGGTGAATTCATTCAGCATGCCACCCAACCAGTCAGGTGTGGCATTGCCAAGATCTTTCAGATCTCCCTGGGTTGGCAAACCATTTGTATAGATTATATTTCCATCAGGATCCCTGTCGAAGTCATATCCATACAACACTCCATAGGCACCACCCGGTATAGCGAGTACCTGCATGCTCCAGTAGGAACCCAGCAGGAACCTTTCGATACCTTCAGCAAGTTCAACGACCTCATTTTTGTTCTTTGCAAAGTTGAAAGTCATATCCCATCTGAAATCGTTTGTCTTGACTGGAGTCAGAGAAAGAAGAATCTCAACACCTTTATTATCGATACGCCCGGCATTGACAGTTTTTGCAATGTAGCCTGATGCGGCTGAAGTAGCTATATCGACGATCTGGTTGATGGATTTCTGATTGTAATATGTCAGATCAAGTCTGACCCTGTCAAGGAAAAATCTCATATCAACTCCGAATTCAAGAGATTCATTCTTCTGAGGTTTCAGTGTAGTGTTTGGCAAGGTGTTAGGTACATAAAGGTTTAATAACTTTGTACTTGCATTCCATCCATCACCGAAAGAAACTGTAGGATTGAGAGAATAGGGATCTGTATCACCTCCAACCTGTGCCCAGCTACCACGTATCTTTGCAAAGGAGAGCACATTGGATTTTATGTTGAAGATGTCACTTATAACACCGCTTACCGATACTGAAGGATAGAGATAAGAGTTATGCTCTTCAGGCAGGGTGCTTGACCAGTCATTCCTGAGAGAAAAGTCAAGGAAGATCTCATTCCTGAATCCAATCTGGCCAAAACCGTAGAGACTGTTTATTCTCTTGTTAGTATAACGGTTGGAAACTTGCGGAGTAACAGATGAGTTAGCTACATTATACACACCCGGGACGGCTAATTCAGGAGCTGTTCCTATGTTCTGCTGTGTCACCCTGTCCATCCTGTTCCCTCCGAAGTTAAGGCTTAGATTAATATCTGTAGCTATCTCTTTGTCAAAGGCAATCAGGAAGTCCGTGTTAATCTCCCTGAAAAGATCAACTTGTTCACTGTAGTATCCTGTAGGATAATCCATATCTCCGACAAAAGCTCTTGTTGAGGAAAAGTTATTATAAACATCACCACCTGTTCTTACCTGAGCGCTCAGGAAAGGCAGGATCTGATAATTCACCATGGCAGTGCCGAAGAACCTGTCGCGCCTTAATATGTTAAGGTCTTCATTCAATGTCATATATGGGTTATTGTGATAATTGTGGTTCCAGTTGTATATTGAACCGTCAGCATTACGCTGTTTTGCCTTAAGCAATGTATAATCTACCTGCCTGCCTGTCCATGAGAACTGCTGCATTACGTTGGCGGCTGCATAACCATAACCAGGCTGGTTATCGCTGAATGCATTCACATAGTTTCCTGAAGCAGAGAATGTAAGTTTGTCAACAGGGTTAGAGGATGCGCTGAAAGCGAGTGTTCTTTTATTAAAATCAGTATTTGGCACCATACCTGTCTGCCTGAGGTCCGTAAAAGAAAGTCTGAAGTTAGACTTCTCACTGCCACCAGTCAAAGATACGTTGGTAGAAATCGTATGCCCCATATCAAAAAAGTCTTTCACGTTGTCAGGATGTGATATCCATGGTGTAGGCTGAATAGTTCCATCGACATTGACCGGGGAAGAGAACTGCGGAATCATTAAACCGATATCGAGCTGAGGACCCCAGCTTTCGTCAACACCGTCATTGATACCACCACCAGCGCCATCAACATATGCGAACTGACCTCCGTTACCCTGGCCATACTTATCCTGAAAATCAGGAAGCCTGAGCGGGGTTTCAAATGTAGTTGTATTCGTGAGGCTGACAGAAAGCTTTTCGCCTTTCTTTCCTTTTTTGGTTGTTACAACGATAACTCCGGCAGAGGCTCTTGAACCATAAAGTGCTGCTGCGTTTGCTCCCTTAAGAACTGTCAATGTCTCAATATCGTCAGGGTTAATATCAGCTGCACCGTTACCCCTGTTTGTTCCATCATTGGATGTTTCACTTGATCCGTTAGTTGAAAAGTTGGTATTAGATATCGGAATACCGTCAACAACAAACAAAGGCTGGTTGTTTCCGCTAAGTGAAGAGACCCCCCTTATGACGATCCTCGAAGAGGCGCCAACAGCACCGGATGAAGCTGTAATCTGGGCTCCGGATACACGACCCTGCAACGAGTTGATCACGTTGGTCTCCTTTGCCTTTGTAAGCTCAGCTCCACTTACATCCTGAACCGAATAGCCCAGAGCTTTCTTCTCCTTGGCAATACCCAGAGCGGTAACGACAACTTCATTCAAACCGATAAGGTCTGATTCCAGTACGCCGTCAATAACTGAACGTCCTCCGATTTCAACCTCCCTGGATTTCATCCCTATATAGGAGAAAACAAGAGTTGTTGCATCTGAAGGCACAGTGATAGAATATTTCCCATTAACGTCAGTTAAGGCTCCAACCGTGGTGCCTTTAACCATAACAGTTACACCGGGAATCGGACCCTCCCCCTCTACGGCGGAGGTGACCGTACCTGTAATGACTCTTGTCTGTGCCATCAGTGTTAAACCACTTACAATCACAGACAAAACAATCAGTAGAAATAGTTTCTTCATACGAATTAGTTTTAGGTTTTAAGTTAACCTGCCAAATATATAGGAACTTTATTTAATCTCCAAAACAAAATTCCGTAATTAATTTTATTTCAATGCAAATAAGACTACGACTCCACCCATAGTCACTTTAATAGTGTTTTTAAATAATGTATTTTAATTGAATGTATAAAGCTAGCGCTCCATTCAGCTTAATAAAATTAAAAGCCAGTCGGGTGAATATATTTAGTCTATATAATATAAGGTATAGGCAATACAATGTTATATTCATCGACTTTACCAGCATCCGCATGAGAGGGTTTTGTAATTCGAAATATATTTGTTTAATAGATATTAAACAGTACTGGCATTTTTCACTGTCCTTTTCTCAGCTCCTCAGCAGCAATGCATAATTCTCTGTAAAGCTCCTCTCCCAAAGCTCTTATTAATGGTACTTTAAGAAACTTATAAACATAAATGCCTTCTGTCTGACCAGCATGAAGCGCAGATGAACAGATAGACAGTTCCTGGTAGTTGACAGCCCTGAAACTTGAATAGTATTTGATTCGTGCAGGAAAGAGATGGCAGGATAAGGGTTTCCTGAAGTCAACTTTTAAATCGGACCATGCAAGTTCAATTCCACACAGATAAATTCCGTCCTTAATGATGGCATATGCGCACTCTGCATCTCCTATAAGCGGAGTGACCCATTCATTTTCAAAATCCCTGACACTTTTGCCCTTTAAACCGATCGCTTCGATTCCCTCAGGTCTCAGATAGGGCCTGACTTCAGTCCAGATCTCGTCAAGAATCTTTACCTCGGAATCACTCAGCGGAGCTCCGGAATCTCCATATCTGCAGCAATTACCATGGCAAACATCAAGGTTGCACCTGAATTTCTTTTCAAGAATATCAAAACTGAATATGGTATCGTCAATTCTGAGCATGTCTAAAAATTGCGGATTTTGGATTGCGGAATATTGAAACAAATCCGAAATCCAAAATCCGAAATCCAAAATTCTTTTATACCAGTACTTTCCCGGTCATATCCTTGGGGATCGGGATACCCATAATTGTCAGCAGAGTAGGTGCCACATCGGCCAGAATACCTTCATTTATCTTCTTATAATCCTCGCTCACAAGAATACAGGGTACAGGGTTTAGTGAATGGGCCGTATTCGGTGATCCATCCTCGTTCATTGCCTTATCGGCATTACCATGATCTGCAATTATCATAACATCATATCCTGCCTTATGAGCAGATTTAATAACAGCCCCGGCACATGTCATCAACTGTTGCAACTGCTTTTTCAATTGCCTCATATACACCGGTATGACCAACCATATCGCCATTGGCAAAATTAAGACAGATAAAATCAAATTTACCCGATTCTATCTCCCGGATAACTGCATCTTTAACTCCATAAGCACTCATCTCAGGCTGAAGGTCATAGGTTGCCACCTTAGGTGAAGGAATCATTATCCTCTCTTCATTTTTAAACTTCTCTTCCCTTCCTCCCGAGAAAAAGAAGGTAACGTGAGCATATTTTTCTGTTTCAGCAATTCTGAGCTGGCTGTTTTCCTTCATTTGCAAGAACCTCACCTATTGTATTATCAGCATTGTCTTTCGGATAAATGATATGAAGCCCCTTAAAAGTTGAATCATAGGGGGTCATTGTGCAATAATACAAGGGTATTGTTTTCATGCCATGTTCAGGCATATCTTTCTGAGTCAGGGCAATTGTCAGCTCCTTGGCTCTGTCGTTCCTGAAATTGAAAAAAACAATTACATCCCCTTCTTTAACCTTTCCGATTGCATTGCCATTTTTACCGGTTACAACGATCGGTTTCATGAATTCATCGGTAACGCCCTCATTATATGAATCCTGCATTGCATCAATAATATTTACGGTCGAAGTTCCGGTTCCGTTAACCATCAGGTCATATGCCTCTTTGACTCTCTCCCATCTCTTGTCGCGATCCATGGCATAATATCTTCCGATAAAAGAAGCAACCTTTCCGTTTGATTTACTTCAGATGGTCCAGAAGATTTTTCATATAACCTGTCCCGCTCCTCGGATCAGTATCGCGACCATCACCAAAACCATGGATAAATACATTCTTAAGTCCATAATCCATTGTCATATCGCAGAGAGAGTAGAGGTGCTTATCGAGCGAATGAACACCACCGTCTGACATCAATCCCATAAAATGAACCTGTTTGCCATTATCCCTTGCATAGGAGAAGGCTTCGGTCAGGGTCTGGTTTTTCTTTATTTCGCCGGTCTTGCATTCCTTGTTTATTTTTACCAGGTCCTGGTAAATGATCCTTCCCGCACCTATATTAAGATGACCTACTTCAGAATTTCCCATCTGCCCGTCAGGCAATCCTACATCTTCGCCTGAGGCGTGAAGTCTGTTGCTGGGATAGTTATTCCTGTAACAGGTAAGGTTAGGAGTAGGCACCTGGCTGATCACATCTGCTTTTGAACCATCTCCGATTCCCCAGCCATCAAGTATCATCAGTAAAGCTTTTCTGTTCTTCATTTTTAATTTTAATAAGGTAATTATAACCAACCTCAGCTGACAAAATGTACTTCGTCCACTGACCGAGTCACAACTAAATAAATACTAAACATAAAATAAGGTACCCTTGTTCAGGGTACCGATTTGCGGCAAATTTAGTGAAAATAATTCAATTTTTACCTCGCCTGAAGATTCTGGGTGGGGTATAGTAGGGACGGATCGCTTGACCCGTCCCTACTTTATCTTATCGGTTCAATTTTTATATTAAAGCTCTTCCCCTGGCATGTCCTTTCATAGGCAATATCTTTCCCGACATATGTATTCCATTCATCCTGATTCATATTCCTCGATACATAAGTGCATATTTCAGGAACCAGGTAATCCAGATGTGACGGACGGCTGACAAGGTTCTCTCCACCACCGGAAGTTCCTGCAATTATTGCCCTGCTATCCGGACTGAATTCAATAACAAATATAAATCCTTCATTATCTGTGAGAGTTACCGGCGGATCGGTAAGGTCAGCCGGGTCCTTAATATTATATATCTTAAGTATTTTGTCATCACCGGCGGTAGCCATCTGATTAAGTTTGGCATTGAACCTGATATCATTTATCCCGGCGGTATGTGCCTTTGACTTCCGATATCTTCCTGCGAAGCGCTATATCCCAGAGTTCAACATTTCCGTCAGCGTCACCAAGTGCGAGGAGATTTTTATCGGGGTTGAACCTTACAACCTTTATATTCTTCCCTGCGGTGGGAATGCTGAAATTATCAGATATCTTTCCCGGATCCCATACGACAGCTGTACCGTCACTTTTAACACCCGCCAGATATTTTCCGTTATAGGAAATATCAATTGACATGATCTGAGTCAGTCCGGTAGTAACATCAGTATATGTCCGCGCCGCAATTTCCCATCTGAGGACCTTTCCGTCGAGAGCAGCGGAATAGATCTGCTTGCTGTCGAAAGAGAAGATAAGAGATTTTATTTTCCCATTGTGCCCATTCATTTCAAAACTCTCGTCAGTCCCCTTAAGCGGGATCATTTTTATCGATGAGTTCTCACTTCCGCAGGCGAGCCAGCCTGCATCCGGGCTGACAGCCAGTACGTTTATAATATCACCTCCTGAATAAACTACCTGGAAGGTTTTTTCAGATCCGTTGAGTGACCATCTCAGCACCTGTCCATCGCTCCCGGAAGTAAAGAAATCGTTTTGCCCCGGAATAAAGGCAATACTTCGTATATCTCCGCTATGACCCCTGAATGCTTTGTATTGGCTGCTCCCATTCTGACGGGCTGCATTATACATTCCGGCATATATATCAGCATCATTATCCGGTCCGTCATTCTTCTTGTTAAAAAGATAAGCCTGGAATGCCAGCAAAGCCTGCAATTCTTTCTGACCCTGTCAGCAGCAGGGATTTTACGGAAACAGCCTTTCCAACAGAAAGCATTCTGAGGCGAAGAGCTTCATTTTTCTGTTCTGTTGCTATTCTTGCATTCTCATCAGCCTGTATACTTATCCGTTTTGCCGAATCGGATTGCTCGAGCGCCAGGTTCTGCAATTGTATTGCTTCTGCGGCCTCCCTTTCGGCCTTTTGACTCCTGTCTTCATATATTTTAACCCTTACAAAGGCCTCTTCGACTTTCTGACTTGCTATCCTGGCGGTCGAGTCTGCCATATCTCTTTGTTCAATTGCTATAAACGATGAAGAATCAGCCCTTTCCTTTTCCCTTACAGCCTGTATCATTTGAGCTTCAGCAAATTTTGCCAGTCTGTCAGCTTCTGCGCGACGCTCAATCGCAAGGAACATATAACTTATTGCCATAATTGCGATCAATCCTAGACCCTGAAGCAATGATCCGGATTTTCCTGATCCTTTTCTTCTGCAATCTGAGCTTATTTGCCTCTTCTTCAATATATTTCCTTTCGCTTGTACGAAGGTAGACCATAGCTCTTTCAAAAGCAGGGTTATAACGTTCAGCCCATGCCAGTGTAGGCCTGTGCTGTTCGCGCCAGTTTATTGCCAGTTGAAGGTCGGGCGGTTTCCAGAGACCTGTTTTTCCCTGCTGGTACATAGCTGAAGCTTCCGACAGACGCAAATACATGGCAGCCGATGCCGCCTCCTCCTCAACCCAATCCTTCAGGCGGTCCCATAGTCTGATCAGAATTTCCTGTGACAGATCAATAACAGAATCATCAGTCAGGGGGAGTATCCTTCAGGGGAGTAATAAAGCATTGTGAAGAATGACTGAAATTTTTCAATAACTTCATAAAGCTCTTCGCCAGTGCATCCTGCTATGGATTTGATTGAACTGACACTCATGGGATTTCGCAGTCCGCGGTTATCCTGGCTCTTTTCAGTGATGGCCTTGAACATCACCTCGCAGATCTTCTTCCTCTCTGATGCTTAGTCCTTCATAAACCTCATTTGCATGATCTGACATGGCACTGCTCAGTCGTACCTGCAGCTTCATAATCGGAAACACTTACCGGCCTGCCTGGTTCATCCATCTTTCTGCCAGTGAGCCCAGGTCCTCATCATTGACATGCTGTAATACCGGCAGTTGTTCGGGACGTCCTCCAAGGTCGTTCAGGATAGTCAATACAAGTTGCGGATCAATCTTTGCACCTGCATTGATAACGGGTCCCTCAATAACCCTTCTGTAGTTTTCAGGATTAAGTTCGGGAACCAGGTAATTACTGTTATTAATGAGCTGTGTAAGACCATGATAACGCGAACACTCTCCAATAAAATCGGAGCGTAAAGAGATAATGGAAAAAATATTTTCAGCAGGCTGATTGATCACCTCAACCATTAAGCCTACAAATTTTGCGACTGATGCTGCTACTATTTCCTTCTTTCCACGGGCAGCAAGTCTGAAAAGTTCTTCAAACTGATCAATGACAAGGAGTACCTTTTCCTGTGGATTCGTAATAAATCTCCTGAATGCAGCACCTATACCGTCCGGATTATCATAAAGCTCCGACTGAATTTCTTTCCAGTCAGTCTGTATCTTACCTGAAGCAGATAATTCTTCGGAGATTGCTACAGCCAGATTTCCAATCGGATCATTCCCCGGTCTGAAAGAGATTATTCTCCATTGAGATTCACCATCAATATGATGATGTCTGACCAGAGGTATCACCCCGCAATTGATCAATGAGGTTTTTCCGCATCCTGATGAACCGATCAGAGTAATAAACCTGTTATTCAGCAACTTTGGAATAGATTTCCTCCATCTCAACATCCCTTCCAAAGAACCAGTCGCTTTCGTCGATGAAAACGGCCTGAGCCCCGGAAACGGGTTGAAATTCTTTATTGTCTGTAAATGGGTCCCATGTTGATATACGAGTTACAATATTTTAAAACCTGTCATCAGGTATAGTTTTCGGCTCTTTTGTCAAACTTTCAGTATTTTCTATATATGTCAGTATAATGCGCGCATTGTCAGGAAACTGGTACAGAAACTCGTCAAGAGCTTTGAAAGAGAGGATATAACCTGATATTCTCCCGCTTCCATTGACTCTTTCAGATACCTCGTCAATATTTCCGGAAAACAATAACGGAGTTCGGCCGCAGTACTCGTTTCCTGATGCCAGATCCCACAGAATATACCCATCCGGCAGTGCAGCCATCAGTTGTTTTTATATCGTTGAAAAAAATCATGCTCTTTGCAAGAGACCAATAACTCTTCTTCAATTATTCCTTCAAACCGACCCGAGAGGAATTGTATCTTTTCAAACAGGAATTCCCTTCCGTCAGTCTCTCTATCAATTAACCTGTCAAGGTGTTTTCTGGTAGCAACCGGTATTCTGTTGTATACTGATTTGTAAAGCTTAATATCTGAACGGGCAATCAGGCGTACCGCCTCTTCCTGCAGAAGGTTCTCAGGACTGAAAAGAAGAGCTACCACTGATTCGGCCATTTCATTATCCGTTGATCCCGGGGAGATATCTTAAAACACAAGCTTTGGTCCACAGGCTGAGAAGATTATAGTCGCGATTTAAAATATCTTCCAGAAGTTTATCATAATCCGGAATTTCGACAGGAAAGAAACTGGTTCAGATTCTTAAGCTTTTCTTCGTCGGGGATAACATCCAGCAGGTAGATTATTTTTGCCTTTATGGACTCATCAACAATAATGTCAATTATTGCATGTGCATGATGCACGCTTTCAATAGTTTCAAATTCAAGATTTCTTCTTATTCTTGTTACTGCAGCAACATTATATGTTATCGAGAGAATATTTATCAGAAAGTTGCTCCACCTGTTCAGTTCCTTATTGATCTCCTTAAGCAGAATTGTATCATTATTTTTCTCCAGGCATCGTCTTTGCTGAAAGGTTCCAGGTTATAATTCCGACAATATCAGAGATCAGCAGGTTAAGACGCTCCTTGTCTTCAACAGAAGGCTTGAAATGACTATTAATAAGGCACTTAAGAGCAACCTCCTTGAGCTGCCTCGAGTTTGACCAGAGGCGTGAGAACAGGAAGCCGGTACCCTCATTTAATGGCAGTCTTGAAAGAAGGCGAAGTATGGTCTTACTTGCATTTATATTACCTGAAGAGACAAGATAGAACCTGATTAAGTCCTCTTCCGCACTGTTCCCGAAGGCACTCAGGACAGCCTCGGTATCTGTCTCCAGACCAGGTATATTCAGACATTCACACACATCGGGCAACATGTCAGACAATCTGAATTTCCCTATCATGTAAATTGCAAGCCTTTTGGATTCAATTGATTTATCCCTTAGCAACCTCAGTATTTCAGTTGTCTGAGGCATCCTTGTTTCAGACAGAACTTTTTTCGCATAAATGATCCTTTCATCAACATTTGTCATCCCTGATGAAAGCTCTTCCATGCTCCTTACAATATCACCCGCAAGTTTCATTATCTCTTCGTCAAAATGCTTTCCGGCCATTTTTTTAACCAGCGGCAGGAGATTGATGTCCTGCTTTGCAATTGTATGATCAAGTAACTTTTTAAAATAGAACCTGTTGTCAATTTTCCCGAACAGTGTCAGATCGCCTGAGATAAGGTTGAAATAGTCGAGCCTGAAGGCTCTTTCTCCATAAAACCTGCTCCTGAAGATCAGCGGCTCACTTATTTTCTCAGGGGTAAGATCTTCATGCCTTAATGATTCCAGCCCTTTCTTTACCGATTTTCTGTATTCAGAGTAAAGCCTGGATGCGACGAAGAGCCATACAATCAGAATTATGATCAGAATCCCTGAAAAATGGACAAGAGTTATAAAGCTAAGAACCCCTATTCCTGCCAGTATAAGCCCTGCCAGAAATGCAGCAGCCTCTTTTACGGCGCTATCCATTACCGACTGCACTCCAAATCTTACCTTTTCGTCAATTGTCTGATAAAGAAGCTTAAATGACGGAGATTCTATCGAATCGTCCATGGATTTGGAAAGGAACCTGATAAGCGCAAGCAGGATGAAGAATATCATAAATCCGCTGGCTGTTTCCCGGGTATAACCCATCGCCATACCAAATGCAATTGCAATTACAGTAAAAACTGCAAGGATTACAGGAGAGATTGTGAGGCAGACCTTAAGTCCGTAATTTCTTAGCAGATACCTGAATAGTAACAATTTACTGACAAGCGTCATGATCATTATACTCCCGGTAAAGACTCCAAGGAATCGTGCCATATCTTCTCCGGCCGGGAATCTTTCCCTTGTGACTGCCAGAAACGAGTACTGAATAAAAAATGCAGAGACTACTGAAAGGACAATAAAGATTCCCAAAATTCTGGTATAGCTCTCTTCACGAAAAACATTCAGCACGGAAAGAGTACTTTTAAGACCATCAGGCTGATGGTTGATTATTCCTCCCTCAAGAATAAGTCTTTCCTCTGCCAGGCGCTGGAAAATAGCTGATGCAAAAACGGAGATTGCACTTATTAACAGAACATTATGTAACCGGAGATTTAAAGCCATAAGCACAGGTATGGAAAAGCAGATTATTATAATCCCGATTATCAGGGAGGTATCCACCATGGCAAATAACTTTTGCCTCTTCAGGTGTGCAAACATGGCTCCGGCAGTAGTCCTGAAACCCATAATTGAAATTATGTTCAGTGGCCCCAGCATGATGAATACAAGAAAAATAACCCATTTTGAAGGATTATTTGCCACTAAAACCCAAAGAAAAAGGGTAATTGCGGCAACAGCGATGAGATTTAAAAACCCAAAGTTCCTGAATTTCATCCTGGTTTGCAGGAAGAAGTGAACTGACAAGAGAATAATACCGGCAAGTCCTGATGCTATATAACCTTTTGCCAGCATCTTTTCATCAAAAATTGCAAGGAACATAGAGTGGGCACTTATATCGAATGAACCAATAAAAATACCCAGAAAGAGAGCCTGCGCTAAAAGCATTGATACCATGTATTTCTCTCCGGATTCTATCTCCACGGAGAGAAAACAAACTGTCTCTCATATAAAAATCCCCGTTACAAATTATATCTTACTAAATTAGCAATATAATTTTGGCTGAATTTTATTAGTTACGAACAATGACATTCGGGTTAAAACAGGCTCTGAAGAAGAATGCACTTCCTTGGCAGAAGTGCAGGAGCACAATAATACTACTTTATATCCTTAACATACAGGCTGATACACATGGTTATAAGGGCAACAGAGACCAGCGGCAGAGTATAAGTCAGATATGTTGAAAAGTGTTAGTAAAAATCAGATATTTAGTCTTGATCTGATCTGTGAATAAATTAATCTTACATTGGTATCAAACCCGTTAAAATTAAGTTCGGCCCTGTTGTACCACTTTTCACGAATTGCCAGTTTTTCTTCAATGAAGCTGAGCAAATCCTCATCGCCCAAATCCTTTATCAGGGGGCGTTCTCCATCTGTTCCGGAGAGCCTGCTTTTAAGCTGGCCCGGAGTAAGTTTCAGGTACAAAGTCAGACCGGTTTCAAGCATATAGTCCATGTTGTCACCATAACAGGGGGTACCACCACCTGTTGATATGACTCTGTTTTTCAATGACCGGAGGCTTTTAAGTGTTTCTGATTCCACTTTGCGGAACCATTCTTCTCCGTGCCGGGAAAAAATCTCAGGAATTGCCAGTCCTGTCTCTTCTTCAATACTCCTGTCAAGATCGATAAAAGGCCATCCCAGCAGCCCGGCAAGCTTCATCCCGGTAGTGGTCTTTCCGCTTCCCATAAAGCCAATAATATATACTTTATTGCTGCTGAGCATCACAACTCAAGCTTCATCTGTGCCGGATCCTCATGAATTAAGGGAGGAGGAGGTTCGTCGTCAGGATTCTCATCCAGTGCAACTACGGACTCCTTTTTGACTATCGGTTCAATCTCCTGGATATTTTCCACCATATAGTTTGTCATTCTCTTCCCCTTTGCCTTATAACTCTTTACACCTATGAATTCAGCAACTTCAATTATCTCATTCTCCCTGGCTTTATGCTTACCCCCGAAGGATATTTCGAAACGCGGATACTCAACCTCGGTAATGCTTATCAGTTTGGATTCGGGATCTTCATTTATGAAGCACTGCGGTTTTTCCGACTCTTCAATTGTAAACCTTTTAAGATAGTAAAACTTCTGTTCGGCATCCCAGTAAATAACAGAATACACTTTCCCAGGCCTGAATTTTTCAATTATAAGGATATTGTCTTCAAAATGGTTTGAGAGATCAAAGCCTGTATTTCTGAAAAATCCGTTCTTGGTAATTACAAGTATCTTGTCATCACTACTGAATTCACCAAGGAACAGTCCTCTGCCGTCAACATTCAGTCTGAATACCGAATCATCAAACCATATTTTTCTGCCTCCAAGGGTTGAGAGTCCTTTCTCCTTAAGGGTTATCTTATGAACCGCATTTTTGGTAAGAATATTACCCATTGAGCTTTTGCCCTTTATTGTCATCTGTCCGAAATCAAATTCAAAGACCAGTTTTTTAAGCCTGGCTTTTGGCTTATGATGTACCTTAATAACTTCTGCTTCTCCATTGGGGTTTGCACTGAAATAGACAATTTTTGAACCGGCGCTTCCCCTTGTCAGATTATACTCCTTATCGCGTGTAAGTCCTGAGATGGCACATCTCTTGGCCAGCAGCGGACCATCCTTGCCATCCTGATATACAATGTTATATATCGTCCTTTCATCATTTTTCAGAAAGACCTGGGCATACAGGATATCATTGCCGACAAATACTTTATCAGCTACTTTGGTTATCAGATATACTCCATCTTTCCTTATAACAATCATATCATCAATATCGGAACAGTCGCATACAAACTCATCTTTTTTCAGTCCTGTGCCAATAAAGCCTTCCTTGTAGTTTATATACAGCTTTGCATTATTGGCAACAACTTTGGTTGCCTCAATTGTATCAAAACTCCTTATCTCGGTCTTTCTCTCCTTCCCTTTGCCGTACTTCTTTCTTTATCTGCCTGAAGTAATTTATGGCAAACGGAATAATATTCTTAAGATGATTTTTTACCTCCTCAAGCTCAGTCTCAATGCCCTTAATATGTTCATCAGCTTTTTTAGAGTCAAATTTTGAGATCCTCTTGATCTTTATTTCCGTAAGCTGCAATAATATCTTCACGTGTAACTTCCCTGACAAGCAGTTTTTTGAACGGATCAAGCCCTCTGTCAATTGCCGCAATTAACACCTTCCCATGTTTCACACTCTTCAATATCGCGGTATATCCTTTCCTCTATGAAGATCTTTTCAAGCGATGACATATGCCACTCTTCCAGCAGCTCGCCAAGCCTTATTTCAAGCTCACTCTTAAGAAGCTCAACTGTCCTGTCAGCTGAATGCTTCAGTATTGAGCTTACTCCCATGAATGAGGGTTTATCATCAACGATAACACAGGTATTCGGCGATATTGAATATTCACAGTCGGTAAGTGCATAAAGGGCATCAATTGTTTTATCGGGCGATACACCCGGGAACAAGATGAACAACAATTTCGACATTTGCCGAGGTATTATCATCTATCTTTCTGATCTTGATCTTTCCCTTTTCATTTGCCTTGATTATTGACTCAATTAGGGTAGTGGTTGTCTTCCCGAAGGGTATCTCAGTAATTACCAGTTCTTTCTTATCGATCTTTTCAATTTTTGCCCTGACCTTAATCACTCCGCCACGCTGTCCGTCATTATATTTTGACACATCGATCATTCCTCCTGTCGGAAAATCGGGATAAAGTACAAAATCCTTTCCCTGAAGGTAATCAATGGAAGCATCAATAAGCTCATTAAAATTATGAGGAAGTATTTTTGAAGCAAGACCAACTGCAATTCCTTCTCCTCCCAGTGCCAGAAGCAGCGGAAATTTTACCGGGAGAGTAACAGGTTCCTTGTTTCTTCCATCGTACGATAGTTTCCATTCGGTTGTCTTGTGGATTAAAAACTACCTCGAGTGCAAATTTCGAAAGTCTTGCCTCAATATACCTTGGAGCTGCAGCACCATCACCTGTCAGAAGATTGCCCCAGTTACCCTGGGCATCAACAAGAAGATCCTTCTGTCCGAGCTGAACAAGGGCATCACCAATTGAGGCATCACCATGAGGATGAAACTGCATTGTATGACCGATGATATTTGCAACTTTATTATACCTGCCGTCATCCATCCTTTTCATGGAATGGAGTATACGCCGCTGAACCGGTTTCAGTCCATCATGAAGATGAGGAACTGCCCTTTCAAGAATTACATAAGAAGCATAATCGAGGAACCAGTCCTGGTACATTCCTGATAGAGCAGTAACGGAATGAAGAGCAGCCGGTCCCTGTGGAATCTCCTCTCCTGCTTGTCCTTATTTGTGTATTTCAAGATCTTGCTCTTCCATATATAACCCTGCTCTTCCTTAAAAGATTCTTCTACTTTTCCTCCTCAACAATATCTTCTTCAATTCTCAGGTTTTCAATTATAAAATCCTGTCTGTCAGGTGTATTTTTTCCCATATAAAACTCAAGAAACCCATTGACCGAATCATTTTTCTTCATCCTTACCGGTTCAAGCCTCATATCTTTTCCAATGAAATTCTCGAACTCATCAGGCGATATTTCACCAAGTCCTTTAAATCGGGTTATCTCCGGCATTGGGACCCAGTGCTGTAATAGCCTTTGTCTTTCTCATCAGGAGAATAACAATACCGTGGTCTCTTTTTTATTCCTGACCCTGAAAAGTGGAGTCTGAAGAATATATACATGCCCTTTTCTGACCAGATCGGGAAAGAACTGAAGGAAAAATGTAAGCAGCAGCAGCCTGATATGCATTCCGTCAACATCAGCATCAGTAGCAATTACAACATTATTATATCTGAGATTTTCAATTCCGTCTTCAATATTGAGGGCAGCCTGAAGAAGGTTGAATTCCTCATTCTCATAAACAATTTTCTTTGTAAGTCCAAAACAATTAAGAGGTTTTCCCCGCAGACTGAATACAGCCTGTGTTTCAACATTTCTCGATTTGGTTATTGAACCGCTGGCTGAGTCTCCCTCTGTAATAAAGAGTGTTGAATCGAGCTTATTGGCATCATTTGAGTTATAATGTATTCGGCAATCCCGTAGTTTTTTATTATGAAGGCTTACTTTTTTTGCCCTGTCGCGGGCAAGCTTCTGAATTGAGGATATTGCTTTTCTCTCCTTCTCGGAATCCTGAATTTTCTTCAGTATTATCCTGGCTGTTTCAGGATTTTTATGAAGATAATCGTCTAACTGCTTCTTTATGAACTCACTAATAAAGTTCCTTACAGAGGGTCCTCAGGTCCCATATCTTTTGAACCCAGCTTGGTCTTTGTCTGCGATTCAAAGATTGGTTCTTCAACCTTAATGCTTATGGCAGCAATTATTGAGGATCTTATATCGGCAGGATCATAATCCTTTTTATAGAAATCCCTGATTGTTTTTACAAGAGCCTCCCTGAAAGCAAGAAGATGAGTTCCTCCCTGGGTGGTATTCTGTCCGTTAACAAAACTGTAATAATCTTCACCATACTGAAATCCATGTGTAAAAGCCACTTCAATATCTTCACCCTTCAGATGAATGATCGGATAGAGACCCTCCTTGCTCATGTTCTCATTAAGCAGATCGACCAGTCCGTTTCTTGAAAAGAATTTATTCCCGTTGAAATTGATTATCAGTCCGGCATTCAGGTATACATAGTTTTTGAGCATGGTATCAACGTATTCCGAATATGAAGAAATAGTTACCGAACATCCCTTCATCGGGCTGGAAGATCACCTCAACTCCATTTTCTTCAGTTGTAGGGTTTCAACCGGATGATCATTAACTGTTATCCCATGCTCAAACTCAATAGACTTTGACCTGACCTTCACGTATTGATCTTGATAATAAAACTGCTGGAAAGGGCATTAACTGCCTTTACACCAACACCGTTAAGTCCTACTGATTTTTTGAAGGCTTTTGAATCGTACTTTGCACCGGTGTTCATTTTCGAAACAGCATCGAGCACTTTCCCAAGAGGAATACCCCTGTCCGTAATCCCGTACCCTCACCTCCTTGCCGGTAATTGAAACATCGATTTTCTTACCGTTACCCATCATGTATTCATCGATGGCATTATCCATTACCTCTTTAAGCAGAACATATACACCATCATCCTGCGACGATCCGTCACCAAGCTTACCGATATACATACCCGGCCTTAGCCTGATATGTTCCCTCCACTCAAGGGTTTTAATATGCTCTTCAGAATATCCAACTGACATTTTGCAGAATTTTGCGCAAATATAACTAATTAGACGTGGCCGTTACTTGTCAATTTTTCAACAATCGACTGAAATATTAACAATCAGATAAGCTGGGAAGCATTGAATTTAAAATGATTAAGCTGATTAATTGAGTATTACAATAACAATCAATATTGTTGATAAAAGAGGTCCTATTCCAGAATTCCCATCTGCTTCATTAGAAGTGCAGCATTCATTTTATGGGTAATTCCTTCCCTGAAGTTTATAATCAAATCTTATAGTTTCACCGTCAATCTCAATTTCAAAACATTTGTTAATAACTACTCCGGGATATTCTTTTTCCATCTCACCTAGCGAGATATCGTGAGTGGCTATCAATCCTGTTCCCCCCAGTTCAATAATCCGTTTCTATAAATAACTTTGATCCAAGGCTCTTGTCAGCAGAATTCGTTCCTTTAAGTATTTCATCAAGAATAAATAAAACCGGTTCTCCCTCTCTCAATCTTCGATTTAAGCATTTTAAGCCTTTTAAGCTCGGCATAAAAATATGATTCATTATCTGAAAGAGAATCGGTGGTCCGCATGCTTGTGAAAAGTTTAACGGTGTAAAAATCATTTTTGCCGCACAAACCGGGGCTCCTGCCATGCCAAGTATATAATTTACGGCAATCGTCCTGCAGAAAAGTGCTCTTGCCCGCCATATTTGCTCCTGTAATTATGCACACATTCCCTGAACTGGCAATGACAAAATCATTACATACCCTCTTGTTTTCATTAATAAGCGGATGCCCTGCCGAACTGATTGAAAATAAACATTTCTTTGTCAGAAATTACAGGATAAACAAAGCCTGGATTATTGAAGGCATAATTGCCGAGACTTATAAATGCATCTATCTTACCCAGCATTTCAATCCATACCGGGAAAATATTCCTGTATTCCGATTTCCATTTTTCAAGCCTGAAAATACAATGATAATCCCATAAAAATATGCCATTAAGGATAAAACCGACAATGATATTCAGCCTGGTATCGAAAGACTGTATTAACCGGCTGAGTCTCTTAACGGAAACAGCAGCGGATATTTTACTTCCGGAGATATTCTGCCTGATATCATCCAGCATGGGATGAATTGAAGACTTCATTATCAAAAGTCTTAAGTAGTTGATATATAGACGATAAATAATTATGAACTCCTGTCACCCGGCTGTGGATTTTGTTGGTTTTTTTAAGACCTGCAGTCACAGCCAGCAGGTTTACAAGGAAGAAAAATGTAAAAACCGAATAATGAATAACTCCGGTTGAAACCAATAATAATGATATTACTGCTGCAGTTGGCAGTACATAGATCAAAACTCTTTTCAGGATGGTGGATTTGATGACAGGACCTTCATTCATCCATTCTATCAGACTGACTATATTGCTTTTCTCCAAAGGTTTCTTCAAACCTGATGCCATGAACCGGTGTCTCCATTTTTCCCGGATGGCCAGTTCTTTTATAGCTTCCTGACGAAGGATCAGGTCTCCTGACAAAGCGAAAGGTTCAGAAAGCCAGCCGGCCAGTATATCTCGTCCATAGCCTGTAACAGTTCTGTTAAGATACTGGAAGAGCGAATTATTCCCGAACAGGTCTACATCATTTGAAAAATTGTGATGCGGATCGGCATACGAGCTGCCTGATTCAAAAACCGACAGGTTGCCGGAAGCTGCTTCAGCTTCATTCTGGTTTACAAGAACCAGTTTAGCAAGAAAATCCTTTTTCTCAGAGTGATCAGAATAGAGTTTCAGAAGATACAGGAACAGAATTATCAGTGCCGGAATCAGGAGGGCAATTAAGCTTTGTGTAAATGCAAGCCAGATCAGGATTAACCCCACTGCAAAGATGCAGAGCCGCGATATTGACAGAAAAAGCAATATCTTATCTTCCCTGGCTACAAGGAGCCGGTAGCCAGCTGCTTCATCCAGATATCTTTCCTTATTTTTTTCCTGCTGCATTATGTCATATTGCTACTGAAACCACTTTCATCACGCTCCTGCTGTTATAGAAGTCTCTTCCCCTGAGATCAAGATCCCATATCCATTCTTCACTGAACTCTCCCTCCGGAAGTTCGGCTAGCAGGGTATGAATTGCAGTAATCTCTCCTGTTTTCTTAGTCACAACTTCCTCATAATCAGTAATAAGAACCGCCCGGTGCTTCTTCAGGAAGCTGATATGCCTTTCCTGTATTGATTTCCTGAAACACAAAAACTCCCCTTCGCTGATATCTGCCTTCTTTTTTAAATAGGCCATCAATCGTGCTTCAAGTTGTGTCAGAATATTCAGGGAAATTACAATTCCCGGATCAAAATCAGGGTTATATTCCGGTATGTTAAGTGATTCAAGCGACTTAAGTTTCTTAATATAGCTGTATTCCCTGGTAATATTCCATACATCCCGGATCAACCCGCCTGTAATATCCTGTTCCACAATAGAAACATTTTTAAAAGTACCTGTCTGTGTTATTACTTCTGGAGGGTGTACAATATCCACGAGGTATATCTTATCAGTTTTTTCAAGCATCTCTGCAAGAGGGAGATCAAGCAACCACCCGCTCCCCAGAACGGTAACTGTATCCGGCTTATAGTATTCAAGCACCCTGTTGATAAAACATCTGGAGGAGGCCAGGTGAGAGTCCCATCCGCCTTTCTGATTCAGAGCATTATCAATAAGCCCTTTCTGATAGGCATAGTAGCCCATTTTATTCAGTATCCTCCTGTATGAGTCAGAGTGTGTCATCTTTCCTGTTCCCTTTCCCGCAGGACATCTAGTTCTGCCTTCATCAGATATCTCATCTCTCCGGCCAGAATATCCGGATTGTCAGTACCAAATGATGTTGGGTTAAGCTGATCAAGCACTTTAATCCTGACCTTATATCCGCTCCTGAATATAAGGCCATGCTTGGGAAGTATATCTGTTGTTCCGTCAATTATTACCGGAAGGATGGGAACACCAGCCTGAATTGCAAGCTGGAAAGCGCCCCTCTTATAAAATCCGATCTCGCCGTCAAAAGAACGGGTTCCTTCAGGAAAGATCATAATTGAAATTCCCTGCCTCAGGCATTGATATGATTTCTCGAGCATCTCAGCCTTGCTCTCCTCATTCCCCCTGTTAACTGTAATATATCCTGCCATTCTCAGATACCAGCCAAGGACCGGAACATTGATGTTTTCAATTTTTGAAATCCATTTGAATCTGTATCTCAGGCAGTTTATCAGCAGAATGTCGAGTATGGACTGATGATTGGCAATTATCACATAGGTTGAATCCCTTACGGCCTTGTCTCTTCCTTCAATCTCAATTTTCCAGATGGGTATAAGAGTCGAGATGATAACTGCCTGGTATACCAGAAGCCAGTGAGTAACGAATCTCTGCCTGTCAAACGGAAGAACTAATAACCAGATAAGAAAGGTCAGCGGGAATAATATGCCCATGAAGCAAAGTGCGGTGATCCAGACAATAATTGATTTAAGGATATCCATAATCCGGGGCAATTTATCAAATCAGTGACCATGCGGTCAGATAACTACAAATTAAAAGAAATTAAAAATCTCTTTTTCTGAAATACCGGTATTTTCTTTCTCAAACACATTTAATAAATCGGAAACCATATGCCTGCACCCGGCAAGCTTATCTGAAACGAATTTCATTTTAACGCTTCCTTCGATAATGGATTTAATCACTATACCGTCGCGTATCTCAAGAATGCAGGAATGTGGCATATTATCAAACAGGAAGGTATTCTTATAGACATATTCCGGCCCGTAGGCATAATTCCATTCCCATTTGCTGTACCTGGTTTCAGCAAGCGAGATTGCATCTTCTTCATCCTGCCGTGAAAGAGTTGATATCTCAATGTCCGGTATGTTCATTGAGAAATAATGCAGCATTTCGTTACGGAATTCCCGGATACAACTGAATATTTTAAGTTTTTCACTCAGATTCATTACAGATGAAGGATTGGATTCGACAGCCCTGGTGGTGTAGCACGATTTATCGGTTCGAATCGATTTTTTGAGCATGTCAATCGAAGAGCTGAACAGGAGTGTACCATGATGAAGCACCCTGTTCCGGTGAACATGCTCGGCATTGCCGGAAATCTTAAATCCATCGACTGTCAGATCGCTTTTACCTTCAAATCCCGCTTCTATGCCCAGAGAACCAAGGAAATCGATGACAGGCCTTGTATATTTCCGGAAATCAATCTGCTTCCCTTCTTCACTTTCCTTTATAAAAGAAAAATTAAGGTTTCCTGCATCATGAAAAACCGTTCCACCTCCTGAAATCCTCCTGATCACCGGGATGCTGTTCTCATCGGCAAATTTTGTATTGACCTCCCTGTGAGCCACCTGATGCTTGCCAATAATCACTGACGGATCATTAACTCCAAGCAGCAGGTAATCTGCCTTTCTGTGCTTCAGTAGCACCTCCTCAAGGGCAAGATTAAAAAATGGGTCATGTGTTTCAAGGTTAATGAGGAACATGCATGTAATCGATCATGTGAATAAGTTTATATCTACTCTTTTTCACCCCCAGACCCCTCAATGGGGGCTTTGCAAGTGGAAGAAAAATACTTTTTATGCTGAAGAATTTTTTTATCCGTAACAGTATACAGGGTGTATACCGACCAGCCTATCAGCGTACCCAGTATTGAACCGCAGACCACATCGCCCGGGTAGTGGACACCCAGGTAGATTCTGCTGTAACCCACAATCAGAGCCCAGGTAATTATAAAGGCAGAAAACCATCTGTTTCTGATGAACAGCAGGCTCAGTGTGGCAACATTGAATGAATTTGTTGCATGGGAAGATACAAAACCATACATCCCTCCGCATTTCCCATCGACAAGGTGCACCAGCCCTTCGAGCGATGGCTCATGGCAGGGACGCAGCCTGTGAAAAATATTCTTGAAAAGATGAACAGATATCTGGTCGGCAAGAGTCGCTGCCAGGACAAGGAAAAGAAGTATTACAATGAATTTCCTCTTATATTTTAGTGCAATGCATATAAGGATAGCCAGGTAAAGAGGTACCCAGATCAGTACGGCGCTAACTGCGTGCATGACAGTGTCCCAGAATGGGGAATTATATGAATTCAGTATGAGAAAAAGCTGTTGATCAAGTCTTTCCAGCATAATTCATTATCAATCGTTATTGAGGACTTTCCATATCAAATCCTTCAGGGTGACAATTCCCTGGCCGGTAAGTGAGGAGATAAACACCCTTGATATATCAGGGAGATCATTTCTGATCTCATTCATCAGCTCTTCATCGAGCATATCTGATTTTGAAATAGCCAGTACCCTTTTCTTATCAAGGAGCTCGGGATTATACATCTTAAGTTCATTAACAAGGATTTCGTATTCTCCCTTAATATTTTTACTGTCAGCCGGAACGATAAAAAGGAGCATCGAATTCCTTTCTATATGCCTCAGGAATCTTATTCCCAGACCTTTCCCTTCATGGGCACCTTCAATTATTCCGGGGATATCAGCCATAACAAATGATTTGTCATCCCTGTAGCTTACTATGCCCAGATTCGGGACAAGCGTTGTGAAGGCATAATCTGCAATTTTAGGTTTGGCAGCTGAGACGACTGATAAAAGTGTAGATTTGCCGGCATTCGGGAAACCAACTAGTCCCACATCAGCAAGGATCTTGAGTTCCAGGATATATTCCTCTTCAATTCCCGGTTCTCCCGGCTGAGCATATCGCGGAGCCTGGTTGGTAGGTGATTTGAAATGGGTATTACCCTGGCCGCCCCTGCCGCCTTTGGCAAGAATTTTTTCATCGCCATGACTGGTAATCTCAAAAAGGACTTCGCCAGTGGTGTTATTTTTTGCTATGGTTCCGAGAGGAACCTGAACAATAATATCCTTGCCGTCTGCCCCGGTTGATTGCTGCTTGCTTCCCCCTCCTCCATTCCCGGCAAATATATGACGCTGGTACTTAAGATGAAGAAGTGTCCACATCTGATCATTACCTCTCAGTATGATGTGTCCGCCCCGTCCTCCGTCGCCGCCATCAGGTCCGCCTCTGGGTTCAAATTTCTCCCTGCGGAAATGAGCAGAGCCAGCGCCTCCGCTTCCGGAACGGCAATAAATTTTTACATAATCAACAAAATTCGATCCGCTCATAAGCAATTATCTCTACGTGAGTTCATCCCCCCTGCCCCCTAGAGTCTCCTTTGACCCCCAACCCAGCTCATCCATTTTTGCCCCCCAACCCCGCTAGGCGGGACTAATACCTGGTATAATTCAGATTTTAACCCCCCTTTAGGGGGGCAGGGGGGGTATTTGGGATAGAAATTAAACAAGCTTCTGCATATATCCGCATAGCCTTCCGAAGATATCTTCAACAGTACCCATGCCATTGACAGGTTGGTAGATACCTCTTTCCCAGCAATATTTAATTATCGGTTCTGTCTTCTCCTTATACACGTCAATCCTGTTTTCGATCACGGCAGGATCCTTATCATCAGGCCGGTCCGACAGTTCAGCCCGGGCTATCAGTCTTTTCACCAGTTCATCATGATCCACTTCCAGGACGAGCATCCTGTCTATCTTCATGCCTCTTTCATTCAGCATCTTCTCGAGGGCAACGGTCTGTGAAACTGTTCGTGGAAAGCCATCAAAAAGGAATCCCGCAGCATCCCTGCTGTTATCAATCTTAAAGGCAATCATTTCAATCACAACTTCATCAGGAACAAGTTCCCCCTTTGACATTATCTGGCTCATCTTTTTCCCAACCTCAGTTCCTGCTGCAATTTCTGCGCGCAGCATGTCGCCTGTTGAAAGGTGAATCAGATTGAATTTCTCAGCAAGTCTTACAGACTGTGTTCCCTTACCCGATCCCGGAGGGCCAAAAATCAGAAAATTAACCATAGAATAGAATAAATTTTAATTGTGTGTGTAACATATAATTATAAATATTTATCTGTATCCGGCATTAGGATTGCACCACCTCAGGATACCATAGTATAAACAGAAGTCAGGTTTCGGCCATATCCGTCATAGTCAAGACCGTAACCTATTACAAAATCATCCGGTATGTTAAATCCTACATAGTCAATATTGATGCTCTTCAGGTAAGCAGAGGGTTTCAGGAACAATGCAGCTATTTTCACCTCATATGGCTTCCTGGCACGGAGTTCATCAATCAGGAGGTCAATTGTATTTCCGGTATCTACAATATCCTCGATGATAACAATTGTCTTGCCTGTAACATCATCATTCCAGCCGATAAGTTCTTTTACGGTCCCTGATGAATTTGTCCCTTTATACGATGCAAACTTTACAAAAGAGATCTTTGCCGGGAATTCAATATGCCTGAAAAGATCCGCGGCAAAAATAAAGGCTCCGTTAAGTATACCGAGAAATATCACATCTTTTCCTGCAAGATCGGTGTTTAACTGCCGGGCAATCTCTTCAATCCTGCATTTAATCGCTTCCCCGGGGATTGATTCCCTGAAGTTTTTGTCGAGTATGCAGATTTCATTCATGACTATTTTTATTGAACCGTTAGCCGGTGCGAAAATATGAAAATAATACCTTATTTTTGTCCTTATCAGTAAGTTAAATTAATATTATTTTAAATGAAACCAATTGTAAGCATCATAATGGGCAGTACATCCGACCTGCCGGTAATGGAGAAAGCAGCAGAAATTCTTGATAGTTTCAGAATACCTTTTGAGATGAACGCACTGTCGGCTCACAGGACTCCCGAAGAGGTCGAAAAATTTTCCAGGAATGCCTCCTCCCGGGGTATCAAAGTCATTATTGCAGCAGCAGGTATGGCGGCACATCTTCCTGGTGTTATTGCTGCCATGACACCTTTACCTGTTATCGGAGTGCCAATCAAAGCATCGCTTGAGGGACTCGATTCCATATTCTCAATTTTACAGATGCCTCCGGGAATACCCGTTGCAACAGTGGGTGTCAATGCCGCTCAGAATGCAGGAATTCTTGCCGCCCAGATCATTGCCACCAGTGATGATAAAGTGCTGCAGGAAATTAAAAAGTACAAGGAATCGCTCAAGAAAAAGATCATCCAGGCCAATGAAGAACTACAGAATGTGAAATACGAATACAAGACAAACTAGTTCTTTCCCTATGTTACTCTGTGCCTTCTCTGTGGCACTCTGTGTAACCTTTTGAAGAACTTACACAGAGAACACATAGAGGAATCAATGAGTTCCACAGAGAAATCCAATAAAAAATAGTTAAAATCTGTTGACAGGATTTAACATTTTTTTTGTACTTTAGAGGTACATTTTGAAACAGTTGGGCTCGCTGCTGAAAATATCTGTTTCTCTTTTATTATTTTTCCTGCATTTGTCCGTCTCCGGAGGAAATCGTTATGGTATAGAGGCCGGAGCCGGTGAAGCCGGAATGGGCTATGCCTGTGTCATGAAGGAAGGATTCTGGTCTTCATTCAATAACCAGGCGCTTCTGGCCTTCAGTAATTACTGCGAATTCGGAATAAACTATGAGAACCGTTTCGGAATCAAGGAACTGGGAACAAGAACGGCCGGATTCGTTATCCCGGCCGGTAAAGCTTCGGTCGGAGCAGCATATTCCCATTTCGGTTATAAGGATTTCAAAAGAGATGTGGCCGGACTAGCCTGCGGGTTGAAACTTTCCGATAAAATAGCGGCAGGTGTGCAGATTGATTATTTCTCAGAAAGAACCTCCGGGGAATATAACAATAATCAGTGCATTACATTTGAAACAGGCCTTATTGTCTCACCATCTGAAAATATAAGCTTAGGATTGCATCTGTTCAATCCTGTTCCGAACTCATTAAGAAAGAATTATCAGCCGGTATCGCTCATTGTTGGGGCAGGAATTGATATGAACAAGATTCTTTTTGCAGGAGCGGAAGTTGAAATGAGTACCGGTTGTAATCTGATCCTGCGGACCGGGTTTGAGTACGAGGCTGTAAAAAATCTCTGGCTAAGAGCAGGATTCAGCACAAATAATAATTCGTTCTGTTTCGGCACAGGATACATGATCGGGATTGCAAGGATTGATCTCGGCTTCTCTACTCATGAAACCCTGGGTGTTACTTCCTCCGTATCCATGATCTTTAAAATCCAATAACTTCAATGCTAAGAACCGGTATATTCTTTTTTATTCTTGCATTTCGAACATTGGCAGTTTCAGGTCAGGAGACCAGGCTATCGGAGATTATTATCAACATCGCTGAGGATCTTGCGGCATCAGAATCTGATCAGGAGGCAGCAGCAGCATATATCGACCGGCTTTATGAACTTGCCGAAAATCCAGTGAATCTTAACTCCGGTAATGAGCAGGAGATAGCACGCCTGTTCTTTCTTTCTGATTTCCAGGTAAAAGCATTGAATGATTATGCCCATACATCGGGAAGAATTCTGACATTCAATGAGCTGGCTTATATCCCCGGATTTGACAGGACAGCAGCAGAGATGATAATCCCCTTCTCAACGCTGACTGCCAGCGAAAAAGCTATTACCGATTCTGTGAAGCTGAGACATATGTTAATCACAAATCTCTCAGTAAAAAGAGGAAATAATGATACTGCCTGGCTGGGACCGGCAATGAAAGTCCTTACAAAATACAAGTTTACCGGAGGTAACTTCTCCGGAGGATTTACAATTGAAAAAGACCAGGGAGAAAAATTTTTCTGCCAGGGAACTATGAGTCCGGACTTTTTTTCAGCCAACATCTCATACTCGGGAAAAGGTGTAGTCAGACAGGTAATTCTCGGTGATTATTCAGCCAGGTTCGGCCAGGGTACAAACATCAATACAGGAATAAGCACAGGCCTTTCCCTGACCTCCCAGGGTTACATGTCGGCGACAAATGAAATCAAACCATATACATCAACTGATGAGAATATATTCTTCCGGGGGATTGCGACAGTTCTTTCTGTAAAAAACCTGGAGATTTCACTGTTCTGCTCAAGGAATAAAATAGATGCAACCCTTGGCGCCTCTTCAGGTTATTCAGCAGACTATATAGAGAATTTTTATAAATCGGGAATCCATAATACTACAAGCCTTCTTCTTAAAAAAGATGCTGTTTCCGAATCAGTTCTGGGAATGAACATTTCTTATAATTTCAGGAATGTAAGGATAGGAATGGTCTGGTCAGAAAACCGTTTCTCACTTCCTGCCAGACCTGATTACAATGATCCCGGGAAGATTTACAGCTTCAGCGGTGAAACCAGCACTACCGGTTCATTTTATTACAACAGCATGATTAAAAGAATCCTGCTTTACGGAGAGGTCTCAGCAAATGATATTAAAAAATATTCAATAGTCCAGGGATTGTCATTAAGACCCTCTGACCGCCTGATTATCAATTTCCTTTTCTGGAAATATTCACCGGGTTACATCAGTTTTCATGGGAAGGGACCCGGAGGAAGTTCAGGAAGCTATTCCGAACAGTCTATACTTGGCAATTTCACATTTGAAGCAGCAAGACATCTCTTTATAACTGGTGGCTGCAGTATCAGGAATTACCCCTGGCTCAGGTACAGGTGCAGCTCACCCTCGCTTGGTGTGAAGCGTGAAGCAGGCATAAAATATATGCCTGTGGAAAAGCTGGAATTTGACTGTTTATACAGTTACAGGTTGTCGATGGTCAACCAAACCGAAACAAACGGGATTCCGCGATTGAAGCAGATGATTTCCAGAGGTTTAAAATTCGTTATCAGGTATTCAATCTATGATAACCTGACTTCAGGCACCAGGGTCGACTACAAGATTGCTCATCCATCTGCCGGAAAAGGCGTTCTTCTGATGGAAGATCTGAACTACAGGTTCAGATCATTCCCGTTATCGGTCTGGGTCAGGTATTGCATTTTCAATACTGATGATTATGATTCCAGGATTTATACCTGGGAGAATGATCTTTTGCATAGTTTCAGTATTCCTGCACTTTATGGAAACGGGAGCCGGTTTTATATCATGGCAGGATGGAAAATAACCGGTAAGGCTGAATTCAGGATTAAATACGGGATATTGTCAGAAAGAAACACAGCTGGAGCATTCAGCAATACTGATGAATTCAGGCTCCAGCTTAAACTTGTTATATAGATTCGGGTGTTTTAATATCCCTTATGTTCAGCTGAAGATTTTTGTTTCCTCTGAATTCATTCATTTCCAAAGAATAACAAATATCAAATGGATTACCGCCTCTGATATATTCAATATGGTTTGCCTGGTTGAATGCAATAGCGGAAAAGCTTTTCTGTCCGGTAGACTCCTGGCAGAGGTCAAGTTTAAGATGCTCACCGTTGGATCCTACCATTCTGCCTGCTCCGGTATCAAAAACATTTCTGGAAACAAAAACAGGTGACATGTTTTCCGGACCGAAAGGCTGAAACAGACTCATTGTTTTAAAGAATGCTTCATTTATCTCCAGGAATGACAGTTCAGTATCAATGAATACGCGGGGCACAAGCTGTTCCTCTGTAATAGTCTTGTAGACATGCCGCTCAAATCTCTCCATGAATGGCTTTATATTTTCCTTCTTTAAGGTCAAACCTGCTGCAAACATATGTCCCCCGAAACTCTCAAGCAGATCGCTGCAGGCCTCGATAGCCTGATAAAGGTCGTAACCCTGTACCGACCGGGCAGAGCCGGTGGCAAACCCGTTTGATTCGGTAAGAATGACGGTGGGCCTGTAATAGGTCTCTATAAGTCTTGATGCAACAATTCCAATTACACCTTTTTTCCAGGTGGGATTATACAGTACAGTCGTCCTCGAATTAACGTTACGCTGATCTTCCGATATCATCCGCATGGCTTCGGTTGTAATTATGCGGTCAACACTCCGTCTCTCAATATTGAAGTTACTGATCTCCTTGCTGATACCTGTGGCAAGCCTGGTATCTGTAGAGACCAGAAGGTCCACGGCCTTGCTGCCGGTCTCCATTCGTCCGGCTGCATTTATTCTTGGCCCGATTTTAAATACCACGTCTTCAACAGTGAGAGCCCTGGTGACATCCGATTCGCGAATGATCTCCCTCAATCCGGTACGTGGTGATTCATTAAGCTGCTTCAATCCGAAATAAGCGAGCACCCTGTTTTCTCCGGTTATCGGAACAATATCAGATGCAATGCTCACGGCTACAAGATCAAGATAATGAAATATGGAGGAGAAAGGTATGCCATGAACCCTTGAATAGGCATGAACAAGTTTGAATCCGACACCACAGCCCGATAGTTCCTTGTAGGGATAATTGCATGACGGCTGTTTCGGATCAAGTACGGCGAGCGCTCTGGGGATCTCATCCCCCGGGTAATGATGGTCGCATATGATAACATCAAGCCCTTTTGTCCGGGCATACTTGACTTTTTCAACAGCTTTTATTCCGCAATCGAGAGTAATTACAAGCTTACAGTTGTTCTGATAGGCATAATCGAGTCCCTGGAATGAAACACCATATCCCTCCTTATACCTGTCCGGGATATAATAGTCAACATTTGAATACTGATCCTTCAGGAAAGAATACATCAGGGCAACGGCAGTTGTGCCATCAACGTCATAGTCGCCATAAACAAGTATTTTCTCATTTTTCTTTACTGCAGTTGATATCCTGTCGACAGCAATATTCATGTCCTTCATCAGAAACGGATCATGAAGGTAATCGAGACTTGGATGAAAAAATGCTTCTGCCTCTTCAGGCGAAGTAATGTTCCTCTGCACCATAAGATTCGCAAGAGAATCTGACACCCCCAGGGATCCTGCCAGTTGTTTCACAACAGCGGGATCTCCCTTCTCCTTCACCACCCATCGTTTATCCATCCTTTTATTGATTTATCCATTCCAGGTCAAATACCTGTTTCAAATTCTTCTTCACCAGATTTTTGACCAGATTGATATCCTGTACCCCGCCCAGTTCTTTGTTCAGTGATGTAACTCCCTTATCAGTAAAACCACATGGATTAATGTTATTGAAATAGGTCAGATCAGTATTAACATTGAATGCAAATCCATGCATTGTTACATACCTGCTTGCCTTCACACCAATTGCACAGATTTTTCTTGCCTTTCCTTTCTTCTCCGGTTCAAGCCATACTCCTGTGCCACCCTCCAGTCGTGATGCCTCAATGCCAAATTCTCCTACCGTTCCTATTATTGCCTCCTCGAGTTTGTAGATATAATCTTTCAATCCTATTCTGATTGCTTCCAGGTCGAAAATCGGATAGCCAACAATCTGTCCGGGACCGTGGTAGGTAATATCGCCTCCGCGGTCGATCCTGTAGAAAGCTGCCCCTTTTGCCTGAAGCTGAATATAGTCAATGAGAAGATTGTTCTCAGTTCCGCTTTTCCCAAGTGTATAGACGTGAGGATGTTCAACAATAATCACTGTTCCCGGGAGAGCTTTCCTTTCCGGATCCTCATCTCCCGTTCTGTTCTTTTTGCTGACCACAAGTTCTGTAAAGATATCTACCTGATAGTCCCAGGTTTCTTTATAATCTTTAAGACCAATATCCTTATATACAACACTATATCCCAATTACTGCTGAAAAATTAAGTTATGCCAATATAGTTAAATTTATTGAGCCTTAACATGATTTTCTGCATGAAAAGAGGATCGGACGAGTGGACTGCATTCCACAAATGTAAATCCCGTTTCGAGGGATAGCAACCTGTATTCCCCGAACTTTTCAGGAGTAATATATTCAACCGGTTCCATATGTCCCAAACCAGGCTGCAGGTACTGACCGATAGTTAGTATTTTGCACCCGGTGGCAAAAATATCCTTTATTGTTTCAACAACTTCACTTTCCTGTTCCCCGAGGCCGAGCATGAATCCCGATTTGGCAACAACTTTGTTTCTGGCAATAAAGCGCAGCACTTCAAGGCTCCTGTCATATTTTGCCTTTGTCCGGATTAAGGGTGTGAGCCTCCTGACAGTTTCGATATTATGAGATATCACATTGGGGCCCGCTTTAATTACCTTCATGATATTTTCAGGTTTGCCGTCAAAATCAGGGATCAAAGCTTCAATTGTAATTCCCTGATTCTCCTTTTTGATACATTCTATCGTCGCTGCCCAGAAAGATGCTCCTCCGTCATCGAGATCATCACGATCGACAGAGGTGATTACACAATGACGTAAACGCATCGCCCTGACTGCAGATGCCAGTCTAGCCGGTTCATCGCAATCCGGAGCAAAAGGCTTCCCTGTTCTGGTTGCACAGAATTTGCAAGCCCTGGTACAAATGTCTCCAAGGATCATGAAGGTAGCTGTTCCTGCATTCCAGCATTCACCGATATTCGGACAGTTCCCGCTTGTGCAGATCGTATGAAGGTTATTCTCTCCAACCACCCGTTTTACCATCGAATAATTCTCACCGCTGGCTCGCTGCATCTTAAGCCAGCCAGGTAATCTCCTCCCTTTTTGCATGTAAAAATCAATGATTGACTGTTAAGCTGTCAAAGATATAAAAAATGCTGCATCCGGGATTTATTATCAAACCCCGGTTGCATCTGAATTCTCAGTGGAACTCTGTGAATTCCTCTGTGGAACTCTGTGTAACCTATTTAAGACCTGACACAGAGCTACACAGAGGAATTCACAGAGAGCACAGAGAATTATTGAATCCCAAATTCAGTATTCAAAAAGAGGAAATAGTTTATTGAAAAAACTTATATTTGTTGACCTTTATTTTATTTCATACAAAATTAAAATATTACAGTAATGGCTAAGAACGAGTTGAAAATAAACAAGAATTATCAGACAGTTATTGGTGATTTCCCGAAAGTAGGTATACGTCCGGTTATTGATGGCAGAATGAACGGTGTAAGGGAATCACTCGAGGACCAGACAATGAATATGGCAAAAAATGCCGCAAAACTTATTTCATCAACTCTGAAGTATCCAAATGGAAAGCCTGTTGAGTGCGTAATTGCGGACACATGTATCGGAGGTGTGGCTGAAGCCGCCATGTGTGCTGACAAATTCAGCAAAAACGGTATTGGGGTTAGCCTTACTGTAACGCCATGCTGGTGCTACGGGAGTGAAACTATTGATATGAATCCCGAGATTCCAAAAGCCATATGGGGCTTTAACGGTACGGAACGTCCCGGAGCCGTTTATCTTGCTGCAGCACTGGCCGGGCATACAATGAAGGGCTTGCCTGCATTCGGCATATACGGACATGATGTTCAGGATTCAGGCGATCACGAGATTCCTGCTGATGTAAGGGAAAAGATCCTCCGATTTGTAAAGGCCGGACTCGCCGTTGCTTACATGAAGGGCAAATCTTACCTTTCAATGGGATCAGTATCCATGGGAATCGCCGGATCTATAGTACGTGAAGACTTCTTCCAGGAATACCTGGGCATGAGAAATGAATATATAGACATGAGTGAATTCAACCGTCGTCTGAATGAAGAGATATTTGACAGGGAGGAGTTTGTAAAGGCGCTTGAATGGACTAAGATAAACTGCAAGGAAGGCAAAGATCTTAATACAGCTCCGCACTCAAAGAAGCAGAAAGAAAAGGAATGGGAGACTGTTGTCAAAATGACCCTTATTGCCAGGGATCTGATGGTAGGCAATCCAAAGCTTGTCAAGCTTGGATACGGTGAGGAAGCTCTGGGTCATAATGCCATCCTTTCAGGCTTCCAGGGGCAACGACAGTGGACGGATCATATGCCGAACGGTGATTTCCTCGAAGCAATTCTATGCTCATCATTCGACTGGAATGGCATCAGGCCTCCATATCTAGTTGCTACAGAAAATGATGCTATGAATGGCGTCCCGATGCTATTTGGATATCTTCTCACCAATACGGCACAGATGTTTTCGGATATCAGAACCTACTGGAGCCCTGAAGCAATAAAAAGGGTTACTAAGATGAAACCGGAAGGCCTTGCTGCCAATGGTGTTATTCACCTCATCAATTCAGGGGCATCAGCTCTCGATTTCTCAGGCAGGCAGCAGGATAATGGAGAATCCTGCATCAAACCTTTCTGGGAAATCTCAGGTAAAGATGCCAGAGAATGCCTCGAAGCAACTCAATGGCCACCGGCTGATCTTGGATATTTCAGGGGCGGAGGTTTCTCTTCACAGTTCGATACCAAAGGTACTATGCCAGTAACCATTTCAAGGATCAACCTGGTCAAGGGACTAGGTCCTGTCCTGCAGCTGGCGGAGGGATGGACGGTTGAACTGCCCGGCAGGATGAACAAGATACTTACCGACAGAACAAATCCAACCTGGCCTACAACCTGGTTTGCTCCCAGGCTGACAGGCAAAGGTCCGTTCACGGATGTTTATTCAGTAATGGCAAACTGGGGTGCAAACCACAGCTCCTCAAGCTATGGACATGTCGGCGCTGACTTCATTACTCTTGCATCGATACTTAGAATACCTGTCTGCATGCATAATGTTCCTGATGAAAAAATCTTCAGACCCAGTTCCTGGAATGCTTTTGGAATGGACAAGGAAGGCTCGGATTACAGGGCATGCCAGACATACGGTTCCCTTTACAGATAATTTGATAGCCTTAGCCCATATTTTATGCTGACGGACACTAATCCGGGGATCAGAAAAATTGAAATCGGACCGGAAACCCTTAAACACCTCAATATACTGAGAAAGTGGACAATGTTTCTTGCGATTTCAGGTTTCATATTCTTTGGACTAATTGTTACCCTCGGACTTTTGACCGGTACTTTTCTCACAGCCTTCAACCAAAGTGATAAAACCTTAGGGATCCCCGATGCACTTGTGTTTGCTGCCTTTATCGGACTGGCACTCATTATTTTCTTTCCAATCTTTTTTCTTTTCCGTTTTTCAAAACATGCTTCAACAGCTGTATCAACACTGGAATTGAAGAAAATGCATATGGCCATCAAATATCTTAAACGCTTTTTTATTAGCCTGGGAGTTATTCTGATTGTGGCTATAACAGTTTATATTGCCAGCCTGGTATTGGCCGGAACATCAGCATTCTTTCTTCAGGGACTTTAGTCCCGGAAATGAACTATAGTTGAGTTTTGTATCCCGTAATTTTAATATCGGGGATATATTTGATTTATTACAACCATACACTCCGGATTATGCTAAATGCCGATATTATAATTGTATTCGATTGCGGGGCGACAAATGTAAGAGCTGTGGCAATCGATGGTAAAGGTGAGATACTTGCATCCGAATCATATCAGAACAATACAAAACCTGATCCTCTGTACCCTGCTTACAGGATCTGGGATGTAAATGAAATCTGGGAAAAGATGTGCCGTGCATCAAAGAAAGTTATCAGGGAGATACCGAAAGAAAGAATTGCAGGTGTCACTGTTACTACTTTCGGTGTTGACGGTACCCTTTTTGACAAAACAGGACGGATGCTTTACCCTGTAATCTCATGGCAGTGCGAAAGAACTAATTCAATAATGGCGAATATAGGAAAATATATTCCTGTGAATGATCTGTATGCCGAATCCGGTGTTCTGCCCTTTACTTTTAATACCATAAACAAACTTATCTGGTTCACAGAACAAAAGCCTGATCTGGTTGAGAAAAGCTACAGATTTCTTTTCATGCCTTCCATAATCTCTTTTCTTCTTACAGGAGAAATGGTCAATGATACAACTATGTTGGGCACATCGATGCTTACCATCCCTGAAAAGAGAGGTTTGTCTGAAAATATACTCAATAAAATCAGGTTCCCCTCCGATAAATTTGGTACAGTAGCAGAGGCTGGGACAATTACGGGCACAATCTCCAGAAAGGCCTCCTTCGAAACATCAATTCCTGAAGGCATTCCGGTTGTAGCAACCGGCCATGATACCCAATTTGCGATTTTCGGATCAGGAGCTGAGATTAATCAACCGGTACTTAGTTCAGGGACCTGGGAAATACTTATGGTAAGGTCGGAAAAATACAGATCAGGCAAAAATCAGCTTGAAATGGGTATCACCACGGAATTTGATACGAGACCAGGATTATATAATATTGGCAATCAATGGATAGCTTCCGGAATCCTGGAGTGGGCGCGAAAGAACCTGTACAGGGATATTAAAAAAGATGCATATGAAATAATGATATCAGGGGCTGAAAAAGTGCCGCCCGGATGCAACGGGATAAGGATTGTGCCTAAATTCTATGAAGAATTAAAAGGGAAACCCGGTGGTCAGATACTTGGCCTCACCATGGAATCGACCCGCGATGAGATATACCGTGCTATGCTTGAAGCGCTGTCTGAAAGACTTGCTGAAGGTAAGAGAGCGCTGGAAGAGGCCGGCGGATTCAAAACCAGCAGTATTCTTTGTGTAGGCGGGGGTTCTAAAAACAGGCTTTGGAATAAGCTCAGAGCCAGTTATGCCGGAGTGCCTGTCAGGATTATTGACCATAAAGAGACAACAGTACTCGGGGCTTCACTATTTGTGCAGGCAGCATGCGGAAATGCCAGTTCACCGGAAGAGGCCAGCGGCATGACTGTACAGAAATTATACAGAAATAATTGAACCACATTATAATCAGATCATATGGATATTGCATATTTCAACGGAAGTTTTATACCGAGAGAGGATATCAGGATCAGCCCTGATGACCGCGGATTTCTCTTTGGAGATGGTATTTATGAAGTGATGAAATGGTATGGCAGTTTCTTCTTTGATCCGGAAAGCCACCTTGCCCGTCTGAAAAGAAGCCTCGGGGAGGTACGAATAAACTGGCCTGAATCTGACACTTTTCCAGCCTTTGCCAGGGAACTTATCAGGATAAATAAGATTGAAGACCGGCAGGCACTTATTTATCTGCAGGTTACAAGGGGTGTTGCGCCCCGCAATCACTCTTTCCCCGATCCTGAGGTACAGCCAACAGCATATGCTTTTGTGAGGGAAACTGGCACGACAAAAACAGAACCGGGAACAGGGGTTAAGGTAATCCTGAGGAAAGACATCCGGTGGAGCAGGTGCGATATAAAATCAGTCTCCCTGCTTGCCAATACCCTGAGCTTCCAGGAGGCCCATGAAAGAGGTGTGAAAGAATGCATCTTTGTAAGGGAAGGAATGATTACCGAGGGCTCACGTTCAAACATCTTCCTTGTTGCCAATGGTACATTATATACCCATCCTGAATCAGGATATATTCTCCCGGGAGTAACAAGAAAAAATATCATAAGGTTTGCAAAAGAATCAGGGATCCCGGTTAAAGAGGAACCTTTCCCTGAAAAAGAGCTTTACAATGATCCAGGAGGCTTTTATAACCAATACTTCAGCCGAAGTGACCCCGGTAACATTTTTTGACACTCTTCAGGTTGGAAATGGAATGCCGGGACCGGTAACGCTCCGGATACATAAAAAATTCCTTGATGAAATAAGTCACCTGAAAGGCTAACTAAGTGCCTTTTTAACACCCCCACAACGATTTTTTCTATATTTGCACAAATTTTAAAATCAGATGAACAACTTGAATTTAAGTGAACAGGAGCAAATTAGAAGAGAATCCCTTGATGAATTAAGAAAACTTGGAATAGATCCATACCCTGCTGCAGAGTATATTACTAACTGCTTTTGCCAGGATATTCTTGACAATTATGCTCCTGAGAAAAATAACTTCCAGGATGTCTGCATTGCCGGTCGCATAATGGGCAGACGCATAATGGGCAATGCCTCGTTTGCAGAGCTGATGGACTCGTCAGGAAGAATTCAGATTTATATCCGTCGCGATGATGTATGCCCTGGTGAAGATAAAACTTTGTATAATACAGTTTTTAAGCGGCTTCTTGATATCGGAGATATAATTGGTGTAAAAGGTCATGTTTTTACAACCCAGATGGGTGAAATAACTGTTCATACGGATGAATTTACTATTCTTAGCAAATCGATCCGTCCGCTGCCGGTGGTTAAGGAGAAAGACGGGATTCTATACGATGCGGTTACAGATCCTGAGATGCGCTATCGTCAGCGTTACGTTGACCTGATCGTTAATCCGCATGTGCGCGATGTTTTCAGAAAAAGGACACAGATCATTCAGTCAATGCGTGAGCTTTTTAATTCGAGAGGTTACCTTGAGGTTGAAACACCGATCCTGCAGCCGATACCCGGAGGAGCAGCAGCACGTCCTTTCATTACTCACCATAACACCCTTGATATGCCTCTCTATCTGAGAGTTGCAAATGAGCTTATATCTGAAACGCCTTATCGTAGGGGGCTTCGAGGGAGTCTACGAGTTTGCGAAGGATTTCCGCAATGAAGGTATGGATCGCACTCATAATCCTGAATTCACGGTAATGGAGATCTATATTGCCTATAAAGACTATAAATGGATGATGACCTTCACTGAGGAGATCGTCAGAAAGGCAGCCGTGGATCTTCATGGCAGCACTGAAATAGCTTATGGCGATAAAATAATAAACCTTAATCCTCCCTATAAAAGGATCAGCATGACTGATGCAATAAGGGAAAATACCGGCATTGATATTGCAGGCATGGATGAGAATGAGCTAAGGAAGGTTTGTGATAAACTTGCAGTACCACACTCACCTGAAATGGGAAAAGGGAAGCTTATCGATCAGATCTTCGGAGAAAAATGTGAACATAATTATATCCAGCCCACTTTTATTATTGACTATCCGACGGAAACCTCTCCTCTCACAAAAATGCACAGGAGCAATCCTGGAGTCACTGAAAGGTTTGAACTGATGATAAACGGCAAAGAGATTGCAAATGCCTATTCTGAGCTGAACGATCCCATCGATCAGATGGACAGGTTCCAGGAACAGCTTCGTCTTTCAGAAAAAGGCGATGACGAGGCAATGTTCATTGATCTTGATTTCATCAGGGCTCTTGAATACGGAATGCCACCTACATCAGGAATGGGCATTGGAATCGACCGGCTTACAATGCTGCTGACAAATCAGCCATCCATACAGGATGTCCTTCTGTTTCCCCAGATGAAACCTGAAAAGAAATCAGGTTCCGATCCCGAGGATAGATACACTGAAAAAGGAATCCCGACAGAATGGATTGAACCCCTGAAAAAACTCGGATTCACTACTGTTGCAAAACTCAAAGAGGTAGAAAAGCATATGAAGCTGCACCAGGATCTATGCGGATATAACAAGAAAAATAAGCTTGGCCTTCAAAATCCTTCACCTGATGAAGTAAAAGCCTGGACCAGTCTTACCTGAAAATATCCGGACCTGTTAATATTAATTTTAATTGTAACCCTGTTACCTGATTATTATGAATCCAGTAAAGAAAATTCTTAAACTCTCCGGCACGGGTTTTACAAACAACCAGTATTATGAGTCAATGAATATGGCTCTGAAAAGACTGAACAATGAGCATACAATGCTGCACTACCCTCTCTTTGTCAAAGAGACCGACAGTTTCATCCAGGCTCAGAAAAACCTCACAGATTATTGTATTTCCTTACTCAAACCGATCACCAACAAGGAAATACTGGAAATAGGCTGCGGAAACGGAATTCAGGCTCTGTATATTAATGCCAGTCACAGACCTTCATCTATTACAGGAATTGATCTCAATAAAGCCAATATTGATATTGCCAACAGCGAAAAGGCTCTTGCCAATGCCGGTAATGTAAGATTTTTTGTAGATGATGCGCAGAAACTCACCCACATTGAGTCAGATTCAATTGATGTTCTTCTTAATATTGAAAGCGCCTTTCATTATCCTGATAAGGTAAGTTTTCTCCGCGAGGTTCACCGTGTTCTTAAACCCGGAGGGCAGTTCCTTATTGCCGATATACTATCTACCAGGAAGAAAAGAGAGGGAATAATGAAGCTGTGGGGCAAACCAATGGGCCACCACTTCTGGAATCATACGCGCTATCACCAGGAGTTTTTAAAATCCGAACTTAATCTTGAATATACCGAAGATATTTCCCATCAGGTCAGAAAAGGATGGAGCCTTTACAGGAACTGGCTTCCGAAAATCAAAACACAAATGCTTTTCCAGAACATAGCTTTCAGGATATTCTACATTATCAATGCCAGATTGAATATCCATTTCCTGAATAAAAGACAGCAATATTTAATTTTTGTCGGATCCAAACCTTCATGAAATACAGGCAGTTAAGATTATCTGTAACAATAAGTACAATTCTGATAAATAAACTGCGGCTTTTAAAACGGAACTGCATTAACTCTCCTTTTTTGGAACACGAAGATTACCCGTAATATTAAGTGCTTTCTGAAGAAGATTGTAATATAGCGCTAAATATAAGCTCAATGTTACTATCCACAAAACAATTATGTTAAACCAGAAAGTATCAATTGATATGTTCCCGATCTTCTTGTACGGAGAATAGAAATGAGATCTTCCGTAATTTGAAACAGGTCTCATATATGCAGGCGCATATTTTTGTATCATCTTATCCCGTGTTTCAATTAACTTGTCTTTTTCCATCTCGTTCAGCATAAACTCATTCAGCTTCCTGTTTTCATACTGTTCGCGCAGCTTCATCAGTTTTTCCGTTCCTATCTTTTTCTCTGTATTATCCTTTGATATCAATGCTGCTTTACGGAGGTTTCTGAAGTGTTTTTCAAGAGTGTCAAGGCACTGCCCTGCTTTAACTGCAGTAAGAGAATCAAAATCAGATCTGTTCAGTGATTTCTTCCACTCTCCATCAATAACTCCAAAACCGGCCAGTTCATTCAACATGTCAATATAATAGTTCAGTTTATAAAAATTATCATTTATTTTCTGGCGATGAGAGGTACTGTCCTTATATTTCTTACACTGCTGAAGGTCAATCTTCAGTTGTTTGATCAGGAAATAAGCATACCAGTCATTCTGGTATATCTCCAAATTATCATTGAAAAAATTCCTTTCATATTTATTGTTTTTAAATTGTTCAACGGCCAGAGCCTCAAAAGACCAGCGGGCAGCCATCAGATCGCCGAGTATAGGGACATATTCATACGGAGCCTGGTCATTATTGCGCAACCTGTCGAATTTAACCATGACTCCGCTGAACAGAAGCTGTGGAATAAGAATTAATGGGATAAGAATGTAAATTGTAATGACCGAATTGAAGAGCAGAAGAAATATTCAATCCCAGGATATTTGCAAAACATGAGGTGGTAAATAATACCATCCAGTAAGCCAGTGTCATTCCCTTAATCTCAAGGATGAAATTTCCCATCAGATTACAAAAGATATTGTCTGGATAGCGGAGATTAAGAACATGATCATCACCTTTGAATTCAGGTAACTGAACCAGCTCAGATTAAGGAAAGACTCCCGTCTGAGTATCTTCCTGTCCCTGACGATCTCTTCTGCACTGATTATCAGTCCAAGGAAGAGTGATGTGATAACACACATAAAGAGATATGCAGGAAGGTTTTCATTTTCGCTGAAGATGATAAATCCCCTGCTTTTGAATATTTAGTAAAATAGGAGAGCAACAGAGCAAGAAGAGGGGCTACGAGAAGACTGATCATTACATATTGCCTGTTAGCCAGTTTTGACAATATATCGCGTATAAAGAATATTCTTGATTGTTTCAATAAACCGGGAATAGAATAGTAATTTTTTGGCAGGAGCCTGTCTCCCTAGTGGTTCTTATCCTTTGATCTTATCTGATATAATCCGTGAAACCTTTCAGCCCATTCTGACGGGAGATACTTTCCGGATATGAGTTGGTTTCCCGTGCTCATTTATAACTTTAGCCTCAACAATCTGCAGCAGTTGATCCGCATTAACATTTCCGCAGGTAATACATTGATCCTCTTTGGCATTTGAAAATCCGGCCATAGATTTGAAATATACGATAGCTTCAGATGGGATTGCCATAAAAGATCTGATAACCTCCCTTGTCGATAAACATTACTTTATCGAACATCTTATATATCTCCGAACCGGGCTGATGAATATTTATTATTACTAATTTTCCCCTGTAAGTCTGCTCCTTCAGCAAATTCATCACAATTTCCGAATCAACCGAAGAGAGACCTGAAGTCGGTTCATCTGCAAAGAGTATTGTTGGTTCCCTTATTAGTTCCAGAGCGATATTCAATCTCTTTCGCTGACCGCCGCTGATTACTTTATTAAGAGGATTGCCTACCTTCAGATCTCTTATTTCATATAGGTCCATTTCTCTCAGGACTTTATCAACAGTCTCTGATATCTTCTGCTTCAGGCAGATTGTCAAGGCACATCCTTGCACTGTAATAGAGATTCTGGAATACAGTTAGTTCTTCTATCAGCAGATCGTCCTGGGGTACAAAACCTATCACTCCCATGAGGTGTTCCCTGTCCTTTTCCGAATAGAGATTCAACCCGTTAATCAATACGGTCCCTGAATCAGGTTTTACCATTCCGCTGAGTACATTCAGAAGGGTGGTCTTGCCAACTCCGCTCCCTCCAAGTATTCCGACCAGGGTTCCTGATTCTTCATGAAAATTGATTTTATGTACTCCGTTATCACTATTCCTGAACTTAAGTGAAACATCCGTGGCATCGATTGAAATCTTTGTCTCAAATGCCTCTCCCGTGAATACACTGTTTACATCATTATAATATATTGTGCTGATAACCGGGTTCCTGATTGTCGATCCGTGATCAAAAATATAGGTCTGGCCGGAGAAAATATTCTGCCCGTTCAGGAAAAGATCTTCATTTCCTGAATAACGCATGATATAAGTGTTGGTACTGCTTATATTCAGGAAAATGATTCTCCCTTTAAGATTCTCCTTTGACAAATGTTTTACACCCTCCAGTTCACATTCATCCTGGCTGTCAACAATCATCACCCTGCTTTTCCCCGGAATATCATCTACAGAATTAAGGATGAAACTCCTGATATTCTGGTATTCTTCAAAAGGAATGTTGAATGCTGAGGAGACGGTCTCAAGAAAATCGAGTTCATTCTCAGTTATTTCTGCGCTGAACAGAATAAAATCAAGAAGCTGTATTATTACATAGAGCTTTTGCTTCTGCTGCAACTCCTCATTTATGGTTTCACAGATTGCCAAAATCCTGACTGACTTAAGGGATGTCCGTTTCCTGTCCTTAATACTTCCCCTTGCAATATTTTCAGAATGATACTGGAGCACATACTCATCAAACATCTCCATGTACCTTAATACCAACTCATTATTAAGATGATGAGCCAGGAATAAGCGAACGATATCCTTTCCCCTGACGGAAATACCTGAACTGCTGTTAACATCGCTGATCAGAGCAAAAAGCTGGATCAATGCTTTTAAGATGGGTTCACTCATGAGCTAAATATTGTAAATTATAATTATTAGCTAAACCTCTCCGTATAAATCGCAAGTTATATGATTTTATTAAAGAGTGAAAAAATCAATTTATTTCAAAGAAAACCTATCTTTGTTTAAAACTTATTCAAGTTAGCAAAAATAAGGAATTCCGAAAAAGATTTGAGCATTATCTGCCAGTTATGAAACCTGTTACAGGCAAAACCCGATATTCAGTAAAGAACAATTTTTAATAAATCAGTAATATGACCACATCTGGCATATTTCTAGAGTATCATGGTCCGGTTGACTTCCCGGTAGTTGATTCACTGTTAACGAGACTTAAGAAATCGAAGGAATTCGCCGATCTGGACACTACAACTAGAAAACGAACCTACTCCCTTTTTGTTGAATGCATTGAAAACATTTGCAGGCATTCTGCCCTGAAGGATTCGGACGATAAAAATGTGCAACCTCATATCTCTGTAAGGAATGAAGAGAATGAAATAATAATTTCAGCACGTAATCCGGTACCCGAAGAATCCAGGATCAAACTGACTCAAAAACTCAATATTGTAAATAAAATGGATGTTGGGGAGCTGAAGAGGATGCATGAGGCCAGGATAAACAGAGACTCTGTAGAGGGAGAAAACGGAGCCGGTCTTGGTTTTATCTGCATAGCCTTTAAATCAGGGAATAGCTTAAGGTACAATTTCTATCCCTTAATTTCAGGTATTTTATATTTTGAAATCCAAATATCTATAAATAAGCATATTATGAGAAAGCTGATTATTGATCAAACGTCAAATTCCCCGAAGGTCATTCTTGATCCTGAAAAGAAGATTTACGAGATATCAGGAGAATCACGGCCACCGGATGTAAGGGAATTTTACGACCAGATACTCAACTGGATGGATGACTTCAGCCTCCAGCTTATTAAAGCTGATGATAAAACGGAACCTGTAGTATTTACTTTTAATTTTGGATATTTCAATTCATCATCAGGGAAAATGATTCTTGATATCTGCAAAGTGCTGGCAAGACTTCGTGCAAGGGAAATGAATGTCACAGTGAACTGGCATTATGAAAAGGATGATGTGGATATGATGGAGGTCGGGCAGGAAATATCCAGGATAGTCAGATTCCCTTTCGTATTTACTGAGATTGAACCTAGATAATATATGACTCAGCACTGACCAATACTCAAACCAGATGTGGCCGGAAATTATTTATGGTACAAGTGAAGAATTGCTTCAGGATTTATCGCCTGAAGGTCCAAAGTATCGGGAACAATTTACAAATCCTATTGCAGAGGGACTTTATACTGACTTCATACGCCTGAACAAACTCAATAAATTCTCAGACAGCCGGATTGAAGATTTCAATATCCTGCCTGAAACAGAAAAACAATTCTGGTATGATTACGCTTCCGGGATACCCGACAAGTTCAGGAGATTGAATCTTTTCATCCGTCCGTTCGAAGGCTTTTGCCGCACTTGCATAATAACAGACAATGAGATTGAATCGCTTGTGCAGACGGATCTTGGAAAGTATTGCAGGGAGCTTGCCCTCTCTCCCATTCGAGCCGGTAAAAAAGGAGCAACAGGAGATCAGGCTCATGAAGAACATAGATCATTAAAAGGACTGATCAAAGACTGGAACCGGTTTGCCACTGGAATTAAATTATCTGATACCTGTTCAGCTTAAAAAAATAGGTTATGAGATAATCCGTCATGAAGAGGCTGTCGAGATTAATATCCCTATGATAAGGAAACTCGCAAGAGCTATTCATTCCAAATATCTGCATGAGGTAAGAAGCCAGCATACAAAAGAAGAAAATGATCCGCTGAATTACTTTTTTTATACCCCGGGAGATTTCCGAAATCAGTATATATCAGATTTTGATGAACTTCCTGATGAGATTAAATATTCCAATATTGATAATGCAGCCCATATTCCAACCAAACTCTTATCAATCGGATATAAGATAAGACAGGTTAAAAAAGGATTCAGGCCGATTGCTCTTCATCTGAATGAGGATGAGATTGAGACCATGTCAATGGTTGAACATATAAGATGGAGCTGGGATAAAAGATTGAACGGATGGACTTACAGCAATGTTAAAGATGAAGCAAACAAAACCCATCCGGGTTTGATACCGTATAATGATCTTCCCGATTCTGAAAAAGAAAAAGACAGGGAACTTGTAAGATTAATACCTTCACTCCTGAAGGATATTGATTATGAGGCGTACCCCGTCGATACCAGGAGGATCAGGCATTTGTCGTATGCATTAAAACCTCAGAGCATCATTCATAAGATCCTGAATGAAACCAGGGGATTAAATGATCAGATCAGAAAGCTGGTTACCCTGTCTCCCTCAATTGAAGAAATGGTGAGGATCAGGAACAGGAAGATCGAAGAGGCTATAAATGAAATTGAAGGCAGCTATAAATACGCCCAGCATATACAGCAGACATTTTTACCGGATGACTTGTATGTAAGAGAATGCTTCCCCGACAGTTTTATTCTTTTCAAACCAAAAGACATTGTCAGCGGTGACTTTTATTTTTTCAGCAGGCAGGAGCATCTTATTATATTTGCCGTTGCAGACTGTACAGGACATGGAATACCCGGGGCGCTTCTGAGTACATTAGGCTATGGTATTCTTGACCAGGCTGTAAATGAAATAAAACTAACAGATCCTTCCCGTATTTTATTTCATTTATACTCCAAAATACACCGGTTTCTGAGAAATGATGCCGACGAAACAGGAATATCAGACGATATGGATATTGTCCTGTGCATACTATGATATGAGGACCAATATTCTGACTTATGCCGGAGTCAAGAATTCATTGTACCATATTTCCGGAGGTGAACTTCTGGAATACCGGGCTAAAAATTCTCCGGAAGATTCCTCCGCCAATGGCGGGTCTGTGTTTTCATCGGAGAATATACAATTGCACAATGGAGATACAATATACTTATGCTCTGATGGATATGTTGATCAGTTTGGAGGAAGAAATCATAAAAAATATCAGAGCGGCAGGTTTAAAATATTTCTGCAGAGCATACAGTGAATATTCAATGCCCGAACAAAGTGACATGCTTTATGAAGAGATTGAACAGTGGAGGGATGAAAATCATGAAGATCAGACCGATGATATACTTGTAATCGGAATAAGGATATAACACTCAGATGAACATAAAGCCCGTGTAAAAACTCTTTCCTTTTATACGTGAACTTTTTGATGTTTGTCTTGTTAAGGAAATGATAGACATTCAATCAGCCACACTGTAAATTCATATTTCAACAATGGCAAGCATATTCCCGGGCTTTGAATACGACATCTTCATCAGTTACCGTCATAATGACAATGCCTACGATGGCTGGGTAAGTGAATTTGTGGAGAATCTTCGCAAAGAACTGGTAGCCACAGTGAAAGATAAGCTCACACTGTTTTTTGATGAGAATCCTGAGGATGGCCTTATGGAATCTCATAACGTAGATCATACGATTGCGTCGAAAATAAAGGCCCTTATTTTTATCCCCATTGTTTCCCAGACCTATTGTGATCCAAAAGGATTTGCCTGGAATAATGAATTCCTGTTGTTCAATAAGGCCTCCCAGGAGGACAGTTATGGGAGGGAGATTAAACTACCCAACGGGAATATAGCCAGCCGAATTCTTCCTGTGAGAATCCATGAAATTGAAAGAGAGGATGTTGGGTTGCTGGAAAACGTTCTTCAGGGTGTACTCACGATCTATCGATTTTATATATCATGCCCAGGGGGTTAACAGACCTCTGCGTCCAAAAGATGATGACCTCCAGGATAATCTTAATAATACAATCTACCGGAACCAGATCAACAAGGTTGCCAATGCTATAAAGGAAATTATAATTGGGATTAAAAGTCTTGAACAAAAATCTCACTTTCATGAAAGACCTCAGGAGATCATGGACTCCGGAACGATTCAGCTAATCAGCCAGCAGCACTGGTACAGCACTACAGTTCCAAGTGATATTCGAGTTGCAGTACTTGAGAACCAGCAACCAACTGTATTTCTTGCCTGGACCTCCAATGATCTTAAGGCAAAGCGTGAGGAGATGGCCCTGATACTCACCCGTGCAGGATTTCAGGTCATACCCAACAGCGATTGCCCTTCCACCGATGAGGAGTTTAAAAACAGGGTTGACACGAATCTGGAAACAGCATCATGTTCACTGCATATTCTGAGCGGAGAGTTCGGGAGAAGATTTGAAGAAGAGGATCAGGTATCATACCCGATGCATCAGTTTGAGATGGCTAAGGCCAGATCAGCTGCCGGAGGATCAAATTTCACCACCTTCATCTGGTACATGGAAGATTCGTCCAGATCTGTAAAGCCGCAGCAGGAGGAATTCATAAACAATATCAGGAACTATATTACTCCCAATATGACTTTCACCAATTCGTTCAGTCCCATGCAACTGGTGGAGGATATGAGATCAATGTTGATGGTTGAAAAAATTAACACCCTGGAAACCAGGGATACCGATATCTTTTTCATTTTCAATACCCAGGATGCGAAAGACGCTTACCCGCTCACCGACCTTATCAGCCAGGACTATACTGTTGAGGTTATGAATATTTTACCCGGTGGTGAAGAGAAGTACAGGGAAATGTCGGCACAACAAATACCAAAAAGTAAAATGGCGGTTGTTTACTTCCGCTATAGCTCAGACTGGGCATTGCCGTTTATTAAACAAGTGTGGAAAGAGGTGGGAGGTGCCTCTTCGCCAACTCCTCTGATGCTGGTTGGGGAGGACGATCCACAGACCAATATGGCAAGGATATTCAAAGCACCAAAAGTAAGCTCAAGCATTGTTCCCAAAGAAGATGTACCTGCAGAAGTAAAGAATACATATATCAAAGTGACAAATCAATCATTGAGTTAACTAACTGAATACTGATTACAGAATACCGATTACAATGTTTAACCCCCCTGCCACATCCCCTTACATAGGTCTTCGTCCTTTTTCGGAAGAGGATTCACTTTATTTTAAGGGACGTGACGAACAAATCCTTCAGCTCACCGCATTGCTGGAAGCCAATAAATTCCTTATGGTTACCGGGGCATCGGGTGATGGGAAGTCTTCTCTGGTATATGCTGGTATCGTACCCAATGCAAGGGCCGGGTTTTTTAAAGCGAGGTACAGCAACTGGGTTATTGCAGATTTCAGGCCCGAGAGAACGCCTCTCCACAACCTCAGCAGGTCAATTTCACGAAATCTGAGGATTGCAAATGAGGAATCAGTTGAGGTGGAGCTTAGACGCGGCTTTTCATCATTGGTCGAAACTTATAAGTCTTCTTCTCTTTATATTGATGAACAGAGCGATTCATGGCAACAAGGGGATGACGACGTCCGGAAGGATCTTCTGAGAAATGCTGCGAATCTCCTTATCGTGGCTGACCAGTTTGAAGAATTTTTCACAAATCCTGAAAACTTTTACAGGAATTCACCTTCTGCCGATTCCCAGCTGGTTATCAATCTACTGCTGGAGACAGCCCGGATCTCTATTGAGAAAAACCTGCCGATATATGTCCTCTGCACAATGCGTTCAGATTATATTGGCCAATGTGCAGCTTTCCGTGGATTGCCGGAATTCATAGGTTTTTCTCAATTCTTTGTTCCAAGGCTGAAAAGGAAGGAGATAGTTCAGGTGGTAAAGGAGCCCGCTTATCTTCATGGGGACAGAATTTCAAACAGGCTTGTGGAACGTGTGGTATATGACCTGGGCGAGGGAATTGACCAGCTGCCGGTTCTGGAACATGCCATGAATGAAGTATGGATACAGGCCAATCAGGGTAAAGAGGAACTTGACCTTATCCATTATGCAATGGCAGGTGGCATGGCGCCGGATGAACTGCCTGTGGAAAACAGGAGCAGATTCAATGAGTGGTTCGAAACACTGCCGGCAAAATACCGGGATGCTTACCAGCATCCGGGATTATCCCGGATAATCGATGCGCATGCAAACAAACTATATCTTTCAGCGGCTGATCATTATAATGAAAGCCACGACAGGAAGATAACCTCTGCCGAAGCACAACTGATCATCAAAGTCGCATTTACCTGCCTCACCAAAATGGATGAGGGACGGGCTGTACGGAACAGGATGACACTGCAGGAGATCACCGACATTATTGCCAGTCCTGAACTTCCTTCTGAGGTGGTAGGCGCAGTACTCAATATATTTCGCGAACCCGGAAACACATTTTTAAGACCATATATTACTGAAAAACCCGAATCACACGAGTTAAAACCGGATACCGTATTAGACATCACTCACGAAAGCCTGATCCGCAACTGGGAACTTTTAAAGGATTGGGCCAGGGAAGAATATGACCACCTCACGGTTTATCAGGATTTTAAAAAACAACTTGACCGCTGGCTTGAGAGCAATAAGTCCACAGGATTTTTACTGCCTATTGGTCCGCTGACTTTCTTTGAGAACCTGGCATACCACACTGAATCCGAATAAATACTGGGTTAACCGCTACCTTGAACCGGGAGCCGATAAGGAAACCCGGCTCAGTGAGGGCTCAGAAATCGTTGAAGAGACGAAAGAATTTTTGAACCGCAGTGCCCGGAAAGTACGGATTACAAGGCTGGTGGTCAGATTCGGTGCAGCGAAAATCGCAGCAGTAATAGGGGTGTTATTCCTGCTTGGCATCTGTCTCTTCTACTATCAGGATGCGAGGAAAAAAGAAAACGAAAATGTGATCAGACAATTGGTTGCTGATGGGAAGGAATTAATTGCCGATAATGGGGTTGTCGATATGTACCGGACCAATTTTATTATTCTGGCAGAATTTCTGGTTCCGGGTTCCTTTAATGAAATTATGAGCAGATTGCCGGATGAAGAGAAAGCTACATCCATTGCCAACATGCATCTGGAGTTAACCTCGGCCAACCCTGAAGACAACTCAATTATCAGGAGACAGAGTCTCTATTACCTGGACAGCATTATCCGGGCAGCTCCTATAAATGAGAACAACCCTGCCTCCCTGATGCGTAACCTGAAAGCCCTTGATTTGCTTCTCTCCCCAACTATATTTTATCTTCACTCTCACTCGGATGATCGATTGCAGAATATACTGGACAAATCACTTTCAGATATCAGCCGGATTGTAAGATTATCACTTACCCGGGATTTTAAAAGCCAGGATCTGGATATTGCATCTGTCAACACCGGACTGGAATATGCCCTTCATTATAAGAGGCTGGAGCAAGATGATATCCGGATAATCCTTTCCGGCATCTCACCATTCGAAGGTAAGACAGGACGCACTCATTTTTTTGAATATTACCCGGCTGGCAGATTCATGCCATATTCCGGTTTAACCAGGAATTCAATAATCTGGGCGGGTATCAGGAGTTAGCTTATCTGTATGCCTCACTGGGCGATGCTCCAAAAGTAGAAAAATGCGTTGACAGTTTATTTAAGCTGACTGCCAATTATACGAACTTCAATAATGGTATCTTCAATATTGCCAACTACTTCATTACTTATGGTCAGGTGAAAAAACTGGGTGAACTTGTTTCCAGGTATTGCCGCAATCAGAGAATTACAACAGTCTGAATTCTATGAACGCTGGCTGAACAGGGCAGGTGTTATCGGCTGGGATTTCACGGGGCCGAAGTTAGCCGGTTTAAACCATAATCCCAACCTGGAATTATCTGATATTGCGACTGTACAAAAGGTATTTGATCTCTATTATCAGGCTATTGTAAATGAAAAAAAAGAACCTGATGAACTGCATTTCAGCCTTGCCCTGTATTATAAACACATGGGGACTCTGCTTTCGAAGATCTGCGATGAGGAACCGCAGGATGAAAGACTTGAAGGAATAGATTTGCTATTTGAGAAGGCCGTTGAAAACTATCGAAAAGTATCGTTACCATACCTTGATCAAATGACAGAGATTACCTTCAGGACTGATCTTTCAACTGTAAGGCAAAAGATCCGCAGGAATGACTTGTACCTTTATCCTGATCATCTTCCAACAGTTGTTAACAATAGCTCGTCCGGCACGAAATATTTTACAGACAAATACATGAGATTTCTGCTGAACAGAGGCTATTTTTCTGCCCTCTACAAGACTCCGGGTGACCTCAACCTGATAAACATCTGGTTATCTAATTATTATAAAAGTAACTCAATCAATATTACCAGTCAGTATACTCACAGGCTTGAGGAACATTTACTCCTGCGAATTGATTCCCTTCTTTCCGTAAATCCTGAGGCAGCAAAACTTAATAACAATCTGGTCAGGTTGCTGCTAATTGATCATTATATTGAGACTGAACAGAACAACCTGATTGAAGAGTTTTATAGAAAACTGGAGCCTGAAAAATTCACAGAGAATTTGAAAGAGGATCCGTCGACCCGGAACGATTACTACTATCTGATAAACCGCCTCGCCGGTTTTCTGGCCGGCCAGGGAAAGATGGACGAAGTTATCAGGATAACCAGGGTTTTCCCCAATCCCAACAACCGTATCAAAACATATTCGATAGCAGCCAGGGAACTTCTTGCCGGGAAAGAAGGCCCGAAACACGATGCATTCATTCTCCTGGATTCCGCCACATGCGAACTTAACAGGATAAATAATTTTGAATTCCCATCATTAATTTTCTCAATATCTGATGACCCAAGAAAAGCACTTATTCTCGGGTTAAGCCGGATCGGAGGGAAAGAGATGCATGATATTGCCGGGACGTTTGTGAAACAGATTTCAATATCACGTCAGGATGAGCTTATTGAAAAATGGATAGAAGGGACAGCCGGAAGCGGACAGTATTACCTGGCTCATACATCCATTCCTGATATAACATCTGCAGCTGAAAGGGTTAATTATATTAACAGGATATTGATGGAGGAAGCGATGAGGCGCTCACCTGGCAAGGATTGGAAGAGCATCCGTGACAGGTTGAAAAATTATAATTGGAACTTCGTAAAGTATGATCCCAACTAATAGCAAAAGAAGATTATTTATTGAGTAAATGCAAGAGTCAGAAACCATATGCCCTTATCCCGGTCTTCGTCCGTTCACTGAAGAGGAATCCCTTTATTTCAAAGGCCGCGAGGATCAGATTATCAAACTTACCGGTTTGCTTGAGGAAAAGAAATTCCTTATGGTAACGGGCGCATCAGGGGATGGTAAATCTTCGCTGATCTACGGAGGTTTGATCCCTCATGCAAGGGCCGGTTTTTTTAAATCTTCGTACAGCAGACTGGTTTGTTGCCGGTTTCCGACCGGAGCGGTCCCCCATGAAAAACATGACGGAAGCAATTGCCGGGCAACTACAATCAGACAGCGCCACAACGGCCATTGAATTGAGCCGTGGGTTTTCTTCACTAGTTGATCTTTACAAATCATCCTCACTTTTTATCGATGAAAAAAGTAAAACCTGGCAGGAGGCTGGAGAGGAAGAAAGGGACCAGGATGGAACGCAAGGCAGGTAACCTGTTGATTATCATTGACCAGTTTGAAGAGTTTTTCACAAATCCTGAAAATTTCGTTCAGGGAGTGCCTTCACAGGATTCCAGGCTTCTGCTGAATATTATTTTAGAAACAGCAAAGATTTCTTTAAGGGATAATCTGCCTGTTTACGTTGTATGTACAATGCGCTCCGATTACATCGGCCAGTGTGCCGCCTTCAGAGGTCTTCCTGAATTTATTGGCTTTTCCCAGTTCTTTGTTCCCCGGCTGCAACGAAGGGAATTACAGCAGGTAATTGAGGAACCTGCCATCCTGAGCGGAAACCGTATTTCAAAACGTCTTACCGACCGGTTAATCTTTGACCTCGAGGAAGGAGTGGACCAGCTGCCTTTACTACAGCATGCACTGAAACAGATATGGAAAGCTGCGGATAGCGGACGTGAACAAATGGACCTTATCCATTATGCGATGGTAGGTGGCATGAATGGTGATAAATTGCCGGTGGAAGAGCTTGAGCGATTTAAAGCATGGAGATTAAATCTACCGGAATATGAAACGAGGCATCTTTTGAATGCAGGATTAACAAACGTACTGGACATCCATGCAAATAAACTTTATGAAGAAGCAGCTGACAGCTATAACCGGAAGGCCGTAACCCCGTTAACTGTAAAAGAAGCTAAACTAATTATCGGTCTGTCTTTTTCATGTTTAACCCGCATTGACGAAAGTCGTGCCGTCAGAAACAGAATGACACTTAATGAGATCACCAGCATAATCAATGACCCGAAATTTTCAACAGAGGTTGTTGCCGGTGTACTCAGCATTTTCAGGGAGCCGGAAAATACATTGATCCGTCCTTTCATTAATAGCGCTCAGGACCATCAAACTAAACCGATCGGACCTGAAACGGTTCTGGATATCACCCATGAAGCGCTCATCAGGAACTGGCAGTTATTGAAAAAATGGTCAGGAAGGGAATTCGAATATTATACCGTCTTTCTCGACCTGAAACAACAACTGAACCGATGGATTGACAGCGGTAAATCTGCCGACTACCTCCTGCCGATCGGCCCGTTAACCTTTTTCGAAAAGTGGTACAAGGATTGCCGCCCGAACAAATTCTGGATTAACCGTTATAAGGAGAGTGATTCAGCTCCTTCCATCAGGCTGAAAGAGTCCGGAGAGATCCTTAGTAATATTCAAAAATTCCTTCATAAGAGCGCACTTAAGCTGGTGATCACACGTATGTTCATGAAATACGGTGCGGCTAAGATTGCCAGGAACAGCAGGCCTGGCAATAATGCTCGGATTGGCAATATTTATGACATACAACTGGCATCTCAGACGAAACGATGTTGTTATTAAAAAGCTTATCAATGAAGGAGTACCAATTCTCAATGACAAAGAAACCGCAGGAGAATTCAAAGCCTGGTTTGTTTTATTTGCTTCCAGGCTGGATTCCGGAAATCTGAGTGCTATTTCTCAACGGATTACCGATAACCAGACCAGGATCGAGATTGCTCTGAATATCTTTGAAAGAATATATCTTGTAAATAAAGAAAGCAGCCCACAGATCAAACGCCAGGCTCTGGTCTTTGCCGACAGCCTTATCCGGCAATCCAACCCCCGTCAATTCCGGAGAACATTTCTGTCTTAAATAATAATCTCAATAATCTCAATGATCTGGTCAGAGACGAATCATATTATCTACGAACCATAGCAGATAATAAAATTTATGAACACTTTAAAAGTAATAAAAAGCTGCTTGGGAACTTAATTGTCCGCATTTTTAGTTCTTCCATAATAAACATGAATATAGATATTAATGCTCTTAATATTGGAATTGAAAACAGTTTGAACTACAGGTGTCTCAGTACGGATCAAATTAATGAACTGACTCATTTAATCTCCCCTTTTGAAAATAACCAGTCATTAAAACTGAAGTTCGAAAAGATATTTCCGGCAAATTCAAGGCTTAGAGTAGGATTCAACACAAATCTTAATCAGGACTGGACACAAACTATAAGTCATAATGGCGGTTATGAAAAACTGGCCTACCTGTTCGCAGCCCTGGGTGATGTACCAAAAGTATTACGCTGTCTGGACAGTTTGAATAAATACAATGAAACCTATAATCAGAACTGGAATAACTCAACAAACATTGCAGGTTATTTTCTGATGTACAATCATGACAAGTCATTTCAACTGTTTGTTAATGCTTATTCAAAAACCTTAGGAATACCCGGCCATCTCTTTATTAAAACCATAGCCAACATGGCAGGGATGGATGACGTTCGCAAAACCGTCAAGCTAATTAACCAGGGAAATTATAATGAAAATCTGGCATTACTTGATAATGTGATCATTAAGAAGCTTTTCAGGATCTACAAATCATCATTGGAAGAAGAAGTTAAAGACAGAAATGAACTGAATTTTAATTTGTCACTCTTCTATAAGCATCAGGGGGTAATTTATGACAAAATTTCAACGGACAGGGCAACTGGTTTCAACCGGAATTATATTGACAGCCTCTTTTCAATTGCCAATGAATATTATTCGAAGTTACCTGCGAAATTTCTGGAAGCCGGAACAGAGGTTTATCTTGAACCTTCCATCATTATAAAAGAGAACCGCGTGATTAAGCGAAGCCATCTTTTCCTTTATCCCGATCACCTCAAGGTTTGTGCATCATTCACATCCGCAGGAGGTTTCGTATACTATGGAGATACCTTTTTAAACTTTATGATCCGGCATGATCTTATCCGAAGGTATTATCATGATGAGGATGATTACAATCTGCTTACAGCCTGGATCAACAGGTATTTTGAGCTGTACGGGACCGCTTCAGGGACTGATTTGTGGAACAGGGCGGCCATGAATTATTCCCCGCTATCGCACACTACTCTGAATTCAGTGGATTCAATAATTTCCCGCTCAGGGTTTGCGGATGCAATGGATGATGCCTGGATAAATATGAAACTGGCACTTGATTATTTTGAATCCGGTGACACATTAAAAGCATTTGAACATGTGCAAAGAATAAAGTTACATGGCTTTAGTAAGCCATATTACGCAGAAAGCGGACCTTACCTAAATATGCTCTTAACGGTTACTCAACAACTGGCAATCCGTGGCAAACGAACGGAAGCCAGGAATATCGTCGGACAATTCTCAAATATCAAGAACAGAACTCTGGCTTATTCCAAACTGGCCGCTTTCTGCAAAATGAGTGGCTACAATGAGGAGTCGGAAATTTATCAGGACTCGGCTCTGGCTGACCTCAGTCAGGTAAAGGCTTTCAGATTCAACTCCGGATGGCATGGATTCGATTATCGCACCGGGTTGGTGGAAATGCTTACACTTCAGGAAAAGGGCAGCAGAAAAGCAGCAGGCAGGGGAACTGGTAAGCAATATGGACACTGATGCCAAAATGAATGGGGTACTTGCCAGGGTGCGCACTCTGACAGGAATGGACAAATTCTTTCGGGGCAGATCAGCTATCCCGGAACTGGCGAACCCGGAAGACAGATTACGATGTATCAATGCTATCATGTATGGAGAGGTTCTGACACGGTCAGGCAGCAGCAATAAATCCTGGAGCAAATTTGACAGGGACCTGCTTTGACTGGATAAATTACACTGAATTTTTATACGACCTTTTTGAATATTAGGAAATGAGAGTAAGTCAGGTATTGCAATCTCTCTTCTTTGGTCTCATATTGCTTGGACTATTTGCGGTAATGGCGAAAAATGGTTATGGGTTTACATTGATAGGAATGTTCATGTTTTGGCCTTGCTCTGTTATACTTTACACAGGTCGGCTGGAGAGTTATTGAGGATTTTTCCAGTCCTGGAAAAGAAAGATATCCCAGGTATTGTCTGAACTGTTGCTGCTGGCATTCCTGATAATGCTGTTTGGATTCCGGGCCTTTTACATTAATATACCTTATAGCGACATTATTTTTATGACAATTTGCTGCTCTGCTGATCGTTGTATACTCCATTATCGCTTCAGGGAATTTATACTGCCACCAAAAACGAAAGCGGTGGGATTACAAAACAGGTATATCTATTTCTATTCATCCATTCTCATTTTTCTTATCGTCGTCTGGGCACCAGGATTATTGACCCATCGCTCTCGGTAATATTCGGAGCTCTTGGTTTTATTAGATCCTGACCGTTCCTATTTTCATTGATCCGCCGGAAAAAATACGAATATTCAGGCAAATCAGTAACACTATTTCAATTTATAGTTTCCTCAAGGAACAAAGCCGGAATGCTTTTCCTGTTTTTTATTTTTTCAGTCATTTACATGGGACTGTCAACTTTCAGGATCATTCCGACGATTGAAAATACAGATAAGCCCGCGACATATATCGAACTGATAAACCAGGCTGAAACCGGAAAAGATAAACCTGTGAATGGCAAATACCGGCATGAGATTTATAAGGAACCAATGGATAAATTCCTGACACGTCATGGCAATAAAAATAAGAAATAAGTGCTCTTTATACCTAAATTGTTAAAAATTGTTAAATTCAATTACTCAGAATGGTCCGAATGCCGGATCAGCTGGTTTAAGTGAAGCCAGACCAGTAAATTAGAAAAATCTGACTGTTTGAATCCAAGTCCCGAGATACATCATTACCTGTAATTATTAATCCCGGCATTTGCCAAATGCTGCCCTTAACTGTTATATATCAGGAACAGTTATCCAAATTTAATTTACTGCCAGATGAGAGTTTCAATATTTGTCGCTTATATAGCAACAATATCCTTCTTCTGCAGCTCACTTTTAAGTGCCCAATCGAAACAGATTGGGGCAGTGACTGGTAAAATCCTTGACAGATCAACAAACCAGCCCCTGGAATATGCCACCGTTTCAGTCATAAACAATGCTACAGGCAAGACAACAGACGGTTCCATAACCGATGCTAACGGGCAATTTAAGATTTCAGGCCTGCCTGATGGAAGCTATAAGATTGTAATCGGATTCTTAGGATATGAAAATATCACGATTGACACTGTCAGTCTCAGCAGTACAAAACATACATTTTCACTTGGAACCCTGTCGCTTGATCCATCGGTTAAGACCCTTCAGAACGTGACTGTAACAGGTGACAGACCAATTGTGGAGAGCAGGATTGATAAGATAGTGTATAATGTTTCGAATGATATAACCTCACAGGGAGGGGCAGCAATTGACGTACTGAAAAAGGTACCCCAGGTAAGTGTCGATGTCGATGGCAACGTGGAGTTGCAGGGGAATTCAAATATCCGCTTCCTGATTAACGGGAAGCCATCAAGTGTTTTCGGCAGTAGTCTTGCGGATGCTCTCGCATCAATACCAGCCAGCCAGATCAGGAGCATAGAAGCTATCACCAGCCCGGGAGCCAGATATGATTCACAGGGTACCGGCGGGATCATCAATATAATCCTTCATGACAATAAGATGAAGGGCATCAACGGGAATATCAATTTAACAGGAGGGACAAGATGGGAGAACGGTTCTGTAAATCTGAACATGAGACAGAATAATTTTGGAATCAACGCATATTTTGGCGGAAATGCAGTATTGAAATCCAAGGTTCCCAATACCCAGAAACGGATAACATATGACACGGTTTCCAATAGTCTTACCACTTTGTACCAGGATGGTATAAGCGATTTTCAAAGACAGGGCATGAGATCAGGCATTGGCTTCGACTGGGATATAAGTAAAAATGATATATTAACAGGATCTCTCAGTTATAATAAGTTTGGCAATCAAACCTCCGGAATTACAAACCAGGAGGAATTTATAAAGGATCTTTCAGACAGCCTCTTATACGATAACTTTACACTGCGCAATTCGGAGAATAAGTCAAGGTACAGCTCATTTGACTGGAGTCTCGATTACAAAAAGAAATTCAAAAAAGAAGGACACGAACTTGAGATTCTTTACAATGCCAGTCACGGGTCTCCCTATGCCAATTATACCCAGACCCAGTCATACCTTGAACAGGCAAACCCCTACATGGGACAAACAAGTGTCAATCCCGGCAACGACAATGAAACAGAAATCTCCATTGATTATACACATCCGGTAACCAGTGAGTTCCTGATTGAGACAGGGGTCAAGAGTGTGTTTCAAAGGCTTCACAGCATCGCTGATGTAAGTATATATGTCCCTTCTGATGATCAGTTTGTCTATGATCCGATGCAATCCTATGATTCAAGGTATAGTCTGAATGTTTATGCGGGATATTTATCCGCGAATTTCAAAGTCTTTAATTTTCTTGAAATAAAGTCCGGTGTACGATATGAGTTCACGGAGGTGTCAGTTGATGATCCGAATGCAGCAATACCTTCATACGGCACCATAGTACCTGCGATAATCCTGTCACATAATTTCGATAAAACCAGTTCCATCAAGCTTGCCTACACTAAACGCATCGAACGCCCTGAATACAGGGAACTCAATCCATTTATAAACCTGAGTGACCCATACAATATTACAACCGGGAATCCCTACCTTAAACCGGAAACAGGTAATAAAATTGAACTGGCTTACAATGCACGATTCAGCAAGGGTGGAAATATTTCCGTATCGCTTATGGAACAAATCAACACTAACGACGATAAGCAGGTCACAACCTATTATCCTGAGTACGTTGTAGGAGATTCAACTTATACAAACGTCTCAGTTACAACAAGACAAAATGTAGGAGAAGAGTACAATACAGGGTTAAGTGCATCAGGTTCCTATCCCGTAACAAAAAATCTCAACCTGCGCGCTAACGTGATGCTTACGTACCGGTATTCGGTAAGTACTTTAACTACAGGAAGCAATTCCACCGGGTTCAGGGCCCGGATCAACATGAATGCCAATTATCAGCTCCCGAAGGGAATGGCGCTTGAGTTTTTTGGTATGTACAGTGCGCCGTCACAGAGTATCCAGGGTAAGGTCCCTCAGTTTTTCATGTACAATTTTGCACTGAAGAAAATGTTCCGTGACGATAAGGGCAGCTTAGGCCTGACAATGACAAATCCTTTCAACAAATATATAAATCAGGTAACAACAATATCTACGGAAAATTATATGTCGGAGAGTATACGCCAGCGGCCATTCCGGTCGTTCGGGGTTAACTTTACCTATAAATTCGGGAAGCTTGAATTCGCCAGGAATCAGGAAGATAATTACAATAATGGATTTGAAAACAACGGTCAGTAACAGAGATCTTTCATGTTAGGAGGATATACACATACATTTCTTTATAAACTACTTGACATTTCCTAAAGGATGGAGTAAATTTATATCTCAGATTCTTTGATCATTAACATGATATTCAATATTACTGCGACATGATTCATCTTCTGAAGATTTTAGCTGAAAGGCACGCTGTCAAATCCATGAGATTGTATCTTCTCCTCAATCTTCTCCTGATTCTGGTGCCTGTTTCAGCACAAAATGATACAATTAAGGTAAAAGAGCAAAAAGAGGGCAAACAAAAGCCTGATATATCACTTTTCGGAAGTGATGAGATTCTGAACGTCTCCTTATATCTCGATCTTGCAAGTTTTTCAAAAAAACCTTCAAGGAGCGATACTTTTGATGGTGAAATGACAATTCATCTTAATGAAACTGATACAATAAAGAGGGAGATAACCGTCAAATACCGTGGAATTTCACGTTATGAGATTTGCAGCTTCCCCCCGATGCAGATTAATTTTAAGAAATCCATCTTTTCCGATTCATCAAAAATCAAGAAACTAAAGCTGGTAACGCATTGTCAGCCAAATATCATTAACGACGAATATGTACTGAGAGAATATCTGGTATATAAATTGTTCAATGCCCTCACTGATACCAGTTTCAGGGTAAGATTGCTAAGAGTCAGTTATATAGATTCGAAGGGGAAGAAAAAGACCATTACTAGGTACGGGATTTTTATTGAACCTGCTGAGATGCTGGCGAAAAGGACAAATTCAATAGTCGTAAAGGCAGAAACTCTTAAACAAAGCTATATAATCCCCTATATGATGGACCGTGTGGCAATATTCAACTACATGGTAACAAACTGGGACTGGTCGGTACCTGGACCACATAATGTTATGGTTATTAAGCCAATGAGTTATAATCCTGACGGTTTGGGAATTGCCGTTCCATATGACTTCGACCTGACCGGGGTTGTAAATGCTGACTATGCAATCCCTCCTCCTGATATGAGTATAGAAAATGTCCGGCAACCGGTCTTTAACGGTATCTGCCGGACCAGAGAAGTTTATCTTGAGGACCTGAAAAGATTTTCAGATTCCAAAGAAGAACTATATACTGTTGTTAATGAGTTTCAACATCTGAGTCAGAGATCAAAAAAGGATATAACAAATTTTCTCGACCAGTTTTTCAAACAGCTGGAAAAACCAAGAAGCCTTAATAACCTTGTGGATACCTTCCTGAAAGACTGTAAAAACTGAACTCACTTACAACCAGAAATATGAGAGATAATTATTTGAAGATGGCAAGGTGGGATTAACTGAAAATGGTCTGACCAGACTGCATAATTCATTCCCTGAAAGAAATGTCCAGCATTGCAATTCCCGACCTGTAATCTACCCGCCTCACTTTGACATTAATGACATCTTTACCGGTGAGTTCAGAAAGGTCTTTGAGAAGCTTTTGTTTTTTATTTGACTTCAGCAGTTCAAGATTTCTATAAACGATAGAATATGATTCACATGAATTCTTAACCAGGAATTCTTCCAGTATATAAGCTGAAACTATAATAAGTGCGTCAATTATTACTATTCCCAGCAAAGGAAAGCCAACCAGGTTCAATGAATTTATTACGGATAACCCTATGGTTGCAAACATATAAGCCATATCCTTTATACTGACATCAGTCGTTCTTAATCTGAGAATCGTAAAAACGGCAAACAATCCTACAGCCATTCCTATTTCAAGAAATACGGCACTAAGCACAGAACCAATGAAGAATATCATTATTCCCATCAGGAAAAAGGCAAATAAGAAGTTCTCTTTCCTGGAATACCTGTAATAAATAACCTTTATCAGGAGGAATAGAAATATCAGATTAATGACAAACCTGACCATTATCCCCAAAAAGTTGGGATTATTCAAATTAAATAAGTTGTCAAACATTATACCTGTTATTATGCGATTTTGTCTTTCAAACGGGATCTCCTTGTTCGTGAATGAACCTGCCGGCAAATTTATTCAATAAACAGGCACGAACCAAATAAACTTTTAACCCTCTGATCTGCTCCATACGGAGCTGAATTCGCAGACAGAGCGATAAAAGAGTAAAAGGTGTGCCCGGTAAGGAAGTGTAAGGGTTACCGTAAGATAATGAACGAATTCTCAGAGATAGTTATATTGCCAGTCTAGCCCTTAAGCAATCTCTCAGCTTTCATCCAGTCATCCTCAGGAGTCCCGTGTTCCCCCCTGAAAATCCGCTCATGATAGATCTCCTGGGCCTTGATCCGTATTTCATTCTCGTCAGGGATGGATTTAGTGGTTGTTTTCTTCGGCCTCTTAGCTGCGGCAGCAGTTACAACAGTTTTTTTGCTCTTTCCGGTTGTCTTTGCTTTTCCTTTTGCCTTTGATTCTGAACTTCCCATTTTTTTTATATTTTACAGGTTGAAATCTTACTCCAAAACAATTTCAAGTAAAAAATGTTCTGCGTATATTCCCATTTTAAAACAGATTAATTTACAACTTTTTTTTTACATGATATATAATGACCCGGTTATAGAGGTAAAAAATGTCTGGAAATCCTTCAAAACAGTGCAGGCTGTCAGGGGTATAAACCTTAATATAACCAAAGGACAGTTTATTGCCCTGCTTGGTCCCAACGGGGCAGGGAAGACTACTCTCGTGGAAATGATAGAGGGAATACAGAAACCGGATAAGGGAGAAATTATGATTATGGGGAAAAAATGGAAAGGGAATGAGGATGAACTCCACCATATAATTGGTCTCTCCCTTCAGGAAACAAGATTCATTGATAAACTGAGGGTTTCGGAGACCCTGTTGCTTTTTGCCGGATTTTTCAACCTTGGAAAAGAACGTGTAAATGAAATAATTGACATAGTCGGGCTTGAAGAAAAAAGAAAATCATATGTTGTAAATCTGTCAGGAGGCCAGAGGCAGAGGCTTGCTATCGGAATAGCTCTGATTAATAATCCGGCCATACTCCTTCTTGATGAACCCACTACAGGACTGGATCCCAATGCACGACGCGAGATCTGGGAGATTCTGAGAAACCTTAAGGAAAAATCAGAAACCTCAATGATACTTACCACCCATTATATGGAGGAGGCAGAAAATCTATGCGATTATATTGTAATAATGGACAGCGGGACAATCCTCAAAGAAGGAACATTAAATCAGCTGCTGGAGGAAGAAACGAACGAAAAGGTGGTGGAATTCACTGCTGAAAACGGGCAATTGCACGATTATATCCAGTCTGACGGGTTGCCGTTCGTTATTCATCCGGGAGAGACAAAAGATAAAGGATTCGTAACCCTCAGGGATTTTGAAACCGAACTCCCTGCTTTTATGGCAATGATGAAATCGAACAATATTGCTCTGAAACACATGGAATGCCGCAGGAAAACCCTTGATGATCTGTTTGTCTCATTAACCGGAAGGAAGATCAATGAATAGGCTGGTAAGGTTCAGACAGCTCGGACAGCTGATCGCAGCACTTTTTCGTGAAATCATACGTGAACCCGGGGTGCTTTTCTGGGGAATCCTCTTCCCCATACTTATGTCTCTCGGACTGGGACTGGCTTTTACTAAAAAAGCCGATGTAACAAGAAAAGTAGCTGTCATAACCAGCTCTGAGCCCCCTGCCGCAGGAAACGGAATCAGAGTTGTTGATGAATTTCTCCTGAGAAACTGTGAACCGAACCTCCAGGAAGCAAAGGAAGAATGGAAATGGAAATATGTTATAAAAGATGAGAAACTGGGCAATTCAATTTTCCTTTTTTACAGTATGCCATGGAATGAGGCTATGAAACTGCTAAAAAGAGGCACAATTAATGTTCTTATCATTGACGGGGATAGTTCCGTTGAATATCATTTTGACCCGATGAACCCTGATGCCCAGCTGACATATCTTAAACTTGGCAGTATAATCGGAAAGGGGGAAATCGTTCACGAAAAGAACAACCCGGAAATCAGACCGCTCACTGTAACCGGAACACGGTATATTGACTTTCTTGTACCTGGACTGATTACCATGGGAGTGATGATGTCGTGCATGTGGGGCATCAGCTATGGAATAATTGAAAAGAGATCAAAAAAGCTTCTGCGAAGGCTGGTTGCCACACCAATGAAGAAATCGCATTTCCTGATTGCACTGATAACTGTCAGGATTGCAATGAACTTCATTGAATCAGCTGTTCTGTTTCTGTTTTCCCTGATAGCATTTAACATGACAATCCAGGGAGATATCTCAGCCCTTATACTCATGTTTCTTGCAGGAAATATCGCTTTTTCCGGAATAGCAGTATTTGTATCATCACATACTTCAAATACGGAGGTGGGAAACGGACTCATTAATTTTGTGGTATTCCCTATGATGGTGCTCTCAGGTATATTCTTCAGCTATCAGAATTTCCCGGACTGGAGTCTGCCGGTTATAAAGAACCTGCCTCTCACGATGCTTACTGACGGTATAAGAAGCATTTTCAATGAAGGAGCCGGGTTATCATGAAGTCGCACTGCCAATACTCATCCTGCTTTCAACCGGAGTCATTTTCTTTACTGCCGGACTGAAAATATTCAAGTGGCATTGAAATTATATTCTTGCTAAGCGCAGTCTCCGGACTTCGCTTTATATACCACTTGCTAAGCGAAGTCTCCAGACTTCGCTTTACGTACCACATGCTAAGCGAAGTCTCCAGACTTCGCTTTACGTACTATGTAGTCTCCAGACTACATTATATCTGGCGGCGAAGTCCGGAGACTTCGCCGATCAACAGACAAACTACAAACTACAGTTTGCATTAATTTTTTTTCATTTCAATGCAACATATAGTTTTAGATCCTGTCTTTATTCCGAAATACGTTAAACCTAATTAAGTAGAAATATGAAAAGTCTGAGATTCTTAATTTTTGCCATCGCTGTTGCATGTATCTCCTGTACATCTGTCAGGACAGTCAAGGAAGACAGTTCAAGGCAACCACAATGTGATCAAAACAGAAAGAGATGCTGGATCTTTTACAGGTATAAAAGTAAGTTCAGGAATTGATGTTTACCTGAAGCAGGGTGATGCTGAGGCCATGACTGTTGAAGCTGATGAAAATCTTCATGAATATATTATTACTGAAGTTAAAGGTGGATGTTCTTCATGTTTATACCGAAGCAAATATCCGGGATGCAGAAAGGAAAAGAGTTTATGTAACAATGAAAGATATTAATTCAGTTGAGACCACCAGTGCCGGGGATGTTGTTGGCGAAACTCCGGTAAAAGCGGACGAGCTCGAATTATCAGCCAGCAGTGCCGGCGATATCAAACTTGAAGTATATGCAAGAGAGATTGAAGTTGAATAAGCAGTTCAGGCGATATGACACTTTCAGGAGAAGCTGAAATACTTGAAGGCAGATCTGAGCAGCGCAGGCGATCTGAATGCTTATGATCTGAAGGTAAGAGAAGCAGATATATCAGTATCAAGTGCAGGAGATGCCGATATAAATGTAACTGAGAAAATTACAGCAAGGGCTTCAAGTGCAGGAGATATAAACTATAAGGGAAATCCTAAATATGTAGATGTCACACTCCTCAAGTGCAGGAAGCATTCATAAAAGATAATTTCTACTCAATATATATTCCCACATTATTACGAGCCGTCGGTTTTCATCCGACGGCTTTTTTTTTAACTTTGTGATCAGCATTATCATAAATAAGTAATATTTAACCTGATCTATACTGCAGATTAATATGAAGGAAAATTTAAGTATCAATCTGAAGAATACCAGCAACTTTATCTCATATGAAGAGATTGTTGCACTGGCACAACAATCAGTAAGACATCTCGATACTCTTAATACAGGTACAGGCCCCGGAAATGATTTTCTTGGCTGGCTTTCACTTCCTGATGATATCCTTCCTCAGCTTGATAAAATTGAAAAAACTGCCAACATCTGAGGTCAGTTTCAGATACAACAGTTGTTATAGGAATCGGAGGATCATACCTTGGATCAAGAGCAGTAATAGAAGCTCTCATCCACAGTCTTTGCTCCTCTCCTCAAGACAAAACATCATGATGTTATTTTTGCAGGACAGAACATCTGTGAAGATTATCTGTCTGACCTTCTTGAAATACTTGACGGAAGAAATTATTCAATAATTGTAATTTCAAAATCAGGAACCACAACAGAACCTGCCATTGCCTTCAGAATTCTGAAGGATCATCTCGAAAAGAAAATTGGGAAACCAGCAGCAGCCGAAAGAATTATTGCAATAACCGATGAGAAAAGAGGAGCTCTGCAGATCACTGGCAGAAACAAACGGATATGAAACATTTATTATCCCCGATAATGTCGGAGGCCGTTATTCAGTACTTACTCCGGTAGGACTGCTTCCAATTGCACTGAGCGGACTGGATATCAGGACACTTGTAAAAGGGGCAAAAGCAATGGAAGAGCTAACACGACATAATAAACAAGCCGGTATCAAATCCTTCACTTCTTTATGCAGCTGCCAGAAATCTTCTTCTTCAGAGCGGAAAATCAATTGAGATAATGGTTGGTTTCACACCAAAACTTCACTTCATGTCTGAATGGTGGAAACAACTTTATGGTGAGAGTGAAGGAAAAGACGGAAAAGGAATTTTCCCTGCTTCAGTTGATATGACAACTGACCTGCATTCTCTGGGCCAGTATATTCAGGATGGCCAGAGGATTCCTTTTTGAAACAATAATATCAGTAATGAAACCCATCAAGAAAACTAACAATCCCTTCTGAGAAAGATGATTCAGATCAGCTTAATTATCTGGCAGGAAAAAGATTATCAGAGGTTAATCATAATGCTGAACTAGGAACAACTATTGCCCATAATGACGGAAATGTTCCGATAATCACAATTACCATTCCGGTGCTTAATGAATACTATACCGGACAGATTATTTACTTTTTTGAAATGGCATGTGCAATAAGCGGTTATATCCTCGATGTCAATCCATTCGATCAGCCGGGAGTTGAAGCATATAAAAAGAATATGTTTGCACTGCTCAATAAACCGGGATTTGAAGAGGCGGCAAAAAAGTTAAAAGAGAGACTGAAGTAAATATAAAGAAAGCACTGATTACTAATCGGCGCTAGCGGGGGGGGATACAATTTATGTTACGGCGAAGTCTGGAGACTTCGCCGAGCAGAACGGAGTACGTCGAGCAGTGACTTCGCCGAGCAGTGACTTCGCTAAGCACTTCAACTTATGATGTTTCTTTACAAAATCATCAGTCACTTCTGAAAGATTAGGATTTCCAATCTCCTGAAGATCATAATAAACCCTTGTATTTGGTTTCCTGATTTTAATGATCCTGTTAAGGTCTATCGGTGTTGCAATTATTACACTGTCACAATCTGTATTGTTTATTGTTGTTTCAAGATCTTTCAATTGCTGCTTGCCATAACCCATAGCCGGAAGCAGTGTTCCGATATTCGGATACAACCTGAAAGTTTCACTCAGTCTTCCAACTGTATAACGGACGAGGATCAACAAGTTCAGATGCTCCGAATTTACGTGCAGCAACAACACCTGCACCGATTTTCATCTCACCATGTGTAAGTGTCGGACCATCCTCAACCACAAGTACTCTTTTTCCTCTTATCACTGACGGATCATCAACTTTTATCGGAGATGCTCCATCAACAACAATTGCTTTTGGATTAACCTTTTCAATACTCTCTCTGACTATCTGAATTGATTCCGGCGATGCACTGTCCATCTTGTTTATAACAACAACATCTGCCAGACGAAGAGTTACTTCACCAGGATAGTATTTCAGTTCATGTCCTGCCCGGTGAGGATCAGTAACTGTTATCATAAGGTCAGGCTTATAAAATGGGAAATCATTATTGCCTCCATCCCATAAAATTACATCACAACCTGAAGGATCTTTTTCTGCTGCACGAAGAATTGCCTCATAGTCAACTCCTGCATAGATAACATTTCCTCTTACAACATGAGGTTCATATTCCTCCATCTCTTCAACCGTACATTTATGCTTTCAAGATCCTTAACCTCAGCAAAACGCTGAACTTTCTGGGCATTAAGATCACCATAAGGCATCGGATGACGTACAGCAACCACTTTTAAACCTCTTTCCATAAGAAGCTCAATTACTCTTCTTGAGGTCTGGCTCTTGCCGCAACCGGTTCTGATTGCACCAACAGCAATAACCGGCTTTGTGCTTTTTACCATAGTATCATCAGGTCCGAGCAAAACAAAATTTGCACCGGCAGCATTAACTATGTGCACTTACCGACATTACTTTCTGATATGGTAACATCACTGTAGGAAAAGATACAATCAGATACTTTATATTTTTTTATCAGCTCGGGAAGATTTTCTTCAGCAAAAATCGGAATACCATCAGGATATAGTTTCCCGGCAAGTTCCTTCGGATATTTTCTTCCGTCTATATCAGGTATCTGAGCTGCTGTAAATGCAACAACATTATAATATTCATTATCCCTGTAACAGGTATTGAAATTATGAAAATCACGACCTGCAGCACCAATTATGATGACATTTTTCTTTGCCATAAATCCTCCTTGTTTTTTAATATTTATTTGATTATAAAAGATAATTTCATTTTAAAATGAAGCAACAAATTTATAATTTGCATACTGAAATTCCGAGCATTTTCAGGTATTTTTTAAAATACCTATTCTATGCTTTATATTTCCTTATTTACAATTATTTATCGGTGTTTTCACGTATGTTGTGAAAACATGTTAAAGAAAATGTTTTCTATCAGGTAAGGTATATGGCAAATTCTTTGTACTATTATATCATAATATGAATGTGCTTGCTCACATATATCTTTCCGGTGATTCTGATAAAATAATCATTGGTAATTACATAGGTGATTATGTAAAAGGAAGGGATTATCTGAAGTATCCTGATCTGATAAGAAAAGGCATAATAATTCACAGTCATATTGACGGATTTACTGACCGTCATCCTGTTGTTCACCGCAGCAAGATTTTTTTCACAAGAAAATATCATAAATATTCAGGGGTTGTTACTGATATAATTTATGACCATTTTCTTACCAAGGAATGGGATTTTTTCTCAAGAAGACCGCTTGAAAGTGTAACATATAACTTTTACAGGGCTCTTGTAAATAATTATGAAATAATGCCTGAAAATGTCAGGGAGATGATGCCATTTTTTATAATCAACAACTGGATTGAATCATACCAGACAATAAATGGGATACGTCATGTACTTAATACATTAAGTAAACGGTCAACCCTTCCGAATGAAACAAGATTTGCCATGCGTGCCCTCAAAAAGAATTATTACTCTCTTCAGGATGATTTCATGGAATTTTTTCCACAGCTGATTGATTATGTTGAGAAGGATTTCGGGATTGAGATCTCACACAGGATAACAATGCCTTTCTGATCATACAAGATATTCAGTCACGGCTTGCATCAAGCCTCAGAAAAATAAACAGACAGAATAGTAAAGCCCCATAATGAGCTGCCTCCATAGCTAAAAAATGGCAAGGGAATTCCTATTACCGGAACCAGTCCAATTGCCATTCCAATATTTATAAAGAAATGGGTAAAAATGATTGATACAACTCCATATCCATATATCCTTGAAAAGACCGATCGCTGCCGTTCTGCCAGAAAAATAAGTCGCAAAAGCAGAAAACAGATAGATTCCTATAACAACAAACGATCCAAGAAATCCCCATTCCTCACCTACAGTGCAGAAAATAAAATCGGAACTCTGTTCGGGGACAAATTTGAATTTTGTCTGAGTCCCCTGAAGAAATCCCTTTCCCGTAAATCCTCCTGAACCTATTGAGATTATTGACTGATTAACATTATAACCCGTACCATGAGGATCTGATTTCAGTCCCAGCAGAATATTCACCCTGTCCTTCTGGTGAGGCTGAAGTATATTATTAAATGTATAATCCACTGAATTTACAAAAATAACACTACCGGCCAGGAAAAAATAGATAACCAATGCAGATATTGCCTTCTTATTGTAAATATAAAATGCATAAACAACACCTGAAAGGAGCAGGGAAATAAATACACCAACTCATTACCTAAGGATTTCAACACATAATAGTCAAGCATATATAAGAGCGCTGATATAAGAATTAAAATCCCGGCTCCAAGGGCAACCATTTTCCATTTTCTTGTAGCAAACCACAAAAGGAAGAATGCAATTATTATAAGTGCGAAAGCAAGATAGAGATTATTAACCAGTAAAGTCAGGAAGAATAATAGTACCATAAGCAATCCTGACACAAATATATATGGACTCATCCCTTCCCTGAACAGAACCAGGAATAATGCAAAATAGACAATTGTTGATCCCATATCAGGCTGAAGAGCTGTCAGAAATGCCGGAAGAAATATTATTGCCAGGGCAGGGACGATTACGTCCAGCTTGTAAGATCGTGCCGTTTTGAACTCAGATATACTGCAAGGGCGAGAGCTGTTCCAAACTTTGCAAATTCTGAAGGCTGAAGGCTGAACTTGCCGAATTCAAACCACGATCTTGCACCGTTTATTTCCTTGCCGAAGATCAGTACAAGGAGAAGCATGAACATCAGAATACCATATATGAACCATGAAAAGAAGAAATAAAACCTGTTGTCGATGATTACAACAAAGATGGCCAGTAACAATGGCTGCCACTATCCAGATAAACTGTTTGCCATATCGCTGGGAAAGATCGAGAATCCCTGAATGTTCCTCATTGATATACTGCTGCATAGATATTGAACCATCCCATTATGACCATCAGCAGGAACAAGATTATTGTAATCTTGTCAAGCCTGTTCCATATATTAATATTCCGTTTCACTGTTAGTATTGTCATCAAGATTAAGATTAAGCATTCTCTGTTCCCGCATCTTATTGGATATTTTACCTGTGAGGTATTTTTCAATCATCAGGCTGGCAACAGGAGCAGCATAGGTAGCTCCGAAACCTGCATTTTCAACATAAACCATTATAGCGATTTTCGGATTATCTTTTGGTGCAAATGCAATAAATACCGAATGGTCTTTTCCATGAGGATTCTGAGCTGTTCCTGTCTTCCCGCAAACTATTATATCTTTCAGTGCAGCAACACCTGCTGTCTTACCGGCTCCTCCGTTCACTGCCGCTTCCATCCCGAGAATGATTTCTTCAAAGTTCAGTGAATCAATACTGATGGTATGCTTCTTAAGGAACCTGGGATCAATCCTGCCGTCATGTCCAACCGATCTGACAATATGAGGAGTATAATAATAGCCCCTGTTGGCAATTGCAGCTGTCATGTTTGCCATCTGCAAGTGGTGTTGTTCCGATCTCTCCCTGCCCTATTGCCATTGAAATTACAGTGAGTGCCTTCCATCTGTTCTTTCCATAATACCTGTCATAATAGCCGGTAGCAGGAATAAATCCTGGCAGTTCATTTACAAAATCAGTTCCCAGTTTGCTCCCGAATCCAAACTCATTAAGATAGGATTTCCATTTATCATACCGTTCAGCGACAGTGCTATACTTTGGATTTTCAAGTATCCTCCTGAATGTCTGGCAGAAGTAGGAATTACATGAGTTCATTACGGCTCCCTCAAGGTTGAGAGGAGATGCATGCGAATGGCATCCGACAAACATATAACCATTGTCGCACCCAAACAGGGTGTTCGGGGTGATCACCTGCTCCTGGAGACCTATCAGTCCATTTATCGGTTTAAATGTTGATCCCGGAGGATATGATGCCATAAGGGCCCTGTTAAACAACGGCTTTAATGTATCGGCTGAAGTTTGGAGAAATTGTCTGACCTGATCCTGCCTACAAGCAGTCCGGGATCATAGTCCGGAGCCGAGACAAGTGCAAGCACCTCTCCTGTTTCAGGTTCCATCGCAACAATGCTTCCCCTTTTGTTTTTCATGAGAAGCTCTCCATACTCCTGCAGATCAATATCAATGCCTGACATTATATCATTTCCCTGAACTGCAAGTGTATCGAAGTTACCATCTGCATATGAACCTTTTATACGGCTGTAGACATCAACAAGGAAAATCTTCACACCTCTTTTCCCGCGCAGCTCTTTTTCATAAGCCTCCTCAATGCCGCTTTTCCCAATATAATCTCCCGGCTTATAATAGGGATCCTTCCTGATGATACCGTCATCCACCTCACTCACGTATCCCAGAAGATGTGAAGCTACTGGTTTTGAATACTTTCGAAGAGTTCTTGGCTGAACATAAAATCCGGGATACATGAACATTTTCTCCTGTAACCGCGCATATGTCTCATCAGAAATCTGCTTAAGGAAAACCGATGGGGCACGCCTTGAATAGTTGATGGCAGCCGACATCCGTTCCCTGAAAATCTCTTCACTTATGCCGAGAAGCATACAAAAGCCTCCGGTATCAATTCTTGAAGTCTGAGCGGGTATCACCATAAGGTCATATGCTGCCTGGTTATAAACTATCAGTTCACCATTTCTGTCGTATATGAGACCTCGGGCAGGATACTGTGTGACATATCTCAGAACATTATTATCCGCAGAGAGCCTGTATGAATCCTTCACAACCTGGATAATGAAAAGCCTTATAAGCAATGCCAGGGATGCCAGCACAATAAGCCCCATTATTATATACTTCCTGTTAATAAACGGATCTTTCATGACCTTTTAATTTACCTCCCCCTCCTGTAAAATTCAAAAAGCAGAATAAAGATCACCGTGAAAAGCGAACTCAGCAATACTCTGAGCATGGTTCTGAAAAAATCGGTAAAACGGAATACTTCCAGGTAAAAAAGAACTGTATGATGAACCACAACTATTAACAATGTATAAGTAAGAAACCATCTGAATCCATAATTCAGCATTGAAGGCTCTGATCCTGATTCATAACCGTCCCTGGGAGAAACTATCCTGAGGATGTAAGGGCGGAGGAATCCTGCAAACAAGGTGGCGGAGGAGTGCATTCCGGGAGACCCTGAAAAGAGATCGATGATAATACCGGTCGCAAACGACAACAGCAGCAGGAGCCAGGAGGGGATCTCAACCGGAAGAAGGAGAATAAACATTATATAGACATACGGATTGACATAGCCGCTGAACTGGATATTGTTAAAAACCAATACCTGCAACAGTATCAATAGAATAAAAGCCAGACCAAACCTTAAAATTGAATTGATCATTTAACAAGGGTTTCAAGTTCAACCTTTTCAGCTTTCTCAAGGTTTCCTATTACGTCCACAAAATTAAGTTTCTTAAAATCAGTCTTAAGCGAAACAGTTATCCTGTAAAAATCTCCGCCTCTCTTTTCAAAATCGCTGATAGTCCCGATTATCAATCCCTCCGGGAATATTGCAGAATAGCCTGTGGTTTCTACAGTATCTCCAACACTTACAGAAATATGCTGGGGTATTTCGCCTAAAACAGCATATCTGTAATCTCTGCCATCCCAGCTGAGTGAACCAAAATAGCCACTTGACTTTAGCCTGGCACTTAGCCTGAAATCGAGGTTCAGGAGTGACATGGCAACTGAATAGTTATCGGAACAACCTACAATAACCCCGGCCACTCCATCAAAAGAAGTTACGGCCATATCCGTTGAAATTCCCTGAAGTTTGCCCTTGTTGATTGTAAAGAAATTCTTTTGCCTGTTTACTGAATTCTCAACTACCTCAGCTGACGTATGCTTGTACTGTTGTCTGTAAATGGTGTCTGTAACAGAAAAAAAAAGCGAATTCTCTCTCCTTACAAGTCGCTCTATGCTGTTTTTCAGAGCAATGTTTTCTGCCCCAAGCTCTTCATTAATTTCCCGCAGACTGAGATAATTCCTCGTGTTGTTGATTTTCATCTCGATTCCCTTGGTAAGCCCTCTCATCCCATTCACCACCCTGGTATTATGATAGTTGTTCCCGGTGGCAAGTAAATAAAATGTTATTCCTTCAAGTATGAGAAAGATTATCAGGTTATTGAATCGTATCAGAAAATTCAGAAGATTCCTCATTCATCCAGAAGGATTATCTCATTAGGAATTGAAATCTTTCTACGTTTTTCAGAGCAACCCCGGTACCGCGTGCAACAGCATGCAAAGGATCTTCAACAACATTGAAATTAATATTGATTTTATCCGACAGTCTCCTGTCGAGTCCTCTTAACAGAGCCCCGCCACCGGCCAGATATATTCCCTTATTCACAATATCAGCGTACAGCTCGGGAGGGGTCTGCTCAAGCACGCTTAACAGAGCCGCCTCTACTTTTGATAAAGACTTATCAAGGCAATAAGCTATTTCCTGGTAGGATATCGGTATTTCAATCGGAAGCGCAGTCATGATATTTGGACCCCTTACCACAAAATCGGCAGGAGGATTGTCAATATCAGGCAGTGCAGCCCCAACTGATATCTTTATATCTTCTGCTGTCCGTTCGCCAATTTTAATATTGTGCTGATGACGCATATAAGCCTGTATATCAGAAGTAAAACCATCACCGGCAATCCTTATTGATTTATTGCATACAATCCCGCCAAGGGCAATCACTGCAATTTCAGTCGTTCCACCACCTATATCAATAACCATACAGCCTTCCGGTGCCTCAACATCCAGCCCGATTCCGATTGCAGCAGCCATTGGCTCATATATCATATATACATCGCGGCCACCGGCGTGCTCAGATGAGTCGCGGACTGCACGTATTTCTACCTCGGTACTTCCTGATGGTATACATACAACCATTTTCAGGGACGGAGAGAAGAGACGGGGTCCCTTGTTGATCATCTTTATCATTCCCCTGATCATCAGTTCGGCAGCGTTGAAATCGGCAATTACACCATCCCTCAGAGGTCTTATTGTTTTAATGTTTTCATGCGTCTTGCCATGCATTTGCCTTGCGGCTTCACCAATTGCTATCAGTTTACCCGAACTTTTATCCAGTGCCACTATAGAAGGTTCATCCACAACAATCTTGTCATTATGAATTATAATTGTGTTGGCAGTTCCCAGATCGATTGCAATCTCCTGTGTTAAAAATGAAAATAGTCCCATTATATGAGATAATTAATTAAAGTTTTAATGTTTAAAATGCCTGATTCCCGTAAAGACCATTGCAACACCATTTGAGGAACAGTAGTCTATTGAATCCTGATCCCTTACAGATCCTCCTGGCTGGACGATTGCGGTGATACCTGCTTTATGGGCTATCTCCACACTGTCGGCAAAGGGAAAGAAGGCGTCGGATGCCATTACGGCACCCTTCAGATCGAATCCGAATGTCCCTGCCTTTTCAATTGCCTGCTTCATCGCATCTACTCTTGAGGTCTGCCCTATTCCGCTTGCACACAGCTGCCTGTTCCTGGCTATGACAATAGCATTGGATTTACTGTGCTTTACTATGATATTTGCGAAGACGAGGTCATCAAATTCTTCAGGCAGCGGTACCCTGGAGGTTACAGGTTTCATATCCTGTGCACTCTCCCTGCTGCCGTCCCTCTGCTGCCAGAGTACGCCCCCCAGCAATGACCGGAAGGTATACTCATCCTTTTCTGATTCCTTACGAAGGAGAATTATCCTGTTTTTCTTCTGTTTCAGCATTTCAAGAGCTACCGGAGAATAGCCCGGGGCAATTATAATCTCAAAAAATATCTTATCTATCTCTCCTGCTGTAATTTCATCCACCTGCACATTGGTTACGATGACTCCGCCGTATGCAGATACAGGATCGCAAGCCAGAGCATCTTTCCAGGCAGTCAGGCTATCCTCCCTTGAGGCGACACCACATGCATTGTTATGTTTTATTATCACAAAAGTGGTACTGTCAAACTCATCAATGAGGTTAAGTGCTGCATCAAGATCAAGAAGATTATTGTACGATATCTCTTTCCCGTGAAGCTTATCAAAAATCAGGTCCGGATCGCCGTAGAATATTCCTTTCTGATGCGGATTTTCACCATAACGGAGAGGATATGATAAATCAATGCTCTTCCTGAATGCCTGTATTCCTTCCTCCCTGTTAAAATACCCGAAAATTGCCGCATCGTAATGTGATGAGGTCTGAAAGGCCATAGCTGCATAATGCCTTCTTTCACCGAGAGATGTGTAGCCTTGCTTTTCATTAAGCAGAGCAAGCAAGCCGGGATATTGCTCCCTCCCTGAAATTATGATTACGTCATTGTAGTTTTTGGCAGCAGCCCTTATGAGTGAAATCCCTCCTATATCAATCTTCTCAATGATAGCCTCATTGTCAGTTACTGTTTTCAAAGTCTCTTCAAAAGGATACAGATCCACGATTACAAGATCAATTTGCGGGATCCTGTATCGTTCAAGCTGCTCCAGATCCTCCGCCATTTCACGTCTTGCAAGTATTCCCCCGAAGACAGAAGGGTGGAGAGTTTTTACCCTGCCCCCGAGAATTGAAGGATAGGTAGTAAGATCTTCAACTTTTTCAGCAGGTATGCCCAAATCATTTATGAAACTGAAAGTGCCCCCGGTGGAGAATATTTTTATGCCAAGAGAGTGAAGCATCCTGACTATATCATCCAATCCATCTTTATAAAAGACTGAAATAAGTGCACTTCTTATTCTTTTCTCACTCATAATCTGATAATTACGATTAGGTTAGGACAATTATTAAAGGTGCTTAAAAATAGATATTTTTTTAATACCCTCAATACTTTAAAATAATTGATTATCAACGGCACGTAATTATAAAGATTCCTTACAGCAATAACCCGATCAGAAAAAGTTTTTTATTCTTCACGGATTCTTCAATGTTATAGGTTTTAGTATCTTTGATTTTTCATAAAACAGATCAACAAATAGTGTCAGATGTTTTTCAGGCTTTTCAAAGAGGGATTTATATTCGCAGTTAACTCTATTATTGTAAATAAGTTAAGAACTTTTCTTTCTCTGTTCGGAATTACAATTGGCATTTTTTCAATAATCTCAGTTTTTACGGTTCTCGACTGGATGGCAAAATCGATCCACGATAGTATCTCCACCCTGGGAGACAATGTAATTTATGTGGAGAAGTTCCCCTGGTCATTCGACAGGAATCTTGCCTGGTGGGATATCATTAAATGGCCGGCAATTTCGAAAGAGGATTACCAGGCAATACTCAACAGGTCGACAAAAGCCTCAGCTGCTTGTTTTTCGGTATTTCAGACAAAACAGATAAAGTACAATAAAAATCTTGCAAGCGATGTCATAATCTGGGCGGCTACTCAGGAGTTTGAGAATATAAGGTCATTTGAAATTGAGAATGGCCGTTTTTTCTCACCGGACGAATTTTCTGCAGGAAAAAATGTTGCCATAGTCGGGGCTGTAATAGCCGAGCGACTATTCGAAAAGGCTAATCCGGTAGGGAAACAGATTTCGATAGACGGGAATAAAACGCTTGTCATCGGGGTGTTTAAAAAGGAAGGCAAGGGTGGAATTGGGGACAACGGTATGGATGAGACTACTCTTGTGACTCTGAATTATGGCAAAACTTTCATAAACCTGAGAAATAAATTCCTTGATGCTACCCTTATGATCAAGGCAAGGGAAGGGGTTCAGATAGAGGAGCTGAGCGATGAGACAACAATGATCCTGAGAGCTGCAAGAAGGCTGCAGCCCGATGAGATTAACAACTTCTCAGTAAACCAGGCAAGTCTTCTGTCGCAGGGTTTCGATTCAGTTTTCGCCGGGATCAAGATAGGGGGATGGGTAATAGGCGGTTTTGCGATACTTGTGGGAGGGTTCGGAATTGCCAACATCATGTTTGTCTCCGTAAGGGAAAGGACAAATATCATTGGAATCCAGAAAGCTCTGGGAGCCAAAAGGTTTTTTATACTTCAGCAATTCCTTGTTGAATCTGTTCTTCTGTCTGTAATAGGAGGCCTTCTGGGGGTACTGATGATTTTCTTTGGCACCCTCATTATCAACTACCTCTATGATCTGAATATTTACCTTACTGTTGCAAATATCATGCTGGCAATATTTATCTCCGGGATTATCGGTGTGGTAGCTGGTTATGCCCCTGCATATGCAGCCGCGAGAATGAATCCGGTGGAAGCCATCGGTTTCTCATTCTGATATTATCCTGTTCTCTGCTATCCATCTTGTCAGATTGACAAACTGTCCGACTGACAGTTGTTCCGGCCTCAATCCGAAGTCAGGATAGTCGTCCCTCTTCAGGTCAAAAGCAGACTTCACAGAGTTCCTTAACATTTTCCTCCGCTGGTTAAAACAGGCTTTTACTACTCTCAGGAACAGCGCTTCATCACAGTCAAGACTTTTAACCTCATTTCGTATTAGTCTAATGACTCCTGATTTTACTTTTGGCGGCGGAGAAAATACATGTTCATGTACTGTAAAGAGGTATTCCGGCTTATAGTAGGCCTGAAGCAACACACTAAGTATTCCATATGCCTTTGAACCAGGCCCGGAACATATTCTTTCCGCAACTTCTTTCTGCAGCATCCCTGCAATTTCTGCCACCTTCTCACGATGCCTGAGAGCCTTGAAAAATATCTGGGTTGAGATATTATAGGGAAAATTCCCTATTATTGCAAACTTATCATGGAAACAGGCATCAACATCCAATGTCAGAAAATCACCCCTTATAATGTTTTGCAGTTCGGGGAAATTTGTCCTGAGATAATGAACTGATTCATTATCAATCTCAATGATCCTGAAATCCTCAAATCCCCTTTCAATCAGATGAGCTGTGAGTATTCCCATACCCGGACCTACTTCCAGCACCGATCTGTAACCGATACCTGTAAGGGCACCGGCTATTCTGGAGGCAATAGCCTGATCTTTAAGAAAGTGCTGTCCAAGATTCTTTTTTGGTTGTACTCTGCCCACGTTATCCTTTGTATGTTAAAGATGACTATCCCTGCAGAAGCTCTCTTCCATACTTTCTGAGAATTGGCAATTTGAGCGATTCAAGAAATGCAATAAAACGCTTAAGAATATTGTAATATAATGTTACAAAAAGAAATATGACCATTATCCATATGACGATCACATTGAACAGTAGAGTTCCAATTTTCATGTCTCCAATCTGTTTAAAGGGAGCGTAAAAATGAGAACGTCCTTTTCTGGAACCAGGGCTCATAAAGACCGGGTCAGCTTTCTGAATGAACCTGTCGCCTGCATCATATATCTTGCTTGTTGCCAGATTGTTTAAAACAATATCTGCAAGGTTGTTATTATAATGCTGCTCCTTCAATTTAATAAACTCCTCCTCTCCCATCCTCAATGAGATACTCTGATACAATGAATCATGCAGGAGAGTAGCATATCTGATTTTAGCCCGGAATACTGTCCTTAAGCTATCAAGAAAAGATTTTGCCTCATCAGCAGTAAATTCGTTGAAATCATCATAGGTAATCCTGCCAACCCAATTGCCTGCTTTAATCCCGGTTACTGATGAAAGGTTATTGATATGATATCTGATTTTCTTCATGTTCCTGATGGTGTAATTCCGGCGTTCAGGATTGCTTCCGTCCAGCAGGGCCTCATTGATCTTAGACTTAAGTGTAGGCAAAAGGAAAGAGGTATACCATTCATTCTGGCTTATCTCCATATCATACTTGAAAAATGGTTTTTCAAATCCATTGCTCCTGAACTGTTCCACACTAATGGCTTCATAAGCCCACCGGGTAACCATGATATCTCCCACAACCGGCACATATATTTTCCTGCTCATTGATTTATGAAGGTCATCGAATTTGATCATGGCACCTCCCAGCAGGAGCTGCGGCACCAGTATGAGAGGAATAAGGATATAAATGCTCACGGCAGATCTCATGCCTGCCGAAATATTCAGTCCAAGCATGTTCCCGAAACAGGCCGTTGAGAACAGTATTATCCATTGCTGAAGCAGCATTCCCCTTACCTCCAGTATCAGGCTGGCAACCACAATAAATGACAATGACTGGATGGCAGATAAGTGTAAACAGAAAATTTATTTTCGATATAAGGTAGCTAAACCTGCTAAGATTCAGGAATTTCTCCCTTTCAAGAATCTTTCTGTCCCTGAAAATCTCCTCAGCACTTACAGTCAATCCTATGAACAGGGCCACTATAACAGCCATGAAGAGAAAGACAGGGTAGTTCTTGTTATCAGCAAAGGTGTAAACTCCGTTTTCACTGAACTTTGAAATATATCCCAGTATGAAAGCCAGCAATGGCGCCTCAAGAAGATTGATCGCCATATACTGACGGTCGGCCAGCTTCCTTGTAATGTTACGTCTTATAAATGTCCGGATCTGATCTGCTTTCCTTGGAACCTTGTAATTACTTGGGGGAATAGCTGTTTTTTGAGGTTTCTCAACAAGGACAGGCATCATTTTCTTTCTGTATTTTTCATACCACTCCTGCGGACTGATCTGCCTTTCCATTCCGGGGTAACCTGAATTATCAATTACCTTTATCTCAATAATGTGAAGAATATTATCGGTTTCAACATTTCCGCAGTTGGGACATTCACTCTCTGCAGCATTTGCCTGTGATGTTTCCGTTTTGAAATATACAAGTGCCTCAACAGGATCGCCGTCATAGATCATATAGCCGCCTTTGTCGAGAATCCACAGCCTGTCAAACATCTTTAGAATATCGGAAGAAGGCTGATGAATTATTGTAAAGACCAGCTTCCCGCTAAGAGCCTGATTTCTGAGCAGGTTCATTACTTTTTCAGAATCAAAAGATGATAATCCGGATGTTGGTTCATCAACAAACAATACTACTGGTTCGCGCATTAGCTCAAGACCTATGTTAAGCCGTTTGCGCTGTCCTCCGCTTACCTTCTTATTCAGGATATCACCAACCTGCAGATCCTTTATTTCATAAAGTTCAAGATCCTGAAGTACCTTTTCAACAGTCTGGTTTAACTGCTCTTCATTATAATCACCAAAACAAAGTCTGGCATTGAAATAAAGATTCTGATAAACTGTAAGCTCCTCAATAAGCATATCATCCTGGGGAACATAGCCGATCAGACCCTTTAACTCTTCAGAATCGGAATTTATATCATAGCCATTAATATAAATATTCCCTGATGTTGGTCTGATCTTTCCGTGAAGCAGGTTGATAAGGGTTGTTTTACCAACTCCGCTGCCTCCCATTATTCCGATCAGGTTTCCCGATTCGACCCTGAAATTCATTTTCTGAAGCCCGTTATCCGAGTTTTTGAAGAGGAATTCAATATCATGACCTTCAAAAAATATCTTTTCGGGAAATTTTCTTGATACAAATTTCTTGATAGATTTTTGAGTAGTAGATCGGTTCAATACCCTGCCCTTTTATATTCACCCCTCTGTCAAGCAGATAGGGCCGGCATGCAATAATATCCCTTCCCTTAAAGTAGAGGATCAGTGGTCCGTCATATGTAAAAATAAGAGTTCCTGTGCTTTCAATATGCAGCACTACAAGATGTCCCTTGAATCCTTTTATCCTGATATGCCTCCACTTATCATAATTCTTGTAAATACTCTGCACCTGAGTAATCCGGATTATCACTTTCAATAATAAGAATACAATCGGGGGAAACTTCATCATATGTCCTGCCTATCATAAAGGCAGTAGCATTATCATATTCCTTTCTTGAAATATTGAAAGTCCGGGATACAATATCAATTATGGTCTTCTCCTGCTCTGAAATCATTCCATCTTCAAAGGCAAATTCAATCAGCTGAAGGAAAACGATCATTCTCTCTTCCAGGAACAAGTCCTTTTTTTATCTGCCTGCAGATATTTGTAATCTGGAATGATATCAGAGAATCCTCATCTGACAGTTCAGCCTTATCAACGCTTTTCAGTTCATTTGAATAGAACTCGAGGTTATTCTCAAAAAGGGTATAATATTCTTCTTCAAGTTCCCTGTTCAGATATCTTCTGAGATAACTGCGCAGGATCTTTTTGCCTCTTGATGAAATTCCTGCAGGATTAATGGTGGAAACAATTGCAAAAATGTGAATTAAGGCAAGTAAGTACGGATTCCCTCATATAGACATCATGTAAAAAAAAGACCGCAAAGATCAGCTCTTTGCGGCCAAATAATTCATGAACTACATTATTGTACTATTTGTGCCCTGACATCTGTAATAGCAGCAGTTAATATCTTTAATATTCTGTTCTGTAAGACTTGTTCCCAGTCCTTCATAAACTTTTTTGACAGGATCAAGCATCTTCACAAAATCACTTATACTCGGATCATTTGCATATGGCTTGGTGATTTCCAGGAAAAGTTCAAATGATTTTTTCTGTTCAAGAAGAACCTTTGAAATACCGGCTACCTGATATGCAGCCTCGGAAACATGTGTTGTAAGATACATTCCTTCAACCCAGGCACCACCAACAACCAGCAGTGCAAGAGCCTGCTGATCATTGTCAGCAAGATAACCATAGGTATCATTAAAAGCACCGGTCAGAATTCTAACAAGCTCATCCCTGTTATCAAAATTCTTCTTTATTCTGTCATACAGGGCTTCATTATAAATTTTCGACATATTCAGTTCATTGGCAAAGGGATCTGATAGCATCCAGATAATTAATTACCTCCTGCTGCATATTATATAGGGTGGCATAACTCAGATCGGCTCCATAAACACCCAGATTAATTGCCCTTGTTGTGCTGCTGAAATATTTTTTTGTGTTTTCAACCGGATTTGAGATTCCTATTATATACCCTACTTCAAGATCGGTAAGCATTTTGATCACTTCTGCTGATGTTGGCAGAGGATAAACATTTGTTTCAATCTCTGTTCTCAATAGTCTCTACCTGATCCATTCTCAGCTTTTTTCTGCTGTTTTCAGCTGCCCTGTTTTTGCACGAAGTCAGAAATGATGAAGTTTATGATCAGGATTGGAAGAATAATACCTGCAAAAATCTTTTTCATACTAGTCTTTTTTAATTAGAAATATCATTTAAAACTGGCCATAAAAGTAATAAATAATATTGAAAATAATAAGTGTCTATAGTTTAGAGTGCCTAAAATGCCTAAAATTCTTTATAAAACCGACATTCACAGGTTTGATTTTCATACTTACCTGATACCTTATAGACAATTGCATTGTCTTCTGCAATTTTTATTTATCTTTAGGCCCCTGAATTTATATCATTTTCTGATGATGTGGAATTTCGATGAACCTGCAAAAAGAGAGGGTACAAACTGTATCAAATACGACCTCAGGGAAGAGACATTCGGTAAAAAGGATATTATCCCGATGTGGGTTGCTGATATGGATTTCAAAACCCCGGATTTTGTAAATCAGCATTCAGGGATCGGCTTAAACACGAAATCTTTGGCTATTCCTTCCGTCCACCCGAATACTATTCATCAATAATCGACTGGCTTAAAACCAGACATAACTGGAAGATTGAGAAGGAGTGGATATCTTTTACTCCGGGAATTGTTCCTGCTCTTAACCTCTGCTACGCTGGCATTTACCAAGCCCGGAGACAGAATAATCGTCCAGCCTCCGGTTTATTTTCCATTCTTTTCGGCAGTCGAATCTCATGGCCGAAATCTTGTTTATAACCAGCTGAAAGAAAATAGACGGCAAATGGATAATGGATTTTGATTCACTGGCCGATTCAATTGACGACAAGACCAGGATGATAATTATTTCAAATCCTCATAATCCGATCGGAAGGGCCTGGACACCGAAGAACTGACAGACTGCTGAAGATCTGTCTTAAAAACAATATCCTTATCCTCTCTGATGAAATTCATTGCGACCTTGTTCTACCCGGTTTCACCCATACACCGGTTGCAACACTTTCAGAGGAAATTGCCGAAATCACAATTACCTGTCTTGCTCCAAGCAAAACCTTTAACCTTGCCGGACTTTCAACATCTTCAGTCATAATTTCAAATCCTGTGCTGAGAAAATTCTTCAGCAGAACAGTTGATAACCTGCATATCGGAATGGAAATATCTTTGGTACAATTGCCTCAATTGCAGCATATACTCACGGAGATGAATGGCTTGATTCACTGCTTGAATATATTGACAATAATGTTGATTTCGTAGATAGATTATTGCAGGAAAATGATTCCCGAAATAATTCCTGTAAAGCCTGAAGCCACTTATATGATCTGGCTTGATTGCAGAAAATTCGGAATGACCGGAAAAGAACTTCAGAATTTTTTTGTGAACAGGGCAGGTATTGGAATGAATGAAGGTTCAACATTTGGACCCGGCGGAGAAGGATTTATGAGAATGAACTTGGCAACAACACACCAGACAGTAATAAAAGCAATGGAACAAATTGAAAAAGCAGTTTCCTCAATAAGATAAACTTTATAATATTAATAGAATGAAAAACAGATGTAAAGGTTAAATTAACACTTGAGGATGGAACAATCTATCAGGGCCGTTCATTCGGATCACCTGTCCCTGCAGCAGGAGAAGTGGTATTCAATACTGCCATGACAGGATATCCCGAAAGTCTTACAGATCCTTCATACCGGGGACAGATACTCTGCCTTACTTATCCTCTTGTTGGAAATTACGGAGCTCCTGGTAAAAGCGAGGAAAATGATCTTTTCCGGTTTTATGAATCATCATCAATTCATATTTCAGGACTTATTGTTTCAGACTATTCGTTTGAATACAGCCACTGGAATGCTGCGGAGAGTCTTGATGAATGGCTTAAAAGAAATAATGTACCGGGAATATACGGTATTGATACCAGGGCTCTTACAAAAAGGATCCGTGAAAAGGGAGCCATGCTTGGGAAAGTAGAACCTGAAGGAACAGGAACTGAATTTTATGATCCGAATAAAGTAAACCTTGTAGCCGAAGTAAGCACTCACGAAAAAAAAGTTTATGGCTCCGGAAAATACAGGATACTTCTTGTTGATTGCGGTGTAAAATATAATATTATCAGACATCTTCTGAAACGGGATACCACAATTATCAGGGTTCCGTGGGATTATGATTTTCACAGGGAGGAATTTGATGGACTTGTTCCTTTCAAATGGACCCGGCGATCCGAAAATGTGTGATGCAACAATTGACAATCATAAAAAAATCATTTAACGGCAATAAACCTGTATTCGGTATTTGCCTTGGAAATCAGCTTATGGCACTGGCTTCAGGTGCAGATACCTATAAGCTAAAATACGGACACCGAAGCCATAATCAGCCGGTTCTTCAGGTTGGAACCGACAAAGCATATATTACATCACAGAATCATGGATTTGCTGTTGACAACAATACCTTGGCAAAGACTGGGAACCTTCTTCATAAATATTAACGACAATACAAATGAGGGAATGAAACATAAATCAATGCCATTCTTCTCAACCCAGTTCCATCCTGAAGCATCAGGAGGTCCGACAGATACTGATTATCTTTTTGATGTATTTATTGAGAATATTAAAAAACCATCGGGCTCATGAAGGTACGAAATTCCATGGCCTGGTCACTCCATTAGGTGTTATGAGGTTCTGTTACCTGTAACATGCTTCATCATCTTTTCGCCAAACTCCGAAGCAGAAGTATTTTTAAAAGGTTTCATCCTTTCTTCGAAAATTTCAGCAATTTCTTTATTGCAGAGATTTCCTATACTTCCTTCATGAACATAATCGGCAAGATGTGGTTTTTGAAAATGATGAATTTTTAACCATGTCCGACACAGCTTTATAAGCATCCCTGAATGGTATGCCCTGCTTAACAAGCCTGTTTACCTCCTCGGTACTGAAAATCGTATTATATAGAGGATTTTCTGTTATATTCTTCTTCACTTTTATATTATTAAGCATCAGCATCATAATTTCGATACACTCCCTGATCTCACCGAATGCATCAAATATCAGTTGTTTCAGCAGCTGAAGATCCCTGTTATATCCCGACTGAAGGTTACTTGTAAGAATTGCGATCTGGTTTGGCAGTGTCTGAATAACATTGCATCTTGCCCTTATCAGTTCAAATACATCAGGATTTCTTTTCTGAGGCATTATGCTCGAACCTGTAACATATTCATCCGGAAAATCAATGAACCTGTATTCCGAACTCATATACATGCAAATATCCATTGAAAACCGCGAAAGTGTCTGTGCTACCGATGCCAGAGCGGATGCAACTGCCATCTCTATTTTACCCCTGCTCAGACTCGCATAAGCTGAATTATAAAGAAGATCGTCAAATTCAAGCAAGCTCAGAGGTAAGTTTCCTGTTTATCGGAAGTGTAGTTCCATAACCTGCAGCAGTTCCCAGAGGATTCTGGTTATTTAGTGCCCTTGCCCCGGCAAGCAGTACAATATCATCAGCAAGGCATTCAGCCTATGCTCCGAACCATAGTCCAAAAGATGAAACCATTGCAGGCTGCATATGAGTATAACCCGGCAGCAATACCTCCTTGTACTGTTCACTCAGCGACTGAAGCCTTGTGAAAAGCTTCCTGATCAGAACTGACAAGCTTGTCAATCTCTTCTCTTGTATAAAGGCGTATATCAACAAGTACCTGGTCATTCCTTGACCGGCCGGTATGTATCTTCTTTCCTGTTGTACCAAGTATTGACGACATCTCCTTTTCAATCTGTGAATGAATATCCTCAACATCCTTCTCAATAACCAGGCTTCCCTCTTCATCCCAGTACAAAAAGGGAATGAAGGGCTTTCAGCATGCCATTTTTCTCTTCCTCAGATATCAGTCCAACATCCTGAAGCATTATTACATGAGCCATAGAACCAATTATATCCCACTTTGTAAGAGCAAGATCGGTCTTCCTGTCTTTTCCGGCCGTAAATTCAATTATTGCAGGTTCGGGATTTATCCCTTTTTCCCAGAGTTTCATAAATTTCAATTAATTTTGATCTTATTTCTCGCTTGCTTCAACAATTGCCCTGTGAGCCATAAGTCTTATTGCATTTATCCTGATAAAGCCCTTGCTGTCAGTCTGATCAAAACCACCTTCAATATCCATGCTTGAAAGCTTTTTGTCGTATAACGATGATGGCGATTCCCTCCCTTCAATCATTACATTGCCCTTATAAAGGCAGAGATGTACACTTCCGTCTATAAGCTCCTGGCTCTTCTCAATTGCAGCCATCAGAAAATCCATTTCCGGACTGAACCAGAATCCGTTATAGATAATCTCGGCAAATTTGGGAGTAAGCATATTTACAAGCCTCATTACCTCCCTGTCCATTGCAATCCCTTCAATATCCTTATGAGCAATATGAAGCACTGTTGCTGCAGGTGTCTCATAAACACCTCTCGATTTTATACCTACAAACCTGTTTTCAACCATGTCGAGAAGACCAATCCCATTTTTCCCTGCAAGCTCATTCAGATAAACATACATCTCATATGAATCCTCCTTAATAGTACCGTCATCCTTGTTGACAAGCTTAACAGGAATACCATTCTTGAAATGAATTACAATGCGTGTCTCCTTGTCAGGAGCATCCTGCGGCATTACCATCTTCTCAAGCATACTCTTGTGCAGTGTGTACATAGGATCTTCAAGAACACCGGCTTCATGACTTATATGCATGAGGTTATCATCTTCGCTGTATGGCTTGTCGATACTGGCTTTTACAGGAATCTTTTTCTCTGAAGCATACTTAAGGAGGTCAGTCCTTCCCTTGAACTGGGCAAGAAACTCCTTGTCTTTCCATGGGGCAATTACTTTTACCCCGGGCATAAGAGCATAATAGCAGAGTTCAAACCTTACCTGGTCATTTCCTTTTCCTGTTGCTCCATGTGCCACTGCATTTGCTCCCTTCAGCCTTTGCAACCTCAATCTGTTTTTTTGCAATCAAGAGGTCTTGCAAGAGCTGTTCCCAGAAGATACCTGTCTTCATATATTGCATTTGCCATTATAGCCTTCAAAACATATTCATCAACAAATTCCCTCTTAAGGTCGGCAATAATAACTTTTGAGGCACCAAGAAGCAATGCTTTCTCCCTGCATGCATCAAAATCTTCTGCCTGTCCTACATCTGCAACAAATGCAATTACTTCATAATTCTTTTCAATCAGCCATTTTAGAATGACCGATGTATCCAAACCTCCACTGTATGCGAGAACAACTTTTTCTTTCATTTTTTATATTTTTGATTATGGTTAAAATTGTCTTATTTTATTGTATTAATTAAAATATATATTCCCAATAAATTCGACTTCGTGGTATGCTATTTAAAGAGGTCCGAATGATTAATATTTCACTTCTTCCTTATCTGCTCATGAATCCCGGGAAGAATTATCTCAAGGCAGGAATGTAGCTGATGAGATGATATTCCATCCCTGGGAATAAGAAGGATAGTGTCATCTCCTGCAATGGTACCTGCAATCTCATAACGTCCTGCATCATCAATAAAAAATGCTGTATTACTTGCATTTCCCGGTATTGTCTTAATTATCAGCAATCCCTTTTGCTTCAATTATTTCCTGAATTACAGGTACAATATTCAGTTTCACCGGGGAAGTTGCCGCACTCCTGTTGCTTTCGGGCATTGAATACTTGTATCCACCTGATCCGTCAGGTATCCTTCCTACTCCCAGCTGCCTTAAATTTCGGGAGAGTGTAGCCTGTGTACAGCTTATCCCTTTCCCTTTCAGCTTTTTAAGCAATTCTTCCTGTGTTGATATCCTGGCTTCTCTTATTATCTTTCTCAATTGCAAGAAGCCTTTTTGTTTTTTGCATATTTATGCATTTTTTTTGCAAATATATTCATTTTTTCTAAATTGAAATTCAAATCAAAAAAATGTGCTATTTTTGGACCACAAATCCTGACAATGAAAGATGATATTAAAAAGGTAATTATCCTTGGTTCCGGAGCTCTCAAGATAGGCGAAGCCGGTGAATTTGACTATTCAGGTTCACAGGCGCTTAAAGCATTGAAAGAGGAAGATAGTAGAAACCGTTCTTATTAATCCGAATATTGCAACTGTTCAGACATCAGAAGGGCTTGCCGACAAAATCTACTTTCTTCCTGTAACACCATATTTTGTTGAAAAGGTAATTAAAAAGGAAAAACCTGATGGCATACTTCTCTCATTCGGAGGACAGACTGCACTGAACTGCGGTACCGAGCTTTTTAAATCGGGAGTATTTGAAAAATATAATGTAAGGGTTCTTGGAACACCGGTAAGAGCAATAATGGATACCGAGGACCGGGAACTGTTTGTTAAAAAGCTTGACGAGATTGATGTTAAAACTCCCAGCAGTATAGCCGTACATGGGGTTGAGGAAGCTATTGAAGCTGCTGGTAAGCTGGGATTTCCTGTTATCATAAGGGCTGCCTATACTCTCGGAGGACAGGGAAGCGGTTTTGCATCTGATACTGAAGAGCTGAGAAATCTTGCATCAAAAGCATTCTCATATACAGACCAGATTCTTGTTGAAGAATCACTTAAAGGATGGAAAGAGGTTGAATATGAAGTTGTAAGAGATAGATTTGACAATTGCATCACTGTGTGCAACATGGAGAATTTTGATCCTCTGGGGATACATACAGGCGAAAGCATCGTTGTCGCTCCATCACAGACACTTACAAACAGTGAATATCATAAACTCAGGGAACTGTCAATAAGAATAATCAGGCATATCGGAATAGTCGGCGAATGCAATGTTCAGTATGCCCTTGCTCCCGATTCGGAGGATTACAGGGTGATTGAAGTGAATGCCCGCTTTCACGCTCAAGCGCACTTGCATCAAAGGCAACAGGTTATCCGCTTGCATTCATTGCGGCAAAACTTGGAATGGGCTATGGTCTCCACGAACTCAAAAACTCGGTTACAAAAAATACAACTGCCTGCTTTGAACCGGCTCTTGACTATATTGTCTGCAAGATTCCACGCTGGGATCTTAACAAATTCGAAGGTGTATCGCATCTCATTGGCAGCAGCATGAAAAGCGTTGGCGAGGTAATGGCAATAGGAAGAACCTTTGAAGAGGCCATTCAAAAGGGATTGAGAATGATTGGCCAGGGAATGCATGGTTTTACCGGAAACAGGGATCTTAGTTTTGAGGATATTGAAAGGGAACTCTCCGAGCCTACCGATATGAGGATCT
>CAWJVS010000006.1:0-86765 GCA_963846335.1 uncultured Bacteroidales bacterium
ATCTATCCGGAAGAGATCAAGAAGGGTGCATTTCCGGTTGCGGTAACAAAAGATGCAGTTGTCATAGTTGTAAGCGAGAAAAATCCCGCAATTAATGAAATACTTGCAAACGGACTGAAGAAGGATGCCGCTAACAATATATGGATTACCGGGAAATTCACATCCTGGTCACAGGCTTTCCGTGCAAAGTCTTCCTCTCCATTACATGTCTATACACGATCTGATGCCTGTGGTGCAGCCGAAATGTGGGCAAAGTATTTAGGAAAGAAACAGGAAGACCTGCTTGGTGTCGGAGTCTTTGGAGACCCGGGTCTGGCCCAGGCTGTAAAAAAAGATCCCCTTGGTATAGGTTTTAATAATATTGGTTATGCCTTTGATGCTAAAACCAAACAACAGGTAAAGGGATTAAGAGTTGTACCCTTAGACCTGAATAATAACGGCAGGATTGATGATGACGAGAATTTCTATAATTCAATGAACGATATTATTGCTGCAATTGCCTCAGGAAAATATCCCTCTCCGCCTGCAAGGGAATTATACTTTGTTTGCAAAGGCAATCCGAAAAACAATATTGTCCTGACTGAATTTATAAAGTGGGTCTTGTCAGACGGGCAGAAATTTGTTCACGAAGCAGGATATATTGCGTTGCCAATAGAGAAGATCTCATCCGAAATAAAAAAGCTCGAATAATCCATGAAATATATAAGATCAGTTAAGGATAAATCTGCCCGGCAAATAATGCTGGGCATCGCTTTCTTTTCACTTCTGCTTCTTATCGTAATAGGGATGAGCCTGTTTTTAAAAGCTCTACCGATAATGAAAGAGAAATCTCTTTGGGTGTTGCTGACATCAGGTAACTGGAAACCTTTTAAAGGAGAGTTTGGTTTCCTTCCATATATCATCAGCACTTTGTATGTTTCTCTTATTGCAATTGCCATTGCTCTCCCGTTGTCTCTTCTCTCAGGCATTTACCTGTCGACTTATGCTTCAAAAAGTATCACCAGGATCTTTGAACCTGTAATAGATCTTCTTTCTGGGATACCCCCCGTGATATATGGTGTGTGGGGTACTTTAACCATTGTCCCTCTGATAGCAAACAAAATTGCACCGCATTATGTGGAATTTTCTTCAGGTTATACGGTCCTGGCAGGCGGACTGGTACTGGCAATAATGATCCTGCCCCTTTTAATCAGTATTCTTCTCGAAGTCTTCAGATCACTGCCAAAGGAGATTACAGATGCATCTTTATCACTTGGTGCCACAAAATGGCAAACTGTTAAGAAAGTTATGCTCAGAAAATCTTTCCCAGGGATAATAGCTGCAACAGTTTTATCCGTTTCAAGGGCTCTCGGTGAGACAATTGCAGTTCTTATGGTATGCGGAAATATCCCTGTTGTTCCGCATTCCCTCTTTGATGCCTGTTATCCTCTTCCTGCACTGATTGCCAACAACTACGGTGAAATGTTGTCAATGCCAAGCTATGAGTCAGCCCTTATGCTGGGTGCATTTCTACTGTTTATTATAATTGTGATATTCAATGGTATATCGAGGCTTACTCTGAATCAGCTTGAAAAAAGATACAGTTTATAATTCAAAAAAGATTAATATGATCAATACCAAAAAGCAGGAAGAGACTTTCTTTAAAATTCTGATGATAATTTCAATTTTCATCATAATGAGTATACTGTTCCTGATTATAGGGACAATAATTTATAAAGGACTGCCGGCGCTGGACCTGGATATGATAACAAAACTACCCGGCGGAGGATTTTACCTTGGTAAAGAAGGAGGAGTGCTTAATGCAATTGCGGGATCGGCTTACCTTATACTGGGAGCCCTTACAATTAGTCTCGTTTTGAGCGTTCCTCTTGTTTTGTATATTAACTTTTACCTTCCCAAAAAGTCAATCTTTGCAAGTGTATTGCGTTTTTCTTTTGATATACTCTTTGGAGTCCCATCTATTGTTTATGGCGCTTTCGGATTCGCTCTTATGATCTTTCTGGGAATAAGGGCATCATTGCTGGGTGGAATAATTGCTGTTGCATTACTGATAATGCCTATCATCGTTCGATCTTTCGATGAAGTAGCCAGGTTATTGGCCCGCGATCTGCCAGATGCACTTTTATCGCTCGGGGCTACAAAATACGAAATGATAAAAGTTATTCTCAGGCAATTAATGCCTGGTCTTGTAACTGCAACTTTACTCGCTGTGGGAAGAGGGATAGGCGACGCTGCAACTGTTTTATTCACAGCAGGATACACAGACAATATACCAACTGCACTGAATCAGCCTGCAGCAACCTTGCCTCTTTCAATATTCTTTCAGCTTGGAAGTCCGGTCGAAGAGGTACAGAACAGGGCATATGCTTCCGCTGTAATACTTACTGTGATAATACTTCTGCTAAGTTTTTCTGCCCGTTACTTCAGTTCTAAATATTCCAAAAACAAAATATGATATGAAAATGACCAATCTTGCAGTTAAACAGGAAGAATCTGACAATCTTATCTCTGAAAACCACCTCAGAAAAATACATCCTTCCCATTCAATTCATATTGAGAACCTGGATGTTTATATTGAGAAGCAGCACATCCTGAAAGGTATAAGTCTTGCAATACCTGAAAATCGGATCACCTGTATTATCGGTCCGTCCGGCTGTGGCAAATCGACACTGCTGAAAACTCTTAACAGGATGCATGATGAATCACCTGAGGTGAGAATCACAGGAAAGGTTTTTGTTGATGATGAAAACATTTACACAAATGGGGTCAATGTTATCGATATAAGAAAAAAAATGGGGCTTCTCGCACAACGCCCATGTCCGCTGCCTATGTCTGTATTTGATAATGTAGCATTCGGACCAAGGATACACGGATTGCGAAAAAGAAAAGCCATCAATCAAACGGTGATTCAATATCTCCAGTATGTCGGGCTCTGGGATGAAATTAAAGGCAGAGTAAGATCTTCTGCATCCAGGTTATCCATCGGTCAGCAGCAGAGATTGTGTCTTGCCCGAGGCCTTGCCATTGAACCTGAATATATACTTGGAGATGAGGCAACTTCAGCTCTTGATCCAATATCAACCAGAAGGATAGAGGAGCTGTTTGTTAAGCTGAAAGAAAAATATACAGTTATTCTCGTGACCCATACTCTCAGACAGGCAAGACGCATCGCCGATAATATAGTTTTTATGTATCTGGGCGAAATAATTGAAAGTGGACCTACTGATGAGTTCTTCAACAATCCGAAGCATCAGCTTACAAAAGATTATCTTGCCGGAAGCTTCAGTTAACTGAACTTCAGCATGTAATTATTTTTTCATCCGAACTTAAAGTTCCTGGCAGAAAACCCTGCCGGGGATTTTTGTATGTGCTCCCCTGTCCGATCATCAGAATTTATAATGATTAAATTTTAGTTTTTTTTGCAGAAGGGCGTTTTGTTAAATTTAACGAATTAGTCTGCTAATGGACAAAATCAGGCAGTTGGTCAAATAAAAATCCATTTATTCTCCGAAATTACTACCTTAGATGTTGAAATATGAAATATAAACCTTGTTTTTTATTTAATCCTTGTTTGTTGATTATTAGGTAGGTAATGAAATGGTCATCAGGGGTTAGTTAAAAATTTACAATAATAATTGAACTCGTAAGAACATGGGAAGTAAATATTTGTTTCTCTGGGAAAGCATTGCTGACCGGTACACCAGTAGTACAATAGTGAACCTTCAGGAAATATTTTAACCAGGCTGAATTCAATCTTGGAATAACTACAGAAGAAATTTAACATGAAAAAATCAGCTTTTATTTTGATATTGATCCTGACATTGTTTTCAGGCAAAGCTGCGGCTCAGTGCTTAGGTAATTTAACTGCGGATATAACAGGGGGATCATCATTAATTTGTTTTAACACCTCACCCGGGACCTTTACCGCCGTTGGCGGCGGTGAGTCAGGAACATATACATATTTGTGGTATAAGAATGATATCCCGACAGGGATAACCACTCAAACGTATAATCCGGGAAATCTGACAGCAAATACTACAATATATTGTGCAATCTCCAGCGGTACCTGCGGTCCGCTGAATACACCCAAGGTAGGAATCACCGTTGTGGCATACCCCACTGCACCGGTTATCGGGACAATCGTTCAGCCTACATGTTTTATATCAACAGGAAGTGTTCCATTGAGCGGTCTGCCGACTGTCGGCGACTGGACAATAACCATTTCTCCCGGAAGCGGCACCAAGTCTGGCAATGGTCCCACAACAACAATAGATAATCTTCCGGCAGGAACATACACTTTCACGGTCAGAAATTATGCGTCATGCACTTCTCCGTCATCACTAAATGCTGTTGTTCAGCCTCAGCCTGCCACACCTACTGCCCCTCAGGTGGGAACTATTACGGCACCGACATGCACTGTGCCGACCGGTAGTGTAGTACTGAATGGATTGCCGACCCCCGGAACATGGACATTAACACGCCTTCCAAATACAACAACGAACGGAAGCGGATCAAGTACTACCATTTCCGGTCTGGCACCGGGAGTCTATTTTTATACTGTCACAAACCAGGCAGGATGTACTTCACCACCCTCAGGTGATGTTTCAATCCCTGCTCCGCCTTCAGCTCCTTCTGCACCAGTTGTTGGTCTGATTACTCAACCCACCTGTGCTGTGGCGACAGGCAGCGTGGCTTTAAGCGGTTTGCCGGCAAGTAACTGGACGGTGACATTGAGCCCCGGAGGGAGAACAGTTCCGGGCAGCGGTACAACAGCTACCATATCATCTATAGCACCAGGGACTTACACTTTTTCCGTAGCCGGTGCAAATGGCTGCCTGTCCGCTCCATCCTCCCCTGCTACAATAAATGCCCAGCCTGTAACTCCTCCTCCACCGGCTATCGGGACCATTACCCAGCCAACCTGTGCATTAGCCACGGGAAGTGTGATCCTCAACTCTCTGCCAGGCACCGGTTCATGGGTGGTAACACGGAATCCCGGGAATGTTACAACATCGGGCAGCGGAACATCTTTAACTATTTCAGGTCTTGATCCCGGAAGTTATACTTTTACCGTGACCAATGTTGCCGGATGTACTTCCGGACTCTCCGGGAATGTTTCAATTAGTGCACAGCCTCCGGCTCCTCCGGCTCCGGCATACATTATTGACTGTGCTCTTGGATTTAATCATGCTGTAATAACAATAACCAATCCTGTCGGAGCAGGCTATCAATACAGCCTTGATGGCGGCGCTTTTCAGGCAGGCGTAACATTTGCTGAAGTTGCAAACGGGAACCATTATATTGCAGTAAGGAACATAGAGGGTTGTACTACTACCGGCAGTATTTTTAATTTATCCTGCGGTTGTATAAATCCTCCTTCCCTGGTTCTCAGCGCTATTAGCGGAAGCACATGCGGTATTACTCCGGTGACCGTCCCCGACAATATATTCGGAGGTAATGCTACCAGCGTAACTATAACCTCGAATGGTGCGGGATCGGTAATTCCGTCTTCAGCAGCAGCGTCTCCGTTTTCGTTTACCTATACACCGGCAGCGGGTGACGGAGGAAGAACAGTTATTATTACTGTCACGACCGACAATCCTCTCGGATCTCCCTGTTCCGCTGCAATTGCCACATATAACCTTACAGTAAATGCCATACCCCCGCCCCCGGCAATAGGAACAGTTACCAGCCTTACCTGTACAGTCCTTACAGGAAGCATAGTCCTGAATGGATTGCCTCCGACCGGAACCTGGACACTGACGCGGAATCCTGGCAATATAGTCACCAGCGGAACAAATTCAAGCACAACTATCACTGACCTGCCGGCAGGAACCTACACTTTTACTGTAGCCAGCGAGGCTGGCTGTGTATCTGCGGAATCTTTACCGGCAGTGATCAATCCCCAGCCGGAATTGCCTGCTGCTCCAGTTATAGGAACAATTACGCAACCGACATGTGCGATCTCCACAGGAAGCGTTGAGCTCAGCGGTTTGCCCTTAACCGGAACCTGGATCCTGACAAGGCTCCCGAGCGGTGTCACCCGGTCCGCTTCAGGTAGCCCTTACACCGTCCCGAACATACCCAGCGGCACCTACACTTTTACGGTAACCAATGCAGCAGGATGTGTATCACCACAGTCGGCCCCCTTTACAGTAAATGCCCAGCCATCTACACCTGCAGCTCCCGCAATAGGTACTATAACGGCACCCACCTGCACAGTTTCAACAGGCAGTGTAATTCTTCTAGGTCTGCCTGCTGTTGGTACCTGGACAGTAACAAGGTGGTCAGGAGGTGTTACAACTCAGGGAACCGGACCAAGTGATACAATCACAGCTCTGCCAAGCGGAACCTATAATTTTACCGTGACCAATCAGAGCGGTTGTGTATCATTAACATCGGCAAATGTTGTTATTCCTGCACAACCCCCCACACCTGCAACACCTGTAGTTGGCACCATCACCCAGCCCACTTATTCACTGCCTACCGGTAGTGTTGTCTTAAGCGGATTGCCCACACCCGGGAACTGGGTACTTACACGTTTGCCCAGTCAGGTGACAACAGCTGGCACCGGCCCTGGCATAACGGTGAGCGGCCTCGCCGGCGGCGGATACTTTTTTACTGTGAGGAATTCAATCGGATGCGTTTCCGACTCTACTGTAGAGGTGAAAATATCAACTCTCGGCCCACCCGTTGTAATAATTACCGATCCGCCTTCGGTTTGCGCCCCCTCAAAGGTTGATCTGACTGTTCCTTCTGTCACGGAGGGTTCAACGGGAGGTCTTACATACACATACTGGACAGATGAAGAGGCAACAATTGAATATCCCACCCCAACGGCTGCTGATGAAGGTACCTATTATATTAAAGGGACCACTGTATCAGAATATTTTACAATTAAACCGGTTAATGCTGTAATTGATGAGATGCCGGTTGCAAATGCAGGGCCTGACCAGACTCTTGCCCTGCAGTTCAGCACAACCATGGCGGCGGTACTGGGTGAAAATGAATCAGGATTGTGGAAAGTCAGTTCCGGAACAGGAACATTCGCTGATACCACTGATCCCGGCAGTTTTGTCGACAATCTGAAATCAGGAACAAACATTATGGACTGGATTGTTACAAGTGGTTCCTGCCCTGCCGATACCGCTAAGGTTACAATTACTGTGGGAGACCTTATTATTCCAACATTGATAACACCGAATGGCGATCCTAAAAATGAATATTTTGTTATACTGGGTCTCTCCCAGATCGGAAAATCTGAACTTATTGTATTTGACAGGAGGGGAGCTGAGGTTTTCAGAAACAGCGACTATGACAATAAATGGAACGGAGTGAATTATGATGAAGATCCTCTTCCCAATGATACATATTTCTATATTTTGAAATCTGCAGAAGGCAGGACCGTAAAGGGTTATATTGTTATAAGAAGATAAACCGGCGCCTTTTCCTCCTCCATGGCTGTAGCTATTATGGACAGACAGGCTGAAGGAAAACAACCGGCAATAAATTTTAGACCTATGAAAAGGATAATTAAAACTGTTTTCTGGATTCTGATGCCTTTGAGCATGTCAGGCCAATTAACTCCTGTCACAAATCAGTATGTGCTGAATCCGGTTACAATTAATCCCGCCTATGCGGGGAACAGAGGCTATCTGAATATGGCTGCATTTTACAGGAAACAATGGGTTGGTATTGAGGGAGCTCCTGAAACATTAACCTTTACCGCTGATGCTCCGGTCCTGGATGACAAGGTCGGATTAGGACTAAACTTAACGATAGATAAAATGGGAGTTACCAGGGAAAACTATTTTATGACCAACTATTCTTATATAATGGACCTTGATGAAGGATCCCTGTCATTCGGGCTGGGTGCCGGATTCATTACAACAAATACCGCATGGTCCGATCTCGTCGTTCTTGATCCGGGGGATGAACTATATCTTGTTGATTCCCGCCGTTTTGTTGTCCCTTCTTTCAGCTTTGGAACTTACTTCACAAAGAGAAATTATTTCATGGGTTTTTCGATACCTAAGTTCCTGGGTTATAAATTTGATTATGACAAGAACAAATACAGTGTTACCGTAGATCCGGGGCAGTATAATTTTCTGCTTTATACAGGTTATGTGTTTAATGTCTCTCCGAAAGTGGATTTCATCCCTTCAACTCTTCTCAATTTTACCCCCGGAAGAAAGATGTTGTTCGATCTGAATGCCAATTTTAATTTTAGCAACCGGCTATGGGTAGGAGCTTCCTACAGGAATGCCAGATCGCTTGGCGCCCTGTTGCAGCTCCAGGTAAATAAGCAATTAAAGATGGCTTATACCTATGATTTTGATACAGGTAATCTTGGAGGATACAGCAATGGTTCACACGAGATTATGCTGAGATATGAATTTCGCTATAAGGTAAATGTTGTTGATCCTCTGGTCTTTTAACCAGTGTAAAATGATTATACTAAAATTACTCATTATGAATATTTTGGAGAAGGGCATAAAAATTAGTACTTTAGTGAAATTAAGCAATACTGACTTTTTTACTATTTTAGTCGATACAACTGAGCTATGAATTTTAAACTTGCCGTAGTCGTTCTGTTTACTGCGTTAGTACAATCTTATTTATTTGGGCAGAATGAAACTTATTTCCTCCAGACCAAAGTTGAGGGACAACCGGAAACCTACTCTGTGAAAAAAGCACCATTCAGTACAGATAAGTATGATGAATTCTCTCCTGTCGGTTATAAAAACAGCATAATATTTTGTTCAAACCGTCCGGTTACCAAGGTTTTAAACTATTCTACCGAAGAAAACAAAGGCCTTATAAAGATTAATGCAATTGATACAATCATCCAGGGAAATTCGCAGTCTGTAAGATTGTTCTCAAAAAGCCTGAATTCAAAGCTCAATGACGGACCAGTAACATTCAATAACTGGGGAGATACAATCTATTTCTCAAGGAATATTATAACTGACGGTAAAGCATCTGAACTCTCCAGTGTAAGAAATAAACTTGGGATTTTCTATGCAGTCTTCGATGGAAATGAGTGGACAAAGATCAGAGAGTTAAGATTTAACAGTGAGTGGCACAATATTACCACTCCATGGATCTCTCCTGATGGGAAAAAGCTCTTTTTTGCCTCAGACAAAGCGGGTGGATACGGGGGGGCGGATCTCTATTACTGTCAGTGGAAGAGCGACTATTGGGATGACCCGGTTAATCTGGGTCCTGTAATCAACACCAAAGGAAATGAATCATATCCCTTTATGAACGCGGCAGGGGAATTCTTTTTTTCCTCGGACGGGCATCCGGGGAAAGGTGGAAAGGATATCTTCTTTTCGAGGATGGCAGATACCTCCTGGGTTGAACCTGTCTGTCTCGAAGCTCCGGTAAACTCGCAATATGATGATTTTGGAATATTTACCGATCCCCTCATGAACCAGGGATATTTTTCGTCAAACAGGGACAAATCGGTCGACATCTTCCAATTCAGCACAAGATATCCGCAGATATTTTATAATAACAGTCAGAAGGCAAATAACTATTGCATGACTTTCAGGGATAACGGATCGATAGCTATTGATTCTGTAAACCTTAAGTACAGATGGTCATTCAGTAGCGGGAAACCTGTGACCGGATCCAGAGTCAGCCAATGCTTTCCGGGTCCCGGAAATTATAACGTCAGGCTTGATATCGTTGAAAGGGAATCAGGAAAGCTGTTTTTCACTAAACTGATATACAACCTTCAGCTGCGTGATTTTGAACAGCCTTATATTGAATCGCCTGATTTTGCTGTCAAAGGTGAGAATGTATCATTTGACGGGCTTAAATCATTCCTGCCAGGATATGAAATATTAAGCTATTCCTGGGATTTTGGAGACAAATCCAGGGACAAAGGTGAAAAAGTTACACATTCTTTCTCTGAAAAAGGAGAATATTCAGTAAATCTTGAACTGGCACTAAGGTCTGATTCTACCGGCGCATTAAGGAAAACAGGTGTCTCCAGGAAGATTGTGATTTTAAATGATGCACAGGAAAAGTCCTCACATATGGCGAGTGTGAATTCAGGTAGTGGAGTATACCCTGACGTAATGAATAGTCATAACTCAATAATTACGACACAATACGAGGCTGAGTCTGAATCGCAGAGAGATGCAGTATTTTGCATAGAACTGCTGACATCCAAAACCAAAGTGGATCTCAACAGCGACAAATTCAGAAATGTGCCAAATGGATACACTATACGCGAAAGACTTGATCCACTGAGCGGAGAGTACAGTTATACAGTGGAACAGTATTTGAATCTGATGTCGGCACTGATCCCCTACAGGAAGATGGGATCACTCGGTTTCAAGAATGCCATGGTTAAAATGTTCGTTCTCACAGAACCATCTGAGAAGGAACTTTATAATCTGATTAGAATAAACGGGGCTTTTGCAGATTCGTACTTTGATTTTGCGGACAGGCTTACCTCAAATGCATTGATAATGCTCGACCAGATTGTAAAATATATGAACAAGTATCCGGCAGTGAGGCTTGAGATTGCTGTTCACAGCGATAATGCAGGGAATGCAGATTCAAATACGGCATTGTCTCAAAAACGTTCACAATTATTGGTTGACTATATTGTTAACAGGGGTGTAAACGCACGGAGGCTTGTTGCAAAAGGCTATGGCGGATCCAAGCCAATTGCTTCCAACCAGCTGGAAAAAGACAGAAAATTAAACAGAAGGATCGATTTTACAATAATTGACAAATAGTGATCGCCCGTGAGGAGACTGGTGTATCCCTGAAGGATTGTTCAAAAAGGGATAAGAATTAACCAGTAATAAATAATCCCAAGCAGCTCCCTCAGTGTCTTAATTGCTTTTCTATTCGGGGACAAGTACATATTATTCTCTTCCGGAATAGAAATTATGCCAATCCTGTATTGCTCATCAAGTATCTTGTTGTAGGTCATCCAGGTCCTTCTTCCATGGGTTCCAAGACTGATTATATTTATGCCATTCAATTCATTGTCCCTGTTAACCAGCCAGTTCCGGAATGCCAGAGCACTGGTAAGTGTTCTGTTGATACCGGCCCTTTCAGCAGAAACTGCCGTAATCATTGTTGAATCCATGCCAAGTCTGATAAGCTTTGTTCTGGCATACTGTGCAGTGGTGGTGATATTATTTCTGAATCTTAATTTACCATCCAGTTTAAGCATATCATATTCTGAGTGATACAGGTAAGGAACAGTTATTTTATTGTTAAAACTAATCTCCTTCACAGAAAGATTCCGGTCAAGTGGTGGTTCATAAATGTCATTGTCATACTGTACCATTACAGAATCAATGTCTTTTAAACGACCGTTCCATTTTATGCTGTATCCCTTTTTTCGTTTATCTGCATAAAAACCGGCTGTTAGAGAATCATTAATAAAAAGATTAAAATGAGCCCGGTCATCTCCTCCTAAATCGCTGAAGGCTTTAATTTCAATAGTATGAGTTCCTGTTTCATTCATTTCTGATAATAAGTCAGAAGTGTAAAAGATCAGAAATCCGTTATCTGAGATCTTATAATAAGCAGGAGTGTACCTTGTACCTGTTGTAACCACATGTTTATACCTGTTTTTCCGGCATTCCAGGTATGCAATTTCCATAGCATAATGGGGTAACCATCCTTCAACAAGCAGAATATCTGCCTTCACCTGTTCAGACTTTGAAAGATAGCCTGACAGATAAGCGGGCGCAGAGTTAAGCAATAAATATATTATTCCGGAAATGGTGGCAACAACAATTGCAAATACGATAAAGATTCTTTTCTTCACGTGCCTTTACCGGTATTACCTTCTGATAACTATCTGCTGAGCATAAAGTGTTAATGATCCTAAACTAAGATTCACTATATATACTCCTGATCTTATGTTTGACGGGATCTGTACACTTATCAGGCCTGAACCATAGAAATTCTCATAAACAATTTTTCCGGACAAATCGTATATCCTCACAGAATCCGGTATAAGCTCCTCTTCATTGACCGATATATTTAAAATATCGCTGGCAGGATTTGGATATATAGTAATGCCTTTTTCACCAGGAAGGACTTTGGTTTCAGTGCCGAATACATTAAATTCCGAAATAATGTTCATATCATCCCGTGTATTGCCGTGGCCGATAAATTTTACATACGAATATTCTTTATCTGTAAGGGCTTCAGGAAAATCAAATATCTGGGGATCGCCTGAAAAATCGCACGATGCTGCCTGGATTAATACCGGATCCCAGATCACATTGTCAGGAGAAGCATAAACATCGAAAGCCGAACTATACCTTTGACCCTTTAAGAATGTTTTTTCAATATGGCTGATTTTATATGATCCTGTCAGTCTGAGCAGTAGCCATTGATTGTCACCTGCGACAGCCCAGTTTGAAGTAACATCCCCATCGAGCACATTCTGTGGATAATTACCGGCCTCATAATTACTTGCCTCGACATCAGAAATACTTGCCCTGGCGAGTTCGGGTTTATATGGCAGTATTTTGATTGTAATACTTTCTGAAGCTGAAACCAACCCATCACTGACCTTAAGCTGGAAACGGATGATTCTGGATGTATCAACTTTCGGAGAAAGGTAATGAATTTTTGCTTCCGAGATCGAAGAGACCTCAACATCATCAGGAACAGTCCATTCGTAAATAAGAGAATCATTATTCGGATCGTGTGTCCCGCTTGCATCTATTTCTGCGACAAACCCTGAAAAACTTTCTGGCTCATTGCTGATCACCACTATCGGAACTTCATTCGGCTTGGCTGGATCTGCCACGTTATTGGTTACTGGTTTGCCGGATATGGTTGCAGTTTGTGATCCCGATGTCCCCTGTAGCGGATTTATAGAAGGTTTGGTGTAGGAGACCGTGACAATATCACCAAATTTGACCGCACCTGATAATGTTAACCGGACCTTGTTTCCTGAGATTGCTACTGAATTGACAGTTCGCGCAATAGAATTAACCTGAACATTAAAAGCGGAGCTGGCCGGAATAACACTTGCCAGGCTGAGGCTGTATGTCATTTCCAGAAGGGTGGGGGTCAGGTTTTCAATAACAGAAGCTGAATAGACCGGAATAACCGAAACCACATTATTGGCAACAGATTTTGAAGAAATATTATCTGCCTGTCCTCCCAGCGAAGTCTGCAAGGGACTGGCAGCAGGTTTGACATATGAGACTGTTATTACATCACCCGCCACGACGGCTGATGAAAGTGTTAACCGTACTTTTGTACCGGATATTGCAACTGAATTAACACTCCTGGCAACTGAATTTACAAGAACTGTAAAGGCTGATGCGGCAGGAACAATATTTGCCAGGCTGAGATTAAATGTCATTTCAACTACAGAGGGAGCTGCATTCGCAATCAGTGAGCTTTGATATACGGGTACGGGAGGTATGAAAAATTCATAGACTCCAATAGATGGAGGATCATTGTAATTATGACCTCCAAAATCCATCGTAATGCCTGCAATTTTTAATCCTTTGCCAATTGCAGGCGATCCCGTCTGAAGGTGAAAATCTGACGAAGAAACAAACATGGGATTGCTTGTGATATTATTCCGGGTTGTATTATTTGTTGGAGTTATCCCATCGTATTCTGGAAGATTGTTATTGCCGTTATGATAAAATATGTTGTTTTCAACCGAAAGGACATCGATTGTCTCATCTCCGGTCTGAGTGTAGGCATAAACCGGTGTATAATCAAAATCCCTGATTATATTGTTTCTTATGGTTATATTCCTTGCAGTGCCTATATGGGGCAGGTTTATGCCCCACATGGTTGAACGCGATCCGGAATGCCCTATCATGACATTGTTGCAAATGCTTATAGTGTTTACCGTATGGTTCTTATAACTTTCCTCCGTCCAGATTATTCCCCATCCCTTGTTGTTTTCTCCCGCATCGGATACTCCTATGTTGTTAAATATATTTGTGTTGATATAAATGTTGGAAACTTTTCTGGCAGATCCGATCTGGTCCAGAAATATCCCTGCAGCAACGTTTCTTATTAAATTCCTTTCTATTAATACGTCACTGGCATTTGCTTCAAGCAATATCCCCCTTATATTCTCAGATTCCAGGAGCGCTGGCTGACCAATAGTATTATCATGTATCCATACACTGTAAGGGGATGTGCCCTTTGAGGAATTTACAAGATCCACCGATCCTGTAATATTATTGTTATATATCTCCACTCCTCCAAGGCAGTTCCAGAATTCAATCGCAAAATCCCATGGCGTTGTTCCAATTATATATGTCTTGTTTAATGCATTGTTATATATTTTCACATTCTTCAGGTATCCTTCCACCCCGTAAATGATGTCTCCATTCATTCCGTCACTTTTGTTCAGAGTGATATTATTATTATAAATCAACATCCCGTCCTGTCCCTGTATCTCCAATGAGCCTGTATTACCGGAATAATACCCTGAACAATTGGTCATTACATTGTCATGGAATTTATTACCCGTCGCATACGTGGAGGGGGGCTCTCCATTGATAAAGGAAACGCCATAATACTTGAAATTGACAATTGTGCAATTAAAGATCTCAACATTCTTCCTGTATGCTACCCGGATGGCTCCATATGCTGTCATGGAATTGCCATCCATTCTTATATTGCTGATATGCTGCTTCCCGTCTGTTGCTTCGCTTGATGAGCTGAGCAGGATTGTAAAGGTATTAAGCCTTGATATGCCGGAAGTGATGTTTGAATTAACTCCTTCCCCTTCTATACTGACGCCAGCAGCGAGGGCACTCTGAACAGTTTCATAATAGTTGCCTGCATTGACATGAATGATATCTCCGGACGTTCTTACCTTGCCGCAGGCATATGCAAGGGTCTTCCAGGGAGCGCTTTTGGAGCCGTTCCGGGTGCTGGCGTCCTGACCTGAGGGATCAATGTAATAAGTAGTGGAATAAGCAACTGAACTAATAGTAAATAAAAGTATTATAAATACCTTTCTCATAAAATACTATTGTGAGGATGACATTTCCATTCTAAATTTCTTCATCTCAATCAACAGCTGGCTCTGCAGACAAATGACTCACAGCATATGACTTTAAAGCTTACCGGATGATAATATTGAAGGAATCAAACATACAAATATTTTTTATTTTATTTCAATCCCGTGAAACTAATTCATATTTTGATGACTTTTTATCCCGGACATAACCATTCTCCTGATTGTCATCCGGGCTTTCCATTGTTCAGAATAATCAGAAATTCATTAAAACAGGAGCAAGAAAACCTTATCTTTGAGAACATTTTGACATAAAACGAGAACCTTTAAATTATTCTTTATTAGTTATATGAGAAATAGAGTGATTACCAGTACTTCTCCAAAAAGCTTATTCAATCTAAATTTAAAAATCTTTTTGTGGGTTATGTTGTTGATTATGATGTCTGTTCTGACTTTACTGACACTTGGATATTTTAAGGCTTCAGAGACAATATCATATCTGCCGGAAATTAATAAAGATGATTTAACACCTAATCCAGATGGGTTACATCGATTGGAACTTAAAGGCTCGAAGTATGTGCTTTCGGTTTTAGAGAACGGGGGAATTACTGTACAATCAATTGATGGTGAGGTGATTATATCGAGCCTTGCATATTATGCATCAAATGAAGATTCAAATGAAAAGTGGGGACTGGATAAAGTATCTGCAAATGCATCAAGTGATAGTACAATTTCAATTTCCGGCGAAGGACAGCCGGGAGTACAGATAAACATTCTGCTTACTGTTCCAAAGGATAAGCCTAAATTGAATGTTAGTGTTAAAACCAGTTACAATATAAATACAGTTGTTACACGCGAATCATTAGTTGTTGGATTTGATGTTTCTGTGAGTGAGGTCTATCGTAAAAACAGGCAGGTTGATCATGAACATTTTGATTCAGAATACTGGCTTCAGAGGGAAGGTGTACGTTTTGGCAAAGGAAACAGATCAGCACTGATATATCATAATCCGTTTGTATCATCTTTGCAATTAGATACAAGAAATGAGCTGCTGTTTATAAATCTTGAATATAATCTCGATCATCCTTTTATCCATATACCATATCAGGAAGATGGAGGAGGCAGGTGGGTTGACCTTTCTTCTGCGAAGTATTCTGCCGGGGATGAGCGAATAAACAATTTCTCTGTTTATTTTGGAAGTAGTCCGAAAGCAATTCCAAGACTTATGCTGGTCCCTGGCGGGAATGTTGCGGGTTATATATTCACAGAACATGCTGATGGAGGCAATATCAGAACTCACAGGGCAGCATATTTCGGATCCGAAGAAATTTCCAGGATAGAAGATGCCACAGGTGGTTTTGCCGGGCATGGAATACCAGTTACCAAGAGTGTTTTCTATCCTGATCTGAAAATATCTCCCGATTCTTCAAAACGGAATAATGGTGATCGTACTCAATATCAGGATTTCCTGGATCAGCTATATCATACCGGGAAATACGATATTTGCCTGCATGGATCAAGTTCAACACGTGAACTTTTCGAAGAGTCTTTAATATTCATGAAGGAGAGATTTGATGAAGTCACATGGATTGATCACGGTATGTTTAGCGGGAAACGACATCGTACATCCTTCGTGGGAGATGCCTTAAATCCGGAATCTAAACATTATGTTGCTGATCTGTGGGAGAAATATGATGTACGCTACTTTTGGAATGCTGCTGTTGAGGAACTTATAAAATATCCTCTGAAGGAAAAACTATATCAGTTTAAATTATATGATGCCTCGGTGAATCTCTGGAAAAGTTTTCTTTCTCCAAAAGAGATAAGTGAAATGAGGTTTGATGTTGCATTTAGAGAATTAGTCAAACGCTTGCTTGAAAAAAGAACATTGAAATTGCTTTTGCCAGACAAAGGTAATGCTTTCCCAACACCACTATTCTGGCAGCATCCTACGCGGACGAAAAATTTCTACTCATGGGCAACTGACTTTGTCAAGGTTTTTCATAGATCAGAAACCGGTGTAAAAGATGAGCAGGTAAGGCTTGACAAGCAGATATCTGACTGGGGAATATTCATTAACCATGGTTATTTCGTTCGTAATAATTATGATGATGGCGTTTTGAGCGAACAAAACGGGAAAATAGTAATCGATCCTTATTTTGACAAAACATTGGAAATCATTGCTGCCAACTGTGAAAAGGGCGATCTGTACACTACAACGATCAGGGATTTGCTGGATTATTGGGTCCTGATAGAAAATATATCTTTTGATTACCTTGATGACGGTACAATTTATATTAATAACCTGAATGACAAGGATATATCTGGACTTTCACTTGCAATGAAAGCTGATATTGCAAGAGTCGACGGAGTTGTACCAGCGTACAGGAGAGTAGGAGATGATACAATTTTTTGGTTTGATATCCCTGCAGGACAAGGTGTAAGACTGGAGGTTGAATAACTCTTGTTATGCTTTACCCGAGGCTCAGTTTATTAAATTTCAAGTGATTCATTAATTAAATAAATAATGGCTAACCTGAACTATAAGAGTAATCTGCAGTTATGTGCAGACCTGATGAAAGATCCTGACAGGAAATCACTTGTCAGGATAATATACGAATCGATTATTCTCTTATTTAAATACAGGGAATTACCAGTACATTATTTCAGCAGGTATGCGTTTAAAAAGGATATTACCAATTTCAAGGATTTTGTGCCTAATAAATTTGCAGGCAGGATTTCAGTATTAATCAATGATCATAAATCCAAGGAGGTTTTAGATAATAAATTGTTTTTCAATTTTTTCTATGGACAGTTTGACATCAGGCTGCCAAAAATAGTATTGTACAACAATAAAAATATCTTTGTAGTTGATAATAAGACAACTGAGGTCAATAATTCCGATGATTTTGAGGTTTTATTGGATGAGGTCCTGAAAAAGAATTTATCAGTTGATTCGTTAATCATAAAGAAAACCAATGCAAGTTCAAGCGGGAAAAAGATTTACAGACTGGAGAGAAATCAGATAAGAAACCAGCCTCAAACCGTTCAGGAAATTTACTCTGAAGTAATTCAGAGCGGTTTTCTCTTCCAGGAAACTATAAAACAACATCCGGATATGGATAAACTGAATCCTTCATGTCTGAATACTCTCAGAATAGACACATTTATCAATCCTGACGGTAATATTGAAATCGGTTCAGCTTATTTGAGAATGAGTATCAGCAACAGTCACATTGACAATATTTCTTCCGGCGGATGTCAGGTTGGCGTTATCCTTCTGACGGGAAAGCTCAAGAAATACGGATATTCCCTGATACAAACCGCCGGGATGGAAATTTTTACAGCTCATCCGGTCACAAAAGTAGTTTTTGAAGATTTCAGCATTCCCTATTTCCCGGAGGTCATTGAATTGGTGAAAAAGACTGCGAGACTGATGCCGGGTTTACGTTTAATCGGCTGGGATGTTGCGATCGGAAAATCGGGGCCCATACTTATCGAAGGAAATTCCGATTATGATGTTTCCGGCAATGATCTGGCTTACGGCGGATATATGGCCAACGAAATATTCAGGAAAGTTCTTAAAGAGATCAATTTACTCTGACCTGGCACTGAAACTGTCTATACATTATCAAAAATGATATCTGTCTACTGAAGAAGTTCATTTATCAAAATATTTTAGAAACTATGGTATTTATAAATACTTTTACATTCTGAATATAAATTATGGCTGAAGAAGAAGCAATCCGGATAGTCAATCTGCCCAAAATAGAAGACGACAGAGGCAACCTCTCATTTATTGAGGAGGAGAATCATGTTCCTTTTAAGGTAAATAGGGTTTACTGGATTTATGACGTGCCAGGAGGGGAATTCAGGGGAAGTCATGCCTTTAAGGAAACTGAAGAGTTTATTGTAGCTCTTTCCGGGAGTTTTGACGTTGTTTTGCACAATGGGAAGGAAGAGAAAAAATTTTCGATGAACAGGTCTTATTACGGTCTGTACGTGACAAAGCAGCATTTTCGCAGGCTTGAGAATTTTTCGACCAATTCTCTCGCATTAATAATGGCTTCAACACTTTATGACGAAAATGATTATATAAGGGACTTTCAGGATTTTTTAACTTTTATTAAATGATAATAAAACCATCAATATATAATTGCTGCGTTATTGAGCTGAATAAAGTTCACAACAGATCAGGAAATCTCACCTCCATTGAGGACAGGATGGAGATCCCTTTTGATGTCAGGAGGTTATATTATCTGTATGATGTACCTGGCGGAGCTGAAAGGGGAGGACATGCACATAAAAAACTTCAGCAGCTCATTGTAGCTGCCAGCGGCTGTTTTGATGTGGTACTGGATGATGGTAAAAACCGTAAGGTGGTTGAATTGAACAGACCATATTATGGATTGCACGTGGTACCGGGGATCTGGCGTGAGCTTATAAATTTTTCCTCGGGAGCAATCTGCCTGGTGCTCGCCTCCGAAAAATATGATGCCGGCGATTATATAAGGGATTATGACGTATATCAAAAATACTCCAATGAAAATTCATCCATTGTCTGATGTCCAGTCAGGGAAGATCGGAGCTGATACTTCAATCTGGCAATACGTTATTGTTTTACCGGGGGCTGTTATCGGACATAACTGCAATATTAACGCACACTGTTTTATAGAGAATGATGTAAGTATAGGCAATAATGTTACCGTGAAGTGCGGTGTTTTCATCTGGGATGGCATCACTGTTGAAGATAACGTACATATCGGGCCCAATGTAACCTTTACCAATGACATATACCCAAGGTCAAAGCACAGTTTCGAGATTGCCAGGACCATTTTGAAAAAAGGGGCATCGATAGGTGCCAATGCTACAATAATTGCAGGCATTACAATAGGTGAATATTCACTTATCGGTGCAGGAAGCGTCGTAACGAAAAATATCCCAAACAATACTCTCTGGACAGGTAATCCTGCACGTCTGAAAGGATATGTCTGCGATTGCGGCCACAAGCTGGATGAAGCTTTACATTGCAGCCAGTGCAGCTCAGACTATAGAATTGTTAATGAATGCATAGTAAAACAATGATCAAGTTCCTCGATTTAAAAAAGATAAACGATAGTTTTGAACCGCAGCTTACAGAAGCAGTAAAAAGAGTAATGGATTCCGGATGGTATCTTCTGGGGGAAGAATTAAAATCTTTTGAACTGGAATATGCGGATTTTATCGGAACCGGACATTGCATAGGTGTTGCCAACGGACTTGATGCTTTGCGCCTGATCTTTAAAGCTTATATTGAATTGGGTGTTATACATGAGGGTGATGAAATTATTGTTCCGGCAAACACCTACATCGCCTCAATTCTGGCTATTACCGACAACAGGCTCATTCCCGTGCTGGTTGAACCTGATCTGAGTACTTATAATATTGATCCTTATAAAATTGAAGAAAAAATCACTTCAAAGACAAAGGGAATTATGATTGTCCATCTTTATGGACAAAATGCCATGCACCCTGAAATATACCGGGTGGTTAAAAAATACGGACTAAAGCTTATTGAAGATAATGCTCAGGCTCAGGGGTGCTTTTATGGAGATAAACGTACAGGATCTCTGGGTCATGCTTCAGGGCATAGCTTTTACCCGGGAAAAAACCTCGGTGCACTGGGTGATGCTGGCGCAGTTACCACTGATGATGACGAGCTTGCTCAGGTAATCCGTGCACTTGCCAACTATGGGTCAATAGTGAAATACGAGAATCTTTATAAAGGATTGAATTCACGCCTGGATGAAATACAGGCAGCTGTCCTGAGAGTAAAGCTTGCCCGTCTGGATGAAGATAACCAGCGCCGGAGGGAGATTGCTGAATATTTCCTTGAAAACATCAGAAATCACCGTATTGCTTTGCCCTCACCCATCAATAAAATGAAGGCAGTATCCTATTCAGGACACGTATGGCATCTCTTTATTATCCGGTCAGCAAATCGGGATACACTTCAGCAGTACCTGCAGGGAAATGGTATCCAGACTATTATTCATTATCCTATCCCTCCGCACCGGCAAAATGCTTACAGGGAATTATCAGATCAGAACTTACCGGTTACTGAAAAGATTCATAAGGAAGTATTAAGCCTCCCAATAAGCCCTGTATTGAATAATGAAGAAATATCAATTATTGCTGATTGCCTGAACAGGGCCATTTAATCAAAAGGATTTGACTGACAGTAATATCAAATAGAATTGTTTAAAGCCTGAATATTGAAAAAAGAACGCACTAATATAATAGTTATGGGGACACTGGCTACAGGTTCAAGCGCCCTTGTAGATATGTTGTCAGAGTATGACAATATAAACTATCTCCCCTATGAATTTAATGATTTCAGAAAACCTGGTTTTGTAAGTGATCAGTTATCTTATGAATCGAGCCTGAGTTATCCGAATGTAATCGATAAAGAGATACAATTTGTTAATTCAAGGTGGAGAATGATTTACAAAAGTTCAATCTGGAAATTATTAACACCAGGGATGCTGGAAAAAATCTGGGAGACGGATTTTCAGAATAAAAAATTGAGAGCCTATAAAAATTCTTTGATAGAACTATTTCAGGTTGTTTTCTTAAAAGAGCTGAACAGAAGTTTGAAATCTGACATCCCGTATTCAAAAAAAATAGAGCTTTCCAATAAATGGATCCACCAGATAGGCAGCACTTATCCATCATACTATGATTTTACTCTCTTTAATCAGGCACTGCATCCATGGTCTGATGTTAATATCTGGACGAAGGTCTTTCGCCCGTTTAAACTTATAGTTGTATACAGGAACCCAAAGGATCAAATGGCAGAAATGGTAAGGCGTGAAATTATATTTTCGCCATTCAGAAGTTCTAAACTAAGTTATGGACAATTCAATATTATCTCAATTTATGGCAATGACAGAAAAGGGAGAATGAAGTTCCTTATAGACGCGTTAAGCAACCGGATCGAAAAAATCGATAAATGGCTGGATGTATTGGAACCAGATCAGGTATTATTTGTAGATTTTGAGGGACTCATCAATAAATACGATGTTTATAAGACCAGAATAGAACAGTTCTTAGGCATAAGTAGTGACAGGCATAAATTCAAAAAGAAATATTTCAACCCCGAAAAGGCGAAGCAAAGATGTATCGGGATATGGGAAAATTATCTGAGCAAGGAAGAAATAGAGGAATTAACTGCACTGGAAGTTTGGTACAGCAGTAAAGTTAAGGATGTGAATATTGATCAGACTGATAATGCACGGTCTGTTAAACCCGGAGTTCCTCTATGAAAGAGCAGCAATCGTCTTATCGTCAGATCTTTAAGGCCACTTCAATATTTGGAGGGGTACAGGTTTTCAATATTTTAATATCTGTAGTTAAATCAAAATTTGTCGCATTGCTCCTGGGCCCGACTGGAATGGGTCTTTCAGGTTTGCTTACAACCACTACCCAGCTGATTGCAACCCTTACCAATTTCGGACTTGGTAGAAGCGCGGTTAAAAATGTTGCGGCTGAAGAATCGACAGGTAATGAAACAAGGGTAGCAATCATAGTTACAGTTTTGCGTAAACTGGTATGGATTACCGGTCTTCTCGGAATGATTGTGACAGTCGTTTTATCGCCCTGGCTTAGTGAACTGACATTTGGAAACAGAGACTATACCCTTGCATTTATCTGGATCTCTGTAACCCTGTTTTTTCAGCAGATCTCGTCAGGCCAGCTGGTTGTATTGCAGGGCCTGCGCAAACTGCAATATCTTGCCAGGGCAAATGTGGCAGGTTCCGTCATAGGACTGGTGATTGCTGTACCAGTTTATTATATCTGGAAACTGGATGGTATTGTTCCCGTTATTATCATCGGTTCGTTATCCAGTATGTTACTTTCGTATCACTTTTCCAGAAAAGTCAAAATTGAATCGGTTCAGCTTACAGGAAGAGAGATTATGACCGAAGGCAAGGATATGCTTAAGATGGGATTAATCCTGAGCCTGAACGGACTTACTGTTGTTGGTGCCTCATACCTGGTTAGAATCTATATAAGCAATACCGGTGGAATTGATCAGGTTGGACTGTATACTGCCGGATTTGCAATTATAACAACATACGTCGGGATGGTTTTTTCTGCAATGGGAACTGACTATTATCCACGATTGTCTGCAATAGCTCATGACAACCAGAAAGCAGCAGTACTTATCAATCAGCAGGCAGAGCTGGCCATACTGATCCTGGCACCAATCCTTTCCTTTTTTCTGATCTTCATAAACTGGATTGTTATTCTGTTATATTCACAGAAGTTTATAGCAGTCAATGAAATGATCCATTGGGCTGCCATTGGAATGTATTTCAGGGCAGGCGGCTGGTCAATCGGTTTTATTCTTCTGGCAAAGGGTGCAACAAAAATCTTTTTTTGGAATGAGCTGGTTGGAAACTTATACCTTCTTGGATTTAATATTGCCGGTTACATGCTGGCTGGTCTGGAAGGATTGGGTATTTCATATTTGGTTGGCTATGTTTGCTACTTCATTCAGGTCTTTTTTGTGGCGAAAGTAAAATACTCATTTTCATTTGATAAATCATTCAGTAAAGTGGCTGGAATTCAGTTAACCATCGGGCTGATCTGTTTTATTATTATGAGAATAATGGATGCACCATGGACTTATATCCTGGGATTCCTCCTGATAGCGGCATCCGGACTGTATTCGATCAGAGAGCTTGAAAAGAGAATCGGACTTAAAGAAATTATCTCTGCCAGAATTAATACTTTCAGAAAAAATAATCAAAATTGAGCCCACAATCAATGGAACCTCTTGTTTCTGTAATTGTAATGACATATAACTCAGCAAAATATGTTCTGGAAACTCTTGAAAGTACACGGGCACAAACCTACAGTAATCTGGAACTTATTGTTACCGATGATTGTTCAGGAGACAATACGGTTGATCTGGTCGAATCATGGTTAGCCATCCACAAAGGCAGATTCATAAACAGCGCCGTTGTCACTACACCTGTAAATACTGGAATTCCGGCAAATTGCAACAGGGGAGTCATCAAGTCTGACGGAGAGTGGGTAAAGATTATTGCAGGAGATGATATTCTGACTGACACATGCGTGGCCTCCTTTATCGGGGAAGTAAAAGAAAACAGAGACTTAAAGTTTATTGCTTCCGACATGCAATATATAAATGCTGATGGTGAAACAACAGAAAACAAAGATTTAAGATATAATGCCATCAGAGGTTATTTTTTTAGTCTGAAGGCTGAGGAGCAGTTAAAGATCTATGCAAGATTCCCTCTTTTTTTAAACAGTCCTTCCTTCTTTATGCATAAACCAACCCTTCAAAGTATTGATTATTTTGATGAAGAATTCAGAATATATGACGATCTGCCATTAATATTTAAAATTCTGCAGAAAGGGATACGGATTGATTATATTGATAAAAAGACTGTTAAATACAGAATCTATGAAGACTCGCTGTCGAGGACCAATAGTAAAGTGACAAGTGACATCCGCATTAAAGAACAGAAAGGTTGCTTTAAAAAGTACAGAAAGAAATATCTTTGGATATTTAATCCGGTTGATCTTACAGTTATTTATGATTTCTGGCTGGACCATAGTTATAAGGGAGTTTTCGGATTCAAGGCGCTTCCACTGATGTACCTGGTAAACTTTTATCAGAATTATCTGGATTGTCTTGCTGCCCGGTATAGAAAGTCTGACAGCCTGGCCCGAAAGGATATTAAATAATGGAAAATCAGAGCATGTTTTTGGAATCAGGCTATGAATGAAAGTTGTTAATAAAGATATTGAACCCATATTATGATAAGAAAAAAGATATTGGTTTTCGTCAGCATCTCATTGGCAGTACTCTACCACTTTATTCTCTATTTTACCACTTATGGGCCTTCCCTGGGAGACACTATCGGTAATGCAAATTCCTTCCTGGCTTTGGGATCATCGGTTCTCCTGATATTCGTCTATATTACAACCAAATGGAGAGTCGATTTGAAGGGCTCCAATGTGCTTTTACTGTTTGATATGATGATTCTGTGGGTATTTATCTGCTATTTCAGAAGTCTGCTGAATATCTACAGGCCTTTTACTATGAAGGAAATGCTTTTCAGTCCATATGTCGGACTGTCCCTTTTCCCCATCCTCTTTTTCCTTGTAGGGCTCAATCGTAAATATTTTTACATGGTGAATAGGATTTTATACATTTATTGCCTTCTGACATTTGTCTTCTCCATCCCGTTCATCGGCTATTTCGAAATCCAGTTTTTTTTATTGATGCCTGTATTCTATATTATTGTAACATTCCCCATGCAGTCTACAAGAGACAGGGTACTGACATTGATAATTGCCGTTACCGTCTTAATCACCTCCATTACCAACAGAGCAGGAGTTCTGAGAATATTTATCAGTTACATGATCATAATTATTTTTTATCTTGTCCTTAAAATGAGAGTTAACAAGAAATTAATCAATGTAATCGTTTTCCTGGCATTAATTACTCCATTTTATTTTTTATACCTGGGTGTAAGCGGGCAGGATGTATTCAAAATGGTATTGGGTGAAAACGTGGAAGAGGGATACAGGCAGGAGAACCTCAGATCAGATACCAGGACCTTTTTATATGTAGATGTATTCCGCGATCTTGAAATAAACAGGGCCTTTATGTTCGGAAAGGGAATTAATGCGGGATATGCCTCTGATGATTTCGAAACCTTTAACAGGCTGGCAGTCGAAGTCGGGTTTTTGCAGATTTTGCTTAAATCAGGCATCATTGGTTTCCTGTTGTATATATTATTAATTGTGACAGCAATCTTCAAGGCAATAAATAAATCCAGGAACCTGTTCATTAAATACCTTGGAATGCTTCTTTCAGGTTATGTCCTGATGTTCTTCATCGAAAATATGATCCTGTATAATCTGCTTAATATAATAATATGGCTTATAGTAGGGATGTGCCATTCAAGTGAATTAAGAGAAATGACAGATGAAGAAATCAAAGAACTTTTTACAGGCAATGAACCCGGATTGGCAGTTAAATGATTTTCTTGTGAACATTTTCAGTAAATATCCGGTTTCGCAAAAGAGAATTAAGAGCTATCAGCTTAAATTCGGTAGTTAGTTGAATTTATATACAAGGAGTACAATGAGAATTCTCTATTTATTATATGCTCAGGAAGAATCATTTTCAGATTCAGGGAGCAATTCAAGGTCTAAATTCCCATGGAGTGATACGTTGCTGGAGGAGTTGGCTAAAAATGAAAGCTTAAGTGTTGCCCTTGCAGTTCCGGTGAATGGAAGAATTTTTCAAAGGCGTAATGAAAATGGAATCACGCTGTTTGGATTGCCAAATCCAAAGGCGAGTAATTTCTTCAGGAAAATGTACAGGAGGGTAAAGCGCTCAACTGAAAATCTTGCAGTCAATGATTTTGCCTGTCAGGCTATATCCGAATTTAATCCTGATATAGTCCAGATATTTGGTTCTGAAAATCCGTTTGGGTTAATCATTGATAAACAAAAGATACCTGTTATTATTCATATTCAGGGATATCTGATGGTTTGTGCACGCAAGTGGTTTGCAGGTATATCTAAATGGGATCAGGTAAGGTACTCAGGTTGGAAGGATCTGTTAATGATGACCAGCAACTACCATGAATTCCTTTATTTCAGAAAAAGGGCTGAACGTGAAGAATCGGTGATAAAAAGTTGCCGCTATTTTATGGGTCGTACAACCTTTGACAAACGGCTTACCTCTTTAATATCTCCCGGATCAAAATATTTTCATTGTGAAGAATTTATCAGGAAAAACTTTCTTGAAGAAAAGTGGAATGTCTCCTTAAGCGGGGAAATCAGCCTGATTTCAATACTTAAGGGAACCACCTATAAAGGAATCGATTTGCTGATAGAGGTTTTGCATACGTTGAAGCGATATTCAGCTTTAAATTTTAAACTTAAGATATGTGGTGTTTCCGAGGATGAAGAGGTGGTTAAGATTTTAAAGAAGAAATATAAAAAATATTATCCGGACCTGCATATCGAATTTAAAGGAAGGTTGACAGCTGAGGGGCTGGCCGGGGAATTATGCAGTTCAAATTTCTATATTCATCCTTCATATATTGAGAACAGTCCAAACAGCGTTTGTGAGGCAATGGCTTTAGGCATGCCCGTGATTGCAACAAATGTTGGAGGGATCAGTTCTCTCGTTGATGACGGTGTCGATGGTCTCCTTGTCCAGGAAGGGGAGCCATTTTCTATGGCTGCTGCTGTAATTAATTTGATAAATAATTATGAATATGCTAAATTGCTGGGAGAAAATGCCAGGAAAAGATCATCTCAGAGACATGCCCCCGATCAAATAGTGAAACAGTTGCTTGGTATTTATGAAACAATTATAATTGAAAATGTCAGAGAATAATTATCCCAGAATCTTAATATTTGGCCCCCCATTCAATAGTTTTTCAGGCGGTGGCATAACACTTACGAATCTTTTCAAGGGATGGCCCAAAGAAAGGATTTCTGTCACCTCTACCGGTCATGTTCTTTTCAAGGTATCTACGGATGTCTGCAATATTTATTACCTTCTGGGCAAGGATGAACAGAGGTGGAGGTTTCCTCTGAATCTTTTCCAGAGAACATTCCCTTCCGGTCTGATGACTTTCGAAAAGAAAGAGGAGCCAATTCACGTGGAACCTATCAATCATGGAAGGACCAGGTTGCACATAAGGCAATTTGCGGTCGATAAAGTATTCTATCCTTTGATACACTGGCTGGGACTCTTTCATTGCCTTTCGGAAATTCATCTTTCGGATGATCTAAGGAAATGGATATCTGAATATGATCCGGAAATACTGTACCTGCAGGTATCCTCCCGGGAAGATATACTGTTCTCCCTTAAACTTTGTGATTATCTGTCTGTTCCTAAAGTGATCCATATGATGGATGACTGGCCCTCAACTATAATCAAAAAAGGATTGTTCGGACCTTACTGGAGAAAAAAGATTGACAAAGAACTCAGACAGTTGCTCGATCGGATGGATCTGTATCTAAGCATCAGCGATGCAATGACTTCAGAATATAAAAAGAGGTACAATAAGCAATTCCTCTCCTTTCATAATCCGATAGAAACTGATACATGGGCTCAATACTGCAAAACAGATTTTAAGCTTGGACCGGATCATGTCAGGATACTTTACTCCGGGAGAATAGGAATAGGAATAACAGAGTCGCTGATTGAAATTGCCAAGGTATTGGATAACATAAATAAAACATGGGGTAAAGTTAAATTATATATCCAGTCTCCATCAGGTGATATCGAAGTCAGGAACAGGCTGCAAAAATTCGACAGTATTGTTCTGAATCCTCCCGTAGAATATTCAAGGCTGCCATATATATTCTCCCAGGCAGATATAATGGTAATAGCCAACGATTTTGATGAGGCAGGACTGAATTTTCTGCGCTATTCCATGCCAACAAAGGTCTCGGAATATATGGTTTCAGGGACACCTGTTCTGGTATATGCTTCCCATGAGACAGCAGTTGCAAAATATTTCGAGGAGAATGAATGCGGATGCTGTGTTTGTGAACAGGATCCTGAGAAGCTGAACAGGGCGCTTAAATTAATGATTGAGGATGAAGATTACAGGAAAAGATTAAGCTTCAAAGCTGTCAGCCTGGCCAAAGAATTTTTTGATTCAAAGAAAGTAAAAAATGAATTTCAGAATTTATTAATTAATCTGGTAAAATAAAAGATAATGTTTACAAATAAGACTTTACTGATAACCGGAGGTACAGGTTCTTTTGGAAACGCTGTATTGAAAAGGTTCCTGAAGACTGATATCAGGGAAATTCGCATTTTCAGCCGCGATGAAAAAAAGCAGGATGACATGCGCCAATACTACAACGATTCAAAAATCAAATATTACATCGGGGATGTCAGAAACTTTGAAAGCATTAACAGTGCCATGAAAGGGGTTGACTATGTATTCCAGGCTGCTGCCCTTAAACAGGTTCCCTCATGCGAATTTTTTCCGATTGAAGCAGTACGGACAAATGTGCTCGGATGTGATAATGTGCTTAATGCTGCAATCGATAATAAAGTAAGCCGTGTAATTGTGCTGAGTACCGACAAGGCTGTTTATCCGATCAATGCAATGGGTATGTCAAAAGCTTTGAGCGAGAAGGTAATGATAGCTAAATCACGTAATTTAAACGGCACCGGCATGGTGTTTTGCGGAACCCGTTATGGCAATGTAATGGCTTCGCGTGGTTCAGTAATTCCACTTTTTATCGACCAGATTAAAAGCGGGAAACCTCTGACAATTACAGACCCCGATATGACCAGGTATATGATGACCCTCGATGATGCCGTAGATCTGGTGTTATTCGCTTTTAAAAATGGCAACCCCGGCGATATCTTTGTCCAGAAATCACCTGCTGCTACCATAGAAGTGCTGGCAAAGGCTCTGCTGGAATTATACAAAACCGGCAATCAGCTAAAAATCATTGGGACTCGTCATGGTGAAAAGCTGTATGAAACCCTGGTTAACCGCGAAGAGATGGTTAAGGCGGAGGATCTGGGAGAGTATTACAGAATTCCTGCAGATACCCGCGATCTTAATTACAACAGATATTTTCTTGAAGGCGTAGCACAAATATCTCAAATCGAAGAATACACTTCACATAATACTACTCGTCTGGATATTGAAGGGACGAAAAAACTACTGATGAAACTCGATAATATCAAGGAAGATCTTGGAGGTAAATAAGACCTCAGTGGGGAGCACTGACTCAGTTTAATAACGTAACAGCGATATCCAAATATTAAATAGCTAATGTTAAAAGTTGGTATAACCGGCCAGTCCGGTTTTATAGGTACACATCTTTTTAATTTCCTGAACCAGAAAAAGGAGGAAATTATTACAGTGCCTTTTGAGGACAGCTATTTTGATAACGAAATCAGATTAAGGGATTTTGTCTCCGGCTGCGATGCAATCGTTCATCTTGCTGCAATGAACAGGCATGGCGACCCCCAGGTTATATATGACACTAACCTCAGGCTTGTCAGGCAGTTAATCGAGGCAATGGAGGCTACGGGAAGCCATCCTCATATATTGTTCTCCTCATCCACACAGGAGGAGAGGGATAACCTCTACGGCAGGTCGAAACGCGATGGACGGTTACTGTTTGAGCAGTGGGCTGAGAATAATAAATCCGGTTTTACAGGATTTGTCATCCCTAATGTTTTCGGTCCTTTTGGCAATCCTTATTATAATTCTGTGATTGCAACATTTTGCCATCAGCTGACACATGGCGAGCAACCGAAAATAGTTGTTGATGCAAATCTTCAGCTCATCTACGTAAATGAACTGGTCGACTTATTCTATAAGAAAATTGTTGCAAAGGACAGGATACCTGGTCCGGTCAGGTTCGATGTGCCATTTTCAGCCGAAAAAATGGTTTCTGAAATACTTCTGAACCTGGAAATTTACAAAAGCTTATATTTTGAGGGACAATCTTTTCCGGCGTTAGGTACTGCTTTTGAGTTAAATCTCTTCAATACCTTCAGAAGTTATATTGATCATGCATCACTCTACCCTGTCATGCTGAAAAAGAATTCGGACCAGCGTGGGACTTTTATAGAGACAACAAAGACAGCCCTTGGCGGACAATTTTCATATTCAACCACTTTCCCCGGAGTGACCCGGGGAAATCATTATCATACAAGAAAAATTGAAAGATTTATTGTGATAAAAGGAAAGGCAGTAATTGAATTACGTCGGATCGGGACTGCTGAGATCCTGAGATTTGAGCTTGACGGAGAGAATCCATCCTATGTAGATATGCCGGTCTGGTATACCCACAATATTACAAATGCCGGAGATGATGAGTTAATTACTCTTTTCTGGATAAATGAATTATTCAACCCCGATAATCCGGATACATTTTTTGAAAATGTCTGAATGAAAATTGCAGTAAAAACCGCATATGAGGGAACTATTAAACCAATGCTCAGCAAAAAACGTAAAACGTTAAACTCAACTTTATGAGCAAACTTAAAGTAATGACATTTATCGGGACCAGGCCCGAAATAATCAGGCTTTCACGCACGATGGCCAGGCTAGATGAACATCTCGACCAGGTTATTGTGCATACAGGACAAAATTATGATTATGAGCTGAATGAAATATTCTTCAGGGATCTTGAGATTCGCAAGCCAGATTATTTTCTTGGTGTTGACACATCATCTTTAGAAGCATCCGTGGGTGACATAATCCGAAAGTCAGGTGAGGTTTTGCGGAAGGTGAAACCAGATGCCGTTCTTGTGCTGGGAGATACCAATTCATGTCTCGCGGCATACATGGCCAAGCGTCTCCACATCCCGGTGTTTCACATGGAGGCAGGAAACCGTTGTTTCGATTTTAATGTTCCTGAAGAAATTAACCGGCGGATCATAGACCATATTGCCGATTTCAACCTTGTTTATACCGAACATGCCCGGCGGCACCTGATTTCAGAAGGTTTGCCCCAGAGGAGAATATATCTGACCGGAAGTCCGATGAAAGAGGTACTGATGCACTATATGCCTGAAATACTGAAGTCAAAAGTACTCGGAAGCCTTTCCCTTGAAAAGGGGAAATATTTTATTGTTTCCACCCACAGGGAAGAAAATGTAGATAATAAAGATAATCTGGACAAGATACTATTCATTTTAAACAGGCTGGCCGAAGATTATAAACTGCCAGTAATAGTTTCTACCCACCCCAGAACACGGAAAAGGCTGGAAATGATCACCGGGATGGAAAAAGATCCTCTTATTAGATTTTTAAAACCTTTCGGTTTTATCGATTATATACATTTACAGATGAACGCCCTTTGTGCCATTTCAGATTCAGGAACAATAAGCGAGGAATCGTCTATCCTTAACTTTCCGGCTATCTCATTGCGCCAGTCTATGGAGCGCCCTGAAGCGCAGGATGCCGGGACTATAATACTGACAGGCTTTGATCCGGACATAGTGATCAATGCCATCAGGATCGTTATCAATGAATTCCGGGATGGAACAGGCTATAATCAGATTGCGGCAGACTATGAAATTGAGAATACCTCATGGCGTGTATTGAAATTAATATCAGGAAATACCAGATTATCTAACTTATGGAACGGGATACAGTGAAACCAAATTATATTCTGATCACCTCGATGAATTTCCCCACAGGTGGGGCAGGGGCAACTTACCTGAATCTTTTCTGCCGTGGACTCAAATCGAATGGATGCTCGGTAGACGTAATTCTGCTAAAGGGACATGCATTTGGGAATTACAAATATACGGGTCCGAAGAAAGGAATTACTGATCAGGGAATACCTTTCAGATATTTGGGTTTTAAACAGCGGCCGGATAATGCATTTCTGAAAATATTTGAAGAGCTGGTCAGCCTGTGCCACATTTTAATTTATCTGTTCTCCTTAATCGGGAAACGGGGGTCATATAAATTTCTGATCTTCAACAGCGAATTGCAGTATAATATCCCTATCCTGATCTATTCCTGGATATTCAGGATAAAAGTAGTAAAATTTGTTGCTGAGATCATTGATAAATCTGAGTTCAGCAAGTCATTATTCGGGCATATAAAAAGACTGGCATATAATTATAACTATAAACACCTGAATACAGAATCTGATAAGCTGCTGGTTTTCAGCCTTTATTTGCGGGACTTTTATGTGAATCTGGGGCATGATGCCAATAAGATCATGGTTCAGCCGAATCTTACTGATTTCGATTTCTGGAAACCTGATGATACCACTATAAAGTATACATTCGGATATAGCGGCGCACCCTACCTGAAAGATGGATTGCACGATTTGTTCAAGGCAATAAGCCTGCTTAAAAATGAGGATCTGAATATCAGCCTGCTTGTAATTGGAGATTCAACATTTGGCAGAAGCCTTATACCCTCACTGAAGGAAGCGTGTGAAAAGCTTGGCATTTCGGAGAAGGTATCTTTTACCGGACTTGTTGAGATGTCAATGGTGAAACATTATCTGTCCGAATGCAGGATTCTTGCCATCACACGCCCTTCCACCCTTCAGACAAAAGCAGGATTCCCTACTAAACTCGGAGAATACTTTGCCACCGGGCGACCTGTACTTGCAACAAATTTTGGAGATATGGGTGAGTATTTTACAGATGGCAGAGACATTGTAATGGCTGAATGCGGAAACACAGGGGAAATAGCCCAAAAAATAAAATGGATGATTGAAAACAGTAAGGAACTGGAGACAATCTCCAGTCAGGGCTATACCAGGGCATATGAGCTTCTGGAATATAAAAACTCGGTAAAAAGAATGATCGCTTTTCTCGAATCAGACTAATGCCATGAACACTATTGTTGCCAAACCTGTTAATTAGAGGGGGTTAAATAGGGACTAATTTAAAAGCTTCTCAGTAAGAATAATTTTTAATGAATTTCAGTATTTCAAAAATCAGTCGACCTTAATGAAGAGGCTAATTATTTTAACGGACGAGAGTATGCAGTTTTTAATATCCATTCCTGATCTGAGGAATTATGTTTCGATGGATATTGATAAAATAAAAAACTATTTCGCTGAAAGAGATTACCATGTGGAAGTGCAAAGGTTCAGTATGCTGGATTTGAGTGTTGACTATAGGGGCGTTTGCATTATTTATCAGACTTCTGAAGCTCCCGGCACATTTTACAAGCGGTACATTGAAGATCTGGTCTATTTCCTTGAGCACAGGGGAGCAATTGTATTGCCAAACCATGAATTGCTGAAAGCACATCACAATAAAATATTCATGGAAATGATGCGCCAGACCTTTACTGATACTTCATTGAAATCAATTAAAAGCATGTGCTATGGTTCCTGGATTGATGCCATGAATTACAACTTGTCTTTTCCGGCAGTAATAAAGCATTCATCGAGTTCCGGAGGTGCCGGTGTTTCTCTCGCCAGGAATAAAAACGAGTATGACAGGCTTGTTAAAAAAACAGGCAGGGTGTTGGTTGCTCAGACTTTTTTTGGAGTTTTTGTCTACAGCTTAAAAATCTCAGTAAAAAAAATAATTAAATTGTTTTATCCCTCAAAATCAAAATTTCTCGAGTTTAATACAGCGCCTGTCAGCACCCCGATTGTAGTTCAGCCATTTATAGAGGGATTGCATGGAGATTACAAGGTCTTGATCTTTGGGAATAAGTATTATACCCTTTACAGGCAAAACAGGGAAAATGATTTCAGGGCCAGTGGAAGCGGAAAGTTTTACGATGTACCGCTCGATGAACACGAAGGGTTGCTTATCTTTGCCAGAAAAATAACGGACGAGATTGATTTTCCGATTTTTGGAATGGATATTGCATTTGATGGAAGAGATTATCATCTTCTGGAATTCCAGGTTATTCATCTGGGAACCCCCCCGCTTCAAAGATCAAAATACTGGCATGAATTTCATGATGGAAAATGGATAAAATGCGATGGTGTTTCGGATCTGGAGGAAGAGTTCTCCAGATCAATTTTTGAATATGTAAGCACTGGAAAGTATATGAATTAATCACCATAATGCCCTATTTTCGCAGATTTAATGGAAAATTTGATGAATAAACTCATAATATTAACAGACGCGGATTCGGAGTTTTTAATATCAAAGTCGAATTTCAGGAATTTTACATCGATGGATATTGAGAAAATAAAAGCATATTTCATTTCAAGGAATTATACTGTAGATGTATTGAAGTTCAGTGAACTTGATATAAATCTGGATTACAAAGATGTTTGCTTTTTATATCAGACTTCCGAGGCACCTGGCGCCTTTTATAAAAGATATATTGAGGACCTGGTGTATTTCCTGGAAAAAAAAGGTGCAGTAATGTTACCTGACCATAAGTTGCTGAAAGCTCATCACAACAAAATCTTTATGGAATTCATGCGTTTAGGGTTTGGTGACGAGTCACTCAAATCAGTAAAATGCTGGTGTTACGGATCGTGGGTTGATGCCGGGAATTATGATAACGGCTTTCCCGTTGTAATAAAACAGGCTTCAAGTTCCGGCGGCGCAGGGGTATACCTGGCAAGGAACAGAAAGGAATTCAGACGGAAGGTTAAAAAGGCCGGCCAATTAGTATTAGCAGAAAGTATGAGAGGCCTTTTTGCTTTTTATATAAAGAGAATGATCAAGAAGATCTTAATATATTTTGACAGAAGAAAATCAAAATTTATTAAATATGATATTGCGCCGGTAAGCTCCTCACTGGTAATCCAGGCTTTCATTCCGGGCTTAAGCGGCGATTATAAAGTATTGTATTTCGGAGGAAAGTATTACATGATGTTCAGAAAGAACAGGGAAAATGATTTCAGGGCAAGCGGAAGCGGAAGTTTTTTCCCTGTCCCTGAAAAGGACCATGAAGGAATATTGAATTTTGCAAGGAGGCTTACTTTAGAGGTAGATTTTCCGGTCATCGGATTGGATATAGGTTTCGATGGAAATGCGTATCACTTGATTGAGTTTCAGGTGATCCATATCGGTACTTCTGCTCTCCACAGATCAAAATACTGGCATGAATTCATTGATGGCAAGTGGATTAAATTTGAAGGGTTGTCCAACCTTGAAGAAGAGTTCTCCCGGGCTGTTCATAACCACATTCATGCAGTTGACAGAATTTAAACAAAAAACTATTTCAATGAAACCAATAACAATTTTAGTAGGAGCTGACCTGGCCCCATCACAGACAAACTATTCTTTCTTCAGTGAAGGAAACCTGGATGCCTTGATTGATCCCACGCTGCTCTCCCTGATAAATGCCGCAGATTACAGGATTTTTAACCTGGAGGTGCCATTAACCGATAGGGAACAGCCTATTAGCAAAGACGGACCAAATCTGATTGCTCCGTCTTCTACAGTAAATGGATTCAGATTGCTTGATCCGGTAATATTCGGTATGGCTAATAACCACATAATGGATCATGATGAGCAGGGCCTGCTCGGCACAATGGAACAATTGTCGGAACACAATATAAGTTATGTTGGCGCAGGAAAGGATCTTGCAGAGGCGACCAGGCCGTATATAATAGAAAAAGATGGAGTAAAAATAGGTATTTATGCATGCGCGGAAAATGAATTTTCAATAGCGGGGGAAACAAGCGCAGGTGCAAATCCTTTCGATCCCCTTGAAAGCCTGGACCATATTGCCAGTCTGAAATCGGAATGCAGCTATGTGATAGTATTGCATCACGGAGGCAAGGAGCATTACCGCTACCCGTCTCCCGGACTCCGGAAAGTATGCAGGAAAATGGCTGATAAAGGAGCTGACCTTATCGTATGTCAGCACAGCCACTGTATCGGAGCTTTTGAAAAATATTCGGGCAGTACAATTGTCTATGGACAAGGCAATTTTCTCTTTGACCGCCAGAATAATGAATACTGGAATTCCGCTCTTCTTGTTAAAGCTGAATTCGGGAGTGAGATGTCAGTTGATTTCATTCCGGTAAGTAAGAATGGGAACGGTGTTAAGATGCCGGACTTAAATGTCGCAGAAACTTTAATGAGTGAATTTCGCACCCGTTCGGAGAATATTACCAGGGCCGGATTCATTGAAGGGGAATATGAAAAATTCTGTAGCTCCAACGGATTATTTTACCTGGGTGCTGTTGCAGGATTGGGCCGGATAACAGGTAAGATTGACAGGATGCTGAACGGCATTATCACCAGACGGATATATTCTACCCGCAAATTGAATATGTTGCAGAATTTTATTGAATGTGAAACACATAGAGAGTTGTTTTTAAGGTATTTGAATACCAGAAGAAGAAAAAAGTAATGATATGAAAAGACTCATAATACTAACTGACGAAGACTCAATGTTTTTAATATCCATGGCTGATTTAAAGAATTTCACTTCAATGGATATTGATAAAATAAAAACATATTTTCTTTCGAGGGATTATTCGGTTGAGGTTTACAAATTCAGTGAACTTGACCTGGATAAAGATTATAGCGGTGTTTATATATTATATCAAACCTCTGAAACTCCGGGTTCATTCTATAAAAATTATATTGACGATCTGGTTTATTTCCTCGAAAAACATGGAGCTATCGTACTGCCAAAGCATGAGTTGTTAAAAGCTCATCACAATAAAATATATATGGAGATGATGAGATTAAAGTTTACTGATAACTCTTTAAAAACCATTAAAACCAAATGTTATGGCTCATGGGTGGATGCCAGAAGTTATGATGCAAAATTCCCGGTTGTTATAAAACAATCGGCCGGTGCAGGCAGTGAAGGCGTTTTTTTGGCAAAGAACAGAAAGGAATTTAACAGACATATTGAAAAGGCCGGGAATGTGCTGCTTGCAACCGGGATGAAGGATTATTTAATTGGCTATTCTAAAAAAACTGTAAAAAAATTAATAAAGCATTTTAACCCCTCAAAAGCAAAATATTTACAATATGATACGTCACCTGTCAGCAGATCCGTTGTAGTACAGACATTTATTGATGGTTTGCCCGGTGATTGCAAGATCCTTGTTTTTGGGAATAAGTATTATGCCCGTTACAGGAAGGTCAGGAATAATGATTTCAGAGCCAGTGGAAGCGGGGTTTCGTATGATGTTCCGGAAGAAGATTATGAAGGTCTTCTGAATTTTGCTAAGAAACTTGTCGCTGAAATTGACTTCCCGATTATTGGAATGGATGTCGGATTCGATGGTAAAGAATATCATCTTTTTGAATTTCAGGTGATCAATATGGGAACATATCCCCTTCACTATGCTAAATTCTGGCATGAATATCATGATGGCAAATGGATAAGATACGAGGGCAAATCTGATCTGGAAGAAGAATTTTCACGCTCAATCGATGAATATATCCAGCAACTATCTTCAGACAGAATTAAAAAAGGGACAGGAATAATTCCTGATCATGTAATCAAAACAGCAGACCAACTCTGATTAAATCCTCCCTTTTGATAAGTTCCCATATGAAGGAAAAGCTGAAAATTGGAATACTGTTGAATGATTATTCTATTCCCTCCTGGGAATATCAGATACTCAGGGATATTGAGAGTTCAGATTATGCTGAAATTGTGCTGGTTATCAAAAATAGCCCAGTTTCTTCAACAGGGGGGGCACAGATTAATATTGCACATTTCATAACTAACCTGGTTGAAAAAGCTGACAGGGCTATATTTAAAACCAGGTCTGATTATAAAATGAAGAAAGATACTGCCGGATTTTTTCAGGATATTCTGAAGTTAGAGATCAATACAGTAAACGAGGTCAGTTCCGGTATTCTTAATGACAGGGAGATAATTGCAATAAAAGACATTAATCCGGATATCTTTATAAAATTCGGATCGCAAATACTGCATCCGGAAATCGTCAGATTGCCAAAATATGGCGTATGGATATATTCTATTGAAAAATACAAAGAGAACAACCTACCTGAAACAGGTTTCTGGGAAGTTATCAGAAAAGTTCCTGTCACAAATTCCAGACTGGGTATTTTTGCTGCCGGTAAAGAGGGATTAGATATCATTTCTGATTCCTGGGAATCGACTTGCCAGTATTCAATAAATATAAACAGGAATAGCTTATCATGGAGGTCAGCTTTGTTTGCCCCCAGAATAATGAATGGTTTATATAAATACGGCGGAGATTATCTGGAAAAATTGAAAAATAGGTTCTACCTTTCAGCTGCCGGGGGAGACATATCCGTATCTCCAGCCTCTGTTTCCGATGCAGTCGGCAGCCTCTTCCGATATCCCCTGATTGTACTGAAAAGAATAATAAAGAAGCTGTATTTTACAGATGCCTTCAACTGGGATCTGTTATTTAAGATAAATGACGGCGCTGAATTATACTCCTCGCAATATGGGAGCTTTAAAAAATTATCGTCTCCCCGGGGAATCTTCTGGGCAGATCCTTTCGTCATTGCTGAAGATGACAGATATTGCATATTTGTGGAAGAATTTATTTACAAAAAGGACAGAGCCCATATCTCTGTTTTAAAATTAGACAGGAAAGGTAATTTTCTTAGCTCACAGAAAATTATTGAAAGGCCATACCATATGTCTTATCCTTTTATTTTTAAAAATGATAATACGTATTACATGATCCCGGAGACATGTAAGAACAGGACTATTGAGCTTTATAAATGCACCGAATTTCCGGATAAATGGGAATTTGACAGGAACATCATGGAAAATATCTCCGCTGTCGATACTACATTATTTTTCCACAACAATAAGTGGTGGCTGTTTACAGCAGTTGACCAGACGGCTAACATATCGGGATGCAGTGCAGAACTATTCCTGTTTTTTGCTGATGATATATTTTCCGGCAAGTGGGAAAGTCATCCTCTTAATCCTATTGTAACAGACATACGCAGAGCCAGACCAGCCGGAAAACTTTTCATTCAGGATGGAAAAATCTGCCGTCCTTCTCAGAATTGTGCCGGCAGATATGGAATAGGGTTTAATATAAACCATATTACAAGATTGACTGAAAATGAATATGAGGAATCTTTGATCAGTGAGGTTAAACCTTTATGGGATGGAAAACTGAGGGGAACACACACTCTGAATTTTGACAGGGACTTTACTATAATTGATGTTTATTCATTTCGTAAGCGAATTCCAATTTAAAGGGGATTTGAATCTGAATTGTTTATTAAATTGCTATTTTTGAATTGTATAATCATGCTTTGTTAAATTCATCCCTGCGATAATACATGCCTTCTGTTATAATCTTCTGTAAAACACTATTAAAGGGGGGAGCTGAAAAGCAAGCTCTGACTCTTGCGAAATTATTAAGGGGGAAATTTGAAAAAGTTCTTTTAGTCAGCTGGTGCGGGGATCAGATTGATGCGGCAAACCGGCTGTTTATTGAAGAGAATTCCATTGAATTTATTGGACTTTCCGGCAATCCCGTGCTTAAATTCATTAATTTCCTTAAAATCATCAGGGAGGAAAGGATTTCTGTTGTATTGTCGTATCTTACTTTAGCGAATTTTATCACTGGTATCAGTAAATTATTCAACAGGAACCTCAAAACTATTGGCGGAATCAGGACGGAACAATTCCCTTTCTACAAATTCATTTTTGAAAGGTTCGTGCATAACCATCTTAATGACTTAACAGTATTCAATAACTATTCTGCGAAAATTAAATTCGGGAATAAGGGATTCAGGCCGGAAAAAATTCATGTAATACATAATTCGATTCATGTGCCTCCCCTGAAGAAAGGAAACAAACAGGGACAAGAGATCAGAATTATTTCTGTTTGCCGGTTTGTAAGATCAAAAGATTTCAATACAGCCCTGCTCTCCTTTAAGAAACTTAAAGAAAAAAATCCGGAAGAAGAACTGAAATACTATATTGTCGGATATGGACCGATGGAAGCTGAAATAAGATCTTTGGCCAGGGACCTTGATCTGGATAATAGTGTAGAATTCCTGATTAATCCTGCCGGTATCCCTGAAATACTTAAATCTTGCGATATATATCTGAGTACATCTCTTTTTGAAGGCTTATCAAACTCAATAATGGAAGCGATGGTCGCAGGATTGCCGGTTGTGGCAACAGATGCCGGAGATGGCAGGTACCTTGTCAGGGACGGATCCAATGGTTTCATAGTTCCTTGCAGGGATCAGAAGATGATCGTTGAAAAACTTGATTACCTGGTTAACAATGAGAATGCAAGAAATGAATTTGGAAAGAACAGCTATTCAATTATTGGAACTGAGTTTTCAGAAAATAAACTTATCGAAAATTATATGAAATTAATCCCGGAATTCATCTTTCAGGAAGGCAAAGAAAAACGGAGTGCATTTTTATGAAGATAGGAGTAATAGGAACGAGGGGATTTCCTGGAGTACAGGGCGGCATTGAAACTCATTGCATGGAGCTGTACACCCGCATTGCGCATAATACCGGGAATAAGATCACGGTATACCGGAGGAAGCCATATTTAAATTCTGATAACAGGAATGCAAACTTTCCAAATATCAGATTTGTGGATTTCAGCGTTCCAAAGAGCAAGTTTTTTGAGACTTTTTTGCATTCCTTTATTTCGACCCTGCATGCCCTGTTTCAGCGCTATGATATTGTCCATTATCATAATACAGGGCCCGGTTTCTTTATTCCACTACTCGCTTTATCAAGGGCAAAGGTTGTATTTACTTATCATAATGTAAGTTATACTCAGAAGAAATGGAATTTCGCTGCTAAGAAGTTTCTTTCATTGTCGGAAAAGATCAGTCTTGGCAATTCTGATTATGTCATCTTTATTTCGGAGGTCATAAGAACTGAAATGGTCAAAAGATACCATATTAATAATTTTAAGGTCATTTTTAACGGAGTTTCCGTTCCTGATCTGGCCGTGAAATCTGATTACCTGGAGTCTCTGGGCCTGGAAAAGCAAAAGTATGCAATTGCTGTTGGGAGGTTTTTAGAGGAGAAAGGCTTTGACTACCTGATAAAGTCTTTCAGAAAAGCAAATATTACGGATTATAAACTGGTTCTTGCAGGAGATACTGATTATCCGACAGACTACTCGGATAAACTGAAAGCACTTGCAGTTGAAAATGATGTGATTCTGACAGGATTTATTAAAGGAGAGCAGTTAAATCAGGTATTTTCTCATGCGAAGTTATTCATCATGTCCTCGTTCGAGGAGGGTCTTCCGATTGCCCTGCTTGAAGCTATGAGCTACAATATAGATGTGCTGGTAAGCGATATTCCTGCCAATCTTCAGATTGGTCTGAATCAGGATGATTATTTCCGGGTTGGAGATGAAGAGGATCTTAAATCCAGGATCACTGAGAAGTTATCCGGGAATAAAAAACGCTATTTCACCGAAATTCTTTCATCCAGATTCAACTGGGATAAAATTGCGATTGAAACAAATAATATTTATGAACAATTAACAGTAAAAGATGAAACTAAAAGCAGGAATAATAGGGTTAGGTAAAATGGGACTTTCCCATGCAGCCATTGTCAGTCCTCATCCCTCCGTCGAACTGGTTGCGGTATGTGACACATCCTCAATAGTACTTGACGCCTTTAAAAAATTCAGTAAAGTCAATGTCTACAGTGACTATATCAGGATGATCGATACAGAGAACCTCGACTTTGTCGTAATTGCCACACCAACCAGATTTCATTACAAAATGGTCAGATATGCACTTGAGAAGGGCATTCATACTTTCTGTGAAAAACCGTTTAGCCTGACATCCTTCGAAGGACAGGAACTCGCGATTCTGGCCGGTCAGAAAGATCTTATAAATCAGGTTGGCTATCACAATCATTTTATCGGGACTTTCCGCGAGCTGAAAAGACTGCTAAGTTCTTCAGTGCTGGGCGAGCTGGTGCATTTTACAGGAGAGGCTTATGGTCCTGTCGTAACTAAGGAGAAAGGCGGCACCTGGCGGTCTGACCCCGGAGAGGGGGGCGGTTGCCTGTTTGATTATGCATCGCATGTCATAAATCTTATACAGGAGATCATAGGAGTCCCTGTGAAGGCAAGCGGTTCGCAATTGAAAAAGATCTATTCGAAGCAGGTTGAAGATATGGTCTATTCGATGCTAACACTTCAGAACGGCTTAAGCGGGATTTTATCAGTGAACTGGAGTGATGAGACATATCGTAAAATGTCCACATCCCTGACCGTTATTGGCAAGAAAGGGAAAATCATCTGCGATGCGACTGAAATAAAGATCTATCTGAAGGAGGCAAATACAAAAGAAGGACTGGCGAAAGGCTGGACAATCAAATATATTACCGATTTTGCCATTCCGGTTAATTTTTACCTCAGGGGTGAAGAATATAGCGCACAGATCGATAATTTTGTCGATTGTATACTCAGGAAAAGTCAGACTGAGATCAACTCTTTCAGGCAAGCCTTATTAACTGACAAGGTTATCGAATTATTAATTTCAGATTCAAAAAATTAAGATATGAGAATGGACAAAGTACTATTCGGCGACAATCAGTTTTTTGCTGTAAGCCATTTGTCAGATGAAAAATCAAGGGAACAGGCTATCCGTTTTAAAGAGGATAGTTCAATTATCAGGGTGCTTGATCAGGCAAGAGAACTGGGGATAAATACCTTTATGTGTACCACTCATGACAGAATAGCAAATATCTGCGACTACATGCGTGCAAATCCTGAGAAATTCAGTGATTTCAAAATATTCCCTTGCATGCCCTATGCCCACAAATATGCAAACGCCGTAACCGACCTCGGGATAATAGGAGCTGTAAGACAGTATATTCCCGGCAATCTTTTCAGCACCTTTACCAAAGGGGGAGTAGCGTTGCTGCAGAAGGATTTTATCGGTTTAATGGAGATATTTATTGATGCGGAAATGAAGATGTTCAAAGGAATCAAAACCCCCGTCATTTTTATCCAGAATGTCCTCGTTGATATGATCCTCGGACTTAAGATGCTGGAGGTTTTTAAGGAATACGATTCGTACATCCGCAAGAAGTACAATTCAGAACCGGGATATATCACAATGAATATGCCACTGCTTCTTGATTCCCTTAACTCAGTAGGCATTGAGAACCCTATTATTTGCAGTTCCATAAATAAAATCGGATTCAGGATGTCAGGAGGGAAAGAAATTTATGAAAAGTATCTTACTGAGAAACAGTTGCGTCCGATAGCCATGCAGGTATTGGCTGCCGGAGCCTTGCGCCCGCGTGAAGCTATTGAATACCTTGGGAAATTTCCTAAGATAGAATCTGTATTGTTCGGGGCATCCTCAAAATCACATATCCAGGAGACAAAAGAAATTATTGAGGAATATATCCAGAGTTGAATCTGTCCTGTCTTTTGCAGATTGACCTGAATGGTCAAAAAAAAGCCGCTACATTACGTAGCAGCTTTTTTTTGTAACCCTGTAGTTATCAGAGTTTTTGTAATATTATCTGGCGTCCTTTAAGCAACGGACAACACAACCGTCCGGCTTATCGAATCCCATTCTGGCCATAGTTTCAAGGCTGTAGTTAAGACTGCGGCCCCAACCCCAGGCAGTATTAATCTGATTCTCGGTAGCACTCCAGTATGGTGAGCTTATTCCGAAGCTTACAAATGCTCCGTTGAAGTTGCGGTAACCACCGGCAACGGCAGTAAATCCGGATTCATTGGTAGCACCTGTGTTAGGATCGTTCCAGTGTGTTGTACCGGTCTCTTTTACCTTACCTCCCGCTACCGCTTCACCACCAAGGAAGGTAGTCAATGTTGTCCATTCTGTATCAGAAGGAACATGATAACCTGTCGGACATACATTACGGCTGTCAGTTACCGCATACCAGGTGTAGAATCTGCCATAGACTGGTACTGCACCAGGATCATTTGCTACTGCCCACTGGTACTTGGGTGCCGGTTCTGCCGAAATATCAAGATTCGCCGGAGTGGTAGTTTCAATCTGATCACCGTTGCGGTACTTGGTTGTTTTAAGATTCTGCAGAAGCCATGTCTGTGTCCCGATAACAATGGAAGTGTAATTGTTTCCATCGGCATCAGTTGCTGCAAAGGTGGTGAGGGTAAGTTCCGGACCATAACCGGTTCCTGCACTATTGGTAGCATATGCTCTCACATAGTAGATTGTATTTGGTGTAAGTCCTGTTATGCTGCTTGCAAAGGATCCTGTACCTGTACCATCGGTTGTATGGCTTCCGGTTGCGACAGGATTGGAAGTTGTTGCCCAGCAAACACCTCTTGCAGTGACATCTCCATTGTTATCATCCGTGACATTTCCTCCTGAAGTGGCAGTAGTAGCGGCAACTGCTGAGATTGCAGTAGTTGTAACATCAGGTATCAGGACAGTTACGGTTGTAAATGTGAGATCTGCTCCATAAGCAGTACCTGCCTCGTTAGTGGCATATGCGCGGACGTGGTATGTTTCTCCGTTGGTCAATGATGTTAGATCGCTTACAAATGTTGCAGTACCGGTTCCGTTGGATGTTTTAGCATCAGCAATTGTCGGATTGGCCGATGTTGACCAGCACACTCCCTTTTCAGAAATGGCTCCTCCGCCTGCGCTGGAGATGCTACCACCTGAACGGGCAGTTGTAGATGTAATAAGGGAAACACTGGTTGTGGTAACGGTGGCAAGGCTGATCGCAGTTGTTGTAAATGTGAGCTCATTTCCGTAAGCAACTCCTGCACTGTTGGTTGCGTAAGCACGCACATAGTAGATTGTTCCCGGGAGCAGTGCAGTAAGACTGCTGTTGAAAGTGGCTATCCCGGTTCCGTCTGTTGTATGGCTGCCGGCTACTGTCGGGCCTGATGCAGTACCCCAGCAAACACCTTTTGCTGAGATGGTTCCGCCGCCTGCATCAGAGATATCTCCTCCTGATGTGGCTGTTGTGTATGAAACTGCTGTAATAGCTTTAGTTGTTAATGTTGCAAGTCCTACAGGCAGTGTGGTAAAGGTAACATCGGCTCCATAACCCGTACCGACACTATTGGCTGCATATGCACGTACATGATAGAGTGTTCCCGGAACCAGATTTGTAATGTTGCTCGTGAAACTGCCGCTTCCTGAAGCATCCGATGTTTTAGGATCGGTAATTGTCGGGTTTGCAGCAGTTGACCAGCATACTCCACGGGCTGTAACATCAGCTCCTCCGTTATTTGTAATTTCTCCACCTGAAATGGCAGTTGTTAAAGTGATGCTGCCAACTACAGCTGCTGTTGTGACTGTTGGTGCTGCAAGTGCAGTAGTTGTAAAGGTAAGCTCATTTCCATAAGCTGTTCCTACACTATTTGTGGCAAATGCACGAACATAGTAGAGCGTACCCGGAGTCAATGCTGTAAGGCTACTGGCATAACTGTCGCTTCCCGTACCGTCTGAGGTTTTCGAATTATCAGTGGTCGGATTTGCACTTGTTGACCAGCAAACACCCTTGGCAGTTATTGCAGCGCCGCCATCGGCACTTATTGTTCCGCCTGATGTAGCTGTTGTTAAGGTTATTCCGGATACCGCCACAGTTGTAAGGGTAGGTGCAACCAGTGCGGTAGTTGTAAACGAAACCTGATTTCCATAGGCTGTACCGGCACTATTGGTTGCGTAGGCCCGGATATAGTACATTGTGTTTGGAGTTAATCCTGTTATATTGCTTGTAAAACTTCCGGACCCTTTACCATCTGTCGTATGCGAATCGGCGGTGGTTGGGTTTTGGGAAGTGCCATAGCAAACTCCTCGGGCTGTGACATCAGCGCCTCCGCTACTGGTGATATTCCCACCGCTGGTAACAGAGTTAATTGTAATGCTTGTAGCGTTATTGGTGGTGAGTACCGGCAGCGATACATCTTTTTTACAGCTGTCGACTACTGCTATTCCCAATATCAGACATGCTAAAATTAGAAGTTTTTTACTTTTCATCATATTAGTTTATTTAAAATTCATACCAAAGCTATAAAAAAAATCTGATTTTCCAACCTTCAAAATATTAGAATTACCGACATCGGATGTTTATTTATTCTCTTTTACCACGATCATTTAAAAGCGGTTTGATTATATTTGTGCAACAGATAAGGTAATCAGGTTATTTCTGATAAACCTAAAGTTTTAGAATTTATTGTATTAGCATTCGGTTAAGACCATTTTCGATTTTATAACAATTGAAAGATTCCTGCATTTTATCTTATTATCCGGAAAAAAGGCAATGAAGAAAATTATTTTTCTGCATCACAGCACAGGGAAAAGTGTCTGGCTCGGTAGGACTAACAGGTACATAAATAAGCTGACGGGGAGAAGTGATGTTGAAAAGTATTTCCGGGAGTATAATAAACGGAATGGTACTGACTTACAGATTGAAGAGCGAGTTTTCCCCAAAAAAACCCCGTATGGATGGAAGAATTACCCCTATGATTATTATAATATCTGGGTTAAGAATGCCGGAGAGATACCTTATATGGAGGAACCGACACTTGAGATCCTTACAAAAAAGTACGATATAATAGTCTTCAAACATTGTTATCCTGTCAGTAAAATCCTTGAAGATACAGGCACCCCTGATATTGATTCAAACATCAGGAGGCTGGAAAACTACAAATTGCAGTACAACGCACTGAAGAATAAGATGCATGAGTTTCCGGATAATAAGTTTATTGTATGGTCACCTGCAGTGCTAATAAAGAATCAATTGCATGAAGATGAAGCTAAACGGACCCGGGAATTCCATAAATGGATTACAGAGGAATGGGATCAGAAAGGCGACAATATTTTCATCTGGGATTTTTATAAGTATGAAACCGAAGGCGGGCTTTATTTACTTGATAACTACGCTGCCGGACCTGCCAATTCTCATCCTGACAAAGATTTTGCCGCAAGAATCTCTCCTCTTTTCAGTAAGTTTGTTATTGATGTTGTAAACGGCGTTGCTGAATAATTTATAAAGTAGGAATATGATAGGAAGTATAATCAGTCTATTTGACAGTATCTATAAACTTCTGATGCTTAAGGCAGGGGAGGAGACCAGGAATAACTATCTGAGAAAGAAGGGTGTAAGGATTGGTAAAAACTGTAAAGTCCATACTGTCTCGTTTTCAACCGAACCATATCTGGTTGAAATAGGAGATAATGTCCGTATAACCACCGGGACAATCTTTATTACACATGATGGAGCAGTCCATGTATTCAATCGTGAGGTCGGAGGAGGTATTTTCGGCAGAATAAAAATCGGGAACAATGTTTTCATTGGTACCAACTGTATTATCCTGTTGGGTACCACAATTGGCAATAATTGCATCATTGGTGCTGGAAGTGTTGTAAGGGGGCAGTTTCCTGATGATTCAGTCATTGTTGGCAATCCGGCGAAGATTGTTATGAGAACAAGTGTTCAGAAATTGCTTTATCGTCAGAGCCCGGGCCTGGTGAAGACTAATAATCTTCCCGCCAGCGAATGTACAAGACTGATAAGGAAACATTTCGGTATAGATCCCGGATGATAAGATATTGCCTGCTTATTTGACCTTTCACTTTTTAAGCGTACTGCAGGTGAAACACCAAAACGAAAATGGGTAAAATCCCCTTACGGATTTTACCCATTTTTCATATTTGTGATCTATTGAATATATCTGCCTGAAAGTTATATTAACTTAATCTAAATATTTAATAACCAGATATCTCATTAGTCTTTCAGACAGCGGACAGATGCCCCGTCATTCTTGAAGTATCCGCCACGCAACAGAATTGCATCATCATAGTGCAGACCCACTCCCCAGGCCCAGTCAGGAGTAGGATTCTGTGTAGTGCTCCAAAAATAGCCTGTTACTGTAAGACTTACGAAGGCTCCGGCTATACTGCGATAACCTCCGGGAAGTGCAGTAAATCCAGTTTCGTTTGTAGCACCGGTGTTTGGGGTTTGCCAGTGTGTTAATCCTGCTTCCTTGATTTTCCCTCCGGCAACACTTGCACCTCCGAGATATGTTATTAATGTTGCCCACTCAGCATCTGTTGGCATGTGCCATCCTGTGGGGCATACATTCCTGGAGTCAGTAATCGCGTAATATGTATAGAACCTCCCGTACTCGGCAACATAACTCTCGCTTCCGCCACATGGCCACTGATATTTTGGTGAGATTTCAGTCGTTATATCAAGGTTCATCGGAACAGTAGTTCCAATAACATCTCCATTACGGTATCTGGTTGTTTTCAGGTTTTGAGCAAGCCAGGTCTGTGTTCCGAGAGTAACAGATGTATAATTGTTTCCGTCAGCATCGGTAGCAGCAAATGTTGTAAAAGTTGTTTCAGCCCCATAGCTGGTCCCTACATTGTTTGTAGCATAGGCACGTATGTAATAAGTTGTATTTCCGGTAAGTCCTGTTAAGGCACTTGTAAAGGAACCGGTCCCGGTGCCGTCAGTTGTATGGCTGCCGCTGATTGTCGGACCTGAAGTTGTTGCCCAGCAGACACCTCTGGCAGAAATAGTTCCGTTACCTGCATCGGTGACATTCCCCCCTGAGCTCGCTGTAGAGGCAGTAATTGCAGATACAGAGGCGGATGTAACGGATGGAAGCACTACTGTGACTGTTGTAAATGTTATGTCATTTCCATAAGCGGTACCAGCTTCGTTGGTGGCATAGGCACGGGCATGATATAATGTTGCCGGGAGCAAACCTGTAATATCTGCTGTGAAAGCGCCGGTGCCTGTCCCGTTGGAAGTTTTTGAGTTGTCAACAGTGGGATTTGCTGATGTCGACCAGCAAACTCCCCTTGCAGATATATTTCCTCCGCCTGCATTGGTTATATTTCCGCCGGAACGGGCTGTTGTTGCAGTAACCAGGGTAGGATCAGTCGTCGAAAGTGTGGCAAGCGCTACGGATAATGTTGTAAAAGTAATATCATTTCCATAGGCTGTACCGGCACTGTTTGTTGCATAAGCCCTAACATGATAGGTGGTTCCCTGTACCAGTGACGTAAGATTGCTGGCGAAGTCTGCAGTTCCGGTGCCATTTGTAGTATGGCTGTTGGTTATTGTCGGATTTGCAGTTGTCGACCAGCAAACACCCTTGGCAGTTATGGTTCCTCCGCCTGCATCAGTTATTTCACCTCCTGAAGCTGCTGATGTATATGAGATTGAAGTAATAGCTTTTGTTGTTAGAGTAGCGAAGCCCGACAGCATTTGTGGTGAAAACCAAATCATTTCCATACCCTGTTCCAACACTGTTGGTTGCATAGGCACGGACATGGTATGTTGTTCCCGGCAATAAATTAGTCATGTGTGCTTATAAAAGGACCGTTGCCTGAGGCATCACTTGTCTTACTGTCATTTATTGTCGGATTTGCAGAAGTTGACCAGCAAACGCCACGTGCTGTAACACTGGCTCCTCCGTTAGCTGTAACGTTACCTCCGGAAGCGGCAGTCGTATATGTAACTGAACCGACCTCCTCTGTTGTAACCGCAGGTACCCCAAGGGCCGTTGCCGTAAAAACCTGTTCGTTGCCATAGGCAGTTCCTACACTGTTCGTAGCATAAGACCTCACATAATAGGTTGTTCCGGGTGTCAGTCCTGAAAGGTAACTGGTGAAATTATTACTGCCTGCCCCGTCAGATGTCTTATTATCACTTGTTGTTGGACTGGCAAGTGCTGCCCAGCAAATTCCCTTTACAGTAATGGGCGCTCCTCCGTCCGAAGTAATTGTTCCGCCTGAAGTCGCCGTGGTATAAGTAATTTCGGATATCGCAACCGTTGTAAGTACAGGTATTACCAGAGCCGTTGTCGTTGATGATACTTCATTCCCGTATGCAGTGCCTGCACTGTTTGTGGCATATGCCCTTATATAGTATTTTGTATTTGGAGTCAGTCCGGTAATTGAACTGGAATAGCTTCCGGAACCTTTTCCATCAGCGGTAAAAGAACCTTCAGTGGTGGGATTTTGAGTGGTGCCGTAGCAAACTCCGCGGGCTGTTACATCAGCGCCACCACTGCTGGTTATTTCACCGCCGCTTGTAAGGGAGTTAATTGTGATGTCTGTTACATTGCTGGTTTTAAGGATCGCCAGTGAAGGGTCTTTCTTGCAACTGTTGATTATTAGTATTCCGGTTATCAGGCATGCTGACATTAACAGATTAATTGATTTATTCATCCTGGCCTTCATTTATTGATTAGTGATTATTGATTTTTCAAGTTGATATGTAATACTTTAAAGTGATCATTCCGCATAAAAATGTACCTGATTCTGACTGAACAAAAAAGACAAAATACCTGTGTTAACATCGCAAATAAAGACATTTTTTCAGACTTTCCAGATTTATTTTGATTAATCGCCAAAAAGCTATGATAAACTGATGCTTTATTAAAACTTAACGTTATTTCAGGATTGTTATTACCTGACCGGGATGACAGTCTCTTCATTTTGTTTATAACACCAGAGTGGTGGCAAGTGTTTACAAGGAAACTTCATTCCATGCAAACAAATTTTATTTTTTTTTAAAAATGCGCTCTCAGATTAACCGAATTGGTGAAAAGTATGTGAAAGTGATCTGGAAATTGACAAGTGTGTCCTAATTATTTGATAAAGGGAGGAGTGTTGAAAAGTATTTAATTTCATTTTTGTAGAGGTTGTTTTTTACAAAATCGTTATGCATACTTTTACCGAAATCTGACATTAAATATGCTACCTGAAATAAGAAATAAATTATCTCTTCCCTTATTTATTATTCTTGCCGCAGTATGGATAATCAATGATCAGGGTTCTGTTCTCGTGGCAGATGACCTGCGTGCCTATCCCACATCCATTGTTTTCAGGGAAATAGAAGGAAATAATTCGAGTACACTCCGATCGGTTTTTCTTTTTACAACGGCCGGAACAGTTATGAACTGGACCATCTCGAAGAATGCTTCATGGATTACAACTGATTTGACGGAAGGTGTTACCGAGGGTGTTTTAAAAATCGGTGTAAATGTAACCAGCCTGCTTCATGGGACTTACAATGGAAATGTTGTCATCCAGTCGGCACAATCAACAGCCCCTCCCGTAGTAGTTTCAATAACTTTAATTATTAATCCGGATGTACCCGTCTCGGTTACCACCTGGAGAGACGGTTATGAAGGAGCCATGAGCATATCCATCGACAGCAGGCCAACCGGATTCGCTTTACTGCAATCATATGGTTTCAAGGCGACATACTTTTTCCAGGACGAACCGGCCGCTGCCTATCTGACAGATCATTATAATGCAGGTATGGAGATTGGCTCGCATACAATTAATCATCCCTGCGTTTCTGTAACTGATGAGCAGGTTAAAATACACTGAGATGGAACCTAGTATTGCAGCAATATGCAATGGAACGCCACAGCCATGCTATGATCTGATATCTTTTGCCTGGCCCTGCGGTTACTCAAATTACCGTGAGCAGTCAGTTGCTGCACTTTATTTTCTGAGCTCACGCGGCTATAATTTCAATGAGCTGGAGGATGCAACTCCTGAGAATTTCATGAATTTAAAGAATTATAACTCTCATGAGCACGAACCCTATCCCCCTGCAGATCTGAGACCGGTTATTGATGCAACGGTAACGCAAAAGAAATGGTTAAATATGGTCTGGCATCAGGAAGATCCAACCTTCAGTACAGATGTTGCATATGCCGCCACTAAAAATATCTGGGTTGCCACAATTGGTACTGTTATAAAATACATATTACAGCGCGACAGGTTTATTCTGACAGATTACAACGAAAGTTCATCCAGCATTACCTTTAATGTCTCGAGGCTTGCCATTCCCTCAACAGTTTCCAAAACGTTCGAACAGGCTTTTGGACAGTATGATCTCGTTACGATGGAGATTGATATTGATAACAGTAAAGCGATTGAGAATGTTTATGTTAATGGAGCGGTCAATCCTTATCTGATAAAGAATAAAAGCGGAAATCTGGTTTTGCAGACTAACGTAAAACTTGAGACATCGTCTGTCCAGTCTGTTGAAGTAAAATATATAAGTACGGGCATTGGACTTACAATATCAGGTGTGACTGCCAGCAATAAGGTGTATGACGGAAGAACCACGGCTGCTATAAATACAAGCGGTGCAACCCTTGTGGGAGTCCTGGATGGGGATGATGTTACTCTTGTTACAACAGGTGCAATCGGATCCTTTACAAACAAGAACGTAGGAACAGGTAAAACTGTGATGACATCCGGTTTTACATTAGCCGGTGCCAATGCTGACAAATATGCTTTAATACAGCCTTCAACCGATGCCAATATAACTCCTGTGAATCTTACAATAACAGGGGTTTCGGCAAACAGCAAGGTTTATGACCGTACAACTGCCGCAACACTGAATACCGGCAGCGCTGCTCTTTCGGGAGTATTATCAGGCGATTTCGTCGTCCTTATAAAAACCACAGCTGCAGGAACTTTCTCAAACAAGAATGTCGGCACCTCCAAAACAGTTACCGTATCAGGGTTCACTTTAGGCGGTACTGATGGCGGGAACTACACGCTGACACAGCCATCGTTAACGGCTAATATCACAAGAGCCAGCCTTAGCATAACAGGGGTTACCGCAAACGACAAAGTTTATGACGGAACGACTGCTGCAACACTTAATACAGGAAGTGCCCTCCTTGTTGGCACAATCTCAGGTGATGCCGTTACCCTGGTTACCTCAGGCGCATCAGGTAACTTTGAGAATGTTTTTTCAGGAACTGCAAAAACTGTATATACCTCAGGTTTTACAATCATAGGCACTGATTCAGGAAATTATACCCTTACGCAGCCAACTCTGACCGCCAGTATAATCGGGATATCTCTTACTGTCACAGGTTTGACAGCCAGTAATAAGGTTTATAACGGGACAACTGCTGCCACTCTCAATACAGGACCCGCAGCACTTGTCGGAGTCCTTGCCGGCGATGCTGTGACTCTGGTCAAAACCGGAGCCACAGGCACCTTTAATAACAAGAATACGGGTACCTCCAAGACAGTAACAACTTCAGGATTTACCCTGAGCGGTGCTGATGCAGGCAAGTATTCATTGTCGCAACCATCAACAACAGCAAATATTACTCCTGCAGCTCTTACAATTTCAGGTGTTACAGCAAATAATAAAGTATATAATGGGACAATTGCTGCCACACTCAATACCGGCAGTGCCATCCTTGTGGGTGTTGTGCCAGGGGATGTAGTAAATCTTGTCACTACAGGCGCCACAGGGACCTTTGCCAATGAAAGTGCCGGTAACTCCAAAACAGTTACAATAACCGGTTTTACAATCGGAGGAACCGACTCAGGCAATTACACGCTGACCCAGCCTTCGGCAACCGCAAATATTACACCAGCCCCGCTTACCATATCAGGCGTTACTGTCAGCAATAAGGTCTACAACGCCACCACTGCTGCAACGATCAGTACAGGCAGCGCAACCCTGGCAGGCGTTATCTCAGGAGATGTTGCAACTCTGGTCACAACCGGCGCTTCGGGTGCTTTTGTAAATAAGAATGTCGGAACAGCCAAAACGGTAACCACAACAGGGTTTAGTCTGAGTGGTGCCGATGCTGCAAATTACACTTTGACACAGCCAACTCTGACTGCCACTATCACACCTGTTGCACTGACTGTATCAGGTGTCATTGCAAACAGCAAAGTTTATAACGGATCAGCAACTACCACTCTGAACGGATCAAGTGCCAGTCTGACAGGTGTTTTAAGCGAAGATGCCGTTACCCTTGTCTTCACAGGCGCTATAGGAACATTTGACAATAAAAACATTGGGGCAAACAAACCGGTAACAGTCACAGGGATTACATTGGGTGGTACAGATGGAGGCAACTATACATTAACTCAGCCATCCGCAACAGCAAATATCACAGTTGCACCGTTGACAGTATCCGGTGTCATTGCCAGCAATAAAACTTACGACGGTACAGCCATTGCCACTCTGAACACCGGAGGAGCATCCCTTTCTGTAATATACGGGTCTGATAATGTCACCCTTATTTCCGGGAGCGCTTCAGGTACATTCTCAGATAGAAATACCGGGACAGGCAAATCAGTTACCACTTCCGGTTTCTCAATTACCGGAGCAGATGCCTATAATTATAATCTGTCACTGCCATCATTAACTGCCAGCATCCTTCCAAGGACACTGACGGTGACTGCCAATGATCAATCCAAGTCATATTTGACAACATTGACTTTTACGGGAAATGAATACACTTATACCGGCCTGGTGGCCGGAGACATTCTTCCATCATTTACTATCTCAAGCGCAGGGGCACCGCAATCAGCTCCTATTGGAGAATATGCAATTACGATAGCCGGAGGATCCATGCCCAATTACACCATTGTGCATGTTAATGGCATTCTGAGCGTAGGCAAACAAATTGTAACTGCACGCGCTGATAACAAAACTAAAATATACGGATCTGATAATCCGCCCTTTACGATAACCTATTCAGGATTTATGAATGGCGATAATGCATCAGTGCTTGATGTGCTTCCCACAATTGCGACTGTTGCCGGAGCTGGCAGTGTTCCTGGTATATATCCCGTTACTCTTTCGGGAGGATCTGATGATAAATATGCCTTCAGGCTTGAGAATGGCAGCCTTGAGGTCCGGAAGGCTCCACTGACTATATCAGCAGATAACAAATCCAAAGTCCATGGCGAATCAAATCCGGAACTCACTGTTACCTATTCCGGCTTCATCCCGGGGCAGGATAAGAATGTACTGGATCAGCTGCCTGTGGCAGAAACTGATGTTCAGACAGATTCAGATGCCGGCGAATATGATATTACCGTTTCAGGAGCAGCAGATAATGCATATGACATTGTATATGTTAAAGGGACTTTCACTGTAAACAAGATAGACCAGATTATCGATTTTGACCAGTTGCCTGCTTCTCTCCGGATGACCCAGGAGGTTATTGTCAATGCATCGGCATCCAGCGGTCTTCCCGTTGAGTTCAGATTGTCAGATCCTTATAAAGCAAGTCTGAGTGGCAATGTGCTGAAGATCATTACAGACGGCCACCTGATTGTTACAGCCGTGCAGGAGGGAGACCAAAATCATAATCCCGCTCCGGATGTATCACAAACAATAGATGCACTTCCAACCTTTGACAATATAAGTTCACTATTCACTCCCAATGCAGATGGAATGAATGATTACTGGTATATTCCGAACCTTGAGGATTACGGCAAAATCGAAGTGACGGTTTATAACCGGTTCGGACAACCTGTTTATGATTCTGATAATTATAACAACGATTGGGACGGAACCTGGAATGGCAATCCTCTTCCGTCGGCATCATACTATTACATAATAAAATCAGAAAACATGGGATATATAAAAGGGGTGGTCAATATTGTAAGATGATCGTAACCGGGAATGCATAAATTCAGAAGATGAAAAAGATTTTTATAATATTCATATTTTTTATTCCGGCAGTGGCGAATGGGCAACAGTTTCCATTCATGGAGGCATATTACCTGAATCCATTCAGCATGTCTCCTTCTTATGCCGGAGTGCATAGTAAAGGCACCCTCTTTATGGACTACCGTTCAGACTGGACCGGAATAGAGGGAGGACCAAGAACTTACCAGCTTAGCTACAGCGACAGGCTCAGAAATAAAGTTGGTCTGGGTGGAAAGTTTATTTACGACAAAACGGATATTTTCAAACAGACACTTGTTCTTGGAACATATACGTATGAAGTAGATATAATGAAGGAACACAAGATCAATTTTGGTCTTTCGCTGGGAGTTTACCGTAATTCCATAGACCTTACCAAGTATTACAATGATCCTGCATACGTTCAGGATCTTGTGCTGCTGTACGGCAATCAGAAATCAAAATTGAAGTTTGCCACCGATGTTAGTGCGTTATACAGACATAATCAGATTGAAGCCGGGATTCTTTTTTCAAACATCATGTTCGGAACAGTGCACTATAAAAATAGTGATATGACTTATAAGCCCTTTAAGAACTATCTTCTGCATACCTCATATTTGTTCAGACTGGATGACAGGTGGGCCCTGAAACCAATGATTATATTCAGAGGAGGTCAGGATGTTCCTTCCCAGTTGGATGTATCAGGAGAAATAAAGTGGAATGAAATGTTCTGGGCAACAGCTCTTGTAAGAACTGGCGGAATATTCGGTATTGGGCTGGGAGGGGAGGTCTATCATGGATTGATTCTCAATTATTCATATAACCTGAGCAGTAATCTCAGTATAAATGCACCGGTCAGTACATTTGGCAGTCACCAGGTTACCCTGGGGATAAGGTTCTCCAGGTTAAGGAAAGAATAAAAAATCTCTCTGTCTTAACATGTTTTACGTGCTGCTATCACCCTTATATGGCCCGCAGTGTCGGTGACAGGCTGTATATCCTTGTAGGACATTGTCTTCTCACAAAGCTTAATAATGAATTCACCCTGGCCGGCTCCAACTTCAAAAACCAGCCAACCTTCGCTTTTAAGGAATTTAGGCGCTTCTGAAATTAACTTTTGAATAATTTTTATTCCAAGCATGCCGCCATCAAATGCCAGTACCGGCTCATTTGAACTAATTTCTGTATCCATCTTCAGGACTTTTGAGCTTAGGATATAAGGCGGATTGCAGATGATAAGGTCAATTTTTCCATAAAACTCATCAGTCTCAAATGCTCCCAGCAGATCTCCTTGTTTCACATACATCCGATTTTCCAAATTTAAAAAACTGATATTATCCTGAGTGAGATCAACTGCTTCCTGTGACAGATCTGTAGCATAAACAGTACAATCCTGATTGAAGCTGGCGACTGCCAGTCCAAGATTTCCTGAGCCGCAGCAGACATCAATTATTTTTATTTTCCCCCTGGCAGCGGAAAGCTTATTTGCCAGTTCCAGTGCCTTTTTCCCCAGTATTTCAGTTTCCTTGCGTGGTATCAGTGCTCTTTTATCGGAGAGCAGTTCAATGCCCATAAAACTCTGTCGTTTTGTTATGTGAGCAAGGGGTGTATTGTTAAGTCTTTGATCTATAAGTTTATATAAAATACTAACCTGTTCTTCTGTGAGGTCAGGAATTGAAATCTTAAGCGATCTCTCTGCTGAAACAGGTAATCCGGCAGCTGTAAGCCATAATGCCTTGAGCGTTGTTTCAACTGTCTCTTCAGGTTTATCATCAAGGAAATGAATTTTATCTTTTAAATCATCACTGATTTTATTAAACAGTTCAGCTTTGTTCATTTTCGAGGTACATTTTTTTCAGGTGCTTCTTATCAATTTTGCTGTTTGAACTTCTTGGCATCTCATCGATAAAGACCACCCGCTGAGGAACCATGAACAATTCAAGCCTTGTCATGCATTCTTTGAGAATTTCCTTTTCATCCCTCCCGGACTGCTCATGAGTTGTGACAAAGGCAATTATTGCTTCTCCCATTATTTCATCAGGGATCCCGATCACCGCAACTTCCCTGATTCCTTCTATTTTATAGATGACATTTTCAACTTCAACCGGACTGACTTTTTCACCCCTTGTTTTTATTATATCATCATTTCTGCCAAGAAAATATAAAAATCCCTCTTCGTCCATTTTAAACCAGTCGTTCGAACATAATATTCTTTCTCCCGGAAGAGTTCCCTGTTTCAGCATTTCCCTGCTGAGGTCATCCTTATTCCAGTACCCAAGCATAACATGCGGACCGCGTATATGCAAAATGCCTTTTTCACCAGGGGGAACGGGCTTGCCTTCGGGCGACAATAAAAATAGTTCGGTTCCGGGGATGGCTTTACCTACCGATCCTGTTTTTATATCAATTAATTCAGGTTCAAGGTAACAGACCCTTTTGCATTCGGTTAATCCGTACATTTTAAAAATTAATGCCCCCGGAAATATTTTCTTCAGATCAGGAATGAATTCCGGTGGCAAGGCGGCGGCTGTATTGGTTATCTTTTTAATGCAATCAAATGATATCCCTGTCTTCTTATTTGTTGCGATCATCATTGCATAAATCGTAGGTACACCGGGGAAAACAGTTGGTTTATACATTTCCATCTGTTTGTAGACCGATGCCTGGAATGTAAATGATTGTTCAACAATCAATGATCCTCCAATGGTTACTGCCATCAGCAGCTGATATAATCCATAATCAAATGCCAGCGGTAAAAGCAGTATTATTCGGTCTTCTTCAGACAGCCTGAGATATTCAATAAGGCTCCATGAAGCAAATACCATCGATTGATGGGTCATCATTACTCCTTTTGGAAATCCTGTGCTTCCGGAAGTGTATATTAAAGCAGCCAGGTCATTTGGAATGATCTTCGGCAGGATTTCAGGAGTACTGTTCCCTGCAACTATTTCTTCATAACCTGTTAATATGATACCAGATAATACCGTTATTCTGTCAGTGTTGCCGGCAACAATGATTTCGCTGAATAGTTACTGCTCCGGGCAAGGCCTGCAATAGTTCATTGTTAAGTATACTCTCTGATATTAAAATTTTTGCCCCGCTGTCATTCAAAATGTACTGGAGCTTATCGGCCTTTGTCTGGGGATTTATTACAAGGAATGCAGCACCTGATAATGTAATGCCGTAAATTGCAACTATGCATTCCCATGAGTTATTCATATACACTGCTACCCTGTCACCCTTTTTAATTCCGGAATGAACCAGGTGACCGGCAAGCTTTTCTGCATTTTCATTGAGACTGGAATAGGTATATTCCCTTGATTTAATGATTATTGCTGTTTTTGAAGGGTATTTTCCGGCAGAAAATAACAGTGCCTCTCCAAGTACTCGCTGTGGTATGGTAATCATTGTCTGTAATAAAGATTAATTGTTTATAGGCGGCATTCGGAGGTATTCGGTTGTTTTTATTTTACGTTCAAATCCCGCAAACACTTTTCTCACTTCATCAGCAGTCCTTTCCATGACATTCCCAACTTCCTCCGGATCATAATTATTTTTAAAAGCATACCATAGCAAGTCCATTTGATGGAAAGGCAGCTGATAGAAGAACTCTTCCTGTGTCTGTTCTGCTGAATAGGTATCCGTTGTTGGTGTCCGGTCAATAATTTCCTGCGGTACATCCAAGGTATCTGGCCAACTGGTAAACCTGGGTCTTATACAGATGAGCGATTGGCATAATATCTGCACCTCCGTCTCCATATTTGACAAAAAATCCCTGTTCCACTTCATGTTTGTTTGGAGTGCCGATAACTGCATAATGCAGACGTTCGGCATGATAATACAGCATAGACATGCGGCAGCGCTGTTTGAAATTTGAAGCAGCTTCAATCTGCATGAATTCAGTTGAAGGCAATCTCTGAGATTGTTCATTTCCATTACTGTCAACAATTGTAACTGAAAAAAGCGGAGGAAGGTTGGTGAAAAGTCCTGCGCTTTTGATGCCAATTTTCATTTTGTGATGAGAGGGATCATATTGTGGAATGACTCTCTTCACAGCCTCATCACGCCGCTCGTAACATCCAAAACCCTGCAGTGCACCGGTAATATCTTCTGTAATTGCTTTTACGCCAAATTTATCAGCCAGTCTCTGTGCAAAAATGGCACTGTCACTGCTTGAATCCTTTTCAGGCAGCATTATTGCCAAGAACATTTTCAGGTCCCAGCAGCCTTTGCAGCAAGAACCATGGTAACAGCAGAATCAATACCGCCTGAAATGCCGATTACTCCTCCGCGTCTGTTCAGACGTTGTAAAATATTCTCCCTGATACCTGGAGACAATTCTGTTGCATTCAGCTTCTATGTCATTAATAATCAGAATATCTTTACTAAAGGGCCTTTTATCATTGTTCTTCATAATTGATTTAAATTTTCATCAGAGGTAAAGTGGATTTTGTTCATGAATTATACGGCAATTACTCAGAGGTTTTACTGATGGCCTGAAATTATCCTTCAGAATATATTGATGATATAATGAGCTGAGCTGAGATAGTTCCTGCCAGAGCCATATTTTCTATTTCGGTAACCATATCGCCTGTTGAGATTTTCTGAAGCAGTTTCTGAACCGCAGTGATAAGAGAATAATCCGGTTTTGGTTAATATCCTTTTCTGATAACAGATCCATCACATATTCTCTCGCAGGAGATGAGAGAAAACTTTTTGCGATGGGAGCCCTGTAGGCCTGTTTGGGCCGTTTCAGAACACTTTCAGGCAGACGGTTATTCATCATTCTTTTAAGGATGAATTTTTCATTCAGCCCATGCAGTCTTATAATCAGGATGGCAAGTGTGGCTGCAAATTCAATAACCCTGTAATCGAGAAACGGATAACGTCCTTCAACGGAATTGGCCATTGAAACACGGTCACCCTGAGACGAAAGCAGGTAACTCGACATAAATATTACTGATTCAAGCCATTGCGCTTTGCTCAGACGGTCATACTGATCAAAGCCATCAGGAAGCATCTTTTGTCACTTCATCATACTGATCATAACCATTCAGGGTAGATTTAATATCATCTGAGAAGAAATTCTGGATATTGGATGTATTTTTCCATCTCAATATATGTGAATAAAAAGGAGATGCTGTATCCTGGAGCTGATAGCCAAAAAAGAATTTCAGCATGTTTTTATTCTTTCCTGGAATTGCGCCAGGTAGGGATATAGTTTCTGCAGCAGCAAGGGCCTGTATTTTGAATCGGGTTCACGCGACCAGAATTCACGTATAATACCTTCCTTGAAGATATCATAGCCGGCCAGCATTTCATCAGCTCCCTCACCGGTAATCACAACCTTGATGTTATTTTCCCTTACCTTTTTTGAAAGGCAATACATGGGTACCGGTGCAGTACGCAATATCGGTATTTCAGAATGCCATACAACCTCAGGGAAAGAGTTGCCTATATCCTGATGGGTGCAGGTAAAGGCAGTGTGCCTTGTACCAAGGTATTTTGAAACTTCCTGCTGATAAGGTGTTTCATCAAACTCGCTGTCCTCGAAACCAATTGAGAAGGTTTGCAATGTTTCAGGCGCAATCTTTTTTATAAGGGCGGTGGTTGCACTGGAATCAAGTCCCCCGCTGAGGTATGCGGCAACCTGTACATCGGCTCTGAGCCTTATTCTGACAGCATCAGTCAAGTAACATCTCAAGTTCGGAAGCTGCATCACCGATTGATCCTTTGAAACAGGCTTCATGGTCAACCGGGAATTTCAGAGACCAGAACGGTTTTATTTCAGTTTTTCTACCGGATATTCTTATATAATGACCCGGAGGTAACTCAAAGATCCCTTTAAAAATGGTTCTGGGAGTCAGGGTAGACCAGAATGTAAAAACCTGGGACAGGGAGACCGGGTCAATTTCAGCCTGAATATCAGGATGTTCAAACAGTGTCTTTATCTCCGATCCAAACACAAATGATCTTTTCACCATGGAGTAGAACAGCGGACGAATACCTACCCTGTCGCGTGCAATAAACAAATCTTTTTTCTCATTGTTCCATATCGCAAACACAAACTGGCCATTTAGCTTATTCAGGCATTCAGCTCCATACTCGAGGTATGAAAAGAGCAGTACCTCGGTGTCGCTCTCTGTTCTGAATGAGTATCCAAGATTTATTAAATCAGTTTTTAGTTCTATATAATTGAAAATTTCACCGTTGAATACAATCCAGTATTTGCCATCAGGTGTCGACAGGGGTTGCTGCCCTGACCGGATATCAATTATACTGAGACGCACGCTGCCCAATGCAACGCGTTTATTAATGTAAATTCCGTTTTCATCAGGGCCACGGTACTGAATGCGTGCAAGCATCCTCTTCAACAGATCATCCGGATTATCTGAAATTTCCGTGCTGTTATAAATTCCGGCTATACCGCACATTATTGGCAGGTCAGTTAATTAGTGATTTTGTTTATTGTTCGGACTTCTTTCTTAAAACATAAGATGCAATGGCATTTATGGACTCAAAATTTTCCTCGATAAGATCGGCATCACCTACGCTGATGCCGAATTCTTCCTCGATGAACGTTATTAATAATATAAATCCCATTGAATCAAAGTATCCTTCTTTAAAGATTAATGAATCATCATGAATTTTATGTTTGTCAGCAAAAGTGTGTTCTATTACATACTGATTGACTTTCTGCCTGATTGTTAAAGTATCTTGCTCCATAGAAAAGTTTGTATAAAATAAAGTCCGGTGTTTCAGCTCTTGTGATAATAACTGGTATATGCTCCATACTGGCTTCTTTTCAGATCCAGATCATTATATATTATGTCGAAGTTTGTAAACTTGTTTGTTATAAAGTTATTTACCACATCAGTTAAAACATCTTTCCTGGTATAGTTATCCCTGCATACCAGAAGAATCTGGGAAGCATGTTTCATCAGAAGAGTGGCATCTGCAATTATTCCGACAGGTGTGGTATCAATTATAATGTATTCGTATTTTTCCCTCAGATAAGTTATAAGATCATCAAGAATACCCGATTCCATCATTTCCGATGGGTTTGGCAGCAGAGGGCCGGCAGGAATGAAGTCAAGGTTTTTAATAAAGGTATTTCGAATAATGGAATCTTTGGAAGTATGATCAACCATATAATTGGAGAGACCTGAATTATTGTCTTCCCTGAATTTAATATGCTGAGTTGGTTTGCGCAGGTCGCAATCGATGATTATAGTCTTATAGCCGACAGAGGCAATAGATGATGCCAGGTTGAAGGCCACAAAACTTTTTCCATCGCGGGGCTGGGATGAGGTAACCAGAATGACTTTCGAATGAACTGACCGCAGCCTCAGGAACAGGTTGCTTCTTACATTTCTGAACGACTCTGCAATTGATGATCCGGGATAATCCGAAACAACTGTTTCGGTCTTATATAAATTGTTATAGATAATTCCAAAGAGCGGCCGGTCAATCAGATCCCTGACATCAGATATTGAGGTCACTTTTTCATTGAAATAATTTTTAAGCAATATAAAGACAGTTGGTCCGACAAAGGCAATAAAGAGGGCAATAAGCCAGTTCAGCATGGTTTTTGGCGAAAGCACCGTAAGTGAAACCTCACGGGCAGGTTCCATTATCTCATAATCCGGGATATTGGAAGCCATTGTTATTGCTGCCTCTGAACGCTTCTGAAGCAGGAATGTATAAATATCATTGCTCAGATTGAACTTCCTCTGCATGCTGACCATATTAAGTTCAGTTCTCGGAAGCCTCGATATCTCACCTGATAGTTTATCAGCCCTGTAATTTAGCTCATTCTGAGTAAGGTTAACAGTATTGAGATTATTTGTAACATTCTCAATGATAGCCTGTTTCTGCAACTTTATCTTGTTTTCGATCTGGCCGAGGAAAAGGTTCTTTTCCGAGTTGTTGCTTAATATTGTCGATCTCTGATTACTGAGTGAAAGAAGCTCAAGTACAAGGGAGTTCATAATCGGATCATTGACATTTGCGGAAGAGGGAGGAGCAAGACCTGCCACATCTGTATTCTTGTTGAAATAGTCGAGGATATAATTGTAATAGCGTTCCTGAATCTGAAGGGTTGCCTTTTCTGATTCTATTTGTCTCATCTGTTCAATAGCCTGCTGTCCCTGGTAACTGAGGTTGGTAACCTGATTGCTTGAACGGAAATCCTTTAACTTGGATTCCGATTTAACAAGTGAATCTGATATTTCAGAGATCTGTGAATCGATAAAATTTATTGTGCTTAAAGCAATTTGATTCTTTTTGGACAGGTTGTCATCGAGGTATGTTTTCATGTATTTATTCAGAAAGTCAATCGTTAATCCCACATTCTCTCCCTGGAATGATACTTTAATCAATGATGATTTTATACTGACCGGTTCAACCTTGATTCTCTTGAGAAATTGTTGTGAAAGTAAATCGAGATGATAAAATTCAAAGTAGAAAAGATCCTCTACCCTGCTTTTACTGGTGTAGAAATCTTTATTAAGTGAAACAGAAAATTTGAAATACTTATTGCCAATAATTTCATTAAAGCTGCAGATTGTATCGATTTTGAGAGTATTATTCTGGCTTACAATCATGTTGTCAACATAATTGTAAAGAGCAACTTCCTTCTCAGATGAGCGGATCCTGAACGACTTATCATCCAGGATGGTGATGTAGAATTTGCAATTGATGGGCTGAATATGTGATTTATCAATACTGACGGAATATGGCGATCCCTTGTATATCTGACGCGGATGTCCGAGTATGGATTTCTTGTCCTCGAAATAGCCGACCTCAAGATTCAGTGATTTGATAGTCGTGGAGACCAGCCCAAAGGAAGAGAGACTGTTTATATCGTTCTCAAAGTTTCTTGCGTCTGAAAGTTCTCCCATTCTGCTGAAAAGATTGCTGGATCCCAGTAAGGAAGGACGTGAATCCTCTACAGGGTTTATAATGGATGTAACCTTTATTACAGTTGGCGAAAGCTTGTTTACTAAAAAGGCAGCTGCCAGAAACAGCATAAAGCTGAATAGATAGAGATACTTGTAAGGCAAAGCCGAGAGGATAAATTCCTTGATGTTGTAAGCTTCTGAAGATGTTTCCTTTTGATTTGACATTTTATAAAATTTGGATTAAAAAGTAAGACCAGTGAAAAGTAAGATCGCAATCAGAGTTGTAATTGACGACAGGACTGTTGTGTAGGTTATATTGGCATAACTGGTGGAAATGGCCTTCAGCGGCTCTACAACAACAATATCATTTGAGAGAATGTAATAGGTATCCTTTCCGGATATTTTTGAGTCAGAAAGATTCAAACGGTAATGCATTATCTTGTCACCCTCATTCCTGATAAGAATAACATTTTTTCTGTTCCCATACCGGGTAATTCCTCCCCCGAGACCAATTGCCTCGTAGACGCTGAGCTTATCATGGGAAAAGGAGAATACTCCCTGACGGTTAACTTCACCTACAACAGTTACCAGGTTATCCACAAATTTAACAATTATGGAGGTGTTTGAAACATAATCGCTCAGGGCCTCCTGAATTTTTGTTGAAGCCTGTGCCGTAGTAAGGTTCCCAACTGTTATTTTACCAACAAAGGGGAAATTTATATTCCCTTTTTCATCAACCAGATACCCCAGTATACTGTTGTCAGAGTTATACCTCATTTCTTCATTGCTGTTGAATATTGCACTGGTTTGAGGATCAATGCTCAGAACATTTATATAAAGTTTATCAAATGGCATGATCACTTTCTGGGTCCTCGGATTAACAACCGGTTCCTGTATTTCATTAATATCATTGAAATAACTCAATTGCTGAACAGGTACGCAGGCAACAGCTAATGTCAGAATTAAAAGAGCTGATAATTTTGCGATAGTTGAATTTGATTTTTCCTTGCATAAGTATTATTTATTATTAAGTTGTTACAAACCTGTTCTCTGAAAAACTGTCAAAATAGTTTTGAGTAAAATTATAAAATCCAGACGAAGGGACCAATTATCTATATAAGCCAAATCCATTTCCATCCATTTTTCAAATTTTATACTGTTTCTGTCTGGTTTTATCTGCCAGAAACACGATAAGCCCGGTTTGACCGAAAGTCTCCGCAATTGCCATCTTTTGTACGACTTTGTCTCCTCCAGAAGGGGAGGACGGGGACCAATAAGGGACATCTCACCTCTAAGAATATTAAATAGCTGTGGCAACTCATCCAGCCCTGATTTTCGAAGAAACCTCCCGATTGCTGTAACCCGGGGATCATCTTTTATTTTGAAGACGGGACCATCAGCTTCATTTTCAGCTTCAAGTTGCTTCTTAAGCTTTTCTGCATCAACAATCATGGTCCTGAACTTAAAAAGACTGAAGGGACGCCCTCTCAAACCTACCCTTGTCTGCTTGAATATTATCGGTCCACGTGATGTCAGTTTTATCATCAGAGCGATACCCAATAAAACCGGAGAGAGAATAATAATGAGGAACAGGGATATGGTTATATCCATTATCTTCTTTATAGTCAGGGCAAATAGATTGTGAGGAATATTAATAAAGGTCAGAAACTTTTCATTTCCGATTGTTGTTTTGATGGCATTGGTAAGTTTGACATTGCTGTCCTTATACCTGAGACTGAATACCACACCGAGCTCTTCGCACGATCTTACAGTTTCCCTTACCTCCGAGGGAATTACTTTGCTTTTTAAGTAAAGCACTTCATCAAGAATATCAACTTCCATAAGGTCATTCAAAACAAGCAGGTATTGCTCGGGAAGCAATATTATGCTCTTCTCGTACTTCTCTTTAATTACGCTGGATGCAGTAAATATTGCTATTATCCTGTATCCCCACTCCTTATTTGCTAAAAGAGTATCAATGAAGCCAAGAGATGATTCATCCGCAATAATCACAATATTTACCTGGTTAAAACCTTTTGCCCTGTAAATTTTGAATACATGATATTCAATCACCCTGGAGAGAAAAAGGAAGAGGAAACCGAAAGCTGCAAATTCAATCAGGAAAAGCCTGGATATCTTATAGAGCTTGAATACAAAGTAAAATATCAATAACAGTATTAGAATCAGTACTGTTGATTGAAGATATTCCATAAACAATACCCTTGTTGGCTTGGTTCTTGGAATTTCAGTAATCTGGATCAGGTAGAGGATTAAAAGCCAGAATGGGGTTATAAGAAGGTACAACTTCAATAATCTTTCTTCCAGAAAAAAGAAGCTTCCAAAATCGAGATAGTTGAGGAGATATGCACACTGAAAGGCAACAGTGATTGACAGGATGTCAATTGCTCCCAGTATTAAGTTCTGCCATTTCTTCAGAAACGGAAGAATTCTGGTCCTTAACAGGGAAACATCAATATCCATATTCCAAAAACTTAAATATACTCATATTTTGTTTATTGCCAATATTTAATCAAATGACAACAGAACACAAAATTAACAATTAGTACCATCCCGATCAATAGGTTGCCCGTTGTTATCATATTTGCGGGTCAGCATTGCATATCAGTTTGTCAATTCAAACCTTTATTATATCACAGTTTTATAACGATTGATGAATAAAATAGTTCGATTTGTCAAAAGCAGTTAAAATTTATAAGCATTTTTCAGGTCCTGGTTGATTAAAGCATAAAATATTAATTGAAATAACAAATAATCAGGCATATAGATAGAATTAAATTGTTGCTGGACATGATTAAGTGCAATCTTCGGATTTTGACTAATAAACCATTTTATATGACAAAATTTAATATTTATATAAAGGCATGTTGTTATATGTTGATTTACAGATTGTTAGTATGCAGAATCAGATTGGGACCGAGTTTTCCCCTCAGTAAATTGTGATGAAATCGGACAAAATTAGTTAAAAGATATTTGAATCTCAAATAGGAACCATGTATTACGGATATTCCCAGGAGACAAACCGGATCCTGAGGAGTTGAAAAAAGTGTGCCGGTAAAACAGGATCAATTCTCAGCACTTCGCTGATTCTGGGCACAGAAGTAAGTCAGACCGCTTAGTTCTGTCATATCGATAACATTGAATCCGTTATTTCTGAGAAGCTGTGTTACAATTTTTCCTGAAAGTAGATTGTTGGTCTTGGCATCCAGAATTCTGAAAATTATATCCAGGAATGGGATCCTGGACACAATACCATTCTTTTCCTCTTCGGAAATTATATCTGAATCTGAATCTGAGAATTTTTTTCTTGAGGAGAATAAACCTTGCTTCTTGTTGTCGAGAAAACACCCGATAAGGTAACATTTGGGAGGCAGTATGAGGAACATGGAATGAAGAAAGTCGTTGATTTCCCTTATATGGTTGAGCTCTTTAAGATTAACCACTGTCTTTATATTTATCATTTCCTCAGCGTCGTAATAATAATGGTGTATTGAGGAAAGCACAATCTGTTTGGGATCGCGGGCTAACCCGAGCCACTCTGTATAGTGCCTGAAATTTTCATTGCCTTCGGAACTCAGTATTTCTGATATGTGATTAATCCTGATTAAATCAGCCGGAGCACTATCCGGTTTTCCGGAAGCATTAATCATTTGATTATTACCTGTTTCAGCCTCTCTTGTTTGAATCCTGCCTTTCATTCAAAGCATATTAATCGCCAAGTATGAAATTAAGCAAATAGAAGACCAAAGTCAAGATCCGGGAGGTCCTTTCTCCCTGATTTTAATGTAATTATTGTCCCATTCGATTACAGAAAATGTTATTTCGTCACCTTATATGTTCATTTTATATACTATTTTGGGTAATTTGTCAAAAATAAATTAATTTTATCAACTAAAATAAAAGATTTCAACAGGCCTGAGCGTCAGTATCCTTAATGTACCTGATATTGAGTATTATATGCACGTTTTTATGCAAATATGGATGGCTGAAAAATGTTTAATGTATTTTGATAAACTTCTGACTTTTAATGGTAAAAATTCATATATTGCTGAATAATAAAGTGAGATGTAATCCTGATTGAAAAGAAGTCTGAGGTAAAATGAAACCGGGTAAACCGAAAGGAGAGTCAGGCGTATTTTTTGGATGTGATAATCTGCAATTGGTAGGGGAGGTAATGAAAATTGAAAATGGCATTTAGTCACTTTTGTACCAACAACCCGAATTATTTGATGATCACACTCAAGTTTTTGATGAAAAGCTTGTGACTTATAAAATAAATAACAAATTTTATATAAAAATTAATCAGGGAAAAAAGGTCCTTTCAGTTTAAAATTATGAAAGAATTTACTAACCTTTTTATTGAGCAAACTCCAAAAACTCCTCAGGTAGATCTGAATCAATATAATGGAGAGCTTATTCTGTATGGGAGGTCAATCCCTGAAAATGCCGCAAAGGTATACGAACCTATTTTGAACTGGGTTTCGCAATATGTCATGAATGCCAGGCCGACGACTAATTTCCGGCTGAATCTCGAGTATTTCAACACTTCCTCTTCGATCTGGCTTGTTAAAATTCTTAAAGTGCTTATACAGATTAAGGATCCGGATTATGTACTGATACTTCATATATATATCCCTCTGGAAGACTTTGATGATATGGAAGCATCGGGGGATCTTAAGGATGCCTTTTCACCGATCTCAGATATTCTTTACGATGCTGTGGTAAGTATCGGGATAAAGGTCTACGGCATAGACAATGATGAAAAGATAACCAAGGAGAAGCTGATTTTTGTCTGAACAGTATATCCCGATCATGGATCATGAATGGTAACCTGCTGAAGGATTCCAGCATTCTGATTACTCCGGAAAATGTTTCACTCTTTATTTAAAATTAGACAGGTCAAGTGACCTCATGTTGTTTTTAAATGCTGCAACAAAAGCCTGGGGATAACCTGATTTCTTGCATATAGCCTGTAACTCTCTTGCTGGAGCAAGTGTCTTAAATTCCCCTACGGTATAGCGGTATGCATTCAGATAAAAATATTCATAAGTATTGTAGACAACACCATTAATAACTACCTTATTTTCCTTCCTGGGGTTGGTGGTGGTCAGAAACTGAACCCTGTAAACAACTACGTCTTTTAGTTCCTCAGAAATTTCACCTGTAGGTTTTATTAATACTGCTTTAGTTGAAGGGGATGCCTTTTTTTCCTCAGATTTCACCTCTTTCTTTGTTTCAGGAATTGTTTTTTCCGGCTGAACGGCCTGTTCAACGACCGTTACCGCTGCCAGTTCTGCGACAGATCCGGGCTTCCCATTATATATATAGGAAATTGATGATGGATTATTATCGGCCAGATCCTGCTTAAGTACAACCTTAAACAACTGCATCTCCCCCTTTCCTGATCTTTGCTTTTTGGTATAAAAGGCTCTTTTACCGTCTGTTTTGTCGATGGAGAATGCAATATCGTCATTATCAGAATTTATCGTGTGTGAAAGATTCATCGGTTTTTCCCATGTTTCTCCATTGAATCTGCAGGTGTAGATGTCATATCCGCCAAGGCCTGCATGCCCGTCGGAGGAGAAAAACAGGTTATTATCCGGATCAATATATGGGAAACACTCGTAAAGTGCAGTGTTTATAGATTTGCCAAGGTTTTCGGGTTTTGACCATTTGTCACCGTTTTTCCTGACTATGAATAAATCCATTCCTCCCGCCGAACCTGACATGTCCGAGGCAAATATCATAATCTTTGAATCAGATGATAAGGCAGGATGAGTATATCTGTAATCCCCGCTGCAAAAATCGAGTGGCTTCTCTTCTGTGATCCAGACTGAACCACCCTTGCCATCTGGTTTTAGTTCTGCCCGGTAAATTCTTTCCTTTGTCTCCTTCCTGGCTATCTTGGTGTAAAACATTGTCTTAAAATCATTGCTGAAAGTCATTGCCTCACAGGGAAATGGAAAGGATGATGCCGGTGAGAAAAGCATATGGAAGCCCAGTGATGTATCTTTAACTATTGCAGTGTATGCCTCTGCGGTGCCAAATGAAACATGTTTAGGCAGCATTTTCCCCTCATTCTTTGTGTTTGAAAGAAATACAATTCCATCTCTGAAGAACTGGATTCCGGATGAGGGAGGGATGATTTCCAGATTGAAGGAGTCAACTCTTAATAATCCGACTAATCCTGTGGTATCATGTAACTGCGGTATAGAAAAATCCTTGCCGGAAGAATCATCTGATCTCTTGTCTGTAATTCCTGATGTCAGCAGGGTAAAAGTGAGGAAGCATGATGTTATTGTTTCAGGAAGTCTTTTCATATAAGAGTAAAATTACTATTACCAACGACTTTGTTTGGAAAATCTTGATTTTTCGACATGAAAATTCCATCCCAGAGTAAATTCCATAATTGGTGGTTTTTTGTAGTAAGCCGTCTGCCTTGGCAGCTCAGAAAAAACACCGACATAAAACCTGGGAAACCTGTACTGGAAGAAAAATGAGGTATTGCCATCGCTCAGGAAATAAGATCCGAGACAGAAATTATCTATATAGAGTTTTAATATTGGATTTATGTTATCTGCTATTTTCCCGAATGTTGAATCGACAGCATCAATCAGAACTGAAGGTTCGAGCACAATATTCATACTCTTGCTCAGAATAAACTTGTATCCGATTGTAAAAAAATATGTTCTTGAAACAGGAATATCGTAATGACCCAGGGTATCAGGCTCACCCGGATTACCAAGGAGATTGATAGCTGATACGCCTGTAAATAAATTGGGACCGTAATAGTAAATTCCGGCGTCAACGTTGGGATAGAAAGTATCTTTTGATTGAAATCCTGCATCAGTAAGGTTTGTGTCAAGCATGTGATAAACACCTTTAACGGATGCTCCGAAAGAGAGAAATGTAAGATCCTTGGTATTAAGCGGGATCTGATACGAACCGGCTGCATTCATTCCGATGTTGTGTGAAGTCCCGTTCAGGTCGTTAAAGACAGAACCTCCCAGACCTACACTTTTAAATTCTTTCAGCTTTGGGGAAGAGAAGTAGCCTGGCTTGGTCTTTGAAAGCCTTGTATTCCCGCTCAGAATCTGTGCCCTTGATTCCCCCTGGAAAGCAGCGTTAAAATCAAGAGTAAGGTAATCCTTGCTACCAACCATCGCCGGATTGTATAAATAGGGGGTAAAAACCCAGTAGGACAGGGGATTCAGTGGCGTTTGCTGTGCCATGGACATATTGAAAATGCCAAGCGTCACAAACATCAGAAAAACTCTTATAAAAATACGTATGTCAGATCTTAACTCCATAAATTCCAGGTAAAGCAGATAATAATCCTAAATTTCTTTGTTTACTTTAACTTAATATTCAGGAAATTATTTCACAAATATCAAAAAACTATTTGAAATTCGGCCTGATCATAAGGAATAAACTTAGCATAACTGTAAAAATGACCTGATAATCGGTTGTGTTTTTCATGAGCGACAGTGATACCTTAGTTTATAATTACAACATCCCAGCTGCCAGGTTCGTTGATCACAAACTCAAATATTACATTGTACTGCGATGTCATGAGTTGATTCCATGAACGATACTTAACTTTTACATTCAGTGGAAATCTCACATTGTCAATTCCATAGTAGTTGCCGCTCCTGTATTCACTTCCGCTGTCATAAACCATGGAAAAGTTCTCAATAGAGATATTATCCATTCCTCCCTGCTTTAATTGAATTTTCACACTGGAACTCCTTGCCCCTGTTTTCGTAATTGTTGACCGCGAAACACTCATGCTTGTAATTATCTTGTAGGGAGCTGTTGCCTGTTTCCCGATATATCTGTCTTCCTTCCATAACCCTGTGACAATTGAATCGGGATATACCATTTTCCCTGCTCCTTCTTTCAGCCCCTTTTTCCACTCTCCTTCATAGTATACACCGTCAGCCCATCTGTAGGTACCTGTACCGTCGGGTAATCCCTTGAAGAACCCCCCTTCGTAACGGTCTATTCCCTGGGCAATCCCCTTACCGTGGGCAAAGCCCTTTTTGCACTCTCCTGAATACGAACCGGCAATCTCCGGTTTTATTACTTTGCAATCCGTCTGTTGTGCGTAAACAAAATTACCTGAAATGATCAGCAAAAAAAGAAATGCTCTTTTTAACATATTTAAGGGGTTTATAAACGATGAATTTAACATGGATCCGAGGTTTATGACGTTTTTTGAAATAGCCTGACAAAGATATTTAATTAATACACTAAGGTCAAACAGCTTCCCAATTATATTTTGAATCGTGTGAAAAGATCTGACATTTTTCTGCCTGCACAAATTATGGAATCCATTAACCTGAAGTATTAAAGACATCAAAATAACAATAAAAGTATCAGAAATGGATAGAATAGTGTCATCATTTCCGGAATGTAAAGGGTTATTTTGATAAAGCTGGCAGGTTAGCATAAAGAACATATCGTTTTTGATAAACGAAAAGGAAATTTTATTTACCTTTTGAAATGTTTTTATTCTGAGCAATGATAATCCTTTAATTATAACCCAATGAAAAAATCAGGTTACTTTTTATTTATAGCTCTTATTTCATGTAATGTCCTTGTTCCAGGGTGCAAACAAACAGTGGAAACTGGCGAAGGAACCACATTTGCAATACTGGAGGATGAAAAATGGTGGGGGGAGCTGTTCTTGACGGACGCAATTCCCCGCTGAATGACAGGCAATTTGTCTACGACCAGTATGCTGATTGCAAAGCCAATCAGGCTGCCCCTTTTTATATTTCTGATAAGGGGAGATATATCTGGAGTGAAAAACCATTGATAATTGAATTTGCAGGAAACAATATTTCTGTCAGAGCCAGAGGAGGAGAGGTTGTCCGGGGCAAGGCCGGAGAGACACTGAAGGAGGCATTTCTGTTTGGCAGTAAGAATTTCTTTCCTCCTTCAGGTAAGATTCCTGATCCCTTGCTTATCACTTCTCCGCAGTATAATACATGGATTGAGCTGCAATATGATCAGAATGAAAGGGATATCCTGAAATATGCAGAAAATATTCTTAAGAACGGCTTTCCATCGGGAGTCATAATGATTGATGACAACTGGCAGGATCGTTACGGAACCTGGAAATTCGATTGCGAAAAATTTTCTGATCCGAAGGGGATGATTGATAAGCTGCATACTATGGGCTTTAAGGTAATGCTCTGGGTAGTGCCCTTTATCAGTTCAGATTCACCGGTATACAGGGAACTCGAAAGAAAAAAGCTTTTGATCTTTGAGGACAGTACAAAAACAAAGCCTGCGAAAATTGAATGGTGGAATGGTGTTAGCGCACTTGTGGACCTGTCAAATCCTGAAGGCAGCAAATGGTTTAAAGGAGAACTGCAAAAACTTGTCGATGAGTATGGGGTCGATGGATTTAAGCTTGATGCGGGTGATCCGGAAAGTTATATCGGGAACTATTCCTTTAATGATTTCAGCCCGAATGATCACTGTGAAGCATATGCAAGGCTTGGTCTCGATTTTCCGCTTAATGAGCTGAGAGCCTGCTGGAAGATGGCCGGACAGCCACTTGTACAGAGGTTAAGGGATAAAAGCCATAGCTGGGATGATGTCCGTGTACTGATACCGGATATGATAGCACTTGGACTGATCGGTCATCAGTTTGGCTGCCCCGACATGATAGGAGGGGGTGAATGGACTTCCTTCCAGGATAGCTCTGTTATGGATGAAGAACTGATAGTACGCGCTGCACAGGTTAGCGCCCTCATGCCAATGATGCAGTTTTCAGTGGCCCCATGGAGGGTTTTGGGGAAAGAGAATCTGCTGATCTGTAAAAAAATGGCTGATCTGCATTACTCAATGGGCAAGGAAATTCTCGATCTTGCCAGGGAATGTGCCGTGTCAGGTGAACCTATGGTGCGAAACCTTGAATATGAATATGCGGGAAAAGGCTATGAAGAGATAAAAGACCAGTTCCTGCTCGGAAATAAAATTCTTGTTGCACCGGTAGTAGTTAAAGGCCAGAGATCGCGTGAAGTGATCTTTCCATCCGGAAAATGGCAGGGAGATGATGGAAGTGTTGTTGAGGGGCCGGTAACTGTAAAAATTGAAGTTCCTCTTGAAAGATTACCATGGTATCGGAAAATTTAAAGTTAGAAAGTCATGAAGAGGCGGCATTCTAGATATTTTCAGACAGGACTCACCCGAAAATCAGAGAACTGTAACAGTTCAGTTCCTGAATCCCTCATATGTTTATGAGGTAAGAAGTGCTCCTTCAGGCGAATTTGTAATGAATTCAACCGGAAAGGAACTTTCAGTAACCGGTTTTAAAGTTGTGCTTGATAAGAAATATGATGGAGCACTTTTCGAAATAGTCAGAAAAATGAATAAATAATTATAAAATGGAAACAAAAAAAGGTATTGCCTCATTATTCATACTCCTGATGGAGGGGATAATCTGCCTGAATGCCCAGATGGTATACAATGCGCCGGAGAAAAAGCTCATTGATTTCAGCCAGCACTCACCTCTTATGACCTATTACAAAGATCATATAAAAGATTATGAAAAAGGTCCTTTCGACGGGAAAACAATGAAGCTTTCTGCCGCGACAGGTGGCGGGAATATTTTTATGGTCGACAACTGGTCGAAAGTTTCAGCAGCTGATAAGGATGCGGAAAAAAAGTTTGCATCCTCAATGATCACCAGTAAAATCCTTACTGATAATTTTCTTGTCCTTTTCGGTGCATCCCAGATGGACTGGTTCTCAGATGAAGACTGGGCACTGGCAGAAGATTATATCAGATATGCAGCCGGAGTTGCCAGGGCAGCTAAATGTAAGGGCATCCTCTGGGATGCTGAACCATATAAACCGGGAAAGAATCCCTGGCAGTATTCAGGTCAGGAAAAAGCTTCGCAGCATTCATTTGAGCAATATTATGACCAGATCAGAAAACGTGGAGCTCAGTTTATAAGAGCTTTACAGGAAGAGTTTCCCGGTGTGGTAATTTTTTCTCTTCGGGAATTATCAGATTTTCAGCAGGGATCACCGTTTTCCGCTCCTATCTTCCCTGTTACATCCAAAGAAATTGCCATAGATGTAATGAAAGATGCCTGGTGGGGTTTGCATATCCCGTTTTATGTAGGAATAATGGATGCTATTGAGCCTCATGTTACATTTATCGACGGGAACGAGGAAGCATATTATTACACTTCACCACTTGAATATTATATGGTCCGTGGAGTATTGATGGATGAAGCTAAGTCATTAATCCCACCTGAGTTGTGGCCAAAGCATACAGCTTCCTTCAGGATTGGCCATGCAATTGCTCCAGAGTATTATGCAGGTAATTGGCTAGGATTACAGTCGTTTCCTTACAGATTATCCGGACAGGCATTGATGCTGACGAATGAAGAAAGAGCTAAATGGCTTGAACACAATGCCTATTATGCATTGCGCTCCTCCGACAGGTATGCCTGGACCTGGGCTGAGGATATTGACTGGTGGACAGGAAATAACTTACCGGCAGGATTTACAGAGGCGTTATTCAGTGCAAAACAGAAGGTGTCATCAGGGCAGCCTCTTGGCTATGAAATTGACCTGCTGATCAAAAATGCACAAAATAAAGCGGAGGAATTTTACAAAGACAAGAAGTAGCTTATTTTAACCACAAGGACACCAGGGGTAACCAAGAGCTTATTATTCAATGACTTATTTATGGTGCAACTTTGTGCCTTGGTGCCTTGGTGGCAAAAAGCTTTTTGGAGCCGACTCAATATTATAACTCATAATTCACATTATAAATTGAATCAATATGAAAATCAGTCAATTATTAATTATTCTCCTTCTCCTGGCAGCTTATTCATGTAAAGAGAATAGCCAAACAAATGCCCCAGGATCAGAAGTGCTTTCAGCGAAAACAGATGTTGCATTAACGCCCCCGATGGGATGGAACAGCTACAATTGCTACGGGGCAACAGTTACTGAAAAGGAGATGATGGAGAACGCACTTATGATGTCTGTTCATCTGAAGGAATACGGTTGGCAATATGTTGTTGTCGATTATTGCTGGTACTATCCCTTTCCCGGGGCTATGAACAATCCACCCCAGACAAGGGACTTCAAACCAGGTCTTACAATGGATGGCAACGGAAGGTTATTGCCCTCCGTTGAACGATTCCCCGGATCCGCAGGCAATATTGGCTTCAAACCCCTGGCGGATTATATCCATGGTCTGGGACTGAAATTCGGGATACATGTTATGCGCGGAGTTCCAAGGGAGGCTGTTGCAAAGAAACTTCCGGTCATGGGTACAACAATTACAGCCGATATGATAGCCAACACATCTGATACATGCAAATGGCTGAACTCAATGTATGGCATAGATATGACCAGAGATGGCGCTCAGGCTTATTATAATTCGTTATTTGAACTCTATGCATCATGGGGGGTGGATTATGTAAAGGTGGATGATATTGCCACCCCATACCATGCGCCGGAGATTGAAGCTGTGAGAAAAGCTATTGATAACTGCGGAAGACCGATGGTCCTGAGTTTATCTCCTGGCGATGATATGCCATCCGAACAGGCAGAACATGTGAAGAAGTATGCCAATATGTGGAGGATATCAGCGGATTTCTGGGACGATTGGGAAAGTCTCAAGAAACAGTTTGAGCTTTGTAATAAATGGTCGTCATGTTTCCGGTCCGGGGCACTGGCCCGATGCAGATATGCTTACACTTGGCCGTCTGAACAGGAGAGGGCCGAATCCCGGTCTCGAAAGGATAACAAATTTCAACGAGGAAGAACAAAAGACTATGATGACATTATGGTCGATATTCAGATCTCCGCTTATGATGGGTGGTGATCTTATTGTTCTTGATAATTATACCCGTACCCTGCTCACAAACAGAGAAGTCATACAGGTTAATCAGTATAGTGAGAATAACCGGCAGTTATTCCGCGATGGAGATAAGATAGCCTGGATTGCTGATGTTCCCGGGAGTGCAGATAAATATCTTGCACTGTTTTATACAGGAGATCTGACTGCTTCCGACTTAACCGTGAACCTTGCCGACATTGGATTCATTGGGCCATGCAGGGTGAGGGACCTGTGGAATCATATTGAAACCGGCACAGTTTACGGAGTTTTGAAGATATCCCTCCCAGCTCACGGAGCGGGTTTATATAAGGTTAGCCCTTAGGAGCCTGACAAGGAAATTGTTTTTTGTTTCGTAAGAATACTGGCCTGAAAGAGGGCATCCTGGATTAGAGTGATTAACCTTTTAATATTTTAGGAACCAAGAATTTTATAATATGCTAGTTAGTAGAATCATTGTTTGTTCATTATTTCTTATTACAGTAATTAATGTACAATCGCAGATTATTCCAGGAGAGATGATTACCATCCCGGCCGGAGAATTTATTATGGGTAATAATAAAGGTGACTGGGATCAAAAACCCGAACATACAGTCTGGCTTCCTGAGTACCAGATAGGAAAATATGAAGTGACCAGGGGCGAATTCCGCAGGTTCATGGAAGCGGGTGGTTATAATAACCGAAGCTATTGGTCCGATGAAGGATGGAAATGGAAGGAAGGAAAGTATATCATTTATGCTGGGATGTATGGAAATGTTGATTCAGTAATACGTCCGGATAAGGATAAGAAACGAATTGAACCTCAGTACTGGAAAGCTGAGCAGGAATGGATAGGTCATGCATACGGCCATCCGAAATTCGTACAGACTGATAACCATCCTGTCGTCGGAGTTACCTGGTATGAGGCTGAGGCTTACTGTAAATGGGCAGGAGGGAGGCTTCCGACTGAAGCTGAATATGAAAAGGCTGCCAGATGGACAGGTTCCCATTCAAATATCTGGCCATGGGGAGATACCTGGGATCCGGAAAAGGACAATAATCCTTTTGACCATAATCCGGCCGGAGGAGGATACAGGGTAAACCAGAGCGCTCCAGTAGGCAGCTATCCTGCCGGTGCAAGTCCTTATGGCTGCATGGATATGACAGGCAATGCCTATGAATGGTGTGCTGACTGGGCCAAGTCATATCCGGGATGTGTTAAACCTTATGATTATACGGGTCTTTATCACGTTGTCAAGGGAGGCTGCTGGGACGATCCGGAAGCGAACACCACCTATCGGACCTGGTATCTTCCCCCCGGAAGTGCAGGCGTGGGCGGCGACGATTCTGATATAATTGGATTCAGAATGGCCAGGTAGTAGTATTATTGTGGCGGTGGGTGGATAGGGAGGCAGATGATCCGGAAGAATTGTTGAAACTTAATATGAAATATTAATATGTTAAAAATAAGCAAGTTATTTATCTACCCGGTAAAATCTTTAAGAGGTATTTCTGTACAGTCTTCTCTTGTTACTGACCGTGGGTTACAATATGACAGACGATGGATGATCGTGGATGAGAATAACAAGTTTTTATCACAAAGGACCATTCCCAAGATGGCCTTGCTTAGGGTAGACATTTCTGAGGGAGGCATGAAGATAATGTCACTTGAATATGGAGCAAACGAATTTCATGTTCAATTCAATCACGAAGAAGATAACCTTGAAAGAGTTACCATCTGGAATGCCACTGTGGAGGCGGTAAGAGTCGGTAAGGATGCAGATAGCTGGTTCAGCGAAATGCTTGGGGTCAGTTGTAAACTGGTCTATATGCCTGATAACAGCATGAGGCCTGTAAATACCTCATCAGGTTTTGCACCGGTTGGTAAATTTACCTCATTCGCCGATGCCTACCCCTTCTTATTGATAGGTCAGTCTTCAATGGATGATCTTAACCAGCGTATGCAGATCCCTCTTACCATTGAGAGGTTCAGGCCTAATATAGTGTTCTCGGGTGGTTTCCCATATCAGGAGGACGCTATCGAAGATTTTCTAATCGGACAAATTAATTTTACCGGACTCGAAAATTGCAAACGTTGCATGGTACCCAATGTGGATCCTGAAAAAGGAGTATTTAATTCAGATAAGGAGCCAACCAAAACTCTTGCAACATATCGCAAGAGAGATAATAAGATCGAATTTGGCCGCAATGTGGTTCATAAGGGTTCAGGAGTAATTAGTGTTGGGGATGAGATTCAGCTGTTTAAATTGAAAAAATGATTATATTAATTACTTTAATATTCACATTATTAACCTAATAGGTAATGGTAATGAGAGTTATTAATATGAAAAGAAAAAAAATCCTGCTCAGCACCTCTGGTGGAATCGATGTAATGTATTATGTGGTTTTAATATTCTCTTTATTCTTAGGAATTACACCCGGATGCACAAAAGCATCAAATGATAATGATCCGGACATAACGACAACAAGATATTCTGAGGATCAGACTAATTTTTCAAATCCGGAAAGGGGATTCCTTAGTCAGCAGGCATCCTACAGCGATTCCCCTTCTCCTTTTTCAAAAGCCTTTTTTGATGGTCTTAAAAGCAGTAAGATTACACTTGTGCGGAAAAGTATATGTATTCAATACTTTCCGTTCAGTTCCGATCTCGGCGGAATTTATCAAGCATATACAGGATGATATGGACCTGCTCAGAGATAACGGCTTTAAAATAATACTCCGTTTTGCCTATACATTTAATGAACCTGAACCACACAACGATGCACCACTGGAAATAGTATTATCACATATTGACCAGTTAACTCCCATTCTGCAAAGAAATGCAGATGTGATTGCATTGATGGAAGCCGGGTTTATTGGCAGATGGGGTGAATGGCATAACTCAAGCAATGGACTGGCGAACACATCTGATATGAGAACCATACTGTTTAAATTGCTTGATGCTTTGCCAAAGGAACAGAGCAGTAGCTGTCAGATACCAGCAGGCTAAGAAAGATATATTTAACATTACTGGAACCTATCAGCGAGTCTGATGCATTCGACCAGAGCAATCGCTCCAGGACAGCGCATCATAATGATTGCCTGGTAGCTGATGTGGATGACTGGGGCACTTACTGGCCGATAGACCCCTCAAGTCTCGAAGCTCAGAAAAATTACCTGAACCAGGAGAATAAATTTCTCCCTCAGGAAGGTGAAACCTGCAATTGCAATCCGCCGGGTTCAGATTGCACAAATTCAATGAAGGAACTTGAAAGAATGCGGTGGAGTGCACTGAACAGGGATTATGAGCCCTGTGTCCTGAACAGCTGGAGCAGAGATGGATGTTATGATGAGATTGCAAAAAGACTCGGGTACAGATTCCGGCTGATTGAATCAAAGGTTCCAAAATCGGTACCGGCGGATTCTTTGATGACTTTCTCATTTATAATTGAAAATGACGGTTTTGCTTCACCATATAATGCGAGAGACCTTGAACTTGTTTTAAGATCAAAGAGCAACGGATCCATCTTCCGGTTCAGGCTCAGCTATGATCCGCGTACATGGCTCCCCGATAATGGAAAAATTTCAGTGAAGCCTACAGTTGACTTTGCCATCCTCCATGCCTCCCGGGAATTATGATGTATTGCTTAATCTGCCTGATCCGGCACCAGACCTGAATTCTAAACCTGAATATTCCATACGCTTTGCAAACAAAAATATATGGGAACCTGCGACCGGTTACAATTCCTTACTTGCAGCAGTTACAATTACCAAATAGGAATTTAATATCATCAATATAACACCATAATGAAAAATGCAGCAGATTCACGCCGTAATTTTTTTAAAACAGCAGGACTTCTTTCTGCAGGGATCACAATTCTTCCTTCTTATACTATAAAAGGTATGTTTTTACCTCGTAAAAACCCTCATGGGGTTAAGAGACCAGTCAGACCTGTTGACGGGAAATGGGTACCTGTCGTTTGCTGGCATGACTGCGGAGGCCGTTGTGCCTTAAAAGCACTTGTCGTCAATAATAAGATAATACGGGTTAAGAGTGATGACACTCATAAGGATTCCCCTGATTTTCCCCAGCAGAGGGCATGTGTCCGGGGCCGTTCTCAGCGAATGCAGGTTTGTGCGCCCTGACCGTCTTAAGTACCCTATGCGCCGGAAACACTGGGCTCCGGGTGGCGGCGACAAATCACTCCGCGGAAAGGATGAGTGGGTTCGCATAAGCTGGGATGAAGCGTTGGATATTGTTGTGAGTGAGCTGAAGCGGATTAAAGGACAAGTATGGCAATGAATCAATTTTCAGCCCGGGCGGTGAAATAAAACGAACTCTGAACCTTTATGGCGGCTGTGTTGATTCATGGAGTAACGACTCTCTTGGTTCATGGATGGGTTCCGGTAAACAGATCGGATTATATGCAAAAAGACCAAATAACGGATTTGACTGGGTTGGTTGCATCGGCGACAGGATGGATATGAGGAACAGCCAGCTTGTCGTAATGTGGGGTGTTAACCCCGCATGGAGCAGTCCGGGCAGCCCTACCTATAATTTCCTCCAGGTTAAAAAAGCCGGAGCCAGGTTTATCTTTATCGATCCTTTTTACAGCTCTTCAGCAGCTGTTTTAGCTGATGACTGGTATCCCGTCACGGCCAGGAACCGACCATGCAATGATACTTGGCATGATGCACACTTTGCTCGATGAGGATAATCCGGTAAATAACCCTCTTATCGACTGGGATTTTCTTAACAGGTGTACAGTAGGTTTTGACAGGGATCATATGCCGGAGGGTGTCGATCCTTCAGAAAATTTCAAAGATTATTTGCTCGGCAGAAATGATGGTCAGCCAAAAGATGCTGCATGGGCTTCCGAAATATGCGGGATCCCTGCCGAAAGGATAAAAATACTGGCAAGGGAGATCGGCAGTACTAAAAAGGTAGCTTTGCTGACGAGCTGGGCTCCTGCCAGGGTAAACAATGCTGATTCCTGGCCGCAGGCATTCATGACTCTTGGCTGCATGACCGGTCATATCGGTGAATCGGGCCGGATGACAGGCACTTCGATTCATATTGCAACAGGAAATGGAGGTCCGCCACTGGTATATGCCGGAAGTTCCGGACTGGCGGATATTCCAAATCCGGTCGGGGGGGGCAGCAATTACACCAGGGGGCGTCCAGAGGATAAACTTTCCATTCCCGGAAATCAGGTATGGAATGCTATCCTGACAGGTGAATACACAGCTGGTAAAGGACGTACCCGAAAAGTTGATATCCGGTTGATGTACCTTGGCGGTGTAACCAATATGCTTGGTTCCAGGGAGGGTCAGAAAAAGGGTTTTGAAGCTATAAAGAAGCCAGATTTTATTGTATGCCATGCCCATTTCTTAAATACTACTGCCCAGTATTCAGATGTGGTATTGCCGGTTACTACTCAATGGGAGAGGGATGGATTATTGCAGGATGATGGTAACAGAGAGATCATTTTCCTTGGAAGTAAAGCTATAGAACCTCTTTTTGAATCCAGGGATGATATGTGGATTGCTAAGGAAATAGGCACCCGTCTGGGATTGGATACAAAACTAATTGAATCAGCAACCCAGGCCCAGCAGGTATTCAACTCCGCAAGCGGTGCCATGGTTATCAAAGATGATGGCAAAGGTTACGAAACACTCTTGACTATTACAGAGGAAGATATCAAAGACCTCGGAGCTGTCGGATCTCCTCAAACCGGGCGTATTCCATTCAAAGAACTTAAGGAAAAGGGAGTTTTCCAGGTACCCCGGTCACCCAATGATAACTTCCGGCATATTCCACTCGAGGAATTCAGAAAGGATCCGGTTAAAAATCCGGTGACGACCAAAAGCGGGAAGCTCGAGATCCACTGTCAGGATCTTGCAGAGTTTGTTGCCAATTTCGGATGGAGCGTCATTAAACCCGTTCCCGAATATATTCAGCCTGTTGAAGGATACGAGGCAAGCTTCTCAGACTGGAATACCAAAACAAAGAGTAAATATCCGCTGCAATTCTATTCAGTCCATTATCTCCGCAGGGCAGGGTCAACCTATGACAATGTCTCATGGCTAAGAGAAGCCTGGCCGCAGGAATTTTTTATTAATCCGCTCGATGCAGAGGCACGCGGTATTAAGCACGGAGATACAATTAAAGCCAGCAGCCGCCATGGTGCTGTTATCAGACGGGCTCATATTACCGGCAGGATCCGTCCTGGTGTGACCAGCATGGGAGCAGGGGCATGGTCAGACCTGGATGAAAAACTAGGGGTGGATAATGCCGGAAGTTCCAATATGTTGGCCGGAGACATCAATACAGGACAGGGAACAAGCGGCTGGAATTCCTGCCTGCTGGAAGTCGAAAAATATAACAGGGAACTGATCCCTGATCATAAATGGCCGGCCAGGATTTTATTTAAAGATGAGACTCATGAGTAATAAAAAGCAATTGGGTTTTTACCTCGACAGCAGCGTCTGCATCGGTTGCAAGACTTGTATAATTGCCTGTAAGGATAAAAACGATCTGCCGGTGGATGTTAACTGGAGGAGAGTTATTGAGTATTGTGGTGGCTCCTGGAACAGTGAGTATGGTGATTTGGTCCCTTCCGGTGTTTTTGTTTATTACCTGACTGTATCATGTCAGCACTGTGCCTCTCCTCCCTGTATGGCAGTATGCCCCTCTTCAGCAATCAGCAAGAGCGATGACGGTATTGTGCATGTTGACCAGGAAGTATGTGTTCGCGACCAGTCCTGTTTATATGCCTGCCCGTATGGTGCTCCGCAGTTTGGAAATGATACTGCACGAATGAGCAAGTGTGACATGTGTGCCGATTTGCGGGCTATTGATAAGAATCCTGCGTGTGTAGATGCATGTCCGCTCAGGGCATTGGACTGGGGAGAGATGGATGAACTAAGGGAAAAATATGGCAACATTACTGCAGTTGATCCGTTACCTGATGGAAGTATCACCAACCCCTCAATGATCATAACGCCCCACAGACATGCTAAGTTGTTAAGTCAAGGTGCCGGTCATATCACTGATCTGCCGGAGAGTAATCCTGTTGGCAATAATGCATTAGGTCCGGCTATAATTAAAGTTGCAAAGTGATTTAAGACCCCTTCCCGGCCTTCCCCCTTGGGGGAAATAAGAAAGGGGGTAAAAATTTAGAAATCTAAATACATGATAATTAATGCAATATAGGTTTAGTAAGTTTTTTATTTGACAAATTATTTCTAATTACGGATATTCAATTTAAGATACCAATAATTCTTTGTTTAAATAATGTAGTTTCATAACGTGTAACAATTAGTTTATGTCTGGAAACCTATTGCGAATTCAAAAATGCAGTAATACTTTGCTTACTGCTTGCCTGTTCTGTCAATATTAAAGCTTCCGCTAAAGTTTTTAACATTTTGGATTACAAGGCTAAAGGAGATGGAGTTACCCTAAACACCAAATCAATTCAGGCAGCAATTGATGCATGCTCAGAATCAGGCGGAGGAACAGTCTTGTTTCCGGCCGGCAGATTCGTTTCAGGGACCATATACCTCAAGAGCCATGTGACATTATTCCTTGATGCCGGAGCTGTTCTGGAGGGGAGTAAAAATCTGAAGGATTATCCTGTAACCATTTCAAAAGTCAGGTCCTATACAGATAACTATACGAATAAGAGTCTTATTTATGCTGAGGATCTGGAGAATATCTCCATTACCGGAAATGGTCTGATCGATGGAAACGGAGCCTCTTTTAAGGTTGAAAATATGGATAATGACGATGGATTAAGAAAAAAAGATGATTTTTTCTACTATAAAAGCAGGCCGTACCTGATTCGCATTATAAACTGCAGGAACATTCTTGTAAGGGATGTAACAATAATTAATTCTCCCATGTGGGTTCAGCATTATCTCCTTTGTGAGGATGTCAATATTGACGGGATTAAGGTCAACAGCCGGGTGAATGATAATAATGACGGGATTGATATTGACGGTTGCCGGAGGGTAAGGATCTCAAATTGCGATATTATAAGCGGTGATGATGCTATTGTTCTGAAAAGCACCCTTGATGTGCCATGCAGGGATATTATCATAACCAATTGTACCTTAAGTTCCCACTGTAATGCTTTCAAGCTCGGTACTGAGACAAACGGAGGATTTCAGAATGTTGTTTTCAGTAATTGTACTATATATGACACCGGGCTGGCAGGAATAACCCTGCAGATTGTGGATGGCGGTACTATGGAGAGAGTTTCTGTTTCAAATGTAACGATGACCAATGTGGCAACAGCAGTGTTTATCCGTCTTGGCAACCGTGCCCGCCCGTATAATGATACTCTTCCGAAACCCGGTATGGGCAGGCTCTCTGATATAACAATCGAAAATATTATCGGGAATAAATATCGGTAAAACAGGCTGTTCCATTGTGGGAATACCCGGTTATATGACTGATAAGATAACACTGAGTAATATTAACCTTACATTTAAAGGAGGTGGAACTGAGGAAAATGCAGAAAGTGAAGTCCCTGAACATCCTTCTGATTATCCGGAGCATGGAATGCACGGAACCCTTCCGGCATACGGCTTTTATTGCAGGCATGCAAAAAACCTGAGCTTCAGTAATGTCAGCCTTGGATTTGATAATGATGATTTCAGACCTGCTCTTGTATTCGATGATGCAGAAAATGTTCAGCTTACAGGAATAAAGGCGGATGTGAATGTTGGTGCACCGGTAATACAGTTCAGCAGGGTGAAAAATGCCATAATACAGTCATGTACTACTTATGAGGGGACTGGTACTTTTCTTCAGCTCAAAGGACGTGAAAACATTCATCTTTCCATGACAGGAAATGATCTGGGTTATTCTGCAGTTCCTGTAAGCGGCGATAACAGTTCATCAGTTTTTCTTGATGCCAACCGATTGCCTCCGCTTTATGGCCGGTCAGATGGCCCATTCGTGAACTGTGGTTTGCAATATACCGATGACAGGGAGATCAGGATTAACAGTCCCGCAGAAGTGAAAGCAAAGAGACTCGAAATAATTAAGGCAATCTGGGGAACAAGCATCCTGCCGCAACGTACTGATGTGGTTGTTACACCTG
>CAWJVS010000007.1:0-118139 GCA_963846335.1 uncultured Bacteroidales bacterium
CTGAAAGCTTTTAAGTGTGGCAGATGAAACTGCATCCGGTTTCTCGAGCAGGTACTTCTTTTCAAAACTCTCCCATTTGGTTTTCTTATAAAGTACGTAAGCAAATGCTCCAAGGAACGGAACACTTATCATATCGCGCAATAATTCACGGCGTTTGCTGGAAAACCCTTCTCCAGTTCCTGAAGACGGCACCGGGGCGTTAGGTTTCTCTTCTTTCCAGTGCTTAATCCACCTGTCTGCTCCGAAAAGATAATCGGCCGGTAGTGAGGCCAGGACAATCAGCATGATCAGTTCGATAAGATTCTTGTCCACCCACTGATAGTTGCCTTCTGCAACAACTCCGAATGTATATCCGAATATCGGTGGGTATGCTGCAAAATCGAAAAAAAGCAAAACAGCACCCGCGATTGCTGACCATCTGACTAGCAATCCAATAAACAGAGATAATCCAATGAGGATCAAACCCCAGATATTCAGGAAATCAACAACATTGATCACAGACTGAGATGATGCCATCCAGTGAAAAAGGTCAGCAAATATCCAGTTTGATCCGAGCAGATAATACTTGGCAGTCCATCCCGGGTTAATCAGTTTTGATATACCTTCATAAAGGAAATGCCATCCGATCAGGATCCTGAGCAGAGTGAACAGGTAAGATGAATATTTTTTCATGGGAGAGGTTAATTATATTTTACATCTTCAATAAACTTCAAAGAGAATTCTATGGAATATTGACGTTTGCAATGAATCAATATACCTTTTAAACCAATTGAAAGATAATAAAAAATCACTAGTAAACGGATAAAATGTGAAATTAACATGAGATTCTTCGCTTCACTTCGTTCCGCTCAGAATGACAGGTAATTGTGTTTTTGGGGAAAAAGCATTAAATTAAAGCATTAAAATACACAGGATGGCGAAGGATCTACTTTCTGAAAGTGACCTTCCATTCCACATCATTGTTTTTGCCGGACAATATTGACAAAACGGCCAGATCTTTTTCCTTGTCGACCCGTTCAACCTTTGCACTTGCTTTGCCTGCGGAACATGAAGCAGTCTTATATCCATTCAGTGCTATAACAACTTTATATTCCTCTCCTCCAATAACTTTTGATTTTCCCGTCAGAATTTTTTTATTTTCATCCCATAACGGCAGTCCCACCATATCCACCAGGCCCTGCATTATATGACGGTTCGTCGAGATGAACTGAGGATGTTTTTCGACCGCATGTATACTGATCATCGGGTCTCGCCAGGACGCAATTCCTGGATTAAGAGATCACTTCCATAATACCTTCCGATGAATTTGTCATTCCAGTAATCATACAGAAAATACTCATTATCAGCCTCTAACCCCAGACCGCCCTCGTTAAGAGATCTCGCCAAGTTCTACAGCCATAATATTAGAATCAAAGTCAGTACTATCAGTATTGGGATTGTAAAGTGTGAGCTGATGCCAGTCAGGATTTACTTCGTAGTCAAAGATGCGCGGAACGGCAAAGCCATTCGAGAATGCATCCACGGGACGGGAACTCTTCGGCAATTCATGATATGGAAATGTACGGCTCATGATATAAAGCTGTTCGGGCGTGAGCTGATAAAATCCGCGTGCCATCAGGAACCTTGCGCTGACAACATAACACATAGTCATTAATGTTTTCAGTCCATCATTATTGAATGCAGGTCTGGCTTTCAAAGGATCTTTTGCATCAAGATCATAGCTTACCACCACACGGTTCTTATACCATCTCAGACCACACCTGGTAACCATCTCAGGCATGAAGAGATCATTGTCTCCCCATACCCGTTGAGAGGCAACCAGTCCCAGTGAAAGATCAGAACCTCTGCCGATCATACGTTCATCGACATATGAATCTTCACCCAGTCCCTCACCAGCCAGCCTGAGCATATTACGATATGCTGAGGCAGTGGTTGCGTATCTATCGTCAAAACCTCCATTAAATGCCCATGCGGTAGCCTCCGGATAATCGAACATCAAACCCCTGATCCCCGCTTTTTTCAGATTCGAATACACATTCTTCATATGATTTATGAATCCTTCATCTGTAAAATCATAGCCTGACATATTCTCCTCATCCCACCACTGAACAAGGTATCCTTCATCCGATTCTCCACCGAGATCATAATTCAGATGTTTCATCTTATCCACCTGTCCGGTAGCCATTTTGTACGGATCGTTGAATAACATGTATGAAGGATGTTCTTTAACAAAATCTTCAGAACGCCGGCCTGACTGAAAATAAGTTAGAGGCAAACCTCCTTTCTCAATTATCTTACTGCACCAGCTTTCAGTAGTCAGGTATGGAGCACAGTAGTTGTTACTGTCAGTTGAGGCATTGTCTCCCCACATTGCCCAGTGTTTATCATCCCACCAGCCCTGCTGGTTAATTTTACCATATGCATCGGGTACAAGCCTGATGGCGACCCTGGTGTATTTCGTAAATCCGCTTTTTATAGCATTATCCATCTCATCCACTGCGCCTTTGGAATCATTGAATTTCGGACGGGCAGGATCCTTTGCATAAACACTTGCATACCAAAGACATTCGGTGGGGAAGTCATAATAATTCAGCTTTATCTGCTGAGCATCCCTGACTGCCAGGCCATACTTTTCGAGAGCCTCAAAGGGATTTGAATTATTGATGCACAGATAGTACAATTCATTTCCTTCCCATGAACGTCCGGGATCTATGAGCTTACCGACAGGATCCTCACTGAAAAGTTGTAATCCCAGACTATCACTGTACCGTGATTACCCTGCAAAACTTTTCAAATTCATTGTATGTCAGTCCTCCGGCGACTATTATCTTTGGATCGCTGAGTTCTCCGAAACGGATAAGCACATTATTAAAACAGGTAATATCTTCCGAATCAGAGACATAGGTCTTATTACCCCCTGAATTACCGTTCAATACTGCAAAGTTTTTCTGAATATCCATGCCTTTGCAACTTCCCTTTGTTTTCAAGGGATAAAATGCGGAAAGGCGGAAAGGAATTTCAGAATCGTTGATAATTCCCATCCTGAATGTCACAAAATCCCTGTCATCATACAAGGTTGCAGTCCAAACCATATCGGAATAATGGCTGTATTTTTTCCTGATGCGAAGAGAGCCTCCTTTCCCGAAGACATCCCCTATTTCCTGATATGACCATTCAGTAATTCCTGTGGAATCTGTGGAATATAACCCCTCAGCCTGGAAATATGCGTTGGAAATAAGAGGAAAATTCTTTTGAAGATTTTTTACTGAATAGACTCCTTTATCCAGGTCGAAGGTCAGGGAAACCTGCCTGTTCTCAATTGTTACAGATCCTGGAGTGCTTTTCATTTCAGTCTGAGCCAGAAGCCTGACTGAAATCAGAAAACAAGATATAAGAAAAACCGCTTTTGTCATAATTGGCCGATATTTTCGGTTAAGTTCATTTTTGCATGGAGGAATATATGGACGGGTCGCGACCCGTCCATTCCGCAATATTGTCGCCATATTGTAGGGACAGGTCGCGACCTGTCCCTACGGCAATATTTCCGGTATTATGAACTGACGGGTCGCGACCCGTCAATTCAATTTCGCCGAAACAACAAATTCGGTCATGAACGCAGGATGTAACAAAAAATAAATTATCCGACGAATAATCGTAATCCTGCAACCTGTTTGATTTACGTTCTCTGATCATAATAAATTCAATTCAATCATCATTCCGCAGGGACAGGTCGCGACCCGTCCCTGCGTGTATCATAAATTATAGAATTTATCTCGTTTCCAATTCATGGGATTGTTAATAATGTATTCGGTAATTGATTCATATGTTTTATCATCACGAATGATATGTTCATAAAACGACCGTTGCCATTGAAATTCAATAAACCCGCACAAATGAATTTGTTTGGAAACGGTTGTTTTATATGCCCCAATCAATTCCGACAATGGTTTGATTTTTATTGGAACGGATGATTTTGTCGATGATCGTTTTATTTCAATTATGCCATGAACATGATTTGGCATAACGACAAATACATGCAAAACAATATATTGATATTGTTCGGCCAACCAATGCCATTGTTTTTCCGCAATTATACCATATTCGTTTAATATCATTTTTGGAATTGACAATTTACATGTTGGTTCACCATTTCGTGGTGACGATGGAATGGACGGGTCGCGACCCGTCCATTCCGCAACATTGTCGCCATATCGTAGGGACAGGTCGCGACCTGTCCCTACGGCAATATTTCCGGTATTATGAACTGACGGGTCGCGACCCGTCAATTCAATTTCGCCGAAACAACAAATTCGGTCATGAACGCAGGATGTAACAAAAAATAAATTATCCGACGAATAATCGTAATCCTGCAACCTGTTTGATTTACGTTCTCTGATCATAAAAAATGCAATTCAATCATCATTCCGCAGGGACAGGTAGGGACAGGTCGCGACCTGTCCCTACGAGTTTAATTATCAGATTCCCAGGATTCTCTTCGCATTTCCAGACCTCAGCAATTCCTTTGTATTCTCGTCTGCTTCGGTCTCCCTCAGTGATTCTATCCTCAGCTGCCCTGTGAGATAATCCAGTATGGGGGAATGTGTGCCGAATGCAAATTTATCGCTTCCGAATTTTTTCAGAAGGTCACCCGGATTTGACAGCGCTCTTCCGGATGTATCAAGAACCAGATCTGAATTTTTTATGAGTGCCATATCATTCTCATCCAGCTCTGTACTGTTTGCTACATTCAGGATCATATACTTCGCATCAGGAACAGCCCTGACAATTGGCATAATATCTTTCAGAGACCATTCTGTCTGGATGTCCATCCATGAACGGGGCCTGCTGTCTACCATCCGAAGTGTGAATGCCACGATAAGATTCCTGTCCCTTGCATTCTTAACCAGTTCGATACAGGCAGGATCTGAAATATCGTAATCATGGTACAATGGATACAATCGTAACCCTTTCATCCCGAATCCGGAGACACAGGCTTCCAGGTCATCTTTCCAGCCTGCATATATTGGATTAATGACTCCAAAAGGTACAAAGCGGTCATGAAAACGTTTTTCAGATTTAATCTCAGCGAACAGCTCCTCATTTGCTGATTGAGTATTCTTGTAGAAAATACCGTTCAGATTGCCTATAACAGAGATATTTACACCATATCTGTTCATTCTCTCAAGCAGTGTGGCACAGGTATTGTAATTATAGTGCTGAAACGGCCAGTGACCGATGGAAGCATTAATATCAAGCAACATCCCAGCCTCCTTTCCTTAATACAGAATTATAGTTCTCAAAGAAGATTTTTTTCTTCTGAACTTCATTCAATTCAGAAGAAAGGATATTGCCTACACCCTGGTAATAAGAGCCGTCTGTGCCAAAAAACAATCTGTCTTCGCCAAGGTATTTTAAGGCGAAATCGATCATATTGGCTTCATTATTGCTGCCCGAAGTGTCGACATAAATATTCGGATAATCCCTGAACGACTTGCAGGCATACTCCCAGTCGCCTCCGCCGCCTGTATGAGCATACTGTAACATTGCTTCGGGATATCTTTTTGCCACCTCAACAAAATCCTCCGGCAGGGAAGTATTTGGATTAAGATGGGTATCATATTTCATCCTGTATCCTGCCATCCCAAGCTGACAGTTCGCATGCATAAGGATAAGCAATTTAAGTTCAATTGATTTTTCAATAACAGGATAGAACAGGGGATCATTCAGTTTGACCTGGTAGTAAACTTTTATTCCAACCATTCCCTGGTCAATGCACCGGGAAATTTCCTCAAGGGATTCTTTTTTGTAAACGGGATTTAGGGTTGCCTGCCCCAAAATTCTGTCAGGAAAGAGCTTCATGGCCCTCAACACGTGATCATTGGCTTCCCTGAAATCTTCAGGAGCAGCTGTCTGCATTACCACAGGTTTTGACACCACAATCTTTTCTATGCCAAGCCTGTCGGCATAATCTACCTGGACCTCCGGACCCCCCTGGTAAAGATCCACATGTTCATGTGCATCTATTTTACGGTATTTCATCACCTCAGACATTATATTAAAGGTTGAAATTTCCGGCTCACGGATGTGTGAACATCCTGTCAATTTACTTCCCAAAACCAGACCTGCCGATGAAAGTGCAGTACCGGTTAAAAACTTTCTGCGGTTCATTTTCTGAGGTTAATTTATGAATTTACTTTTTCAGCAGCTGGTTTGTAGCCAGCACCAGGAACATGAAGTCAGTTTCGCCGCCTCCCATAACATATTCAGTCTGCTGCCAGAGGAAACTCCAGTTCTCCTTCATTTCCGGAAGATCGGGTCTGATTATTGCAGTGCCCGAAGCTACTCCCCCTGGAATATATGAAAGATCTGCCCTGTTGACTCCATAGGCGGCAGTCAGTGACTTAACACCTACACCTGAGGCAAAAGATGCTGTATTGATTCCGGGATGACAGCCAAGGACAAACTGCAGGGCATTGAAGATCCTGTCGGGCTTGAATACGCCCGGGAAGCCTGTAACAAGAAAGTAATGCTGTACACCAACTGCCTGGATGTCCCATCCGTATCCCCAGACATCAGGCTTATACGGTACACCGAATGGTGTTCCTGAATTTTCCTTGTCAAGTCTGACAGCAAAATCGATGGCAGCCTTATCCATATCCTGACGAAATTTTGCATCTGTAATATTTTTGTAAATCATTCCCACAGCCCATGCGGTACCTGGCATATGGGCAATGATGTACTCTTTCTGTGCGATGATGGCATCCAGGTATTTTTTATTACCGGTTGTAGTAAACAACTCTGCAGCTGCGGCAATCCTTTCATCCACCATCGCTTTCCTGGCAGATATCATATACAACTCTTCGGCTGCCTTCAGGCTTTCGGCAGCCATGCCGGGACGCCAGGTTTTTAAAACACGGGCTGCTGCTGCAAGTGCAGCGACGCCAATAAGTTCATGTCCTGCATCATCCTCTGTAAATACCCAGTTATCATCCATCTCAGATGACTGATAACCAGTCTTTGCTCCTTCGGGAATATCGCGGCTGTATATCAGGTTATCTGTCTGGGCGCTGCCATCTCCCTGCAGACTGTATTGTTTACCGGTAGGACTTATCATGCCTCTGTAAAGCCGGCCAAGGCCTTTGTAACCTCCAAGAATTGTCAGTACGCCATGTTCCACCTGCTGCAGTGCATCCGGCACCCCATCGGGTCTGTGAATGGTGGTAATCCTCTTCACCTGGTCGACAGTTGTGGCATCCAGATCAATATTGAACCGTTCATACATCATTGCCAGACGCCAGACCGACACTGCCTGTGATTCAATCCGAAGGTCATAGTCTCCGGCGTCGTGCCATCCACCCCTGTCAAGAAAAGGCACGTGCTGCGGATTTTTGAATTCCGTGAATGTTTCCGGTCCCTGCCTGTAGCCATCGAAATGAACATGATTTGTCGGGGCCATGACCGCATCATCCAGATGACACCAGTCGTGCCATACCCTGGTACCTTGTTCCACTCTCATGTGACACATCTGAACAGGCAGGAAATATTCAAGTGTGGGTTGCCAGACATACCTGTCATAAATATCACTGCTAATCTTAAAAAGATTGGAGATCACATCTCCATATTGAATAAAATAGATACCGGTTTCCATCAGGGGACTGAAATCACAGATAGCGTAGTTATAACGGAGATACCTGCCCCACTGCACGGCTGGAACGGAAGAGACTTTTGTTTTTGTGCCGTCGGGGTTGATCTTAATGATATCGGCAGCCCCGTAACTGGTTGTACGTTTATCCAGTTCAATAACGGCTTTTTTTGGTTCATTCGGAAGATATCCTATCTGGCTTAAATGAATAACCGGAGTATAGGTAAAATCTTTCAGCGTAACCACTTCAATTTCCCATTCAACAACTCCTTTGGTCTGATCCGGAGGTATGGCTGTCCTGACAATGAACCAGTCTGATTTATCATCAATCCGTCCATCCACAAGCTGCAGATCCCCTTTAAGTGATTTAATGGTCATTCTTTGCGCTTCTGTTTCAGGAGCAACAGACAGTACTTTCCCTTCAGCATATGGCACCAGTTCGTCCCCAATCAGCGGACCATAGGAATCTGTGGGAAAAAATCCTGACTGATTATCCAGATTCCAGCTCTTTCCGAAAAGAGGTGCGGGAAAGAGTTCCAACCGGAACCAGGCCTTCCCTTCCCATTCCTTTGGCAATGGCTGCCCGAGATCGGCACTTACCAGGATCTTATTCCCTGCAGCTTTGACCTGAACAGTGTAACGGAAAGCAAGGTCGGTATAATTCATCTGAGCCTGGATAAGTCCGGCAGATCTGTCCACCTTTTTTGGCCCCTTCTCAGCATGTCCGTTCAGGATAATATCACCGTTCGCAGCAACCCGGATTCCATTCTGGACTATGGTTATACCGCTCTGGTGACCGATCGGATAATAGTCGTCGAAAACAATAACATCAAGTCCGGGCATCTCAAAATAACCCTGATCATTGATTGACAGCTTGCCCTGTCCCAATGCAGGACCAATATACAATGGGAGCAACAGCAACCCTGCAAAAATGCAGCCTAGAACCGATTTGCTTTTCATAATAAATATTGCTTTTGGATTTTTCCTTATTCAAAACATCATTCTGTACTAAATATAGGAATTAAATCTTACCGGATACGTCCCCTCAACGCCAAATTTAATGTTTTTTAACGTAAACCATAATGATAATTGAACCATAGGTTTCTCACAATCCAATAATATTTTGTAATTTTTCATCCGTATAATGTTTTCCCCTCTTAAGGATAATTTAATCGCTTATTATGAGAAATCGCTTGTTCATTTTATTGCCAGTTATTATTCTTGCCTTCAGTTCATGCAGGAATAAAGGAGAAAAGGAAGTCCTGCAATTCGGACCATTTCCCCTTCCGGTACCTGAAGAAAACAGCCTGATGTCACAATGGGAAAAGAAACCTGTTATTGATGCCCTGCTTCTGGATGATATGGAGAATGGTACCGGATGGAAGGTGACCGGAATAGGTGAAATGAGCTATACAAAGGAACGTGCCAGGGATGGAAGTCAATCACTGCGTTTCCGGACCTCCCTTCGTGATGAGGAGCATTACAGAAAAAACAGGACTGAATGGGGATCATTCGGAGGAACACAGGGAGGCAATGCATCAGTCCTGAGAAAGTTTGACACTCCACGGACTGGTCAGGCTTCAATCGCCTGTCTTTCTGGGTTTATGTTCATCCGACCTCCATGATGACTTACTGCCTTTTCCTTCAAATCGAAAATGAAGGAACCGAATACAACGCCACTACTCCTGACAACTCCCATTTCATACAGGACCTTAAACCCGGTGAATGGAATCATGTAATATTTGAGATACCCCATCTGAAACGAGACAAAGTGACAGAATTTGAAATAAACCAGATGCTCACAGGTCATGATCCTGACGATGAGGGTATCGTTACTTATGACATTGACCATCTTGAACTTCAGCGAGTGGAAACAGATCAGTTTGAAGGATGGAATGTTGACAGGGGAAAATTTTCATTCAGCCACGTAGGTTACAGGCCCGATGATATCAAAATCGCTTTGGCCGGCGAAGGAACAGGGGCAAAATTTCAGCTGGTCGATATGAATGACAGGAGTAGTTTACACAGGTGACATTCATTTGATTGAAAACAATAACGGAAAATTCAATCAACTCGACTTTTCGGATTTCCGTGAAAGCGGTATATATCGCATCCGTAGCGGAGATATTCAATCAAATCCATTTCCAATTGATGAAGATATATGGCTTCAACCCATATTTAAGGCAATTAATTTCTTCTTCTGTGAACGTTGCGGATATTATGTACCGGGGATTCACCGGGAGTGCCATAAGGACTGGCAGGGATTCAAGGGAGATGAGAAAAAAATCATCAACGGAGGCTGGCATGATGCGGGTGACCTTTCACAGGGATCATGGCGCACAGCTATGTCGGCTCTGGCAATGATGAAAAATCTTGAGAATATTGAAAACCGTAAGGATGCTTACTGAACTGGCCACGTCGCCTGCGTTCAGAAATTGCGTGGGGATTAGACTGGCTGCTTAAAACAAGGTTTGGTGGATGGTTATCATATGAGCTTCAGCGTCATGAGTATTTATACTGATAATAAGGTGGGCACTATTGATGATGTAGTTTCTCCTGCAAGAAATGTACCCTGGGAGAATTTTCTGGCAGCTGCTGTTCAGTGCAAAGCTGCCATGATGCTTGAAAAAACACATCCTGACCTTTCTGGCAGGGCGCGTACTGCAGCAATTGAGGACTGGCAGGCAGCAGTTGATTCACGCGGAACATGGGATCAGGCAGACTACCGTGAGGCATCATGGGGAGTGACCTCATCGATCCTTCTTGCAAAAATGACAGGGGACGAAAAGTACAGAGATTATGCGGTCACCTTTGGGGAACTGTTGATCAGATGCCAGGAACAGACTTTTCTCGACGGCATTCCAATAACAGGATATTTCTATGAGAATACCAGCCGTCAGAAGGTAATTCACAATCTTCATGCTGCTTTCGAGGAAGCTCCGCTGATTGCACTTTCAATGCTTTGCAGGTAATTTCCGGATCATGAAAACTGGATCAACTGGTACAGCGCGGCAGTACTTCACAGTGAATACTTTATGAAAAGAGGAAGCCGGATCGCAGCACCTTACTATCATCTGCCAAATTCAGTATGGAAAGAGACTGATATAATGGAAATTGAGGATGATACAGTACGCAGGGATATGCTACGACAGTACAATGATGGTACCCGTTAAACAAGGATTATGCACTCCGTACTTTCCCGATCTACCGTGACGGTTTCTTCCACGGTAATACAAATATTCACATGTCATCTTCATGGGCACTTGCTGAAGCTTCAAGACTGAGGAAGGATAGTGACGGAATGCAGCTTGTAGGTAAACAACTCGGGTGGATTTTCGGAGCAAATCCTTTCGGACAGAGCCTGATGTATGGTGTTGGATATGATTTTGCCCCTCATTTTGCATACTGCCTTAAAGATGTGGTCGGATCACTGCCCGTCGGGATGGACTGTATGAACGGAGATATGCCTCACTGGTGTGCCACAAATACTGCAACAAGCAAAGAAATATGGGTGGAACCTGTGAACAGGTTTCTCGGAGCTGTATCAGTATATTCCTCTTATAATAACAATATGCAATCAGGAAGCCAGCAGAAAAGGAACATAACGATTAAAACTGAGACCCTTCAATCCGACGATGGCAACATATCGGTAAATTTAATATTGGAGGGTAGCGGCAAACATAATATTGAAATCAGATTATTTAACGCCGAAGCTGCTCTTAACAAAAAGGAGATTGACCTTTCAGCCAGAGGATCTGAAAAAATACAGTTCGGGCTTAAAGTTACGGATAAGTCCAAACCCTACATCGCTGTAATCTATGCTGACAATGATCCTGACCTCCGGACAGAGATTGTCGGCTCTCATATTAAACCATCTTTTTAACCAAACTAATCGTATGAAAAAGTATCTCCGTCTGGTCTCTTTGATTTTTGCAGCCACGATTTATTCGTGTAACACTACTTCTCCTGATAAAGGGGTAAAGATAATGGCATATTATTTCCCTAACTGGGGTAATTTCCATCCTGAAGCATTGCCCCTGGATAAACTGACCCATATCATCTTCTCATTTACCGAAGTGATTGACAATGAAATGAAATTTGTCAACGACTCAGACGGCCTGATGCTGAGAAAGCTGGTTGCAGAAAAGAAAAAACACCCAAACCTGAAGGTAATGATAGCCTGTGGCGGATGGGGTGGTTCTGGGGGTTTCTCGGAAATGGCAAGGACAGCCGGGACCCGCATGAAATTCGTTGAGAGCGCAGGTCGCTTCATAAGGGAATATAATCTTGATGGCCTGGATATCGATTGGGAATATCCGGGAATGGAAGGTATCGGAAATCCATATATACCCGAGGATAAGGAAAATTTCACTTCCCTGATGCAGGAACTGATGGAAGAACTGAATAAAATTGGAAAAGAGCAGGTACTGACATTTGCCGTAGCAGGCTGGGAAGAGTTTTTTAACCATGTGGAGCTGGATAAGGTTATGCCATCAGTGACATATATGAATATTATGTCGTATGACCTGGCCGGAGGTGGTGATCCGTATACTTCACATCATACAAATCTGGGATGGGTAAAAATGGAAGATATTGAAGGAACTCCTGCTGCTGCAAAAATACGTGAAGAGGGAGATTCGACAAAACCTTATTCTGCAGAGAAAATCATTTCCTATTGCATTGGAAAGGGTGTCAATCCGGCTCAGATTGTGATCGGGGGAGCATTTTACGGCAAAGGATGGATTGGCGTTCCGCCGGAGAACAACGGACTCTACCAGCTTAACCGGGGTCAGTGGAGGGAGCGGAACAATTACGCAACAATTAGAGAAAAACGTGAAGATGCCAATGGATTTGTCCGCCACTGGGACCCTATAGCCAAGGCTCCTTTCCTTTACAATGCAACCGACAGTATATTTGTCTCTTATGAAGATACTGTCTCAATCAGGCTCAAAACAGAATATGCCGTCAATACCGGACTCGGAGGGATAATGTTCTGGTCATTGGGAGGCGATACCCCGAAAGACGGATTGGTGGATGCAATTTATAAAACAAAAATGAAGAGCTTGAATTAACATAAGAATAAACCTTTCTCTAATCTCAAACAGTTATGGAATTAGTTAAGAGATCAAAATCCGGTGTTTTTTTACAGGGAATAACTCTTCTTTCACTGTTGCTGATTTCTGCAGGCATTCAATCGCAGGATGTAAAGCAGACGGAAGCTAAAATGATGAAACAGGCTGATGAGAACATCGAAAAATACAGGAAGGGAGATGTGACCATCCAGTTTAAAACCAGCGATGGCACGGTGGTCAAAAATGCTAAGGTTGAGATCCATCAGAAGTCACATGATTTCATGTTTGGTTGTATCATTTTCGATCTTATCGGAGATGAAAATACCTATAAATCAGATCTTTTTAAGGAAAGATTCAAGCAGATATTCAATATGGCAGTCTTTCCGTTCTACTGGCCGGGTTATGAATCAACCCAGGGCTTAACAAGGTGGAACGACATGTTAAAAGTGATTGACTGGTGTGAGGCCAACGGTATCACCACAAAGGGTCACCCTCTGGTATGGGCTACCAAATCAGGGATACCTGACTGGCTGGCGGAATACACTGAAAAAGAGAGTGAGGAACTTCTGAAAACCAGGGTTCTAAACATAACTGCCGGTTTCCGTGATAAGATAGAACTTTTTGATGTGGTAAACGAACCTATTCATGTAAGAACATGGAAAAACAAGATCCTGAATTTCAGTGACGAGCATGACTGGGATGTCACTGACTCCATCCCCCGGATAGCTGATTATGTTGAACAGGCGCTGCAGTGGGCTCATCAGGGAAATCCTAAAGCCACTCTCCTCATAAATGAATACAAGACTCTTGCTGACAAGGATTCCAGAAAAAGATATGATGATCTCCTTGCAGAATTGAAGAAACGGAATGCACCTCTTGCAGGATTGGGGATACAGGCACATGAGCCCCGACAGGAATGGTTTTCACCAGTAGAGGTCTGGAAAACCTTTGATCTCTATTCAAGATTCGGCTATCCCATACATATTACAGAATACCATCCACAGTCTTCAGGAGTGCCAATTACCGGAGGATGGAGAACGGGTGCATGGACCCCGGAAGCCCAGGCAGAATCTACAGAACAATTTGTGAAGCTGTGTTTCGGTCACCCGGCTGTCGCATCAATAAACTGGTGGGGATTTTCGGACCGTAACATCTGGCTGCCCGGAGGCGGACTTGTAGATGCGGAATATCAGCCTAAACCAGTCTATGTTATGCTTGACCGGCTTATCAATCAGACATGGAAGACTAATACAACAGTGCAAACAGATAGCCAGGGCGCAGCCCGCTTCAGGGGATTCTTCGGGGAATATGAAATCAGTCTGAGCACACCCGATGGAAAAACACATTTCTATAAGGTTCATGTCTCCAAAAACGAGGAAAACAGGTGGAATTATACAATTGACTGATTATTAAAAGACCGGGCAATGAAAGACTTAAAGATACCTCATCCTGGATATGTCTCAAGAAGAGCCTTTTTAAAATCATCTGCAGCTGCACTTGCACTGACTGCCCTTCCGGATCAAAGCTATCTTTTCAACCGCCGGAAAAAGAGAAAAAAGATGATCCTCTCCTTTTACCTGGATGATACCAATCCTGAAATTGTAAAGGCCGAAGCATTCAAATATTTCCTGGATTATTGCATAGGATTCGGGATCCGTGGAGAATCAAGTGTTATACTCGGGTACAACGGAAAATCAATTGCAGCTGATCCTGACGATAACCAGAGAATTTATGCCTGGCAGGCAAGACAGGCCCATCAAAAAGGGATTGATACGCACATGGAGATCATGACGCATCATACCCTTTTCGATTTTAAGAATGAAAGGAAAAATGACAATGGCATTCATGAAGGATTGTGGCTTCATGAACCGGGAGTAAAAGTTGCGGAATACCAGGAATACTTTTCAAATATCCTCGCTGAAGGGGAAAAATCGGGCATAAAATTCACAGGTCTTACATGGCCGGGTTGTGGCTGCGATGCCTGTACCAGCCGATATGCAGAGTTAAAAAGCTCAGGTCCGCTGCATCTCAACCAGGCTGTCTTTGAAGCGCTTTTAAACCTTGGCAAGGAGGGAAAGTTCCGGGGCCGCGTACTGCCGGTCTTTTATGAATCAAGTGAAACAGACTACGGCATCTTCAGAAGAGCTGCTGATGGAAAATTTGGAGTATATGATCTTATGCCAAATTGCGAGGATCATTTCGGGATCTGGGAAAACTCTGAAGAGCATGTCGATCCTGACTACTACATCACTGACGACGGTAAATCAGGAATCATACTCCGCCATCTCGAGAACAAAGCCCCTTATTGCATGTGGTATATGCACTGGCAGGGAGTCAATCCTGAAAATGGCAAAGGTTGGGAGGCGTTTCAAACAGTTACAAAACGTATCAAAATACATCTTTCAGATAAGGTGGTGTGGATGCGGCCTGCCGATATTGTTACTGCATATCACGACGCCGGAGGGTGGAGCTTTACCGAAGATCTTTAAATCTGCCGTCTGCATAGCCATCGTAATATGAATTTTCACCCGGCCATTCTGTATGTCAATTGCATATATGACCGGGGTAAAAAAACCTGTAAGGTTCACTGTCCGGTTATCCCTCTCATGGTGTCAATTCTTTTTTCTGGCCTCATGCCTGTTGGACAGGGTTAATGCAGCAATATTCAGGATACTTACTATTATCGCGATCAGACAATTAAGGTTGTTTCTGGAAACAATATTCCGATAGTCGGTAAAAATCAACGCCACGATAATCAGTAAAACCGAAATGATAATGATGATTATTCGAAACTTTCTCATTTCATTTGTATTAACTTATCAGTTGTAAAACTGCAAAATGGTTTATAAACATTCAAATATAAAAAAGATTAATCCCATTGAGCTTCCTTGCAGGAAGACAATGTATAATTCTCCTGAAGAGGCTCAGGATATGATCTTGTATATCAAGGAAAACCGCAGAGTACAGGAAATAAAAGCCTATAAATGCCTGACCTGCGGTTTTTGGCACTTAACAAGCAAATCCGGATAATATTATCAGGATGATTCATATTGTAACTGGAAGTACCATGCAAGTCAAAAGCAAATTTGTTGTTCTGATAATTGCTGTATGCCAGCTAATCAATACTTTCTGCACTAAACAAATTTATCCGGATCCCTCGTTTCATAATATAGAGAACCGTACTGAAGAGAAAAAGCTTAAAAGTTTTATGACCGGAGGAACTGAAAAAGAGATAAATACTGATAATACCAGTCCGGATGAAATCATTAAAGCCGCTCAAAAATATATTGGCGTGCCACATTGTATGGGTGGAACAACAATGAAATGCATGGACTGCTCGGGATTATTGGTAGCCGTTTTTGCCAAACATGGTATTCAACTGCCCCATAACTCTGAAGAACAGGCCAGGTATGGAAAAATAATATCCGGTATGGATAAACTTATGAAAGGGGATCTCGTCTTTTTTATCAGATCATATAAAACACAGAGCTTAATCACCCATTCGGGCATTTATATAGGGAATAATAAATTTATCCATACTTCTTCAAAATCCGGTGTAACTATAACTTCATTAAGTGATCCCTGGTGGAAGGAAAAGTTTATTTTCGGTACAAGGGTTTTCAGATAATTACCATCTCTTTGGGGTTGCATACCTATTTCAGCCAAGAGCAACATCAAGTACCATCATAGTGGCAAAGCCCATCATAGCACCTATAGTTGATAAGTCAGTTTCATTGCCGGTCTGCGACTCAGGTATTAATTCCTCAACAACCACAAATATCATTGCACCTGCTGCAAATGACAAGGCATATGGAAGCAGTGGCTGAATTGTCAATACGAGGTATGCCCCAATTACTCCTGCGACCGGTTCAACGATACCTGACAGCTGACCATAGTTGAATGCTCGTAATCTTGAGAAACCTTCACGTCTCAGTGGGATAGATACTGCAGCACCCTCCGGAAAATTTTGCAATCCAATTCCTATCGCCAGCGCTACGGCTCCAGCCAGTATTCCTGTATCGGGATTATTTGCCAAAGCGCCAAAGGCAACACCAACAGCCAATCCTTCCGGTATGTTGTGAAGGGTTATGGCCAGAACAAGAAGTACACTTCTTTGCCAGGTCGTATGTATTCCTTCAGCATTTTCAGCTGAAAGTCCCATATGCAAATGGGGCAGAAGTTTATCAACTGCCAAAAGGAAGGCACCACCGGATAAAAAGCCAACCAGTGCAGGAATCCAAGGAATAATCCCATTTTCTTCTGCCATCTCAATTGCAGGTTTAAGCAGTGACCAGAAACTGGCAGCAATCATTACACCTGCGGCGAATCCAAGCATCGAATTCAGAACCTTTTTGTTTATGGATTTAAAGAAAAAAACCATAGATGACCCCAATGCAGTAAGGCCCCATGTGAAAAGTGTCGCAAAAAGTGCCAGCAGAACAGGATTGTATTCGAGTAAAAAGGACAGCTCCATACTTCAATATTTTATTCAATGATCACAAAAAATCATCAATGTGAATGGGAAACTCAGTTCTGACTACCTTGTAATTATATACCATAAGGTTTTGTACTGAGCTCCTATTCCGAAGGATAATTCTCCTCCACTCCTGCTTACCGGTACCTCTTTACCCTGGTTGCCGGCCGGGTCAAGAGCAAAAACGGCAAACTTATCCATTCCCTTGAATATCAGCTTAGCCGGTATACCTTCAGCAATAGTGGGAGCGTTTCCCCACTCGCCTCCCAGAGTAGTTTTGTCCGCATCCCACTTCCAGCCTGTATTTTCCACCCGGCCTGCAGCAACCAGCAATATCCTGGAAGATTGTTCAACAGGCTTGCCGTCAAGTGCCGTAAGAGTAATGGTCGCCCAGTTGAAGCGGGTCGTATCCATGGCGATTGTGATATTGCCAAGGTCAATGTTCTTGCCTCCGATATAACCTATAGCAGCTTTTGCAGAGGGGGAATTGATCTGGTAAACAGCATTTACAGAATCCCTGTTATCCCATATTATTTCACCTGTTTCACTTTCCCATGGACCGGCTGTTGCAGTGACCGGTTCCGATAATTTAAATTCGGTTGCCTTAACATTCACATTCACCGGATGAAGTATTGAGAGTCCGGCTGTCGCTCCGGCCGATTCCCAGACATACTTCATATTTGAACCATGCAGTCGTATCCTGTCACCAGTTTTAACCATGTTTTCCAGGACTGCTTCATAAGGCAGGTCGAGCTGAACAGCATGTTCCCCCGGCTTAACTGCTCCCATGCGGAAGAGTACTGCACCCGCAGGAACAAAGATCTGCTTCAGCGGATGTCCTGCGCTTGAAAAGAAATTATCGATCCGGCCTCCATCATAGGGGGCATCAAAGGTAAAATGATATATGCCATCAAAATCCTGAAACGCAGCAAATGAATTCAGCATCGGGAACATTTCGGCACAGAAGAAGGTAGGAGCTGGATGGTCATACTCACTTATTGTCAGAGGCATTCCTGCCACCCGATGCTGAGCAAACCAGGTCAGAGTACCTGTCTGCTTATCTGTGACCATCGATGAATTCCTGATTGTCCAATTGGTCGACGACCAGCTCTGTCCCGGAAAATCCGGATGCTCCCAGTAGGAATGCATATCGTCAAAGTCGGAAACCTGCGATTCGCGGTATACTCCCTGAACACCACTGTAGTAAGCCTGGGTCTCTGAGATATTCGCTTTAACCTTCAGTTCATTTTTATAATAACCGACCATCTCCCTGGCATAGGACATTTCCATGTCCATGAGGAATTTCCATAGTGATTCTTTCTGTACAACAGGGATCTTTTCACTATAACTGTCTATTATTGCCATCAGATCTCCACTGAATCCCTCCTGTTTAACATACTCCTGATGCTCGCGCTGCCACTCTTTCCATTGCTTCAACAATGCGGCCTTATGTTCGCTGTTGAGTTTCGGCAGTAGTCTCCAGTTGGAGATCAGTGAATTTTCATTGTTGACCTCAACAAATGCAACTGCAGGTTCCTCTGCATAGGTTGTGCCGGTATAAGGGTTTGTATGCGTAAGCAACGCCTTTGCATATTCTTTTTGCATTTCAATATAAGGCGGGTAAAACTGATCTATCCCTTTACCGTAATTGAAATGTTCAATGCCCTCATAATCACAACCGGGGTAATCTCTCGATACATGCGTGTTAATATTGCTGTAGATGCCATGGAGCTTCAGCTGGTATACCAGCCAGTCGAGTTTGTCCAGCTGTCCGGCATCCAGATCTTTCTTAGCTGCATCCCATATTCCGTCAGGTGCCGACTGGTTATCCATGTGATGGAATCTGACAACGTTCATACCCAGCTTTCTGAGCCTGCCGGCAATCAATACAGCTGTTTCCTTTTCCGGGAAACACGACGAGAAGGTAAGATTAGTGCCAAAAAAACGTATCCTGTCACCATTGCCATCAATAAAATGGCCGTTGTCCACCTTTACAAATCCTGAGCCACCCGCAATGTCTTCATTCAGGAATGACATATCCACTGCATTATGGGTTGTGTCGGAATCGGGTATTACGAAATCGAACCAGCCATACTCCCTGGCTTCTTCCGGGGATTTCTGACAGGCTTTGAGAGACAAAAGAGCTGAAAAGGAGATCATCAGCAGCAATGTCACTGAGACGGAAGAATAAAAACGTTTCATAATTGTGAAGTTTAGGTATATAAAACTTACTAAGATATCATATTGATTATTTATTACTTACTCTTTCAATCCATTTTTTCTGGACAGTTTCAAGTTTCTCCATCTGGTTTCCGGTAAGATAGATATCCGGGTTTTTCTTCAATATCTGATCAACATATTGCCCGGCTTTTTCTTCTATGGAAAATGAGCCATCTTTTACCCATTGGCTCCTGTTTGTACGGGTCAGCAGATCCGAATACCGGATCTCTTCCTGGAAGTGTTCGAGGGTGTGGGCTGACTCAAGGAATGAACCATTGAATGCAACCTCCTTAATCAAGCTTAAGGCCAGATGTTCCTCATCAACCTTAAACCTTTCCGAAAACCTTTTGCAATTTCCAATTAATTCATTATCAATAACAGCTATTTCAGGAGATATTGTTTTTGATGTCTCAATATTGCCGACACCCCATATCATATTCACTTTACCAAGTGTGTGAATAAGGGTGGTAAGAAGTTTTTCCGCAGACGCCTGCGAATCGAGCATTGATGAATCGCTGAGTGCCCACGATGCCGAAGGCAGACTATGATACTGAGCCATTTCGGCTCCGGCTGCCTGGAGTAAGGCATTTTCCGGAGATCCTGTCAGCACCAGTGTTGTCATCATATCGAAAACATGGGCAAATCCTGAATTGTAAATACAGGGTCTGCCGGGTTCAATTATCTGGTTTATCACAATACCGCTCAGTACTTCTGCGTCAGCCATTGCAAGGCTCCCGGCCAGAGTCACCGGTGAAGTGCCGCCTGCCAGCGGCTCGGAGTTGATCATAATCGGAATTCCATAACCTCGTGTCCTGTAAAACAATTCCAGCGCTGTATCTGTCCAGGTCAGCGGACTCACAATGCTATAGCCAAGGGTGAAGAACATATTGTCTCTTAAAGTCTTGCCTTCAAGGATAATATCCGACATTTCAATAATTGCCTCCGCTCCCGAGGGTGTGTAAATACATGGCCTTAAATGCTTGGCAGAGTATTGTGCCGCTAACCTGAATCCTGCAAAATCCCTGCAAGCCGGGGGGAATTCCCTGAGACTGGTTCCAACTATGCCTCCAACATTTTCAAGCTTGTCGGCTACCCGGACAAAATCGGTGAATTCATTCACCCCCAGCTCAATGGCTTTTTTAGATGTGCCCCTGAGATATTGAGTGGCATTTGCCGTATAATATACTGCAGGTCCTTTGCTGTTCATTAAAGTCTCTTCTCCAAGGCGATTCTTAACTGTAAATTGTTTTGGACAAAGGGCAAGATATCTATCGACTGTTTCAGGTGACAGATAAACTCGTAAATTATCAGTTTCATCAGGTTTGCCTCCGGCTTCCAGAAGAAGATCATAGATCTTTTTGCTTCGGACTCTTATACCTATTTCACTAAGAATTCTGAGCCCTGTATTGTGGATCTCGCTTTTTTCTTTGTCAGAAAGAATTTGCAGCATAGCTTTTACCTCCTAATTAAAAGTTAACAGGGATCTGAACCCTCAACTTGTTTATTATTATGATTAAATCCTGAATCTTATCCCAAAAGTATTTCTTTGCCACCAAGGCACCAAGTTCTTCCTTTCTGGGAAGAACTTAATCTTTGAATTTTAAATATAGTTCTTTTAAGGAATGCATTCCCGCAGCTGGCTATAAAAATGATTTTTTTATAGCTTTAGTCCGGGGAATAATTACTGCCTCAATATTAAGGTAATTTGCAATTTTTTCAATTGTACCTGCATGATGCCCTACACCCAGAGCAAAGTGGTGTGTCGGGCCCTCTTTGATCCATCTCTCCAGGAATGTTTTAATATCAGGCATGAAGAATCCCCTTGTATTGGTGTTTCCTGTCGGGGGAATCGGACCCTTTACCGATTCGCCTTCGGCAATAATAAATTTGAATTTCCCATCATATGTTGAATTTATCGATAGCATAGTAATGGGGCCTTCTTTGATATTGAACTCAACACCTGCTCCATAACCTGGTTTACCATGATATTTCTTCAGGCTCCTCAACACAGGTTTACCCTGGGCTATCGTGATGTTATGAGGCCCGTCATGCCCGACCAGAACAAATCCCTCATTAAAGTCAACCGGATGAAACTCAGCGAAACTTCCTCCGATTCCAAGTCTGAACATGATTAACAGCGCAATCAGTGTTTTCTGGTCTGATTCCCCGCACATTGGAACACCATCTGCAGCCAAAAGGGAGTTGCCGACAATAAGGTTAGACATAACCATCCTTATTTCACTCTCTTCAGGTCCGTCATAATAATAAGACAATCCATCAATCCCTTTTTCGCGTATAAATTTTTTCAATGCCACACTGACTTTAGCTGCAATCTTTAAATCCTCTTTTGTGAGCTTCATGGATATAGGGTCGGAAACCGGATCAGGGGTATCGAAAAAATCAAGAATTTTCTTCTCCTCATCTGCTATTTCCGGGTCACTGACTTCATTATAACATTTCATCAATTCATTTGCTTCACATTCTACTATATGACATCCGAAGAATGATGTCAGCATTGTTGCATCAGTGTGCATATCGAACATTGCATTAATAGGATGACCCAGATGTCCGAGATGGGCATTTTTCAGATCATGCAATACTCTTGCTATCCGGCAATATTCATCCAGATGAATATCCACCTCAGGATCATCATACAAGGTACCTATTATTACATCCGGAACCTTTTTACCCATACGGACAGCCACTGCCGCGAATTCCGGCAATGCACAGATATCATCATTCGCCAGCTGCATATAGGTTGAAGCTTTTGAGTAATCCAGAGCTTTAAGTGGTTGCAGTGCAACTAATACGATCGGGATATTGAGGGATTTAATAATTATTGCAAAAGTCCCTGAGGTTGCATAGGTAAGCATATTGCAAAAAACAAGGTCCAGATTTGCTGCTTCAAGCAATTTCACCAGTTCGTATGCCCTTGTTGCATTGTCAACCATCCCGAAATCAATTATCGTTGCGCCATGATCCGGTATCTTCTTAATTATGGTCGCATGTTTTTCAAGAAGATCATCAAGCAGACCAGGGAACTGATCCCAGTACCTTTCATATCCTACTCCAAATACCCCAATCCTCGGGGCAGTTGACTTTTCTGAACCGGGAATGGTTATTTTTTCTATTTTATTCATGTTTAAGATTTTATTTCTTGCTATTAACCTGCACCATTAAGGGACAGGGGCAAACAGGTTGATATTTCAATGGTTTCTAATCTGTCAAAGCAAATTTAACCATATGGTTCCAATAGTTTTAGTCTGGGCACAAAAATTACAAAACCAATGAAAGCCACCAGGTACATCGATCCGGCATAGATCCACATCGGGCTATATGAAAAATTGGTTATAATCAATCCGATAACCGGATTAATAACAAAGGCAGAAATAGCTCCGGCAGTTCCTGATAATCCCACAACAGTCGAAGTTACCGTGCGCCCGAAAGTATCAGCTATAGAGGTAATATAATTTGTAATCCAGAGTCCGTGGGCAAAGAAAGCTATACACATTATCAGGATAACCGATCCGGGAGGCAGGGCAACCTTTACAAACAGAACCGGAAGCATCAGCAGGGCAGCAATACCCATTATTATTTTCCTTGCCAGGTTGAGGTTACCGGTTTTTCTAAAGATCGCATCAGATAACAGTCCTCCCAGCATGTTTGATACTCCCATTGCCAGAAAAGGTATCCAGAATAACTTGCCTATCTGTTCAATATTGACCGAATGTGTTTCATTTAAGTATTTTGGAATCCAGAACATGTAAAAATACAATATAGGATCAAGCAGGAACCTGATAAAAATAAATACCCAGACTTCCTTTGTTTTAAACAGCCTGGCCAAATCAATTCTCTTTGCCACTGCTTTTGAAGCTGCTGGATTATCTCCATTTATTATTCTTTCATCTGTCAGCATTTCTGAATTCCTTTTCTTTCTCCTGGTTAGCAAAAGCCAGACGAACACCCAGATAAAACCAATTATGCTTGTAATGATAAATACACCACGCCATCCGGTAACATCTACAAGGTATACACATAACGGAGGCGCTATGACGGCTCCAAGCGCTGCTCCGCCAATTGCAATTCCATTTGCCGAGGCCTGCTTCTTTTTGGGGACCCATTCAATAACAGCTTTTATTGCTCCCGGGAAAGCACCCCCCTCTCCAACACCCAGCAGAAACCTGAAGATCCCAAAATGCATTACATTATTTGCCAGGCTGTGCAGGGCAGTTGCCAGCGACCAAAGCCCAACCGAAACAGCAAGTCCCGATCTGCTCCCATACCGGTCAATCAAAATACCTCCAAATGTGAACATTATGGCATATCCAACTAAAAACCCTGTATTTATAAAACCATACTGGATATTGGAAATAGTCAGCTCCTCCTTTATTTTAATAATAAGGATAGACAAAACCTGCCTGTCCAAAAAACTCAGGGATGTTGCAATCAGTGCCATTACAACGATTATCCAAAAGTACCGGCTTTTGTTCTCCATGATTTTGCTCTCAATCGGGTCTGGCACACAAAGGTAAAAGAAGTCAGTATTATTTTTCAACGGTCCAAGTTAATGAATTTAGAATTCATCCAATTTTAAGGCAAATACTTTAAGCAATTGAAAATCCATACAAATTAAGCAGTAATTTAAAAAGTTAAAGTTTAAATTTAATGTCTTGGAAAGTTTAATGTTAGCATACAACATGTATCCAAATAGAACTAAACTCTTATCGAAGACATCCTGACAATCCTGACAATAATTAATTCTAAACCGTCATCTTATGCAAAAGAATTTCCTTGTCTGCCTGATTCTTATACCCGTGTTATTATCAGCATGTAAACAAAGTTCCATTGAGGTAAAGGAGCTCTTTTGTGAAAATGCAATCAATCCTAAAGGGATTACCGGTTCCTCTCCCCGGTTTAGCTGGATTTTAGATAGTAAAAAACGATCCCAGGCACAGACTGCATATCATATACTTGTTTCAAGCACAGTTGAAAAGCTGAACGGAAATACTGGTGACATGTGGGATTCAAAAAAGGTTGAGTCGGACATGTCGGTGCTTATCAGTTACAAAGGAAGGGAGTTAAAAGCTGCAACGAGGTATCACTGGAAAGTTAAGGTTTGGAACCAGGACAGAGATTTTTCCGGATGGAGTAAAACAGGCACATTTCAAACGGGGCTTATGGAAACTGCCGATTGGGAGTACGCAAAATGGATAGGCTACCATGAATTGCCCGATTCGATGAAAGTGGTTCCGGGGTTGCCGTCAGATGACAAAAAACTTGGTAACAGAGCCATTGAAAGAGCTGTGGTTCCACTCTTTCGGAAAGAATTTGAGTTAAACAAAAAAATCAAAGAAGCCATTTTATTCATATGCGGTCTGGGGCAATATGAGGCTTCAATAAATGGACTGAAAGTCGGATCAGGCTTTTTAACCCCCGGATGGACAAATTACGACAAATCTGTATTATATAATTGCTATGATGTAACTTCCTTATTGCAACAGGGTAAAAATGCTTTAGGTGTTATTGTTGGAAATGGCTTCTACTACATCAATCGCGAGCGTTACAGAAAACTGGTTGTAGCTTACGGGGAACCGGCACTTATCGGTCAGTTGAGAATAATCTACACAGATGGTAAAGTTGATGTATTTGTAACCGATGAAAACTGGAAATGCGCCCCCTCTCCAATTACCTATAGCAGCATTTATGGCGGCGAAGATTATGATGCAGGTTTGGAACCCGGCAATTGGAACAAAATTGGATTTGATGATTCTGCCTGGCAATATGCCCTGATAGTGAAAGGTCCCGCCGGACAACTTGTTGCTGAAACTGATTATCCCGTAAATATTATGGAGAAGATTGATGTGAAGAAAATTACTCAACTGCCATCGGCAGGATTCTTGTATGACTTCGGGCAGAATGCTTCCGGAATTGCGGAGATTAGTGTGAAAGGCAGAAAAGGACAACAAATCAAACTGATACCTGCAGAACTGATAAGCAAAGAGGGTTTTGCCAATCAGACTGCATCTGGAGATCCTTATTATTGGACTTATACATTAAAGGGAGAAGGAGTTGAATCATGGAAACCCCGGTTTACATACTACGGGTTCCGTTATGTCCAGGTGGAAGGCGCCATCCCGGATTCAGGCAAATCGGACTCCGATCTTCCGCGCATTTATGAGATGAAATTATTACATACACGTAATTCATCCCCTGCAACCGGTAATTTTAATTGCTCCTACGACTTATTCAATCGCACAAATGAACTTATCAAATGGGGAATAAAAAGCAATTTTCAAAGTGTCATTACCGATTGTCCTCATCGTGAGAAACTTGGCTGGCTCGAACAGACCTTTCTCATGGGAGGTTCAATACATTATAATTTCGATCTGTACCATTTATACAGCAAGCAGGTTCAGGATATGATTGAGTCTCAAACAGAGGATGGCTTAGTACCAAGTTTCACTCCCGAATATAAGCCATCCACCGGAGGATTCCGCGATTCGCCTGAATGGGGAAGCGCTTCGGTTATTCTTCCATGGTTAATTTACAAATGGTACGGTGATATCTCCGTTATCGAAAAAGCCTGGCCCATGATGGTCAGGTATGCCGGATACCTTAAAAGTAAATCACATCAAAACATCCTTGCATATGGACTTGGCGACTGGTTCGACCTGGGCCCTCAGACACCAGGACCTTCACAACTTACTCCGATTGCTTTAACAGCTACGGCTATATATTACTATGATTTGAGATTATTATCCGAGATGGCAGGAATTCTTAACAAAGAAGATGAGAAGAAGTACTTCTCTGCATGGGCATCAGAGGTAAAAACAGCTTTTAATAAAACCTTTTATAATTCATTGACAGGTGTTTATTCCACCGGAAGTCAAACCGCTATGGCTATGCCATGGTGTGTAGGCCTGGTGGATGAAACAAAGAAGGCAAAAGTGCTGGAAAATCTGACAGATTCGATTTATGCCAATGGGAAAGAACTCACTGCGGGAGATATTGGTTTTCACTATCTGGTAAAAGCATTAACAGATGGAGGTAAATCTCAGTTGTTATTTGAAATGAATGCCAGGGATGATGTCCCTGGATATGGTTTTCAACTCAGGAAAGGAGCCACTGCCCTTACAGAATCCTGGGCTGCACTGGAAATTGTTTCCAATAATCACCTTATGCTTGGACATCTGATGGAATGGTTTTATAGCGGACTGGGAGGTATAGATCAGGAGGAGTCTTCAGTGGGATACAAGAAAATAATTATCAAACCTGAAATGGCAGGGAATATCTCCTTCTCAAGAACCAGCTATAACTCTCCATATGGAGAAATCAGATGTAACTGGGACAAACAACCTGATATGATAAGGATCAATATCGAGATCCCGGTCAATACTACGGCAAAGATTCTTATTCCTGTAAAACCCAAATCAATTGTTGCTGAAAATGAGATTTTGATTTCCAATGTCAAAGATGTGAAGATCTTATCAGATAAAGATGGATACCTCCTTTGCCAGGTTGGTTCAGGAAGATATTCTTTTACAGTTAAATGATATTAAAACCGGCAACTATCAGTTTTTCCAAAGGCCTAACCTGAGTTCAGGATGCAACCTTGAAAATAATCCTCTTTTCTTTGTCCAGAGGAATTCCTGCTTTATCCCTGACTTTAGTCGATATAGTTATTTGGTACTGTTCAGAATTCTTTAAAGCCTGGTCAGGAATAAAAGTAAATTTCGTTCCACCATGTGATGTTTTCCATCTGCCTTTAACCCGGGCATTGTTTGAAAGACTGACAAGCGTGATACCTTTGTTATCCAGTATTGATTTTTCATCAATCAAAGGTGCAAAGTAAACGGTGACCACGGAGGAAGGTGATACATTTTCGGAGCTGTCACGCGGAGCAATTAAAAGTACAGATGGAGGAAGCTTATCTTCAACCTTGAGGTACCTGTCGAAGAAATCTATGACTAGTTGATACCTGTCCACACCCAATCTTTTGTCATATCCATAGGCAAGTGAGTGACCTAACCCCTGCATAAAGAGCGGGATATAGTTGACGTCAAGTTCCTCCAGCCTGTTCAGAAACCTGGGGTAAGCTTCTTTCGTGATCACGTCGCGGTCATTTTCCCCGCATACAAGAATGGTAGGTACATAATCAGGTGTGATATATTCTGATTCGAAGCACCCCATACCCATTCCCTGCCAGCCGCAAGCGATTTTAGACGGGTATCCTGGAAAGGGCTGTGTTTCGGGAGTACCTAAACGGAGACTGTCCGTCTGAACAAAGACTATTTGACCCGGTATGAATATGGGATCTGGAGTACCGCCAGGGAAACTTTCGAATTTTTTGCTTTCCGTTCCATTATCATGATTGGGATCCGAAAGACGTGTAATGGCATATTGTCCTTTTGAGATTCCCATGCCCCCGATATAGTCTGTGTTAATACTGTACTTGTCAGAATTGGCATTCAGGTAACGAATAGCAGCCGTATAACAGGCCAGCCCGTTCCAGTGATCAAGGGTAAAATCGCCAAAATGCCAGTAATGCACGGTACAGGGGTTGAAACAATGCCCCATAACGACATAAACATATCCTCGCAACTGGAAATAATTAAGGTGTGATCCGTCACTGGAAGGCTCGCAATGTGCATTCCTGCTTTGCGACGTTTCGGAATAAAAGAAGGCCGGAAGTTTTTTCTTTGCTTGAGACGGATAAAGAATATCCATTTTAACTCTGTAATCGAAAGGTTTTCCATTCCTGTCAACCATCTCCGCCGGTGTTGAAGCTGGTTTCAACCCGGGAACCTTTGGAACGATTTCTGCATTGTATGTATTCATTATGTATTCCAGTGTACCATCGACACCATGTTTATCGATTTCCCAATAAACAAGTTCAGTTGCTACCCGATAACCCTCCGGTATGACAAAGCAGCGGTATTCTTTCGGAACAAGATGGATATCTTTTAAAAGTGATGTTGTTTCATATCCAAAAACAGCGCTGTAAACATCATTTATATCATTGTCAATATATGGAGAGACTGCTTTCGGATCATCGCCAAGATCAAGAGTTATGACGATGAATTTCTTCTTTATTAAATCACTGAGTATGGAGAGATCCGACTCCTGTCCGATTCGCTCCCATGCACTGTTTTTTACATAAACAATAACATCCCTTCCATTAGAATCTGTCTTCTCTTCAAGATAATAAATATTTAAAGGTATAATCCTTTTAAGTGCAGCACATCTCCATGAAACCGATTTTTTTAAATATGGTTTCAGTTCAGACAGGTTTGCTGAAGAGGTGCAGGATCCCATGAAAAGTAATATGAATAATAGGACGATTAAAGATGTTAATGAACTTTTCATTTATTTTTTTCTTATTGTCAAATAATAACTTCTCCTGGTTACTCGTGCTGAATCTTTGGAGAGAAGAACAAACCGGCCGGGAAGCGGGGCCTGGGGTCAATGATCAGCATGATTAAAAGAAAATCAATTTTTGATGCATCGGATATGATAGCCAAAACTCTTTGGCCCTTCCATGTGTTGCACGGCTGGCCGTATTGTAATTCACGCTGTGGTAATATGCGGTCTCTGCAGCGCCTCCGGTAGCAGACCACCAGCCCCCGCCACCGTAACCAATGCCTGTGAATTCTGCTTCATAACCACGTAACCCTTGAGGAAGCACCCTGAACATGATTTCATTAATTTTAATTAAGTCGGGCCCTACCTTACCGGATGTATTGATCGAAGCCACTTCCTTTTCATTTTCACCAGCCAGAAAAGTTACCAGAGTTATCCATTCAGATTCTGACGGGACATGCCATCCGGCAGGACAGATATTACGAACATCTGCTGTGGTATACCAATTATAAAGGAGTCCGAAAGCTTTTGTATAGACCGGATTGGTATTAAAATCGCAAGATGCCCCGCTTGTAAGGATGTCCCATAGCTTCGGCTCCTTAATATCAGGAATGGGATCACCATTGCTGTAATGCTTTACTTTAAGATTGTCAGCCATCCAGACTCGTGTACCAATCTTTACAGTTTTGTAAACATTTCCATCAAAATCCTTAACTGCTTCCTGCCCTTTTGCCGGCATTAAAAATCCCGACAGGAAGATGATTAGAAACAGTCGTGTAGCATATTTCATGATTCCATAGATTAAGGTCCACCGAGATTGCTGTACCTGGGGAAACCTTCTACAGGCCAGGTGTGTTCAACGAGTCAGGTTTTGGCAGCAGGGCATAAACCCTGAAATCTTCCATCAGGCCGTAACCGATCAAAGAATAGGAATTTCCTTCGGGCTGAATATCCGGTGCGGTAATGAAATTAGCAGGTCTGCCTCCAACCCCATCAGGAACAGTAACATGATGAGATCCAAGTGTGTTTTTTAAACTGCCGATGACAATTATATCAACAGTGTTCTCACCCTGGTCCAGCTCTGTTGTAAAAACGTACGGTCTGGCCTGAATTATTCCCACCTCCCTGCCATTAATATTGACCGCAGCAACCGTTCCACTCCAGCCGGGCAGTTCGATCTCGAATTTGCCTTTCCTGTCAACCCTGATTGTTTTTGAATATTTGACCGATTGCCCGAAGAACGGCATTCCCTGTACTTTCCAGGATCCAAATGTAAGCGGCTGGGAAGCAACCATTTTCCATCCATGACCTGTCGGTTCAAGACCAAAATTACCTAAGAGATAGACCGGTGCCGTTTCGCAGTTAACACTGAACGGATCGGCTATCAGTCGCACTTCATTATTTCCTATCTTTAATTGTTTTTCCACGTCAAAAATATGAAAATCAGGGTCCAGCCAGGTTTCACCCTTAACAGGCTGAATAACTGACCCGTTTAATGAAACAGTGTATAACCAGGGGCGTTCCACAACCAGCTTTATTCCTTTAAAATCTATCCCTCCGCTGATCTCAAAAGTATAGGCTACTTCAAACCTGTCGCCTTTGCTGTAAATCCTTATCCTTATCAAGGAATTCAGTCTTGAATTGTGTGGACCTGAACCAGGGATTGCCATCCTTAAATCCAAAATGTCTATATACTGAATCGGAAGCTTTTTTAAAATACATTTCCGTTTCAGGACCGTTCCCAATTTTCAGTTTCAGATAATCCTGCTTATAGATATTCGGGCTAAGGCAGGAAATCTCAGTTTTGGAGCCTGCAACAGGTACGCGTACCAACTCTTCAGCCACTGGTGCCGGATCCACCACCTTATCCCTGAATACATAAACCATATAACTTCCGGATGGATAAAGTTTTATGGGAAAACTGACTTTAGCGCCTGATTTTTTGTAGGGTACAGGTAATACTTTGCCTGTTTCAGCGAAAGTTCCTCAACTGATGCCCCGGTAACCGTTATTTCAGCTGCCGAGATACTATCGGGACTGAAATTGGAGAAAAAAATCAATTGGCCGTCCTCCATCTGGCGGCGGTGATGATATAACTGGCCGGCTTGAGTTACATTAACTGTGAATTCAGGTGTGGTCAATAATTCATCGATGATCTCAGAAGTCAGGACAGGATATTTTATCCATGATTTCGCGGAGGTAAGTTTTAGCAATCTATCGGATGGTTCAGCATCAATAAATTTGATTCCTTCACCTATCTGAATAACTTTTCCTCCATTGGCAACATATTTTTTCAGCAACTTGTATGTCGATTCTTCGAGGTTGTCCATCACATCAGGAATAATTACAATATCATAGCTGCACTGGTTTACAGAAAAGTTTTTCCTGCTACTTTCACCATAATCACGGATAATATTTTCACATCCAAGATCATACTCAACCTGTTTTTGTTCAAGAAGGCTAAGCAGGTTCCTGAAAGCAGGATTTATATCATTAAAACGCTTGTTAATTTTCTCATTCACGGGAGAAAAATACATCCAGGCTGTAGTGGTAGGTTCAAGAATCAATGATCCTGTTTATCTGTTTTCCGGATGAAAGCGCTGCAGATAGCCTTCCAAAATAGTCGGTCTGGTATTGGTATTGTTTCCAGTAAGGAGCATATGGACCGAATGACTGTGGATAATCATGTTTGCGGTCGCCCATAAGTGACATGAATGAAAGATGCTGATTTAACAGATTTACTCCAAGGACATATTCCCAGTCACCGTTGCGCTTCATCTCATCAAACCGGAATTCCCAGCCTGATCCTCCATATGTTTCGCTAAGCGTGCGACTGCGTCCGAACTGATTAACAGCAGAAGAAAGTTCTTTAACCGAACGAATGTTTCCAAACTGATCAGGACGCTCTTCCTGGGAATTAAACAAAAGGTCAATGCCCGGTATCTGATGGTATGCATACATTGCCATATTATCAGGTCCCTTGAGAGGACTTGGCCATCCATGTTCCCAGTAATGCCCCGTCCACGAGAGGTTATTTTCCTTACAGTAGGCAGGACATGGGTATGGACCAGCGTTTAATAAACATATCAAGGATGGTGACATAATAATCATGCCGTACTTTCATCCAGTCGCCGGTTTCTTCGATCATTGAAATCATATTGGACTCGAGGTCATAGCCATGCAACTCCTTAAAGCTTGATGCCAGATCGGGAGTCCAGCGGATGGTTCCACCAATATCAGTATCAGTATGTGGTTCATCAGTGAATATCCCCGGGATAGTTTTACCAAAATCATCCCCGACGGAATTTTTATATCCTGTAAATGTTATGTCAATAAATTTCTCAGTTACACCCTTAACGAGCAAATCGACATAGGAAAAGCCACCATACCAGGCTGATTGAGAAAAATCCCGCAAAGAAAAAACCATATACCGGCCTGATGAACCATTTTCCTGTGCTGGCTGTGGCTGTTATATTAAGCCAGTTCCCGTCTGCATATTTAAAAACGTATTTGATCCGCTGATTATCATCGAGGGATAATGTGTTCATTTCGCTGGGAACCAGCATAACACCCTGATTATATGATTCCGGCATCTGCTCATTAACATGTCCGCCGGCAAATCCGCTGGGATAGGAATTTTCATCATAAATCCAGAGTTCCAGCTCCAGCTTCTTTGCAACATCCCTCGAATACTTAACCAGTTCGAACCATTCGTCAGAGAGATATTCGGTCATCATTCCATATCTCGGGTGAAGAAAGACCCCTCCGAATCCTGTTTTCTTAAAATCACGCAAGAGTGCGATCAATATCCTCTTTCGAAACATCATTATTCCAAACCCAGAAGGGAGCGGACCTGTATTCTGATGAAGGATCGGAAAAAACGGAAATCAGCTGGTCAAAGGAATTTATTTTTGGAACAACAGATTTTTTCTCTTCCCGTGTACATGAGAGAAGAATTGATATTATAAATACAAAATAAGCTGGTATGAATTTCATAACATCCGATCGGGTATCAAGTCTGCAAAATAAGTTCAGTCCACCGTGTGGATATTTTAAGAATGTGAGAATCAGCTGATCAGCTAATTCTCACATTTTATTATCGGACAATCGGGAAATTTCTACTTTTTAATCTTCCCGGCGTTCTTATGAACCTTTTCTATTGCCATTGCAATATCATCCATATCCGATTTTGTTCCAAGAAGCATTGACTGGAATAGCCATACTGCCTCTTCATTGCATAAACGGTCGTTCTCCGGGCATTGATTGTTTGCAACAAAGCTCTTAAAATCAAGCATTTCCTTGGGATACATTTTTTGATAATTCTTTGATTTAAATGCATCGTCCAGATATGGCATGCTATTTAAAGTGCCGCCATATCCGGCGGAACAGGGAATTCCCTCGGCGTTCAGAGCATTTAAGAATTCTGATCTGTTCATACCCTGAAATTCCTCTTTTTTATATCTGAAAGGGAACAAGTGAAAAGATGCCCTTGTAACATTATCGTAAAGCTTGTAGGGTAAGATCCCCGGAATATCCTTGATCTGAGATTTCAGGTATGCCGCATTCTCGTTACGGAGTTTAGTATGTGCTTCCAGCCGTTTCAATTGTGCCAGTCCTATTGCAGCCTGATATTCTGTCATCCTGAGATTATTTGCTGCAATTACATATTGTCCGCCAACCAGATCGCCCATTCTGCCATATGCACTGCCACAGTTATGATAGGAAAAACATCTGTCCATAAATGTATCATTATTGCTTACAATAGCCCCGCCTTCACCTATTGCAAGATGTTTGGAGTTCTGAAAGCTGAAACAACCAGCATCACCGAATGTGCCAACTTTCTGATGATTTACTTCGGCCAGCCATGCCTGACAGGCATCCTCGACTAAAAGCAGCTTATGTTTATCGGCAATTGCCTTAATCTTTACTATGTCTACAGGTAATCCCAGGATATGTACAGGAAGCAGCGCTCTGGTTCTTGATGTGATCTTCGCCTCAATCTTATCAGGATTAATCTGGAATGTTGCCGGATCAACGTCCACAAAAACCGGCATCGCCCCCACTTCCAGGATTGCAGAAATAGTAGCAATAAAAGTATATGGAGTAACGATTACCTCATCCCCTCCTCCGACACCCAGATTACGGAGGGCGACGATAAGTGCATTTGTACCATTGACAACAGCCAGGCAGCGTTTAGCCCCTAGTGTTTGTGCCCATTTTTCTTCAAAATCCCTCACAACCCCACGTTCCAGACCCGCACGGCACCAAACGCCACTGCGGAGTACTTCGATAACCTGTTTCTCATCTGTTGCGGTATCCCATATCGGCCAATCCGGCCATGGTTTGGTACGGACTGCCTGCCCGCCTAAAACAGCAGGCACTGATGCCTCTCTGACAAAATCAGCATAGATTGAAGGAGTAATTCCCATAGTAAAAACGGCTCCTGCTCCCATAACAGAATTGCGCTTTAAAAATTCACGCCTGGATTGTTTTTTTCCCCACATAATTATTGTTTTTTAGGTGAAACATAAATAATAATATACCATTAGCAACTCAACTATACAATTTACCAATTTTTAACAGTGCAATTTAGTGATAATTAAATTTTTTCCTTTGCACTTAAAGCTATTTCAACCGATATTTATCCTGTATTTCCGTTGCCTCCTTTACCTGTTCTTCAAGGGTCGGAAGTCCGAATTCCCTAAGAACATCTCTTACTTTCAGTTCAGGATCACGGCTTTCAATTGTTGCCCAGTTTTCAGGATGATAGATCTTAATCCGTATCCTTTGTCCGTACTTTTTCTGAACATCGTCAAATTTCAGAACCTGAGGCCAGATTGCCAGAAAAGTCTTCTCAAAATTCACCGGAGCACATACCCATCTCGCAAATTCCCCGTCAGATGCAATAATATCTCCTGTAATATCGAGGATACGAGCATCTTCTCCGGTTGCCGAAACAATGTAATACTGGTTCATCCAGGCATGATAGGCAAGGGTATCTCCGAAAGGACCCTGTGATGGAAAGAGTACCATTTCAGCTCCGGCTTCCTTAAGCAATCGCCAGTTCTCAAACCACGATGCATCCATACAGATCTGCATTCCAATAATTCCGAAATCTGTTTTGAAAACAGGAGGCTCCAATGCTCCCGGTGTTGCCCCCCTCCCTTGTAGTAAACATCAGGGAGAGTTTCGGTGTCTGTAGGATGTATCTTATGATATATTCCGTCAATCTCACCCCTGCGGTTCAGCAGAATTGAACTGTTGTAGAAGTGTCCGTCTTTCTTTGTGATTACAGGACAAACAATATAGCAGTTATGTTTTTTTGCCATTTCAGCTATCCTGGCTGTTACAGGACCCGGTACATCTTCCTCTTCGGCAATCTCTTCAAGGGTTTTTATCTCATCTACCCATGAGATCTGGAAAGTTTCCGGGAGACAGATAATATCAGGCTCAAGGGGATAGACACTTTCCATTCTCTCAAGCATATCCTTGATTCGCTTTTCAATAGTCTTTTCCGGCCAGAGACCTTTCAGACTGATGGCTGCCACCCAGATTTCCCGGGGAAGCCTGTTTTCTTTATTAGCTCTCATATCTATAGCCTGTATTTGTCCTGTACCACTTCAGATGCTTTGACGTTTTCCTCAACAGTAAGAATCTCAAACTCTTTCAAGAACATCTCTTACCTTAATCCGGGAATCAAGGCTTTCGATGGTAATAACGCCTGTATTATCCCAGACCTTTATTGCGAGGCTGCTGCCATACTTTTTAAACAGATCCGGCAGCCTGTCATTTGTAGGCCATGTATCTGCATTTACCTTCTCAAGGTTGATGTCAGCCCAGGCATACCTTACGAATGTACTGCTTGAATGAAGATCATTCCCCGACATGTCTACAATCCTGGCATCATTTCCGGTTGCTGATACGACATAGCATCCATACCGCCAGGCAAAATAATTCAGGATTCTGCCTCCGGGAAACTGGGAGGAAAAAAGCATTATCTCCACACCCTGCTTTTTGTAATTTTCCCATCCATCCTGCCAGTTAGCATCATAGCATATCTGAATTCCCACCTTTCCAAAGTCAGTCTCGATAACTGGCTGGTCAATGGCTCCGGGCAGAACACCTATTGATTCCTTGCCGGGTTTTCCGGTAAGGATCTCATCTTTTACCGGATGAATCTTATTATAGGCGCCTGCAATGTTCCCTTTCCTGTCGATAATAAGGCAGCTGTTATAGAAATTGCCCTCTTTTTTTGTATATAAAGGACAGGCTACGTAACAATTATTCTTCTTCGCAAATTCAGCGATCCTTCCTGTAACCGGACCGGGAATTTTCTCATCCTCAGCTATATCACTTATAACAACCTGCTCATCAACCCAGCTCGTATCAAAAAGCTCAGGCAGACATATTATATCCGGATGAAGTCCGGCAACATTTTCCATCCTTTCGAGCATCCTTTTTATTCTGGATTCCCTTGTCTTATCCGGCCAGAGTCCTCTCAGATCCACAGTTGCCACGGATACCCGTCTAGACATCTTTTTTACTTCTTCCCGACTGGCTGTTGCACAGGCAGGAACAGACAATCCTACAATGCCGGCTCCCAGTCCGGCAGAGGTCTGCCTGATGAAATTCCTTCGCGATACACTATTTATTTTTTTCATATGCCAATTATTGCCTTAACCGACAAAATAAGGAAGTCTGGTAACTTTTGGATCAAAGTTCAGCTTAATGCGGATCTTCTCTGCCTCTGATGCCGTGAGCAAGGGTTCTTTTGCAACTTCGACACACGATTCCAGGGGAGCAAATCCATCCATACCCACATTTGCGACAGTAAAAGGCAGAGTCAGTGAATACCTCAGCAGATCGTCTCCCGTGACATTGCCTATTAGTGCATTCTGTCCCATTATTTTTATTGCCACAATACCAAGATCTCTCTTCAGAGCCTGGGGAATCAGGTTGTCTTCATTGCCATTAAACCTGGCCGCATTTATGACGCACATAACTACATCAATATCAAACTCTTTAAAACATTTCTGAGATGCTTCATTCCACTTATGGTATGAGAAGCAGAGACTTTTCACCACCCCCTCATCACGGAGTTTCAGAAATGCCTTATAGCCTCCTGAGGAGCTCAGCAGGGTATTGACATCTTCAATCTGATCGATGCCGTGCATCGTATACATATCGAGATAATCAGTCTTTAATGTTTTCAGGGAAGTCTCAATATCTTTCATTACTCCGTCATATGTCCGCTCAATCGACTTCGAGTTGAGAAATATCTGCTTCCTGTATTTTGGAGTAAGGAATTTCCCATACCTTTCCTCGGATACTCCGTTTCCATATATCCTGGCTGAGTCAAAATAGGTTATGCCCAGGTTAACGGCATGATCAATATGTTTCTGAAGGATAACATCATCCGCTATCCAGTTGCAGTATCGCGATCCTGATCCGAATCCTATGCATGATACCATCCTGTTGGTCCGGCCAAGCCTGCGTTCCGGAAGCTTATCTGACCCCGCCGCCGGCTTCACAGAAGGCGCATGGGAAACAGCACCTGTAATTCCCGGAAGCAATGCAGCTGTTGTGGTCACAGCAGCTGTCTGTAGAAATCTGCGTCTTGTGAATTTAGCTTTCATCTGCATTCTTATTTTGAATTTTCATGTCATGTTTTTTTGAGAAATGACAAGATACTGTTTTTCAGATAATGTTAGATCTCAGCAAATATTTCTTTTTCAGATTTCACCCTTATTGATTGTTGTAAGGTACTTTGTGGTACTTTGTGTTACTTTATGTTTTATTTACTAATTTTAAACACGAGAGAGCAACAATGAAACTCCGCATCTTAAAACCAGAAATATTCCAGGGAGACCTGAAAAAGAAGAATTACTTCGAGGGCTGGTATTTCAAACATGTTTCCGTGAACATGGAATATGTTTATTCATTTATTCCCGGGGTAGCGCTGACAAGTCACGATCCACATGCATTTATTCAGGTCATCAACGGAATAACCGGGGAAACAGACTATATCAGTTATCCACCGGATCAGTTCATCTGGGAAAAAAACAGCCTTCATCTGAGAATCGGGGATTCAGTATTCACAGACAGGTACATAAGCCTGAATATAGAGCGTGAAAATCTCAGTTTATCAGGTCATATTGACTATAGCCATATTATCAAATACCCCCGGAGTCTTCTCTCACCCGGGATCATGGGCTGGTATTCATTTGTGCCTTATATGGAATGCAAACATGCGATAGTTTCTGTAAATCACAAACTTAAAGGCAAAATAGTACTTAATGGAAAATCAATTGACCTGAATGAAGGGAAAGGGTATATAGAAAAAGACTGGGGCACCTCTTTCCCGGAGGCATGGATCTGGATTCAATCCAACAATTTCTCCGATCCGGAAACTTCATTTTCATTCTCCCTTGCAAAAATCCCCTGGCTTGGCCGTTTCTTTATGGGTTTTATTTCTTTCCTGCACCTGAACGGAAGATTTTTTCTTTTCAGTACTTACAATAATTCGACTATCACCGAAATCAGACACGACGATACATCTGTAACAGTACACCTTAAAAGCAAGAATGCGGTCCTTAGAGTCAATGTTGTAAAAAACAGCTTTGGCGAACTCAGGGCGCCTGCTTCGGGAGATATGTCAAGACGGATTAAGGAGAGTATCGACTCCACTGTTGATCTTCATTTGTATGATGGTCATGGAAAGCTGATTTATGAAGATACCGGCAAAAGAGCAGGATTAGAGATTATTGAGGAGATCTTCAATTATATCTGACCCTCCTCATTCTGTTATCCCAGGACTATTATTTAAACGCTAACATCTGTTTAACCACGGAGGAACACTGAGTTTTCACGGAGTTTCACTGTTATGATTTTTGATAAATACTCCGTGATTTACTCCCTGCCTGCCGGCAGGCAGGCGTGTAACTCCGTGCAACTCCGTGGTTAATAAATCTTTATTGATACTTCAATAATGCTTTCACCTTTAGACCGGAAAACTCATTATCAGAGATGTTTTGAGATCCTAAAAGTTGACATTGTTATATGAATTAACTTACTTTGTTCTTTTAATTGACCTCTCCCGAAAATCCTATACATTAACATGTTATGAAAAAGATCTTAATCCTCACTGCACTTTCTATTTTAATCAGCTGCTCCAGTCAGAATGGCACCAATGAGAAAATCGGGATCTCGTCCGCAGAGATAACCGGCACTATTGTCAATGACGGATTCGGGGGAGTCGGATTTCATGTTTTCGACCATGTACATAACGGACCTCAATGGCATTATGAACAGGTATTTGCCAAACGATGGCGTGAACTGAATCCATCATTTGTCAGGATGAACGATGATCCGGCATGGGACTTTGCAAAAATTGACTCCATGTCTCAAAGTATCTGGAGATAATGAAGGAAACGAATACGGAGATGTATTTTACGTCATGGAATACAGTGAAATAAACAAATACAGGAATGAGACGGATTATGTAAAAAATGAAGTCGACAATCTTGAGTACTGGAAAGAAAAAGCTGGATTTCAGAATATCAGTTACTACTGCATGGCCAATGAGCTCTCACTCGATAAATGGGCATCAATGATAAATGACCTTGATTATTTCAAAAAAATACAGGGTCTTTTCTATGATGAATTCAAGTCCAGAGATCTGGATATAAGCCTGCTCGCAACCGATTCATCACCTATCGAGTACTGGCACACAATTGAATGGGCGTCGGAGAATATGGACGAAATTACGGGAATATATGGCGGTCACCATTACATTAACGACTATGACCTTTTCGACAATTCATTTTACAGTTTTTTCCAGGGTAAAATGAAGTGGGGAGCCACTCTCGCCAGAAGCAAAAACAAAAGATTCATTGTAGGCGAATTTGGCGCCAAACAGAACAGCAACATTATTGATTCTGTTCTGCATGATGCCTGCATGTACAATAATACTCCCCTTGAGAATTACCTGGGCATACAGGTTGCCGAAGCTGTCATGGCAATGATCAACGGAGGGATATATGCATGCGGCTACTGGACATTCAGTGACTTCCCGTCCAAATACAGCAGCCGTTATTTAAACAAATGGGGCCTTTTCCGCTGGGAAGCCGATAACTATACCACCAAGCCAGCCTACTACTGCATCGGATTGCTCACAAAATTTTTCAGGGGCCCGGGAGAAGCATATGAAGTAATCTCATCAGATTCATTGGTTAGAATTGCTGCAATTAAAAATCTTGAAACAGGATCGATCTCCATTGCCGTCATAAACAGGAATGATGCCGCCAAAAAGTTAAGCCTGACAATGAAGACCCCGGGAGACGGCAAAGCCTTCAGAAAATATCTTTACGATCCGGCAGATGTCCCGTTTAACTACTTTGGTGATCTGCAATCTTATACAAGAAACATATCTTTTAAAAATGGCGCCCTTTCAGATACCATCCCTTCCCAGTCACTCGTCGTTTATACAACAGCATATGATGATGATCCTCCTGCCAGTGTATCCGGACTGAAATGGGAAATTATGAAAATTGAAGACCGTGACAGGGCTGTTCTCGACTGGGAACCAAACAGGGAAAATGATTTATGCTATTACCGCGTTTACAGATCGGAGAAGCCTGAAGTTGAAATATCACCCAGAAGACAGATTGCATCAACTATCAGTAATCAATTCATTGATAAATCAGTTCATAATATGCCAAAATATTACTACCGGGTAATAGCAGTAGATCAGTCAGGGAACAGCGCCGGGCATTAGCCCAAAAACAGGAATGAGTTAACCCGTTAATCACAAATTGTCGGGTATAAAAATCTATAAGAACGGTATTCAATTCAAACTTTTGCCTTTGAAAAATGTTATCCCTCATATAATTGAAAAAAAATGACAAAAAAATATAAAAGCATAATAGCAGTCATTCCCCCGCCGCCATTTCATATGGTTGGCGATGGATTCAGAGTACACAACTTCTTCCCTTCTGATTCCAGAATAGGAATGACAGGAATGAGTCCCTTCTTCCTGATGGACTATGGTGCAAAATGGATCTTCCCGCCATCGGAGACTCCTAAAGGTGTCGGCGTGCACCCGCACAGGGGATTTGAAACAGTTACTATTGCCTATCATGGAAGGATTGCCCATCACGACAGTACGGGTAAAAGCGGCATTATTGGGGAGGGTGATGTCCAGTGGATGACAGCAGGCGCAGGAATTCTTCACAAGGAATACCATGAGAAGGAATTCAGCAGGAAAGGGGGGATGATGCAGATGGTACAGCTGTGGGTCAACCTTCCTGCAAAATATAAGATGACACCCCCTAAATACCAGGCAATTGAAAATAAGATGATGGGCAGGGTTCTTCTGAAGGATAACAAAAGTACCGTTGATGTAATTGCCGGCGAATATAATGGCACGAAAGGCCCTGCATCAACTTTCTCGCCGGTCAATGTGTTCAATGCTAAGCTGCAGCAGGGATCAAGAGCAGATTTCTCTTTCGCCAATAAAAGCAATACAGGAATGCTGGTTATTGAAGGAGAGATAAGAGTTAATGATTCCAAAACTGCCCCTGAAGATAATTTCATATTGTTTGGCCATGACGGAGAAGAAATTGTCCTCGAAGCTTCCAAAGAGAGTGTGATACTAATCCTCAGCGGGGATCAGATTAATGAGCCGATTTCATCGTCAGGTCCATTCGTGATGAACACTCAGGCTGAAATAAGACAGGCATATGAAGATTTTCATAGCGGAAAGTTCGGGTATCTGGAAGACTAATTTCCGGACTAACAGAGATTGCAGTTACATTCTGTTATGATTTTTTCCTGCTCTTCCTGGCCTTAATAATCAGATAGACAACAAAACCCGCTCCCATTGCTAGCAGGATATGCCCCAGGTGAGGGTATATCTGTTCCCTGATCTCATAGAGGAAAAATCCAATTATTGCCAGGATGACATTCCAGATTCCTGCTCCCACTGAGGTATAAATCAAGAAATCACGCATGGGCATTTTAGATAGACCAGCTGGAATTGAGATCAATTGACGGACAGCCGGTATAAGACGTCCAACCAGGGTTGAAATCTTTCCATTTCTGACAAAATAGCTTTCAGCATGTGCTACCTTTTCTTCAGATAACAGTAACATTCTGCCGATTCTTGAACCTGAAAATTTATAAACCAGAGGTCTGCCCAGATAGTAGGCCAGGTAATAATTGATCAGGGCTCCAACGAGCGCACCGATAGTGCCGGATAAGATAACCAGATAAATATTAAGCTCTCCCTGGCCCGCCTTATAAGCAGCAAATGGTATTATCACCTCCGATGGGAAAGGAATAAAAGAACTTTCGATAACCATAAGTAAACCTATAGTGAAATAATTCAGATTGGCCATATACCAATCCACAATTGTCTGAAATATTTCCATCCTATTATATATTTGTACAAAAGAGTTACTCTTTTCTAATGATCGTCAATATTAATCTTTTTTAATGATTTTGAACAAGGAATTGCCAGAAGTCATTTATGACTTTCCCTTCGGTCTGAGAATCAACCTTGTTGACTGATCATATGTAAAATACTTCCAGGCCCAGTTCAGAAATATGACCAGTTTGTTTTTAACCCCGACTATGCTCATCAGATGAACGAACATCCATACGAACCAACCGAAGATCCCCTGGAAACTGAATAAGGGCAACTCAACAACGGCAAGGTTTTTACCAATTGTTGCCATGGTTCCCAGATCTCTGTACCTGAATTCTTTCAGGGATTTATTATGTGACATCCTTCCGAAGTTCCCGGCCAGTGTTCTGGCCTGCTGGATGGCAACCTGTGCAACCTGTGGATGACCTTTCGGGTATTTTTCATCAGCCATAAATGATATATCTCCCAGTGCAAATATATTTTCGTAGCCCTGTATTTTGCTGTACCTGTCAACAATTAACCTTCCATTACGTGAATACGATTCGGATTTTAATCCTTTGATCACGTTGCCTTTAATACCTGCGGTCCAAATTATCATCCCGGTTTTAATGCTTTCTCCAGGATCAATAAAAACGGTGCACTCATCGCATCCTGTGGCCTTAGTCATTATAAGAACCCTTACACCCGCTTTTTCAAGAAATTCCTTCGCTTTTTCTGACGATTTAGCGGACATCATGTTCAACAGCCTGTCTGCTGCCTCAATAAGATAGATCCTGGCCCGGGTATTTTTCAGCTCCGGATAATCTTTTGGAAGAACATATGTATTCATTTCAGCCAGGGCACCTGCTATCTCTACTCCTGACGGGCCACCTCCGATTATTACAATGCTCAGCAGCATATCCCTTTCAGATTCATCTGTTGCCACAAGCGCATTCTCAAAATTCATAAGGAGGTTGTTTCTCAGGTCAATCACCTCTGCAATTGTCTTCATGGCTTTTGAATGCTGTTGCATCTGTACCGATCCGAAAAATGAATTGGTTGCGCCGTGAGCCAGTACCAGATAGTCATAATCAATAACTCCGGCACTTGTCAGGAGTTGATTATTTGATGTATCAACACCTTTTACCTCAGCTTTCCTGATATGATAATCTATATACCTTTGAAAAACCTTCCTCAATGGAAAAAGAACGGAAGTGGCCTCAAGCCCCGCAGATGCCACCTGGTAAAACAACGGCGGAAACTGATGGTAATTATGTTTGTCAACGATTACTACCTGATATCCTGAGTTCTTTAGTTTTCTGCCGAGTGTCAGTCCGGCAAAACCGCAACCTACAATTACTATCCGTTTCTTGTCTATCCTGGGAATATTAATCATTCTTTAAGCAGAGAATTAGAGAACTCAAAATTATTCATTTTTTACAACGTGTTATTAATGACTTTCCCTTAATTTATTTAATTCAGTTTGTATCTTTGAGATACAGAGTAAAACCAAATCCTTCTTTTAACCTTAAATAATCATCAAAATGAAACAACGAAAATCCCTTCTGTCACTCTCCTGTTGTCTTGCCCTTCTGTTTATTACTTCCTGCGAAACGAATTACGGTCCGGATATCTACAAGCCGGATCCGGGTTTTAAGGTTGTAGGATACATTGGTGGCGGAAATTTCGGAAAACTCGATTCCATTGAGCTGAACAAACTGACATATCTGAATCTTGCCTTCGCCAATCCTGACAAGGAAGGATTTCTTGTTATGGATGACAATGCCGATGTCTCAATCGGTGTAAATAAAGGACATGCTGCAAACTTAAAAGTATTCATCTCCCTTGGGGGAGGCGGCAGACCCGACACAGTATTCTGGAAGAGTGCCCTGCAACCCAGGAACAGATCGGCATTCATCAGGAAAATAGTGAAATATGTTGAAGAAAATAATCTCGACGGGGTGGATGTGGATATCGAAGGCAATCTCTTCCCATATATTGGTTACACCTATGGACCCTTTGTAGTCGAACTTAAAAAAGCGCTTCATGCGAAAGGCAAAGGGATGTCCTGCGCTCTCGGAGCCGTTGACCTGCATGAAGTTGTGACACAGGAAGCGCTTGAGGCATATGATTTTATAAATGTGATGGTATATGATAAGACAGGTGTATGGAGACCAGATGTTATAGGACCTCACTCACCCTTCTCATATGCTGAGGACGCAATAAAATATTATACCGTGGAGAGAAAGATCGCGCCTGCCAATATCACGCTCGGTCTTCCGTTCTACGGATTTGATTTTACACCGCCTGCCAGATATATCGATTTCTCCGAAATAATAATGTCCGATCTGACCAATGCATACAGGGATTCAGTTGGCATGAGGTACTATAACGGCATTCCAATGATAGCCCGGAAAACTGTACTGGCGAAAAAATCGTCCCTGGGAGGTGTAATGATCTGGGAACTTGCCTGTGACACACATGGAGATCTGTCACTTCTGAGGGCCCTTGATCAGACTCTTAAAGCCGGAGATTGTGAAGTGATGACCTACTACAGGGACGAGGATGGCGATGGTTTCGGAAACCTGGCTAAACCATTTCAGGCCTGCACAGCACCTGAGGGATATGTAGACAACAGGGATGATACCGATGATACAAACGCAAAACTGCATCCCAAAAAATAGAACTATTCCTACACCCCGGATTCCGGGGAGATGGGTTAAGCTCTCTTAATTTCACTGATCCTTTTTGCCACAGGCTGGTTAACACTAATAGAGACCTGTTCAACAATCGTATTGGTTGAATCGAGTTCCAGTGCTCTTACTTCCGGGATACTTAAATGATCTATAAGACGATGGAGTGTCAATATGAAACTTTCCATGCTGGAAAGTTTAAAATCCCGCAGCATTATTCGTTCAATCAGTACATATTTGAAATCTCCGGTTAATCCATATTTCTTCATGGAATCATATCCGCTTTCAATATTGATCTCTCCTGATTTTACAAGATCTTCAAGAACTTCCCTGAAGTAGAGATTTATCTTTGTATCAACTTTAAATCCAATATGAAAATCCACACGGATAAGCACCCCGGGAATAATGTGATTTACCCTGTAATCAAAACGGTTTGGCTCATCCACCCTGTCAACATGCAGTAACCAGTATCTGTCTGCTCTTTTGGGAAACTTATTGAAGATTGAATACATGATCTTGGATTCTACCTGATCCTGCCTGTTGGCTTTAATAATGTATACAAGGTTGGTTGCAAATTTTGGGACAGTCTCATCCTGCCGCAAGTCATTGAAAAGTCCGATGTAGTTTGAAACGTTTGAAAATGTAATTCGCCTGTTTTTAATTTTTCTGCCGAAATACCAGCCAAACATTATCAGGAAATAGACGGATGCAAGCAGGAGTGTGAACCATCCGCCGTTCTTGAATTTATCAAGGTTGGCAATGAGAAAACTGCCTTCAATTGTAAGAAAAACTATAAGCATAATTACTGAAAGCCTGCGATCAACACCACTCTTGTATAAATAGAATGACAAAAGGATTGTGGTCATTATCATCGTAATGGATATCGCAAGCCCATAGGCAGCCTCCATATTTGCCGATTCCTTAAAGAAAACCACAACAAGGCTGCACATTATCCATAGCGACCAGTTTACAAATGGCAGGTATACCTGTCCCCTGACATATGTGGGATTTAATATCCTGATTTTTGGCCAGAAATTAAGAGATACAGCTTCACTTATCAGGGTATAGGATCCGCTTATAAGAGCCTGGCTCGCTATAATGGCAGCAATTGTCGATATAATAATACCCGCAAGGAGAAACCACTTTGGCATTATAGCAAAAAATGGGATTATTTCAGTTCCCTGGGTATAATTCATTATCAGCCAGGCGCCCTGTCCAAAGTAATTAAGAAGAAGTGTTGTTTTTACAAATATCCAGGAGACCCTGATATTTGAACGACCGCAATGGCCAAGATCGGAATAGAGAGCCTCTGCTCCTGTAGTACACAGGAAGATTGCCCCAAGAAGAATGAAACCACCGGGATATTGAGTCAGAAAATTAAAGGCATAGACCGGATTGAGCGCAAGGAGTATCTGAGGATACAGAATTAACTGTGAGAATCCAAGTATCCCAAGCATCAGAAACCATATCACCATAGTAGGTCCGAATGCCACCCCCACAATATTCGTCCCGAACTGCTGCATAAAAAACAGGCCTGCAAAGATCACCAGGACAATCGGGATAACAGGTATTCCCGGATTTAAAAGTCTCAATCCTTCGATCGAAGAGGTCACAGTAATTGCAGGTGTTATCACACCATCTGCAAGTAAAGCTGCCCCTCCTACCATTGTAAGGATGGCTGCCCAGACTGTCTTTTTTCTAATGAGGGCAAAGAGGGCAAAAATACCTCCTTCTCCCTTATTATCTGCCCTAAGGGTTATCAGGATATATTTTATTGTTGTCTGCAGAGTAAGTGTCCAGAAAATACATGAGAGGGATCCATAGATTAGAAGCTCATTGAAAGTCTCTCCTCCATTGATAATAGCCTTGATTGTATAGAGAGGACTGGTGCCGATATCGCCAAAAACAATGCCAAGGGTAACCAGGAGTCCGGCAAAAGATAATTTGTTTATATCAAAATGATGCTTTCTCTCTTTCATTTTCCCCCTTGTAATTCAAATCATGCCCAAAACCAGCCAGGTATAAGACTATCCTTTTCTGCAGGATTCTATTGTAAACGCTTAATCCTCAGACCTATGGGCTGGTCGATTGCTATTGGTACCTGTTCTTCAATTGTATTGGTTCCATCGAGTTGAAGCGCTTTAATATCAGAAATGCAAAATAACCGTGAAAGACCATGAAGTGTCAGCGTAAAGTTCTCTATATTAGACAGTTTATAGTCACGAAGCATAACCCTGTCGATGAGCACATATTTAAAATCTGCCTGTAAAGAATGTTTCTTCAGAGAGGGGAAACTGCTTTCAAGCTTAATCCTGCCCGATTCCACCAGATCCTCCAATACCTCCCTGAAATAAAGGTTGATTTTTGGCTCTACCTTAAACCCGATATGAAAATCAACCCGTATCAAAACACCAGGGATGATCTCCGTAACTTCGTATTCAAACCTGTTAGGGTCATCTACCCCATTAACATGCAGCAACCAGTATGTATCTGCCCGTTTGGGTTGTTTGTGGAATATCGAGAAAATTACCTTTGACTCCACCTGGTCATACCTGTTGGCACGGATAATATATACCAGGTTGGTGGCACATTTGGGGACAGAGGTATCTTTCGAAAGATCTTTGAACATCTCAATATACTTATCGAGAGAAGTGAATGTAACATATCTGTTTTTTAGTTTTCTGCCAAAATACCAGCCATACATAATAATGAAAAACAAGGAGGCCATAAGAAGTGTAAACCAGCCTCCGTCATTGAATTTATGAAGGTTCGCGATCAGGAAGCTGCTTTCTATGGTAAGATACACGAAGAATAGCAGCAGCACAAGCCTGTGATTCAATCCTTTCTGAAAAAGATAGAATGCCAGCAGGAAGGTTGTCATCATTTCAGTCAGTGTGATAGCAAGACCGTAGGCTGCTTCCATGTTTGCTGACTCTTTGAAAAAAACTACCACAATACTGCATGCGATCCAAAGGTACCAGTTTACAAACGGAATATACACCTGACCTTTGGTAAGAGTCGGATTCAGCACTCTTACTTTTGGCCAGAAGTTCAGGGATACTGCCTCCTTAATGATCGTGAATGAACCGCTTATTATCGCCTGACTGGCAATTATTGCAGCTGCTGTTGCTATTGTGATTCCTGGCAATAAAAACCATTTTGGCATAATTGCATAAAAAGGATTTACACCTTCTCCCGGAAAACCGTGTGTCATCAGCCATGCTCCCTGTCCGAAGTAATTTAATAAAAGGGAGACCTTCACGAACATCCAGGAAACCTGAATATTTGCCCTTCCGCAATGACCCAGGTCGGCATACAATGCCTCAGCCCCTGTAGTACAGAGAAATACCGCACCCAGCAGAATAAAACCTCCCGGATAACGATCCAGGAACTGATATGCATAAACAGGATTGATTGCTTTAAGGATCTCCGGATGAAATACTAAGTTTGGACATCCCAAGCGTGGCAAGCATTAAAAACCAGACCACCATTATCGGGCCAAAGGAGCTGCCTATAAAGTTTGTACCAAACTGTTGTACAAAAAAAAGGACTGCGAAAATAAAAAGGACTATCAGAATCACCGGAATATCAGGATTATAAAGCTTTAATCCTTCAATAGAGGATGTGACTGTAATAGCCGGAGTTATGACTCCGTCTGCCAGAAGTGCTGAACCACCAACCATTGTCAGAATTGCGGTCCAGGTAGGTTTTCTTTTCAGCAATGCAAAAAGTGCAATTATACCCCTTCCCCTTTATTGTCAGCTCTGAGAGCTATGAGAATATATTTTGTAGTAGTCTGAAGTGTCAGGGTCCAGAATATACAGGACAAACCGAACCATAAATCAGCAGTTCATTGAATTCACTGCCTCCCCTGCACAATGGCCTTCATAACATACAGAGGACTGGTACCAAGGTCACCAAAGACAATTCCCAGGGTAACAATTACACCTGCAAAGAGAGTTTCTTAATATCAGAGATCTTCCCAGCCCTTCCATGATTCTCTTTATCAGTCCCTCAAAAAAATTGAACAAAAACGGCCAAAGTTAGTAATTATAAGTATTTTAAGAATCAGCCTGGCTGTAATAATTTTATTTATAAATGTATCTTTGACGCCGTATGCAAGAATATTATTGTTACAGGTAAAATTATGATTAAAGATATGAAAATTAAATATATCATTATAAGGTTTGCATTGCTGATGCCCCTGATCCTGATAAGCACTGAAGCTGTACAGAGTCAGACAGATACAGGTCCCGAAGGGAAGCTTTCCCTTCTTTTCATCGGCGATATCATGGGGCATGATGAACAGATATGGTCTGCAGAGAACAGGGAGACACATACATTTGATTATGATGAGGTTTTCAAATATATCAAACCTGTAATTTCGGAAGCAGATATCGCAGTTGCCAATTTTGAGGTCACGCTCGCAGGTCCACCCTATATGGGATATCCTCAGTTCAGCTCCCCTGCCGGCCCTTGCCGCTGCCTGCAAAAATGCCGGTATTGATTACATGGTGACTGCCAATAATCATGCTGCCGACAGGGGCAAAAACGGTATAATCGGTACCATAAACAGACTCGACAGCCTTGGTATTCCCCATACCGGAACCTTTCTCAGACTCCTCAGCCAGGGCCCGTCTTTACCCATTAATGATACAAAGAAACGGAATATCAGTCGCACTTCTTAATTATACCTATGGCACCAATGGCATAAAAGTTCCTGAACCGGTAATTGTCAATATGCTGGATAAAGAATGTCATTACAGCTGATATTAAGAAAGCCAAAACCCAAAATCCTGATATTACCATCCTTTTTCTTCACTGGGGAACAGAATATGATACAGTTCCGTCAAGAGCTCAGACTGACCTCGCTGAGTATTTCTTTTCACTCGGGGTCGACCTTGTTATAGGCTCACATCCTCATGTCCTTCAGAAAATGGTCTGGTTAAAAAAGACCGGAAACGGAAAAGATGGAATTGTTGTACTACTCAATGGGCAATTTTGTTTCAAACCAGAGAAAACCAAAAACTGACGGAGGAGCAATGGTCAGGATTGAATTCATCAGGAACGGCAGTGAACTGCAATATTTCAGATGCAGGTTATTATCTTACCTGGGTATATACTCCGATTGTGCAATACAGGAAGAAGTTCTTTATCCTGCCCTGTTCCCAGTTTGAAAACTACCCTGATTTCTTCAGTAAACCTGCCGATTTCAGCCAGATGAAGAATTTTATTTTCGGGGCAAGATCTCTGCTCTACAAGCAAAACATAAATATAAAAGAGAAAATTTATAACGGAACTGACTGGATGTAAGCTGGTCATTACGCGGTGTTTACCCCGACGAAGGAGGCTGTCATTTATGGTCATTTGCAATTCGTGCGTCATTGATGGTCATTCAATTGCCACTAATACAATAACTACTTAATAACTACTTAATGACTACATTAATGACTACTTAATGACTACTTAATGACTACCTAATGACTACCTAATGACTACCTAATGACTACCTAATGACTACCTAATGACAACTTAATGACTTTTAATTGTCTTCGGTCTTCAGACTCCGGTCCCACCTGTCATAAATAGTAATATTCACAACCTTTGGTATAAATAAATAGAAATCAAATTAATAATGTCGATTTTTATAAATATAATTGCATTAAGATTAGTAATGTCTTTTTAATTCAGATTACAGGTATGGAGAATTCCATAGCACTTCTGTCAGTAACGGCAATCTCAATCGGCTTCATTCATACCATATTGGGACCCGATCATTATCTGCCTTTCATTGTCCTGAGCCAGGCAAGAAAATGGTCTGTCAGAAAAACTATGCTGATAACCTTCTTCTGTGGACTTGGTCATGTGCTCAGTTCGGTTGTCCTGGGACTCGTGGGTATTGCTGTCGGAATATCTGTCACCAGGCTTGTTTCGGTCGAATCGTTCAGGGGGAACATAGCAGCCTGGTTGTTTATTGCTTTCGGACTTGTCTATATGATTATCAGTATCCGGAATCTGATCAGAAAACAAAAGCACAGCCATTCTCATTTTCATATTGATGGTGAAAAACATGAACATGAACATGATCACCAAAAAGAGCACACACATATTCATAATAAAGATATGTCAAATACAACACCCTGGGTTTTGTTCCTGATATTTGTCTTTGGCCCATGTGAACCGCTTATTCCTATCCTTATGTACCCGGCCGCCCAGAGCAACATTTCAGGAACTGTTTTAGTCTCAATCCTTTTTTCAGCTGTCACAATTGGCACAATGATGTCAATAGTTCTTGCATTTAAACTGGGATTGAATAAAATAAATCTTAAACCCATTGAAAAATACAGCCACCTTATCGCAGGCGCTATGATCTTTTTCTCCGGTCTTGCAATTCAGTTTCTTGGGTTGTAGTCACTTCTTTTTCGTACATTTGCAAAAAATTACAGGATGAATTACGATTACAATACTCAACGGAAGAGGATGGCATTGCCGGAATATGGCAGGAATGTTCAGAAAATGGTCGATCACATAAAGACCATCGAGGACAGGGATGAAAGGAATCGTGCTGCAAAGACTATTATTCAGATTATGGGCAATCTCAACACCCATATCCGTGATGTAGGTGATTTTAAGCATAAACTATGGGATCATCTCTCCCTCATAGCAAATTTTGAACTGGATATTGATCCTCCTTATCCTGTACCTGAACCTTCGAAGTTTGTTGAAAAACCCAAACAGGTGCCGTACAGGCAGGGAGAAATAAGGTTTCTGCATTACGGACGTATAATTGAGCTGATGATAAACGCTGCCTCGGAAATGGAGGATGGCGAGGAGAAAGAGTATTTCACCAACCTCATTGTCAACCAGATGAAGAAGTCATACATCACATGGAACAGAGGGCAGGTTGCAGATGAGGTGATCATCGGAGATATGAAACTGCTTTCCAGGGGCAAACTGAAGATGACTGACGGAGTTAAGATTCTAGAGGTAAAGGAACTTATCCCCTCAGTCAAAAGGAAACCTCAGGGAAAATCACATAACAAGCAGCAAAACAAACCATTCAATAAGAAAAAAGGTTACACCAGGCACTAATGGGTACTTTTATTGTCCATGGAGGAAAATCACTCAGTGGAGAAATAACACCGCAGGGAGCAAAGAATGAAGCCCTGCAGGTTATCTGCGCAACCCTTCTAACCGGTGAAAAGGTCACCATAAAGAATATTCCCGACATCAGCGATGTTACAAGGCTCATTGAACTTATTAACTGCCTTGGTGTCAGAGTAACAAAAGAGAGTGATTCAGCAACAAGCTTCGAAGCTGTTGATATAAATCTGGATTATCTTCAGACAAGCGAATTCAGGGTTCAAAGTTCCAGTCTGAGAGGATCGATAATGATAGTGGGACCTCTACTTGCCAGATTCGGGAAGGCTTTTATTGCAAAACCGGGAGGAGACAAGATCGGACGCCGCAGGGTAGATACCCATTTTATAGGCTTCCAGAAGCTTGGAGCTGTATTCGAATTCGATACTTCCGATCCCTTCTTCAAAGTCGAAGCTCCTTCACTGACAGGTGCATATATGCATCTTGACGAAGCATCCGTAACCGGTACCGCAAACATAATTATGGCTGCTGTTCTAGCCAGAGGACGCACAACCATCTATAATGCAGCATGCGAACCCTATATTCAGCAACTCTGCAGGATGCTGGTATCTATGGGAGCAAAAATCAGCGGAATAGGATCTAACCTTCTCTATATTGACGGAGTCTCCAGCCTCTCCGGGTGCGAACATACCATTCTACCCGACATGATCGAAATAGGATCATTTATAGGCATGGCTGCCATGACCGGATCGGAGATAACAATTAAAAATACTTGCTACGATCAGCTTGGAATCATACCCGATGCTTTCAGGCGTCTAGGAATCAAGCTTGAAAGAAGGGATGACGATATCTTCATCCCCGGACAGGAACACTATGAAATTGAAACATTTATTGACGGTTCAATAATGACGATCGCTGATGCCATCTGGCCCGGATTAACTCCTGACCTGCTCAGCGTTTTCCTGGTAACCGCTACCCAGGCAAAAGGAGCTGTGCTTATTCATCAGAAAATGTTTGAAAGCCGTCTTTTCTTCGTTGACAAACTTATCGACATGGGTGCCCAGATCATATTGTGCGATCCCCATCGTGCAACAGTCATCGGGCAGGATAAGATGATACGGCTAAAGGGAACAGTAATGTCCTCACCAGATATAAGAGCCGGAGTTGCCCTCCTTATTGCGGCGCTCTCCGCAGAAGGCAGGAGCGTGATTCACAATATCGAACAGATAGACCGCGGCTATCAGAATATAGATAAACGCCTGAATGCCCTCGGAGCCGATATCAGGAGATCAGGATAGAAACTCAATGTATTGCGTCTGTACTGTGCAATGCATTACTCCATTATCTTCCAATTTAACGTGTAGTTACAATCCCTGCCAATTTGTCAATCTAATGCTGTTGGCAGGTATTTTGTTAAAATCAGTATTAAAACTGAAAGAGAGCAAGTGATCATGAAGAAAAAATCCAGGGAGCAGGAAGAATTAAAGGAAGAGGTTACCAACAAACCAACTGATAATAAAGAATATAGTGGCGAACCTGAGAATAATGCAGGCAATAATCAGGATAATTCGGTTCCGGATGACCCTGCCCGGGTTGCTGCAGAGGGGGTGAATGAAGAAGCCGGCCCTGCTGACAAAGTGTTATCTGATGTTAAATCCGCCGAAGTAAAATTGGCAGAGATGCAGGATAAATACATACGCCTTTCTGCCGAATTTGATAATTACAGGAAAAGAACCCTTCGCGAGAAAATGGAATTATCTAAATATGCGGCAGAAGATCTTTTCCAGAAATTAATCCCCCTCATGGATGACTTTGACAGGGCACTTGCACATATGGAATCAGCAACTGACTGTGCAGCAATGAAAGATGGTATAGACCTGATATATAATAAGTTTTATGCTTTCTTCAAACAAAACGGACTTAGGGAGATTGAATCCATGAACATAGGTTTTAATGTTGATGTCCATGAAGCTGTTGCAAAAATGCCTGTGGAGGAAGAAGAGAAGAAGGGAATGGTTGTTGATGTAGTTCAAAAAGGATACTATTTCCAGGATAAGGTATTAAGACACTCTAAAGTTGTTGTAGGTGAATAATTCAAATTTGAAATGATCAGGTTGTAATCCGGTGGCTGGATAAAAAAATATCAAGAAGGATGGGAAAAAGAGATTATTATGAGGTTCTGGGGGTATCAAAAGAGGCCACGAAAGAGGAAATTAAAAAGGCTTACAGGAAACAGGCATTAAAATATCATCCCGATAAAAATCCGGGAGATAAGAAGTCGGAGGAGAATTTTAAAGAAGCTGCTGAAGCCTACGAAGTTCTCAGCAACGATGAGAAAAAATCGCGCTATGACCGTTACGGCCATGCAGGAGTTGGTGGTGCAGGAAATGGTTTTGGCGGACACGGAATGACTGTTGAAGATATATTTTCATCATTCGGCGACATTTTTGGAGATGCTTTCGGTGGTTTTGGAGGTTTCAGCGGAGGGAGCAGAAGAGGAAAAAGAGTCAGTAAGGGGACTAACCTCAGGGTAAAAGTTAAACTTACCCTGCAGGAAATTGCAGCCGGAACTGAAAAGAAACTAAAGGTGTCAAAGTATGATACCTGTGACACTTGCCATGGTACCGGTGCAGCTGATGCCTCAAGCATGTCGACATGCTCCACATGCCATGGTTCAGGCCATGTTACAAGGATAACCAACACCATGCTGGGTCAGATGCAGACATCTTCCGTATGCCCGTCGTGCGGCGGCGAGGGTAAGACCATCACCAAAAAGTGTTCAACCTGCTATGGAGAAGGCATTGTACAGAAAGAAGAGATAATAAAAATCAATATTCCGGCAGGGGTCGCAAAAGGAATGCAGATGACTGTAGGAGGAAAAGGAAATGCTCCCAGAAGAGGCGGAATTAACGGCGACCTCCTGGTTGTATTTGAGGAAGAGGAACATCCCGACCTGATCAGAGAAGGTAATGACTTGATATACAACCTCTTTATAAGCATACCTGATGCTATCCTCGGAACTCATGTCGAAGTGCCTACTGTAGAAAACAACGTAAAAATAAAGATTGAACCGGGCACACAGCCTGGAAAAATCCTCAGATTAAGGGGAAAAGGATTGCCGGAAGTCAATGGCTACGGCAGAGGCGACCTTCTTGTAAACGTAAATGTCTGGATACCAAAAAATGTGAACAGAGAGGAGATGAAGGCATTCGAAAAGTTCAGGGAATCCGACTCATTCATACCTAAACCAGACAAAAACGACAGAGGATTCTTCGATAGGATGAAAGGATATTTCGAATAGAAATATTTATCTTTACTCCTCATTTTGAAATTCTAACATATTTCCCCTATGGCACTTTTTGAAGCTGTAAATGTCACAAAAAAATACGGTGACCAGCTGGCTCTCGACAAGGTCAGCATATCAGTTCCGGAACAATCCATCTATGGACTGCTGGGACCTAATGGTGCCGGGAAAACAACTCTTATAAGAATCATCAACCAGATTACTGGTCCTGATTCGGGGGAACTGTATCTCAACGGCAAAAAACTCATGCCGCAGGATGTTCAGCTGATAGGCTATCTGCCTGAAGAAAGAGGGTTATACAAGAAAATGAAAGTCGGTGAACAGGCCATTTATTTTGCCCAACTAAAAGGACTCTCCAAAGCTGAGGCAATGAAACGGTTAAGATACTGGTTCAAGAAACTGGATATAATCGATTGGTGGGGGAAAAAAATAGAGGAATTATCAAAAGGAATGGCTCAGAAGGTACAGTTTGTAATTACCGTTCTGCACGAACCCCGGCTGCTGATCTTTGATGAACCATTCACCGGCTTTGATCCTGTCAATACAAATACCATAAAAAACGAGATTCTCTTCCTCAGGGAGAGAGGTGCAACAATTATATTTTCGACTCATAATATGGAATCCGTCGAGGAACTTTGCGACCATATTACTCTCATCGATAAAGCAAAAACCATACTTGAAGGAAGTGTCAATGAAATAAGAAGCACATGGGCAGCAAATGAATATGATCTTGTAATTGAGGGAGATATTAAGATTGAAGGCAACGGACATTACAAAATACTTGATCAGAAACAGGAGAACAACAAAAGCATCATCAGGCTTAAAACCACCGGTATCATTAAAACAAATGATATCCTTAATGCTGTGATGAAATCAGGGAACCTGATCTCCTTTAATCCTGCCCTGCCATCAATGAATGAGATATTTATCAGGGTAATCGAAAACCGCAACTAAATTTTCCCTCAACACCTCAACCTCCATATTATGAATAAGATCTCAGTCATCATTAAAAGAGAATACATCACCAGGGTAAGGAAGAAATCCTTTATCATAATGACCATCCTTGCCCCTATCCTGATGGCTGCCATCATAATACTGCCAACAGTGCTTATGATGAACCAGGATGGCGAGTATAAGAAGATTGCCGTAATCGAGGACAATTCCGATCTGTTTAAGGGTGTCCTTAAAAATACGAAAGATGCGGAATTCGTTTACCTCGGGAACGTAAAAGTTGAAGAACTCCAGAAGACATTTGAAAGTGCAGGTTACTACGGGATACTTTATATATCCCCTGAACTGATAAATGTTCCTAATGCAGTGCAGTTAATATCCAATAAACAGCCTCCCATTGGACTCCTTCAGTATATTGAAAATTCTCTGAAGAAAGAGATTGAAAGACAAAAACTTCTTGCTTACGAGATTGACAACCTCGATGAAATAATGAAGACCATCGAGACAAGCGTATCTGTTCAGACAAAAAAGATTGACGAGACAGGTGCGATAAAAGAGACCAGCACCGGTATTGCAATGGCACTTGCCTATTTGTTCGGTTTCCTGATGTATATGCTTGTATTCATCTTCGGGGCTCAGGTAATGAGAGGGGTAATTGAGGAGAAGACCAGCAGGGTAGTGGAGGTTATTATATCTTCTGTGAAACCAGTCCAGCTGATGATGGGCAAAATTATTGGAATTGCGCTTGTCGGACTTACCCAGTTTTTTATCTGGATCTTTCTTACCATTGCAATTGGCACAGTTCTGAAAACTGCATTGCTCCCTGAAAAAAAAATTGATGAAATATCGCAGTCACTCCCTCAGAGCATGATGTCATCCGAAGTTCAGGCTGCTGTTATATCACAGAATGCAAAAGTTTCTCCCGAACTTGCAGAATTCTCCAAAATGTTTGACAACGCAATGAATCAGCCATGGGGCCTGATAATATTCTGTTTTGTCTTTTACTTCATTACCGGTTATCTGCTCTATGCCTCTGTTTTTGCGGCAATAGGATCTGCCGTGGACAATGAAACGGAAACTCAGCAGTTTATGCTGCCTGTTACAATTCCCATAATTCTTGCACTGATGGTGGCTATCGGGACCATGCAGAATCCTGAAAGCTCACTGTCCTTCTGGTGCTCGATGATCCCTCTAACCTCTCCTATTGTCATGATGGCGAGAATTCCTTTTGGAGTACCATATTGGCAAATTGCCATATCGATGCTATTAATGCTGGTTACCTTTCTTGGCTTTGTCTGGATGGCTGCAAAAGTCTACCGGACAGGTATTCTGATGTACGGCAAGAAAACATCATGGAAGGAGATGTGGAAGTGGCTGAGATATAGCGGGTAAGACAAAAGAAAAGTAAAAGACAAAAGACAAAAGTAAAAAGACAAAAGCATGTCAAAAATACTGGTAATAGATGATGAAAGGGCTATCAGGAATACTCTGAAGGAGGTCCTCGAGTATGAGAAACTTGAAGTTGACCTTGCCGAGGATGGTCCGAAAGGAATTGAAATGTTCGCCTCCAATAACTATGATATAGTACTCTGCGACATAAAAATGGCAAAGATGGACGGCATTGAGGTCCTTGGAAAAATTGCGGAGACATCTTCGGATATTCCGGTAATAATGATCTCAGGACATGGTAATATTGACACTGCAGTGGAGGCAATAAAGAAAGGAGCTTACGATTTCCTCGAAAAGCCTCTTGACCTGAACAGGTTGCTCATCACTATCCGGAATGCCATGGATAAGTCAAAGCTTATTACACAGACTCAGGTTCTGAAGAACAAGGTGAGCAAGATGTATGAGATAGTTGGAGATTCAGAGGCGATACTTCAGGTTAAGAACATGATCGACAGGATAGCTCCTACCGAGGCAAGAGTCCTGATTACAGGTTCAAATGGTACAGGAAAGGAACTTGTGGCTCACCAGATCCATGAAAAAAGCAGCAGGGCAAAAGGGCCTTTTGTAGAGGTAAACTGTGCTGCAATACCATCAGAACTGATCGAGAGTGAATTATTCGGACATGAGAAAGGCTCATTTACATCTGCTATAAAGCAGAGAATAGGCAAGTTTGAACAGGCAAACGGTGGAACTCTTTTTCTCGATGAGATCGGAGATATGAGTCTTTCGGCACAGGCAAAAGTCCTGAGAGCCCTTCAGGAAAATAAAATCACCAGGGTCGGATCCGATAAGGATATTCATGTCAATGTAAGGGTAATAACTGCCACCAACAAGAATATAAGGAAGGAGATCGAGAATAACAATTTCAGGGAGGATCTTTATCACAGACTAAGTGTAATATTGATCCATGTTCCAAGCCTTAATGAAAGGGAGGAAGATATCCCCCTCCTCGCAGAACACTTTAATACCCTGATATGCAACGAATACGGGATGAGCAAAAAGATTATCGCAAAGGATGCAATCAGTGAACTCCAGAAAATCCAGTGGACAGGAAATATAAGAGAGTTCCGGAATGTGCTTGAAAGGCTTATAATCCTCTGCCCTAACGAGATTGCAGGAAAAGATGTAATCGCATATGCAAGACCGGTCTCCGGAACTAATACTTAAAACTCCGTGGAACTCTGTGCATTCTCTGTGTATCTCTGTGTAAGTTTTTACAAAGGTTACACAGAGAGCCACAGAGGGTACACAGAGAGCCACAGAGAAATCAGAAAAAAAATGTACCGCATAGAAAAAGACACTCTTGGAGAGAAGCAGATACCGGAAGATGCCCTGTATGGCATTAATGCTTTGAGGGCAAAAGAGAATTTTCCCGGTAATACCCCTTTTCCGATTGAATGGTACAGGGCAGTCGGAGTAACTAAACAAGCCTGCTATATCACTTACAGGAAATTCAGGGATGCTGCTTATAAAAAATCAGGGCAAATACCTCACCTCAGCTATATATCTGATGATATTCTGGAACCTCTCATAAATGGAGCCGGTAAAGTTTCCGAAGGATTATTCTTCGATCATTTTATCGTCCCGGCAGTCCAGGGAGGCGCCGGAACCAGCATAAACATGAATATCAATGAGATTATAACCAATTCAGCGCTTCTTGAATGCGGCCGGAAATGCGGCGATTATAATATCATTGATCCGTTGGAGCATGCCAATATCTATCAGTCTACAAATGACGTGATACCTACGGCTCTGACTATAGCTGTCATGAAGCTACTCCATTTGCTTGAAGAAGACATTAACAATCTGAGACAGAAGGCTGAGAAGCTTGAAAAGGCTAACAGGGAAAAGCTTCGTCCCGGGTATACCCAGATGCAGGAGGCTGTTCCCTCTTCATTCGGACTTCTCTTCAGCACATATAATGAAGCACTTTCACGCGACTGGTGGAGGATTTCAAAATGCTCCGAAAGAATCAAACAGGTAAATCTCGGAGGGGGCGCTACAGGTACAGGATTATCACTGCCAAGGTTCTTCATCATGGAAGTTGTACCTGAATTGCGTAATCTTACAGGATTGCCGGTTGCCCATAGTGAAAATCTCTCCGACGCCACCTCCAATCTCGACAGGTGGGTTGAGATACATGCCACATTAAAGGCACATGCCGTTAATCTTGAAAAAATCTCTTCAGATCTCCGTCTGCTGGCCTCTGATGTATCAGCTCTCAGGTCCTTGTCATTGCCTGAACGGCAGGTAGGAAGCTCAATAATGCCGGGTAAGATAAATCCGGTAATACCTGAATTTGTAATTTCAGCTTCCCATAAGATTTATTCAAATGATGTTCTTGTAAGTTCTCTTTGCTCACAAGGCACACTGGAACTTAATGCATACCTTCCGGTTATAGGTTATGCAATCATTGAAAGCATCAACCTGTTGATCTCCTGCAACAACTCGTTGCTCAATAACCTGTTTGAAGGTCTCGTCATCAATGAAGCCTCAGGTTATAATGCTCTGATCCACAGCCCTTCAATCACTACTGCCCTCTCTCCTCATATAGGTTATCACAAAGCAGCTGAAATTGCTCAGCTAATGAAAGAGAGACAAATGGATATCTTCGAAGCAAACAGCATTCTGCAAGCGATTGAGGAATCTAAACTCAAAACAATCCTTCAACCGGGAAACCTTCTTAAACTGGGTTTCTCACTTGACGATTTAACTTTATAATAAATTGTTGTGTCCAAAGGAAGAGAGTCAAAACCGCACATCGGTATTTATGGCCGTCGCAATAACGGCAAGAGCAGCCTGATCAATTCTCTTGCAGGGCAGGATATTGCTATTGTATCTGACCAGGCCGGAACTACCACCGATCCTGTAAAAAAGTCATTTGAGATAACCGGCTTCGGACCTGTGATACTTGTCGATACTGCGGGAATAGACGATTTCGGGGACCTGGGTGAGAAAAGAGTGGAACGGACCGTCAGGACAATGGAACTAGTAGACCTTGCCATCCTGATGGTTACCGCAAATTCATGGGGAGATTATGAGGATAACCTGGTAAAAAAATTCCGGGAACATGATGTTCCTTTTATAGTTGTGCACAGCAAGTCTGACCTTGAAGAAGCCACATCAGATTTCAAAATCATGATTCAGGCCATTACCGGGGCTGCCCCGGTTGAATTCTCCTCTGCTGACAAACGCAACTACGAAGAGCTTATCACTCTTATCAGGAAAACAATTCCTGAACATTCGTACAAGACTCCGACACTTTTAGGCGACCTCATCAGCTATGGGGATATAATCCTCCTCATAACTCCCATTGATGTTGAGGCTCCTGCCGGTCGGCTGATTCTTCCGCAGGTACAGGCTATCAGAGACATCCTCGACAATGAAGCTGTTGCTATAATCCTGAAGGAGAGAGAGGTTGACAGTTTCCTTAAAAAATCAAAAATCAAACCTGCTCTTGTAATAACTGATTCACAAGTCTTTGTAAAAGCAGATGCATCAATCCCGCATGATATTCCACTGACCAGTTTCAGTATCATGCTGGCCCGGTTCAAGGGTGACTTCGACAATTACTTAAAAGGTACGCCCAGGATTTCTGAATTGCAGGATGGAGACAGGGTGCTTCTGCTGGAATCCTGCTCTCATCATGTTTCATGCGACGATATCGGGAGGACGAAAATCCCCCGGTGGATTACCGGTTTCACCGGGAAAAAAATTGAATATGATGTAGTTGCAGGACATGATCCACTGCCCAGACCAATAAATGATTACTCACTTGTAATACAGTGCGGCGGGTGCATGATAACAAGGAAACAGATCCATAACAGGCTTCAGACTGCTTTAAAAGCCGGGGTACCCGTGACAAACTACGGGATGGCAATTGCATATGTGCAGGGGATTTACAACAGGGCAATAGCACCATTTGTGAAAGGCGGGAATAACCGGGAGGTATATTTATAATGAAATCTCTGGGCCCTCTGTGAATTTTACCTGGCTCGTTCCACTATAACGGCATCCTCCAGAAACCCGAACGGGATAATACAGTAATCATCACGCCAGATATTAGTGTGCTCATCTTTCTTTAGCCTGCGTTCATACCAGTCAGCCTCACCTTTTCGGCCGGTGGTCCATGTACTGTTCCCTCCAAAACTTTCAGGCGATAGAGCTATCAGCTCCCCTTCAGCATTATGATGAGGACCAAGAAGATTCCTCAGGGAATTTATCAGTGTTATGCTGACTGTGTTGGAACCCTGCCTTACAGCATCTGTGATATCAACTTCCCAAGGAGACCATGCCACGGGAGGAAACTCTTTTCCATTAATCCTGACCTTTATAATGATTGCTTCGCTTAAGGGGAATTTCAGCAGATATTTTTTCTCCTTTTCAATATTGTTTAAATCGAAATTTTTTTCAAGTCTGAAACTTCCATTGTAAAAGGGATATCCCTGGGGTACCAGATCGCCTTTGAACAGCGATTTCTCCTTTGTCATTGTGAATGATTCAAAATGATGTACTGGTTTGGGTACAAGAAAACCGCGGGCATTATGCTGTGATGGTCCGGCAGAGACCGATGAGGTGTCTGCTTTAATGGCAAAATCGCCGGTAAGGTAAATGCTTTCTATTTCACTTCCGTAGCGCTTAAGCGGATCACGGCTGTCCTGAACAGGAGCCTTGTAATCAAGAAAAAGAGAAACAGTATTGGCTCCGGATCTAAGCTGTCCCGAGATATCTGTACTCTTAAATGCCATATCCCTGTAAAATGCTTTACCGTCAAATTTCACTTTTCTGCCGTTAACCTCAATATTTGAATACATTTCCGGTTGTTCCAGCACCATATTACATACAGCGGGAATTGTATCTGCCTTAAAATCAAACTCCAGAACAAGAGGACCATTATACATCTTTTTTGTGAAACGTTCATGTATGCCTATTATGGGCTCCGGATTACTGAAAGTTTTTCCATTGTCAACTGAGTACCGGGCAAAATCGAGCGTCATAGCATTTAAATCCAGCCTTGTACCAATCCAGTCTCCTGTCAGCGATGTCACTTCCTTTTCTCCTTCAGAAACAGTATAAGCACCAGAGGCGATAAACCCTTTTATAAGTTTCTTATCAGCCAGGATATAGGTTTGTGCCGGATGCAGCAGCAGTTCAAAGCCATTGCTGTTTTTAACAGTGTAGCCTTTGCCATATGCAGGATCAAGCAGCACAATATCATCAAAATGATCCTTAAACATGATTTTACACCTTATTGTATTTTGCCGTGAAGTATTCGTCACCTGAAGGATATGTCTTACTCCGGATACCCGGTGACTTATCCATATATTGCCAGCATTGTTCCCAGTAACGGTAATAGCAGGAATAACCTCCATACTCATAACATCAGACAGTCCGTTGAGATCGGTCAGAGTAATGATCTTCCTTAATTCATCAAGTTTGTCAGGTTCCCTCCTTCCATCAATGTATTGAGGCATTTCAGTGGCGATTATGCTTCCGCCTGAAGCAGCAAATTTACTTAACAGGTCAAGTGTTGATTGTCTTATGGTAAGCATATAGGGTAGTATAACACCTTTGTAGGACTGCTTGCCAACCACTATTGAATTGCCATTTGCTGAGGCTATTTCAGAAAGGACCTGTTCGTCTCCCAGATCATAGTTGCGTTTATTCTCCTGCAGGACCTCCAGAATATTAAGGGCTTTTGCCTGGCGGCCGGTCCACGAATTCATACTGATCCCCCCTTCGATATATTCTGTTTCAAGCGGATTAATCACAAGAAATTCGGCAGAATATTTTCCGACGGTAGCCACGTAACATAAGCGGGCAACATAATCCTCAAGGAGTTTATTGTACTGCCAGTAAGGCTGCTGGGAACTGAGTGTAGGAGGATAATCTCTCTTCCTTGTCCCCTTCATGCTGTATAAAGCCAGATGCGGGCAAATGTGGTTAATACCATTAAGGGTATGCCATGATGCTATCCATGCCCGGTCTTCAAAATTCATATTCTGGCCACTTATACCGTAGGCTTCTGATAACCTGCGGGAAATTCCATATTGATTTGATACAGATGAGATATTCCTGGCTGCATATAAAGCGTTGTCGATATGAAGACCCAGATGGTCAAGCCCCGGCTGCTGCATATTCCTGAGTTGCATCATCAGATCACCCACATTGTTGCGCACACTGGTGAGGCCGTCTTCCCCATTGTAATGTCCGGTGAACATCATATTCCTGGCAGCACAGTAATCACCGATCTGTTTACTGAAACTGGTTTCAAGCTGACCTGATAATGTTCGAAAATAGTCGAGTCTGACCTTTTCATATCCTGAAATTGTATCGAACAGAGCTTTTATAACAGGTATAAGATCATAGCCGTTATCCTGTTTGAATTTCCCGATGATGACTGGTGAAAAGGGTTGTACACCATCGTGCTCAACTCCATCTGTTACAGGAAAGAACTGAGGCTCATCGGTAAAGATACCAAGAGCTGTCTTGCCGAAATGATCTTTATACCGGTCAGCATACGGAGCATAACTGGATTCGATGAATTCCTTTACCATCGCGGGATTAAGAAGGTCGACGTAGCATGTTCCGTTAAACCACGCATTACCGCTTTTGGCTTTATATGACAAATAATACCAGATACTATCCTGGAATAATATGGTTGCTCCTTCAGGAACCGGTTTTGTTTTATTCAGGCGCATCAGACACCGGGCATGATAATCCTCACTCTTTAAAGGAACCAGCCCCCCTGCAAATCCGCTCGGCCACTTGTCTTCGTCATAAAACCAGGCATAGATATCATTCCTTTCGCAGGCTTTTATTCCGGCGTCCATAGCTTTCCACCAGTCTTTTCCAAGATATTCGGTGAGCAAACCTGTACGGCTGTGAAGATAGACTCCCCCGTAACCTCCTTTTGCAAATTCACTGATCTGACGGTCAAGTTCTGCAGAATCCAGCAGGTCATTTAGGGAATAAAAGGGTGCGGCCCTGTAATTTCGTGACGGATCTTCAAATTCACTGAAGTCAATTGACTCTGGTATCTCAGTATAGGGATGGCTCTGCCTGCATGCCATGAGCAGCAGGAACAGAAAGGGCAAACTTTTTTTCATATATGTAATTATCAGATTAAACTTAGTTAACATCAGGCAACATTCACCCTTGCACCCCGCACCCTGCACCTGATTATCAGAACCTGAAATAAATAAATGGCATCACATCTGTGCTCCTCATCTGGAACAGCAGGATCGCCACTCCCAGTATAACCACAATCTGTGCTGCCAGCGGTATTCGGATAAAGATTCCCCTGTAGGACTCCTTCACGCTTTCAGGCAGCAAATGAATTATATATCCAACAGCAATGAGGAGAAAAGTACTGCTGTATGAAGGCAGAACCGTCATATACGATCCGGGTGAGAAATTCTCTGTAATCTGCTTGAGCATCAATCTTATACTGTCCATGTCCGTCGCTCTGAAAAATATCCAGCAAAAGCTCACAAAATGAAATGTTATGAAAACGCCCAGAAACCTGCCTATCCGGAATCGTTTGAACCTGTCGCCGAAGATTGAATGCCAGACCTTAGTAAAAACAAGCCCTATGCCATGCAAACAACCCCAGAGAATAAACCTTGCCGCTGCGCCATGCCATAGTCCACCAAGCAACATTGTTATCAGAATGTTGATACCTGTCCTGAATTTACCCTTCCTGTTGCCCCCAAGCGGTATATAGAGATAGTCCTTCAGCCACCTGGAAAGAGAAATATGCCAGCGTTTCCAGAAATCGGAAAGATCCGAAGCCTTGTAGGGAGAATTGAAATTAATAGGTAACCGGAATCCAAGAAGAAGTCCGAGTCCGATTGCAATATCGGTATAACCGGAAAAATCGCAATAGATCTGCAGCCCATATCCATATACTGCCATCAGGTTCTCGAAACCGGAATAGACAGAAGGGGCATCAAAAACCCTGTCTATGAAATTAACAGCTATAAAATCTGAAATGATAATTTTTTTGATCAGCCCCTTGGAGATCAGGAACAGAGCATGACTGAATTCCCGTTTGCCAAGTTGAAAATCGTTGTAAATCTGGGGTATAAATTCAGAAGCTCTGACAATAGGTCCGGCTACAAGCTGGGGGAAGAAAGAGACATAAAATCCAAAATCAACGACATTCCTGACGGGAGTCATTTTTTTCCTGTATACATCAATGGTATAGCTGAGCGACTGAAAGGTGAAGAATGATATCCCGACCGGGAGCATTATAGTACTGATATTAAACGAAGTGCCAAGAAGAGAATTTGAAACCTCCGCGAGAAAATCGTGTACCTGGTATTCAGTTCCCAGAAAATCGTTAAGCGTAGTGACAATAAAACCGGAATATTTGAAAAAAGCCAGAATTGCCAGGTTAGAGATCAGGCTCAAAAGAAGGAAGAAACGGCGCAAAACTCTCTTCTCTGAATTGTAGATTAAAAGTCCGCAGGTAAAATCTATAACCGTTACAAATATCAGAAGGAACAGGAACAGCCCGCCGGACTTGTAATAGAAGAACAGGCTCACAAGGAAGAGGTAGCCATTCCGGACAAACAATTTTTTATAAATCAAGCTGTAACCGGCAAGAACAAAAAGAAAGAACAGCCAGAAGGCTGCGGTTGAAAAAATCAGTGGTTCCTCAGGATTATACCTGAACAAGGATGATATGAGAAGTCCTATAAACCCCTTGCTTTCAGCCACTGCCGGGAGTTCAGAGACAGGCTGGGCCGATGAAGGGACAACTTTTTGAGGATTGATGGGAGGTGTTCTGATGTTACTGGTATCAGATATATTCCCCTTAAAGAGAGCATAAGCAAGAATGCTTGACAGCGTATCAGCGCCCTGATATGTTAAATGCACATAGTCTTTCTGGGCAAGCGGCGGATTCTTCTCTGACCATCTGATTATCGATGAATCCCCTCCCATTGACTGGTACGAATTCCAGAATGCAGCTCCGGCATCGCTGGTGGCTCGTCTCTGTGCATCTATAATTGCAGGAATATTGCTGTATGACCTGATAGTGTCACCCGTTGACTCGGCCATATCTGTAAGACTCAGCACCAGCACAGGGGTGGAGGGAGAGATCTCCTTCAGAAGCACCAGCTGTCTCTCCAGCCCTTTCTGAAAATATGAATAGTCATGCCGCACATTCCTGACTATGTTAAGACCGTAATGCAGTATAAACAGATCCGGCTTAAGTTTCCTGTAAACCTCTTCAAGATTGGTCTTCCCGACCATTGTGAATTCGAGTCCGGCGCTTCCCCTCTGGGGAATGTTATCGACGATTATGCCTTTTTTGCTCTCAATGCTGATGCCATAAATATCAGGACTGACAATTCCTTCAAATTCAATGGTTATATCTTTTTGCTTTCCGAGGCAGCATCCGGTCTCGTTGAATCCACTCCCCAGCTGGAGTGTATCTGAGAATATAATATTATCATCAGCTTTAACGAAAACCTTAACCAGGTCAGATGTATTACCGTAAAAAATTCGCAGGGAATCGTACTCGGCGGATGCACTGTCGGCCACATTTGAAGGCCTTATCCTGATATATGCCTTTTCCGGGGAAGTTACTCTTTTACCCTCCGGGAGATAACGGCAGATTGCCATAAACGGGCCCAGATCCCTGTGAGAAATTTTGCCTGACTTAAAAGAGAGATAATTATACTTTTTCCAGTTTGAGGATGATCGCAGCCACACTGATTTTGTGTACATCACGGGCATAAGGGGCAGGAACAATCCCGGGCCGGTACCACCGTGTCCTTTTCTCAGTGTCTGACGCAGGTGTGAAGTCATCCTGTCACCCTCAATCTGAGAATCACCATAATACATCACCCTTACCTGTCCCTTTGAGTTCCTTAAGGAATCAAGAAATATTTCCAGAGGTTCGCTTGTATTAGAGTTTTTCTTAAGGGAATCTGCCTCAATAACAGGTATTGAATCCGGTAATGCCTCAATTATCGTATCCTGCAGTTCTCCCTTTAATGCATCAGGCAGTGCCTCCCTTATTATATCCGGGGCCTGTACTGCCGGTCTGACTGCAGGTTTACTATTGTCAGGAAATAATAAACTTATCAGATTATCCGGAATAAATTCACTTACAGGAGGGAATAACGACCTAACCGGGGCCACATAATGAAGACCGGTTAAAACTACAAGAAAGACCAGTAATAAAGAGAATAACCTTACGGGGCGCATATATTAGAAAAGAGTCAGCTTTTCTTCCTGATCTTCAACTTCTGCCCAACCTTTATCTTCTCCGGATCAGAAATATTATTTAATGACATTACCTGCGTAGTTGTAACGTTGTCATACATTTTCACAATATCCCAAATTGTATCTCCATTCCGCACGGTATAAGTAATGAACTCGCCATCAGTTTCATACTCCTGCATCGATGCTACAGGCTGGATATTGGACGGTACTGTTTTACCTGCCATTTGCTGTTTCTCTTCAAATGTCATCGAATTGATTTTTGAATAATATTCAGATTTAGACGGGTCAACATATATTGCCAGCTTCTGCCCCACCCTGATTGTATTGCGGTATATATTATTCCAGTACCTGAGATCGGAGACAGGCACACGATACCAGCCGGAAATAAACCCAAGATTATCGCCTTCCCTTACAGTGTAAACAAGTTTTGTTTTGCCTTTGACATCTGCCGGAAGGTATGCTGAGTGTGAGGGATCGGCTATCTGTGTTGATTTATTTAAGTAAATATCTCTTTTATAACTCCTTATAGTATCATGCAGATCAATGAAGTCACTCAGATGATTCATTGGAAGAATGAGAGCCATCGGCTTTGAAGAACCGGGAACCAGGCCTGTCTTGTACTGGGGATTCAGTGCACGCAGTTCCTCAGCAGGAATTCCCATTACCGCAGAGATCTGGGTGAGATGAATATCCTTATTAACCATAATCGTATCGGTAGCAACGGGAATATTTACAGGTAACGGCCTGAGATTGTGTTCAGCATGGTAATTAACTGCATAAGCGGCAGCCACGTACATTGGGATATATCCTCTTGTCTCCCTTGGAAGCCGGAAATAAATATCCCAATAATCTTTTTTGTTCCCTGACCTTTTTATTGCCTTATTCACGTTACCCGGACCACAGTCATATGCTGCAATCACAAGTACCCAGTCATTATAAATGTTATAGAGGTCCCTGATAAACCTGGCAGCTGCATGGGTTGATTTTACAGGATCTTTCCGTTCATCAATCACTGAATTGATTGTCAGACCGTATTGCCGGCCGGTTGCGTACATGAACTGCCACATACCGGTTGCACCGGAACGTCTGTTTACAGCATTTGGATTCAGTGCCGATTCAATAATTGCCAGATATTTAAATTCAGCCGGAAGTCCATAGCTGTCAAATATGTTTTCAATCATCGGAAAATAATAATCCATCAGTCCGAGCACGGCACTGAACTTTTCTCTTTGCCTGACAGTATAAACATGTATATGATTCCTTATGATACTATTATAAGGTAACCTGATTACTGAATTTATTTTGCTTAACCTGTCAATATAAACAGAATCAGTTAACTGGAGCACTACTGTATCGTTCCGGTAATCACCGGCAAAATTACTGTATGCCATTTTCACGTAATAGTTGCTGACCAGGCTGTCGAGGTCCCGGGCTATTATATCAGCACCTTCATCAGAATTTGTAATTATGGTGTCTTTATCCTGAGCTGCAATTGCATTCAGCATACACAAAAATACCGGAATCAGGAAAATTTTAAATCTCATAGATGATTTCATAAGTTCAAAGTGTCAAAAAGTCATTTTTATGCTTGCACTCAATCCAGCTCCCGTATACCCACCAGGCAGGGGCAGAAATACAGGAGCAAAGCTAATACCCAGATTATCAGTCACATCAAAGTCAAAAAGACTGGCATCTACGTTAGCATCCAGTATCGAAATAAGATACCAGGCTGCGATGCCAATATATGAAAGATCCCGGTATCTTTTATAATAATCCACCATTCTGAGTAATCCATCCTCGTAATAGGATGCGTTTGAAGGATCATATGTCTCGGGATGCAGCACAGGATCATAGGTTGCAGGATCGGCAGGTATAACTTCCCTGTAGCTGTCAGTCTCGGGGATGACATCTGTAAAGTCCTGGTAAGCCTGAACATAAGTCGTATAATTCTTTGAATTGAATCCTGCAGAATAAAACAGAACTCCAAAACCTGCATACACTAATGGAATTTTCCAGAACTTCCTGTTGTATATCTGTCCCGCACCGGGAAGTGCGACAGCCAGCATGGTAGCTTTGAGTGGCTCAGCTTTGAACTGTCGTTTATGAGGATTGATGACAGACAGACTATCCTGTGCAAAACCCGTCTGCTGTAAACAAATAAGTTGCACGATCAATAAAACCGCTATTTTATGAAAGCTTTTCAAAATAAATCAGGCCATTTTTCCCTAACAGGAAATTTTACAATGGCGCGGTAAAGATAATTATTTTCAGGAGTTCAGCTTGTCAAATACTCCTAAAATGCGCTCCATCTCTTCCGGTGACTCAAAGGCAATTACAATCTTGCCCTTTCCTTTTTCGTTTATTCTGAAGTTGACTTTTGTAGAAAATATTTTGGTGAGGTGATCTGAAAGCTGAGCGAAATCAGAATTCAGACGTCTCCTCTTCTCTGCCTTCTCCGGATCTTTTATCTTCTCCGTCTGAAGCTGTCTTACCAGTTCTTCAGCTTGCCGTACTGATAGTTCACCATCAACGATCTTGTAATATATATTGATTTGCTTTTTTGGATCTTCGATATTGACAAGCGTCCTTGCGTGGCCCATCATCAGGTGTTTATTCCTGATTCCCAGTTGTATTTCAGCCGGAAGTCTCAGAAGACGGAGATAATTGGTAACTGTAGAGCGTTGTTTGCCTACCCTGTCGCTCAGCTGTTCCTGAGTCAGTTTGCATTCCTCAATAAGCCGTTGAAAACTTATAGCAACTTCCACGGCATCAAGGTCTTCACGCTGAATATTTTCGACCAGGGCCAGCTCAAGCATAGCCTGATCATCAGCTGTCCTGATATATGCAGGAACATGTGTAAGACCAGCCAGACGTGCTGCACGAAGCCTTCTCTCCCCTGCTATAAGCTGGTAACGGCCACCACCGGTTTCGCGAACAGTCAACGGCTGAACAATCCCCAGCTTCTTTATTGAAGTTGCCAGTTCATCGAGAGACTGTTCATCAAAACTTGTCCTGGGCTGAAAAGGATTCGCATCTATTGAATCAACAGAGATATCAAGGTTTGCCTCAACCTTTTTCTCCAGTACCTCTTTCTCCACCCCATCAATCAATGCACCAAGACCTCTTCCCAACGCATTTTTTTTTGTCATGTTCATCGGATTTTCCGCAAATAATATTCTGACTCCTATTGATTTACCCTTGCTTCCTGTTTTTCTATCAGCTCTCTGCCCAGACTAAGATAATTGATCGTGCCCCTGGAATCAGCATCATAAAGAATTGCCGGCTGACCAAAGCTTGGAGCCTCAGAGAGCTTTATATTCCTCTGAATTATGGTGCTGAAAACCATCTGCTGGAAGTGCTTATTCACCTCATCTGCAACCTGGTTTGATAACCTTAACCTCGAATCGTACATTGTAAGGAGAAATCCTTCAATTTCAAGATCAGGATTCAGATTTGTCTGGATAATTTTTATTGTGTTGAGAAGCTTTCCAAGACCCTCCAGTGCAAAGTATTCGCACTGAACCGGAATTATCACGGAATCAGCTGCCGTAAGAGCATTAACCGTTAGCAGTCCAAGTGATGGAGAACAGTCAATCAGTATGTAATCATAAGCGTCCTGCACTTTCTTAAGGACCTTTTTAAGTATTTTCTCCCGCTCCGGTCTGTCAAGCATCTCTATCTCAGCGCCAACAAGGTCAATATTGGAAGGCAAAATGGACAGATTCTCAACTTCACAATTCATCAGTGCATCAACAGGCTCTTTCCCATCTATAAGACAATCATATACCGTACACCTGATCTGCCGGATATCTATCCCAATTCCTGAGGTTGCATTTGCCTGCGGATCAGCATCCACTATCAGCACCTTCTTCTCAAGAGCAGCCAGGCTGGCTGCCAGATTTATGGCTGTAGTTGTCTTTCCGACTCCACCCTTCTGATTCGCAATTGCTATAATCCTTCCCATCTATTTTTATGATTTTTTTATTTATATTTTGAGTTTCAAATTTACTATTTAAGAACCAGTGCTGCCGGTGGTAAATGGTGTAATTGTAAACATTTTTTTCATGGTTTTCAACATTTTATTAACAGACACAATTATTGTAATATATCATAACAACCTGATCATAAGAATATTCACTTACTCTAGACAGAATATTACCTTTGCATCAGTTCATCGTTTCCCGGACCATGTTTAACAAAGAGTTAATAGGATGATAATAATTAATTTGCAGGAAAATCAGACTATTTATTTCCATCTTTGCCCAAAAATACCTAACCTTCACATGAATAACACAACCAATCAGAAAGAATGGCTCGCAATTGTGAATCCAAATGCCGGAAGCGGGAAAGGACAAAAGGACTGGCATCTCATTGCAGAGCTTATGAGGAAAGTTAATCTGTCCATTACAGTAAATTTTACTGAAGCCAAAGGGCATGCTGTTCATCTTACAGGGGAAGCTGTCAGGAATGGCTGCAGGAACATAATTACTATTGGCGGCGACGGTACTCTGAATGAAGTTGTCAATGGTATTTTCATGAATAAGGCCTGCCCTTCAACGGATGTCACCATTGCCATGATTCCTGTTGGCACAGGCAATGACTGGGGAAGAATGTTCGGGATACCTCTTGATTATGAAAAAGCTGTAAGCATAATCAAGGAGGGTAAAGTGATGCTGCATGATATCGGAATGGTGAATTATTTCAATGAGGCTGAAAACAAAAACAGATATTTCATAAATATTGCCGGACTGGGATTTGAATCAGTTGTTGTCAAACGGACCAATTATCAGAAAGACAGGGGACACAGCGGCAAAACCATATATTTCTACAACCTGCTAATGAGTCTTCTTTCATACAAAAATACCAGGGCAGAGATTATTGTGGACGGAGAAAAAAAATCAGCCGATGTTTTTTCAATCAATGTGGGCAATGGGAAATATTGCGGCGGAGGAATGAGGCAGACACCTGATGCAGTACCAGATGACGGACTTCTCGATGTAACAGTCATAAACGGCATAGGAAAGTTTGAGATCATCCGCAGTCTGAAAATGCTTTACGACGGTACGATTTTAACTCATCCGAAAATTGACGGATACAAATGCAGAAATTTAAAGGTAAGTTCAGAATCGCTTCTCTGGGTGGAAGCTGATGGTGAGTCACTCGGACATACCCCTGCAGAATTCAGTATAATACCGGCAGGTATTAATATAGTCTACGGCTCAAAAGTTATTCAGTAATCCTGATCTCAAACAGCCTGGGCCACCTCTTTCCGGTTACAAATATCCTGTTGCCTTCCTTATCGAAAGCTATTCCATTGAGCACATCAGAATCATGGCTTGTTTCTGAATCCGCAAGTATTCCTTTCAGATCGATATAAGCCAGGACTTTCCCGCTGGCCGGATCGATCCGTGCTATCAGGTCACTCATCCAGATATTCGCCCAGATTTCACCATTTATGTATTCAAGCTCGTTAAGGGAATCAACCTTCTTCTCATTGTCATAAACCTCAATCCTGGATACCATAGTAAACATTTCCGGTTCATAAAATGCAAGGATATTTGATCCGTCGCTCATAACAATATTATTGTCCACAGTTGTCAGACCCCAGCCCTGGGTGGAATAATAGATCTTATTGATTACATTGAAAGTAGCCTTATCATAAATAAATCCAACTTTATTTTCCCATGTCACCTGATAAATCCTGTCGCCATATAATGTGATTCCCTCCCCAAACAGGGAAACATCAAGATTATGCTGCCTTATCACCTTGCCGGTCTGCAGTTCAACTTCCCTCAGACTTGATCCTGCCTTTTCTCCGGTACCCTCATATAACACTCCTTTGTCATAAAAAAGTCCTTGAGTAAATGCCTGATTATCATGTGGATATGCATGAACAATCTTATAACCGTTCCGTTTCGGGATCAGGTCCGAATAAATAATAATAAAAAGGGTAATAGGATTCTGAGATCTGGCACCCTTGTAAGCTGTAACTTTTAATGATTTCCTTCCTGTTGTAACATTGTGAGAAGAAGGTATGGTACATTCCCAGGGAGCCGATTTTATAGCTGCGACGGTTTTACCGTCAAAAGATATCAGGACGGAATCGGGCAATTTATCCATGTCCACAATATCCAGCAAAACTTTCACCGGTTCCTTTAACTTAAAAGAGGTATTCTCTTTTGGCGAAACGAGTTTTATGAGTTTAAGAGCTACAGCATCACCTGTAGTTCTGACAACTGGCACAACCGTTTCATCCTTTTTCCCGGGACGTCCGGAACATGAACTGGTCCAGGTAACCTGAAACAAAAGGAACAGAATAATCAGATACCTGGTAAATTCAGTTCTCATCTGCCTCATTTTTCCCGCTTATTAACCGTTTGAAAAAATTTCTCTTCCCTGAGGTGATCTTCCGCTCCGCCTCCTTCTGATCAATCTCAAAAGGATTCAGCATCTGCCACACTTCGCTCCAGCCCGGAAAGCCTCCGATATTCTTATCGTCTATGAAAATATCAGCATCTATCTTGCGGCCGACAGTCTCATTCAAGATCTCTTCCGGATAGTTCTTATTGACTGCATAAAATTCAATCCCGTTTTTATTGCAGAATTCCACGGCTTCGTCAAGCTCTTTGCCGGTACGGAAAGTCCACAGGATCAGTCTGGCTCCCCTCTTGTTCAGTTCCTTCAGTGTCAGAAATGCAAAAAGCTTTTCCTTACCTATTTCAGGGTATTCATGTTCAACTATAGTTCCGTCAAAATCCACGGCTATTTTTATGCCTGATAAGTCAACCATCAAAATATGTTTTGTTTTGTGCAAATCTAATAATAAAAGAGGAACGATCGACCTGTTTATTTTTCTGCTAATTTACCGAATACTGAAATTTATCTTAATTTTGTTTTCCTTCTGAACACAACTTCTGTCAATAATGAGACATATTCCCAATTTTATTACCTCACTGAATCTGGCATCGGGATTTAGTGCGGTCATCTTTGCAGCAGCCGGTGAAACAGTAACTGCATCATGGCTGATAGTTGCTGCAATGATTTTCGATTTTCTTGATGGCTTCTCAGCAAGATTGCTGAAGGCCTATTCCGACATTGGGAAAGAACTCGACAGTCTTGCCGATGTAGTCAGCTTCGGTGTCGCACCCGGAATAATTATTTACAATCTCCTGAGAAATTCTTTTTATTCAGGTGCCCCGGCCGATATTAATACTTTCAGCCTGAATACGGTACTCATCATTGGTATAACAGCTATAATGCCGGTATGCGCAGCATTGCGGCTCGCAATATTCAATATCGACGAAACTCAGGCAAAAACATTCAGGGGACTGCCGACACCAGCAAATGCACTTGCCGTTATCACAATTGTGATAGCCAGTCACTATTCAGCATCAGCATCAGTAATCTCCTTTGCCGGCTCACCGGTTTTATTGATAATATTTACTGTAATTCTGTCTCTGCTTATGGTTAGCAGGATCCCATTGTTTTCCCTGAAGGTGCAGGATTTGAAATTTAAGGGAAATGAAGGCAGGTATATCATGATCGGATTGATTATCATAGCTTTTGCAATTTTCGGCATTGCCGCAGCTACCCTGATCATCCCCATCTACATTTTGTCCTCACTTATTTCACTTCTGCTCTGAAAAAATCATTCCTTCTCAGGAAATTTTTTCTCATAGGCAGACAGTGCGAATTTCACGCCAAACCAGGCTATCAGAATAAAACCCGGCCAGATGAGGTATTCGAGAATTTCACTTATATACATATCTTATTGTCTTGCGGTCTTGCGGTCTATATACTTCTGTATTTACTTAATAAACATCCCCCTAACCCTCCCGCCAGGGCGGGGCAGGCTCTTCAAAGGAAGGCTTTTAATAAAACTTCTTCAACTTTTATCCCCGCCTAAGCGGGATTTTCGATTCGCTTCAACTTTTTACTTTTGTCTTTTATCTTACTTTAATACTTATGTTCCTCCGAATTCATCTCTTCTTCCGTAATCTTTTTGTCATTAATTGCTTTCCAGGCATACCAGATATATGCCAGTACAAAAGGTATGATGAATGATACAAACATCATAGCCTTCAGAGTAAAATGGCTGGAAGATGAATTGCTTATTGTAAGTGAGCTCTGGAGGTCAGCCGATGAGGGATAGAATGATGTACCGTTAAAACCGGCAATGATAAAAAGTGAAAACACAGCCAGTACCGTGCCGGCTCCTGAGAACCAGATACCACCGAGTCTGCCTTTGAAGAGGGCTGTTCCAATGCCATAGAGTACTCCAGCCACACCGAGAAGAAAGATAATTGATGCGACCGGCATCCCGGTAAAATTATGGAGGTACTTATACTTCTCAATGGTTATTGTTCCTGTTGCAGGATCAGCGGCGAACCCTGATGAGAAAAGCAATGAAACGACAAAAAACAGAAAGAAGACAAGGAACGCAACAGAGTTCATCCATAACTTTTTTACGGACCTGGCAACCAGGTCCTCATCACTGATGCTGTTCATAATATATAGCAGCCCGTTTACGCGTGACAGGAACAGGACAGCAAGTCCGAGAGAGAGGTTCCGGACATTCAGCAATGACTCAAGACCATACCAGCTGGTTTTCCATTGTACCTGGTTCATCATGTTCAAACTGAACCGTGAGCCTGTAAAAAAAGTGGCTACCGCAACTCCGATGAGAAACGGGCCAACTGATCCGTTAATTAAAAGAAAGATATCGAAGGTTCTCCTGCCGAAAACATTATCTGGCTTTGACCTGAATTCATAAGCCACGGCCTGTATAATAAAACTGAAAAGTATCGCTATCCATACCCAGTAAGCTCCACCGAAGCTGGTTGCGTAGAAGAGAGGAAAAGAGGCAAAGAAGGCGCCTCCGAATGTGACAAGGGTTGTAAATGTGAATTCCCACTTTCTTCCCATGGCATTGACTATCATTGTTCTCTGTAAATCATTTCCGGGAAGTGAAAAGATAAAACTCTGTCCTCCCTGTACAAACATCAGGAAGACCAGCAGGCCTGCCAGAAGGGAGACAATAATCCACCAGTAATGCTGAAGAAACAGATGTGATATTGCGATTGTCATATTATTGTCCTCCTAATGTTTTGGTCCTGTTTTGATTTGTTTTACCAGTATTGACACTTCTGCTATAAGCAGCAGTGTAAATAGAACTGCAAACAGGATGAATGTTGTAATAACCGATCCTGAGGTGATTTGTGAAACAGCTCCTGAGACTGACATAAGATCCTGAATGATCCATGGCTGGCGTCCCACTTCTGCAAGTACCCATCCCAGCTCACCTGCCAGGTATGGCAGAGGAATTGCAAGGAGTGCTATCCACAAGAACCACCTGCTGATGACAATAGTACCTTTAAACAACAGGTATAAGGCTGTGGCAAAAATAATAATAAACAGAAATCCAAGTATTACCATCAGGTGAAACGAATAAAATGACAGGTGTACATCCGGAATAACATCTTCAGGCTTATTTATTGAGGCATAACCAAAATACCTGAAGTAATTATCCTGAAATTCTTTTTTGCCGAAGATATTTTTGATGCTGTCTGTTTTATTCCTGTCATTACGCTTCCTGGATTGCTGAAACTCCACGAGGAGATCCCTCGCGATCTTCCCCCTCTCAATCTTTTCAGATGCCGGCATAATTCCTCTCTCCTGATTTCCCGTCACATGATCGGCAATACCGGGTACATAAACATCCCTGTCACCCCCTGTGAGCACTGAAAGCAACCCGGGGATCTCAATCTTGAAAGCAAATTCTTTCATCACTCTCTCCCCTATACTGATCTCACTGTCTTTAAGTACCCCGAAGGCAATCAGCCCTGCATTTGTTTTACCCTGTGACAATGCCTCCATGGATGCGAATTTAACAGGCTGTACCCGTGCAAGAGTCTTTGCTGATGCATCTCCTGTATAGGCGACCATCAGTGAAGACAGCAGACCAAAAACAGCTGCCACAAGCATGCTTCTTTTCGCCATCCACTCTTCCCTTTTCCTTATCATATACCATGCACTTATGCCCAGTACAAACATAGATCCAACAAGAAAGCCAGACGAAATGGTGTGGAGGAACTTTTCAACAGCAACCGGATTAAAGAGCACTGCCCAGAAGTCAATCATTTCATTTCTTGCTGTTTCCGGGTTAAAAGACATACCGACAGGATTTTGCATCCAGGCGTTTGCCACTAGTATCCAGAGAGCCGAAAGATTGGCTCCAACTGCTACAAGCCAGGTCGACAGAAGATGAAACTTCTTGCTTACCTTATTCCATCCGAAGAACATTACAGCTACAAATGTAGATTCAAGGAAAAAGGCAAGTATGCCCTCTATGGCAAGGGGAGCACCAAAAATATCCCCCACAAACCATGAATAATTAGACCAGTTGGTGCCAAACTCGAATTCAAGTATAATCCCCGTAGCAACGCCAATGGCAAAGTTTATTCCAAAAAGTGTCATCCAGAAACGGGTAGTGCGTTTCCATTCCTCGTTGCCTGTCTTAACATATATGGTTTCCATTATCGCAAGGATAAATGATAAACCCAGTGTAAGCGGCACGAATAGCCAGTGGTAGATAGCCGTCAGGGCAAACTGCGCTCTCGACCAGTCCACAAGTGTCAAATCAACGCTTTCAATCATCTTTTCAACGTGAATTTATTAATTGATCCATTACGTACTCACTCCTCTGTTTATCATTATCAAACCTCCTCTGAAGGAAATCGGGAAAAAAGAAGAGCTTAAGTATAGCAAACATAATAAAAAGCTTTATTATTATTATAATCCAGACTTTTCTTCCCCATCCGGACATATTTCTGAATCCCTCATAATAAAAACGGAACAGCCTGGCAAATATGGAGGAACCATTTTTCATATGATGATCACTTTCACGGTAAAATAAATACTTTAATAATTAGTCCTTGAAGGTCATGTACTGCTTTTGCTGGATGGATCTTCCTCTTCCCTGACACTAAACCTCCGGTTATTTTCAATATTTTCGGGTGGCAGTCCTGATGTGATCTTTTGAACCGCCTTCAGGTTATAAAAGAATTCCCTGGCAAAAACCCTTAAAACAGTATATCCTGGAATTCCAAGGATCATACCGGGAATTCCTGCTGCAAATCCTGCAGCCAGAACAACAACAAAGATCTCAAGCGGATGCGCCCTCACGCTGTTTGAAAAGATAACAGGCTGAAAAACGACATTGTCAATCAGGTGAGTAATGACTTCCACAATAATCATATAGGTAACAAGCGGTATTACAACTGTCGCAAAATCCTGGTTCATATGCGAGGCTACCCCCATAATGATGGCAATAAACAAACCCAGCCACGGTCCGACATAAGGGATCACATTTAATATTCCAAGAATCAGGCCCATAACTAGTGCCTGCTGGAAATCAATTCCTGCTATCGTCATGCCTATTGTAATAAGTATCATTATGCAGGTACTCTGAATTATAATTCCAATGAAATACCTGGTAAGGAGTCTTTTAATCGAATATAAAGCCCTGGTGACATTATCTACATACTTATCAGGCACCCACATCAGAATTGATTCAAAAAAAAGATGCTGGTCCTTAAGAAAGAAAAACGTGATAAAAGTGATAGAGAATATGCCGATAACAAGGTTCCCGAGAGTTCCCAGTATAGAGCCGAGGAAATTCTGGATCATGTTTATGTTCAACACTCCTGCAACTTTTGTGACTATATAATCCTGAATAGACAGCTCATTTGTGATATCCTTGTTAAATATCCTGAAGAGAGTTTCTACCTTCTTTATTGGCTCTTCAATCAGCATCACTATTTTTTCACTGTCGATGGTTGAAAAGTAATTCAGCTGAGCGGTCACAAGAGGTATGAAAATATAGAAAAAAAGCACGATCAATCCCCAGATAATCAATAGGGTAATCAGAGCACTCAAAGACCGGGGGAATGTCCAGTTCCTGATATGTATCCTGCAAAAAAGATCAACCAGAGGACGCCCCATTATTGAAAAAACACCCGAAACCAGAATATAAACAACTATACTGCGGAAATACCAGGCACATGCGAGAAGGAGAAGAATCCCAAGGAAAATCAGAATGTTTCTTAAAGTAGAATTCATTAATAAGAGCATTTCTATATGCAAACCTACTCCAAATTTTTTAAATTCGCTAAAAAGTAGGTAAAAGCCAGAGGGAACTCACCAACTTATTATCCCATTCTCGCCTTTGTAAATACCCTGATAAGCATAGATATCCCTGATAAGCATAGATATCATTGATTTAACCACTGAGTTTCTCAGTGATTTCACGGAGTAAAAACACGGAGTAAATTGTCTGATTTGAAAATGGACTCGGAGTTCCGTACTTTACCGTGTTACGCCATATTGTCATGCCTCAAATGACAAAACATGCCATTATGTCTTACTTTGCTGTTTGGAACGGAGTTTGAAAATAAGGGAGGTACAGGCAAATAAATGTTAAACCAAAATAATCAGGAGGACAAAACCATGTTACCAACAATTACCAGAAGAAGTTTCAGACCGTTTTACATGTCTAATCTTTTTGACGATGATTTTTTTCCTGGCGTACAGAACAGGAACAGCTCAATGCCAGCTGTGAACATAAAGGAAGATGAAAAAAGATACTCACTTGAACTTGCTGTTCCGGGTATTGACAAGAAAAATCTCAAGATAGATATGAATGAGGATGTTCTGACAATCTCTTCCGAATCAAAGAATGAAACTGAAGAGAACAGGGACGGGTACAAGAGGAAAGAATTCAGCTATTCTTCATTCTGCAGAAGTTTCTACATTCCTGAAAATGTAAACAGGGATAAAATCGAAGCAAATTACAAGGATGGGATTCTTACAGTAGGTTTGCCAAAACAGGAAGAAGAAAAATCCAAGATCAGCAGACAGATCAACATCTCATAACGTGAGATGGGGTATAAGATGCAGGGGGCACAAGATATTGTGCCCCTGCGTTTTATGTACCGCACTCTTCCTTGTAAAGACGCAAGGCCTTGCGTTCTTCAGTCCGCACTCTACGCAGTGCGTCTCATGTACCGCACTCTTCCTTAAATTTCTGTGCAAATCTCCTTCCGAAATCTTTTAAAAAATCAGCTTTATCGCCTGATGGTAAAAACTTGAACTGACCAGTATCTTCAAAGATTTTCAGTTTAAGAAGGCGCAAGTTTTCGAGGATGATCCTTGGAGATTCCCCGCTCCATCCGTAAGAACCATAAGCGCCTCCCAGTTTACCTTTATCCCTGATGGGATTAATCTGTGAAAAAAGTTTATAAACCGGCAGCAGGGTATTTTGGTTAATAGTCGGTGATCCGATCAGGATCCCGTCGGCAGTAATTAATTTGGATTCGAGGATCTCTGTCGGAAGGTCCTCAATATCGAGAATCTCAGTAGAAATATTTTCTGCTTCACGAATTCCTTCAGCTATAATTTCAGCTGCCTGTCTGGTATACCCATAGGCAGAAACATAGGCAATAAGTATATTTTTTGGAGATCTTCCAACTACCAGCTTCAGGTAGTCGGTCGCATATTTTTCCGACAGATCGATTGCTTTTCCAAGGTTCTCCCGGTGAACCGGTCCATGACCCGGACAGATTAACTCAATGTCAAGAGGTCGGATCAGGTCAATGGCTCTTGTCATAAACCTGCTGAATGGTCTCATGATAACATCAAAATAGTACTTGAAAGCCTTTGTGTACTCCTCAGAAAAATCACTGTACATCTCCTCCGAACAGTAATGTGCACCGAATGAATCACATGTGAAGAGCACCTTTTCCTCCTCAAGGAGTGTGTACATTGAATCAGGCCAGTGAAGGTTCGGAGCCGCAACAAAACTGAGTGTCCTGTTGCCAAGGTCAAGCGTGTCACCATGTTTTACCACCATGGACTTAAATGGGACATTCACGATATCCTCAAGATACCTGATGGCATTTCCGCTGCCGACAACTGTAGCTGAAGGGGCCAGCTCTAGAAGCAGCCGGAGACTCCCTGAATGATCAGGTTCAGTGTGGTTGACAATTATATATTCTATCTCCTGCGGGTCGGTAACTGCCCTCAGCTTACCGAGATATGCCGCACTGAATTTTTCTTTGGCGATATCAACAATTGCTTTCCTTTCCGCATCAATGAAATAGGAGTTATAGGTAGTTCCGTATTCCGTATGCATAACAATATCGAAGGTCTTTATATCATAGTCAAGCACTCCGATCCACTTAACACTTTCGGTCAAGTTTAAAATCTTATCATCTGTTTTCATCTTATAATCAGCAAGTTTTCAGATTTTGGCAATTATACTCTTATTTGCCTTAACCTGTTGAAGAATCGGAACCTCAATCTCAGTTCCTACCGGTAAAAAAACATCCACCCTCGATCCGAATTTTATGAATCCCAGTTCGTCGCCCTGTTTAACATCCTGGCTTTCCCTGGCATAGGTCACAATCCTTCTTGCGACCGCTCCTGCAATCTGTCGCACAAGAATCTCCGTTCCGTCGACAGTTTCAATCACAATTGAACTTCTCTCATTAAGTTCTGATGATTTGGGATGCCATGCAACCATGTAATTTCCGCGATGGTACCGGACATACTTAATACGCCCTGAAACCGGATACCTGTTACTGTGAACATTGAAAGGGGACATGAAGATCGAGACTTGCAGGCGGGTATCATTGAAGTACTCACTCTCAAAAGTGTCCTCTATTACTACCACTTTGCCATCGGCCGGTGCATATATAAGCCGATGATCAGGTTCAAGATAGCGTGCCGGCCACCTGAAGAAGAAGAGCAAAAAAATGTAAAGCATCAGGGAGCAGATAATAAACGCCCATTTCAACAGGTCATTATCAGACCATATGATGTTCACAATAATATTTACAACCAGTAAAGTAATAAATCCGAATGCCAGTATTTTATATCCTTCCTTATGAATACTCATTGTTTTAAAATTTGGACAAAACTAATCAAGTCCCGTGAATCATCCAAGCAGTGAAATAAAAAGATATACAAGCGGAAAGGATATTATTGTGCTGTCGAAGCGATCAAGAAATCCTCCGTGCCCGGGCAATATCGTTCCTGAATCCTTAACCCCTCCACTCCGCTTCAGCATTGACTCGATAAGATCTCCGTATGTTCCTGCAATTGAAATAATCAATGAAATAATAATCCACCCTCGTGTATCTACTACCCCGAGCCAGCCTGAGAGCAGCCAGGCAGACAGAAGCGTCAAGGATTAATCCTCCAAAAAATCCTTCCCATGTCTTCTTCGGTGAGATACGTTCCATAAGTCGATGCTTTCCGAATGAGACGCCAGCCAGGTAAGCGCCAGTGTCGTTAGCCCAGATAAGCAGAAAGAACCCAATGATAATTCCTGGTGAAAATGTCAGACCTTCAACTGGTATCAGCGAACTCATGCCTGAATGCGAGAAAGCTGAAAAAGGGAATAGAGAGAATGGAACAACAGTATACAACAAAGGGAAAAATGTATGTGCAAGTGAGTCGAAAGGTTTTTCCTGTAACCTGTAGAGTTCCAGTATCATTATAAGTATCAGCAGGGGGATAATTAACAGAAATGAGTTTATCGGAATCACCCCTGAAGCAACCAGCACAGAAATTGCATATGTTGAAATGCCGGCTGACAATCCTGCTGTAATCCGCGGATTTACCCCGGAATTGCGGATAATAATATAATACTCATATTGTGTACCGATGAGTAAGATCAGTCCGGTAATCAGAAAAGATATGGGATGAAGCCAGAATCCTCCCATTATGAAAATTACAATCCAGGCTCCGGTCAGTGTACGTCTGAAAAAATTATTCAAAACAGCCTATTTTTATACTATTACACACCTTAACCTTTTATCTTTGCCTTTTTGTCTGTTTTCTTCGAAGTTTTCACTTTTACTGCCAGATTGGGCTCATCACTTCCCGGGCCTGATTTTCCATCAGTTGATTTCCCTGACTTTTTCTTTTTCATTTCGTCCTTTGACACATCGGCCAGGGTAATCTTGTCAGCAGATTTTGATTTGGCTTCAGCTTCTCTCAATTCCTTAAGCTGGTCGGCTTTCCTCTTGCCAAAAATCCTTTCCAGATCCTCACTGAATATTACCTCCTTCTCGAGGAGAAGCTCAGCAAGTTCCGTCAGTCCCTTGATGTTATCTTTCAGAACTTCCTTTGCTCTGGCATACGATTCGGCAATTATAAGGTTCACTTCCTGGTCAATGAGTTCAGCAGTTTTTTCGCTGTATGGTTTTGTGAACCCAAAATCTGATTGTCCTGTGGAATCATAAAAACTTATGTTACCCACCTTTTCACTCATTCCGAAAAAGGCAACCATAGCATAAGCCTGCTTTGTGATCTTTTCCAGATCGCTGAGAGCCCCTGTCGATATTTTTCCAAAAACCATCTCTTCTGAAGCTCTGCCTCCGAGTGCATATGCCATTTCGTCAAGGATCTGTTCACGTGTGGTGAGCTGTCTCTCTTCAGGCAGGTACCATGCCGCTCCCAGTGCCCTTCCACGCGGGATAATGGTAACTTTAAGGAGCGGGCTTGCATGTTCCAGAAGCCAGCTGACTGTAGCATGACCGGCCTCATGATAAGCAATTGTCTTTTTCTCAACCGGGGAGATGATCTTTGTTTTTCTTTCAAGACCACCGACGATACGATCTACGGCATCCAGAAAATCCTGTTTTTCGACAACAGTTTTGTTCTTTCTGGCAGCTATAAGGGCAGCTTCATTACAAACATTGGCAATATCGGCACCCGAAAAACCCGGGGTCTGTTTTGCCAGGAATCCTACATCAAAATTTTTCTCAAGCTTGATGGGACGGAGGTGCACCTTGAAAATAGCCTCTCTTTCATTGAGATCAGGCAGCTCCACGTGGATCTGACGGTCAAATCGACCTGCACGCATCAGAGCCCTGTCCAGTATGTCAGCCCTGTTGGTTGCAGCAAGTATTATAACTCCCATGTTTGTGCCGAAGCCATCCATCTCGGTAAGAAGCTGGTTAAGAGTATTTTCCCTCTCATCATTGGATCCGAAATTAACGTTCCGTCCTCTTGCCCGGCCGACTGCATCTATCTCGTCAATGAAGACAATGCAGGGAGCCTTTTCTTTTGCCTGTTTGAACAGGTCCCTGACTCTGGAAGCGCCAACCCCGACAAACATCTCAACGAAATCTGATCCGGATATGGAAAAGAAAGGTACATTGGCTTCCCCTGCAACTGCTTTTGCCAGCATTGTCTTTCCGGTTCCCGGAGGACCTATAAGCAGAGCGCCCTTGGGAATTTTACCTCCCAGCTGAGTATATTTCTTAGGATTCTTCAGGAAATCAACAATCTCCATAATTTCTGTCTTGGCTTCTTCCAGACCGGCGACATCATTGAAATTCAGTTTGACATTGGTATCCTTATCAAAGATCTGGGCACGTGACTTGCCTACATTGAAAATGCCTCCGGCTCCTCCCGCTCCTCCGCCTGACATCCTCTTCATGAGGAACAGCCATAGAACGATAAGCAAGGCCGGGAAAAGCAACCACGAGAGTATATCCATCAGATAATTCTTCCTGGTTATATAGTCAGGATATATTAAATCCTTTTCAGTATAACCTGCACTTTTCTGGGCTTCCAGGAGGAAAGGTTCAAAATTGCTAATGTCACCAATATTATAAGTGAAATTAGGCTTTGGCATAGAAACGCCGAAACCGGTTCCCGGTTTTGGCATTTTAGGGTACCTCCCCGATTCCAAGGCCTCTTTTTTCAGGTATATCTCAGCCTGATCCTTATTCACAACAACAACTTTTTCAATATCACGGTTTGCAATCATTTCCTTTATTGCGCTGGTTGTCGTTTTCTCTACTGTTTTCCCGCCGTATAAAAGCTGAATAAGAATAACAGATAGAGCAAGGATTGCAAAAATCCAGTTGGTATTGAAACGTGGTTTGGAATTTTTATCAGGTTTTTTTCCAGCTCCCTGATTGTTTTCATTGTTCTCTGCCATAAAAATTTAACTTACTTAATTTTATCTTCCACAGTTGAAATAACTGCATCTCCCCAAAGCGATTCAAGACTGTAAAAACTCCTGTACTCTTCAAGAAATATATGAACTATCACATTGCCGTAATCCAAAAGTACCCAGAAACAATTATCAAGCCCCTCAAGGTGCGACGGTTTCTCTCCGGCCCGGGTCCTGACCTTATCCTCCACCGAATCGCAAATCGCACTGACCTGAGTGGTGGAAGAGGCATGACAAATAACAAAATAATCAGTTATTCTGTTCTCCAGTTTCCTTAAATCGATTTTCAGAACATTCATCCCCTGCTTTTCAAAAATCCCCTCCACAATACTGCTTAAAAGGACTTCAGCCCCGTCAGATTTTTTCGTCATTAATGTTATCCGTTTGATATTAAGTCACAAAAGTACCAATTTTATCTGTAATTTTGCTAACGAATCTCTAATTTGCAATTTCAATGCCAATCTTGGTATAAGATGCCCAACTGCAGAATAAAATGATTTATAATATTTTATATACCTGACAATCATGATTATAGGCTCAAAACTATTATTCTTTAAAAACCTGACATCTACAAATTCCTATGCAGCAGCATTGATAAAAGAACAAGAGGTGCCCGAAGGAACAGTCATCAGTACAAACTTTCAATCTGCAGGCCGCGGTCAGGGAGAAAACAAATGGGAAAGCGAAGCAGATAGAAATCTGTTAATCAGCATAATACTTTACCCATCCATGGTCAGTCCGTCAGACCAGTTTCTTTTGTCCATGGCCGTTTCCCTGGGAATTTGTGATTTTCTTGACCAGTACATCTCTGCAATTTCAATCAAATGGCCGAATGACATTTATGTTAAAAATGACAAAATAGCAGGTATCCTGATTGAAAACTCAATAATGGGAGATACGATTGAGAATACAGTTGCCGGTATTGGCATCAACATCAACCAGTCTGAATTCCCGGGCAATGTTCCAAATCCTGTTTCGTTAACGAACCTGACAGGTAAGCAATATGATCTGAAGGATTGCCTCAGTAAGCTGACCTCTGAACTGGATAAGCGTTATAAATTCCTTATTTCAGGAGACCTCGATCTGATAAGGCTGGATTACATTTCCCGGCTATACCGGTATAAACATTGGTGCAAATTCAAGGATATTAATGGCTTGTTTGAAGGCCGCATTTTAAATGTAAGCGATACCGGAAGACTAAGGGTTGAAAGGGAGGGTGGAAGAATTAATGAATATGGTTTTAAGGAGATAGATTTTATTTGATAATATTCTTCCAATCCTTGAAATTTTCCATCTCGCTTATCAGCATTTCCAGAAACTGGTTTATCGGTTTGTTTGCCATCATCTTCAGTACAGGATTAAGTTCCGCTTCAAGTAATACCTTTACTTCAGCATTATGATGCGGCCTCTCGCTGATATGCAGAATAAGTGTAAAGTCATTTTTCTTCAGTGCATCTCCATCAAAAATAACTTTATTGAACGGCTCTTTTTTTAATATCCGGACGCTTATGGTTCCAATCATGGAAACACTGAAACTGCATGTCTCCTTTCCTGACTGCCAGTTATTTATTGAGCCATCTGGAATAAATTGTTCAAAATTCCTTATATCAGTTACAAAATCAAAGGCTTCCTTCGATGTACATGACAAATTGCCTGACCTGCTTTCGTATTGTGAAATATCAGCCATAATTTAAATAGAATCCATTATTATAAAATTATTGTTTTTTTCACATCGTCCCTTTTTTATCCTTATGAACTCACCCCTCTGGACCTACTCTCTTTTAAATTCCACCTCAACCTAACCCCTCTTTTTCAGTTAGCCTCACCCCAACCCCTCTCCCAGGGGAGAGGGGCTAAGACTCTGATTAAATGTCTCTTACCCCCCTTCTCCCCCGGGAGAAGGGGCCGGGGGATGAGGCATATAATTAAGGGCTCATAAGGTTGAGTTCAAGATATTTGAAGTTAGTGTTTTATTCCTTCCCCCACACTGAAGGATCAAGCCGCCACTTTTTCAATGTCTCTGCTTCAGAATTGGCTATATATCCTGAATTCATGGCAGTCTCAACAAGTACAGAGTAGTTGCATAGGGTATTCAAAGTACAATTTTCAGATTTGAATTCGTCCGAAGCTTTTTGAAATTGATATGTAAATATTGCAGCCATTCCAAGAACCTCACATCCTGCTTCCCTTAAAGCCCTGACTGCATTAAGACTGCTTCCTCCGGTTGAAATAAGATCTTCAATTACAACCACTTTTTGCCCCTGCTCAAAATAACCTTCAATCTGGTTTCCAAGGCCATGCTCCTTTGCACCTGACCTGACATAAATAAATGGCAGCCCCAGTTTATCGGCTACAAGGGCCCCATGAGCAATTGCTCCGGTGGCAACGCCTGCAATCATTTCGGCCTCAGGATAGAACTTGCTTACAAGGCTTGCGAATGAATCGCGGATATATGATCTGACTTCAGGAAATGAGAGTGTTTTCCGGTTATCACAATAAATAGGCGATTTCCATCCTGAAGCCCATGTAAAAGGATTTGACGGTTGTAATTTAATTGCTTTAATTTGTAATAGATATTCAGCTGTTTGTTTTGAATAATCTTCCATCAGAGTATGTATAAAGTTCATTTTGAAAACAGATTCATCGTTGTAAGCTCTGAACCTGACAGGCTACAAAAATACGGCTTATTCCATAAATTCAATGCCACCAGTGAACTTTATAAATTAATCGCTGATTTCCAGTCAGATAAGAACATTCCCTCGATTAACATCTATGGAATTGACATCGAACATCTCTGGAAAATATTCAGGATTTATTTTACCGAAGTTGGTGCAGCAGGAGGACTGGTAAGGCACATTTCCGGCAAATATCTCTTTATCGAGAAGAAAGGGAAGCTTGATCTTCCGAAAGGACATATAGAGCCAGGCGAAGAGCCGGAGGCCTGTGCCTTAAGGGAAGTGAGTGAAGAGTGCGGAATAACGGGTCATTCAATAGTTAAACCCGTAACCCCAAGCTATCATACCTACAGCTGGGAGGGTATTTCATATCTGAAAAAAACCAACTGGTTTCTGATGAACTATGAGGGGGAAATGATAACCGATCCCCAGCTCGAAGAGGGGATTACAAAAGTCGTGTGGCTTTTCCCCGATGAATTGAATACAATAAAGGCCAATGCCTGGCTTTCATTAATGGACCTGATCAACTCTTCAATACTGCGGACCTGACATTTAATCCTGGCCCCCCCTGTAATCCCTGAGATTTATTGATGATGGCACAAACCTCGAGGCATCTCCTCCGCTTCTTATAATATCGCGCACAATAGATGAGTTAATATGGCTGTGTTCCGGAACAGTCAGAAGAAATACCGACTCCACATCCGGTGCCAGTACTTTATTCACCTGGGCAATAGCTCTTTCAAATTCAAAATCGGCAGCAGTTCTCAATCCCCGGATGAGATAGCCTGCTTTATTCTTTATGCAATAATCCACTGTCAGTCCTTCATAATGATCAACCCGGATCCTTGGTTCATCACTAAATATCCTCATTATCATCTCTTTTCTGGTTGCAAGAGGGTAGAAATTCTTTTTCAGGGCATTGGCTCCGACAGCAATGATTATTTCATCAAACAGGCTCAGTGCCCTTCTTGCGATAGCTTCATGTCCGATGGTGAATGGATCGAAAGACCCCGGGAATACTGCAATTTTTTTCATTCAAATGAGATTTTTTTTGGGTTTTTGACTTTCTGCTTCAGCAAAGCAAGATCAAGAACCTCCATGATGTTATCAACATAGTGAAGCTTTAATCCCCTGATATATATTGCATTAATGTTTTCCACATCTTTCCGGTTATCTTCAGACACTATAATCTCCCTGATGCTGGCACGTTTCGCGGCAAGAATTTTTTCTTTTATACCACCAACGGGAAGCACTTTTCCCCTGAGTGTTATTTCGCCTGTCATTGCAAGGTATTTCTTTACCTTTCTCTGAGTGAAGGCGGAAGCTATTGAAGTTGCCATTGTAATACCTGCGGATGGTCCGTCTTTTGGAATAGCACCCTCCGGTACGTGAATGTGAATATTCCATTTATCCGAAAAATTATCAGGAAGGTTAAGCATTTCTGCGTTGGACTTAAGATACTCAAGCGCTATTACGGCTGATTCTTTCATCACCTCTCCAAGGTTTCCGGTAAGGGTAAGCTTTCCTGTGCCTTTGCTGAGGCTTGTCTCAACAAACAATATCTCGCCTCCCGCAGCGGTCCATGCCAGGCCGGTTACAACACCTGCCTGATCATTGCCTGAATAGAGATCTCGCGTGTATTTCGGCGGCCCAAGCATTTCTATCAGAACCGGCATTGAAAGCTCGGTATCGAATTTCGTCTCGGATGCAATATTCTTTGCAGTGACCCTTACAATCTTAGCAAGCCGCTTATCGAGTTCCCTTACACCTGATTCCCTGGTATATTTTTCAATTACCGATTCCATAATCTTTTTATCGATGGTAATCTGATGTTTTCCGACTCCATGGTTTTCCAGCTGCTTGGGAAGGAGATGGCGTTTTGCTATTTCAAGCTTTTCTTCAACCAGGTAGCCTGTCAGTTCGATCATCTCCATCCTGTCCCTCAGGGCAGGGCTTATTGTAGCCAGGTTGTTGGCCGTAGCAATGAAAAGAACTTTTGACAGATCGTATTCCATCTCAAGAAAGTTGTCAAAAAACGTACTATTTTGCTCAGGATCAAGAACTTCAAGCAAAGCTGAAGATGGATCGCCCCTGAAATCCTGTCCCACTTTGTCAATCTCATCAAGTATGAAGACAGGATTGGATGAGCCGGCTCTTTTAATATTCTGTATGATCCGGCCAGGCATAGCACCTATATAGGTTTTCCTGTGTCCTCTTATTTCTGCCTCATCATGCAAGCCTCCAAGTGACATTCTGACATACTTCCTGTCAAGAGCTTTTGCAACTGATCTTCCAAGGGAAGTTTTTCCGACTCCAGGCGGTCCGTAGAGGCAGAGAATAGGAGATTTAAGGTCCCCTTTGAGTTTGAGTACGGCGAGGTGTTCCAGTATACGCTCTTTTACCTCTTCGAGACCGAAATGATCAGAGTCGAGAACTGTTCGTGCATTTTTGAGATCAAGGTTATCCGGTGAATAAAAGTTCCAGGGGAGATCAAGCAGTGTCTGAATATAATTAACCTGAACAGAATACTCCGCTGCTGCAGGATTCAGACGATGAAGCTTATCCAGTTCCTTGTCAAAAACCTTTTTGACATCTTCGTTCCATTTTTTAGCTGCTCCCCTTCTCCTGTACTCCTCAATCTCCTTTTCAACTGGATTGCCACCAAGTTCATTCTGAATGGTCTTCATCTGCTGGTGAAGCAGGAATTCACGCTGCTGCTGATCAAGGTCACTCTTGACTTTAGACTGCAGCTCGTTTTTAAGCTCAAGAACCTGAATCTCCTGAACAAGAAACTCGAGAAGCATAAATCCCCTGTCCCTCAGGTTATTCATCTCCAGTAACTTTTGTTTATCCTGAACTTTAATGTCGGTATTGGAACAAATGAAATTGATAAGATAGGTATTGTTCTCTATGTTCTTTATTGCAAAAGAGGCTTCGGGACTGATATTGGGATTAATTTTAATAATCTTGAGCGACAGGTCTTTCAGGGAACCTACAATTGCATCAAAATCCTTGTTGAGGAGATCGGGCTTTATCTCGGGTATTGCCTTTACCCTTGCAATAAAATATGGATCATCTGATATAAGTTCATTCAAAACCATCCTTTTCCTTCCCTGGATAATTGCCGTTGTTGATCCGTCAGGCATCTCCAGAAGCTTGACAATCTGACCAATTGTACCTATCGAATGAAGATCACTGTAATTTGGATTTTCGATATCGGGATCTTTCTGTGCCACTGTACCGACTATTTTGTCATTCCGGTATGCATCTTTTATAAGCTGGATTGATTTAGGGCGTCCGATCGATATCGGCAGAACCACCCCTGGAAAAAGCACGGTATTCCTGAGTGACAATACCGGAATCTGGTCAGGAACCTCAACATCTTCAAGGTCGCCGTCATCTCCGTCAGCAATTATCGGAATTATATCTCCCTCTCCGTCAAGTATCTCAGGAAGAAATATCTCACTGACCGGTTTCCTGAATTTCTTATCCATATTGTATTTTACTACTTATTTTTTACTTCTGCATTAAAGAACCCACCCCAAGCCTTCGCTACCACTTTTACTACGTTATGACGGTCGAAGAAAGCTTCAGCTTGCAAAGCTTACACCTCGCGCTCGAGGAGCCAGAAAGCACTTTAGTCATAATTACTTTTATCTTGTGACTTTTGTCTTTTGTCTTTTGTCCTTTGTCTTTTGTCTTGCCCGGAAGTGCCAAAATTACATATTATTTCAACATTATAACTGAAAGGGGGTATTGCAATGATTGTGCCACAGAATATTCAAAATAAAAAAGACGCCCGAACCGGACGTCTCTTATCTGCATCTGATAATACAGTTATTTCTTCTTTACAACGCGATCCTTATAGCGATTCATGAACTTGTCAACCCTTCCTGCAGTATCCACAAGTTTCATTTTACCGGTGTAGAATGGATGAGATGTATTGGAAATCTCAAGTTTGATAAGCGGATATTCAATTCCATCTTCCCATTTAATATTATCCTTTGAGGGTGCGGTCGACTTGCTCAGGAAAGCATGTCCGTTTGACATATCCTGAAATACCACAAACCTGTAATTGCCTGGATGAATTCCATTTTTCATTGTCTGTATGTTTTTGTCCTTAATACTAAAATACTCCCCCGGATTAGGGACTGCAAAATTAATTAACATTATTTAAAATACAAAATGAATTCAAAATTAATATTTATGGCCATTTTGAAAGAACTTTCTGATTTATCTGTCTGCCATTTCCTCCTTAAAAGTCAGGAAAGGTATATTCTTATTTATCAGGTAACGGTATGTAACATGAGTTTTAGCCTTCTCTGATCCAAGAGCCTCATAGATGGCAATCATTCTTGGATTATAGTCGCCTACCCATGAAAGTTCAAGTTCCTTAAACCAGGGTTTGTTCTTAAAAACATTATAGAGATGAAAGAAGATAGCTGACTCAACCCCGCTGTTCTGGTATGAGGGATGAACGCCTCCGACAACTGCCCTGAGCCTTGTCATTTTATGCGACATCCTGTAAAATACAAAGCGTATCAGGTTCCAGGGATGCAATTTGCCATTGAAATGTTTCAGTATCTGGTTCAGGTCAGGGTACAGGATGAAAAATGAAATTGGTTTATCATTAAAATAGGCAAACCAAATGAGTTCTTCATCTATAAAATGTCTGGCCTTGTTGAATGATTCCAGGAGAAACATGGGATCAAGCGGGGTAAAGTCTTCTTTAAAAACCGACCAGGTGGAGTTATATATTTCAACTACGTCTCTTATATATTTGTCTTTATTCCTTATTTCAAAATGCCGGAAGGAATAACCTGGTCTCTTTGAGAGCCATGCTGCAATTTTCATGATCCGGTCCGGGAAATGTACAATCTCTCCTTCCGGTCCCCTTATTGCCCTGTGGTAAGAATACTGTTCAAAATACTTTTTGAAGCCGTACTCTTCAAAAAAATTTCTGTAATACTTTTTATTGTATGGCATACCGAATCCCTGCTGCATGAATCCATCAACCAGCAAGCCCCAGCTGTTGTCATTCTCACCAAAATTTATCGGGCCGTCCATGGCTTCCATACCTCTGTCAGCCAGCCAATCCCTGGCAGTATCAAAAAGTAAAAATGCAGCCTCCCGGTTTTCAATTACCTCAAAGAATCCCATTCCCCCTGTAGGATGCCTGTTGGCCGCTGATCTGAAGTTGTCGATGAAAGCAGCAACTCTTCCGATTGTAAAGTTATTCCCGTCTCTCAGAATCCAACGGATCGCCTCACCATGGCCAAAGGTAGGGTTGATCCCGGGAGTAAAAACAGATTCAACTCCGTTATCAAGCTGACATACCCAGAAAGGATCCCCCTTATAAAGCTTTTTCGGGAAATTAATAAATTCTTCCCTGTCATGCTTTGAAACGACCTCGATTATCTGCATTATCATATTTGTCTTAAATTCAGCTTTTTAACCTTCCGGCAGAATTTATGCATAAAATTTGAAGTGCAAATATAATCAGATTTTTAAAAAAGAAAGACTGAAGACGGAAGACCGAAGATGGAAGACTGAAGCTGGATTTGGTTGGTCCGTCAATGCCTATTACCTTTTGTCTTTTGTCTTTTGCCTTTTGTCTTTTGTCTTTTGCCAGCCTGCTACCGGCTCCTTCGTCTAAATTTGTCCACAGGGCAACTTTTAACGCTCGTTCCTGTCTTTTGTCTTTTGTCTTTTGTCTTTTGTCTTCCTAATGGATATCTATTATCCTGTGGTCAATCAGTACAAAGACAATTGCGATAAGTACTGTATAAACCAAAAAGACGCGGACAGGGATGTATTCAGAAGGTCTGATCTTCATTTTGATCCAGAGGTAACCGATAAGGAAGAACTTGCCGATCAGGTATACACCCACTGTTGAAAGGGCAACTCCGACTAGTCCGTAACCCCATTTGATCATAAGAAGGCTGATAGGGATGTTGAATGCCAGCTCCAGCAGGGCGGAGATCAGGCTGATATGTGTTTTTTTCCTCCCGACAATTACCGTCTGGGGAAAGAGAAGTCTGGGTACTATAAGCAAGGAGTAGATCAGAAATATGTCAGCGCTTTTCTGAAACTCCGGATTGAACATTCTGGGATAAAGCCATCTGGTTCCGAGCATAACCACAATTGCCAGAGGGAACAGTATGTGCATCAGCCGTTTTGACTTAACCCTGATTTTGGCAAGTGATTCCTTCATCCTTTCACGGGTGGAGAATTCAGGAAGCATCGCATTGCTGAGTCCGTTTGCCAGCATAAGGACAAGGGGAAACTCCTTGGCTCCGTAACGGAACCATGCAAACATTGCAGGATCCCTGTAAACGGCAGATATAATTACTCCGTCAGTATACTGTGCGGAGCCACTTATGAGAGAGGTCAGGATCAGAGGGGTACCCAGATAGAGGTGTTCCTTCATAAACTCAAAGGAAATCTTCATTTCAGTATATCTCCTTAGCAATATCAGCAGCCAGATCCACCTCACCCCGGTAACCGCCAGCAATCCCCATATCGACCAGATTATATCTTTCCCAAAGACGATTGGCACAATAATAAGTATCATTTGTGCAGTGAAGGTTATCAGTCCATACTGAAAAATCCTGTACGACCTGTTGTTGAGGAGATAAATATATTCAATAAGACATACCGGACTGCTCAGAAGGATGTAAACCAGCAGAAGATTTATAAACGGAACATTCCCCGAGAAATGAAAAACCGAGAAATGGTTTTTGATCGAATGTCCAAGAATAAAAAAAAGGAGACTGAAAAAACAGAGCAAAAGGAATGCGTTGAATATCTCAGGTGATTTGGAAGTCCCGTTATCACCTATTTTACGATAGGTCCTGTTCCTGTGATAGAGGGGTAGCAGCGACTGAATTATTCCCGTAACCCAGAAGAAGGTCATTAAGCCTCCGATAAACATAAACATCTCCCATTGTCCGATTTCGGCACGGGTAAGATGGCTTTTTGTAAAAACTATACTTATAATCAGGAAGACTACAGGCTTCATCAGCTGAAAAAGCTGGAGTCCTGAAATATTATCTATCAGACTAATTTTCTTCAATCGGGAAGCTATGGTTGAAAATATATTACATGATAACAAACTTTGACCTCATAAATTGTGCAGGAAGGTTCTTTATTAAAGAACATATCAAATATAGTAATTGAGCAGAGTATGAGAAAATAAAATTTAAATTTTGTGAAATAGAAATTTTGACCTTATTTTGCACTCCATAAACGGTGGATGTAGTTCAGTCGGTTAGAACGTCGGATTGTGGTTCCGAAGGTCGTGGGTTCGAGCCCCATCTTCCACCCCTGAAATAATTTCGAAACAATGTGGTAGGGACGTTGCATGCAACGTCCCTACGTTTATTTTACCGTTTTATGGCTATTGTATTTCATATATGCGGCAAATGATAACGCCGCCAGGAGGATTACCGTAACGTAAACAAAGACCGGCACAGGTACCGGATCACCGGCAGCATAGGAATGCATACCGGAGAGATAATAGTTCACCCCGAAATAGGTCATTAACACCGATGAGAAGGCAAACAGCGATAACAGGTTAAATGTAAAGATATCCTTCATTCCGGGGATATTCCGGCTGTGGATCACTATACTGTAAATGACTATTGTGATAAGTGACCATGTCTCTTTCGGATCCCATCCCCAGTATCTGCCCCACGATTCATTTGCCCATACAGCGCCAAGAAAGGTTCCGACAGTCAGAAAATACAAGCCCAGTGTAAGAGTCCTGTAATTGATCACGGTCAACTCATCAATTGTAGCCGAAATACGGTCACGGTTCCCCGGACCGGAGAATATCAGAAGGATAAGGATTATAAGTCCGAGTATAGCACCAAGTCCAAGAAACCCATAGCTTCCCGTTATTACCGATACATGAAGTGTAAGCCAGTATGACTTCAGAACAGGGACAAGGTTGGTGATCTCAGGATCCATAAAGCTGAGGTGGGCAACCATCAGAGTCATAGAGGCGAGAACGGCTGTTGCAGAGAGTGTAAATGCTGATTTTCTGCTGAAAATAAAACCAGCCAGCAGTGTTACCCATGAAATAAAGATCATCGATTCGTACCCGTTGCTCATGGGTGCATGGCCGGCAATATACCATCTGATAGCAAGTCCGGATGTATGGAACAGAAATCCCGCAAACAACACCCATCCAAGGACGCTGACAAGTAAAGACTTCCCTTTGCTTCCCCTTATAACCATGGATATAAGGACAATAAGCATTATCAAACCAACTGTTGCGTAGAAAGGGAATAACCTTTCAAAGATACTGAGCTTGTAGTATAATAATTCAGCATTTGTCTTTGAACCGGAGGGAAGATCATATTCTGAGAACCTTTTCTGATAACCGCTGATAGACTCAGCTATCTGCCTGGTTGTAGAAATGTCATTTGCTTTTATCGCATCTTCCAGAATAGGAAGGATTGATCTCAGATAAAGTGAATCATCCTTGTTTATTGCGTTTACCATCGCATTCTCAGGCAATCCCCAGTCGTCGGTTCCGTTTTTCAACGGGAAAAGTTTAAGGAATTCACCTTTGTAAATCATGTAGACAATATTCATTCGCTCATCAATCTTCATCAACTCCTTGTCTGTCTTGCTTCTGTCCCCCGGAGCTTTGGCATATGCCATGTTGACATCTTCCGACAGCAAGTACACTCCATCTCCCTCAAGGTTTACAATTTCTGAAAATGCAGCGTATTTCCCCTTAATACCAAGCTTACTCTGAATATCCTGATTCGAGATCCTTATCAGCGGAACATCCTTCCAGTTATCAAAGTCAAGATATAGCCCCAGGAAAACCTGCATGGATGTAAGACCTTCAAAATCATTAGCACGGGTAACCTTCCGGAGAATATCATTGCTTAATGTGAAAAGAGGCTTGGTCCTTCCCTTCTGATCCTGTACCAGTACTTTGCCAAATTCCTGTGCAGCAGACTTGTCAGGTATTAGTTTTTGGGCATTAACTGCTGTCAGTCCGGAGAAAAAGAGGAGAAGAATAATAAGTGTAACCGATTTCCTTATTGCGGAGTTCCAGTAAGCGGCAGTAATATTATAGAATAAGGCATGCTTATTTATGAGTGAAAGAATAATGAATATGATCAACATAATATAGCCTGCATACGAAACAAACATTCCGGCCCTGTCATGATTGACAGACAGAATCGTTCCTTTTTCATCCCTGTCAAAGGAAGATTGATAAAAACGGTATCCTTTATACTTCAGAATATTATTCATGAAGATCATAAAAGGTATCTCTGTGTTTGCTGCCTTATCGATCAGGACAACATCGCTTTTGTACCCTGACGGACTGTTAGAACCCGGATACCTTTCAAGAATGAAATCATTGAGCTTAATGCTGAAGGGAAGATATGTAATCTTTGAACCGTAACGTATCTCTACATTTTTTCCGTCAATGACATCTGAGACCATTGATGGGTCTTGCCCTTCCTTGTCCCAGAGGGTTAACTCAGACGTCTCCTTTCCTCCGGAAAGGTTGAATATAAAAGCATTCTGCCCGGTACTCTGCTCTTTCGGATTGACTGCAACAATATCCTGAATTCCGGCTGTCAGCATTTCCTGTGGAACAATCCTGATTCCATTTACCGAAATAATCTGCATCTCCTTCATCATCAAAGGCTTGCCTTTTTCTGTAGGGGTAACTGCCTGTGTCATCATACTCATCTCACCAAGGTTCAGCCGCGAGCTTATATAAAAGGCGCTTCCATTAACTGATATGTTAACATCTGCTGAATCAGCTGATTCAAATCCGATTGAAAGGCCTCCTGCTGTCTTAAGTTCACCTCTCTTAAGGACAACTGTTTCTCTCTCCATCATGCCGGCAGTTATAATAAGGGAAATTATCGGAGCTCCTGCCGGGCTTGCTTTAAGTGCCACTGTGGCATTCGGAATGATCCTTGACAGAATCAGATTGTAATCCCTGCCATTGATTTTAATGATCTTATCGTACTCATCGGCTGAAACCGATGTAAGAGAGTATTTATCCGAAAGCACTGATGAAGCAGTCCCATCCGCTTCTTTAACGGAACAGATGATATATTTATCGGTTGATAAACACTCTGCCTGCTCTTCCCCTTCACGTATATGCATTGTACCTTCCCAACCGGAATACCTTGTAATTCCTGCGCCCAGAATCAGCAATAAAAATGAAAGATGGAACAATGCAGTCGTCAGTTTTGCCTTTCTGAAAAGTTTATATATGATTAACTGGCCTGTAAGGTTTATGGCAAGGAGCAATAATATCAGCTCAAACCACTTTGAATTGTATACCATACTGTATGCAACCGGCGAACCAAAATCATTTTCAATAAATGTTGCCACTGCCATCGCCATGGCGAAAGCCACGAACAAAAAGCCCATCAGGGCAGGAGAAAACAGATACTTGAAGTACTTCATAATTATTGTTTGGTTAAATTATTTGTTTTTGCCGGAAGCCGGAAGTCGATGTCACCTCTCGAGCCCTGCTCTGAGCCCTGAGCTATTAATCATCCTTTGTCCGAAATCTGAATAAGTCTCTCCTTGTCCAGAATCTTCACCCTTGAAGAATCAGAGTAAACCACACCTGAATCTTCAAATTCCTTCAATATTCTTACAACACACTCTTTTGCCATGCTTGTCATTTCACCCAGTTCCTGGCGCGAAAAGACCATTTCATATTCATCGCTCCTGAAAACTACATCAGAAAAATAGAGGAGAGCATCAGCCACTCTGCCCGACATGCGTTTTTGCGACAGGTTCACCATACGGGTATGTGACAGCAGTGATTTTGCACTTATATCCTGCAGCATTCCCTCGGCAAATTCACCGTTCTCCCTGACAAGCTGTTTAAAAATATCAAATCCGATAAAACAAGCATGTACAGTAGTTATTGCAGATACAGAATATGTATGGCGTAAATCGACATAAGCCCCGGGCCCCATTACCAGCATTCCGGGCAGAGCTATCCCAATTATAAAGTTCCTCCCTGTACTGCCTTCTATATACATTTTGGCCATGCCATTTGACAGAAAGAGGGCATTTGAGGTAGGTGATCCCTGCTTGATCATAATTTCTCCAGGTTTGAATGTGGCTTCATACCTGTTTTCATTTATCATTTGCAGTTCATTTTTAGTCAGATGCTCAAAATTTTTCCACCTGTGGGTGCAATCTTTACAGCTGTTAATTAAATTCACGCCTGACATTTGAACTTCTATTAGGGGTTCAAAAATATGCTTTTATATAAATAGGACAGTACAAAACTAACAAATATCATTGTATAAATTGATATTTATCAAGCATCCCTCTTATATCTATCAACTTTACACCTCGCAAATAACATACTTTCTGTTATTAAGATAACAGAGTTTTTCATAAATTGCAGTCAGAAATTATTAATTAATCTAACCTGATATGAAAAACCTTTTTAAACTATTTTCTGTTTTAGTGGCGGCGGGATTCCTGTTTGCTTCATGTGAAGGACCGATGGGACCTGCCGGAAAAGATGGTGCTGACGGTGCTGATGGCGCAGACGGACAGGATGCCAATGAAACCTGCAAGTTATGCCACAACCCGGAAGTTGTAGATGCTGTTGCAGTTCAATTTGAGCTGTCGAAGCATTCATATGGCGAAGTGGATTTTGAAGAAGCAGGAAACACTGGCTGTTCTCCCTGCCATACATCTGAAGCTTTCAAATATGTTTGTGCAAACAACATTCCTTCAACATTTGCGCTTAATTCAACAACCGGAAAATACTCGAACAGTTATGCTGCCACCGCTGCCACAGCCTTAGGGGAATTCAACTGTTCCATGTGTCACAGCAGTCTGCATTCAACCTATGAAGGTACCGATTTTTCTCCGTTAACAAATACCGCAGCTGTCTCAATGACAATGTGGGCTGGCAACAAATCGATCAACGTTGCATCGGATGGCGGAATGAGCAACCTCTGCATCAAATGCCACCAGCCGCGTCCTCTTGCAACCAGTTCTTCTCTGTCGGATGGGAATGTTGTTGACTATGTTGGTCTTGCCGCAGCTCCTACCGCATTATTCTACGACAGTAGTGTAGGCAATGCAGCACCCAATAAAGTTGTTCCTTCCTACAGGACACATGTTCATTATGGAACAGTCGGAGCAATATATGCCGGTGTAGGCGGAATAGAATTTCCAGGATCACTGACCTATGAAAACTCAGCCCACACGGCAGGTGCTTCATGTATGGATTGCCATATGGCTGCTATCAGCGGCAGAGCCGGAGGACATACATTCAACGTAAAAGGTAACTTCAACGGTTGCAATGCAACAGGTTGCCATACCGGTGTAAATGCAAATTCAGATCCTTTCTGGAAAGTTCCAAGAGCAGACGTAAAAGCCCTTCTGGATGAACTTGCTGCAAAAATCAATGAGGTTGGTGGTGCAACACCTATTCTTCACAGCGAATCTGATCCTGAAGCTAATTTATGGGCAGGCAATACCACAGGCAACTGGGATGGATATCTGAATATCTATGATCCTTCCACAAACCCCGGTGGAGTATGGAAGAATCCGGCTCCAGCAAACTCATGGGCACAGGCTGCAAAAGATTACAATAATACTCTGACAACATTCCCTTCTCTTACAAATGGCGTTATGGGAGCAATGATCAATTTCCAGATGGTCCTCAGGGAATACAGCCTTGGAATTCACAATACAAAATATACCAAAGCATTACTTACCAATACACTTGAAACCTTGAATGGTGGTGTATAAGTAATTATTCGGAAAATATCAAAAGAAAAGGGTGCTCGATAGGGCACCTTTCTTTTTTAGATGATTTTCGTTTCTGTTGCTAGCAGGGAATTGAAACAAAGAAAAGGAGTACGGATTTCAACCTTGAAACTAGTGTTTTCCTTTAAGACTGAGATTTGTTTGGGGTGGAGATTTCGGACATGGATCATGTCATTTGTTATGGGTGGAGGATCGGGAGGAATGCGACATCATTCGCAAGCGAGCACCCGAAATAGGCAAAAGAATGATCCCGTGCAGCTAAATTCATCGCTTCTTCCCCCCTCTTTTCTCCCCAAAGACAATGTCATCCCGAGCGTCAGCGAGGGATCTCATGGATCATCCAAACAGTTCTTATGTCTGCCTTTTATTATTCTTACACAGTGAATGAACCAACAGATCTCACGAATCTTATTCAAATGCCATTTAACATTTATTTTCAGCCTATTATTCTCTATGTTGTCAGTACTGTAAATAATTGTGATGAAAGATTAGGGCGCCAGCCGGGGATCAGAGTGTAAGGCACCACCTCCGGTTTTAGCCACTTCGTGGCTGGAAAAAGAGGTGATTCATCAAAATCCTATCCTCAAAAAATAAAGTCAAATAAAAAGCCGTCTCAATTATTGATTTGAGACGGCCTCTTCATTTTTAAATGATTTACAAGAGAATAATTTATGGCTTGAATGTTCTCATGTAGTTAACAATATTCCACATATCATTATCCTGTAATTTTCCTTCATATTTGGGCATTTCACCCCTGCCAAATTTTGTTTTGTAAAAATGTTCTCCATCGGTCTGATCCTGGTATTCAGGCTTTGAAAAATCGCCGGGGAAAGTCTTTAGCCCCCTGGCCTTTACACCATCTCCAAGACCTGCCTTACCATGACATGATGCACAGTTCTTATCATAGAGAGTCTTGCCTGCTTTGTTACTTGCGTCCCCCTTTGCAACAGGGTTTGCCATTGACTTGAAATTAGCAGGGACTACCCATGGCTTTGGCTGGGCAACCATTGCAGTACTCAGTAATAAAACTGCCGTTCCGGTGAATAAAAGTTTCATAGTTTTCATAATCATCTGTTTTTAATTATTGAGTTAAATACAATTATCGTGCAAAAGTAAGTTTATGACCTGTATTCTTCCCTGGCTTTTCTTTTTGCATCAATCTTTATCCTGATCAGGCTTATTATGGCATAAAGGTAATGTCCCCATACGCCGGCAAGCAAAATAGATAAACTATAGATCATCCATCGTGGAGCAATTGTTGTCCATAGCGCCCTGTGTGTTACCGGGATTGAATAATCAGTAGGCAGGCCCCATTTAATGGTTTCACGTTTTTCCACATTCCCGAATATCGCATTCTCTTCAACTTTGGCTACGACCGCATAATTGCCTTCCTTATCTCCGGGCAGATCTGAAGGGAATTCAATACTTGCAGTCCCTGCCTCATCCAGAGTAAGTTCGCCTATCGGGAGCAGGCTGAACATTCGTGGAACATAGACTGTCACTGTTTCTCCGGTGACTGGTTTCTCTTTGCCATTCTCTTCAGTATAAGCGGTAACTGTAACAGTCTTAATACTGTCGGCCTCCGCAAGAAGTCATCTCCAGTCTCATATCCTTAACAGTTATTTCAGAAGTCCCTCCCTCAATCGTATCGTTGCCATTGAATTCAGTACTGAAAGCCCACATTCCATCACTTCCTTTCTCAGGTTTGAGGTCTGCAGTCAACTCAAACCTGGCAATACCTTTAGTATCGGTTATATTCTTTGTAAGCAACACCTTAGTGCCTTCTCCTGTGTAGAAAGTAATTTCCATGCCCGGAAGAGGCAATTCCATCCTGTTTTTTGAATAGGTGAGTGTAGTCTGCAGTATACGCTTGCCATCAGTGTCTTTGAAATACTGAAAAGTAACATAAGGATTTATCTTTGATTCCTGGGAATTGAGCTGCAGGAAAATAAATGGAAGCAATGATAAAAACAGGATTCTGAAATTTAACTTTTTCTTCATGACACAATTATTTCAGGATTTCAACCTTGTCCTTCTCCTGCATTTCGGAAATAGAAATGATCGGAGCAATCTTCGAAATGAGCATAAAAAGCATTACAAAGATTGATACTCCTGCCATTGTAAGAGACCATTCAACCCATGTCGGTGAATAACTGATCCAGTCGGGCCGAACATCCTGAATCGGGAGGAATGGTGTTTCAAGAGTCGGGATAACGATAATATAACGGTTCACCCAGAGAGCAGTCACTGCAATCACAGCTGACAATGTTATACTTGGAATAGTTCTGAACCTGGGAAAGGCTATAATGATACAGGGAAGAAGTATCCCGATATAGTTTGCAAAGATAAAGAGTGTATAATAATCGGTGAATAGTTTATCGATCAGGATTGAGTCCATCTTTATTGATCCGTACCATTTTGTAAGATAATCGCTGAAAGTAAAATATCCATAAAAGGCCGCGATAACAGTCAGCAGAACTCCGACATTCACAAAATGACGTTTTGTGATATATTCTTCAAGGTGATAGACCTTTCTGAAAATCCACATCAGAATTATAAGCAATCCTGTACCGGAAAAGACAGCTGCAATAACAAAATAGGGACCGAATATTGTTGAATGCCATCCGGGCTGCAGGGTGACACCAAAGATCCATGCCAGGACAGAATATACAATAATTGCAATTGCAATAATCATTGCTGCCATTACAGTTCTGGCACCGGAAAGTATTTTGTGTTGTTTCTCAGTACCGGTAAAACCAAGTGAAAGTGTTTTATACAGCTTCTTTTTCCATGGGGCAACCTTGAGATCAGGATAGTCACGGAGAATAGCAAAGTCTTCAATGAATGAAAGATAGAGATAAATGAAACATCCGACAAGGTCAGTGCATATTGCAATAACGTCCCATGTGATCGGTGATTGAATCCGGGGGTATATGAAAAGGAAATGTAATCTGTCAAGCCGGCCGATGCAAAAGAAAATAAAGAATGGGCCAATTATTAGTGAAATGATTGTTATCAATTCCGCCATCCTTATTACCGGTTTTCTCCACCCGGTGTGAAAAAGATGCAGAACTCCCGAAATTAAAGCCCCTGAGTAGCTCAATCCCATAAAGAAAATAAAATTCACTATATAGAATCCCCATACGACATTGTCGCGCATCCCTGTAACGATATGCCCTTTGTCTATTTGCTGCACGAGTCCATAGATGCCCACACAGAAAAAAGCAAGAAAAACGAAAAAGGTGATATACCATTTTACGCTGGTCTTCTCTATTTCCGGTGTAAGGTCTTTGATCAGTTTCCTGTCAGCTTCCATTATTTCGCAGATTAGTTTTAATTATTTACCGTGGTCCGGCATCCTTATACCTCTCTTTTATCGATTCATCAATATCCTCAAGGCCGCTTTCCACAGGGAACATTCTTTGCGAGGGAGGCAGGTAATACACACTCGGAAGAGTCCCCAGTTCCTCTTTGTACCTGTATCCTGCCCTGTCAATCATAAGCTGGCTGAACCTTACTGTCTCAATACCATTTGTAACAGTATCTTCAAGAATATCACCAAAGAAAATGACTCCCATCGGGCAGGCCTGAACACACCGTGGCAATTCACCCTTTCTCAGGTTATCTGCACAGAAAACACATTTTCCGACAGTGCCTTCTACCGGGGGTATATTGGTTTCCGGATCATATACGTGACCTTCCGGAACCTCGACCTCAGGGTCCTTCCAGTTGAAGACCCTTGCCGAATAAGGACAACCTGTCATGCAGAATTTACATCCGATACAACGCTGATTATCAACAAGAACAATCCCGTCGGAACGTTTATATGTTGCTCCGACAGGACAGACACTTACACACATTGGTTTGTCACAGTGAAAACATGGCCGGGGAAACCAGTATTTTGATGTCATATTATCGTCCTGCAAAAGATAAAGCTTAATCCATTCATGGTCTTTTGGCAGCAAATGCCCTTCCTGGCATGCATCGACGCATTTTCTTGCATTCTTGCAGCGCGCCAGGTCAATCACCATTGTGAACTTTCTGTTCGCAAGGCCTGTCCTTGCCGCTGCCTTTACCTCCTCAACGATCTCTTTGGCAGGCTGGATATCATCCTGATCAACCTCCACAAGAGTTCCGTCAGGCGACAGCAACTTTATCATCCTGCCTGATTTAGCCGTTTCAGTGCCCTTCACTATTGAAGCTCCCGCAATCCCGCTGACAGAAAGGGCCCCTACGCCGGCACCCATTTTTTTCAGGAAATTGCGCCTTGATGACATATCACCTTCATTTTCAGCCATTTTCTTCATCTTTTGTCTATTTAAATCTAGTGATCCTCAGACCGGTGATACCCTGAAATCATACCCCAGAAAAGTGATGTTGGCTTGGCTCCAAGGGTACAGGTATAAATATGAATGACCATAAATACAGAAAGAAAGAAGCCCATTGTAATATGCAGAATATCAGTGAGAACCAGATCCGCTGGCCCCAAGAAAATTTTTAATGGTTATTTCAGGGAAAAGCAATCCTGCTCCTGAAATTATAAGCAATGGGAAAGCTACATACATTGCAAGTACATAGGTCACTTTTTGAAGCGGGTTGAACTTCCGCTTTTCAGTCACTGGAAAAGGATGCTTTTCACCTTTGAACATGCCAAAGGCATAATACTTCAATTGTTTTAAAAGATCATCCAGGAAATTCTCCCTCTCAATCTTATAGTATCTGCCATTTTTCGTAAGCAGGTTGCCTGTGACAAAAATTATGTAATTTATTGTAAGCACCAGTGCAGCAAAATTATGCCATTTCACTGCCATGGCAAATCCTACAACATACGGGGCCTGCTCTTTATCTGTATATTGCATGCTTAAACCAGTTACTATAAGGATAAGAAACAGCAGTGCGTTTAAAACATGCCAGATTCTTAGCCACTTTGGGTAAAGATACATTGTAATACTCTTTAAATAGTGTTATTATTCTTCCTTATCCTGAATATTATGTGAACAGCTATAATTCCCAGCACTCCTATAAAAATAATCAGGCTGAGAAGGTTAAGATATTCGTTCCGGTTAGCTCCAATCACATAGGATTCATTTAATATTATGCCATTGAAGAACCCGTCCCGCCGCTGCGCCTTGGATTCAAACTTATACAGTGAAGCCATCAGTATTGAATTCTGGGAATGGCATTCATTGCACCTTTTGACTGCTTCTGCCTTCGGCCTGATCTGGTGGGCAACGGGAATATTATTATTAATTTTGGTGTGACACTCGATGCACCTGACATTTGCTATATGAGCGGTCTGATTGGGGAGCCAGTCATGCTTCTTTATAAGGTTTATCTCTTCACGGTCGGTCAGGAGCTGAAAGCGGTTATAGTCCGAGTGACAACTCAGGCAGATAGCATTATCATAGGCTATGGTCTCTCTGAGATTATTGCTGTTCCTCACAGTGATCTTATAACTGTGCGGGTTATGGCATTTCCAGCATGAAAATCCATCCTGCTCAAGCTTAAAGTGAGCGCTTTCCTGGTATTCAACCTCTATCTCCTCAAAGTGATACTGGGCATATTTTTCATCGCCGCCGTGGCAATCGATACAATTGTAATTCTGCTCCATTCTCAGTTCGCCGGCATGAGGAAATGTCGTATACTGCTCTGAGTGGCAATCGGTGCAACTGAAGCTTTTATGGTTGGAGTCATAGAACTCATCCCTGTTTACAATTCGCTCCGAACACATCAGGGCTTTTATCTGCCGGCCAAGGTTTTCATTTGTATATTCATACCTCGCCTGGCCGTGACATTTAAGACAGCGTTCATTATCATCATGAAAAGGAGATACATAGGTTGATGTATCCATGGTACTCTGATTAATCTTCTTAAAACTGAATACTCCTGCTCTGGAAGCAGAAGTATTACAGATCAGATACAAAAAAGATATAATCAGGAATCTGAAAATCTTCATCAGTGATCCTGGTTGTTTATTAGAATTTTACAGTTATATTAAAACCAAACAAGGTAGTCTCCGGAAGTGTTGCTGTAAAGCAGATTGTACTGATCGATTATCAGATTATAATTCGAAGCAAACACCTGGAATGAATGTGTTGCAGTACCTATCTCCCATCCAAAAGCAAAATTTGGCTTTGGCTGATCCAGTTCTTCACCTGTATCCTGTTTTGTCAGCAGCTGGTCATATTCCAGCATAAGTGAATGGTTTCCAAAGAGATTGGCACGGGCACCTGCATGCAGGCCAAAGTTCAGCATTCTTGTAACCAACCTCATCAGAGTATCTTTTTACAGTATTCATATAAATAAATGAGGGAGCAATCTGGGCAGAGATCTTTTCACTGAACTTTCTTGCAACGATAAGCTGTGTGAAATAAGAGAGCCTGTGCATCTGCTTGAAATCATCAGAAGGTCCGAAATTCTCTTCGTCTCTCGCATCAATGACCATATTACCATAATATGATAGAGAAACAGGCATACTATTATCCTCAGTCTGCTGAAGTATGAGATACTTCCAGCGGATATCCTGAAGCGCATAATCTTTTGTGGTTCCTGCACCTATCATTAACCTGTCGGTGATTCCGTAATTCAAACCCATTCGCGTATTGGCAGAACCATATATGCCATAAAGATTATGAATGGTCTCAATAGGGCTGAATCTATGCTGTATCTGCAACTCCAGGCCACCTTTATAGGGGGTGGCTATGGTTTGATTCTCAATCAGGGTAGCAGTATTGAAGGTGAACCTGACAGGATCTGAGGTTTTCTGCGCCTCGGCTTCTTCCTGGGCAAATAATGGAGAGAGGAACAATGATAAAATGAAGACAGTAAAAATCTTTTTCATGTTTATAGGATTTATCTGGTTTATTTATTTTTAATTATTATGTGCTCCCTGGTTGATCCAGATGAGAACTTTCTGCTTGTCAACATCGCTCGATTTCGATGCGTGATCTGAGCCGATCATTTTGGTGTACAATTCACTTGTCTCCCCTGGCAGGTTAACATAACCTCCTTTGATGAGAGCATCATAAGATTTGCCATCTCTCAGGTCAGGAGCTTTAATGGCCCCATGACAGGAAACACAGTTTGCATTGAATATGGGTTGTATCTCAGCTTGAAAATGGACCGAATCTGTAGGATTTACAACCTCCGGCATGTATGAATACTTTTCACACGATGAAAGGCCACCGATTGCTGCAATCAAAATTAATGCAGCCACTAACTGTCTTAACATATTTAATTTCTGATTCATGTTTCTAATGTTGTTAATTAATTCACAAAGATATCTGATTTTACCAACTAATAATTTCCTTAATGAATAAAATTGGCAATAATACCGTGCTCTATATCATATTAAAAATTGATCTATATCATTTCATGCAATGATATAAATTAAAAACAAGCAGGGGCGTCCGATCGAACACCCCTGCTGTAACAACATATGCGAATTTTTCAGACCGATTATCAGAATTTATATGAATTATCTTCGATCAGTTTATCAGCAATGCGACGTCTGGCATCCTTCACATTTACACAATCCACCCTTGTGAGGTTTTCAACAGCCTTAACAAGGGCAGGGCATGATTCAGATGTGCAGAATGTACTTATTGCCTCGAGGGCAGATTTCCTTACAATATTGGCGGTGTCGAACAGGTTTACATCCAGCATATCTTTATAAAGCGATAAATCGCTTTTAAGGGAGCCAAGCTTTTCAACCCTCAGCGCAAGCGATTCTGAAACGTAGGTTTCCATCATCATTTCTGCAATATTGTTGAGAACTTCCTGCTCATTGATAAGAGTCTTTTCAAACCTCTTTGTTGCGCCATGTATACAGAGTAATATAACTTTCTTGAAGTTTTTGATATACCTGTTCTTTTCCTGGAAATAACTTTCACCGGGTGTTTTGCCGTCGGTGATGTCATTCATTCCTGAATACAGCTTTTCAGATTCACCGAAAAGGTCAAATTCACCTTTCATTGCCCGTTTCATAGCTGTGTCGACTACAAGAAGACGGTTTATCTCATTTGTGCCTTCAAAGATCCTGTTGATCCTTGAGTCGCGGTAACCCCTCTCAACAGCCATTTCCGCCGAATATCCCATTCCGCCATGAATCTGAACAGCCTCATCCGCTACAAAATCAAGCATCTCCGAGCCTACCACTTTAAGGATAGCCGCCTCTACTGCATAATGACTAATGGCTTCAATAGCTGCTCTGCCATAATCACCGCAATCCACGGTTAACTTCTTTAAAAGGTTGTCAACATCATTACTCACCCTGTAAACAGCAGATTCGGCAGCAAAAAGACGGATAACCTGTTCTGCCATTTTATGTTTCAATGCACCGAAAGTTGAAATGAGGACTCCAAACTGCTTTCTTTCGTTTGAATATTTTACAGAATCATTTATTGCTTTTTTTGCTGCACCTATAACGTTAGCTCCGAGCTTAAGCCTTCCCATATGCAGAATGCTGAGTGCAATCCTGAAACCTTCGCCTCTTTTGCCCAGCAGGTTTTCAACCGGTACTTTGACGTCATTGAAGTAGATCTGGGCAGTTGAAGATCCCTTAATACCCATCTTATGTTCATCCGGTCCAATTACCACGCCCTGGTATTTAGTCTCAACAATGAATGCGCTCAGAACCCTGTCTGTGTCTATTTTAGCAAAAACAACAAGAGTATCGGCAAATCCTGCGTTTGTTATCCACATCTTCTGCCCGTTCAGTAATATAGTGTTTTCCATCTTCACTGAGCTTTGCGTTGGTTTTTCCCGAGTTTGCATCACTCCCTGCACCCGGTTCTGTAAGACAGTAAGCTCCTATTAATTCACCTGTTGCCAGCTTCGTAACATAACGTTCCCTCTGATCTTTGTTTCCGTAATACATCACAGGCAGTGTGCCAATTCCGCAGTGTGCCATGTAAGCAACTGAAAATGAATACCCTGCACCAGTAGTTTCAGCTACAAGCATCTGTGATACAAAGGACTGGCCAAACCCACCGAACTCTTCAGGGATGGAAATCCCCATCAAGCCCAGATCCCCGGATTTCTTGAGGATGCTTTTCATCAGCTCCCTGTCGCTTTTCTCAACTTTTTCGAGGTTGGGATAGACTTCAGCTTCAAGAAAGTCGCTGCATGTCTGGGCTATCATTTTCTGTTCCTCGTTGAATTCCTCAGGGATGAAAATATCTTTTGCTTCAATTTCACGGACAAGAAATTCACCGCTTTTCAAGAGTTTACTGTTTTCCATTTTGTCAGTTTATTATTTGAAATATTCTATAATTTAAGTGACTGCGAAATAAGTTCTGCAATATCCAGGTTCCTGATCTCTTCCTCCCTGTTCTTGTACTTGAGGCCGTCAGTCATCATAGTCATACAGAAAGGACAGGCAGTTGCGATAACCCCCGCTTCAGTCTTAAGTGCATCTTCAGTTCTTTCAATAAAGATTTCCTTGTCTCCCTTTTCAGCCTCCTTGAACATCTGAGCCCCACCGGCTCCACAGCATAAGGCAAAACTTCTGTTTCTCTCCATCTCCACCAGATTTCCCGTAAGTTTCGAGAGAATTCTGCGGGGTTCCTCGTAGAGGTCATTTGCCCTCCCCAGGTAGCAGGGATCGTGATAGGTAACAGCAATGTTATCAAGTGATGCCGGATCGATCTTCAATTTACCATCTTCCAGTTTGCTGTTCAGAAACTGAAGATAATTTATCACCTCATAATTTCCTCCCAGATCGGGGTATTCATTTTTAAAAATGTTGTAACAGTGCGGGCAGATTGTAATTATCTTTTTCACCCCGTACATCCTTAATATTTCAATTACCTGCAGTGCCTGCATCTGGTAGAGCATCTCGTTGCCGGCACGCCTTGCCGGATCGCCGGTACATGTCTCTTCCTTCCCAAGTACAGCATAGCTTACATCAAGGTATGTCAGAATTTTTGTGAAGGCTCTTATCACCTTCCTGTACCTGTCGTCAAAGGCACCTGCACAGCCTACCCAGAAGAGATATTCCGGCTTCTCTCCTCTTGCGAAAAGATCTGCCATTACTGGCACTTCTATTTTACGGGTTTCCATATTGAAATTGTTTAATCCAATAGTAATCAATTCGTTTCTTCAAACCTATTGCCAATTTTACCCCCTTTCTTATTTCCCCCAGGGGGAAAGGATTAAATCGCCCCTTCCCCGTGGGGGAAGGCTGGGAAGGGGGTTAGTTTATATTCATCTCCAGATCTTTGGCCCAGAGAAGCCTGTCTTCCGCTGAATATTGCCATGGAGCGCCATTGTTTTCAATATTGTTGAACACGGCTTTCAGTTCTCCGGGAGCAGAAGCTTCCTCCATTACAAGGTACCTTCGCAGATCAACAATAAGAGTGGGATGATTGATGTTAATCGGACACTCTTTTGCACAGGCATTGCATGTTGTGCATGCCCAGATCTCTTCCTCCGAAATATAATCTCTGATGAGTGACCTGTTGTCAGAAAAATCTCTTCCGTTTTTGACCATTAGCGGACCTTTCTGCTTCATCCTGGCCCTGAGATCCATCATGATCTTCCTTGGGGACAACTTCTTTCCTGTTATATTAGCCGGGCATACCGCTGTACAGCGCCCGCATTCGGTACATGACAGGGAATCAAAATAATTCTTCCATGAAGCATCTTCCGCATCCTTCACTCCAAACCTTTCGACCGGAGTCTCTGCCGCAGGTGCTGCAAAAGCTGTGTCAGGATTTAACATCATCCTTACTTCCCTGGTGATGCTGTCCATATTCGGGAGTTTCCCGAGAGGCTCAAGGCGTGAAAGAAAAACATTCGGAACCGACATGAAAACATGAAAATGCTTTGAATAGGGAAGTATATTGGCGAAAATAAAGATAAGAAGTATATGTGTCCACCATGAAACCTCGTAAACAAGATGGAGGTTCCATGCAGAATTGCTATCCGTCAGGCTTGCGACCAGACTTGCTACAGGATAAACTCCGTAGATACTTTCTCCCGTCAGCGTCATATATTTGACATACGCGATGTTCATTGAAAGAAGTGAGATCATAAGCAGGAGGATAATTGAAAGAGCAATATTGGCATCTATGTGAGATATCCTTTTCATCTCTATCCCTTCGAATCTCCTGATGTGGAAAAAAAGCCTCCGACTGAGAAAAATAATTATCGAGATCGCAACCAGAAGTGCAAAAATATCACCCGAAGCCATTATGATATCATAAACAGGTCCGAGAAACCTCAACACCTTCTCGGTACCTGTGAGTCCGTCAATAACCATCTCAATACTTCCAAGGAGGATAACGCAAAAACCCCAGAAAACCAGGGCATGGAAAAGTCCGATAACAGGTTTCCGGAATATCTTGGTCTGCCCGAAAGCCACCGAGAGCATAACTTTAACTCTTTTTCCGATATCCCTGACAGGAAATGCGGGCCTTGTAAATCTGAAGAAATTCACAATCCTGTTAATGGTGTAGGAAAATACTCCTATTGTCACCAGAAGGGTTATTGCAAATATTATCTGTTTTGTCATTGTAAAAATACTGTTATATTAACTTTTTTTGCTACAAAGGCGCTAAGACGCAAAGGCCTGCAGCGCCTATAGCGTCTTAGTGGCAAATAATTTATTTCTTCAATTCCTTAACTGCAGCTACAAGTTTCGGAAGTACCTTCATTGCATCGCCAACGATTCCGTACTGGGCAGCTCCGAAGATCGGAGCATCCTTGTCGGTATTGATGGCTACAATATATTTGGATGAACTTATACCTGCAAGATGTTGTGTTGCCCCTGAAATTCCGACAGCAATATAAAGGTTTGGTGCAATTATCTTTCCTGTCTGTCCGGTGTGTTCCTCATGAGGTCTCCATCCTTCGTCGGAAACCGGCCGCGAGCAGGCAGTAGCTGCTCCCAGCAATGAAGCAAGTTCTGTAAGGGGCGACCAGTTATCCGGAGATTTCATTCCCCTTCCGCCCGATACAACGATCTCTGCATCAGTTAACAGAATCTTGCCTGTCTGTTTCTGAACATCCTTAACTACGGTTTTAAGCAGGGAGTCATTAACTGTCATGTTCAGAATCTCTACATGAACATGAATTACCTGGTATTTCTTTCAGATCAAAGGAATTCTGGGCAAGTGTAAGGATTTTAATATCCGATTTGATAACCAGGTGGGCATAGGCATTCCCGGAATAGGTCCTCTTATAGACAGTAAATGGATTGAGACTCAGGGGAAGTTTGCTGACACCTGAACCAACACCGGCTTTCAGTCTGACGGATAAGCGCGGAGCTATAGCTTTACCGGTATTATTATTTGAAATTATGATCACAGTCGCATTTTCCTTTTGAGCGATCTCTGAAATTACACTGGCATATGCCTGGTTATCAAGCACTGTACAACTGCTGATTATTTACAGCAATGATCCTGGCAGCACCATAAGTGCCAAGCTTTTTCAGCTCTGGCTCATCAACTTTGCCTATTGAAACAGTTATTACATCTGTACCAATCATTTTAGCAACTCCTGCTGCATAGGAAACAAGTTCAAAAGAAAGTTTCTTGAATTTTCCGTCCCAGTTCTCGGTATATACTAATACTGACATATCTAAATTATTTTCTGGTTAAAAATTAATGATCAGATAATCTTCGCCTCGTTTTGAAGAAGGTCAATCAGCTGTGCTGCATTATCGGCATCAATATATTTGCAGGCAGCTCTCGGCGCAGGCTTTTCAAAAACAATCACCTGCGTAAGAGACTCAACAGCAGCAGGTTCAATCACTTTCACCGGCTTTGTCCTGGCCATCATGATACCGCGCATGGCAGCTATCCTCGGCTCTTTGGCTATCCCTTTCTGAACAATTGCCACTACAGGCACAGGTACTGAAACCACTTCCTTCCCGCCATCAATTTCACGGGTCATTACAGGATGTCCGCCTTCGATCTTAATCCCTGAAACAGCAGATACCGAAGGGATTCCCAGGAATTCAGAAATCATTCCGCCCACCATGGATCCGTTATAATCACTCGATTCAATCCCGCACATCACAATATCAAACTGCTCTTTCCTTACAACCTCAGCAATCTGGGCTGCAACATAAAATGCATCAGATGAATCGGCATTCACCCTGATGGCATCATCAGCCCCGATAGCAAGTGCTTTTCGTATAGTGGGTTCTGAGGTTGCATTACCAACATGTACCACCGTTACGGATTTTACTCCGCTTCCTGCATCATCCTTTAATTCAAGTGCACGGGTAAGGGACAACTCGTCCCAGGGGTTAATGACCCATTGTATGCCTGTGACGTCAATTGAGGCATTTCCTTCGGCAAATTTAATTTTTGTCGTGGTGTCTGGAACATTACTGATACAAACCAGAATTTTCATCTAAAATTTTTATTAGTTATTTAACTTATCTTAAACTGATTAATTGAACCGGAACAACCTTTAAGGCGGCAAATATAATAATTTATGATTCACAATCAAATCTGAAAATTTTCAGTCATTTTTGGATTCGAAATTCCTGATTCTGCTAACTATCTTAAATAACTGAATCTTATTTATCCTATTCATGGAATAACGGTCAGGTGTTCGAACTATTCAGAATCATTAACCGGCCCGGTATTAAGTTTTTCTTTCAGGGTTCAGAAGAAAATGAAATTTTAAAATTAAATTCGCGACGCCTTATTTCAGTTCTTATCTGATTAATAAACTATTGAATAACAAAGTAAAGACATATAGTTCGCTGGTATTGGCAATGATCTTCTGGGCATTCTCCTTTATCTGGTTCAAGATTGCAAACAAGACATTCCAGCCTATTACAATTGTTTTTTTAAGGCTTTTATTTTCTGTCATCCTGCTTACAGTCTATCTGATTCTGACAAAAAGTTTTATGAAAATCAGGAAAGGTGACCACAAATTATTCCTTTTGCTTGCGATATTTGAACCATTCCTCTATTTTATCGGTGAAAGCTTCGGACTTACCTATGTTTCAGCCACAGTTTGTTCAGTCATGATTTCAATAATTCCTGTTTTTGCTACTATCGGGGCATGGCTGATATTCAGGGAAAAGCTGAAAGCGATTAATTATGCCGGTATTATTATTTCATTCATTGGGGTTCTGGTTTTCCTTCTTAACAGGGACGGATCATTATCATACAATCTTAAAGGTATTGCACTTCTCCTCTTTGCAGTAATTTCTGCAGTCGGGTATAACCTTGTGCTCAGCCGTCTGGTTGGGAAATACACTCCTGTTTATATTGTAAATGTACAGAATGTAATAGGGGCAGCCCTGTTTCTTCCCATCTTTTTGATTACTGATTTTAATACTTTTATTCATCACAGCTATACACCGGGAATGTTTTTGCCGGTAATTGCCCTTGCTGCATTTGCATCCTCCGGTGCATTTATCCTGTTTGCTTACGCGGTTTCAAAAATAGGTATTCTGAAAGCAAATGTATTTACCAATTTCATACCACTGTTCACAGCATTGTTTTCATTTATTTTAATGGGAGACAGACTTACATTTCAAAACATCCTGGGCATGTTCATTGTAATAGCCGGGATCCTGATGGCTCAGGTAAACGGCAGGATCAAGAGCGTTGACGAAGCGCTTGCCCTGACCGGTAAAACTGCATGACTCCCCATATCCGTGATTGTTCACCAATACCTTTTCAGAGATCAGGTCCGTTTTAATAAATCGTACTATCTTTGGTTCTGATTGAAAGGTATGGTTAAAAAGGCTCTGAATATTCTTTTCTTCAGCATCATAGTGTTGCCATCCTTCCCTCAGACAGGAGGGGACAATGTTTATGAATTTCTTAATCTGACTCAATCAGGACATGTTGCTGCCCTGGGGGGGTCAAGTGTTTCCCTTCAATCCAATGACCTTAACATGGCTTATTATAATCCGGCTCTGCTCAGCCGGGAGATGAACAAATCGATCGCCCTGAATTATGTGAACTATTTCGCAGGGATCAATTACGGAATGGCAATGTATTCAGAATCATTCCCCAAGGCAGGAAATTTTGCAGCCGGACTTACATACCTTAACTACGGCACATTTACAGAGACTGATATTTCAGGTATTATAACCGGTACTTTCAGGGCATCTGAATATGCCTTTTCGATGATCTACAGCCGTGAAATAGATACATCTTTCTCAATAGGAATTAATTTTAAGCCGGTATTATCATATCTTGAAAGGTATACCTCATTCGGATTTGCATTTGATATAGGGGCAAGCTGGCACAATCGCAAAAACCTGTTTTCGGCTGGAATAGCAATAAAGAATGCCGGGTACCAGGTTACAACCTATGCCGGAGAGACTCACCAGAAGCTCCCTTTCGAAATTCAGGCAGGGCTGTCTCAAAGACTTGCCTATGCACCTTTCCGCTTTTCATTGACCCTGAGACATCTTGAAAAGTTCGACCTCACACATGAATACCTGGCGAATAACACCTCAGGAGGCAGTGATTCTGAAAGCTCTGAATTCTTTGAAAACATGATGCGACATGTTATTGTCGGAGCAGAACTAATACCCCATAAGAACTTTTATTTTTGCGGAGGGTACAACTATCAGAGAAGAAAAGAATTACAGGTCGAATCCAAAGTATCAACTGTCGGATTCTCCTGGGGATTCGGCATAAATACATCACTGCTGAATATTGAATTCGGAAGGGCAACATACCATCTTGCAGGTTCAACAACACATCTGTCGGTCATTTTAAAGACAGACAATATTTATAAAAAAATTCGTAATTAAACTTTACGTTGGTAGATAATGGAATATTTGCAAACTTTGCAGACCGACCTGCCCCCGCAGGTTTGCCTCCCCGCCCCCCTGAAGGGGGGTTAAAGAGACGATCGACCGGGTTTTAGCCCCCTTTTGGGCTGGGGGGCAATAAGGGATGAAAAGAGAGGTTGGGGGGCAGAAAGGGATGAATGAGGTTTGGGTAGAACTGGGATGAAAAGATGCCTTGAAAAGGCCAGAATCAGAAGCCCCCTTTAGGCAGGGGCAAAAAAGACAGGGAGGGGGAAATAAGAGGGATGAAACAAGAGATTGAAATGAAATTTGTCACTAGAAAATATAGTATGGAAAAACCACTTATAATCGCAATCGACGGGTATTCATCATGCGGTAAAAGCACATTTGCAAAGTCGATTGCTAAAGGATGCTTAATTACATTTATATTGACAGCGGAGCCATGTACAGGGCCGTTACTCTGTACTGCCTGAGAATGAATTTTGCAGGTGACTGGGGAATAAATATCGACGGGATACTGTCAGGTCTTAAAGATATCAGCATAGGCTTTATTTATAACCCTGATATTCAGGAGTATGAAACTTTTCTCAACTCTGAAAATGTTGAAAGAGAGATTCGGAGCATGGAAGTGACAGCTCATGTGAGCAGGGTAAGCCAGATTCAGGAAGTACGTTCCCGTATGGTTGAGATGCAGAGAGAGATAGGCTCTTCCAGGGGAATAGTAATGGATGGCAGGGATATTGGAACGGTGGTTTTCCCCGACGCTGATATCAAGATCTTTATGACTGCCTCCATCGACATCAGGGCAAAAAGGAGATATGATGAACTGAAACAGAAGGGAATTGCCGGAGAATTTGAGGATATTAAAAGAAGTATCATCGCCCGCGATATTGCAGATGAAAACAGGGATATAAGTCCCCTCAGGAGAGCCGATGATGCCATAATACTTGACAACAGCAGGATGAGTGTGAAGGAACAGATGA
>CAWJVS010000008.1:0-91601 GCA_963846335.1 uncultured Bacteroidales bacterium
TGTTATTCCGACTTCCGTGTATTACCTCGTCAATGGGCTCTGACAAGATTAAATTGAGCGTTAATAATACGGTCAGTATCATTATTCTTATAAAAGATGTATGAGCCATCCGTATTACTCTTATAAGAAATCCTAAGTTCTTTCAATTTTTTCTCAAATTCCGTTTTTATATATTTCATAGTATTGAGCGTATAAACTTATCTGTCATTATGTTCACCCTTACTAAACAGCATGTTAACATTTCAATCTACTAAAATGGAAGCTATCGAATTCATTAACAAGTACGAATTATACCTCGAAGAAATTAGAGCTGTCATAAAACCCGAACTGCTTCCTATTATTGATAAACTTAAAAATATTGACCCACACGATCTTGTTACTCCCGAAACCTATTTGATTGATGGAAGTCATGCCCGAGGTTATATTTGGAGGTTATTCTTACAAAAAGTTAAGGAAGATTTATCCGCCAAATAGCTCTCTCTCAATATCACATAATTCTATCATATACATTTAAAAGCTCCTATTCTCGAACACGCCATTCCGAACTATTGGTTTGAATCTTTACAGGACGATGGTTGAAAATGTTTGGAAATATATTCATCTGCTTCCTGCTCATCGTTCACAGGTATCAGCTTATTTTCTCCTAATATATACCAGCCGTCTGTCCGATGTTCCTTCCGAAGTGATCCTGATAAATCAAATACTTCCCCGTCTGAAAATTTTAATGTTGTCATGGCTTTTATAGTCGTACACTGTCATAAACATCGTGAATTTCCTTCTCCCGAATACCCAGGTATTTTTTTGTGATTGACGGAGAACTATGCCCGAACAGCTCCATTAATAAAATCACCGATTCGTTGGAGTAGTTATTTAACCTGAGTACCCTATTTCCAAGGGTTTTTCTGAACAAATGACTACTGGCGTTTCCTTCTAGCACTATATCGTATTGCTTCAAGAGCTCTTTTAATTTCCATTCACATAGGACTTATCAATAGGTTTAGTACCATACCTATTGACAAAGATGTATTGGTCAGTGTCGGCAACCATCATTCTTCCTTTAATCCTTTCAACAATTTCTTTCAAATCAGAATTGATTTTGATACGGCGCGTCTTTTCTTGTCTTCTGTTCCTTGATGGTCAGGCAAGTTTCTGTGTTCTCAAACTGATTGAACCTGAGTTTCAGTAAATCACTAATCCGAAGACCGGTGAATACGCCAATAGTGAACAAAAGACAGAATTTATATTCACCATCTCTTTCAAGTTTTCAATGATCAGGGACTTGAAATCGTCCCAATCCATCGAAGTTGTTGTTGTTCGTTGTCCTAATACGCTCATTTTGTGCAGGTTTTATATAGGCTAAACTATAACATGATATCTATACTTGCGCATATAAATCAAAAATATAAGCTCGTTTTCAGCACTTTATAAGATATTAGCGTAAGGCGTTGGAAATCAGGAGTAATTAAAAATGAGCATCTCTCACTTTTGTCTAAGTATAAGTTAGTCTCGATAAACGAATATTAAAATCCCCGGGAGACTAATCAATTTGCACATATAAAATTTGGGATGTACATTACCCATATGAAATTTATTGTATTAATAGAGGTGCAGGTTGAGTTAGTCTTCACCCGGGGAAATTTCTTGTGAATCCATCGGCTTTCGGAAAAAGGAATATTCAATAACAATAGAAAAAATCAGATACAAAAAAGTCTGTCTATCCATCGGTCCGATGGAAATCCTATTGTTTTCCAGATCCTTTATCGGTAGAGTTTCAAAGAGTATTTGGCGAATTCCATTTTGCTTTTGAGTCTCTTCACCCATATAGGGGATAAGATTCTCAATCTCTTCGAAAAGATAATAAAGCCTTTTCGTGCTTTTTCATTTTAGTATCTTTTTGTTTTTATTATTCTTCTGATTCTTCCTATCAATTCCCCTGTCAGTGCCATCCATATAGTCATCGAGTGCGGCTCTGACTATCGTAGATCTATTCTTTTGTTCAGTTATAAGGGCATCAGCCAACCGCTTAAACTGTGACTCAGTTATCCTAACGATTAGGTGTTTAGATTTTATACTCATATTAATAAATATCTGAATTTTCCCAGAAATATTGACCGGATCTTTCGAAAGGGTCAATAATCTTTGATCTAATTTAAGGTGAAATTTGTCAATTCATTCATCTTTAATTGTTTAGATTCAGAATATCCCCAAGGTTGAATTTTGCTTTTAAAATCTTGCACAATGGATTTGTTTAAAAACTACTAGAGCTTTTACGACAAATCTGGGTAAATTCTATGCATTATTACTGATATAATAATACTAATTAATTAGCATAATTTTAAAAGCTGGGCCTTTACAACTTGATTTAAAATATTGAACCAGATTTACTGGGCCAGTAATATTGGGCCATTTTTTTCTGTGTTCCAGTTTTGATTTCAGGAGGTTCAAGGGTTTCTGAGGAAAGATAGTCCTTACCAATTTTTTACAAAATGGTTGGACATTTCCTCTGGTGTTGATGGGACCAAGGGCTAGATACTCTTCACTGGAATGTGTATCTAGGGGTGTCTTGCTATAGTTATCCAGTTTCTACCTTCCTCACTACACCTTTTCATAGTCTACAGTGCCGATTTGAAGGACTGCTTATACGGCTCCAGCTTTTCAGCTTTCTTTCGGACTTACAAGGTTAATTTCACTCCCAACTCAGTCCTAGGTTCAGCATGAACCATTTTTCAATCTAAATTCCTTATGATGTATTTTTCTTCGGCTTCAGCCGCATTAATTAACTTGAGATTTATCTCTAATACAAAATATAAATAAAATATGGCAAAAAACAAAGCTATCTATCAAATAAATATTGCGAATTCTTGAAAAAGTAATACAAATAGGAAATAATAAATAATTGATAAGCCTTCATTTCAATTTTTGCTACATTTAACTTTCTCAGATTTCTGAGAAGGTAATTCAAAATGTCCATGATGAAGAAGAGCGAAGTTTTATTGGTGGATATCAATACAATTCACCCAAACAAGAAGAAACTTGAAATGTACCAGTCTCCTGAGAATTATGAAAACATTAAATGGAGCATCGAAAATGAAGGTATCATTGAACCATTACTCGTAAATGAAAATACCAATGAAATTATCTCTGGCAATCTGAGATATCAGGTTGCAAAAGATTTGGGAATTAAAGAAGTACCTGTACTCTTTCAAGAAATCGAGCAGGAAGAAATGGATGTAAAGTCGATTTCAACAAATCAACAACGCAAAAAGTCATATTCCGAAATATTAAAGGAAATCCAATTCTTCGAAGAATATTACAAAATAAAAAAGGGACAGAGAACAGACCTTAATAAGGATGTTAAAGAGATAAAAGAGAAAAGAGACGAACTATTGAAGTCAGTTTCAAGGGATACATCGGATAAATTAAAGAGCATTGACAAAATGGCGACAGATCTATATGGGAAGAATTCAGAAAAGCACAGGAGTATATTCAAGTCCCTTGATAATAATAAAACGACACTAAATGGTCAATATCAAACATTAGTTGATATGACCAAGCGGAAACAAAATGAAAAGATAGTTCCGAAGAAATATGAAATTACAAGTGAGTGGACAACTATTTATAATAAGTCCTCTGAGGATATGTCAGAAATTGAAAGCGGAACTATTAATTGTATTATAACCTCTCCACCATATTTTCAGATGAGAGATTATGGCACCGGGAATGAACAATTCGGGATGGAACAGTCGGTAGATTTATATCTTAATAACCTGATGAAGGTATTTAAAGAATGTTTCAGAGTATTACAGGAAGATGGGAGTTGTTTCGTGAACATAAATGATTGTGTCGATGATGGTCAATATCATGCCGTTCCACACAAGTTCGTTCTGAAAATGATGGAACTAGGTTTTATTTTTAATGACGAACTGTTGTGGATAAAACAGAACCCAACATATACTCGAGGAAAAAGAAGTGTACGAAGTCACGAACCCCTATACCATTTCGTAAAGTCAGAAAATTTCTATTATAATGACGAATGGCTCACAAAACTTAGCGATCCGGAGAGTAAAATATCATATGGATCCGGCAAAACTGATCCGAAGATAATCTCAGGTCTTGATTTCAGAGACGGAGTTCTAAAAACAAATGTTGCTAACACAGCTGATCTACGAAAAGAATCTATGGATAAAAGAGGATTTCATTTGACTCATAGTGCTACATTTCCCCTTGATGTTCCAACAATTTGCGCCTTGTTGACAACAAAGGAAGAAGATAAAATCCTTGACTGTTTTTCTGGCACCTCTGTCTCAGGTGATTTTGCAAGGGCAAACAGTAGATATTTTATTGGTTATGAACTTAATCCGGAATTTATATTGGCGTCTGAAGTAAGATTAATTAAACTTCCTCCTCCGGGATCAGTTTTTGGAGAAGCTGAAAGACAAAAATATTTGGAGGAATATGTATATCCAGAATGGGAAAAGGAAAAGAAGAAAGGAAATATAAAATATAGTCCTCCAAAAGAGATGTTTACTCCTGAACAGAAAGCACACTGGGAAAAAATGAAACATCAGTATAGAAAACGAGATAAAAACACTTGAAGTGTATTATATCATTTATTACACTGAAGGTCGCTCCTACACCTCAAGAGCTCCGCAGAATCATTTCATGTTTTAAATTTCAAGGATTTTCGATAGTTGGATATTGCTAATTGATTCATTTTTTAGTAACTCGCAATAAGCTTACCTAAATCAATAATTATGAGTAATCTATCTCTGATTGAGAAATATTGCGACCTTACTAAAACAAGCCTTAGATTCAAACGTGAAGTAACTAAAGCCGAATGGATGGGTGTATTCAAGGCACTACGTTTTATAGAGGGAGGTGTTCAGTTCTGGATCGGCGATTGTCTAGCTTACAGGGAGCAGAAATGGGGCATGTACGATGATATGATCAGGGAAACTGAATATGAAAAAGGATCTTTCGAGATATATCAAACTTGTCGCAGAAAAAATAGAAAGTGCGCGGCGCCGCGCAGATTTGACATTTTCACATCATTTGGAAGTCGTCAAACTCTCACCTGAAAAACAGGATGAATATCTTGAAAAAGCATCCAAGGACAATCTAAGTGTTAGGGACTTACGAAGATTATTGAGGAGAGATGGGATATTGTATAATTCACAGGTAGATTTACTTGAAGGTATATTTCAATTATTTTATGCAGATCCTCCTTGGAAATATGGAACTGAGATGAGTGCAACGGTTCCTGAAGATTACTATCCAACAATGGAGATAGAAGAAATATGTTCATTACCCATTGATGAGATGACTGATACCAATGCAGTTTTATTCATGTGGACGACAACAGGATTTCTTGAAGAAAGCTTTGAGGTTGTTCATGCATGGGGATTTGAATACAAAACTTGCTTTATTTGGGATAAAGTTCGGCATAATGTTGGACCTTACAGTTCGGTTCGCCATGAAATACTTTTGTTATGTACAAAAGGCTCATATCCAATTCAAAATTTGAAATTATATGACAGCGTACATACTGAAGAAAGAACGGAGCATTCTAAAAAACCTGAATTTTATTATCAGATGATCGAAGATTTGTATCCGAATGCAAAAAAACTGGAGCTGTTCGCTAGAAACAAGCGTGAAGGTTGGACAAGCTTCGGGAATCAAGAATGAAACTGTTATCCTATTAAATAACTGAAATTACCTACTTGGATTAATTCTGGTCAGTTTTTCTTAAATAAAGGTAGCTGAGACCCCCAAAGAGTGTCCAAATTGCTATAAATAAAACCATACCAGACCTATTATCAAACCTTGAAGACGAGTTTGGGGGAGAAATTACTGTCGATGAAAAATCGCAGCAATCAAAGTAATCAAATAGGAACATATAAAATGGTGGCAGATTTAATTAGGACTTCATCATTAAGACAATACAGCCAAAATCATCCTGAACCTAGCACAAACCTAGCATAAAAGAAAAACCACCTACACGGTTGAATGTATAAGTGGTTGATTTTCTGTGTTAAGAGAGGGAGTCTATCCACGGCGAATATTAATCGGTGGAAGGAGGACATTAAAATATCTCTCCTAACTTTTCTTAATTTTGGAGTCCGGCTTGTTTGAAGATCTAAACATAGCTACCATCCTCTCAGATTCAGATGAGAGAATGCTTAAGGTTAAAAAAGCACAGGATATTTTAGATACTTATCCGAACTAATATGAGAATCCTTTTATGATTTCAGTTATCCTTTGCTTCTCATTAGATTCATTAGTCTTGAATCTATATATTGGAAGGTTGTGAAATTGACATACACGATTCTTAATGTTGTCATGTTCAACTTGCTTCTTATCTTGTTCGTGATATCTGATTCCATCCACTTCAAGAACAAAGAGTTTTTCCTTTGAGAGCCTATTAAAGAACAGAAAATCCACATGAGTCCAGGGATGAAGTATATATTTTCTTTCTTCATCGCTAAATGTATCCGGAACATTAACCAGTTTCCCAAGTCTGGCATGCATTAAATATCCGATATAGTTATAATCTTCAAGAACTTGGCTGATGATGTCACACATCAGCAATTCCGTTATATGATTCTTCGGTCGCTCTCTGTATTTCGAAAGCAGTGTATTAGTATATTCAGAATACAGGAAATCAAACACTGAGGTTACACTTGATTCTTTAGTTATATCTGAACCATAGAGATATTCAGCATACTTGATAAAATCACTAATGGCATTATTAGATGAATGATAGACTTTATCAGCTACGATTGCTGTTACCTTGTTTCTACCTCTGGAGATTGCTACATTCAGCAGTTTAGCATTTGTGACAAAATCATATAGTCTGTTTTCGACATTATTAGGGCTTTTATCCAACGAATTCACGACAAAAGATAGTATGATTTCCTCCTTTTGTCTGCCTTGGAATTTATGAATTGTATCGGCTTCAACTCGATCTGTAGCATATTTGTTTGTAATAAGGTTGGCCTGATACCGAAATGGCGAAATGATTCCAATGCTATTCGAATTGGATTTCTCCAAGATATGCACCATCTCGTCGATTTCTCTCTGGTTGTATAGGCCGCTACCGTATGGATTACTTCTGGCATGATTGCCGGGAACTGATTTAATGATTTCAATATGTTTCCCGGAATTTTTAGTCATTGGAACCAGTTCGCCCTCTATAATACATTTTATTGCAGAAGCTTATGATGTCTGGGGCACATCGATAATGTTCCTTCAATAAGGTGGTAGGTGCACCTAATACAGCATCTTTTACAGATGTAAGGATCGAATTTGATTCGTATCTATATGGTTTTGGGACATTATATTCTCTTGACAGCTTCTCTGATTGTGGAAAAAGTCTTTCCTCATCGATTGCCTGAAGTTGACGTGAATCTCCAACAACTACCAGGTTCTTAGCACAACTCATTGCGAGCACATTGCTCAGTAAATCTCCCTGTGATGCTTCATCGATGATCAGATAATCAAAAGTAAAACCCTTTGGAGCATTGTTTAGCAAGGATTGCGAAGTACTAAGTACTACCGGGTATCTACGCAGGAAATTCCCGAAGTCGTTCTTATACGACGTCTTACTGAATTCTTTAAAGCCATATATCTGATAATGCGTCCTAATAGAGTTCTCTAGGAATACCCGGTATAAGGACTTGAGTTCTTTACCTGTTCTCTCTTTACTGTGTTTCTTCAGGAATTTCTTTCCGGATTCGATTTTCCTGGTAAGTTCATTGATTTTTGAGAGATAATAAAGTGTTTCTGCGTTGTTTAATAGAACAATTACATCTTGTTCAACAATTCTTACCTTGAATTTCCTTCCCAGTATCCATCTTTTGAAGAATCGTATTTTTTTGGGCTTCTCCAAAAGTGCAATGAATGCCAGATAATCAGTTGAGGATAATTTCTGATTGATGATTAGTGAATCATTATAAACAATTTCGTAATGCCTTCTCTCATTTTGAATATCAATAAGTTGAGATTCAAGGATTGAGGTTTCAACTTCCATATCCTGAATCTTCTTCATCTCTTTGCGCAAAATGGTAATTCTTAAGCGGTCATTCCTTTTGAGCTTTTTTTGTTTCTCTTCTATGAATTTTGGAAGTTCTGTATTCTGATTGGATTCAAAGAACTGCTCTACCTTTGTTTTACGACCCAACGAGGCAGCAACAAATGAGAGCATTTCTTCACTCAGCTTCTCATAGATATTATCAATAGCTGTATTGTTGTTTGAAACAACAGCGCAGTTCTTCCCCTGGCAAATGATACTGGCAATCAGATTAAGGATCGTTTGAGTTTTTCCTGTTCCAGGGGGGCCTTCAATAATGGATATTTTGTTTCTCAGTGCTGCTTCAATGGCAATGATCTGGCTTTGATTAAAATCAAATGGAAGGGCGATTTTTTCTTCTTCATTAATTGGATTACACTCTCCCTTTAAATAGTCAAATAGCACTGAATTACTTGATGGGGTAACGCGTTTATAATTTTGTGACAGAAGGTACAACGGACTACCTTCTTCATCTAGTATTCCAGCATAATCTGCAAGCTTAGAATAATATTTGAGAATGTCTTTGTGCTTGTTGCTTTCTAGTTTAATATTTTGGGTGAAAATACTGCCCTTTCCAAAATAAACTCGATAATAGCCTTGCTCAAACTGATGTAGCTTGAGTGCATTAACTATTACACCATCAACGTAGACATCAAGTTTCTCAATACCTATATTCCTAATTTTATTCAGGAGCTTAACGTTTTCCTTCTTATAGAAGAACTTTCCATCTGAACCTTTGAAATAAATGTCATATCCAGTAAAATTTCCATAATAATGGGCAGAGTACATAGCCGAAACAGAAGTGGTTTTGTCTTCCCATTTTTGCTTTTGTTTAATGAAAAGCAGAACAGCTTTAGTCTCTTTATCTAGCTGAATCCTTTGACCCATTATCTTCTACGATTATTGCTCATATTTTGTGGCGTTAGCAATTATCCAAAATTACTTTGGAGTCATCAAACATTTTCATTTTTTACTGCTTCACTTAGCTCTTTGTGAGTAGAGAATTGCATCTTGTCAGCTTCCCATAGAATCAAGTCATCTTTAGTTTTAATTGGTCATTAAATGTACACTTTGTCTAAGGATCTACAATTCAATTTTAAGGTAAGTCAACAATAAAGATAAGTCTTCACCCAGGTAGGACAGTGGTTTTATCTTCTTGTCCACAAGCTAGGACTCCATTACTATTAAGGTTCCTCAAAACCTAGCACAAACCTAGCACAAAACAAAAACCACCTACATATTTTACTATGTAAGTGGTTGATTGTCTTTGTAGCGAGACGGGGGAATGATCCGGCGGATCTCAGGGTGATTACTGAATCATGCGCGGTCTTTTTGTCAACCAACTGGAAAAAAGCTATCTCGCCCTAATAGTCCGCCGGCAGGCTTTCGTAGCGAAGGCGGAATTTGTCCGCCGTAGCCATGCCGAAGGCGGGCCCTTTGTCCGCCATCCTTGGTTTTGCGGGTGCAAATATAATCAGTTTGACACAAATTAGCAATAAGATGTTTTAGTTTCAGTTTTTTTTCTAAATTGCAACAATAGTAGTATCTTAATTCAGAAAGATTTATAATGAGAATTAAATTCGAACTGGAATATACCCTGAACTGTTCGCCCAAGGTTCTGTTCTCAAGGCTTAGCACCCCTGAAGGACTGGGTGAGTGGTTTGCAGACAAGGTGGATGCAGATGGAGATCTGTTCACTTTCTTCTGGAACAATTCCGCTTCGAAAGCCAGGCTTTCTGCAATTAAGGAAAATAAACTTGTCAGATTTGAATGGACAGGAATGGAAAATGAAGAGTGCAATTACTTTGAATTCAGAATAAATATTGAAGAACTTACAGGTGACCTGGCCCTTATAATTTGTGATTTTGCTGAAGAAAATGAAAGGGAGGATTCAATATCCCTATGGGACTCACAGATAACGGACCTGAAAAGATTACTGGGGACATAATGGGGCGTAAGGTATGACGGTATGACGGTATGATGGTATGACGGTATGACGGTAAGACGATATGACAGTGATTGACCGTTGCACCTTTGCACCTTTGTACCTTTACACCATTATACCATTGCACCGTTGTACCATTGCACCGTTGTACCATAATACCTTTTAAACTATACATCTGCCTGCACCGGAAAAATGAAACATCCTTAACGCTGATTTTAGATAAAAATGAAGTACTTTTGCACTTCAAATGAAAGCATGAGGTGAAAAAGGTTGATACGTTTGTTTTAAAATCATTTATAGGGCCTTTAATATTCACTTTTTTTATCGTGCTCATCATCCTCATTTTGCAGTTCTTATGGATGTATGTTGATGAGCTCGCAGGGAAAGGTCTTGATTTCAAAATAGTCAGCGAATTGCTGTATCATTTTGCAATGACTTTTGTGCCTACTGCCCTACCCCTTGCAATCCTGCTTGCCTCGCTGATGACCTTCGGGAACATGGGAGAATTCAGTGAACTCTCGGCGCTTAAAGCCTCGGGGATACCTCTTCAGAGAATTATGCGGCCATTGATGATCCTGATTGGCTTTATTGCGGTAATCTCCTTTTTCTTCTCAAATAATGTGCTCCCCTATTCGACTTCCAAGGCGAGGACACTGCTTTATGATATCCGCCGCAAAAAACCGGATATAAATATCCAGGCAGGAACATTTTATAATGGGGTACCTGATTTCAGCATTAAAATAACTACAAAGGACCCGGTCACAAACAGGCTCAACAACCTTATAATATACGATCACAGGAATAAAAAAGGCAATACCTCAGTTACCCTGGCCGACTCAGGCTATATGAAAACCACTCCTGACGGAACCGGGCTTATAATGGTTCTTTACAATGGCTATTCCTTCAATGAGATAGAGGAAAAAAACACATCGCCAGGCTTACGGAAATTTCCGTCGAGAAAAGATTATTTCAGGGAACAAACCATAGTAATCTCACTTACCGGGTTTGATCTGGAACGAAGTGAGGATGGCCTGTTCAAGTCAAATTCAGCGATGCTGAATATCTCCCAGCTGACTTTTTTCATTGATTCCCTCAACATGAAGCATAATGAGCGTATTGTAAATCAGTTTAATGAGTTTAACAGTTCAAGGATTTATACTCAGCATGGAATGCTTAAACGCAATCAAACCATTACCGGGACTCCTGACACAATCATACAATTTCAGACCATTTAATACAAGAGCAGTCTTCGACTCCCTGCCAGTTTCTGATAAAGGTATAGTGTTGTCCAGAGCTATTACCAGCCTGAAGGACGGAGCAAGTTACCTCTCCGAGAGGAATGAAACAGTCCATTGGGAAATAAAGGCAATAAAAAGATATGAAGTCGAATGGAACAGAAAACTGACAATGTCTTTTGCCTGTCTTGTTTTCTTCTTTATCGGGGCTCCGCTTGGAGCCATAATCAGAAAGGGAGGTCTTGGCACTCCTTCTGTTATTTCAATTTTTTTCTTTGTTATTTACTATGTTATTTCAATTTCAGGGCAAAAACTGGCTGAAGAGAACGTAGTTGGCATATTTGCAGGGATGTGGGCAGCTTCCTATATACTATTGCCCATAGGTATCTTCCTGACATACAAGGCAACAACCGATTCAGTTATCATGAACATTGATACTTATCTCATGTTCCTGAAAAAGATCAAGGATTATATATACAGGATAGCAATCAGCGGGAATAGAATAAATCCTGGTTCAGACTAAAATAATTGTTAAAGATGAGCGATTTTAAATTAAATACAATTGAAGATGCAATAGAGGATATCAGAAAAGGCAAGATTCTGATAGTTGTCGATGATGAAGACAGGGAGAATGAGGGAGATTTCATCTGCTCAGCGGAACTGATAACACCTGAGATAGTTAATTTCATGGCAAAACATGGACGCGGACTCATATGTGCAGCTCTTCCGGAAGAGAGATGCGAGGAACTTGAACTGGATCTGATGGTCGGGATAAATACTTCAATCCATGAAACTCAGTTTACTGTTTCAGTGGATCTGATAAACGAGGAAACAACAACCGGTGTATCAGCCAAGGACAGAGCTCTTACAATCAAAGCCCTTGTCGATCCGGCTACCCGGCCAAAGGACCTCGGGCGCCCTGGTCATATCTTTCCTCTGAAGGCAAAGGCAAAGGGAGTTCTCAGAAGAGCAGGCCATACTGAGGCAGTTGTCGATCTGACAAGGCTGGCCGGGCTAAAACCGGGAGGTGCTCTTGTGGAAATAATGAATGATGACGGTTCAATGGCCCGGCTCAGGGATCTCCGGAAAATAAGTCAGAAATTCGACATCAGGATAATATCCATAAAAGACCTTATCACATATACCCTGGAAAGAGATTCAATTATTGAAAAAGGAGAAAGGGTAAAACTGCCTACTGAAAGGGGAGATTTTGAGTTTATTCCGTTCCGGCAAACCAGCAACGGACTTGAACATTCTGCCCTTGTAAAAGGTTCATGGACCAAGGATGAACCAGTTATGGTAAGGCTGCATTCGTCATGCTTTACCGGCGATATTTTCGGATCCATGAGATGCGACTGCGGATCGCAGCTCCATAAGGCTATGGAAATGGTGGAGGCAGCAGGAAAAGGGGTTGTCATATATCTTAACCAGGAAGGCCGCGGGATCGGACTCCTTAACAAGATCAAGGCTTACCGGCTCCAGGATGAAGGAATGGATACAGTCCAGGCAAATATTAAACTTGGATTCGGAGAAGATGAAAGGGATTATGGTGTCGGCGCCAGCATCATGAGGGAACTTGGACTTGGAAAAGTCCGCCTCATTTCCAATAATCCTGTTAAAAGAGCCGGACTGGAGGGATATGGCATTCAAATTGTGGAAACAATTCCACTAATTATCGAATCAAATCCGCACAATAAATTCTATCTCGAAACGAAAGCCAACAAAATGGGGCATGACCTGACATGCTATAAACATATCAAGGATTAATATTTTACTAGATTTGTATGATAATAAACCATTTGAAGAATCTCAGGATCGTTTTCATGGGTACGCCTGACTTTGCCGTAGCAACACTTGGTTCGCTCCTGATGAATGGTTTTAATGTTGTCGGGGTTGTGACAGCTCCTGACAAGCCTGCCGGAAGAGGCAGGAAAATAAATAAATCACCTGTCAGTGAATTCGCTGAATTCAGCCAACTCCCGATCATGCAGCCGGAGAATCTTAAAGATCCTGAATTTGTCGAAAATCTGAAAAGCCTCCGGGCTGATGTCATTATTGTTGTTGCCTTCCGGATGCTTCCGGAGATTATCTGGAGAATTCCCGCAATAGCCACCTTTAACCTGCATGCTTCACTCCTGCCCCAATACAGGGGGGCAGCACCGATAAACCACGCACTGATCAACGGTGAAACAGTAACGGGCGTGACGACCTTCCTTATCGATGACCAAATCGATACCGGAAATATTTTGCTGAGAGAAGAGGTACACATCTTTCCTTTTGAGAATGCAGGAGACATACATGAGCGGTTGATGAAACAGGGAGCCAGACTGGTAATAAGAACTGTCGAGGGACTGGCCGAAAATAAAATCAAACCGCAGCCACAGTCCTTGTTTGTTAAGCCTGGCGAAGTCCTGATACCGGCACCGAAGATCTTCCCGAAGGACTGTATTATCAACTGGAACAATGATCCGGTCACTATTCATAATCTGATCAGGGGACTTGCTCCCGCTCCTTGTGCCAGATCAGCAATGAGAAAGAATTCTGCAGATTTATCCTTTAAGATCTTTGAAAGCCAGCCCGAGGCCATAAAACATAATATGAATCCCGGGGAGATTATTACCGACGGGAAACATTTCATAAAGATTGCATGCAAGGATGGATTTCTGAGTATTGTAAGCCTTCAGCTTGAAGGTAAAAAGAGGATGAATACAGTGGAATTCCTGAGAGGCTTTAATATAAAGGAGTATTCCATTCCTGTCAGTTGACCGGTTTCATATTTCTCAGCCAGATTGTGCTTCCCTGTTCCGGCTCACTATTTTCCTCCATCCTGTTCATCTTGTAGAGACTTTTCAGTTTTATTCCGAACCGCTGCGATATAAGGTACATTGTATCTCCCCCGGCAGCAATATAAAATTCGTCCCCCGTCTCAGACTTTTCTTTCTTTGGCTGAAGATAGAGTATCTGACCCGGAGTAATTTTGAAATCATTGCTGAGCTCATTGTACCTGGGCAGTTCCCAGCGCAGAAGCTGAAACTCTTCTTCAAGCTCCTCCCGTGTATCACCATCCTTCACGACAATATACCTTAGTTTGTTATTCTCCATCACCCTGGAAACACGGGCAGCAACCATGTTCTTCTCATTCACGGGATTAACCGGCATCAGTGTTTTATCTGTATCCTGAACAGCCTGAACTGTAACAGTTTTTTGTACGGGAAGAGGCTTATTCTGAGAGGTGATTTCAGGTTTATAGTCTATATCATATATGTGCAGGTTTCTTTCTTCAATCTTTCTGATCAGCATATTTGCATAATCAGGATTTGTGGCGTAACCGGCTTTTTTCAATCCATGTGCCCATCCCTTATAATCCGTGGCTGCCAAATCAAATAGAAAACGATACCTGGAACCTGATTTTAAAAACTCCGAATGATCATGAAATGAATCTTCCGGCTTATTGTACTTCCTGAAACATTCATTTCTCCTGTCGTCATGATGGTAAATTTTTTGACCGGTCCATTCGCTGTGACATTTGATGCCAAAATGGTTGTTCGCCTCGCGGGCCAGCTTGCTGCGTCCAAAATCAGATTCAATCATCCCCTGTGCCAGTGTTATACTTGCAGGAATGCCTGCCCTCTTCATCTCACTGACAGCAATATCCTTATAATTGTTAATATAGGTTTCTTCCGAAAGGGAACTTGTGGATGAGGAGGTGATCTTTTTTGAGGCTTTACATGAATACAGACCGGTGATTAAGATAATATGGAGAATAAACAGAACCCTGACACGCATATCTTTTTTTTTCGCAAAAATAGAAAAATGTGGCATAATTAATCAAATGCTCTTGACAGGTCTATAACGAGAACAGGACCGGAATATTTCAACCACCATGTTTGCTGTACGGAGATCTCATTCCTCATCCCTTACAATCAACTGGAAACCAGCGCCATGAATATTCTTGATATTAAGTGAGGGATCTTCCGACAAAAACTTCCTGAGTTTAGTTATATAAACATCCATGCTCCTGGCAGTGAAATAATCATCAGATCCCCATATTTTTTTCAGGGCTATCTCCCTGCTTATCAGCGTATTCGGGTTAACAGCAAGTAGTTCAAGAAGTTGTGCCTCCTTAGGTGAGAGCTTGTTTTCAATCTCTCCGATTGTCAGTGTTCTTAATTTCGAGTTGAAAATAAAATTCCCGATCTCAAAGATATCTTTGGTACCACTCTGCAGGTCTCTCCGCGAGAGAATAGCCTTTATCTTTGCGAGAAGGATATCGGTATCGAATGGTTTTGTTATATAATCATCACCTCCTACTCCGTAGCCTTTAAGGACATCTTCCTTAAGTTTCTTTGCAGTAAGAAAGATTATCGGTACCTCGTGGTTAATCTGTCTTATTTCATTTGCGATTGTGAATCCGTCAACATGCGGAAGCATAATGTCGAGAATGCAGATATTAAAAAGCCCTTTTCTGAAATGATCAAGAGCATATTTTCCATCGTCTACCCATTCAACTGAGTAGTCATTGATTTCCAGATATGATTTAAGAACTGACCCGAAACTTAAGTCATCCTCAACCAGAAAAATTTTAACAGGTTTATTGCTCATCTTTATTGTCCCCTTGGTTTAATGGTAAAAATACGTCGAACCGGCTGCCTTTTCCGGGTTCACTGAAAACTGAAATATTCCCTTTGTGAGCCTCTATGATTGCTCTTGCATAATTTAAGCCGAGACCGAATCCCTTAACATCATGCACATTGCCTGAACTCTGCCTGTAGAACCTTTCGAATATTTTGCTCTGCACCGATTTGGTCATACCGATCCCTTTGTCTTCAACAGAAACCACGATACCCCTGTCGGCATTCTTAGTGGTGATGGTTATCTCGGGCGAACCCGGTGAATATTTCAATGCATTGTCGAGAAGATTATTTACAAGGTTGGACAGATGCTCGCTATCCCCGTATACGATATCGTCTGCGGCCACATGTGAAACACTTATCCTTCCATTGCGCTGCTGAACCTGAATATCAATTGTATCCACAGCATGTCCGATAATTGTGTGCATTGAGACATTCTCAAATCTGAATTCAATCTCCTTCTTGTCAAGTGAAGCTATTTGCAGGATCGTTTCCACTTTTTTATTCATCCTGCTGTTCTCTTTCTTGATCATACCAATAAAATGTCTTATGCTAGCCTCGTTATTAATGATTTTAGGATTTGTTATTGTATCGGCGGCAAGTGAGATTGTAGCGATCGGAGTCTTAAACTCATGTGTCATATTGTTAATGAAATCAGATTTTATTTCAGATATCTTCTTCTGTCTGATTATAAAATAGAGGCTCAGCCCGAAAGTTGCCAGGATAAATATTGAGAACAATAAAGATCCCCCCAGCAGCCATGAAATGGATCCGAGAACATAATTTGTCCGTTCCGGAAAAACCACAGACAATATGAGATCCTGCCTGATGATATTACCCGGAAACAGCCTGACCTTATAATTGCTCCTGAGAAAGTCCTGCTTGCCGGTTCTTTGAAATGTACCGTCCTGAACCACCCCGTCTTTTACAATGGCATATTCAAAGGGAGTCTGGATTCCTGCAAATGAAAATGATTGTTTAAGAGAATAGTCTATCTCCTTATTATCAAGCTCAAGAGTCTTTTCCCACTGATATATCTCAGAAATGATCTTGTCACTCATATTTTGAAACTCAGCTGACCGCTTTTTAACCCAGTCAATAAAATCACTCTGACGGACATACAATGAATTTGAGCCTGAATTAAGCTCCTCTCCCGGTTCAACGATACTCATCTTTCCGGGTAACTGGGTGGCCGAATAGATAACAGTATCAGAAGCAGAGACTATGGTAGTATCACCTTTAATGGAATATGACCTGTCATTGATAGTCAACCTGCCAGTATCCTGATTGCCTGAAAAAGACTGATTAGTGATATTAACCCTCAGGTTGGTGCCAGTGTCGGAGCTATAGCTGTTTATGCTGAGATAATTTGAGGATCCGGTTACATTGTTATTATATAATCCCGGATCGTCCATAACAAAATTATTGAAGAAATTCAGCTTCCTGGAAGATTCAATGGTATTTGCAGCATTAGTAAGACTTATATATACGGCGTTATTGAACGATTCATTCCTGATTTTGATTGCATTCCTTATCCACACGATCTGAACCCAAATAATGCCGAAAATTGACAACAGCATCATTATTATCAGTCCTGCAAATTTTTTTCTGTTCATGTCGCAAAATTAAGTCATAAACTTTTCAATAATACAATATTTAACATTTCATTAACGCTAATTAAAGGGGTATTAACGCGACAGGGTATACAATAAAGTTACAGAGCTGAAAAAAACAAAATACGTAACCAGGAGGGATGGCAACATAATAACAATTGAAGGCAACGATTATGCTGAAGAAAAGGAATTTGTCAGAGATATGGAGAATACCCTGAACGAAAGAAGTTCAATCAAACAGAACCAGCAAAATGAGACCATATATCACCTTCAGGAAAGTGCCCGGTAATTGTTATGGGTTCTTTCCTGACAGGGTGGATGAATTCCACACTTCTCGCAAGAAGACTTATGCTGCCATCCTCATTGGATCTGGGATAGCCATATTTAAGGTCTCCTTTTACGGGGCATCCTATTCTGGCCATCTGGGCCCTTATCTGATGATGTCTGCCTGAATGAAGTTCGATCTCAAGAAGATAGTATCTCTCTGATCTGGCCTTCAGTCTGTAAGTCAGGCTCGCCTCTTTGGATCCCTTCACTTCATTATCATAGACATAACTCTTATTTTGTTTTTCATTTTTCTTTAGAAAATGCCTTATTGTCGCCTCATCTTCCGGCGGCCTTTCCTTAACAATTGCCAGATAAATCTTCCTGACCTGTTTGGTGCGGAACATCTCATTCATCCTTTCGAGAGCTTTGGAAGTCCGGGCAAAGAGAAGGACACCGCTTACCGGACGGTCGAGCCGGTGAACAACTCCAAGAAAAGCCTGTCCCGGTTTCCTGTATTTCTCCTCAATATATCGCTTTATCTCGTTATCAAGTGACTGATCACCTGTTTTGTCGCCCTGGACAAGATCTGAAGAGCGTTTATAGACTGCGATCAAATGATTGTCCTCGTATAATATCTCAACCATTTCTTATGGATTAATACTGTTCCTTCTCATTTGGGAAATCCCTGGATCTCACATCGCTGATATAGGCCTGCACTGCGCCTTTTATTTCAGCATGGAGATTGTGGTACCTGCGAAGGAAACGGGGAGAGAATTCCTGCGTCAGACCAAGCATATCGTGAAGCACCAGTACCTGGCCGTCAGTTTTGCCGCCGGCGCCGATCCCGATCAAAGGAATTTTCAGGCTGTTAGTGACCTCTTCAGCCAGTCTTGCAGGAATTTTCTCAAGGACAATTGCAAAACAACCGGTCTTCTCCAGCAGCTTTGCATCTTCCATCAGCTTCCTGGCTTCCTCTTCCTCCTTAGCGCGCACTACGTAGGTACCAAACTTGTGAATTGCCTGTGGTGTCAGACCCAGATGACCCATTACAGGAATTCCTGCAGACAATATCCTCTCAATTGATTCGACAACCTGGCTGCCTCCTTCGAGTTTAACTGCATGGGCACCTGTCTCCTTCATTATCCTGATAGATGAAACAAGAGCTTCCTTTGAATTGCCCTGGTAGGTACCAAAGGGCAGATCGACAACAACAAGGGCTCTCCTGACTGCTCTTACAACTGATGCAGCATGATAAATCATGTTATCCAGCGTAATAGGAAGCGTTGTATCATACCCTGCCATTACATTGGATGCCGAATCCCCAACCAGTATTACATCAATTTCAGCTTCATCCAGAATCTTTGCTATCGAAAAATCATAAGCAGTAAGCATTGCAATCTTCTCACCCTTGAGTTTCATCTCATTTAGTACATGAGTTGTAACCCTTTTTACTGTTTTATGTATCGACATAATTACTAATATTTTAATTACAATTTACAAAGTTACTGATTTGTACCGGATGATATCTATCCGGTAAAATATCTTTTTAAAATGTCAGCCTTTGCACTGTTTTCTGTCTTTTTGTCACGCCATAATAAAATGACTGCAAAATTCATTTTTTATCTTTCCCTGGTTATTCAAACAGGCAGAATTTAAACCATTATTACATTAACTTATTATTAATATGACAGTTAAAATCATATCACAGGGTACTCCGCGGGTGGCAGAAACCCAATATTATGCCGGAGGATTAAAATTGTGCATATATGTTTTTACTATACTAAGGGTGCCATATTTACATAAAAATGAACAATCTGTTTAATGGCATAATCATTGCATAATCCTCATGACATAATTGTTTAACGGTATATTCAGACCTGCATAACGGGAAAAGATCAGGTAAAAAATATAAGAATGAGAAAATTTAAATTATTATAAAATGGGAAAAATAATTGGTATCGATCTGGGCACAACAAATTCGTGCGTTGCAGTGATGGAAGGCAATGAGCCTGTTGTAATACCCAACAGTGAGGGCAAAAGAACCACTCCATCCATTGTTGCTTTTGTAGAAAACGGAGAACGCAAAGTAGGTGATCCTGCAAAAAGGCAGGCTATCACCAACTCAAAGAAGACTGTTTTCTCCATCAAGAGGTTCATGGGTGAGACATATGATAAGGTTAACAAGGAGATAAAGAGGGTATCCTACACTGTTGTTAAAGGGGACAATAATACACCAAGGGTAAAAATTGATGACCGCAATTATTCTCCTCAGGAGATATCCGCCATGATTCTTCAGAAGATGAAAAAGACGGCTGAAGACTATCTCGGACAGGAAGTCACTGATGCAGTGATAACCGTACCTGCATACTTCAGTGATTCACAGCGTCAGGCTACCAAGGAGGCAGGGGAAATTGCCGGGTTGAATGTAAAAAGGATAATCAATGAACCAACCGCTGCATCGCTTGCTTATGGCCTCGACAAAAAATCACAGGATCTGAAGATCGCAGTATTCGACCTCGGTGGCGGTACTTTCGACATTTCCATTCTGGAGCTTGGCGATGGAGTCTTTGAAGTCAAATCAACCAATGGTGATACCCACCTTGGCGGAGACGATTTTGATCATCTCATAATTGACTGGATGGCAGAGGAATTCCTCAAGGAGGAGGGTATTGACCTTAGAAAAGATCCTATGGCATTGCAGCGTCTTAAAGAGGCTGCGGAAAAAGCCAAGATTGAACTCTCAAGTTCAACCTCAACCGAGATCAATCTTCCATACATAATGCCAGTTGACGGTATTCCGAAGCACCTTGTAAAAACTCTTACAAGGGCTAATTTTGAAAAAATCTGTGATAAACTGATCCAGGCTTGTATTGAACCATGCAAAATTGCATTGAAAGACTCAGGACTATCCGTATCGGAAATTGATGAGGTTCTCCTTGTCGGAGGTTCTACCCGTATACCTGCGATCCAGCAACTTGTTGAGAAATTCTTCGGACGCGTGCCGTCGAAAGGGGTAAATCCGGATGAAGTGGTTGCAGTCGGTGCCGCTATTCAGGGCGGTGTGCTCACAGGGGAAGTCAAGGATGTTCTGCTGCTTGATGTAACGCCATTGTCACTTGGAATTGAAACAATGGGTGGAGTTATGACCAAACTGATAGAATCAAACACAACTATTCCGACTAAAAAGACTGAGGTGTTCACTACGGCAGCTGACAGCCAGCCATCTGTGGAGATACATGTTCTTCAGGGAGAAAGGCCAATGGCAGTGGGAAACAAAACAATCGGACGCTTCCACCTCGATGGCATACCACCTGCCCCAAGGGGTATTCCGCAAATTGAAGTAACTATTTGATATTGATGCCAACGGAATACTTCATGTCACAGCGAAAGACAGGGGAACAGGAAAGGAACAGAGGATCAGGATTGAAGCTTCCTCTGGTCTGAGCGATGATGAAATAAGGAGAATGAGGGAAGAAGCAAAGGCAAATGCTGAAGCCGACAGTAAGGCAAAAGAAAAGATCGACAAGATCAATACTGCCGACTCTATGATCTTCACTACGGAGAAACAGCTTAAGGAGTTCGGAGACAAGCTTCCGGCAGATAAAAAACCAGCTATTGAAACTGCACTGGCCAAACTCAAGGAAGCTCATAAATCCCAGGATATTGATGCAATTGACAAGGCACTTGCCGAATTAAACTCTGTCTGGCAGGTTGCATCTGAAGAGATGTACAAGACAGCCCAGAACAGCGGGCAGGCCACATCACAACCCGGACCGGGTCCGACCGCGGATAACGGCAGCAGCAAATCAGGCAATGACGAAGTTACCGATGTTGATTTCGAGGAGGTAAAATAATTCAGGAAACAATAGATACCAGTGCAGGGACACAAGATTTTGTGTCCCTGCATTTATTTTATCCCGGCACAGGATCATCCGTTTGCCTGAAAGGTATCAATTTGATGCCGGATCATACGCGGAATTTATATACTTTTGAATAATAATTCACGTTTCCAGTTCATGAATCTTAAAATAGTCATATCTGCATCTCTTATTGCTTTCTCTTCCATTGTATTCTGCCAGACTGAAAATTCAATAAATCAGGTTGATTCAAGAGGCAGAAAACAGGGACACTGGATTAAAAGATACCCGGATGAGACCATCCTGTATGAAGGATATTTTAAAGACGATCATCCTGTAGGAGAATTTAAGAGATATTATGAGGATAAGACTCTCAAAGCCGTCCTTAAGTTCAGTTCAAATGGCAAAGAGGCATACGCAACGCTTTATCACCCTAACGGGAATATTGCATCAAAAGGGAAATACGTAAACCAGAAGAAAGAGGGAAAATGGCAATTCTTTTCTGCCATGACCCGGAATTACCTTATTTCTGAAGAAATTTATTCCGGGGACCTGAGAAATGGGTTGTCAGTTAAATTCTATCCTGACAGCACTGTTGCTGAAAGGGTAAGATATGTAAACGATATCAGGGAGGGAGAGTGGACCAGGTACTATCCGGGCGGGTCAATGCTTCTTAAGTCAAATTACCTCAACGGCAGAATTGACGGGAAATTCGAAACATGGTATGAAGATGGCACGATTGAGTACTCGGGGCAATATAAAAATGATGCCAGGGATGGTCTATGGCTTATCTATAATGCTGACGGGACAGTTAAATATAAGTTGGAATACACCTACGGCATTACAAAAGACAGGCAGATGGATATTGACGGATCAAAATTTCTTGATTCCCTGGAAATAAACAGTGAGAATACGGTTGACCCGGAAAAGATCCGGATCGTAAAGTAAACTAACCTGAAACCTTAAAAGCATAATGTCTGCCTCACCTGCCTGTCTGAAATAATGGTCGGAAACCCGATAATATCAGTGAGTTGCAAAAGGTGAGGTGACAATAAACCGAGTATGGCTGAAAAATTATCATTGACCGAATTGCAGAGGATAATAAGGGATACCCTATATCTCTCATTGCCTCAGATGTTTTGGGTTGTTGCAGAAATCTCAGAAATAACAATCAATTCATCCGGTCACTGTTATCTTGAACTCGTTGAAAAGCATCCTGACGAGAAAAATATCAGGGCCCGCGTAAGAGGCATAATCTGGAACAGCAGGTTCAGTTTTATCAAATCATTCTTTGAGAACATAACAGGAGAAACCCTTAAAGGAGGACTCAAAATTCTTGTAAAGGCAAAAGTTGAATATCATGAGCTGTACGGATTAAGTCTGTTAATCACTGATATCGATCCCACATTCACTGTGGGAGAGATGGCTGTAAAACGTCAGCTTATTATCAAAAGGCTTGAGAACGAAGGTGTTTTTTCCATGAACAGGGAAATTGATTTTCCTGTGCTCCCCCAGAGAATTGCCGTGATTTCCTCAAAAAGCGCTGCCGGCTATACCGATTTCATTAATCACCTGACAGGAAATAGCTTCGGATATGTCTTTTATACAGCCCTGATAGAGACGCCAATGCAGGGAACCGAAACTGAACAGGGCGTAATAAGTGCCCTTGACAGAATTGCAATCCATTCCAATTTGTTTGACCTGGTGGCAATAATAAGAGGCGGAGGCTCACAAACCGATCTCAGCTGGTTCGACAGCTACGATATAGCTTATCATGTAACACAATTTCCCCTGCCTGTACTTACAGGTATAGGACATGAGAAAAATATGTCGGTAACTGACATGGTTGCCAACATGTCGCTTAAAACCCCGACTGCAGTAGCTGATTTTCTGATTGACTGTATGGCTGCCGCTGAGAATGAACTGAATGAGTTAAGTACCGGCATCAGGGACAGTACCAGGATTATTATTGAAGAGAACAGAAACAGGATCGAAACTCACCACATTCAACTACTGCCGCTTGCCCGGATGATGATTTCAGCAGGCAGGGAAAAACTTTCAGGAAAAATGATGGAACTTATCAGTGTGGGACGTGAAAAAACCTACAGATCAGGTATTGTTACTGAAAAACTTTTATCCAGGCTGTTCTCTTCGGTAAACACATTCTCATCAGAAAGGATAAAAAAAACCGAAGCTTCAAAGCAGAACCTTGTTGCATTGACCCTGAATTCAGTAAGCATTTACAGGAACAGAATAGCCGGACTGGAAAATACATTAAGTATTCTCAACCCTGAAAATGTCCTGAGAAGAGGCTATACAATAACTTCTTTCAAGGGGAAAATATTAAAAAGCAGGAATATGCTAAAGAAGGATGACATTATTGATACCCTCTTTACCGATGGTAATGTGAAAAGTAAAGTGGTTGATAAAAATTAAGATGGATGCAACCAGACGACGGAAAGTTAATGTTATAATTAAATAATACTCTAAGTAATGGCAAAAAAGGAATTTTCATTCAGCGAAGCCGTGGCAGAGATCGAGAGAATCCTGAAAAACATAGAAAGCGGGGAACTTGATGTGGATAAGCTGGCTGTTGAAGTAAAACGCGCATCTGATCTTATCAGACAATGCCAGAAAAAACTGAGGACAACCGAGGAGGAAATTAACAGTATTTTCAAGGACCTTGCATAAAAAATAGTAGGGACACCAATTTTGTGCCCCTACATTGTGTTACTACCCTAAACCTAAATCCATGAAAAAAACTAGTGTACTAATCTTACTAACTTTATATGTTAAACGATATTTAGTATGAAATGTTACATTATTTTCAAACAAATTATTGAATATTTCTTTTTTTTTGACGAACTGCCTATTTCTCTACACCAAGCACATCCTTAAAGGCCTTTACAAAGGTATCTTTTGGCAATGCACCCATCGCCATTTGTGGCTGCCCCTCAGCCGGGACGAACAGAAAAGAAGGGATGCTCCTTATTCCGAAAGCTGATGCAAGTTCCTGTTCCTCTTCGGTATTTACTTTGAATACATCTATTTTGCCGTCAAAATCCCTGGCAAGTTCTTCAAGAACCGGGGCTACCATTTTGCATGGACCGCACCAGTCTGCATAGAAATCAATGATACATGGCTTTTCTCCTTCAAATTTCCATTCCTTGTTCTTTTCGTAATTGAAAACTTTTTTCAAGAACGTCTCTTTTGTCAAATGTTCTACCATTTTATTTTTATTTATTAAACATACGGAACCTGAGTTTGTTTAGAGCATGACAACCTTTGTACCATGACCCCATAATCTCCTTAATTTACATAAAATAAAGGATTAATTGTAACTTTGTCATGAATAAATAACAAATTGTCATATCTAGATATGAACATATGTCTTAATGACAAAATTTTCGAAACTCTTTGCAGTGCATTTACTTCAGAGAATGTAAGAGCCTATCTGATCGGAGGTTGGGTAAGAGACTGCATACTCAGGCGCAATCATCCTGAAAAGGACATAGATATTGTTGTCATTGGAAGCGGTATCGAAATGGCACAGAAAGCCGCCAGAAAGATAGGTCCAGGCATTAATGTCAGCGTATTCAAAAATTTCGGTACAGCCATGTTCAGGTACAATGAGTATGAGATAGAGTTTGTTGGTGCCAGGAAGGAGTCGTACGACAGGGAATCGAGGAAACCTGTTGTTGAGAATGGAACTCTTGAAGATGATCTGAGGAGAAGGGATTTTACAATTAATGCAATGGCAATAAGCCTTAACCGGGAATCTTACGGGGAATTTCTGGATCCATTTGGCGGGATGGAAGATATCAGGAGTAAAATCATCAGGACACCTCTGGATCCGGATAAGACTTTTTCTGATGACCCTCTCAGAATGATGAGGGCCATAAGGTTCTCTGCACAGCTGAATTTTACAATTGAAGAGAAGACATTTGAATCAATAAAGGTAAATGCGGAAAGGATAAGGATAGTTTCAGCTGAAAGGATAGTTGCCGAACTGAATAAAATACTGATGTGTGAACACCCCTCAAAAGGTCTGATTCTCATGGAAAAGTCGGGTATTCTTAAAATTGTCTTTCCTGAGCTTGACAGCATGAAAGGTGTTGATACAAAGGACGGAAAGGGCCATAAGGATAATTTTCTCCATTCAATCAAGGTTCTTGACAACATAAGCAAAAAAACCGATAATCTCTGGCTCCGGTGGGCTGCCCTTCTACATGACATTGCAAAACCAGTTACAAAGAAATATATCGAGGATACAGGATGGACATTTCACGGGCATGAATTTATAGGTTCCAAAATGGTACCTGATATTTTCAGAAAAATGAAGCTTCCTCTCAATGAGAAGATGAAATATGTTCAGAAACTTGTTGATCTTCACCTCCGGCCAATAGTATTATCGCAGGAGGAGGTTACGGATTCTGCTGTAAGAAGGCTGTTGTTTGAAGCAGGAGACGATATTGATGATCTTATGTTGCTGTGTGAAGCTGATATAACATCCAAAAATGAAGCAAAAAAGACCAGGCATCTTGAGAATTTCAAAATTGTCAGGAATAAGCTCAGGGAGATAGAAGAAAAAGATGCCATGAGGAACTTCCAGCCCCCGGTGGACGGAAGTGAAATCATCTCTGCATTTGGGATTAAACCCGGTATCGAGGTTGGTATTATCAAGAATGCAATCAGGGAAGCCATCATTGAAGGAATTATTCCAAACGAACATGAAGCGGCAAGGAGGTTAATGTTTGAAAAGGGAAAGGAGATCGGGCTCACTCCCGCAGAGCCGTCTGCCTGAAACCAAGATCAAGCAGTACAGGCAGATGGTCGCTGTAGCCTCCCTGATATTTGTATCCGCGGTATGTTGAAAAAGGAGTCAGCCCCGGATATTTAGGATCCTTTTTCAGGAGAAAATCAGGCCTGAAGATCCTTAACATCCCCGGAGTGGTAAAGAGACCATTATCAGACGATAAAAGTGAACTTGATACTATAACCTGGTCAATCATTTCCCATGCACCCATATAGCGGTATGTGCCAAGCCCCTTATTAGCATGGTATTCAGAAAGGTCCTCCAGTACGGCATCTGATTCTTCTGCATCCACAAGACTCCTGATTTCATGACCCTCCGGTGTACAGTTAAAATCACCGGCAATAATAATCTTAGCCCCGGAAACCTTCATTTTGTCAATCGAATCTACCTTATATCTGAGCATAGCGGAGATTTTGTTCCGGAGGCCATCTCCTGCCAGTGCACCGCCTCTCCGGGACGGCCAGTGGTTTAGAATAAGGTGCAATGTGTCACCATAAACCTCAAACCTTGCACAGAGGACACTCCGGGAGTGGAAATCCTCTCTGTTTATGCTAACCGGAATCCAGTAACTGTAATCAATCAGGTTTAAACAATCCGCCCGGTAGATAAGGCAGACATCAATCCCCCTCTGGTCAGGGGAATCCTCATGTACAATTCTGTAGTCATATTTTGCCAGATATGTGCCATAGACAAGGTCTTCAAGAATTTTCCTGTTTTCCACCTCGCACAGGGAAATAATATCAGGGGGATACCATGAACCTGCAGCTACAATTGTCTTATACAAAGCATTGATTTTCCTGGCATACCTCGTATAGTTCCACTTCATCACCCCGCCCGGAAGGAAAGCATCGTCAGCTTTCAGGCTGTCATTCCTGGTATCGAAAAGGTTCTCAACGTTGTAAAACATGAGCCTGACAGGTCTGATAGCACCATCCTGCGAATATCCCATTCGTGCCATTGCAAACAGCACCAGACAACAGGTGAATAGTGTTACAGCACCTTTAGACATAATACCGGAGCATTCTGTTTATATAACCAAGGTCAGCGAGACCTTACTTCAATCCCTTAAAATTAGAATACCCCGGGGACATTATAAACGAATTCCAACAAAAAATCTATTTTAAAGCCCGTTCAGCCATCTGTACCGTCTGGCGCTCTCGCCAAACTTAACAGCCAGTGTCAGTTCATGGCCACCAAGTGTCTGTGTTCTGATATCTGTCATTGCAAAGTCGAATGCATAGGCAAAATAGAACCTTTCATATCTCACTCCGAACATTGCAATAAGGGCATCACGTGTCCTGTAAGAGAGTCCGGCCCAGTAATCATTCTTATAATATACTCTCGCTGTGAGATCTGCCTGGATAGCAGTTAAAAACATATCCGAAGATTTTATGAAAGCAGATGGCTCAAGCTTCCAGTTGTCTGAAAGGGGAATCTTAATGCCGGCTGTCAGGAAATAATGGCCAAGCTCATTTCTGTTCACTTTACTTGTATCAGCCATCATAAGCGAACCTCTCAGCAGATTTGTCATGGAAAAGCCAACATAGTATTTTGTTGTTGTAAAGCTTGCCCCGAAGTTAAAATCAGGAATAAAGACAGATCTGTCGTATGTCCTCAATAACGGATCATCCTGATTATATATGGCTCCGTTGGTATTAATGGCATATTGATAGGCTGTAAAGGCGAGTCCGAATGAAAGGCTGTTCGGAACCCCCTGAGTCATGCCAAGCGGTATATGGTATGCATAGACTGCCTGACCTCCGGTACGCCTCATTATACCGTTGTAGTCGCTGAAAATATAGCCTCCGAGACCTACCCTGCCACCCTTGGTCGGTTTTACAAGTTTCTTGCGTACTGCAGTTGATTTTGAAATGTAACTGTTACGCAAAATACGGGTCTGAAAGCTTGCCGCATATGTACTTGGAGCATCTGCCATGCCAATCCATTGTTCCCTGACCGTAAGGTTAATTGTAGAGTAGCCATCACGTCCTGCAATTGACGGGTTTATCAGAAACCCGTTCATTATATACTGGCTGTACATAGGGACCTGCTGCGCTTCGGCAAAAATGGGAAAAAAGCTGAGAACAAGTGCCGATAATATGCTTCTGGTATATCTCATAAAAAATATATTGATGATGCAACAATACTTACCTGATAATACTTATAACGCCTGACCGTGATTCTGACCCATCGTGCAAATGAAGAACGTAATGGTAAGAATCTGTAGGGAGTTGTTTGCCGCCTGAAGTGCCATCCCATTCATCTGCCAGGAGGTTCCTGGAATGGAATACCAGTTCACCCCATCTGTTATAAACAAACACTTCAGCACTGGGGAAGAGATCAATATTCCTGATTATCCAGGTGTCATTATAGCCATCATTGTTCGGAGTAATAATAGTCTGTATTTCGAGGCACCCCGAGGTACCGGCTAACTCAACTACAATGTCCTCGGTATAAGTACAGCCATTAATATCTGTAACAGTCACACTGTAAGTTCCGGGAAGAAGGTTTGTTCTCGATGCATTCACATCACCATCAGTCCAGAGAATGTCATATGGTGATCCCCCTCCCGCTACAGTAATCGAAATACTGCCGTCAGCAACTCCCGGGCAGGATGCATCTTCAACGGTAACGCTGACTGACAGTGCCGCTGGCTCTGTCAGGATTACAGGGATCTCAGCTGTACATAAATTCGCATCCCGTACCGTAATAGTATATGACATAGCTTCCAGTCCGTCAAATACGCCGGAAGCCTGGAATGGACCACTGTTCAGACTATATTCGTAAGGTAAAATTCCGCCTGACCCGGCAAGGGTTACAGATCCGCTGGCTGTTCCTGCACATGTAATATTGGTCTGTGACATTATACTTCCTGTAAGAGCTTCAGCCGGTTGAGTGATAGCAGCCATTCCGGTGAAAATACATCCGCGTGCATCTGTCACTGTTACATTGTAATCTCCCGCCACGACATTTACAAGATCTTCCGTGGTCGCACCGTTGTCCCAGAGGTAAGAATATGGTGTTGTACCACCTGAGAGTGTAAGATCGACTGATCCGGAAGCCTGACCAGAACATGGTACATTGCTTACTGTCATCATTCCTCCAAGAACTGCAGGTTCAGCAATCACAGCCGTAAGGCCGGCAGAGCAGCCGCCTGCGTCAGATATAGTTACAGTATAGGTTCCGGAAGATAATCCGGAAAGATCTTCCGATGTGGCACCATTACTCCAAAGGAAAGTATATGGCGCGTCACCTCCTGTTACGGTAATATCCACAGAACCGTCAGCTGATCCATTACAGCTTATGTCATTACCTGTCAGCGTTCCGTTCACAGAAGAGACAGTGGCGCCTGCAGTTGCTGTACAACCGCTGCCATCAGTAATTGTAACACTATAATCACCTGCGGCAAGGTTTATCAAATCTTCACTCGTATCTCCGTTGTTCCATAGATAAGAATAAATAGCTGTTCCTCCGGATACTGAAAGGTCAATTGAGCCGGTTGACCCTCCCGGACATGGATAGTTTGTAACAACTGCCGCCGCAACCAGAGCCGCTGGCTCGGCTATTGTAAATTGTGCTGATGAGGATGCACATCCGTTGGCATCAGTAACTACCACTATATATAATCCTGCTGCTAATCCTGTCTGATCCTCATCTGAAGGATTAACACCAGTGCCTGTCCATGCAAATGTATAAGGGCCTGTTCCTCCTGACGTTGTAATATCAATCGTTCCATTTGTTTCACCAGCACATAAAATGTCAGTCTGAACACCAGATACTGCAGGCAGGGGATTAACAACAGCTGTTACCGGTTTGATATCAAAGCACCCGTTGCTGTCTGTACCCTTTATATAATAGGTCCCTGATCCGGCAGCTGAAGGTGTTGTATAGGCAACTGTTCCGGCTCCATCTGTCCAGTATGTATAGACGAGTCCCGGAGTACTTCCTGCTGTAATTGCAGCTGCAGTCAGGTCAACAGTTGATGGCGAACAGACTGGAGCAGGATCATTAACGATGATAACCGGAATCTGATTAATAGCAACAGAAGTAGTGGCGGTCGCAGTACCGCATACAGCGGAAGACATTGTATAGGTCACTGTATATGTGCCTTCCGAACTGCTGCCCGGGGTAATCACACCAGACGAAGCATCGAGGCTCAGACCAGCCGGCAAAGCAGTGAATGTACCACCAGGGGTACCGGTTATTACAACGCTCTGCACTCCTTCGTTGACGCACCATGGAGATCCTGAGTAAGAGATTGTTGCAGCAGAAAGGGTTGATATTGTTATACTGGCCGATGCGGTAGCTGCACCACCGCAGCCGCCGGTGATTGTATAAATTATATTGCATGTCCCGGGCGATACTCCTGTCACCAATCCGGTGGCGCTTACCGTTGCCACAGCAGGATTACTGCTGCTCCAGGCACCGGTGCCACCGCTCAGGATCACCCCGCTGGCAGTATAGTTTGCCGTAGCTGCTATACACAGTGGTGATGGTCCGGTTACTGAAACGATACTGGCATCCGGACTTATTGTTACAGATTGCTGTGCTGAGACTGTACCTCCGCAACCACCCGTAATTGTGTAAATAATATTGCAGGTGCCGGCTGATATTCCAGTAACCAAACCACCTGCATTGACTGTGGCTATTGCAGGATTGCTGCTGCTCCATGCTCCTGCTCCGCCGCTGACTACAATTCCGTTTGCAGTATATGTGGCAGTCCCACCGATACATAATGGTGATAAACCTGTTACCGAGGCAATGGTTGCATTCTGATTTATAGTCACCGGTTGCAGGGCAGAAACCGTACCGGCACAGCCTCCAGTTATAGTGTAAGTTATGTTGCATGTTCCTGCTGATACACCTGTCACTAATCCTGCAGCATTAACAGTTGCTACGGCAGGATTGCTGCTGCTCCATGCTCCGGTGCCCCCGCTGAGGATAACCCCATTGGCAGCATATGTAGCTGTTCCTCCGACACATAAGGGAGATAGTCCTGTCACAGATGTGACTCTTGCATTCGGATTTACAGTTACTGTTCGCTGTGCAGAAACTATTGGTCCGCAACCGCCCGAAATAGTATAAATTATATTGCTTGTTCCTGCTGAGATTCCTGTCACTAAGCCTGCGGCACTGACCGTTGCTACCGCCGGATTGCTGCTGCTCCATGCTCCTGTACCGCCTCCGAAAACAATTCCGGTTGCTGTATACGTTGCCGTAACCCCTATACACAATGGTGTTGTACCTGTTACCGAGGTGATACTGGCATTTGGATTTACGGTCATCGATTGTTGTGCTGATACGGTGCCGCCGCAACCTCCGGTGATAGTATAGATGATATTGCATATACCTGCTGATACTCCTGTCACCAGTCCGGCTGCGCTTACTGTAGCAACTGCCGGATTACTGCTGCTCCATGCTCCCGTTCCGCCACCCGGGACCACCCCTGTTGCAGTGAGGGGTGTTGTGCCTCCGATACATAATAGAGTGTTTCCCAAAACCGAAGTTACTGCTGCATTAGGGTTTATTGTCACAGATTGCTGGGCAGAGGCTGTCCCGCCACAGCCACCGGTTACAGTGTAGATAATATTGCATGTGCCTGCAGTTATACCTGTCACCAGACCGGCTGCGCTGACTGTGGCAACTGCCGGATTACTGCTGCTCCAGGCTCCAGTACCGCCACTGAGTACAACCCCGTTCGCTGTATAGCTTGCAGTTCCTCCGATACATAATGATGCTGTGCCGGTTACAGAGGTAATACTGGCATTCGGATTTATTGTTACAGACTGCTGCGCTGATACTGTACCTCCACAACCACCTGTGATAGTGTATATTATGTTACAAGTCCCCCCTGATATCCCTGTAACCAGTCCGGCTGCGGAGACAGTGGCTACAGCAGGATTACTGCTGCTCCATGCTCCTGTTCCTCCGCTGAGGACAACCCCGCTGGCAGTATAGTTTGACGTACCTCCGATACAAAGCGGAGTGGTTCCGGTCACAGAGGTAATACTGGCATTCGGACTTATCGTAACCGGTCGCTGTGCCGATACTGTACCTCCACAGCCACCGGTTATAGTATAGATGATATTGCATATGCCTGCTGAAACACCGGTCACCAGGCCGGCTGGGCTGACTGTCGCTATTGCGGGATTGCTGCTGCTCCAGGCTCCGGTGCCTCCACCAGGTATCACACCGTTTGCTGTATAAGTTGCAGACCCTCCGATACATAATGGACTGGCTCCCGTTACTGAGGTGATACCGGCATTCGGATTTATTGTTACATTAAGCTGGGCTGATACTATACCTCCGCATCCTCCTGTGATAGTGTAGATTATATTGCATGTGCCCGCTGACATCCCTGTCACCAATCCGGCCGGGCTGACAGTGGCAACTGCAGGATTACTGCTGCTCCAGGCTCCTGTACCGCCACTGAGAACTACTCCGTTTGCGGTAAAGGCTGCCGTTCCTCCGATACATAATGGTGTTGTTCCGGTCACTGAGGTAATACTGGCATTCGGATTTATTGTAACAGACTGTTGCGCTGATACTGTACCTCCGCAACCACCTGTGATAGTGTATATTATGTTACAAGTCCCCCCTGATATCCCTGTAACCAGTCCGGCTGCGGAGACAGTGGCTACAGCAGGATTACTGCTGCTCCATGCTCCTGTTCCTCCGCTGAGGACAACCCCGCTGGCAGTATAGTTTGACGTACCTCCGATACAAAGCGGAGTGGTTCCGGTCACAGAGGTAATACTGGCATTCGGACTTATCGTAACCGGTCGCTGTGCCGATACTGTACCTCCACAGCCACCGGTTATAGTATAGATGATATTGCATATGCCTGCTGAAACACCGGTCACCAGGCCGGCTGGGCTGACTGTCGCTATTGCGGGATTGCTGCTGCTCCAGGCTCCGGTGCCTCCACCAGGTATTACACCGTTTGCTGTATAAGTCGCAGACCCTCCGATACATAATGGACTGGTCCCCGTTACCGAAGCAATGGCAGCATTTGGATTTATTGTCAGGGCACGCTGGGCTGATATCGTACCTCCGCATCCTCCCGTGATAGTGTAGATTATATTGCATGTGCCCGCTGACATCCCTGTCACCAATCCGGCCGGGCTGACAGTGGCAACTGCAGGATTACTGCTGCTCCAGGCTCCAGTACCGCCACTGAGAACTACTCCGTTCGCGGTAAAGGTTGCTGTTCCTCCGATACATAAAGGCGATGCACCCGTTACCGAAGTGATACTGGCGTTCGCGATTACAGTTACTGCCAGGGATGATGGGGCGCTTGTTCCGCATGTATTTCCTGCGGTAACCGTAATATTTCCATTCTGCCCAGTGGCACCCGTGCTTACCGTTACTGAAATGGTTCCCTGTCCTGCAGTAATATTCCAGCCTGCCGGAACCGTCCATGTATATGTCGTTGCATTTGGAACAGCTGCTATACTATAAATCTGTCCGGCCAGTCCGGCACACTGCAGTGCTGTTCCGGTAATAGCACCCGGAATTGCCGGTGTTGCCGGCAGAGTAGCATATGTTATTGTCAATGAATTTACGGAAGTACCACAGAAGCCGACGGCCCTCACCCTGTAATAGTATGTAGCACCTGCTGTCAGACCGGTAACATTGAATGAAGTAACATTTCCCACATTCCTGTCCTGGTATCCGGCGACAAAGGTGGCAAAAGTGTTATTTGTCGAAACATCAAGTCTGTATGAAGCAGCGCCGGCCGATGCTCCCCAGTTGGCTGTGATCTGGGAAGAAGTCGCTCCGCTTCCGGCAGCTGATACCGGCGGCAATGGTATTGAGAAAATCATTGCTGTCACATCAAGCCTTAAAACACTTTCGCATCCGGCTACAGTCTGACTGGCAAAATAATGTGTATTATTGACCAAAGGTGTGGAAGAAAGCAGGGGAACCCCTCCTGTCGCAGCAGCATACCATTGAATTCCGGTCCCCGCCGCATTCAGATTTACAACTGCAGGAGACGTTTCTGAACAGAAATTCTGAACTGCTGCACCTGTGGGTGCAGGAGGCGAAAGAGTAACTATTGCAGGGGTTGATGAAGTTGGTACAACAGCTGTACATCCGTTCGCATTGGTATAATTTATCGTGACAGTTTTGCTCCCTGGTGTAAGCCACATTAGAGATACAGTATTGTCTGATGTGGTGCCGCCAGATAGTATGGCATAATCTGTACCGGCAACACCCGGAAATCCCCAGATATAATTTGACTGACCCGGCTGGGTTGTGTATGTAACATTAACGGAGGAGCATGCAGCGGCTCCAGGTTGAGCTGTAAATGTCGGGACCGGCAAAGCATTCTGAATAATGGTCTGGGAACCAGACATATTATTTGTACATGAAGTAGCATTATGTATGGCAACAACAGTATATACTCCATTTTGCCTGTTGTTCCAGGTCAGGGGAGAACCTGTGCCAGGAAGAGGGGCACCATCATTCAATCCGTTTTTAAGCAGCTGGTAACTAACCCCTGCTTCCGAACCGCTGAGGGTTATATTAACACCAAAACCTGCGCAGTATGACGTTGCTGAAGCACCGACACTAAAAACCTGGGGTATGTTAATTATTGTCTGAATAACTTTTTGATTTGTGCAAAGTGTTGTTGGATCGGTATATGTATAAGTTATATTGTGGGTCCCCTGGCCGGCTGCTGCCGGAGTGAATATGTTGCCGCTGATTCCGGGACCGGTAAATACTCCTCCTGCCGGTGAACCAGTAAGAATGACCGGGGCGGAATAAATACAGAAGAATGCATTCAAACCACTGAAATCTACTACAGGCAGACTATAAATATCCACATAACGCATGCTTGAATCTTTTGATCCGCAACTGTTTACCTCTATAACTTTAATGAATCCCGTCACATCTCCGGATGCATCCCATGTTATATCGATATTATTTGGTCCACCCATTACACTTGCCGGACTTCCGTTAATGACAGTCCAGTTATATGTCGCACCTGCATGAAAGTCAACCGAATAGTTTATTGTCGAACCTGCGCATTGGTAAACATCCGATGGAAGTATCGGGGAAGTTACCGGTGGCGGGCAGCAAGTGATACTGGCAATCCAGCCGGAACGCACAAAAAACAGGTTTGAAACAAAAGTAAATGTCATACAGGTTCCCGAAGAAGTAAGAGACAATGGTAACAGGGCATCTGAATATTTTCCAAGAAGGGGTGAAGAAATATCAGGACCGTCATAAACATACAAAGTATCTCCGCTTCTGATATCCAGGCTTGAAAAGTCGAATTTTATTGCATTGGTGTTGCCTGAACAGAAAGCAATAGTAAAGTTTTCGCTTCCGCTATAATCACCTGATAATCCTCCGCTGTCATAAAAAGTACCTGAACAGGTTGTAACTGTCTGACCATTATTTGCGCTGTTTAATAAATAGGTCTGGGAATATGCATTTTTCCCGAAAGGCAGGATTAAAAGAAACATGATCAGCTTAACCGGCAGAGAAAGCTTACACTCAGATATGAGATTTCTGGCAGCAACCGATTTTTTTACAGGATCCGTCAAAACTTTAAAAAAATCTGGAATTGCTTTATTCACTGAATTTCTATGCTTCATACTATTCGGGTTCAAAAGTACTTAATTTAGACGCAGTATTCAATATATCAGGTAATTAAATAGTGCATATCCCATAAACAATCAAAGAGTCACGGACAAAAATTCGTGACACAACTGCTTATATTAGCGAATGTAATAATTTTTTATTCAGCATTTGTATCTCAATTTTCACTTATTATCAACATATTAACAAGACTTATTACAATTGTCAATGGTTGTAATGAAATGTAAAAAAAAGTTAAAATGGCTATAATCCGCATGAAATACTGATTTAGCTGCTCAGAATTAACGATCACACCTGAAGCAGATAAATATTAACAGATTTTTTTTGCAGAAAGGAAAATGTAATCTATATTTGCACTCGCTTTTCGGGGGATTAGCTCAGCTGGTTCAGAGCATCTGCCTTACAAGCAGAGGGTCGGCGGTTCGAACCCGTCATCCCCCACAACATATAAACCGGCTCCGTATTTCGGAGCCGGTTTTATTTTATAATGTTGCTTAGCATATTCCAAATTAACTTCCATTTCATAACTCAAAATATTAGTTAATAAATAAAGGACTTCAAGACAGGAAATAATAAAAAGCATTATGAAGTGGATTCATGATGTATATGTTTGAATCTCTGCCATCCTTTAATGTAGTTCTAAAAAAATTCCCAAACATAGTTCTATTAACGCAATACCAGTGTCAATTTTTTTGTATGAATTGCATAAAAGTCCTTATGAAAAACGATAGAACGGCATTTAATTGAACTGAAAAACCCCTGACCTGTCTGTTTAGCCGGGGGTTTTGGCTCGCTGCATTGTAGGGAGAATATCTGACTTGTATGTTGTTCAAATTTAAGCGTTGACCTTTAAAATCTTACTTTTATTCCAATACCATTTATTGATGCTGAGCCATATGTGTTAAATTTTGCTAATTCAAGCTCAATCTCATTCTTTCGTTTTGAGTGTCTTACCCATCTTGGCAATGCTAATGCCACAGTTAGTATTCCAACAGAAGCCAGCTTTGATCCTAACGAAGGTGTATCTTTTCCCTGATTATTTGTGTTGATCGAATCCTCAATCAGAAGTATGGCACCTGCAATTCCTATACCAGTACCAGTTAGGGTGAAAATCTTTGCCGTTTTGAGATTGTGCAAAGATTCTGTCAAAGCAAGGTTTAATTGATCCTGATTTAGTTCAGAGTATTTTGATTTGTTATTCTCTTGTGCAATTAATGACGTCGCAAGCAATACCAGAAAACAAATTGAAATTAACTTTTTCATAATTTATAATTTAGTTGATTGGTATTGAGGTATCTAAACTATATTCAAATTTATGAATCAGCCGAACACAAAGCAAATTTCATTTTACTACAATATAAGAACCCCGGCAATGTAAGATACCACATCGGGATTTTGTCTCGCTTGCAAACCGTGTTAAGAGTATGCATTATCAAAATTAAAATGATCCAGGGTCATTTCTTCTTTGTTTCTGTTAAAAATTAAGGTCAATTGTCTTGCCCAAGCAACCTGATTATGGAACCTTTTCCCTCCGGATTTAAGGGGGGAATCTAAAATTTCATCCTTGAGTTTTAAGTTTTCAGCAATCTTATTTGATAGTTCCATTGGTTTTCCAGAATCTCCTAAATCACGAAGAGCGTCCGGGATTGGTAAAACATTTTAAAAATTCAGATTTATTTCTGGCTTTTACGCCAATCACATATCTCTGACCATCTTTTTCGCATTCGATATCAGCAAATTTTTCATTCATGTGATTGTCATTGAGATTTTTAATCCTGTCGAATCTTTTATCTACCAGTGCTGCTATTGCAGATACCTCTCCCAATTCTCCAGGAGACTTTTTTCTTGCTGCTTCTTTTCTATTTTCAATATACATTATCTATCGTTGTACATTTATGATTTTATTCAGTATTCTGTTTTTAATAGCACTTTCCATATTATATGGTCGATGTCATTCTTATCTAAAATATGATAATTTGTCTCGTTGTTCTGTAGTTAGGCGAAGGATCTTATTGTTTTCTATCGGATAAATAGAGGCTTGTTCCCAAAGGATTTTTATTATACTTGTAGCAACACCTATTTTAACATTTCTCGATTGAAGTATTGTTACCAAATTCACTGATTCAAATAGGAATACATTGTGAATAAGCCAAGGAGAAGAGGTGCCGCGTGAAGATATTGCCGGGGATTGTGGACCAGTAAGAATTAAGTAATAATCAGGCAAATGGTTTGGAGTTATATCTAAAAGTCCAGTATGTTTTGAATACCATTTAACATTAACTGTTTTTCCAATTAATTCTCTTTTTGTAAATTTCCCATCACAACCTTTGTTGGTCCCGGAAGTAAAGAGTTCAATGTTAAAAATATCAGCTGCGATAAACTCACCTACATGTCCTATCATAGCTGGTCTGCCAATTAGCAAAGCAATTTTATTATCCAATTCATTCTTGGATTTTAATATTTGAGCGAGTAGTTTTAAATCTGACATATGTATTCAATTATAGTAACTATTAACCCTGCAGCTCGGCAGTATGGGGATGTTGTGTTACCTGGAGCAGCCATCCTGCTGCGAGTCCCGGTACATTAGCCTAAAAATTGTATCCGGTTAAATTAGGACTTGGAATGTATTTTTGCCGTCATGGTAAAAATCTTATTAAGCATTACGCGTGTCCGTTGGATTTTGCTTTTATGAAAAATCAGAGGTCATCTATAGCTTTGGCTTTTATTATTTCACTATTAATTTTGTCATAATATGCTAACATTACGTGACAAGCCATATTATTGTTTTCAATAGACAACTGAATGCTTCCTTTTTCTGTTTCGAAGGTTGTGTAATATTTACATCTGTTCATTTTAACCTGGAATATTTTGGAATTATCATCGTCTGTATCATAGGATTGAAACTTTTCCATACACTCAGACGGTTTGCCGTATTTTTCTGTTAACATTTCTTTCAATGAAAAGTAATTAGACGAAAGTAAAGACCAAGTAGGACACTCTGGAAATATCACTGTTATTTTGCTAACCAAGTCCTTCTGTTTTAGAGTTGCAACTCCTATAATACAATTTTTATACGCAGCAAAATCACCATTTAACTTTGCGACCCCATCTTCTGAGCTCATAGGAGTAAATCCGTTCTGTTTCATCTTTGAAACATACTCATTGAGTGTCCCATCAATAGGAACTCCCTTAAATGTAAGGTGGTCAGACGATTGAGCGAGTGAACTCATTGCAATAAGTACAGCAATCAGCAAGGTTAATATTTTCTTCATATCTCTTAAATTTATGTTATTTAGCTGGTTAAAATATTGTTGTGACGTCGGGCTACTTAAGTCTCGATGCTGACGTCTACCGGCCCGGCGATAAAGGGAGGTTGTGTTACCCGACGCAAGCACCGGGCAGGGTTCTGGTACTTTAGGCAGAAAATTGTCATGGTGCAGAATTATGATTGTGTGCAGCTGCGCGAATCCGGGTGCCTGGTTAAGTACTGATCCTGGTAAGTAGCTCATAGTCATGCAAAAAAAATGACAAACAACTTACCTATATTGTCCGTGATAGATTGGCAGTATCTTTTTTTATTTGGTAGTCAGGTTACTTTTATGATATTCATTTTCAGACTTTCATTTTATTCAGATAATTACTCTTTTCTCTAGTTTACCGGGCTGAAAAGTTCCCAACTACGTATGATTTTTCCATTTTTGATTTGTTTGAATTGCATTACTTCTGCCTTCATAATGGTATCTTCATTTTTAAAAGTTCTTATAAATCGTTCAGCAATCCAACCGCCCTCAGCAACCTGAACTAATATTGAATCCTCAACATTGGGATTGGTGGTAATAGCATTTTTGTGGTCTTCTTTATTCCAGGTATCTGGGATGGGATCTTGAAAATAGTAACTGCCCACAAAATCATCGGAAAGAAGTTTGTCAATGTCTTCAAGATTCCGTTCATGATATAACGTTGAAATCCTCTTGTTTTCTTCTAAAGACACAGTATTGTCCACTTTACTCGTTTGACAGGAAATACCTGCCAAGACTAAGATTGATAGTAAAAGAAATAACTTTTTCATGTGTCAGGTTTTAAGTAATTATTATTGAAATTCAATTATTTATATCAAATGTACACCAGAAGTCTCAAAAAGTCAATTTTATTTAATGGATAATAGTTTGGCTTTATTTCTTAGGTGGCTGTAGCATTTTTTAAATCATGGTAATCTGATTCACTAGGATTAAGGTTACCGGATGGATGATTATGACATAGAATTAAACCTGATGCATTTGCTTTGATAGCATCGTTTGAATCTCTGATTTCATCTATCTGCGTCCTAATGCACTTAAGTTAAGCTATCATGGATAATAAATGCAGTCAACTAGTATCAAATCTTTTCTGATAGCTCAAATAGGCGATTTAAGACATTTTCGGACCTAAGTAACGCTGGATATTACCAGACTAGAGATATATTAACAACGGCAATCCCAAAAAACCATTTAGTTATAACAGAAGAATTATGTTAATAGGGTGGTACCAACCTTAGTCAGTACCACCCTTTAACTAAGATATTAAAAGAATCGCTCCAATCTTTATGTCAATTGATTGAAATATTTCATCAATTAATACACACGCTTGTCAAACAGGAACCCCCGACCTGATGTTTATCTGGGGTTTTGTCTCGCTTGCAAACCGTGTTAAGAGTATGCATTATCAAAATTAAAATGATCCAGGGTCATTTCTTCTTTGTTTCTGTTAAAAATTAAGGTCAATTGTCTTGCCCAAGCAACCTGTCACCTGACGGTTAGCAGTATGTGTAATTGCCGTCAGCATCGGGCTGGCATGCGTTTTTGCATGGTCACGGTGAGGGCAGAGGTTCGGTTTCACGGTAAACTGTCCATATACTGCAAAAACCATGACAGCTCGTGCGCTGGCCGGCACACCTGGTGATGTTGCGAAAGGGCAGGAGTTGTCCTGTGTTAGTACAAGTATATTATTAATTATCAGGCATATACGCCTGAATTATTAGAGTTCGGATATATCTATCTTATGATGAAATAGGTCAAGTCACCTGATTAGACTCATTAACTTCATAATAAACTTAGGAGGTGGCTTCATCCCAAGTTGTTCCATTAACCCAAGACGATCAGGAACTCCCCAATGTTCAATTAGTTTCCCATCATTAAAGTGCATAATATCTATAACAGTAATCTCAAATGTTTTACCAGTCGGTGGCATAGGTCCAAATTGGCCAGTCTGAGTACCACGTGCAGTCATTCGACCCCAGACTTTATTATCATTTATAACCATATCTTCGATAACCATCGAGAAATCAGTAAACGCTCTGTGTAAACTCCTTATAGCATTTTTAACGCCTTCTACCCCCGGAGGAGAAAATCCGTATTGATGTTCTACGAAATCTTGTGAAGTATGTTTATCAAATACAGTCACATCACCTTTGCTGAATCCTTCTTCAATTAGTATTCTAAACAGCTGTTCATTTGAGGTTTCTGTTTCCATTGTTCCTATTGATTTTACATACTAACAAATGTCTTGTCATATTGTTGATATATAATCAAGTCATTCTGTTAATTGTAATTGGCTTATGCTGTTAGCACAAGGATTTTATTGCGGGAGAGGTAAGTCCTGGTAGAAGGCAGTATTGTTATTTTGTTTACAGAATCATATAAATGGCGGCGGGCAGGCCAATTGTCTATCGTGCGAGGGGCATGTCCCGTTAAGTGCAGAAATTATCTACCTTATGGATAACATCAGCTATAGCCACATCTCGTGTAAGGAAACGAATATCTATACCTTCTATCGACATGGTAACTCCTTTTAGAAAAGTTTGACGGACAGCCCTTACACTTTTCAGAACACTGTCACGACCTTTATCGATACCTCCACCCGGGTTAATGTGTACCCAATCGGTTGTTGAATAGGTAGCTGCATTTTTAAAGCTGCCCTCGTTAAAATCTTTCTGGAACGCAATAACAACTTTCTTTACTGGTTCTTTGTCTTGCGCACTTTGTCCTTTGCTGAGAAGCGAAAGAAAAATCGCTGCGTTAAAAGAAGAAAATTTTTCATAGCATTAAAGTTTTACTCGAAATAAGTGATGCTTCACCTTTTAGCTACTCCGTTAGTGCTATTTAAAAATTCTCCGGTTTCAAGACTTTTTGTTAAGTCGTTTAAGAATCTAACCATAGGGGCACCATCTATTACATCGTGGTCAACAAGAATAGTCATGTTTAAGATTTCTCTGATTTTTATTTCGTTTCCAATTACAACAGCTTTTCTAATGACAGAACCAATACCAAAGGAAATTGGATGTACGGATTTTTGAATAAACCAACCATTTATCTTTCCTATCATGCCAACAGAAGTAATTACTGCATTGCCCATTTTTTTGTAAGCTATCTTTGGATTTCTAAGCAGAAACTTCCATAGTGCTCTTCTAATGAATCCCGGCATATGGTAATACAATCGTTCTGAAAGATTTGATTGCTTGTTTATGACAATATCACTGCCTGATAATTCTTGGTTTTTGGCGTTTTCGATTTCATTGGTGATTTCCAGGGCTGTTTTCAAATTGGCCTTATCAATAACAACCGGGATAGGTACTTTTTTATCGCCGATCTTCTTTTCAACGAGAACTGAGATGTTGATGTCATTAAAAAGGATGAGATTTTTTTTGTTATAAAGGTATGCTGAAGCTTCCGGGTGATTTTGAAGAATACTGCCTATTACTTTTATGATCCAGGCATTAAATGAAATATTGAAACCATTTTTCCTCAACTCACGTAATCTAGTCCTGCTTTCTGTAACGTCGAATTCGAGCAAAGCGCTAACATGATGTTTAAGTAATCCAACAGAGAATATATCAAAAGTTGCTATCCTTGATTGAGGGATCCTTATGAAAATATAATCATCTTTCATTCTTCAAGTTTAGCAAATTTTCTTCAGTATTTTGCTCCTGATAACGCATAACCATCTATGTTGTTGATTTGCATAATTTGTTTTCATTTCTGACGAGTTTATTTGCTATGACTATCAGAATGCAATCCAAACATCAGTTAAAACATTTAATAAAATTCATTCTGATGCGAGCCGTCGCGAGTAGCAGACCTTTCGGCAAATGATCTGGGGTTATTTCAGGACTAAATCAAGTCTTATGCAGTAACCATTGCCAAAGTACGTTGAAGTAATTTGGTTCTCAATTCTTTAGCAGCGCGCAGGCAAAATAGATATATTATTGATATACGTATTCCACATTCCCGTTTTTACCAATCGGATATCCATTGACATTATACTTATAAGCGTTTTCGGTAACCGCTACTATATCACCTCCCTGCTCAGCGGTCAGGTGAATAGTCTGAATTTCCTTAATAATATTGTTTCTGTTTGTATATATGCCCGGGATCATCAGCTTGCTCGTCAATTTAAATGGATTTTGTTTCTTGTCAAATTTGTATCTTGTGGTGGTACTTATCTCGTCGCCTCCGGCTGTTGAAATATTATACAGAGATTCTTCGATTAAATTTCCCCCGAAATCGTAGGAATACCTGATATACCCTACCTGGTTATCTTCCCAATATAAATTTTGCCTGTTTATTCTTTCATTTTCATCATAACTGAATTGAGAAGATTGCGGACTAGCATTCGCGGGAGAATATATTGCCTTAACCAACTGGCCATTAACATTATATTCATATTTGATTGTACCGCTGAAATTTGATGCAGTCGGATTAACCCAGGTTGCCTGGTTCATGGCTGCCTCAAAAACCTGTGGATTCTGGCTCAGAACAGCTAAATTAGCATAATAATCGGTGCTAACCAATTGATTATTCTCATTATAATGGTTTACTGTGTAAGCGAATTTGCTTTTCTCCTCATTGATTAATTTTTCAGTATTATAGGTATACCCGAAAGAGGGTATCTGATCAATTACAATCTGACTTAACAGGAGTGATTCAGTATTCCCAATAGTAAAATCCTCCTCTTTCTGACACGAAAGGGATATCACAATACAGATCAGACACAGAGAAATTATTTTAATTTTCATGGTATTGGATTTAAGTTAATTAGTACTCATAACATAATTGATTTTGTATCAATTATACCTGCAAAAAAAAATATTTAAACCTGCTTTGACTTTCCGGTTGCAGTTCCCCGTTAAGGAAAAAACTGGCAACTGATATTTGTTCACATCTTTCTGAAAACGGACAATTGAAATTTATGTTGTACAATATGTCAATTTCATAAAAGTTTGACAATTAAAATGTCGCCGGGGATGATTAAAATGATTAAAAAATGACTCCTGATAACCCTGAAGAAAATTATAATTTTGCACTTCCTGTTAATGCACTCATTTTTAATGATATAGAATATTGTATTAGATAAAATTCAAAAAAAATGCAAGAAAAAAACATTTTGGAGTAATAAAATTACATCCCGGAAGTTTAGAAAGATGTGAGTCAATAAGTTTTTAGAGTCTGCCAAATTACCTGTAATTATGAAAGTAATACATGATGAACTATTTACTTTAATCTCATTTTCACCGGCAGGAAGGAGTCTTTTGCAGGCAGATAAATAAATGGGTAAGGGAGAATATTGGAAAAAACGGCGTTATTTTTGAAGTAAAATTTAAAAAAGTAAATGCAGTAAGCTATGGTTCTGAGAACTATGTTTCACGTTTCAGTAAATCACTTAAATTAAACCAGCATGAAAAAACTGCTTATATTGCCATTGTTTTTATTCAGCCTGATCAGTTCAGCTACAGTTTATTATATTGATCCTGCAGGTAAAAATACAAACAATGGATCAACTGGTTCACCATGGGCTACACTATCCTATGCATGTTCCAGGGTTACTGCTTCCGGAGATATTATCCATGTAAATGCAGGAACGTATAATGAAACAGCTCAGAGTGTGCTGGCAACCGGTGTAAGCATTGAGGGAGCAGGAGTCACATCGGTCATCCGTTCCCAGGTTGGAGGCACTTCCCATACAATACTCCTGTCAAGTAACTCAGCAGCTACAAATGGCAACCAGCACATCTCAAACATTAAGATGGATGGCAATTCATATGCTGCATATGGAGCCATAAAGGTAGCGTACAGAAAGAATGTGGAGATATATAATTGCACAATTGTTAACTTTAATTATTACGGTGTATCATTTATAAATGGAGAGCCCCCTTCAGTATATGCCACAGGCAACAGGTTTTACAATAATATTGTTACCAATTGCGGAGGATATTTTTCCGGAAACAGAGGTGCACTGGAAATTCAAGGGCAGGATGGGATGATTATTAACGGGAACACTATTACGATAGACAGACCTGACGGGAAGAATGGAAACTGCATCTATGGTGTGGAAGGATTTCTTAAAAATGTAAAAATATATAATAATACCTTCAGTAAAAAGTTTATCCCCGGAACTACAAACTGGGATTTTGCACTTGAGTTATGGAATTGTCTGGGGGGTGTGGAGATATATGATAATAAGATAAACGGATCAATTGACCTCAATCTTTGTTCTAAAGGAGCATCTTCCTACAGTGTATGGGTCCATAATAATTCGATAGGGCAACAATCATTGCTTGCTTCACAGGTTACTCATGGCATTCTGCTGGAATTTGAGCAATCTGACATTATTATTGAGAAAAATCACATACATGATGTTGCACAGGGGATAATGTTCCAGCAAAACCGCCCGATAAATTTCAAGAATTGCCGTATAAGTTATAATATCCTGAATAATATCGGTTCTAATCTTAATGATACAGGATGGGGTATATATTTTTCACCTGAAGATAACAATGATATTTATACCGGCATTCAGATCTGGAATAATGTTATTGTTGCCGCAAGCAATTCATATTCAACAATTGCGGGAATATTTCTTTACGGACTCTGGCAAGGCCATTCTGTAAGCGTGAAGAACAATATAATTGTCGGATTTGATCAGGCTCCGGTCTGGGGTTCAGGAGCGGCAGGGCAGACTATTGACGGTTTAGCCATTGATCATAACATCTTCTATGGCAACGGGAACAGTAACAATGTCAAGTTTGTAAGTGGTTTATCTCCGACCAATTACACTTTTGATACACCAATAAAATCTGATCCTTTATTCGTTTCGGCAACCGATTTCCATTTGCAGGCCGGATCGCCGGCGATTGGCAAAGGTTCAAAGATAGAAGGACTATCAACCGACTTTACCGGAAATGCAATTTTTAGTCCTCCAAGTTTAGGAGTTTATGAATCCGGTTCCAAGGTGTCAGTATCCACGCTGCCTGTCTATCAGAACTCAGTAATTGAAAATGCTTCTCCTGCGATCCTGGTAATGAATTATGACTTAAGTCTGGCAAATATAACTCCGCCGGCCACGGCTTTTATAGTTCAGGTCAATGCTGTACCAAGGACTGTGAGTGCAACTGCTGTTTCAGGGACAAAGGTACTTTTAACACTCGCAAGTCCGGTAGTCAAAGGTGATATTGTAAAGGTCACATACACCAAACCTGCTGCCAATCAGGTGCAAACAGCTTCAGGAGGACAGGCAGCAAGTTTCACTGCTCAAACAGCAATAAATAATGTAACTGCAATGGCTCCGGCTGCTGCAGCTTCTAAAATCGTGATGACAATTAACCCCAATCCCGTTCACAGGGTTTTAAATGCTATTTTAACTTATATCAGTCCTTTAACCGGAGATCAGGCTGCATCATTACATATTATCAGAATCTTTGATGTTTCCGGAAAACTTCTTGTTGAAAAAATAATAAATAATAGTGCCGCAAATATAAGGATCCCTATAAATGTTAAACCAGGTTTTTATGTTGTCCAGTTGTTAATCAGCGGTTTGGAAATGGCATCACAAAAGATTATTGTTTACTAGTGAAGTGTCAACTTTATTATGCCGTAAACTTCAGATTCGCAGTTGGCAATGTGCAGTTGGCAATTTTCATTGCAGGAAATTAATTGTAATGTTTGATGCATCTGACAGAAAAGCCATTTGATTTGCCGGAGGAGTCTCTGTTAATGCTTTGGGCATTATACTTCATGTTCCGTGACCAGGAATAGGTTCAATTACTATTGTCCTGTTTTTATCCTGCATGTTTGTCTTTTTTGCTCATCTCTTTTTTATAGCTCTTTAATATTTTCCCGAATACTTTCTCTTTCCTCCGTCGCTCCGCAACCGTTGATTCAAAATGTGCCTTCTCCCTTTCCATTTTAAGGTAATTCTCGTAGGAAGCTTTGTCTATTTCACCTGCTTTAACGGCTTCCATGACTGAACAACCTGTCTCTGTAGTATGGGTACAATCTTTGAATTTGCAATATTGGGAAAAGCTGACAATCCTATCGAATGTGATTTCCAGTCCGCCCGTCGAATCCGCAATACCTACTTCCCGGATACCTGGATTGTCAACTAATATTCCTCCATTTTCCAGGATGATCAATTCCCTGTGACTTGTAACATGTTTCCCTTTATTTGTACTCCGGCTTATTGTATCAGTTCGCATAACAATCCTGCCGGATAGATTATTTAGCAGTGTGGATTTCCCGACCCCTGAAGAACCAAGCATACAATATGTTTTCCCCTTTTTAACAACCCTTTTGATTGTGTCGTATCCTGCCATTGAGGAATTGCTTATTGCAATTACGGGAACGTTTTTAATCCGGACTTTTATATTCTCCAGTATCTCAGAAATCCGATGTTCATCTATCAGATCAATTTTGCTGAGGACGATTATGGGGCTTACCTTCGATGAATTACAAATGGTCAGATATCTTTCAAGCCTGTTGATGTTGAAATCCCTGTCAACGGCCTGGATTAAAAAAGCATAATCAATGTTGGCTGCAATTATCTGAACCTCTCCGAAATGTCCGACTGCCTGTCTTTTTATAATAGAGAATCTTGGAAGTATTTTATAAATCAGGGCAGAACCTGATTCATAAGTTGCCAGGCTGACCCAATCACCCACTGCCGGATAATCTTCACGTCCTTCTGCAGTAAAACGCATATTGCCAGTTATTTCAGCTTCAAAATCACCCCTTGCTGTACTCACAATATACCGTTCCTTATGCTCTGCAATTACTCTTCCGGTTTCAAAGTCATTTAGGTTATTGTCTATCCTGAATTTCTCAAGTTTTTTATTATATCCAAGGTCTTCTAATCTCATGGTTAAAAAAATCTTCCCGTCCCCGGGATCTGTTATCTGTTATCTGTTATCTGGTATCTGCTTAATTTTCCTGCCTGGTTATTAATATTTTATCTATTCTGTTACCGTCAATATCAACAATCTCAATTTGATAATGGTTATAATTAAACTTATCCCCGATCTGAGGCATTTTATTTATGTAATTAATTACAAACCCTGCAACAGTTGAGTAATCAATCTTATCGAAGTCGATAGTGAATCCATCAATAATTTCATCCAGTATTTCTACAGGAGCGTCTCCACTGACCAGGACTGATTTGTCATCGCGTATAAACATATCAGGTTCGTAAATCTCCCCTTCTTCCGGCATATCACCGATAATATTCTCCATTATATCATGAAGGGTGATAATCCCTTCGAAACTGCCATACTCATTTACTACAATGCAAAAATGAATTTGTTTCTGTTTAATAAGGTCCAGTACTTTGCGGGCATCTGCATTTTCCGGTACAATAATTGGTTGGGCCAGTAAGTCAGATATACTGACAGAATCGTTTGAATTAAGAGAAACCAGGTAGTCTTTGATATTCAGTATCCCTATAAAATTGTCAAGGCCCTCGCTACAACAAAGAATTTTACTGTGGCTGCTTCTCAAAATGGCAGATTTTAAAACATCATCAGGATTTGTTAAATCAATCCATTCAACATCTGTCCGATGAGTCATAATATGTTTTGCCCGTTTATCGGCGAAGTAAAAAACTTTCTCATGTATGAGATTTTGTCCTTTTTCAATTATACCCTCATTTGAAGCAATTTTTATCATTTGTCTTAATTCACCTTCTGTAATTTGCTCTGAACCTTTTTTTATCCCGATCAGGCTGTTAAAAAGATTTGTAGAAACAGAAAGCAACTTGACGAAAGGATAAAACAGCTTACTGAAATAATAAATAGGAGGAGCTATTATTACTGCTATTTTTTCAGGATTACTCAGGGCAATTGTCTTTGGAACCAGTTCCCCGATCACTATTGAGAAATATGTTATTCCCAATATAGTAACTGACAAAGCCATTTCATCTGCGGATGTCTCGAAGAATTTAATCTGCCGGAAAAAGGGGGTAATATCTTCAGCAATATTTAATCCGCCATAGACTCCTGTGATGATTCCTATCAAAGTAATGCCAACCTGAACTGCTGATAAAAAGTTCTCAGAATTTTCAAGTAACTTAAGTGCAGTTTTAGCTCCTCTCTTTCCTTCAGTCTTCATTTGCTCCAGTCTGGATTTCTTACTGGAAACAAGGGCAATCTCAGATAAGGCAAAAAATCCGTTGAGTAATATTAATAAGCCTAAAACAAGAATCTCCATTGTACAAAAATAATCTATTCAATCTATTTTTGAAGTTTGAGTAAAAAGATTTAATCACAGGCAAAAAAAATCCATCCACCCCAAATAATATGGGATGGATGGAAATACTTTGACTACAAAAACCGGTTTTAAGTCTTACGACGTTGGTCTCACAACCTCTGTCTTCAACCTCGGGTCTTCATACATGAACTTAAAACCAGATCTTTACTGACTCGCTTTCTTGAACCACAGGTACCATGCCGGACTGTAGTAACCTTCAGGAATATCAGTTGACATCTTGCTGGATTCAGCCTTTGGAGGAATTGAAACCAGCAGGTCTTTCCCGGGATTCCAGTTAACAGGACATAATACCTTTGAAGCTGCAGTAGACTGCTCAGCGGCTGTTTCAAGTGCAGCGACAGTTCTTAAAAGTTCATCAGTATTCCTTCCGATATTCATCGGGTAAAAATAGATTGCCTGAATAATATTATCAGGATCAATAATGAAAACACCCCTGACACTCTTTGTTGAGTTTGTTTCAGGATGTATCATGCCGTACAATTTCGAGATTTTAATATCCTCGTCACCAACAAGGGGGAAATTGATCTTTACGGTTCCCTGATTATCCAGGTTCAGTGATTCCAGAGATTTTTTCCACTGATGATGTGTCTCAACCGGATCGGCTGAGATGACGGCAATTTTAATTCCAAGTTTGTCAAGCTGGCTTTGCAAATGAGCCAGTTCAAGGATTTCAGTGGAACAAACAGGTGTAAAATCCTGTGGGTGGCTGAATAATATTTTCCATTTTCTTCCAAAATCGGAAGGAAAGTTCAGATTGCCGGTAGTGGTTTCAGCTGTAAATGATGGAGCCTTCTCACCGATCAGTGGAATTCTGAAGTTCCTGTCTTCCTTTTCATCAGTTTTGGAAGACTTGGATGCACTCTGTGCAAAAAGCTGCGTCAATGATAACGCAAAAACAATAAGGAATAAAATCTTTTTCATTTGCCCGATAATTTTTAAAATTAATATTAATTTAGATCAATTAAACATAACAAATGAAAAAATGTTCAGAAGATTATCAGAAAACTTCGCAGATGGATTAATTTTTTTTTGAAAGAAACAGGCAAGCCGGGAAAGGTTAATTATTCCGCCGGCAGATAAGGGATAGTAAATGTAAAACTTGTACCAGTTCCGGGTGAAGATGCAACTGAGATATTTCCGCCAAGCAGATGAACATAGGCTTTGCAGATGGATAGTCCCAGACCGGTTCCGCCGAACTGCCTTGATACGGTTCTGTCGACCTGGTAAAATCTGTCAAATATTTTTTCGATACTCTCCTGCGGAATCCCTATCCCTGTATCTCTTACAAAAAATACCAGCCAGTTTTCTCTAAGAGTATAGCCGAAATCGATCTGACCGCTTGGTGTGAATTTTAAGGAGTTATTTATAAGATTTGAAAGTATCTGAATGAGTTTAGTATTATCTGTCATTATAACTGCTTTGTTATCCGGCAATCCTGCTGACAGGTTGATGGATATCTTATATTGCTTTTCGCTATAGCTGAATTGTTCATCGAGGCTTCGCAGGGAGAGATTAAGATCCGTTTTCTTCATATGGACTTTCACCTGCCCGCTCTCAATATTGGCGACATCAACAATATCGTTTATGATTGAAAGCAACTGGTTGCTGCTCTGGAAAATAATTTCCGTGTATTGCTGGCGGTCGGGCTCATTCAGGTCCGGTTCATTCAGAAGTGAAGAAAATCCTATTATTGCATTCATCGGAGTTCTGATTTCATGGGATACATTATGAAGGAATGCAGTTTTCAGTCTGTCACTCTCTTCAGCTTTGAGTTTTGCAGCAACAATCGCCTGTTCCGCCTTTTTTCGCAGGGTAATATCTTCCACCATACCAATGAAGAACTGCGCCTCATCGCGGTTGTTTCTTATTATGCTGATTGTCGAAGATCCGATAATAACAGATTTGTCCTTACGCAGGTAACGTTTTTCGCTCTGGTAAACAGGTATATCGCCTGCAATTAACCGCATGAGGTTAACAGGATCATCTGCGATATCACCAGGATGAACTAAATCACTTAATATAAGCATCTTAAGCTCTTCTTCCGTGTAACCTGACATGCCGGAAAAGGATGCATTGGCCCTTATGATGCCGAAATCCTTACCTGTGATGACCATCGGAAAAGGACTCTCTTCAAAAATTTTCCTGAACCTCATTTCACTTTCACGAAGGGTTTCCTCTGCATGCTTTCTTTCAGTTATATCCCTCCCTATGGTCTGATAATAATTTGAACCTTCAATATTGACTATCCTGGAGCTTATTTCAACAGGGAATACTGTATCATCCTTTCGTTTATGGATAGTTTCAAATGTAGATGAACCGTGCTCATTCACTATGGCAAGCTGTTCTGAGATTTCAGACAAGCTTTCCGGAGCCTGTATTTTCTGCAGGCTCATTCCTATCATCTCCTCACGCCCGAACATATATACCTCAAGGGCCCGATCGTTTGCCTCGACGATTCTGAGATCCTTGTCAAGCAGCATAATGATATCATTGGCAAATTTCAGGATATAATCAAAATGCTTAAACAACGCCAGCCTGTTCAGTTCGGTTTCATATCTTTCGCGATAAAACCGTACCCTCTGATTCCAGATGAGAAATCCCAGGAAGAGGCCTATCGTTGCTATGAAAAGGACCATAACAGTTACAGCCAGTCTAATCTGGCTGTTAAGAACCGAAAAGACCTCTTCCTGATCAATCTTTGCAATCATGAACCATTGCGTCCCCGGAATTTTCTTCATTGATGCCACCACTCTTACATTTCTGTAATCGATACCGTCTATCGTACCTTTTACTCCTCTTACTGCCATTGCCGCAGGCAGATTTTCTTCTGAAGCTTGTTTTTTGAGGGTAAGCGCTGATTTCTTAAGGTGGCGCAGTTCATTCAGGTAAACAATTTCATCACCATCTTTTCTTATGAGAAGGGTTTCCGCACTCCTGCTGGCAGTGGGCCACGATTGTAATAGGGGATACAGGACTTTCCCGGGATCAATCCTTAGAATGAGAAATCCCAGCACTAGGGTATCATTGATATTCCGGTCAATCAGCGGGACAATGAGGTCAAGATGCGGATAATTGACTGATTTGTTGATGTGAAGATCTGTCATTACAATTTTCCTGTCTCTTGCAATTCCCTTTAACAATGGCCTTAAATTGTCACCAATCAGAGTATCCCTGGAAGGAAAAGCAAGCCTGACATCCCCATTCCTCCCGGCAAGTAAGGCGCTTCTGTAATCAAAATTTTCAGTGAGAGACTTCAGGCTTTGCAGAACCATGCGACCTGACCTCAATTCAACAGGATGATCCAGAAAATCAGAGATCTTTTCCACCAGCATCAGGTTATCTCCAAGGAACTTGCCATCTGACAATCGTTCAAAGCGCCACTGGGTTATCTGCCTTATTTTAAGATCTGATATAGCGGAAAGTTCCTGAAGTTTTTCAGTTAACAAATTGTCTTTTTGATAATTGTAGTAGGTAATTCCCAGCACGCCTACACTGAGCATGATAATGAAAAAAAGAATAATCAGCGGCCAGGATGTAGGTGGTTTTTGTATTTGCTGATTCATTCTTTTCCCTGATAAAATTACTCATCTGTGACTATTTTCCTCATATCCTCCTGCTAAAGAATATTTTCGAAAACATAAGGGTTATAAATCAATCCTGTTTTTCCCCCGGCCTTATAAATACAGAAGATAAAATGGATACCAGTAAAATTGAAACTATAATAATTAACGATAAAACAATTGGAATCTCAAAATTGAAAAAAGCCATAAGCATTTTTAGTCCCACAAAGGTCAGCACAAATGCAAGTCCTATTTTCAGATAACGGAAATAACCCATAATTCCGGCTATTGCAAAATATAATGACCGCAAACCAAGGATCGCAAAGATGTTTGATGTATAAACAATAAATGTATCCTTGCTTATTGCAAGAATGGCAGGAATACTGTCGACAGCAAAAATAAGATCGGAAGTTTCGATTATAACCAGAACCAGGAATAAAGGGGTGGCATAAGTTTTATTGTTTTGTCTTATAAATAATCTGTCGCCATGGAACTCATGGGTAACAGGAAGAAATTTCCTGAAAAATTTTACTATCGGATTCTTCTCCGGATCAGCAGGGACATCCCTCTGAAACAGCATCCTGATCCCGGTAAAAACCAGAAAACCTCCGAAAATGATTACAATCCAGTGAAAGCGGTTTATCAGTGCAACCCCGGCAAAGATGAAAGCTGCCCTCATGATCAATGCACCAAGAATACCCCAGAATAATACCTTGTGCTGGTATTTGTCCTCGACCTTGAAATATGAAAAAATCAGAATGAATACAAAAATATTGTCGACGCTGAGAGAATATTCAATCACATAACCTGTAAGGAATTCAAGAGCTTTTGTCTTGCCGAGTTCCGGATCAGGATAAATGAACAAATGGATACAGAAACTAAACAATATTGCCAGTGATATCCATACTGCACTCCATATGATAGCCTCTCTGACAGGTACCCTGTGTGTTTTTTTATGAAAAACGCCAAGGTCAAGGGCCAGCATCAGGAAGATAAAAATATGAAATCCGATCCAGAAGTAAATATTAATTCCCATAGTCTAAATTTCAGATTACAAACTTATAAAAATTCTCCATATGGAAGAGACCTGCAATTAACAGCTTTTTGGAACACCGGAGTAATCTCATTTCCCGCTAACGGGAAGGAAACTTTTCACAGGTACTGAGTATTTTCTGTCTATATCAGGCACGCCATTCCCATTTATATCTTTCATTGAGCTGAAGAATCCTATCAGGGCCAGCCACTCCTTGCCTTCCTGTACTCCATCCTGCTTCTCATCCATATCAATAACAGCATTCTTCATATCCTGCAACCTGTTTCCCCCGAAGTCTTTTGGTACAACATTTATAAGTCCAAAGCTCATCTTCTTTATTATACCAATGAATTCAAGCATATATGAATTTGCTGTAATTGAGTATAATGTCTTATTCTTCCTGGCAAAATCAACATTGGTCACTTTCCCGTCCGGATGAATTATATCAATCTTTTTTATTTTCTTCAGTAACCCTTTATCCGGGTTGTACTCTACCCTGATGCCGGAATAATAGCAGTAGTTATCGGGACTTGATTTATATGCAACCTGTAAAATCTCGAGGACACTTTTCAGTTCTTTCCCGGTAATATAAAGTCTTGACAGGGGATAACCCGGAATATTATCATTTCCTGATCCCAGAGGCACTACCCTGAAGATATCAGGAGCGGTTTGTATCCCCGGGAGTATTTTATCAAAAAGCATACCTGCAGCTATAAGGCTCACATCAGTTCCCTTGCCGCTTTGACTGTTTACATAATAGTGAATTGCATCTGCAACAAGAGGGCCCAGGTTGCTTTCAACAAAATTTCCAACATCATTACCCTCAATGATGAATCCGTTCTCCGCAACTGCCCTCTTGTAGCTTAATCCAAGCGGATTCAGTACTTCAGCGGAGATCTTATCCTTCTGATCTTCTATAAGCTGAAAAATGCCTTCATCAGCAACTATTTTATCATCCACAGGAATTAGTCTGTAGTCTTCAATAATCAACTTCCCATTTGATAATAACAATGAAATCCGACCAACATTTTTCCCGAATTCCCCTGTCTGAACTATCGGAATTCCGTTTATGATAACCGGCTGATCAAGCCTGGAATGTGAATGACCTCCCACAATCATGCTGATACCCTTTACTTTCCTGGCAAGATCCACATCCTCTCCTTTCCATTCTCCGTTTTTTCCCCTAACCAGCCCTGAATGCGAAATACAGATAATTATCCTGCAATTCTCATCCTGCAGTTCCTTAACCATCTTTCTGGCCACTGCTGCTTGTTTTGCAAAAGTGACCGGAGCAGCTTTGGGAGCAACATGATCGGCATTCTTTCCGATTATTGAAAACAATCCTATTTTAATTCCCCCTTTTTCTACTACAAGTTTCCGTGATATAAGATTTTTTGAATAAAGTTCTTCAAGTGAGTTATCTGCGCTCTCCGTATCACTGAATACAGTATTACTTGACAGTAAAGCGGGAATTTCTCCCTTCGCAGCTGAGGTTCCAATTACGCCGGCAAGCCATTCCGGACCAAAATCAAACTCATGATTCCCCAGACCGATTGCATCGTAACCCATTTTTTTCATTAACCTTAACTGGAAACCTGTTTGCGATTCCAGTCCGGGAAAGAGTGTTCCCATCATAAAATCGCCGGCGTCCAGCACCAGTGTTGCTTCCATATTATTTTCCCTTTCAGCCTTTATTATTCCGGCTATCCTGGCAAATCCGCCAATTGTGCTATCATCGTTCAGGGTAAGAGGTGTGTACGCTGATTCAGGTGCATAGCCGGTGAGGCGTGAATGAAGATCGTTGGTATGCAGAATAATTATTTTCTGTTCCTGCTGTGCCTTTATTTCCAGTACAAGAATGCAAAACAGAAGAAGTGCTGCTGCTTTTTTCATGGATTATGATGTTGGGTAAATTGAAATTCCGTTAACATACAATTCTGCAGGGTATTTGTTCATTTCCTGTTTAGCTTAACCCGGGTCAAACAACCTCTGCAACGACAAAGGTGCTTCCCCCGATGAAAATCATATCCGATTTCTCTGCCTTTACCCTGGCATATTCAAGAGCGGTTTTTACATCAGGATAGCAGTCTCCGGCCAGTCCGTACCTGGCTGCCTCAGCTTTGAGCATCTCTTCATTCAGGGCTCTTGGTACCGATGCTTTTGTGAAGTAATACCTTGCATCAGCCGGAAAGAGTGGCAGTACGGAGTTAAGATCCTTATCATTCACAAATCCCAGGATTATGTGCAAAGCCGACTTGTGTATATTCCTGATCTGTTCAATTACAAATTCCAATCCCTCCCTGTTATGGGCGGTATCGCATACTGTAAGGGGTTCATAATTCAGGATCTGCCAGCGGCCGGCCAAACCGGTATTCCTGACAACATTCATGATACCATCAGACATATGTTTGTCCGTAACTCTGAATACAGCCTGCAGGTTCAAAATACTTGCGAAAACAGCCTGCAGATTCCTCGACTGATAATCGCCTCCCAGGAGTGTTGTTCCTTCAAATTTCCTGTGAGTGTACAGATCGGTTACCTGATACTTTCTTTCACCGTTCGGTTTGTCGCTTTTCATAAGGGAACATAAAAATCGTTCATCGGCAAATAATATCACTGATCCGGATTCCGCTGCCCTGGAAACAAATACATCCTTTATGGCAGGCTGTGTTTCACTTATTACCACCGGAACTGATTTTTTAATTATTCCTCCCTTTTCAGCTGCAATCTTTTCGGGTGTTTTGCCCAGCAGGTCCATATGATCATGGCCAATATTCGTTATGACAGACAGGAGAGGATTAATAATGTTTGTCGAATCAAGCCTGCCTCCAAGGCCGACCTCAATAACTGCAACATCAACAGCTCTTTCCGCAAAATAATCGAATGCCATTGCAACTGTCATCTCAAAAAATGAGGGTTTAAGCTGTTCAAAAATCTCTTTATGCCTGCCAACAAACAGAACAACTGAATCTTCCGGGATCATTTCACCATCTACCCTGATTCTTTCGCGGAAATCCTTCAGATGCGGAGAGGTATATAAGCCTGTCTTATACCCGGCTTCCTGCAGAACAGAGGCGATCATATGTGAAACAGATCCCTTGCCATTGGTTCCTGCAACATGAATGGTATGGTATTTCCTGTGAGGATTGCCTGAATAGTTGTCGAGGGTAATTGTATTAACCAGGTCTCCCTTATATGCAGCTTTGCCAACCCTGTGGTAAGCAGGCAGCTGACTGTAGAGGAATTCAAGCGTTTGTTCGTAATTCATTTTATATGGCATCAGGCATCGGGCTTCGGGCTTCAGGTTTCGGGCTTATATTTCAACCTGTTTCCTCACCAATCTTCATCACAATATTAACAAACTTAATTATCAGATAATAATATGTACCTTAATTTAGTTACTTTTGCAATTCAGCATGCCAAGGGTCCCTGACGTGTATAGTATTGATCTTTAACATATTAAGATGAGAAGGAAGAGAAATAAGAAACTTTTTATAATTGACACTAATGTTTTGCTTCATGATTATAAATGCATTTACAATTTTGAAGAGAATGATATAATAATTCCCATTGTAGTACTGGAGGAACTGGACAAATTCAAAAGGGGCAATGATCTGATTAATTTTCATGCACGTGAATTTACCAGGGAACTTGACAAGCTCTCCGGTGATATGCTGCTGACTGCAAATATCCCACTGGGTGAAAATCTCGGTAATATGCACATTGAAACCGGAAAGGATTTTTCCGAGAAGGTAAACCAGTCATTTCCTGAAAGAACTGCCGATCACAGGATCCTCGCAATCGCAGAGTGGGTTTGCAGTACCAACAAAGACAAGGCTGTTGTGCTCATAACAAAGGATATTAACCTGAGGATGAAAGCCAAATCGCTTGGCATTACTGCGCAGGATTATGAAAACGACAAGGTAGCCAACATTGATGACCTTTATAAAGGCATACGGATACTTGAGGGAGTTAATCAGGGAGCCATAAACAAGCTTTATGAATCGCCTGAAGGGGTCAGTATCTCAGAATTGAATATTGATTCAAACCTGTCAGGGCACCAGTTTTTCATTATGAAAAATAACGGATCAAGTGCACTGGCACATTATAATCCTGTAACTAAAATGCTGAACAGGGTTATCAAACAGACCACCTATGGCATTGATCCAAGGAATGCGGAACAGACCTTTGCAATCGAAGCCCTCTCCAATCCGGATATACAACTTGTTTCACTTACCGGAAAAGCAGGAACGGGCAAAACGTTGCTGGCACTTGCAGCAGCTCTTGCCCAGCATAAAAGGTACAAGCAGATCTTCCTTGCCCGCCCGATAGTGCCCCTTGCCAACAGGGATCTGGGATTCCTTCCCGGCGATGTAAAGGAAAAGATGGATCCGTATATGCAGCCATTATATGATAACCTTACAGTCATAAAGCATAAATTCAGCCATCAGAGTCCTGAATTCCTCAGGATAAATGATATGATGAAAGAGGAGAAGCTGGTGATTACACCTCTGGCTTATATCAGGGGCAGGAGTCTGTCGAGCATCTTTTTCATAGTTGACGAAGCACAGAATCTTACTCCCCATGAGATAAAAACAATTATTACAAGAGCAGGAGAAGGGACAAAGATGATCTTCACAGGGGATATCGAACAGATTGACTCACCCTATCTCGATACTGCATCAAACGGATTGAGCTATCTGTCAGACAAAATGAAGAATCAGGATATCTTTGCCCATGTAAACCTCGTTAAGGGGGAAAGGAGTTTCCTGGCAGAACTGGCAAGCAAATTATTATAAGATAAAAGACAAAAGTAAAAAGACAAAAGTAAAAAGACAAAAGTAAAAAGACAAAAGTATAAAGACAAAAGTATAAACATAACAGGTTACTCGTCATGAAAACAAAAACCTTTCGTTTGGCTGCATTAATGATAGTATTATCCTTATCAGTCTTAAATATTGCCAGTGCTCAGACTAAATCAAAGAAATCCAAAGGTGAAAATCCCGATCAGACAGAAAAAATCCAGCTTTTCAATGGAAAAGATCTGACCAACTGGATATTTTTTCTTAAGGATAAATCAGTTGATCCGGCTTCGGTATTTACGGTTCAGAATGGGGTAATTAATATTTCCGGCAATCCCTTCGGGTACATGCGCACAAAAGATGCATATTCTGACTACAGGCTTCATGTGGAATGGCGCTGGCCGGGAGAGGCAACAAACTCAGGCTTGTTTGTGCATGGACAGAAACCCGATACGATCTGGTTGAAATGCGTGGAATGTCAGCTGATGGCAGGAAATGCAGGAGATTTTGTTTGCATGAACGGTGCCGATATGAATGAGAGAGTTGACAAAACCACCCCGGTTGTAAAAAAGATGGCTGCCTCTGCAGAAAAGACCACCGGAGAATGGAATACGATGGAAGTTGTCTGCAACGGAAATACGATTGAGGTATATGTGAACGGAGTACTTCAGAACAGGGGAACAAATGTAAATGTCAGCAAGGGAAGCATATGCCTGCAGAGCGAAGGCAAGGATATCGAGTTCAGGAATGTATATCTTTCATCCCTTAAGAAATAATAAGACATACCGGTGAAAGGCGGATGGCAGAACAAGGTCTGCAGGCAGATCCGCAGCAGCTAAATAATGAATACGAACAGGAAAAAAGTAGCTTTTCATACTCTCGGATGTAAACTGAATTTTGCCGAGACATCAACTATATCAAGATCTTTCCCGGAAGACAAATTCGAAAGAGTTCCTGCCGGTTCCCGGGCAGATATCTATGTAATCAATACCTGTTCCGTAACTGATGCTGCAGACAGGAAATGCAGGCAGGCAATAAAGAAGTTCATCACCCTCTCACCAGGTGCCTTTATTGCGGTGGTTGGCTGCTATGCACAACTCAAACCGAAAGAAATATCCTCAATCCCGGGGGTGGATCTCATACTCGGGACAAACGAAAAATTTGATATTGCAGGTTATCTGTCAGATTCAGCAAAGAGAACCGTTGCTGAGATACACTCTTGCGATTTCTCATGCTCCTCAGGCTTTAATACCTCCTATTCACTGGGCGACAGAACACGCTCTTTTCTTAAGGTACAGGATGGATGTGACTACGGATGCTCATACTGTACCATTCCTCTGGCACGTGGCCGGAGCAGAAATCAGGACATTGCAAGTCTGATGATTGAAACAATGAAGATTGCGGAAAGAGGTGTTAAGGAAGTTGTTCTGACAGGAGTAAACATAGGTGATTTCGGCAAATCCACTGGTGAATCGTTTGCATCACTTCTTTCCGAACTTGTTAAAGTGCAAGGCATTGAAAGATACAGGATATCCTCAATTGAGCCCAATCTGCTTACCGATGAAATAATAACGATGGCATCGGTCAACGAAAAGATACTACCGCATTTCCATATTCCCCTCCAGAGCGGATCAAATAAAATTCTGGGACTTATGAGAAGAAGATACACCAGAGAAGTATTTCAGGAAAGGGTTAAAATGATCAGGAAGGTGATGCCGTTTGCCGGCATTGGGGCAGATGTTATTGTTGGCTTTCCCGGCGAATCGACTGCAGATTTTGAAGATACCTTTTCATTTCTTGAAGGATTGCCTCTCTCCTATCTTCACGTTTTCACCTTTTCTGAGAGGCCGCATACAATTGCAGAAAAATTACCCGGGAAGGTTGTGTCGGCTGAAAAAACAAGAAGAAGCAGAAGCCTGATCGCTCTTTCAGAAAGAAAAGCTCTGGAATTTAATAATTTAAATATCGGACAAACCACAAAAGTGTTGTTTGAAAATTCACCCGAGGAAGGGCTGATCACCGGTTTTTCATCAAACTATATCAAGGTTGAATACCCCTGGCAATCAAGACTGGCAGGAGAAGTAGAAAAAGTTAAATTTAACAGTGTATCCTCATCAGGAAGGATGAGAGTTGAACTAATTGAATAGATAATGAATCTTAAGGATATCTGCATAGAGATTGAAAAAGCTGCCCGTGAAGCCGGCACATTTATCAGGCAGGAGGCGGAGGTATTTGATATTAACTGCACGGAGAGAAAAGGATTGAATGATTTCGTCAGCTATGTTGACAAAGGCGCGGAAAAACTGCTTGTTGAAAGATTATCGGCGATTGTGCCCGAAGCAGGATTTATAACTGAAGAAGGAACTTCAACCAAGGTCGGGGTGAGATATTGCTGGGTAATAGATCCGCTTGACGGCACAACGAATTTTCTTCACGGATTTTATCCGTACGCAGTCAGCATAGGTCTTATGGACCATGAGGATGTTATTGCAGGCGTGGTGCATGAAATCGGCAAAAATGAAACATTTACAGCATGGAAGGACGGAGGGACCTGGCTTAACGGCAAACCTGCCTATGTTTCACCAGTTGCAAGCCTTGCTGACAGCCTTATTGCCACAGGACTGCCATACAGTGATTTCCACCGGCTTGATCCTTACATGGAAAGCCTTTCATACCTGTGCCTGCATTCCCAGGGAATACGCAGACTGGGATCGGCAGCTACCGACCTTGCATATGTCGCATGCGGGAGATTTGAAGGTTTTTATGAATATGGACTGCACCCCTGGGACATTGCAGCCGGAATGCTCCTGGTCAGGGAGGCAGGAGGACGTGTGAGCGATTTCTCCTCCAATGAGAACAATCTCACCGGAGATGAGATCGTTGCATCCTCATCCCTGGTATTTGCAGAGTTTCTCGATAGCGTAAGCAGATTTTTTACATAAATAATTACAGGCTTCTCAATGGGTACAGTCATATATTATTTATTCTACGGGATCAATTGGGTAATTACTCTGCTTCCCCTGCGAATATTATACCTTATATCCGATTTTCTTTACCTTGCTCTTTACTATGTTCTGGGCTACAGAAGGAAAGTAGTGGCAGAAAACCTCAGGAATTCGTTTCCTGACAAGACCACTTCAGAACTTAAAACCATCGAAAAAAAATTCTATCGCCACCTTGCTGACCTCATGATTGAGATTCTGAAGCTAACCCATATGAGCAAGGCTCAGTCGCTCAGGCATATGACAATAAACAATGGTGAACTTCTCGAACGTCTGTATAATGAAGGCCGTGACGTAGTTGCCGTAATCGGGCATTACAATAACTGGGAATGGTTGAAGAGCCTGATCTTTCATACAAAATATCAGACAGTCTCAATTTACAAACCTCTCAGGAATAAACACTTCGACAAGTTCCTTCTGAACCTGAGGAACAGGGAAGGGATGATACTCACACCCATGTCACTTATAGTCAGGGAGATCCTTGAAGCCAGAAAAGCCGGCAGAAGATCCATTTATTCATTTATAACCGATCAGACACCTCCGAAGGGTGATATCAAGTACTGGACAAAATTCCTGAATCAGGATACGCCTGTTTATCTCGGAGTGGAAAAGATCGCATCAAAATACGATATGGCCATAGTCTTCTTCAATGTCAGGAAGATCAGAAGGGGATATTATTGTTACACTCCGGAGCTGCTTTTTGAGCATACTTCCGGATTGCCTGAACATGTGATCACCGAAAGTCATGTCAGAAGGCTGGAGGAGATTATCAGGGAAAATCCTGAGTACTGGATATGGAGTCATCGCAGGTGGAAGCACAAAAAACCTGAATGAGCATGAAGAAGACGGCCATTGTAATATTGAACTGGAATGGTATCGGATACCTGAAAATGTTTCTTGGAACAATTGTGAAATACTCATTCAGCCCTGATACGGATATTTATGTTGCAGACAATGGCTCAAGTGATGGGTCAGCAGATTGGGTCGGGGAGAATTTCATTGAGGTAAAGATCATAAGGCTTGACAGGAATTATGGCTTTGCCGGCGGTTACAACAGGGCAATTGATCAGCTGGATGCAAAATATATTGTACTTATCAATTCAGATATAGAAGTTACTGAGGGGTGGCTTCACCCACTGGTCAGCTTTATGGAAGGAAATCAGGATGCAGCATCATGTCAGCCGAAAATACTTTCATATAAGCAGAATGATTATTTTGAGCATGCCGGTGCAGCAGGCGGATTCATTGATATTTATGGTTATCCGTTCTGCCGGGGAAGGATACTGAATGTAACCGAGAAGGATGAAGGTCAGTACAACAATCAGGTTGATCTCTTCTGGAGCAGCGGGGCATGCATGATAGTGCGGGCTGATGCCTGGAAGAGCTGCGGTGGATTCGATTCAGATTTCTTTGCCCATATGGAGGAGATCGATCTCTGCTGGAGGTTCAATAAGGCCGGATTCCGTTCAGTTTTTATTCCTGAATCGAAAGTTTATCACATCGGAGGAGGGTCGCTTGCATATGATTCACCATTTAAAATATACCTTAACTTCAGGAACAGCCTCTACATGCTTTATAAGAACCTGCCGGAAAACAAAATGGGTTATATCCTTTTTATGCGATTGATCCTGGATGGGATGGCAGCGTTACTTTTTCTTACCAGGGGCAGGCTAAGCTACAGCAAAGCTGTGCTGAAAGCCCATATCAGTTTTTACAAAAACCTCGGGGAACTCAGAATAAAACGGGAAATTGTGAAAAAGCTCGGAGAGGACCACACCCACGGACTAATATTGAACAAGAGTATTGTTTTTGAGTTTTATATTAAAGGTATTAAAACGTATAGCCGCCTTTTAAACAGAAAACCAAATTAAAAATGAAGAGGTCCCAGATGATTACATTTTTCACCATAGTTCTGACAATCTACTCTCTTGTAAATATTTATATATATTATAAGGGATATAAATCCCTCCCTGTCCTGCAGGAGAATAAGCTTCTCTATGCACTTACCTTCTTCTTTCTGGCTGCTGTATTTATAGCAGCCAAGTTTCTTGAATCCAGACACTCATCAGTCATCACCGATGTTCTAAATATTATCGGCGGATTCTGGCTTGCATTCATGCTGTATGGATTCCTCTTTTTCCTTCTCTCAGACATAGTTTTAGTAGTATTAAGGATTTCCGGAACCATAGACGGCGAGAACATCCTTCTTTTCCGTAAATGGTCATTCATAATTACAATGTCGGTTTCAGCCCTGCTTATCGCAGGGGGTTTCATCAATGCAATTATCCCTGTAGTTACCAGATATGATGTCACCATAAATAAATCAGCAGGCGAGATAAAAAATTTACGCATTGCAGCAGTTTCAGACATTCACCTTGGGAGCATAATCAGGAAAAGAAGCATCAAAAAGCTCTCATCCATACTGCAGGACCTTAATCCCGATCTTGTACTTCTGCTCGGAGATATTATTGATGGTGAGATTGGCCCTGTTCTGCGAGGCGATCTGCTTCAGTACTTCACCTGTCCCAAATGCAGTGACGGCCTGTTCGCGATTACAGGGAATCATGAATTCATTGGCGGAGGCAGCCGAACCATTCCATATATAGAAAGTAAAGGCATCAGGGTTTTGAAGGATGAATCAGTCACGATTAAAGGAGGAATTCAGCTCATAGGAAGAATAGACAGGGATTCATTCAGGTTTTACGGAAAGGAAAGAATGCCATTGGATTCACTTATGGAAGATATTGACATAACAAAGCCAGTTATTCTGCTCGATCACCAGCCTTTCCATCTCAATGAAACTGCAGAAAAAGGGATTGACCTTCAGCTTTCAGGACATACTCACAACGGGCAGATGTGGCCTCTAAACCACATTACTGCAATGATATATGAGTTAAGTTACGGATATTTGAAAAAAGGCAACACTCATTTTATAGTCTCCTCCGGATATGGCCTGTGGGGTCCGAGGGTAAGGTCCGGAAGCAGGTCAGAAGTATTGCTTATAAATATAAGGTTTACAGGTTCAGATCCGGTGAAATAAGCTCCTAAAGCATATCATAAATCTTTTCAAGGCCGATGCCTCTGGAACCTTTAATAAGGACTGTCATTCCCTTCAGTGGTTTGTTTTTGAGATAATCTCTGAGTTTATTTACGTCCGGGAATGCAGGGAATAATGATTTTTCTGATACTTTCCGGAAAATATTCCCGACCAGGATTACCTTTTCGATGTCAAGTGATTTAATAAATCTGAACAATCGGGCGTGTTCCTCCTCACTCTTTTCTCCCAGTTCGAGCATATCCCCGATAATAAGTGCTTTTGATTCAGCTGCAATGCCTGCAAATGATTCGAGGGCCAGCATCATGCTCGTCGGGTTTGCATTATATGCATCACAAATCAGTGTATTATCGGGTGTTATTTTGACCTGCGACCTGTTATTGGCAGGCTTATAGTTTTCAACAGCTTCAGCAATATCACTCATTTGAACACCGAAAAACAAGCCTGCAGCGATGGCGGCTTTTACATTCTCAATATTATAGCTGCCGAAAAGATTTGTATTTAATTTATATGTATGATGCTGAAAAGCAACAGAGACTTTAAGGTTCAGGTCAGAGGGGATCTGTTCAACAAGTAATTCAATGCCGGTAGGATCAGAAAAAGGGATAGCCCTGTTTATTATTCTGAATATCTTCTCCACAAGCAATGGATTTTTATCATTATAAAGAGCTATACCGTTTACTTTGCGAAGGTATTCATACAATTCCGTTTTTGCCTTTATGACACCCTCATATGAACCGAAGCCTTCAATATGGGCAGTCCCGATATTTGTTATGATCCCGTAATCAGGTCTTGCAATAAGGCACAGCGTTCTGATCTCGCCGATATGGTTTGCTCCCATTTCAATTATCATCATTTCCGTATCCGCGGGTGCAGACAATATTGTCAGAGGAACGCCGATATGATTATTGAGATTACCATTAGTATGGTGGACTTTAAGCTTTTTTGCCATTATGGCAGCAAGAAGTTCTTTTGTGGTAGTCTTCCCGTTTGTTCCGGTGATTGCCAGCACAGGGATGTTCAGCACTTTCCTGTAATGTGATGCGAGCGCCTGGAGTTCAAAGAGGCAATCATCGACCAGAATGGTTTTTTCAGTTTCAAAGAGAGGGTCATCGATAACTGCATATGAGGCACCTTTTTCGAGTGCTTCAGCGGCGTATTTATTCCCGTTATAATTCTCACCCCACAGGGCAAAGAATATTTCGCCCTTCTTTACTCTCCTCGAATCAGTGGTTATTCCCTTTGATTCTTTAAAAAGCAGGTACAGCTGTTCTGTTTTCATATTTTAAAAAAATGCCTCATTATGTCAGCATAATGAGGCATATCTATTTAATGAATAGAATATTAAAGTCCAGAAGGACTCCCAACCCTTATCATGGCACACCTGAATCCAATATCATCACGTGAACTCTCCTGATCAAGGAATCTTCTTGTAGAGGGATTAAGCCAATAAGCTCTGTCTTTCCATGATCCGCCCTTATATACGCGGGCATTATCATTTATAAGAGTAACGAAATCAGCATTTTGTTTTGAATCATCCTGGGCATACATCCTCTGGGAACCTTTTTTATTATCCTCAGTTGTCCAGTCGGCGCCTTCCGGAATAGCTGACTGAAGATCTCCGTCCCTGTAATTTCTGTAGTCTCCTTTCTGATAATTATATCTGTTGGCAACATCAATATCCTTTACAGTATCCACATAGAGGCGTCCAAGTTTGTCTTTTGCAACCACCTGGCCGTTTGCATCTCTCCTGAGGTCGGTATAAACGTTCCCTCTGAAGGGGTTGAACCCGTCCATATCTTCATATGTGAGAGGGCGGTAAACATCCTGCACCCATTCATTCACATTTCCTGCCATGCAATACAATCCATAATCATTTGGCCAGTATGATTTTACATCTGTTGTAATGCTTCCATTATCGTTCAGGCTTCCTGCCACACCCATCATATCTCCCCTGCCGCGGACAAAATTCGACATCATCTCACCACGGTTTTTCGGAGCGGCATTTCTGACGTTGTGTCCATCCCACGGATATATTCTTCTTTCGTAAACTCTCTCTTCATAGGTGTTACCCCTGAGCGCATAGGCTGCAAATTCCCATTCGGCTTCAGTAGGCAGTCTGTAGGACGGGAGCAGTATTCCGTCTTCAAACATTGTACGACGTTCAGTCTGATCAGGATTAAGACTTTCGCGAAGCTGGTTTACAACACCCTCGTATTGTCCGGCCAGGTATGCTTCAGTATTGAAATTCTTCTCATTCAGCTGGTTCGGATCCGGATTAAGTTCACCTTCATCAATAAGTATCTGTTCATTTACCCTGTCGGTCCTCCAGAGACAGTAATCGTTGGCTTTTACCCAGCTGACTCCGACAACAGGATAATTATTATAGGACGGGTGTCTGAAATAATACTGAACATAGGGGTCATTGAATCCCATCGGACTTCTCCATACCAGTGTGTCGGGAAGCGCTCTCCTGAACACCTCAGGATAATCTTTGTATACCCTGCGCAGCCAGAACAGATACTCACGGTAATCAACATTCTTCACTTCGGTCTCATCCATGTAAAATGATGAAACTGTTACTGTTCGTGGCTTATTATTCCAGTCATACATAACATCCTGCTGAACTTGTCCCATAGTAAAACGCCCCCCTTCAATAAGGACCAGGCCCGGACCTGTCATTTGTTCAGCGCCGAGAGCTACCTCAAATCCGCCATTATCTGGATTGTTATACTCCCAGCCTGTTGTAGAAGAAACATTTGAATCTCCTTTTTTCTTTGAACCACATGCTACAAGAAACAGGAAAGCAACTAAAATAATCGGAAAGGCTCTGAATTTATACATAACTCCTTTAGTTTTACGGCTTTTAAGAATATCCAAATATAATAAATTTACTAAATAAATCTTTTAAACACCAAATATAACTACAATTTGGGGAAATTTATTGTTTTAAATGCTTTTCTTTTTTCAACATTGTTTAAACTGAACACAAGTCCTACCTGATGAAGAAGCGATAATGGAAGAAGGCTGTTTCCTGAAATTGCATTAAACAGGTAGTTGTAATAAATACTCACAGCACCAAACTTGAAAGCAAATCCCGACTGCATATTCACATTGTTCCCGTTATCTCCGTATAATACGGCATTCACAGCCAGATGACTGCTTTCCAGTGATGCTCCGGCACCTGCAGAGAAATATTCTCCCTGTTGTATGACCAGGACAAGAGGATCTATTTTCAGGGTTCCTTTCCCGTTAAGGTAAAGATCAGCTGACATATTCAGGGAGTATTTCCTTTCTACCTTTTCAGTTGAAACAGCCGAAGATGACAATTCAGGCTCGGCAAGGTGGTTAATTGAAATGCCTCCGGTCAGCTTCCCGTAAACAAACTGAAATCCGGCTCCGACGTCAAATACTGTTCTGCCTTTATTATCAAGCACTTCAGAGGTGGGAAATGAAACACCTCCAACAGGATCAATCTGGTCTGGCAATATTGCATTGCCGAAATTATAACCCCTGTGAAATACCGAGGCTGTCAGCCCTGCATTTATGAAAAGCTTCTCCCCTGCCTGCAGAAAATATGCATACGAAAACCCTCCTCTCAAATCATTTACAATTCCTCCCAGATAATCCTCAGACAGATAAAATCCGGCACCTCCATGAAGGGCCGGAAAATATGAATCATATGACAGATAGACAGAATTCAGGTTGTAGCTGTTACCGGGATAGAAATTAAGATAGGACATCCTCAATGCGCCATCCCCTTCACTTCCCGAAAGGGCAGGATTATCCATAAGCAGCATCTGATAAAATGGTCCGGACCTGAGATCCTGTGAATTGACTTCAGATAAGGTGCCAATGAAGATAATCAGGATGATAAATGGTTTGTTTAACATATCGGAATAACTGCAATATCAACGTAATGATGACGTTATTATTATAACCTGTAACAGCATACAAAAAAAATAAATTTAGTTAGCAAACAAGTAGCACATTTCTATCTTTGTCAGACTTAATGATAAGATTTTTAAATATACTGACTTTTTTTCTTTTGCTGCTGCAAATTACCCTTTCCGGGCAGTCACAGGCAGAAAACTCTGTCCTCTCGGGTGGCAAATGGTTTAAAATTGCAATTACTGAAAATGGAATATACAGAATCGATTATTCACGTCTAAGGCAGATAGGGCTCGAAAATCCGTCCTACCCCAGGGTATTTGGCAATAACACAGGACAACTCTCATACTATAATGATGATCCCAAACCGGATGATCTGAAGGAATTAGCTATCTACATTTCAGGTTCTGACAATGAGTTTAATGAGGGAGAATACCTGTTTTTTTACGGACAGGCAACCAGCCGATGGGTTTATAATCAGGAAACAGGGGACTACAACTACCTGAGGCACAATTATTCGGATACTGCATTTTATTTCATCACTTCAGGACCTGGTCCGGGTAAAAAAATAGACCCTGCAATAATCGCTTCACAGCCAGCCAGCTTCTTTTCTTCAGAGTCCGATGCTCTCTTCATTCATGATAAGGATCAGAATAATCTTATTAAATCAGGCAGGGAATGGTTTCAGAGAATTTCGGATATTACTATCGATCCCGGTTTTACAGATATTGTTGCCGGAAAGGGAGTTGAATACAGTCTCAGAGTAGCTGCAAGGGCATCAGTTCCGACAAATTTCAGACTCTCCGAAGGATCGTCTCTTATAAAAAGCATACAGGTACCTGCTGTTAATCTCAGTAACTTCGCAGGCACATATGCTGAAATCACTGGCTCTGGCGGAAAAACTGAGGTTGGATCACCATCGCCGGTTTATCAGGTAAGTTTTGACAAAAGCGGCGAAGCCGGAGCCTACGGATGGATTGATTATTTACAGCTTAAGGCAAGAAGATCAAATAACTTCAGCGGGAAAACCTCTATGTTTTTTGATTCAGAATCAGTATCATCCGGAACGGTCACTGAATTCAGCATCAGAAGTGAAATCAATAACGCAGTTGTCTGGGATGTCACAGATCCGTTTAATGCAAAATATGTTCAATATAACAGGTCAGGAGATGAGAATAAATTTACTTTCAGCAGCGACTCCCTAAGAATTTTTATTGCTTTTACCTATGACAAAGCCATCAGTCCTTTCATCAGGTCAGATGCAATTCCCAATCAGGATCTGCACTCATCGCCACCTGCAGATATGATAATCTTAACTCACCCTCTGTTCCTGGAATATGCTGAAAAACTTTCAGCCATTCATTCGGCAAATACAGGTCTTATATCACAGGTTGTCACACCCGGGCAGGTTTATAACGAATTTTCAGGCGGGATCCCGGATATCTGTGCCATAAGAAATTTTGCAAGAATGAAATACATGAAGCAGAAAGGGACTGCCCAACCGTTAAAATATCTGCTTCTGTTCGGAGACGGGTCTTATGAGAATAAAACACAGCCTCCCCACAATCCGAATTATATCCCGACATACCAGTCGAAAAACTCGAATGTTGCAACCTCTTCCTTTACCTCTGATGATTTCTATGGGCTGCTTGAAGATGGAGAGGGAGAATCGGAGGGTACCGAAGACCTGGGGATAGGGCGCCTGCCGGTTTCTGACACAATCCAGGCCGGAGTTATGATCTCAAAAATAAAAAAATACCTCGATCCGGCCTGGCACGGAGATTGGAAAAATATTGTGTGTATATCTGCGGATGATGAGGATGGAAATACTCATATGTCAGATGCTGAAGGACTAGCGGACCTGCTACGGGATAGTGTTCCTTTTATAAATGCAGAAAAGATCTATCTCGATGCTTACAAACAGGTTACCTCTGCCAACGGGCAGTCATATCCCGATGCGACCAAAGCGATCAACGACCGTATAAATTCAGGCTGTCTTGTTTTCGACTATGTCGGACACGGGAATGAAAATGGCCTTGCTCACGAGAGGGTTGTCAAACCCGAAGATATAAACTCATGGAGCAATGATGGAAAATTACCCTTATTCATAACTGCAACATGTGAATTCAGCCGTTTCGATGATATGGAAATCAATATTATATCAGGGACCATGGCAGAAAGGACCTCGGCCGGGGAAATGGTTCTCCTGAATAAAGATGGCGGCGGCATTGCACTGATGTCGACAACACGTCTGGTTTACTCTGCTCCCAATTATGCCTTAAACAGGAATATTTTCGATTGTGCCTTCGACCGCGATGAGGAAGGCAACGCCTTGTGCCTGGGTGACATAATAAGAATTGCAAAAAACAAAACCGGAAACAGCCCTAATAAAAGGAACTTTACCCTGCTGGGGGATCCGGCTCTCAGACTCGCTTTTCCATGGCATGGCAATATTATAACAGACTCCATTAATAATATTTCCGTGTCAGAAAACAAAGACAGCCTTAAAGCTCTTTCGATTATTTCCATATCCGGACATCTTGAGGATACAAAGGGAGATTTGATTGACACTTTTAACGGGGTTGTCTCACCAAAGATCTTTGATAAGGCAGGGAAAGTAAAAACCCTTGCAAATGACGGAGGCGTGATAATGGAGTTCAGCATCCGGAACAATGCTATTTTCAGCGGAAAAACGATAGCTAAGGATGGCAGGTTCAACTTTACATTTATTGTCCCCCGGGATATTGACTATGCTTTCGGTAACGGAAAAATCAGCTATTATGCCAGCGATGAGAATGATGACATGTCCGGATATTTCACTGATCTCATTGTAGGCGGGTTTACCGATACTGAAATTTCTGACAATGAAGGTCCTGAAATCAGACTGTACATGAATGACACCCTTTTCAGGGACGGGGGCATAACCGGCAGCTATCCCAGGCTTCTTGCTATTATAGAGGATAAGTCGGGCATCAATGCAACGGGCTCTGCAATAGGACATGATCTGACCGGATTCGTTGATAATGACCGCGGCAGTTCATTTGTGCTTAACGATTATTTTGAGAATGATTTCGATAACTATACTAAAGGAAAGATTACATATGACCTTGGTTATATGAGCCATGGCCCTCATTCCATAACTGTTAAGGCATGGGATAATTTTAATAATTCATCAGAAGCAACTATTTCATTTAATGCTGAACCCGATGAAAAATTCATACTCACAAACCTGATAAATTATCCTAATCCGTTCAGTGGTGAAACCAGAATAAGTGCACAGCACAACAGACCTGATAATGAATTCGATGTCACCATAAAAATTTACAGTATCGATGGCAGAATAATTAAAATATTAAGGACAATGGTCCCATCATCAGGTTTTGTGCTAACCCCGGTTATCTGGGATGGCAATACTGAAGGAGGGCAAAGGGCAGGAAAAGGTGTTTATCCATATTCCGTAATTATTAAAGCAGGGGATGGAGAATCTTCTGTCGCCTACGGAAGAATGATCATTCTCTGACAATCAAACAATAATATAAGTTATTAATAGTTTATAGAAGAAAATAATGTGTTCATCACCGATATTTTGATTATAATCAAAATCACCTCTTTAATTGAGCCCGAATTGATTAATAATTGGTAAATAGGTGTAATTTTGTAAAATCCTTAAATAGAAACAACATGAAGAAAGTTGCCCCTGCAATGCTGATATTTCTGGTAATATTGACCGGAAATACAAAATTGTACTCACAAGATGATCTTAATCCGATTCAGACCGTCGTTCCGTTTCTTACAATCGCACCTGATTCCAGGGCCGGAGGTATGGGTGATGCCGGTGTGGCCACATCTCCTGATGTCTTCAGCATGCACTGGAATCCTGCAAAGTTTGCCTTTATCGACGGAAAGGGTGGCATTGGATTATCCTATACGCCATGGCTCAGGAATCTTGTTCCGGACATTAATATTGCCTTATTGTCAGGATATTGGAGAATCGACAGCAAGCAGGTGTTAAGTGCAAGCCTCATCTACTCTTCTCTTGGGGATGTTCCTTTTACCGATGATTTTGGAAATCTTGAACGTGTATTCAAACCAAATGAATTTGCAATGGATGCTGCCTATTCCCGGCTCTTTACTGAACACTTCTCGGGAGGTGTGGCATTCCGGTTCATATATTCAAACCTTACCGGCGGATCCTATTCGGGAGGTGCTGCCACAAAACCAGGAATTTCCTTTGCGGCTGATATATCAGGACTTTACCAGAAAGAGATAAGTCTCGGCAGCAAAGACGGTTTATGGGGATTCGGATTTAATTTTTCGAACATCGGCTCAAAGATGACATATTCGGATGCACAGGTAGCCGACTTTATACCAATGAATCTGCGTGTCGGAACTGCCGGATCATTATTCATCGATCCGCACAATAAGCTTACGCTCACTCTCGACCTTAATAAACTATTAGTACCCACACCTCCGGTTTATGATACCGACGGGAATATTGTTGATGGAATGGATCCTAACGTATCTGTTCCGGTTGCCTTACTCCACTCATTCTATGATGCTCCGGGCGGTTTCAAGGAGGAGATGCATGAAATTCAGTATGCACTGGGCGTTGAGTACTGGTATAATGAACAGTTTTCGGTAAGAACAGGATATTTTCATGAGCATGAGACCAAGGGAAACCGGAAATACTTTACAGTAGGCGCCGGATTCAGACTAAATATCTTTGCTCTTGATTTCTCCTATCTTATACCGACTACACAAAACAATCCTCTTGCCAGAACATTGCGCTTCTCCCTGGCATTTGATTTTATCAATCCGAAAGTCGAGACCAAGCCAAAAGGATGAAAATCAGAATAGGCCAGGGGATTGATTTCCACCGGCTTGAAAAAGGTCTGAATTTATGGCTCGGAGGCATTAAGATACCATCCGAAAAAGGTTGTGTCGCTCACTCTGACGGAGACGTTCTCCTGCATGCAATCTGCGATGCCCTTCTTGGAGCAGCAGGACTGCATGATATCGGATATTATTTCCCCGACAGCAGCCCGGAATTCAAAGACATCGACAGCAAAAAGCTTCTGAGAAGGGTCTTTGATCTGGTAAGCGAAAAGGGTTATGAAATTATTAACCTTGACAGTACAGTATGCCTTGAGAATCCGAAAATTTCCCCGTACATCACAGAAATGCAATTTACCATATCTGAAATTCTCGGAACAGCACAGGATAATGTGGCAATTAAAGCTACAACCACCGAAAAACTGGGATTCACGGGAAGAGAAGAGGGAATTATGGCCATAGCCGTAGTTTTACTTTCCGGGAAATAATGCAATAACTGCTAATTGGCCGGTTATGATAAAGACAACTCTGGTCCTTGGGGCAAGTCCCAAACCTGAAAGATTTTCATACGACGCAATCAGGAGCCTTCAGAAAAATAATATACCTGTTGTTGCGATAGGCAGAAGGGAAGCTGATCTGGGCGATGTCAGGATCAGGAAAGGAATTCCGGACGACATAGAGGGGATACATACTGTAACCCTCTACCTGTCGGCGATAAATCAGAAAGCATACTACCACTTTATTCTGTCGCTAAACCCCAGAAGGATTATATTTAATCCCGGGACAATCAATCCGGAACTTGCTGCAATGGCATCCAAAAGGGGTATAGAAGTTGTTAATGAATGCATGCTCGTCATGTTATCCAAAGGATTATTCTGATTACCGATTACCCTTAGATAGCGCGGATTTCCCTTAGATTGCGCGGATTTGCAATCCGTGCTATAATAGATTGATTATTAGCACTTTTGGCACGGGTTACAAACCCGCGCCAGCGGTTATCGAAGCGAAGCGGAGATTCATTCCCCCAGAACCTCGTCAATTAATTTATCATCGGCTAAATAAGGAATTGTCACTACCAGACCAGGTGTTCTCTCCATCTCCCTTTTTAGTGTAAACATGGCCTCCCTGCTTCTTCCCCAGCTTCTTCTGGCTATCCCGTTGTTTACATCCCAGTGAAGCATCATCCTGAGCTTATTCCCTGTATCGGCTGATCCGTCAAGCACCATGCCAAATCCGCCGTTAATAACCTCGCCCCATCCGACTCCTCCTCCGTTGTGCAACGATACCCATGTTGCCCCACGGAATGAATCGCCGATAACGTTTTGAACCGACATGTCGCCTGTGAACTTTGAACCGTCGTAAATATTGGATGTTTCCCTGAATGGGGAATCGGTTCCCGACACATCGTGATGGTCTCTGCCGATTACCACTGGCGCAGTGACCTCCCCTTTTGCAATTGCATTGTTGAATGCTTCTGCAATAGCTATCCTGCCTTCTGAATCAGCATAAAGGATCCTTGCCTGGGAACCAACCACCAGATTGTTTCCGGAGGCTTCTTTTATCCAGTGAATATTATCCTTCAGTTGCATCTTTATCTGATCAGGAGCAGTTTCAGCCTGCCTTAAAAGTTGCTCCATTGCAATCATATCGGTAACGGCAAGATCAGCAGGATCGTTGGAACAACAGATCCATCTGAATGGGCCAAATCCGTAATCAAAACAAAGTGGTCCCATAATATCCTGAACATAAGACGGATACCTGAATCCGCCATCAGGCATCAACACATCAGCTCCTGCCCTGGAAGCCTCAAGAAGGAATGCATTTCCATAATCGAAAAAATAGGTGCCGCGGTTTGTGTGGCTGATGATTGCTTCAACCTGCCTCCGCAGCGAAACACAAACTGCTTCCCTGAATTTTTCCGGATCATTTGCCAACATCCGGTTTGATTCCTCAAAACTGTAACCCGCGGGATAATATCCTCCGGACCATGGATTATGAAGCGAGGTCTGATCAGAACCGATATCGATTTTAATATTTTCACTGGCAAATGTCTCCCATAAATCAACTATGTTGCCTTCATAGGCAATTGAAACAACCTTACCGGATGAAATTACCTGCCTGATCCTTTTAACAAGCTTTTTCATATCCCTGTAAACTTCATCTACCCATCCCTGCTGATATCTTGTCCGGATGGCTTTCGGATTGACCTCGGCAATGACTGAAACAATGCCAGCTATGCTGGCTGCCCTTGGCTGAGCTCCGGACATCCCTCCCAGACCGGAGGAGACAAAAAGCCGTGTGCCTACCGGATCTCCGGGAATGCTTATCATTCTTCCGGCATTCAATAGTGTTATTGCGGTACCGTGAACTATACCCTGAGGCCCGATATACATGTATGACCCGGCAGTCATCTGTCCATACTGTGATACACCCATGGCATTGAACTTCTCCCAGTGATCCTGTGAGGAATAATTAGGTATTACCATACCATTTGTAACCACAACTCTCGGGGCATAACTGTGTGAAGGAAAGAGTCCGAGAGGATGCCCCGAATAGATTACAAGGGTCTGTTCATCGGTCATTTCAGAAAGATATTTCATCGTCAGCCGGTACTGAGCCCAGTTCTGAAAGACAGCTCCATTACCTCCATAGGTTATCAGTTCATGCGGATGCTGTGCCACAGCATTATCAAGATTGTTTGATATCATCAGCATTATTGCAGCAGCACTCCTGGATCTGCAGGGATATTCATCGATATTCCGTGCCTTAATCTCATAATCTGGCCTGAAACGGTACATATAAATCCTGCCGTAATCTGCTAGTTCCCGTGCGAATTCGCGGGCCAGCAAGCGGTGAAATCTTTCAGGGAAATATCTCAGCGCATTTTTTACGGCGAGTCTTTTTTCAACACTGTTAAGTATATCTTTTCTTCCGGGGGCATGATTAATATTCTGATCGTATGACTTTATTTCAGGAAGTTCCGATGGGATTCCTTCTGCAATCAATCGTTTAAAATCGTTATTGGTCATAAGATTAGATTGAATATTACAATGCAAAGGTAATTTTTTTTAAACTATGAAACCCCCTTTGCCGCTTCGTGGCATCTCCTCCACGGGGGAGAAAAACACTCTCTTAATTTGAATGCTTTAATACGAAGAATTTCTCCCCCTGCCAAGGCATAGCCGTCAAGCTTAGAGTAGAATTGTAAATATGGAGTTTAGAAAAAGTCTCTCCTCCTTTTGAAGCTAATCTTTATACACATTTTATCTTCCAAACAACTTTAAACCCGCTAATCATTATTCCAAAATACTTTGAATGGTCCGGAAGATTCCTCGCTGCGCTCGGAATGACATGCTAATTTATTATTAGATAATGTTTTTATAACATTAAATAGAGGTGATGAAAGATTAGCTTTTGAAGGAGGGGAAAGTATTACGAACTACCTGAATTTCAAGATTTAAATCCGTTTGCCTCAATTGATCTTCCCTGTAAAACCTTCTTCATACCCCTTAACTTGACGGCTATGCCTTCCAAGGGGAGTGCCCGAAGGGCGAGGGGGTATACAAACAAGAAAGCTGACTATGCATGAGTCAGCTTTCTTGTTTTCAAAAGTCACAACTATTACAAATGACCCTCTTTTATAATTTCATCATCTACAAGTATCCTTCCGCAATACTCGCATACTATAATCTTCTTTCTTGATTTTATATCCAGCTGCCTCTGAGGCGGAATCTGGTTGAAGCAACCTCCGCAGGCATCCCTCTGAACAGGCACAACAGCAAGACCATTGCGTGCATTGGCGCGGATTCTCTTATAGGCAGTAAGTAACCTGTCTTCGATTATTTCTTCGATCGTCTCAAGTTTCTTGTACAGCCCCTCTTCTTCTTTCTGGGTATCGGAAATAATTTCGTCAAGTTCTGACTTTTTATTTTCAAGATCAGTTTTACGCTCTGAAAGAGTTACTTCAGATTCACCAATAACCACCTTTTTTTCCTCTATCTGAAAATTGAACTCCTTGATTTTCTTGTTGAACAATTCAATTTCCAGATTCTGATATTCAATTTCCTTTGAGAGGGAATCAAATTCCCTGTTATTTCTTACATTTTTCTGCTGTTCTTCATACTTTTTAATAAGGGCTTCGGCATCAGTTATCTCATTATGCTTCTTTGAAACAGATTTTTCAAGGTTGACAACCTCCTCCTTAAGGTTGCCCAGCCTGGTCTCAAGGCCTGCAATTTCATCTTCCAGATCCTGTACCTCAAGGGGTAATTCGCCTCTCAGTGTCTTAATTTTATCAATCTCAGAATCAACCAGCTGCAGGCTATATAATGCTCTTAATCTCTCTTCTACAGAAATATCAGACTCATGTGATTTTACTTTTTCCATTTTTACAAATAATTTATCGGATTTGTATTTGTTTCTGAAAACCGGACTGCAAATTTAGGGAATTTTTTGATAATTAGGTCGTATAAAATCTCAGTTGTGAATTTTTCGCTTTCAAAATGTCCCGGATCAACCAAAAGGATCTTATTATCCGCATCAAAAAAATTATGGTACTTAATATCGGCTGTCACAAAAGCATCAGCTCCTGAACCGATTGCATCACCGATAAGAGATGCGCCGGAACCTCCGCAAAGTGCAACTGTTTTCACCTTCCTCCCGGTCAGATTCGAATATTTTACACAGCCCTGACTAAAAGTTGAAGAGATAAGGTTCAGAAAATCAGATTCAGAAACCGGCTGATCAAATTCTCCTGTGCATCCCATGCCCGTTTCATGGCTGTCATTTTCGAGAGTGTAAAGATCATAGGCAACCTCTTCATAAGGATGGGCGGCAAGGAGTGCTTGTATTACATCCGGCTTATTATGAGAATAGAGAACTGTCTCGAACCTTATCTCATTCTCATAATGGGTCTTTCCAGTCTCTCCGACAAAAGGATTTGCGTTTTCTCCGGCTCTGAAACTACCCATCCCTGCAACAGTGAAGGCGCACTTATCATAATTCCCGGTAACTCCGGCACCAGCTTCGAACAGTGCGGCTCTCACCTTTTCAAGATGGGATTCCGGAATGAATGTCACAAGTTTCAGCAACCGGTTCTTTAAAGGAACCAAAACCTTAACATTCTTAAGATTCAGCTTTGATGCCATCTTTCTGCTTACCCCGAAACCGGCAACATCAAGGTTTGTATGTGCTGAATAAATTGCTATATCTTCTTTTATTGCCCTGACAATCAGTCTTTCGGTTGAGGATCGTCCGGTAATTTTTTTTAAACCCTTAAAGATCAGAGGATGATGAGAAATAATCAGGTTACATCCTTTTTTTACAGCTTCATCGATCACCTCTTCAGTAATATCAATTGTCAATAAAGCAGATGAGACATCACTATGGGGAAACCCGATCTGCAATCCTGAATTATCGTATTCTTCCTGGAATGAGACAGGAATTTCCGTATCTAGATATTTACAAATTTCTGAAAGTTTCATGCTTGCTTTTCTCTGTGACTTTTGCCCCCTTCCTCCTCGTCCCTGCCCCCCATTCCCCCCAGAGGGGGGCTAATTCTGTTTCCAAATATTTATTAGGGGGTGTTGAAAAATCAGATTCTACGTTATTTTTCTCTGTGTGTCTCTATGAATTCTCTGTAGTGTAACAGTTAGTTAAGAACTTACACAGAGAGCACAGAGGTGACACAGAGTTCCACAGAGGACTTTTTCTACACCCCGCAGGGGGGCAGTTGGGACAAATGAAACAAATTTATTACTACATACTGTCTTTTATATCGAGGAGCATCGATTTGATCTTCTCCAGCGATTCGGTTATTTCAAACTTATGGTCAGTCTCATCCCACTTCTCAGAAAGTTTCTTCTTTACTCCGGCCAGTGTCATCCCTTCCTCTTTGATCAGGTGATGAATTATCCTCAGGTTTTTAATGTCCATCGGAGTGAACAGCCTGTTACCCTTTTTGTTCTTCATGGGCTTCAGAATGTCGAACTCATTTTCCCAGAACCTGACGGTTGAAACCGGTACTTCCAGCATCTCAGCAACTTCTCCAATAGAATAATAGAGCTTTTCTATCTTTATTTCCTTGTACGGCATAGCAATTACTTATAAGAAATATCACCATTCACGGAGAGATCAATTATTGCGTCCGGAAAATCAACAGCCATTAATGTCTGCATTTTTTTAATGACCCTCCTGTTAAAATCATATTTAACTCCGCCAGGCCATGTCTGGTACGCCGGAACGATTCTGCCCGAGAGAAATCTCCCGCTTGTGTCAACATTTACCTTTACAATTGGAGCCAGACCGTTCGGACCTGCAAGATTTATTCTGCCATAGGTGCAAAAATTACCCATGCTGTAGCTAATAAAGCGATCCCTGTAAACCTCAATTGCCCGTGTGACATGGGGTCCGTGTCCAAACACAACATCAGCGCCATTGTCGATCATTGTATGGGCGAAAAGATATACATCTCCCCTGTTCTCGCCATGGAAAATTTCCATGGTCCTGGGTACATTCTGAAAATCAGCGCCTTCAGCTCCGCCATGAAAGGAGACAATAACTATATCGCATGTATCTGACAACATTCTGACTATGGCTGCAGCCTTTTCTGTTTCATTCAGATTAACAGTTCCCGCGTTTGGAGCAAAGGCACAAAAACCATAAAGGATTGAATCTTTCCGGAAGATCGACCATGGATGTTCGACAAGGCCGGCGTAGAATATGCCAACAGAATCGAGAATCTGTTTTGTTCTCGTCCTTCCCGGTACGCCAAAATCACCGAAATGGTTATTAGCCAGACTCAGAATATCAAAGCCGGAAGATGTGAGTGCCGAAACATACCTTTCGGGCATTCTGAACAGGTAGCAAATGGTGGTATCCCTGCATTTTTTCCAGGGTTCTCCGTAGTCAAGGAATGAACCCTCGAGGTTTCCAAAAGTAATATCCGAGGCTGAAAGCGTATCGGCAACACTTTCAAGAAGCAAAAAAGGATTATCTGAGGGTGGAAGGATTCTGGTATCAGGAAATGCTGATCCGAGCATGATATCGCCAACTCCGGTTATGGATACTATACGTTGCGGGGAGCTGTTGCCGGGAGTAATCGTCGAGTCGCCATTATGCGAAGGTGAAGCATACGCGGTATTGAAACTGATCAGCAAAGATAAAGGGAGGAGAATTAGCTTAAGTGATTTAGTCATATTATTTCTTAAAAAAACCTAATCAAATGACTGACCGGTCTTGGATGCAATTTCAACCACTCTTTCGTATTCAGCCGGACTAAGATCTTCAAAATAATAGTTGACAGGATCAACGTTCGTCCCGTTCAGTTTGATCTCATAGTGCAGATGATTTGCTATTGAGGTGCCTGTATTTCCGACAAAACCTATCACATCTCCTCGCTGGACTTTCTGTCCAGCCCTGACGTTAAAATTGCTCAGGTGAGCATAGATACTGGTATATCCGAAACCATGATCAATTACAATATTTTTACCAAGACCTCTCTGGGAGGTTTGGACGGAGGCCACTACACCATTGCCGGAAGCAAATACCTCGGTGCCTGCGGGGGCAGTGAAATCCATGCCACTGTGGAATTTGATAATTTTATATATCGGATGTATCCTCAGCCCGAAACCGGAAGCAATACGGGTCAGATCTTTTCCGGAAATAGGAATTATGGCCGGTACAGACCTCAGCATATCCTCCTTGTTTCTGGCAAGAATAATGAGGTCATCAAATGATTTGGACTGTAAATATACCTTCTTTCTGATCTTATCGAGCCTGTTTGCTGTCTCAATGACAAGATTGGAGTTTCTGTAACCTTCAAGTGATTTATACCTGTTCACACCGCCGACGCCGCCTTCTCTCAATGTAGCCGGTATTGGTTCTGCCTCAAATATGGTCCTGTAGAGATTGTCATCCGTCTTCTGGAGGTCGTCAAGGACATTCTCTATATTCTGCATCTCCCTGTTAATAAGGTCATATTGAATGGTGAGTTGTTCTACTTCACGTTCCAGGGCTTTTTCTTTCGGAGAGTCGAAGAATGCGGCAAAGATTATCCAGTAAATTACTGCAATAATTACTGATCCGATCAGATAAGCCAGAAACCTCAGTAAAAGTTCTCCAATGCCAAGCCTTATCTTGTCAAAGCTCAGAGAATCAGGATTAAATTTATATTTTGTTCGTGGCATAATTCGGCAAAGATAAATCAATTCTGAAAATAATGAAAATCATTGGCCTGAGGGTAGTGATTTTATACGAATGGAATCACTGAAGAATGATATTATCTTAATTTTGATATTGATCCGAGCGTCTGGATCATCTCATTATACTCATCTTCTGAAATATCATTATTGAAAAAGTTCACAGGGTTTTTATGTTCTCCGAACTGGTTAATCTGATAATGCAGATGAGGACCGGAAGAGGTTCCGGTATTTCCGCTCAATCCGATCAGGTCACCCCTCTTTACATTCACTCCCTTTGAAACCTTAATCTGGCTCAGATGACCATATGTTGACTGAAGTCCATATCCGTGGTCTATCACTATATAATTTCCAAAACCGCCTGAATTCCAGCCCGATTCAATAACTTTCCCGTCGCCTGTTGCATAAACATCAGTCCCGTAGGGAACTGAAAAATCCTGACCATAATGCATCCTGGGAGTTCCATATACAGGATGAATTTCCCTGAACCTGAATCCGTCACCAAGGCGATATTTTACATCAACAGGACTGATCAGGGGCTGATGATCTACTTCCCTCTTCCATTCGACAGACATCTCTGCAATTGATTCAAACGACTCCTTCTGAATATTTGCCCTGTTCTTAATATCTTCGATCTTCGACTTATATGAAATGAGAAGATCCGAATTCATATATCCTGTAAGATCCCTGTACCTGTCAACACCCCCGTATCCTGCCCTTCTGTACGATTCAGGCACACTATCCATATCAAGTATCGGGCGATAGCGCCTGTCATCAGAAAGCCTGAAACTATTAAGTGCGGCAATTGAATTGTCAAGTTCCCTGCCAATTATAGAGTATTGAAGCTTAAGGTTTTCCACCTGCATTGCCAGAAGTTTTTCCTTGGGTGAGCCAAAAAGGCTTCTGAAAATGGAAACATACAATAATGTAACAAGTACAGATACTGCAAACCAGGCAAAGAGACGAAATATCCTTGTTTTCCACGGCAGCCTGATCTGCTTGTACTGCAGATCAGTTAAGTCAAGAACGTATTTACTCTTACGCGGCAAAGGCAGACAGTTTTGAATTTCTTTTATCGCAAAGGACAAATCTAAATCAAATAAACTAATTTTACAAGCCAATTTTAAAGTTTTTTTATTTAACTCAATGATTATTAAAATGAAGGCACAGGAATTGAGGCAATTGTTTTTTGAATTTTTCGAATCGAAAGGTCACTATATAATCGCGTCTGCACCTATGGTTGTCAAAAACGATCCCACTCTGATGTTTACAAATGCAGGGATGAATCAGTTCAAGGATATTTTCCTGGGGAATCAGCAGCCTGTGAATAAAAGAGTGGCAAACTCGCAGAAGTGCCTCAGAGTATCAGGCAAACACAATGATCTCGAAGAGGTTGGACATGACACCTATCACCACACCATGTTTGAAATGCTCGGGAACTGGTCATTCGGGGATTATTTTAAAAAGGAAGCTATTGAATGGAGCTGGGAATTTCTTGCCGGAAGGCTTGGTATACCCGAAGACAGGCTTTATGCAACCGTATTTGAAGGCAATAATGAGGATAGTGTACCTCGTGATGATGAAGCATACACATACTGGGAAAAGTGTTTTTCGAACCCTGCAGGCAGGATAATAGAGGGATCAAAGAAAGATAACTTCTGGGAGATGGGAGAGACAGGACCATGCGGACCATGCTCAGAAATTCATGTTGACATAAGGGATGAGGAAGAGCGCAGGAAAATACCCGGCAAAGACCTTGTTAATAAAGGACACCCGCATGTAATAGAGATCTGGAATCTGGTGTTCATTCAATACAACCGCCGGTCTGATGGCATACTTGAACAGCTACCCTCAAAACACGTTGATACAGGGATGGGATTTGAAAGACTATGCATGGTTGTTCAGGGTAAAAAATCAAATTACGAAACCGATCTTTTTCAGTCAGTAATTAAGGAGATCTCAGCAATAACCGGCAAGGAGTACGGTAAAAATGAGAAATGGGATATCGCCCTCAGGGTAGTTGCTGATCACCTCAGGGCTGTGGCATTTTCCATAGCAGACGGACAGCTTCCCTCCAACAATAAAGCAGGCTATGTAATAAGACGCATTCTCCGCCGGGCAGTAAGATATGGCTATAACAACCTGGATATTGAAGAGCCATTTATTTACAAGCTTGTACCAATGCTTGCAGACACTATGGGTAAACAGTATCCGGAACTCAATGCAGGCAGGGTGCAGATATCAAAGATTATTTTCGAAGAGGAGACCGCCTTTCTGAAGACACTTGGCAAAGGGCTGAAAATGATTGAAATAATGATCGGCGATCTCAGAAAGGAGAAAAAAGATACACTGCCCGGTAAAGTTGCATTTGAATTGTATGACACCTTTGGTTTCCCTGTTGACCTTACACAACTCATACTCAGGGAGAACGACCTGAATCTTGATTTCAGGGGGTTTGAAGAGGAAATGAAAAACCAGAAGGAACGCTCCAGGGAAGATGCAACAGTGACTGCCGGCGACTGGACAGTCGTAAGGGATATCGAAGGAACTGAATTCACAGGATACGATAAATTTGAAGACGATGTATTGATTACAAAATACCGCATGGTGAAGGTCAAAGGCAAGGAAAATTACAACCTTGTATTCAATAAAACACCATTTTATGCGGAGTCTGGAGGCCAGGTAGGCGATACCGGCGTGATAATTTCCACGATGGAAAGAATTATCATAAGAGATACTTTTAAAGAGAATAATCTGATAATCCACATTGCCGGAAACCTGCCAGCCGATCCATCGCAGCCCTTCAGGGCAGCAGTTGACACAGGAAAACGACTTATGACTGCAAACAACCATACAGCAACACATTTAATCCATAATGCACTGAGAACCGTACTTGGAAATCATGTAGAACAAAAAGGATCACTTGTGACTCCTGACAGGCTTCGTTTTGACTTCAGCCATTTCAGCAGGCTCACCAGGGAGGAACTGTCCGGTATAGAACACCTGGTAAACAGAATGGTAAGGGACAATAATACATGCAGGATTACTAACGGCATTTCGATTGAGAAGGCACGATCAATGGGAGCGATTGCACTCTTCGGCGAAAAGTACGGAGATACTGTCAGGGTTGTCGAATTTGGCGATTCAGTGGAACTGTGCGGAGGAACACACGTAAAATCGACCGGTACCATAGGAATGGTAAAAATTATTTCAGAAAGCGCCATAGCAGCCGGAATAAGGAGGATTGAAGCTGTTACTGCATCGAAAGCTGAGGAATATATCAATGAAAAACTGAATCAGATCGAGGAGATAGCTGCCCTGCTGAAAAGTACGGGAAGCGTAAGTGAAAGTGTTGAAAAACTGCTCGCTGAAAACTCATTATTAAAAAAGTCTGTTGAGAAATACCAGGCTCATTCCGCAGCCATAATGCTGAAAGAACTTGAAGATAAGGCAGTCATCATAAATAATATCAGATTTGTATCCGGAAAGATTCAGGCCGATTCTGCTGAAATTCTTAAGAATATTGCCTACCAGGTCAGAAACTCATCTGACAATACGGTATTGGTCATTGGCTCTGAAAATGGAGACAAAGCCAATCTGCTTGTGATGGTCAGCGATAAACTTGTAAAGGAGAATAATCTGAGTGCTGTCGCCATAATTAAGGAAATTGCAGGAGAAATTAACGGCGGAGGCGGAGGCCAGCCTTTCCTCGCAACGGCAGGCGGGAAAAATCCGAAAGGATTCGGAAATGCTTTCAAAAAAGCAGAATTGCTCCTGCAGAAGCTCTGAGCAATGATCACTGTATCCTGGCTGATTTCCCGGTATTTTTGCTTATGACACGGTAATTTTTGTAATTTTGACCCTTTCCTGCGATTGATGAGAAAACTTTATCATGTAATCCTGCTGCTTTTACTGGCCTTTCCAGGCTTGTATCTGAATTCCTGCACAGCCGGGTCATGTTTCGATGAGACAGAATCAAGAGTGAAAGGAACTTTTTACAGTATGGAAACGGGCAAAACGCTTGCTCCCGACAGTGTGACCCTCTACGGGGTTAATATGGATACCCTTGAAATATATGATAAACTTCCGAATTTAAAAAGTGTTGAATTCCCGCTGTATGCCGAAGAACAGGAGCGGAAACTGGTCATCAGGATAAACGGGATAAATGATACCGTGGGCTTCATCTACAGCAGTTATCCGCACCTGCTGTCGAAGGAGTGCGGATATACCTTTTTCTTCACCCTTGATACAGTAATTCATTCAATGAATATAATTGATTCAATATCAATTGAGAAAGAAACGATAACAACATTTAATGAGGAAAATTAGGAGTGTATTTTCTTAACAATGGATTTACCCTTAAGAGAAGTTATAAATTAACTAAATTAGAGGGAACTATGTTTCCAATAGTAAACGTTATATTATTATCATTACTTTTATGTGCACCAGCTTTTATATTGTTTAGTAAAGAAGGTCCGGGAAGCTTACATGCACCTATATGGTTAGCATTATCAGCGGGATTAATAGTAGGAGCTTTAGCACAAAGAACTAGATTATGTACTGTTGGTGGAATAAGAGATGTGGTTCTATTTAAGGATTGGTATTTATTATCAGGTTTTGTAGCTATAATAGTAACAGTATTAGTAGGAAACTTGTTTTTGGGATCTTTTAAACTTGGATTTGAAGCACAGGCAATTGCTCATACAGATGGAATGTGGAATTTTCTTGGAATGGTACTTGTAGGTTATGCTTCAGTGCTTTTAGGTGGTTGTCCGTTAAGACAGTTAATATTAGCTGGAGAAGGAAATATAGATTCGGTTATAACTATTATAGGGTTAGCTGTTGGAGCTGCATTTGTTCATAACTTTGGATTAGCATCTAGTGCAAAGGGAACTACTTTCAATGGTAGAGTTGCAGTAATAATAGGAATTGTAGTAATAGTAGGAATATCTATTATTAATAGTGATTTAAAATTGAGTTTCAAAAAGAAAGGGGATGTAAAAGTTGATATTAATTGATGGAAGGGGTTTATCTTGTCCGCAACCTGTAGTGTTAACAAAAAAAGGATTAGTAGAAGACAAGAAAGGAATAGATATATTAGTTGATTGTAATACTGCTAAGCAGAACATAATACGTTATTGTGAAGGTATTGGTTATAAGGTAACAATAGAATCAAAAGATGAGGATATTTTACTTAAGATAAGAAAGTAGACGAGGTTAATTTAAATGAATTATATAGCTTTATTTTTCACTCATTCTGGAGCGATTAAGTATAATAGGTTTTTAAAAGATAAGGATATAAAAACTGAAACTTCCCCAATACCAAGAAAATTGTCATCAAGTTGTGGAATTGGAGTCAGATTTTATATGGATGGAAATATTGATGAAATACTATCAGAGGATTTAGAGAAAATTTATGAGATAAAAGAAGAGGATTATAATTTAGTTTATCAATGTGAATAAAGGCAGAGAATTTCATTTCACCCCTGGGGTGTAATGTTTACCATTTATTCAATTAACTACACCCCAGGGGTGAAATAAAAAAAAGAGTATATCTATTTAAATGATATTAGTATCATTAATAGATATACTCTTTTTTATATAATTTTTAAATGAATCTTTTAATTGATACTTTCAAAAATATTTCTTGTTTTAATATTATGAAATGATATTTTTGGTATTGCTGAATTTTTCATAAAATAACATATTATCTTTCTTTAGTACACTTAGTACAAAGTGTACTAATATTAATAAGTCAATTACTATAGCTATAAGCATAATGACAATAACATAATTAGCATATTCAATTTTATTTAAATCAATAGCAGTAAATAAAATTTTATTCACACCAAATATTCCATAGTAAAGAATTCCATACCGTATAAATACTTCTTTAAAAGATAGTCGTTCATCTTTTCCTTGTATTCGTATTCTACATAAAAATTTTCCTATAGTTTTACCATTGGTTAAATAAACAAGTAAAATAAAGTAAGTAAATATAGTTAGACTCTCCATAAATAAATTAGAATCAATAAAAGGAATAAGTCCTAGTATAAACCAATCGGTGTAGAATGCAAAAAATCTTCGTATATAACCTACTTTAAGGCTTTGTAAATCTACATTATTATCTAAGGTATTTGATCTAGGAATATAGTATGTAAATAATGGAGCTATTAAATATCCTAAGAATCCACCAAAAGTATTTAATATTAAATCATCTAGGTCAAAAATTCTATATGGAGCATTATATATACCATATAAGCCGGTAAGTTGTGTAAGTTCAAAAAATAGTGAAACTAAAAAAGTTATTAATAGAGTTTTCTTTAAATCCTTTTTAAAATAATATCTTAAGTAAATGCCTATTGGCATAAGTAAAATTCCATTAAAAGCAGCTTGTAAAAAAGCTCTTTCTTTAAGGATATTTATGTATGTAGAAGGTTTAGAAAATATAACATTAGTTTCTTTTAAAATATCAATAATAAAATTAAAGGGTATTAATTGAGCATGTTGAGTCCCTTCTCCTTGCAAGCTACGGACATCAGTAGTAGCAGGTAGTGGCAATATTACTAGATAATAAGCACATAATAAATATAATAAGAATGAATATAGGATTAGAGTCCTAAATTTATTTATATATCCATATTTTACATATTGATATAAACTAAAAGGAACCGTAATAAACATAGCTAAAATTGGAAATGTTATCATAGCTATTTTAATAGGAAAAATATAAGTTTCCATTTTGTATTAGCCTCCATTTTTATTAAATAAGTTTATAGTATAGAATTAGCGATAATTTTACTTTATATTCATGTTTAAAGCAATGATTCTTTGGTCTTATAAAAATCCTAGGGGAGAACAACATAAAGCCAGTGTTCAATAATTAATATTCAAAATACTAAAAAAACATCGAATATTTTACATAATTGTAGACAGTGTGAAAAATATGGCTTATTACAAGCTTATAAATTATTGTAAATAAATTCAAAATATAGATGGTTTTATAATATATTGTTATAGGTATAAATGACATTTACCGCATAAAATCTATTTTAACTTCAGGTTCAGTTGATTCGATTTTAGTTTAATTAATATATTTTAGGGGTATTGTATTGGTCAATATCTCTATTAGTTATATCGACAATAAAACTAATTAATATAGTGGAATGGTTATAATTATTTATAAAAATATAAAATATATATTAAAGAAAGGAGCAATAAACCAAGTAAACCTAATTTTGGAGATTTAGATTTTGATATTAAAAATAATAGTTAGGATAATGGTATGCTGAATATTTCCTGGGAATTAAAAGATAAAAGCACCCCTCAATTTAACGGCAAAATAGAAATCTATAATAATTCTAGTATGACAGGTTTACCGATTAAAACAATTAATAACATAAAATATTACAAGAAAAAGTAAATGAAATCACCAATTTTAATATTTTAAATGATCTTTATGCGAAAGTAATAATTGCTGAATCAGCAATGGATAATAAAAAATGGTATCCAGATGTAACTTATATTGAAGGCGAAGTAATTATTTATAATAATAAAATTTACATTTAAAATTATTGGACAAAAGGAGATAATCCCGAAACCTAAAATGGAATAGGAAAACCTTGGAGATTAAAATAATTAATTATTTTCTGATAAGGTATTGTTATTTAATTGGATGTATTTTACAATTAGTGTTAGTAGCTGAATAGTTACTAGAAAGGAATGATATTTATGAGTAATTTATTTGATCTTACCGGAAAAGTTGCAATTATTACTGGAGCTTCTAGTGGCCTAGGTGCAGATGCCGCAAGAGCTTATGCAAAGCAAGGGGCAGATGTTGCACTACTTGCAAGAAGGAAAGATAAACTTGAAGAACTTGCAAAAGAAATTGAAGCTACTGGCAGAAGAGCAATTGCAGTGCAGTGCGATGTTGCTGATGAAGAGAGTGTAAAATTAGCTGTGCAAGAGGTTATTAATAACTTTGGAAGAGTTGATATCCTTCTTAATAATGCTGGGGTTGCAACTGTTGGATCAGTGGAAACTATGACAGTTGAAACTTGGGACAAGGTTATGGATATTAACGTAAAAGGAATATTCTTAATGTGTAAATATGTTATACCTCATATGACTGAAAGAAATTATGGGAAAATTGTTAATATTGCATCCATAAACGCAGTGGTTGCAAATAAGGGATTAGCTCTTGTTCGTCATTCATATAATGCTTCTAAGGCGGCAGTAAGAGGATTAACTATGGGGATGGCAGCGACCTATATGGAAAATGGCATTACAGTTAACTCCATTGGACCTGGTCTTTTTGAATCTGAAATGACAGCAGGTACATTATTTAAGCATGATGCATTTATGAATGCCTATAATACAATGTCTCCGGCAGGCAGACCAGGGAAAAAGGGTGAGCTTAACGGTAGCAATACTTTACCTTTCTGAAGATGGCATCTAGCTACGTAACTTCTCAACATATCCTTGTTGATGGTGGAATGGCTATTGTCTAAAAATTTTCCTTTTAAAATATAATTAAGTAGAGGGGTGGATAATATCTGCCCTTTTACTACGTTCTCATCAGTAGAACTAGTACATTCTATTAAAATTAAGCTACATATTAATATTGAAAATATATATTGCAATAAAAGAAGGGCTATGGTATTATAACAATCAATAACATACTAAACGTATATGAATACTAGGAGGAATAAATATGAAGAAATTAGCTGTATTAATCAGTACTTTATTAATAGCATCGGTAGGTCTTGTAGGATGTGGAACAAGTAGTAGTAAAAACACTGAGTCAAATGATTTATTATCAAAAATAAAAAGTGAAGGTAAATTACGTATTGGTACTGAGGGGGACTTATGCACCATATACATTCCATGACAAATCAGGAAAATTAACTGGCTTTGATGTTGAAATTGCAGCGGAAGTATCTAATCGTCTTGGAGTAAAACCAGAATTTGTGGAAACAAAGTGGGATGGTCTTTTAGCAGGACTTGATGCAAAGAGATTTGATATGATAGTTAATCAAGTTGGAATCAAACCGGAAAGAGAAGAAAAATATGATTTTTCAGATCCATATATAGTTTCAAAAGCAGTACTTATAGTAAATTCTGATGATAATACTATCAAAAGTTTTGAAGATTTAAAGGGAAAGAAATCGGCGCAATCATTAACTAGTAACTTAGCTCAAATTGCAGAAACTAATGGTGTCATGCTTGAACCAGTTGATAGCTTTAATCAATCAATTGATCTTTTAGTTTCTAAAAGAGTAGATGCCACAGTTAATGATAGCCTATCTTACCTTGACCTTAAAAAGCAAAAGCCAGATCTTGCTATAAAGGTTGTTGATGAGGAAGGTAATGCACAGCCAAGTGGAATTATGTTTAATCAAGGAAATAAAGAATTAGTAGATGCAGTTAATAAAGCATTTGCTGATATGAAAGAAGATGGGACTTATTTAAAAATTTCAGATAAATGGTTTGGTACAGATGTATCAAAATAAGAGGGTGATAAGATGAATTTTGATGAGCAAACACTAAGAATATTAAATATAATTAAAGATTCTTTTTTACCTTTATTAATGGCAGGGCTTAAGTTTACAATTC
>CAWJVS010000009.1:0-129471 GCA_963846335.1 uncultured Bacteroidales bacterium
CTGCGTATATTCTATTAGCATCCTGGCAATAGTCGCCAGCAGTTTTTCCCGGGCAAAAAGTCAGGACACTCTTCTTATTCCTCTGAAGATTAATGCCGGTATAGAAGTATTGGGCCCCGCTACCTATTTCATAGATAAGACCAAACTCAGTCTTGAGGGTTATGCTTCAGCGGATCTCAGCGAAAAATGGGCTTTGGCACTGAACTTAGGTTATCTTGATTATGAATATTCCCAGTATAACTACACCTACCTTAATAATGGATTTTTTATACGTGCCGGCGCTGATTTCAATATACTTAAACCAAAGAAATCGCTTGGCAAGTACTGGGGAGGGATTGGGCTCAGGTATGGGTTAAGCCATTTCCGTTGGGAAGTGCCTGAATTTAGTCAGACAAATTACTGGGGTGAAACAGCATCTTCTATACCGTTGGACAAAAACTGGGGCCATTTTATAGAAGCCTCACCCGGTATGAGAGCTGAAATTTTCAGGAATTTCAGTATGGGATGGTCTGTAAGCCTGAGAATGTTGCTTTATACAGGAACAGGCAAGGATCTCAAACCTGTATATTTCCCCGGTTTCGGAAACGGGGAAAAAAGATTCAGTACCGGTTTCAGTTATTTCATTGTATGGAATTTCCCATATAAAAAGATCAGGGTGATAACCAGGGAAGAAGAGCCTGAGGAGCCTGAGGAAGAAGAAGAGAGCGATGAAACTGAAGAATATGACAGATCAGGCAGTCCTGGTTTCAGATAATACTGAAAAAGTGGCTGGATATCAATTGCTATCGTTTTTTCTGCTGAAAATCATCAATCCGGTGAAAGTAAGGAAACCATTCAGTAAAAGCAATTCAAATCCAAACTTGTAACCGTTAAACAACTCCTGGGAATATCTGCTCAGGAAATAACAGGCGAGTGGGGAAATTATTGCAATTGCTGGTGTCAGCCTGTCTTTAACTTTCCTCTTCGTGAATAACCCGAAAGAATACAAGCCCAGTAACGGACCATAAGTATATCCGGCTATCGTGAAAAGTTTATCAATTACTGCCCTGTCGCTTAATTTACTGAATATCAGAACACTGATAAAGAACACCAGTGCTATGGAGATGTGAACGATATACCTGATCCGGGTCTTTGCCTGCTCTGTAATCCCCTTTCTCTTCTCCAGACCCAGAAAATCTATGCTTACGGATGTGGTCAGAGAAGTCAATGCGCCGTCAGCGCTCGGAAATGCGGCGGAGATAAGGCCAATAAGGAACACAATTCCTGCAACCGGACCAAGGTACATCAGAGCAACCGTCGGGAAAATATCATCGCTTGTCTTAACGGCAACGCCCCTGGTTTGAACGTAAATCAACAGGAGGGCTCCCAGGAAAAGGAACAGAAGGTTCACAAACACAAGTATTCCACTGAAGGTGAACATGTTTTTCTGTGCCTCCCCTATATTTCTGCAGCTGAGATTCTTTTGCATCATCTCCTGATCAAGACCTGTCATTACAATTGTTATAAACATCCCGCTTAAAAACTGTTTCAGGAAGAATCTCTCATGGTGCCAGTCCATATTGAACATACGCGATACCTGACTGTTCCTTACTTCTGAAACAAGGTCCGGCAATGAGACATTCATATCCCTGCTGATGTAAATTACTGACAAAATGACCGCCAGCAGCATAAATGTAGTCTGAAGAGTATCGGTCCAGATAATTGTCCTTATCCCGCCTTTCAGGGTATACAGAATTATAAGAAGAATAAAGACAAGCACATTTATCCAGAACGGAACATGCCAGGCATCAAAAACGAAGATTTGCAGTACGTTGATGACAAGATACATACGCAATGAGGCACCAAGAGTTCTTGAAAGTATGAAAAAACCTGCGCCGGTTTTATATGACCAGTATCCGAAACGCTGGTCGAGATAGGAATAGATGGACGTCAGCTTCAACCTGTAATACAATGGAAGTAAAACCGTTGCAATTACAAAATAACCAAACAGGTATCCCAGAACCACAACCATGTAACTGAACTGGGTCTCCTCCACCCAACCCGGAAGAGACATGAAAGTAACTCCTGAAAGAGATGCACCAATCATCCCATACGCAACCACAAACCAGGGGGAGACTTTATTTCCGATAAAAAATGATTGATTGTCGGCTTTTCTGGCCGTGAGCCAGGTAACCGCAAATAGTAATAATGTATAGATCAGGAAAATTCCAAGAATGAGTATTGGAGACATAAGCCTTTTTATTAGTTTACAAGAATAGCAAAAAGTATGGAAGAGAGAAAATCCTGACCGGTTTAATTAACACCGGAAAATTGGATTAATTTTGTAAGAAAGTACAGGATATGAGTTTTACTGAATTTCCATCAAGGCTTCTTGAAAACGCTGTGAATGAATTTGCATCACTTCCCGGCATCGGGAGGAAAACGGCTTTCAGACTTGTTATGAACCTCCTGAGAAGAGATTCAGAAGATGTAAAGAGGTTTGGGGAGAGCATCATCAGGCTTCACGGGGAGATACACTACTGCACAGTCTGCAACAATATTTCCGATACTGAAATATGCAATATCTGCAGCGATGACAAGAGAGACAGAAAGGTTGTCTGCGTTGTTGAAAACATACAGGATGTGATGGCCATTGAGAATACAAGGCAGTTCAACGGGCTGTACCATGTGCTGGGAGGCATCATTTCTCCCATAGACGGCATCGGACCATCTGACCTTAAAATCGACAGTCTCGAGGAAAAGGTAAAAACAGGTGATATAAGGGAGATAATATTTGCACTGAGCACCACCATGGAGGGTGATACAACAAACTATTATCTTTATAAACGACTGAATAAGTACAACATTATTCTGACTACTCTGGCCAGGGGTGTGGCGGTCGGGGATGAACTTGAATATACAGATGAAATAACCCTCGGAAGGGCCATAAACAACAGAAATCCTTATCAGCAGCTGTAAAAGATGGGATGCATTTTCTTCTGTCCGCCGACGCTCAAATGCACCGGATCCCATGAAACATTTGCTCTTTACGTTTGTTAATCTGATGATTTAATTGTAATTTGCTAGTGAGGTTTAACTGAGAACAGACCAGGGTAATCCTTAAATATTTAAAATCTCTGTTTAAAATTTCAACTGGAAAAATCGGGAAATATGGCAAGGATGAATATTGTTTTACCTGCAATGGGAGAAGGTGTTATCGAAGCTACAATCAATAAATGGCTTGTTGAGGAAGGCTCACAGGTTAAGGAAGATGATCCGATTGTGGAAGTTGCTACAGATAAAGTAGATTCTGAAGTCCCCGCACCCGATGGAAGGTATTCTGGTTGAAATCGTTGTAAAAGAGGGATCAATAGCAAAAATAGGTGAGGTAATAGCCATAATTGAGAATAATCTGGCACCTGCCAGGGAAGAATCAGCTAAAGTTTTAAAGGAAGTTGAAAGAATAAGGGAGACGATTGAGGCGGTAAAAACCGAAAAAAAGGAGGTGACAGAATTGTCACATGAAATGAAGAGCCGCACTCCCTCTGGAAAATTCATCTCTCCACTGGTAAGAAGTATAGCAGCAAAAGAGGGCATAAGCTATTCCGAACTTGACATGATTCAGGGTACAGGGATGGATGGCAGGATAACAAAGGATGATATACACGCAATAATTGAGAGCCGGACCGCAGCAGCGGAATCCGCCAGGACTGCCACGAAAAAAGCTTCAGCCGGTGAAACGTATGCTGACTCCAAATCTGCTGTTGATGAGGTAATTCCTATGGACAGGGTCAGAAAGTTGATTGCAGAACACATGGTAATGTCCAAGAGGACTTCTCCGCATGTAACATCTTTTATAGATGCTGATGTCACCCGGCTGGTAAACTGGCGAAATGCCAGCAAAGAAAAGTTTCTTGCAGCAGAAGGACAGAAACTCACCCTTACTCCAATTTTTATTGATGCAGTGGCCAGGGCCCTTTATGAATTCCCAATGGTAAATATTTCCGTTGAGGGCAATAATATTATCAGGAAAAAGAACATCAACATCGGTATGGCAACAGCACTTCCAGATGGAAATCTTATAGTCCCGGTCATAAAGAATGCCAATGAAAAGAACCTTACAGGTCTGGCTAAAGCTGTGAATGACCTTGCAGACAGAGCCAGGAACAATAAACTGAAACCTGATGAGATTACAGGGGGCACATTTACAATAACAAATTTCGGAAGTTATGACAATCTTGCGGGTACTCCGATAATAAACCAGCCGCAGGCAGCTATTCTTGGTACAGGTGTGGTGAGAAAAATGCCGGCGGTGGTTGAGACTCCTGATGGAGATATGATAGCTATCCGTCAGATCATGATACTTTCCCTGAGCTACGACCACAGGGTAATTGACGGAGCCCTCGCAGGAAGATTTCTGCACAGGGTAAAGGCGATTCTTGAGAATTATTCTCCTGAGTAATTATGGCTGGGTTTTCTGTGTTTAGCAGATGATAAACTATCGCTCTCCGGGAATTAAATTGATTTTTTTTCGCGATAGTAAATAAAAAGGATTACAGCCTGTAGCTTCTTTTTGAATTTTATCCTATATTAGTAACTTCGAGGTGAAAATTAATATGTTAACCTCTTTCTGTGTGATTTCAATAAACGGGGGTTGAAAAATACTGACTATTTTATATGACAACAGTCCAACCAGATTAAATAAAATATGATGAAAAGGTTAATTCTTTTAATAAGTCTCCTGATTACTTTAACCTGTAATGAGTTGTTTCCCCAGTCGAAAGCAGAGTTGAAAAGCATTTTCTATGATGCAGAAAGCTGGATCCTTTTCGAGGCCTATAAAGATGCTTTGCCATTGTATACCCAATTGCTTAACAGCTATCCGGAGAATTCAAATTTCAAATACCGGATTGGTCAGTGTTATCTGAATACACCCGGTGAAAAAGACCGGGCAATCAGGTATCTTGAGGAAGCGGTGAAGAATATCAATCCGGACTACAGGGAAGGTAAATTCAAGGAATCAGGAGCTCCTTATGATGCCCTTTACTATCTGGCAAATGCATACAGGATTAATAACCAGCTCGATAATGCCCTTGAAACATACAATCACTTTAAGAAAGATATGGATACCAGAGTTTATGATACAACAGTTGTGAACCTGCAGATCCAGTCATGCCTGAATGCAAAGGAACTTATGAGTGTACCCAGATATATGAGAAAGTATAATATTGGAAATGTCATCAACGAGAGCACCTCTGAATATAATCCGGTTATATCTGACAATGAAAACATGCTTGTATTTTCAAGAAGCGAGGCATTCTACGATGCAATACTCTATTCTGTAAAAGACAACGGGAAGTGGTCAGCACCGATGAACCTGAATGAAATACTGAAAGTTGACAGGGATCTTTTCCCAACTTCACTTTCAGCTGATGGAAAAACACTTTATCTCTACAGTTCTGCAGATTATGAAGGGATCATCTATTCTTCCCGGTTTGAAAACAGCTCATGGACTCCACTTGTAAAACTAAATTATAACATCAACACAAAATATTGGGAATCACATGCAACAATATCAAAAGACAATAACAGGCTCTATTTTACAAGCAACAGGAAAGGAACATACGGAGGGCTTGACATATTTGTTTCAGAAAGAGACAGCACGGGTGACTGGGGATCAGCTGTAAATCTCGGACCGGTTATCAACACCCCGTACAATGAAGAGTCTCCATTCCTGACCAACAATGATAAAACCCTCTTTTTCAGTTCACGAGGACATTACAACATGGGAGGTTATGATATTTTCTCATCCAACCTCCTTGATAACGGAGAATGGTCTGAGCCGATTAATGAAGGCTATCCGCTTAATACAACTGATGACGATGTCTTCTTTAAACCATCTGTTGAAGGTTCCAGAGGTTACTACTCAATTGACAGTCCCGATGGATACGGGAAACATGATATTTACCAGGTTGAAATATTTTCAGCCGATCATCCCAGGAAATTCATGATAAGCGGAATATCCAGCGTTGCTGACCTCATGAAGCTCTACAGAGACAGTGTCAGAATAAGCATTCTGAATGAAAGTAAACCGGGACAGACTATGGTAGCCCATACCAGTCCGATAACTCAGGAATATGAATTCAGCCTGCCACAGGGGGATTACCAGATAAACTACGAAGGTTATGGTGGCGAGAAAGTGACAAGAAACCTTAACCTTCCCCTAAACTACGAATCCGACAATATAGTTTTACCAGTAACAGTTCTGCCCAGAACTGACCATTCAGCGGATCTGTCAATTGAAGGTGACAGGAATATCTCTGTTACAAATAGTGATTCCCTGGTATTAACCCTTAAGGTCGAGCCTCAGTCTGTGCTCTCTGTCGAAAACTGGGCAGGCAGTTCGGTAGTGTCCTCGGAAAAACACCAGATCTCAACATCTGCATTTAATTACAGAATGGCTCCCCGCAAAGGAGAAAACAGGGTGGTCTTTAAGCTTACGGACAGATTCAACAATACATCGACTGCTGATGTATTTATAAACAGGCATGTGGTCCCCTCAGAAACTGTAATCAGGCCTGAATACAGCACGGTTATCGGGAAAAAACAAACTGCAGCCTATCTTGCATTGCTTAAAAATCGTGCCGATGAAAATCAATTGAAACTGATAGCAGAATCAGGCGCCGCTAAGAAGGAATTCAAAAAATCCGACGAACTACTGGTGTTCCTGAAGTCAGAAGCTTCAAACAAAAATATCAACCCGGAAGATATTGATAAACTGGCACTTAAGGTTGCCATGATGGATAATGTACTTACACAGGCTGCAGTCGACATTACTGCCAATTATGCTGAAGGTGATCTTAAGAATATCATCACCGGTCTTGATATATATCAGCTTGAACTCAAAACCTGGTCTGATTTGCAACGGTATGTCTCAGAAAAGAGCGGAGAAAAGATCGCCCCTCAGGATCTGAACTACCTTGCTGCGGTAATCCTGTCGGAAGTTGATCCGGCAATAGCTGTAATAAGGGATAAGATCCGGATTTTCAGCGATGCTGATGAATCAGGATCCCTCCTCCGTGATGCTGTAACTGCCACGGACCAGACAAAAATAAAGCTCAGGGGCAAATGGCTGAACACTTTCTATGCCGAAGCCTTCAACCGTGGACTTACTCCTGAAAAGCTGTCGGATTTGTTTGTGACAATATCCACTCTGCCTGACACCAAAACTGAACAATTCATTGATGACCTCATGAAAAATTCAGAAGAGCCACTGGTCTCAGCAATAAAATCAACCGATATCAATAAAGAGAAAATCAATTCACCACAAGATCAGCTGTTGTTCCTAATAACTGCCAAAGACCAGCTTAAATACCCGGAGGAATCAGTGTTTAAATCAATTGCAAGTATTATTGCTTCAAATAATATACCTGCCGACACAATCAAATCTCAGCAACTGGCAGGTGAAGGCAGCAGGTTATGGATGTTGTGGGTAATAATCGGAGTCTCAATATTATTCATCTTCATAGTACTTATGAGAAGGAAAAATAAGGAATTAAAATGAGTTTGTTAAACAGCAAAAAACCTATCTGCCATAAATAAGGATAACATTAATAAATCTTGTGCCATAATTTTTAATAAATTTGTTCATCAAAATCTTTCAGTATGAGCAAAAGATTTTTATGCTTGTTTATTTCAGTCGTTTCAATCCTTCCGATTTGTGCACAGGATAACAACAATCTCCAGCCGGCGTTTATTGAAGCTGAATATTTTCTTATGAATGAGGATTATTCAGATGCGCTCAGCGGTTACCTTCAGATTTATGAGAAGCTGCCCGATAATGCGAATATTGCATATCGTATTGGTGTCTGCTACCTGAACATTCCCGGGAAGAAGAACCTGTCAGTCAGTTATCTTGAAGCAGCATCAAAAAACATGTCAGCCAGGCATAAGGAGGGGACTATCAGTCAGGTTACCGCCCCGTATTCTGCATTGTTCTATCTTGCCACAGCTTACCGGATAAATTACAAGTTTGACAAAGCCAGGGAAACATTCATGAAATATTCAGGGACTCTCCTTCCTGATGATCGTGAGAATCTCGATTTCGTTAAACATGAAATTGAAGTTTGTGATATGGCCAAGACCTTAATAGCAAATCCGGTAACATTCACTGAGGAGAACACAGGTGAACTTTTTAACGATGAAAAGTCAAATTTCAATCCTGTAATTTCGGCTGACGGCAAATCTTTTGCCTATATGGTATCACTCAAATTCTATGACGCTATTATGTTTTCCAGATTACTCAACGGGAAATGGAGTGCTCCCGTAAACATTACTCCTGAGCTTCAGTCTGACGGAGATTTTTATATTTCCTGTCTTTCAGCTGATGGAAAAATAATTTTCCTTTCGAGAGATGATAATTATAACAGTGATATCTATTCAAGTTCATTTAATGGAACCACCTGGACAAAAACTGTCAAACTGAATAAAAATATAAATACAAAATACTGGGAATCGCATGGCTTTATTTCCGAAGATGGGGATCAGCTGATTTTTGCCTCCGACAGGCCTGGAGGATTTGGAGGGCTGGATCTTTATATATCCCATAAAGTTAATGGAGACTGGGGACCAGCGGTCAATCTCGGACCGGAGATCAATACTCCGTTCAATGAAGACCGTCCTTTCCTTATTAATAAAGCCAGGACACTTTTCTTCAGCTCTCAGGGACATGAAAACATCGGGGGTTATGACCTATTCAGGTCAGACATGCAATCAAACGGGTTATGGAGCAAGCCTAAGAACCTCGGATATCCCCTGAATACCCCTGATGACAATGTATTTTTTATGCCTGTTGGAGATGGTAAATCGGGATATTGCTCCATTATGAGGGAATCAACAGGAAACGGCAAAGAGGATATTTACAAAATTACTTTCAGGTAATTTTGATTTTCAACTCCAATCAGTATTCTAAATTCAATATAATGGGCAACTTCAGAGTAAAAATGTATAGTACCCTTTTGCAGCTGTTAACCCTTGGGATATTTTCATTTGCTGCTGCAGCTCAATCTTCAGGTGAGAAAAAAAAGATGTTCACACAGGCTGAAACATATTTCCTGTATGAAGAGTATAAGCTGGCCAATCAATTATACCTCCAGCTGGAAACCCCGGACAATATGAATATCAAATATAAAATTGGAACAAGTTATTTAAATATTACCGGTGAAAAGGAAAAATCCATACCCTACCTTGAGGATGCTGTCAAGGATGCTTCATATGATTCCAGAACCGGATCATTTAAAGAAAAGAGAGCACCCCTGGAAGCCTATTTTTCACTGGCCAAAGCATATATTATAAATAAGGAGTTTGAAAAAGGGCTTGCCACTCTGCGTACCTTCGATAAACTTTCACAGGATTCCCGTGTAAATGGGGAAATGAAGAACTATGATTTTATAGATCAGCAGATTCGGGCCTGTAAAAATGCAGTAGAGTTAATGGAGAAACCAGTTGTTTTCAGCAAAAAACAAATGGGCAGTAGTTTCAGTCGTTGCCCTGTCAACGAAAACTCCGCCATAAGCTTCGATGGAAATACAATGGTATATACCGAACGCAGAGGCAGTGTTAATTCCATCCTCTATTCCAAAAAGATAAAAGGCAGATGGCAAATACCAGTTGACATTACTGCTGAACTTAATGCTGGTGAAGACTGCTCCTCATGTTCCCTCAATAATGACGGAACTGAATTATTCCTTTATAAAACTGGCAATTACGATGGAGAAATCTACTCCTCAAATTTTGTAAATAGTACCTGGACACCAATTAAAAAGCTCAACAGGAACATTAACACGAAGTTTTATGAATCGCACGCCGCAATCTCTGCTGATGGAAGGAAACTTTATTTTACCAGTAACAGAGACGGAGGAGCGGGCAATCTCGATATCTATGTTTCGGAAAAAGACGGAATGGGGGACTGGGGTCCTGCCAAAAATCTCGGATCGGTAATAAACACTCCATTTAATGAGAATACTCCTTTCATAACTGTAAATGATTCTATCCTCTGCTTCTCCTCCGAAGGTCACAACTCAATGGGAGGATATGATATCTTCAAAAGCCTGAAAAGCGGAAATGACTGGAAAACACCTACCAACATCGGCTATCCGATTAATACAAGCGATGATGACTTGTTCTTTCAACCGTGGAATAATGAGCTGAATGGTTATTATACAATAACAACCGGTTATAAAAAGAGAGATATCTTTCTCCTGGGTCTTGGGGGACGGGATGTTAACATGACATCTGAAATAAATGGTAAGTTAAGCCTTTCAGATACTGTCCTTACATTCGATGACAGCTTTAAGATACATCTCATTGACAGGACATCGGAAGATACCCTTGATGTGGCATACCCGAATATGATTACCGGACTGTACAGCTTTTTTGCCCTTCCGGGAAATTACAGGATAGTATATACCGGAAACGGATATTTCGACCAGATTGTAGATACATTGATCAATGAAGATAACATTGATCAGCCATTGAATCTGGACATAATACTCCTCAGGGATATATCATCACCCAGGGGAAATCCTGTTTATGCCAGGATTAATCTTAACGATATACCCAAGGTTGATGAGATAGACCCGAGTATTCTCATAAAGAACATGAATGTCAATGACATCAATGATGAGAAAATAAATGATTCTGACATCCTTTATTATACTGTACAGGTTATGGCACTTTACAACCCTGTGGACGTAAGTTATTTCAAATACATTAATGACATCAGGGTGATGTACAACGAACAGGATAGGTTCTACCGTTATACAACGGGTATGTTTCAGACAAAGGAGGAAGCATATGCCCTGAAATCGGAGTTAATTAGGAAAGGATATCCTGATGACCTCTTTATCAAGAAAGTCTCAAAATAATGCACCTGTCAGGTGTTAATGTTTTTTTTGACAGGACAATGTCTGAAAACTTAATCAACTGACTGCCTTTCAAATATACAATCAGACTACTGGCCAATGAAGTACAAGGAAATAAAGCTCAGGGCACTTGAACCGGAAGATCTTGAGCTGCTGTATGAGTGGGAGAATAACGAATCTTACTGGACAATAAGCAACACTATTTCTCCATTCTCAAAATACACCCTTAAAAGGTATCTTGAGAATTCTCATAAAAATATCTATGAATCAGGCCAGCTCCGGCTTATGATCGAACATATTGACGACAAGGTAACTGTAGGAACCATTGATATTTTTGATTTCGACCCCTTTCACAGACGAGCCGGACTTGGAATACTTATCGCCAATGAGGCTTACAGGAGAAAAGGCTATGCCGGAATGGCGCTAACAGGTCTGATAGATTATTGTTTCAATACTCTCCAGCTTCATCAATTGTACTGTAACATCCTGGCCAACAATGCCGAAAGCATGGATCTCTTCAGGAAACTGGGATTTGTCCAGGCAGGGATAAAAAAGGAATGGATCAAAACTGCAGATGGCTATATTGATGAGTATTTCTTTCAGCTGATCAAGAATGACTAGAGTGTAGAGATAATAAACTCTGGTTATTTCAATCCTGCAGCAAGCAGGCCACAGGCTGCGGATATGTCAACGCCCCTCGATTTCCTGATGGAAGCAGATATTCCTGCAACCACAAGGTTATGTTTGAAATACATCATTCTTTCGGGAGAAGAAGAGCTTTTCAGATCGTCTCCGGTGGGATGATACGGAAGTAGGTTCACCCTTATGCCTGAACCTGAGACAAGTGCTTTAAGCTCAGATAAATGTCTGTCGGTATCATTCAAAGCCTTTATCATAACATAAGCGAGGCTTAACCTCCTGTTTTTCCTGACAGGGTAAGGCTTTAACAATTCCAGGATGCTCTTTACAGGATATTTTGCTTCAACCGGAATCATCTCTTTTCTCTCATGCGGAAAAGGGGAAAAGAGACTCACCGCAAGGTTGCATTCAGAAGCTGCCAGAAATTTCTCAATTCCCGGAGTAATTCCTACTGTTGATACAGTAATATTTCTCGGGCTCAGTGAGACTCCCCACTCTGATGTAAGTATTTCGCATGCCTTTAAAACATTATCAAGATTATCCAATGGTTCACCCATTCCCATGAGAACCACATGCGTAACCCTTCCGGCACCGGGCAAACTTATGACCTGGTTAACAATTTCCCCGGCCGATAAGTTACCATGGAATCCATATCTGGCTGTCGCACAGAAACAGCACCCCATCCTGCAGCCTGACTGAGTCGAAACACATACTGTAGTTCTTTTATTTTCAGGGATAAATACAGATTCAAACAACCGGCCGTCAGGCGCTCTGAAAAGGTATTTTATTGCCCCGTCAGCTGAAAGCTCAGAAGCAACCGGCGGGAATATGCCTGTGGAATAACTCTCTTTCAGCTTGTCTTTCAGCGTATTGGGGATCTTTTTAATAAGTTCAAAGTCAACGGTTCCCTTTTTATATAAGCTATTTGCTACTGCGACTGCGAGTGTATCATTAAATCCCGCGGGACCGATTATTTCAGATATCTCTCCGGCAGACAATCCTAAAAGACTTTTCTTTAACATACTGACCTGATATTTGAGATACAGTTTATTAATAACAGGAAGAAGACCTGTATCTCTGCTGGTCCGGGTGGGACTACAAAAGTCCCCTGTTCCTGAGAAGCGGTGTAATTACAGGTTCTCTCCCGCGAAAATTTATATAGCTCTGTCCCGAATCGGTTATTCCCATGGGAGCCAGAATATTTTTCCGGAACGAATCAGCAGTAGCCTTATCAAAGATACCTTTTTCCATAAAGGCTTCAAAAGCATCATTGTCGAGGACTGCAGCCCAGGTATAGCAGTAATACCCGGCATCATAGCCGCCCACTATATGGAGAAAATAAGTGCTTCTGTATCTTGGTTCAATTTCTTCGATGAGGCCAATCTTTCCAAGGTAATCCTTTTCGAATCTTTCGATATCGATATTAACAGGAGCTTCCAGGGTATAATACGCCATATCAAGCATTGAAGCTGCAAGAAGCTCTACATTGTCAAAGCCGGTATTGAAGTACCTGCTCTTTTGTATCTTGTTAATCAAGTCATCAGGAATAATTTCACCTGTCTTATAATGTTTTGCATACATCTTTAAAACCCGGGGATCTGTCGCCCAATGTTCCATAATCTGAGACGGCAATTCAACAATATCCATAGCAGCACTTGTCATACTGTATTTATTTATTGAGAACAGAGCCTGAAGACTATGGCCAAACTCGTGGAAAAGGGTATTAACATCATCAAGGCTTAGCAATGACGGTGTTTCGCCTGAAGGATTACTGAAGTTGCATACCATTGTAATCACAGGTTTTACTTCCGTGCCATTTAACCACCTGTGATCGCGATAGCTTCCGCACCATGCACCCTGACTTTTGCTTGATCTTGTAAAGAAATCCATATACAGAACTCCAATGAGGGATCCGTCAGCTTCTTTCACTTCGAATGCCCTTGCATCCGGATGAGGAAGCGGTATGGCAGCGATCTGCGTAAAAGTGATGCCATAAAGCTTATTGGCAACCGTGAAAGCTCCATCCCATACATTTTCAAGTTTGAAGTAGGGTCTGAGTCCGCTGTCATCAAGATTATATTTTTCCTTACGCAATTTCTCTGCAAAATACCACCAGTCAGAAGGCTCTATCCTGAATTTCTCGTCTCCCCTGTCTGCAATCCCCTGCATCCCGGCTAATTCCTCTCCCGCCACCTCAAGTGCAGGTTTCCAGAGCTGGTCAAGGAGTGACCAGACATTTGCAGGTGTTTTGGCCATCCTGTTTTCAAGATTCAGGTCGGCATGTGATTTATATCCAAGAAGTTTTGCGCGTTCTGCACGAAGGGAGACGATACTTGCAAGAATCTTTTTATTATCCAGCAGATCATTATGATTACCCCGTGAGAGATAAGCATCATAAAGTTTCCTGCGAAGTTCACGTTTGTCACTGTATGTCAGAAAAGGAAGCATGCTTGGCTTCTGGACAGTGAATACCCATTTTCCTTCCAGACTGTCCTGTTTTGCCATCTCCGCCGCGCTTGCAATAACATTTTCAGGCAATCCCTGCAGATCAGCTTCTTGGTCAATAATAAGTTTAAACCTGTTTGTTTCTGTAAGAACATTCTGGCTAAAACTGACAGTCAGCACAGAGATCTCCTGGTTAAGTTTCCTGAGTGTATCCTGCTCTGCAGCAGGAAGGAGAGCTCCGTTGCGCACAAAATTCCTGTAGAGATTTTCAAGAAGGAACTTCTGTTCATCATCCAGGTTAAAGTTATCCCTGTTCTCATAAATTGATTTTACCCTTTTAAAAAGCAGGGGATTTAGTAAAAGCTCATCCCTGTATTCAGAAAGCCTGGGCGATATCTCCACCTCTATTTTCTGCAGTGAATCGTTTGTATTTGCAGAAGTCTGGCTGAAGAAGACTGATGAAACTCTTGTAAGCAGGGACCCCAGACTGTCGAGGGGATCAATAGTATTCTGAAAAGTAGGTGGCTCACTCCCATTTATTATTTTCTCCAGTCCCTTTCTCCCCTCCTCCATCCCTTTTTCGAAAGCAGGGATATAATGTCTGGCCATAATATTCTCAAAGGGGGGAACATTAAAAGGGGTATTAAATTGCGAAAAGAACGGATTTGCCAAATCAACCTCAGCCTTGTTCCTGCATCCTGTATTTGTCAGGAGAACAATCAGGGTGATCATCAGCAGTAAGTGAAATAACCTCATATAATATTTATTAGGTGTAAATTGAATTTTAAGATCCGCCGGCAAAATAAGCTTAAAAAATCTTCAGTCAAATAAAAACCAGACAATTTTTCTGAAAATTCATGTTAAGATAATTACATATGCTTGCCATATTCATAGGTTAAGACATTAAGAAGACAAATATTTACTATTTTTGTCAGCCCCGACCAGTTTCAGGGAGAGATAGGAGAGATAGGAGAGATGGCAGAGTGGTCGAATGCGGCGGTCTCGAAAACCGTTGTTCCGCTATCGCGGGACCGGGGGTTCGAATCCCCCTCTCTCCGCAACACCAAATTACTCCCGCAGATTTCTGCGGGATTTTTATTTTACAACTGGATGAGCCATGCTTGCATGAGCGAAGACAGATGGAAAATAAAAACCCTTGCGAGTGAAACGAGCAAGGGAGTAATTTGGTGTTGCAGGGTGCCCCCAAAGGGATCGCCGCAGGCAATCCCTTTTAACCCGTCAGGGTTTATTCAGTTGTTGCAGGGTGCCCCCAAAGGGATCGCCGCAGGCAATCCCCCCTATAAAAGTATACCGGCAATTGAAGCTGAGATATAGGAAGCCATGGTACCGCAAAGCATGGCTTTGAAGCCTAGTTTTGCAAGGTCACTCCTGCGGTTTGGAACAAGCACCCCGATACCCCCGAGCTGAATTGCTATTGAGCTGAAATTTGCGAATCCGCATAATGCAAAACTTGTTATTATTACAGATTTTGAACTCAGCAAACCCTGCTGAATCATCGGAGCAAGGTCTGAATAGGCCACAAATTCATTGATTACCATTTTTGTGCCCATCAGAGCACCGACATTATGTGATTCTGAGAGAGGCACTCCCATTACGATGGCAAAAAGGCTGAAAAAGGCTCCGACTATATCCTTAAGCCGAAGATTATCTACATTCAGTCCCAGTGCATTAAGAGAGACTCCCATCCAGGATAAAAGATTGCCCAGATATCCGGTCAGGGCATCAATCATTGCTATCAGGGCAATAACTCCAATAAGCATTGCAATTACGTTAAGAGAGATCTTCATGCCATCGCTGGCGCCATGAGAAATCGCATCCATAATGTTTGAATGCTCTTTTTTTACCTCCAGTTTGACATTACCTTTTGTTTCAGACTCTTCAGTCTCCGGGAAAACTATTTTGGATATTACCAGAGCGCCAGGAGCAGCCATAAGACTTGCCGCGAGGAGGTATGATGCAGGCACACCCATTGAAATATAGACCGCCATTACGCCACCCGCGATGCATGCCATGCTCCCTGTCATGGAGGCCAGTAATTCAGACTTTGTCATTCCTGAGAGATAGGGCCGGATAATTATCTGTGCTTCCACCTGTCCGACGAAAACACTGGCAACATTCGATAATGCCTCACTTCCGCTGACCCTCATTATCCAGTGAACAAACCGGGCCAGGACTGCGATTATCCTCTGCATCAGGCCTATATGATATGCCATGGCAACAAGGACGCAGATGAAAATGATAGTTGGAATCAGGATAAAAAGAAAGATCCCGCTTTTAACAATTCCTTCAGGCAGAATCTGTGTTACTTTTGTGAGATCACCAAAAACAAAAAGACCCCCTTCACCTGAAAAGTCGAGAAGTTTATTGATTGCTTTCCCCAGCCAGTAGAATATCTCCCTTCCTGCAGGCACTTTAAGGATAAACACGGCAAGGGCTATTTGAAGGATAAGCCCTGTGACAACCAGTCTGTAATTGATTTTCTTTCTGTTATTGGACCACAGGAATGCCAGTCCCAGAATTAATAATATTCCAATCAGGCCCGTGAATCTTCCCATTGAATAAGCTACAAAGTATATTGTTAAGACCACTCCCGACAATTATCGGGACCAACTTGGTATAAGTCATCAAAATGGATTTTTTAGAACACCTCACTATAAAGATAGAGGAATTCATTCAGGAAAAGAAAAGGAATACGGCTTAAAATTATATGAGCAGGGATATCTGTCCATTTTTGGGAATGGCCCTGTAGATAATCTTTGCGTCGGAGCGTGGCAATCTTATCCTGATAAACGGATGATATTCAGGCACCTTTAAAACTGCCACCCTCTTGAGGGCAATCCAGGTCTGACGCAGTCTGTCATTAAGATCGAACTTGAAAAGGGTCATCCTGTCGGTACGTTTTTCCTCTTCTTCCTGATAAACATAAATCCTTATGCCATGGGTCATTTCGAGAATATAATTGACAGGTTCGGCAATTGATGTGTCGGGCATAATATCAGGTTTATACTCTGATGTATCCCTGGGTGCCATTTTCATCATTACAGGCTCTTTCATAATGGTTGCGATGTCGGAGGCAATTGTCAAGGGTGTCGACAGCATTTTGAAAATAATGTTCTCATGCCCGTTTGTAAGCATCCTGCTGGCTTTATAACTGCTCATTTTTGCCGTATGTACAACCACGCCGCTAATCTCAAGATTCATACTGCTGTCAGCCAGGTTAATAGTAAGGTAAATGGAATCCGTCTCGGCCATAATTATTCTTGACTGGAGGGAAGCCCTTTCCTTTATCAGCCTTAAATAGGCAGAATCGGTAAGCAGCCTGAGGTCATCCTTCTTTTTTTCTGAATCTTCTGGATTGAATTCCTTGTTCAATTCCGCCAGTTTATGTGATGGTGCAATCATCGACATGACAGAATAATAAACGAGGAATGATGAACAGGTTATCACCATTATCAGGAAAGCTATTTTTCTGATGGAAGGCTTTTTGGCATTTTCAATTTCCATACTCTATTTTTGGGTCAGATCAGAAAATATAAACTTTCGAACCTATATTAAGTGTATTGTATATTACTTCAAGGTCTTCATCATTCAGCCTTACACAACCATGCGTAACAGGCATTCCGAGAAAACGTTTGTAAATGGTGCCGTGTATCAGGTATCCATCACCAATGGCTAATGCATAATCACCCAACACACCGTACTCGAATCTTGAGAAATCATCTTTTGGGGGGATCGGCAGACCTTCTTCAACAAAAGCCCAGTCAGGTTTTTTCCATACGGGATTTGTAGTTTTGCCATGTATCCAGTATTTCCCCTTCGGGGTTTTGAATATCCATTTTTTGTTGCCTTCAGTCTGAAGCATAGTATAGCTGCCTGAACTGCAGAAACCTTCTCTGATCAGTTTTTTATTGCGGTAGAGAAAGAACCGGTTATCAGTTGTATTTATAACTATATATGATTGTCCGGAAGTATATGCGTTGTATTTCCTTGTAAGCCGTTGAATATCCTTTGTAATCAGATTCACCTGTTTCTTGTACGCCGGACTCTGGGTCAACTCTTTATCATTGGTTATCTGTGTTTTATGTCCGGAAGAAATTTCAGATAACAGCGGTACTGCAAAAAGAACAAAAAATATTGAAAAAAGGGCAACAAGGATTGTGGCAATAATAAATGAAATGGTCCGGACAGTGCTTACAAGTTTTTTGTTCGCCAGCAACTTCTGCCTGAAGTTGTCAATTTTCTGAAGGAGGTCAACAGAATCTACGGATCCGGAATCAGGTCCGGAATTCTCTTTTTCCGGTTTCAGGTCACTATTTTTAAAGTTGTTGTTTTCCATTCAGGACAAATTATCTTTTCATAGCATTTTCAAGATCAACCACAGACCCAACTATTGTAACCGGAGTACCAACTCTGACCTTTTTATAAACAAGATCCATTTCTTTATCTGTCAGTGCAATGCAACCTTCAGTCCAGTCAATACCCTTTCCTCCGTTACCATGAATCTCAATGAGTCCTCCAATTTTTGCTGTGGGAGGTAAGAAGCCATTCTCAATCTCAGATTTGAATATTCTTTTATCTTCTTCATTAGGATAATCCAGAAAAAGTGCTTTATGGTATTTGGTACTGCTTCCTTCAAATTTTTTTGTGACTTTGTACATTCCTTCAGGGGTTGCCTTATCTCCCTTTACTCTCTTGTCACCAACCCAGTTTGCCCCCAGTTCGGCTTCAAACTCATATTTTTTAGCCCCCTTATGATATATGAAACATTTCCGTGAAAATTTATCAATAATTATCGAATAATCACCACTTTTTTCAGATTCTTTGATAGTAGCATTAACCCATTTTTTCCATACCGGAAACGAGCTGAAATAGTTTTTCAGATGTTCGGTGGCGTTATCATAAGAATTAGTCAGGAGGTATTCTGAATCGGTTAATTTTCTGTTTGACTGGAGATATTCTCCCTTATTATAAGCTACACGGGCTTCTTCAAGCAACATTTTACCCCTGGATATACGAGTGCGTGTTTCAGCTGAGAGCGGGTAATCATTGAAGAACTTAACAATATTTGCAACAATAATATCAAGAGTATCAATCTTTTGCACAATACTTTTTTTCAGGTTTGCTGAGCTGTTGATTGAGTTATCAGCAGCCTGGTCAGATTTTTTTGCAGAAAGTTCTGCAAACATCTCCACCTTTTCATAATCCCTGACTAAGAAAAATCTTTTATTTTCTTTCTGCCAGTTTACCATGGCAGAATCATAAAATATATTGGCTTCAGTAAAAAGTTTTTTAGAATAGGTAATGGCTCTTTTTGAACCTGCCTGTGATAATTTAGTCCGTGCAATCTCCATTTCTTCAACCGGTGGTCTGGGAGTTAACCGGATCAGCAGCAGAAGGAACAATGGTATTGATCCTGCAATGGCGGTCGTAATCAGCAAATTCCTCCAACTCGTTCTCATGAACCTATGTGATAATTTTAAAAAAAACCCCGGGAAACTCCCGGGGGTTTTTATATTATAAAGAAAGTACTCAGAAATACTTCTTACCTTTTTACTTTTGCAATAGCATCTTTGAGTTCAGTGTTGATTCCAACAGCTCTTTCTTTTGCAGCTTTTACTTTATTGAGTGCATCCATGTAGGCACCTTTGTCATACGAACCCTGTGCCTCAACAACAGAAGCTTCAATGGTAGCCATTTCAGTCTTCATCTGCTCAAGAACAGCTGCACCTTCTTTTCCTCTTGGAGCTTTTTTCATAAGAGTTCCATTCTCTTCAATAACACCCTTGATCTCAGTCTAATAAGGTTTCAGTTTCTTTCTTAACTTCTTCTTTCTTGACAGCAGCATTTGCAGCTACCTGGTTTGCAAGTAGCTAATGTAGCATCAAGCTTAATTTTTGCAGGACCAAATTTCTTGAATAGTTTTGAATTCTGAGCCTCAACATCAGCCATAATAGCTTTCATCGAATCCTGTACAGCTGCAAATTCAGCGGGTACATAAACTGCTGCTTCAGCAGTTTGAGCAGCTGTTATAGCTGCATTTGTAGCATCAATTTGAGCTTGCGGAACTTTTCCACAACTAGAAAGGAAAGCAACCATTGCGATAGCAGCTAATCCAATTAAAACTTTGTTCTTCATTTTTCTAACCTTTTTAATACTTTGTTTATTTAAAGACTTCCGATTTTATTAGAATCGTTTCTGTTTAAAATTACGGTGCAAAGATATCAAAAAGTTAGAACATTGCAACACAATAATCTAATAATAGCGAAAAATGTTAAAAAATGTGAAAATCCAGTATTCAGGAGCTACACCTTATCCCAATAAAAGCATTGTGATACAAGCATCTACAGGGGGAAACCTGCAGTGATTTCTTTGGGGGCACAGGGGATTGCCTGCGGCTATCCCTTTGGGGGCACCCTGCAACAACTGAATAAACCCTGACGGGTTAAAAGGGATTGCCTGCGGCGATCCCTTTGGGGGCACCCTGCAACACCAAATTACTCCCTTGCTCGTTTCACTCGCAAGGGTTTTTATTTTCCATCTGTCTTCGCTCATGCAAGCATGGCTCATCCAGTTGTAAAATAAAAATCCCGCAGAAATCTGCGGGAGTAATTTGGTGTTGCGGAGAGAGGGGGATTCGAACCCCCGGTACAGTTACCCATACGGCAGTTTAGCAAACTGCTGGTTTAAGCCACTCACCCATCTCTCCGGTTAATCACTTGCTCCTGGCTGAAATACAATGGCATGATAATTAAATTTTCTGCCATTTAATAAGCTTGTATATCATACTGAGCGCGACAAAAGTAGAAAAACATGGATAAAGTGCAAAATAAATTAAATCTTTATTTCAATCCCCTGAGGAGATTCGTTAAAAGTCTGAAATTCTCATTTGTCTCCTCATCAAGATCTCCAAGTTTGATCCTTCCTTCTTTCACATTGTTAAGGAACCTGCTCAGGATGAAATTCCGGGGAAGCTCTTTTTCCTTTATATAAACCGAGTTAGGAACAGTAATTCCTTCCCTGCTGTTCAGAATAAAATTTTTGAAATCAAGAGTAGACATAAGATCTTCTGCATTTAAGAAACTATCCGGAACATTGATTATTATATCCCTTGACGCTGATTCTGCCTTAAAAACAGAGTTGCTGAGCATCTCGGCTATCTCAAGTTCCTCTTCATTTTCAAAGATCAGCACCGCAAATTCCATTCCCCAGCCCATTAAAATATTGCATAACAAAGGGATAGATGACACATTTGTTGACGGGATAACACAAATTTTGCCTTTGAATTCCGTTAACAGTATAATAGCATTAAGCATATAAAAGGAACCTGTATCATTAACAATCAGGTTCATTCTCTCAGCCGAAAATCCTTCTCCCGCCATGGGATTTCCAAGAATGTTCTGAAGCGGAGTGAGAGTATCAGGGGAAGCAGATGATAATCTCAGGGGATCAAGTATGCGAGTATTGCTTCTCAGATTGTCAAGTTCATCCCGTTGCACTGCAAGGACACGATGGAGTTTGTTCAATTCGACAAGATGAGGTGAATGGGTAGTGTAAATTACCTGGATCCTGTCTTTTATATCATCAAACACTTTCAGTACGTCCTCCTGGGCTCGTGCGTGAAGACTGACACCAGGTTCATCAACAAGAAGAATCAGCTGCTTATTATTATTACCGGCGGAAGCTTTGAGTTCCATATAGAATGATAAAAACCATCTCACCCCCCTGCTCCTTTGTTTTGGATATAGCCTCTCACCTTCATCCTTGATCCAGAATTCCAGATATGGCTTCCCTGCTTTCGCCCCATAACCAGAATTATAATGTTCGAGCTCAAACTGTATGTGAATTTTATTATTGCTTCCGATTGACTGCTGCCAGAAGTCGTGAAAGTTACGGGTAAGAGAATAGTTAAGGTTTTCAATTTTCTGCTTGAGTATGCGGCTTGAAGGCTGCTGAAAGAATGAATAATCCAGCTGGGCGATAGAAAGAAAATTCCTTGCAGCCTTGTATCCTTCGACATTTTCGTTACCCGAAATTATATCATCCATGTCAATCCTGTTTGGCAAAAGACTGCCAAAGTCCTCGAAAAGTTCAAAGACGGGACAGCTTTCGAAAAATTTTCTGCCAAGTATCTCACTGTTATACTGCGACCTGTATGAATCTATTATTTTATCGACCTTTTGTTCAGCCTCCAGCTCGGTTACTCCGTCGATAATATATCCCGAAAGGGCAACCTGCCTGTCCATTTCGGTTTTTTTCTGATCCCTCTCGCTCCTGGATTTCCTGAAATCATTTATAATACCCTTCCATTCATTATCTGATTCATCATCCATGGGTTTCATAAGAAGTGTCATCTTCTGATGACGCTCTTCAAGCCTGATTGAAAGTTCCTGCAGATGATTATCCAGCGAATTGAATTTCTCCTGCAATTTTTTCCATTTTTCTCCTACTCTTTTTATTGCCTGTTTATCTGCAAGTTCTGCAGAAATCTTATCTTTTCCCCTCTTCAGATTATTCAGTAAGCCCTTCAGCTCATCATTATTGTTATCAGCAGAAAGAGGATGAGCTGCAGCTCTCTTCCTGAAAAACCTGAATCCATGATTGCTGTTTTTGCTTGCAGCAAGCCTTGATCTGGCAGAGGTTTCCTCTGCAGTTAGCCTTGCCAGATTTGCTTCCAGTTCTCTGATATCTTTGAGCTCATTTTCAAGTTTTGCGGATACATCCGAAAGGTAAAGTTTCCAGGCATCATCCAATGAATCCAGATACTGGCTTATTTCACCACTTACAGTTATTACCGATGAGAAATCCTGGAGCCATTTCCTTGTAAGCTCAAGCTTATCGAGCCTTGAAAGCAGTTCGGTCAGTTCAGCGCCCGGATTTTCAGTCATTTTGAGCAGCCACCCTTCTGGAATGCTGAACCTGCAGGTAACTTCCGGCAATGAAAGATCGCTCCTCAGGACATCTTCGGAAATAATTCCTGAATGGAAGACTTTAAGGGCTTCGAGCACGGAAGTTTTACCTGATTCATTCTGCCCTATAAGGCATGTAATATTATCAGGAGACAGGTTCTGCCACCCCGTGTCAACTATTGACCTGAAGTTCCTGATTCTGAAAGCTATAAGCTTCATCATGCTATTAAAAGTTATAATTGAAACCCAAAAACAAGTACATCGTCCACCTGTTGGGTATCACCTTTCCAGTCCTTGAATACCTTTTCAAAATACTCCTTCTGCTGAGCCATCGGGAGATCCTTGAAGGATTCAATGAGTTTCTTGAACTGATTATGTTTGAATTTCTTATCTGTTATTTCACCAAACTGATCAGAGAATCCATCGGAGAAAAGATAAAATGAGTCGCCGGGCAATGTATCGATCAGAACATTTGTGAAAGGGGTCTCCTTCAGAGGTGCTACCCCGATTGTCATCTTGTCGGGTTTGAATTCAGTAAGCTCGCCATTCCTTAACATTATCAGCGGCCGGTTGGCTCCCGAATACTGCATTTTCCCGGAGAAACAATCTACAACACACAATCCGATATCTATGCTGTCTTTGGTCTTGGATCCATATCCGGTCTGATGCAGGGCCTTCATAACCTTCTCGCGCATCAGGTTGAGAATTCTGTTTGCATTGAGATTAATGGCCGATTGCAAAATCTCATTCAGAAAGCTTATCCCAAGGATGCTCATAAGGGCGCCCGGCACACCATGGCCTGTACAATCACCGGCTGCAAGTACCATTTTCTGCTTGTTGCAGAAGGCATAATAGAAATCTCCGCTTACAATATCACGTGGAAGAAAGAGAACAAAAAAGTCCTGCAGATAACCTCTCAGAAATTTTGGATCCGGCATAAGCGCATGCTGGATCATGCCGGCATACCGTAAGCTTGCAATATGATCGTTGATCCCCTGATCAGGAATCATTGACATATAGTCAGGATCCAGTTGTTTTATTACAGTCATAATTGTATTGCGTCAATACGGACAATAAATATACACTAATTTTGATATACTGACTATGCAGGAGCATATGTCAGTCACATTTTCGCTTAAGAAGGACAACATTTTCGACATGATGGGTATGAGGAAACATATCGACAGGCTGCACACCTGCCACCTTGTAATCATCTGTAAGGAGCAGTATGTCACGGGCCTGTGTCGCTGTATTGCAGCTTACATAAACGATTCTGCCGGGTGCAGCTTTAAGAATTGCCTTCACCACATCTTCATGCATACCCCCTCTTGGCGGATCGGTTATAATAACGTCAGGTTTCCCGTTTGATTCAATGAATTCCTCATTCAGGATATCCTTCATGTCTCCGGCAAAAAAGCGAGTGTTGAGAATGTTATTCAGTCCGGAATTTATCACCGCATCCCTCACAGCTTCATCCACATATTCAATACCTATGACTTTTTGAGCCGATCCTGCCAAATAATTAGCTATTGTTCCGGTACCGGTATAAAGGTCATAGACTGTCTCTTTACCGGTAAGACCGGCAAACTCCTTTGCGATACGGTAAAGCAGAATGCCCTGCCTTGTATTGGTCTGATAAAATGATTTGGGCCCGATCCTGAATTTCAACCCGTCCATCTCCTCAAAAATATGGTCATCCCCCCTGTAAAGTAAAGGGTTCTGGTCTGTCAAAGAATCATTCTTTTTCGGGTTTATCACATACATAAGGGAAGTTATGGAAGGGAACCCGGAAGCAAGGAAATCAAGCAGACCCTCTCTTCTTCCGGCATCCTCATAAAAGAAAACAACTATAACCATAACATTGCCGGCCAGAGAGTTGCGTATTACAAGATTACGCAGGAAACCCTTCTGCTCCCTGAGATCAAAAAAATCAAGATCATTTCTGACAGCATAGTCCTTAACAGCCCTTCTTATGGAATTTGAAGGTTCCGGTTGAAGATGGCACCATTCTATATCCAGAACCTTATCAAACAAACCAGGAATATGAAAGCCCAGTGCGTCTTCCCTCGCCAATTCAACGCCTGATGACACCTCATCATCAGTGTACCATCGCTTGTTTGAAAAGGTATACTCAAGCTTATTCCTGTACAAATATTCCTCCCGGGAACCAATTATCGGATTGATTCCGGAAAGGTCGATCCTTCCGATCCTGGTCAGATTGTCCCTAACCTGTTTCTCCTTGTACTGAAGCTGCAGATGATATGGCAGGTGCTGCCACCTGCATCCCCCGCATATTCCAAAATGGGTGCACCTTGGTTCTATCCTGTCGGATGAATATTCATGAAACCTGACCACCCTCCCCTCGAGAAATCTTTTCCTCTTCCTTACAACCTGGATATCAACCACATCCCCGGAATCAGCATTGGCACGAACACCACCATGTTTTCTACCCTTGCCAGTGCATTTCCCTCGGCTGCAATATCGGATATTCTGACTTTTTCCAGCAGAGGCAGATATTTTCTTCTTCCCACCTGATAATTGAATTTAATTTATAGTACTCAGTATGAATGAATCATATTGCTATCTGGAGGTCTTCAGGTCATTAAGAAACAAGATTCCCTGTGTCATTGCAGGTATTATACCGCTGCTGTGATCAGCATCCGGGATAATTACCTTAGTGCATAAATCTTCAGATGTTCCTGCTTCAATCAAGGCACTATATATGTTCTCAGTTGAGATTGGATTCACATCCTGATCATCTGCCCCGTGCAAAAGGATCAGCGGTTTATAGCTATGCCATGCTGGTATGCTGTTGCTGCCAAGTGCATCCCTCACTGAAGAATAGTCAGGAGAGGATGAGAAGCCTGAGAGAAAATCAGGATTCAATAAATCCGGAATAGAAGTTGTAAGCTGATCATTGATCTCTGATGATGTTAGCATACCATTATACAATGTACTTATCATTGCATCATAGGGTTCATTGAAAATCTCGTTCACACTATTCGTAAACTGATCATAAACAGTATAAGCATTTACAATATATCCAAGGTATACGGGCATCGGATATGTAGTCTCATTGATCATATCCTCCAAAAGCAGGTAGATGTTATAGGGCCCTGCGCCGCAAGCGCTTCCGATCAGATCAAAATCCTCACTGTATTCAGTTTCAAGCGCTTTGTGCAATGCCAGTGTTGCCCATCCTCCCTGGGAATACCCGAGAAGGTAATATTCATTTATCAGATTGACACCCTCTAGGTCAGATAAGGCAAGTTCCTTTACTGCATAAAAATTATCAACAAGCGATCTGACTGTTGGCTCTTTTACAAGATAGGGATGTGCAATCGAAGCAGAGGCACCGAATCCGGGATAATCAGATATCACTACTATATAACCGAACGAGGCAATCAGTTCAATCATCTGGTAAGAATAGTCTGAAGGGGATTCACTGGGAGCTGATGCATGCAGAGTATTTGTCCCGTTCTGAAAAGAGAGAACCGGATAATCACCCGGTTTTGCAGGCACACATACCAGACCAGAAGCATTTATTTCCTGACCATCTACTTCGGTCTTATATACAATTTTATAAACTGTAATATCACTTGCGATAAGTGGTTTGAATTGAAGTACTTCGGGATAGGTTGCAGATGCGGCATCAACGAGAGCGCTTAAATATACCTGGGTACGCTGTAAAATCTCCTCACTGGAAACATAATATTTATAAAAAGGTGAAGTCGTCTCTTTAGAACAGGATGTTACTAATGCAGCGATTAAAAACAATTGGATCAAAAACCTGGATACCGATCTGACACTTTTCATGATAACATATTTTTATAATTATCCCTGCAGCAGGCAACCTGTGAAATTAGCCCGATGCAAATATAATCTTTCTGAGAGGAATATAATTCAGCATTTCCTCCAATATTGGATATACTTCACTTTTTCCGGGTGATATTCTTTTTCTATATTTGCAGTCGTTTATTTTTGGTCTCTTGCATCCATTTTATTTTGATCTATGGTTTCGGTTCAGAATATTTCAGTATCATTCGGAAGTTTTGACTTGTTGACAGATGTCTCTTTTCTGATAAACGATCAGGACAGGATAGGTCTCGCCGGGAAAAATGGCGCAGGTAAATCAACCCTTCTCAAGATTATTGCAGGTCTGCAGGCTCCTTCATCAGGACTGGTGGATATGTCAAAGGATGTAACTATCGGATACCTGCCGCAGCAGATGAGGGTGGATGATACGACCAGCGTTATGAATGAAACCATTACAGCATTCTCTGAACTCATTGGCCTCTCCGAAGAGATAGAATTTTGCGGTGCAGAAATTACCCGCCGGGATGACTATGAATCAGTTGAGTATCTTAAACTATGTGACCATCTGACTGTTGTTGAGGAGCGGTACAGGATGCTAGGCGGGGCAAATTACATGGCGGAAGCAGAACAGACATTATTCGGACTGGGATTTGAGAGGAAAGACTTCGAAAGGCCAACCAGGGAGCTTAGCGGTGGCTGGAGAATGCGTGTGGAACTTGCAAAGATACTTCTGAAGAAGCCGTCACTCCTTCTCCTCGATGAACCAACCAATCACCTTGACATTGAATCCATACAATGGCTTGAATCCTTCCTTGCAGGCTACTATGGCGCTGTTCTTATGGTCTCCCACGACAGGGCTTTTCTTGATAATGTGACCAGAAGGACCATAGAGATCTCACTTGGGAAGATATATGATTACAGGGCTTCATGGTCGAAATATCTTGTGCTGAGGGCGGAAAGAAGAGAGCAGCAGACAGCTGCTTACAGGAATCAGCAAAAGATGATTGAGGACACTGAAAAATTCATCGAAAGGTTCAGGTATAAGGCGACAAAAGCTGTCCAGGTACAGTCAAAGATAAAGCAGCTTGATAAAGTTGAAAGGCTGGAGGTCGATGATGAGGACAACAGCGCCATCAGCCTCCGGTTCCCACCGGCACCCCGTTCAGGTACAGTCGTTGTGGAAGCCGACGAACTGTCAAAAAACTATGGCTCACTTAATGTGCTTAATAGAATTCACTTCAAAATATCAAGGGGAGAAAAAGTGGCATTCGTAGGCCGAAACGGAGAGGGCAAGACAACCTTCTCAAAGATAATAATTGGAGAGCTTGACTATACGGGTATTCTGAAAACAGGTCATAATGTTAAGATCGGATACTTCGCACAGAACCAGGATGAATTGCTGGATGAGAGCATCACAGTACTTCAGACAATTGACAACGTTGCAAAAGGCGATATCAGGACCAAGATCCGGGATATGCTTGGTGCCTTTCTTTTCAGGGGCGATGATGTTGAGAAGAAGGTGAAAGTGTTGTCAGGAGGTGAGCGATCAAGGCTTGCTCTTGTGAAACTGCTGCTGGAACCCAGCAACCTTCTGGTACTCGATGAACCGACAAATCATCTGGATATGCGTTCGAAGGACATTCTGAAACAGGCACTCATCAAATATGATGGCACATTAATTGTAGTCTCTCACGACAGGGATTTCCTTGACGGAATAATAGGAAAGGTATTTGAATTCAGGAATAACAGGATAAAGGAAAATATTGGCGGAATATATGATTTCCTGAGAAAGAAGAAGATTGACAACCTCAAGGATATTGAGAGAAAGGAGAAAATCAGGAATGAATCGGCACCTGTCAGTGTGTCGACCAACAAGCAAAAATACCTGGAAAAGAAAGAGTATGACCGGACTCTCAGAAAGCTTAGAAAAAACCTTGAGGAATCTGAAACATTGATAGAAAAACTGGAAGCAGAGATACAGGCTGTCGACAAAACTTTTATGGAAGCCGGAAATTACACTGAGGCTCATGAAGCCAACTTCGAAAAGTACAGGGACCTGAAGGCTCAGCTGAATGAAGAGATGAATAAGTGGACTGTTCTGAGTCAGGAAGTTGAAGAATTTTTACAAAAAAACAGCATGGATGGAACTGATGCAGTTTGAGAAGGAGTACAGGGTACATGTTTATGAAACCGGACCGGATGGTAAACTCAACCTCTGTTCACTTTTCAATTATCTCCAGGATATTGCTTCTGACCATGCTGTCAGGCTTGGTTTCGGCAGAGATGACCTGATGCGCGAGAACCGCTTCTGGGTACTTTCAAGGATTTATGCTGAAATAACCCGTTTACCCGGGCGGGAAGATTCGATTATTGTTAAAACATGGCCTGACGGAACTGATAAGATATTTGCCCTCAGAAACTTTGATGTGAGTTTCCCCGATGGCAGTCATATTGCTTCAGCCACCTCTTCATGGCTTATCCTCGATATGGCTACCAGAAAAGTCCAGAGACCTGACAATATACTGGCAAAATTTTATCCGGATCTGCATCCGGGCCATAGCCCAATCAGGTATGCTTCAAAGCTTGAACCTTCCCCGGCGGACAGCGAATCATCCCAACCATACAGGATAAGAGTGAGCGATCTGGATGTAAACCTGCATGCCAATAATGTAAGATATCTTACATGGGTATCGGATAGCTATAATCTTGAATTCGTGATGAAAAATTTTCCCCGGTCAGCTGAAATAAACTATCTTGCAGAATCTCAGTTTGACGAGGAGGTTGTGATAAAGACATCAGGTGAGAAGATCGATGGCTCTGTATTTAACCATTCAATCTATCGAACCAGTGACAATAAGGAACTATGCCGGATAAGAATTGAATGGAACATGATTCACAATTTATAAGTTAAGTTATTGGGCATGAAGTGTAATATTACCATAAGAGGCTCCTTTTTAATTCTTTCAGTTATTCTTTCTGCCATATTTTTTAATTCATGCAGAACCACTCAGCAGGCTGTGGATTCCAAAGACCTGTCCTATCTGTATAACCCTACCAAGAACTCACTCAATCCGAGATATAACATTTATAATCAGTCTGATGAGCTCTCTGTGCTGTCGGTCAAGTTTTTTGCCAGTGATCTTTTCTTTTCTGAGGCAAATCCCCAGGGAGTCCCTGCTGCACAGATGCTCTTCAACATCAAGCTATACAATGTAAGCCAGGGAAGACAACTTGCCGATACGGCTGTTTATAACATCAGCATTGTCCAGGAGAAAGGAAGGCCTGAATATGTTTTTGATGTGCCCCTCAAGGTTGAAAGCGGCAATGAGTATAATATCGACGTTAAGATACTTGACAGGCTGCGTCTCTTTACTGTTCAGGCATTTATTCCCTTCAATACCCTTTCATACAACAACAGGTACAATTTTAAGGTGGTGAGCCATTTTGATAAAAATGAACTGTTCAACCCAGTCCTGAAAGTTGATGAATATGTAAATCTGTTGTATTCAAGAGGTAATATTGACAGCCTTTTTATATTATACTATAAGCCCTTCAGGGAAGTGCCTTATCCTCCCTCAATGATCCTGCCTCTGAAGACACTCGATTATGAACCCGAAAAGATCGTTGCCCTGCCATATTCGGATACCCTTCCAATGATGTTCCCCAGAGAAGGAATATATCATTGTACTGTGGGCAGGGATATTAAGGAGGGTTACACATTCCTTAACCTGGGCACCACATATCCTGCAATGAGGTCGCCCGATGTGATGATTGAACCACTGGCTTACCTGGCAACACAGGATGAAATGGATACCATGCGCTTTGCAATAAAACAAAAGATGGCACTCGATGATTTCTGGATCAAAGTGGGAGGAAATATTGACAAGGCAAGGGAGCTTATCAGGATTTACTATACCAGGGTATTATACACCAACTTTTATTTTGGTTCATTCAAAGAGGGCTGGAGAAGCGAAAGGGGTATGATCTATATTATTTATGGTCCCCCTGACAAGGTTTATAAAACCCCTGAAGGGGAAAACTGGGGTTACAGAAAACCTGTGATAAAATCATCATGGGGAGGAAGATACAGTGTCAAGGAAGATTATCTCTTCTTTAACTTCAAAAAAGATGAAAACCCGTATTCTGATAATGATTATTACCTGGCCCGAAATGAGACTCTGGTAACATACTGGGATCAAGCCATTGCCAGCTGGAGGAAGGGAGTGGTATTCCGCCTGGATAATCCGGAAGGTTTCTAGAGCTGTTATAAATGGGGAAAATGGAAAAAGAAAAGGATTGTATTTTCGGATTAAGACCAGTCATAGAAGCCATAAAGGCGGGTAAACAAATCGACAGGTTACTCGTAAGGCAGGGGTTGCAGGGCTCTATTTATCATGAGCTGATGACCCTGGTAAAGACCAATAATATTGTTTATCAGATAGTCCCGGTTGAAAGGATCGAACTGGTAACCCGGAAAAATCACCAGGGGGTGCTGGCATGGTTATCGGTCATTGAATACCAGTATATTGCCAATCTCCTGCCTATGATCTATGAAAAGGGAGAAGATCCTTTCATTATAGCTCTCGATGGAGTGTCTGACGTAAGAAATTTCGGAGCCATTGTCCGTACAGCCGAATGCCTGGGGGCACATGCAATAATTATTCCTGAAAAGGGATCGGCAAGGATTACCGCTGATGCTGTAAAGACATCGGCAGGCGCGTTGCATTCATTCCCTGTCTGCAGGGAGAAAAGTATTGTCCGTGCAATTGAATATCTGAGGGAATCGGGATTAAAAGTATTATGTGCCACTGAAAAATCGGGAATACTTGCATCAGAAGCGCCTCTTACCGGACCATCTGTTCTGATCCTTGGTTCAGAAGAAAAAGGGATCAGCCGCGAACTCCTTTCACTCTCCGATTACCAGTTAAAGATCCCTATGACCGGAACCATAGAATCGCTCAATGTCTCTGTTTCTGCCGGAATTCTTGTTTATGAGATTGTCAGGCAGCGGAGCGTGTAGGGACAGCTCGCGTGTAGGGACAGCTCGCGAGCTGTCCCTACGAAAACATCCCTATTCTATTATATTCCTGATCCTTTCATCGAGCATAGTCTGATCTGCTGCAAATGATGCAAGTCCAGCCAGGGTGAGCAATGTATCCGGAGCTATTTGCCCTTCACTGATCTTTTTAGCCCATCTTGAATGTACAGGGATCTTACCATCAGTGGCAATAAAACCCTTCTCCTCTTTTGTCAGGAAAGGGAACATGTCCATGCAACCCTCTTCGTGGGCAATGTGAATCAGTTCGGAACCGGAGGATGGAAGCTTTGCAGAAAGCCTGTCAGCAAGATTCAGCACTTTATTGTCAACCTCCCAGAAATTCTCAATTCCCGACCCATCGGCAGCATCATTATACAGATGAACCTCATAATTTTCATGGGTACGGGCTGTAAAATTCCCGGTCAGTTCCCTCCGGCCGGCAGCCGCAACTTTCGGAGGCATTGTAAATACATCTGTCCCTGCAAGCAATTCGAGCTGGCTATGATTTCTCAGGCTGGCAGCAATCTGTTTTGTCTGCCAGGGATTATCGGCAGACAGCCCCGTGACCCAGTTTTGTGACGATATTACAGCCTTCTCCCCTGCCCCGGAACCATCTCCCAGGTTATTATTAATCATGTAGGCTCCGATCCTGCCCAGAAATACATTTACATAATCAGGTCTGGCAACCTTTGTCACAAGCACATTTTCGCGTGCACTGAAGCCAAGGGTGAAATTTATCTTTACTCCGGAATCCTTAAGAAGTCTGGCCCCTATCAATCCTTCTGCGGTATATGGAACCTTGACAATAAATTGTTCAGGGCATATTTCATGAAATCGCCTTCCGTAATACTGGATCGCCTTGATATCATGAGCTGTGTCGGTATGCAGTTCGACACTAACATAACCACCGAACCTGGAAGCAAGCCGGAGACCATGACGGGCATTCAGGATAAAGGCAATCTCCTTAACCCTTTCCTCCGGAGGCAGATCCCTTACAATACTTTTAGCCTCTGAGATGAATATATCATATATTCCTTTTTGTATCTCATTGTTAAGCAATGTATTGTTAGTGGTTAACGCGCTCATTTCCGCAGACCAGTTAGCTTCAGCTTCTTCCATATCCCCTGTGTCAAGCCAGAGCTCGGTTCCGGTATTCACCAGCGATTCCCAGAAGGGATCTCTTTTCCCGGTGACATGTTTTTCATTCATGTTCTTCCAGACAAAATCGCTAATTCGTGTGTTCAGGTCAGCCATATTATTTTTTGTTAATTAGTTTCAACTAGTTCATTTAATTCCTGATGAAGTAAGAAGGTCATCTCCTGTCGGTTGCTGGAATACTTTAAGACCAAATTCATTCATTATGGCCAGAAGATGCTCAATAATTTCAGACTGTACATTCTCATAAGCATTCATCTGGTTATTCTTACTGAAAGCATAAACCTGCAGAGGCAAACCGGTTCCTTCAGGAGGTCTGTGCCTTACAATAAAAGCCTGATTTTTATCAATTAACGGATGAAGCCTGATAAATGTTTCCACATAGTACCTGAAAACTCCAAGATTGGTAAGACGTGCAGCATTGAAAAACAGATCGTCTTTTGAAAGGGTACCCTGTTCAAAACCATTTTTTTCAAATGATTCTATGTACTCTTTCATAACCGGTATGCCATAGAGTTTGGTCCTCAACTCACTGTCAAGGAATCTTATACTCTTCATATCGATAAATATTGCTCTCTTTATCTGCCTTACGCCAGCCTCTTCCATCCCTTTCCAGTTCTGAAAAGAGTCATTCAGGAGTGAGTAAGTCGGGACATTAATAATTGTCTTGTCAAAATTCTGGACTTTGACATTGCTCAGTGTGATATCGACCACGAGACCATCCACATCCCGTCGTGGTACTGTAATCCAGTCACCCACCCTGAGCATGTTGTCGGCAGAAAGCTGAATACTGGCTACAAGGCCCAGAAGAGCATCTCTGAAAACAAGGATCAGTACGGCAGCCATTGCTCCAAGACTTGCAAGTATAGCGCTTATATCTTTCTTGAATACGACCGAAATAACGACCAGAAGTGCAATAATTATCACCACAATCTTTACAAGCTGCACATAGCCCTTAATATGACGATGCTGAGAAACGGCCAGGGTATTATAGATCTGATGCCATGCTTCAACAAAAGCCAGGAGCACCGCCATGCCGGCAAATACCATATAAATGTATGCCATTTTATGAACGGCTATAAGCCATCCCGGATATGCCTTGAGAGCCCAGCCTGCCATGAACCAGATAACCAGTGCGGGTGCAAGATGTGAAAGGCGCGTGAAAACTTTCTGCTCAAGAAAGATATCATCCCACTGGGAAGCAGTCTTTTTTACAATCCTTGTTACAATTGTATTGATAACAAGTTTTGCAATAAAATTGGCTGCCCAGCTCAGGATACTGACAATGATTACCAGTGCTGCTGTGCTCAGGAATGAAGATAAACCATAACTTAGTCCGGCCTGAATAAATAATTCCTTTATCCATATCGAAGGATCATTCATGAACCGCATAGCAATACTATTAATTTTATTTGTCGCAAAAGTAAGTAAATTATCGATCGGTATTATTGAAAATATTTAGCTTTACGGATAACAACTGGTAATAAATATCATTATGAGGATAAAAATATTTTTAAGCCTGTGGATAATTTCAGCTTCGGTGACAGGTCAGATCACATTTGACAAATATTTCACCGGCAAAGTGTTAAGATACGACTTCATGTTTTCAGGCAACAGTCGGACAACTGCAGTCTACCCTATGGAGATGAAGGAGGAACCGTACTGGGCTGGCTCAGTTAAAAACCTCATTGATCCTTTCAGCTACGGCAATTTCAGATATGAAGTCTTTGATGAGGCTTCAAATGTACTTATCTACTCCAGGGGATTCAGTTCACTTTACCAGGAATGGCAGACTACCAATGAAGCCAAAACAGTCTCCAGAAGCTTTTATGAGGTAGCCACCATGCCTTTCCCGAAAAACAGGATCAGGTTTGTGATCAGCGAGAGAAAGCGGGACGGATCGTTCTCAAAATTACATGAGACAAAAATTGATCCCGCCGATTACTTCATAAGGAAAGAGAAAACTGTTAATGTACATTCATCTGAGATACATGTGGGCGGTGATCCTGGAAAATCTGTGGATATTGCATTTATTGCAGAGGGTTACAGGGCGGACGAAATGGATAATTTCCATGACGATGTGAGAAAGATGGCAGATGCCCTTTTTGCTGAAGAACCGTTCACAGATTATAAAGAGCGATTCAATATACGGGCAGTTGATGCTGTTTCACAGGATTCGGGAACCGATGTGCCGGGTGAAGGGATATATGTCAGCACAGCTTTGAATTCAAGCTTTTATACTTTCGGCCTCGACCGCTATCTGACCACACTGGATATAAAATCAGTAAACGATTATGCTGCCGTTGTTCCTCACGATGTAATTATCGTTCTTGTAAACAGTACCAGATATGGCGGCGGAGGAGTTTATAATTATTACAGCGGCACAACATCAGGACATAAGCTCTCCGAAAAGGTATTTTTGCATGAATTCGGTCATGGATTTGCCGGGCTCGCTGATGAGTACTATTCCTCAACTGTTGCATATGATGAATTTTATCCTCTGAATGTTGAACCATGGGAACCCAATATTACCACAATGGTGGATTTCGGTTCCAAATGGGCAAAAGGTCTGGCAGAAGGGATTCCTGTTCCGACACCCCCGGAAGATAAATATCAGAATGTCACCGGAGTGTTTGAGGGGGGAGGGTATTCTGCAAAAGGTATCTTTCGTCCGGAGCTGGAGTGCAGGATGAAAAGCAACGGGACAAAAGGATTCTGTTCAGTTTGCAGAAGTGCTATTAAAAAGATGATTGAATTCTATTCTTACCCCCCTGCCCCCCTGAAGGGGGGTTAAATAATTGTGAGAAGACATTTCTTAGCCCCCCCTTGGGGGGTTGGGGGGCATTAAGGTTGGTCGTTTGAATGGTTACGAAGGACTGAGATTATTTGTTTTTCCTGTCAATGACATAGAAAAGCACAAGACTAAGTCCTCCGAAGAAAAAGATCATTGCCGGATAGTTTGCATCTTCGTCAAGGATTCCTGAGTTTGACATTATAGCCCCTGCTATTATGCCAAGTGCCACACCCATAAATAGCATTCCGATCTTCAGGGTAAACTTGCCCCAGTTTACACCTGATCTGGAACCCTCCCTGCCGGTATTGAAGAGTGAAGCATCTGCTCCCTTCTCTATCAAAGCCAGTCTCTCCTTGTGACGAGTTGAGTAGTAAACATACATGACGCCAAACATTGCGGCGAAGAATGCGATAAAAGTAATTGCTGTTGCTGCCATTTTATTAAATATTGGTTAAAAACTCTTTTTCTTCCTTAGACTCCATGCAAAACCAAACGGTTACAAAAAGTCAATCTTTTCTTAAAAGAATAGTGAATTTGATTTTTCAGTGAATTTCTGAATCGGTTAACGTAAAATAAATCATTATAAAAATGGAATTAACTGTAACCATTTAATAATTTTACCGTCAAATGGTCAGGATGAATGACAGGGAGGACATATCAAATTACATAGACCAGGTTCTTCAGGGAAATATTAATGCTTTCACGCATATTGTTGACCGGTATAAAGACAGGGCATATAATCTTGCTTACAGGATATGCTGCAGCCGTGAGGAGGCAGAAGAAATATCACAGGATTCGTTTCTTAAGGCCTACAGGGCATTAGGCAGTTTTAAAAGAAAAAGCAGTTTTTCGACATGGTTTTACAGAATTGTATATAACACAGCAATTTCCTATGTAAGGGCTAAGAAAAAGAAGATCCTGTCACTTGAGGATTTTCCCGCTGATGCTACCGACTTTATTGGTACCTGCAGCAGTGAGGAGGAGGCAGAAACCGAATACAGAAAATCTTTGATTAACTTTGCCTTTCAGAAGATCAGTGAGGAGGAGAGAAGTCTGATAACGCTGCACTATTACGAGGAGATGAATACTGACGAGATATCGGAAGTAACCGGTACAAGCAAATCGAATGTGAAAGTGAAGCTTTTCAGGGCAAGGCAAAAGATGTTACAGATTTTTGAGAATGCTGAAAAGAAAAAAAGATGCCGTATGAATACACAACACGAGTATAAAAATGACCAGATGAGGGATCATTTGATACCTGAGATGGCTGAAAAAGCTCCATCAGGTTTCTCTGAGAAGGTAATGACCCGTGTGATTCTGGAAACCAGGTCAGTCAAGAGCCGTGAAAGGTTTATTAAAAGAACCGGCATACCGGTAATATCTGTAACTGTCGCTCTGGTCCTTACAGGAATTGCGCTTTTACTGCCGGCAGCCAGCTATGAATTTTCCGGTATGCCATGGATGAAGATAATTAAGGATATTAATCTGCCGGTTTTCAATATGAATCTGGATGCTATTTTCAATCGTACACTGCCCGGCTATTTGCCCTATCTGTTCCTTTGCATACTCTTTCTCACGATTTTTGACAGGGGTCTGAACGGCCTGTTTCACAGGGGGAAATGACTCTAAACTCTGTTAATAAGTTTTATAATTCTTAGTAATTCATTATTAACCATAGAGTTGCACGGGATAGCACGCCTGCCTGCCGGCAGGCAGGGAGTATAACACGGAGTATTATGAGGATCAGTCTTTCACAGTGCAACTCCTTTAAAACTCTGTGAAACTGTGTTTAAAAAAAGATTTGTTAAGAATATTATTAAGGAAAGTCTGAAAGTATTAAGATTATTTACTTTACAGACTTTTGACTACTGAATTGAGTCCTTTGGCATTGAGGGAACGACACATTGCATTCAGGACTTCAATGACATCTGTTTTTATTTCACAGCTGCCTTTAAAGTGGACTATGAGGGCGCATTGTTCAGCCTGTACAGCGTCGTGGCCACAAACCTCAACCAACGATTTAATAACATGATCAAAAGTGTTGATATCATCATTGTATAAGACAAGGGTGCTGGTCACACCTCCGCTTTTCAGTTTATCATCCCTATGTAATGTCCTCTCTTTCATTCAAGATCATTAAATAGCTGTCTGGCCGTCTCAACCGGGACCTCTTTATTGCCAAGCCATGCAACAACCTTGGCACCCCGGTAATTATTTCTGATCAGTAAGTCAGCATACTCAGCAGCACTTTCAAAAGTAATAAATTTTCCAATCAAATATACATTGTTTCCGTCGCTGAGGTGAAGAATATCCAAACCACGGCTTCCAGCCATCGATCTTAATGCTTCAAGAGCATCTGCCTTCAGCGGCTTTAAAGACCTGACCACTTCGACCCTGAAAGCAAGCGCCGGAGGAATAGTGTCAAGAGCTGCACCGGGGAGGTTCATATCAAGAAGAGGTTTCGTGCCCCACTCTTTCTCAAGAACTGCCGCCCTGTCAGCCGATACCTGCTTATTGTCTGACATTGCAACAATAAAAGCATCCCTGAATCCTGTCTCTTTTACCTGGAGGAGTGCTTTTTTTGCATCATCTGATCTGCGAAACATACCCGCATAATAGCTCGTTTTATCAGTCCCGGGCACTTTAAATCCATACACCGGAGTCATTCCCTTGAAAACAGAAGGAGCAACCGGGTTGCGGAAAACGGCAAGCTGGATCCGGTAAATAAGTCCTGACGGTACTTCAGGATTAATTTTGATCTTCTCATCCGGATAGGCAGCCTCCCCGGGAAGGATTTCAAATAAAGAAAATACTCCTGCAGATTTCACCACAGCCGGAATTTCTTTCTTCACCGTTTCAGTCTTACCTGCAGTCCCGGAGACAGCCTTGTTTTCCTCTGTTGGTATCTTTTCCTCTCTGACTACCTGAGGTGCTGCATCAGTTTTAATGGGAACTGACTCTTGTTTAGGATTCATTTTAGCCTGCGCTTCGCTGTACTTCATGTCAGCAGATTTCTGATAAGATGCTGCAAGCATTTCATTTTGCGCAATCTTCATTCTCATTGAACCCTTTTCTGATTCGGAAAGCATCTCCATTTGATTCTTCTGCTCTCCGGCAAGGATTGTTAACGAATCGGATTTATATTGCATCTTAAGGGCTTCGTCCAGAAGATTTTCATAATCGGCAGGCAATTCCTTTCTCTGAGAAATTTCATTTTCCGCTGGTTTTTTTCCTGTATCACCTGCTGAAGGCTGAACAGGTGGTTTATTCACCACAACTTTTTCACCTGCAACAGTCACTGCAGGTTTCACAGCAGCAGAAACGAGTCCCTTACCATTCTCACATTCCTGGATAAATCCGGGCACCCCCTGTTCCCTGGCGGTTTTCTTTCCAACCTGTTCAGTATATAAGGAATATGATGTCACAGCCTCTTCATATTGGCCAGACATTTGCTGGGCCCGTCCAAGATAGAACATGGCCTCGGGGGGCAATGATTTTACCACAGATGCTCCATTCAGAGACTGTTGCAACAGAACTACAGCCTCACCAGGATTTTTCTTCATCATAACAAGACAGGCTCCGGAATAATACTTATATAAAGGATCTTTGGGGTATTTCATCAGCAGCTGGCTGAAGCCAATATATGCCTGTTCGTAATTCCCTGCTGCAAATGCTTCAATGGATGATTGACGCGTGGCAACAGGCTGACTATTCTGGGCATACATAATATTTATGGAAGACACAGCCACCAGGATCAATACCAATGTGATATTCAGCTTCCGTCTTTTAGTGTCATGCATAATATATTTTTTCACAAACATCTTATTTTCAACATAATGGCTATTACCGGGATTCTCCTGAATGACGGCCTGTGTTAATAACAAATCAATACATTCTTGCAAAAAACGATTCAAACTTCGTAAATTTAACTTTAAATACACTATATAATCTGTAATTCAACTCTTTATAACATTTTATTATTTGTTGATATACAGTTTCTATACAGTTCTTTCTTTTTAACAATATAATTTAACGGCAAATATAACCATAAAAAACTTTTTTGTGTGCATGACATCAATGGCATTTGGAACTCACAGAATAAGAACAAAAAGGTAGAAGATGTTATTGCTATTTTAGATATTGATTGTTATCCCACTCAGTTCCCTACAATCCAGTTATTGTTCCTGAATTCACACATTCCGAACATTTCCAGTGAATTTCATTCTTATCCAAATCAATCGCACTTGAAATAATACCAAAACATCCTTTCCGAAAACATCTTATCGTTGTTGGAGTTAGTTCTGTTGGCAGTTTTTCAAATGTTTCATCAATGACAAGAGAAAAGAATGCTGATATCTCTCTGGCTTGTTTGGGTAGGTGTTTAGGCATGTCTTCTGATTCCTCACTAAAGTTCTTCATATTAGATATTGCATATTTGTTTTTTTACATTGATGATAGGTTTGATGGCTGCGAAGATAGGGTATTTTAGTAGTCAAGGTAGAAGTCAACAACATCCCCTTTTTTTGTCTTTTCTAAAACTTTATTGAGGTCGCCACGCACTCCAGTTTTATGATAATACTTAATTCCACTTGCGAAGTGTCGAACATTTGGCAACTCTTTTTCTAATGTCCGCCAAGCTGCGTTCCATATAATCGGGGTGTCTGTAGTATGAGGATGTTGGAGAATTATGTCTGGATTAAATTGTTTACATAAATTTTTAAATCTAACTGCTGTCATCTTCTTCCAACCTTCAGCATTTGCATTTGCTTGACCACGAGGACTGTATACATTAAGATCGTGACAACCAAGAATCACAACCTTTTGGTTATTCAAATCTATAAAGTGGGTGTTGAGGTCATTTATTTTTACAAGCATTCTTTCTTCTTCTGATCTGGGATAGAATTTCCCTGTCCACCGTATAACTCCTTCTTTCTTGAAGTCATAAACTGCGACCAATTCGATTTTTTGAGTATTTGTTGGATTATATCCATCGACTCCAATGGTAAAATAGTCAGCTATTCTTTTTAGTTTTTCAAAAGTGTCTTTAGGTAAACCTTCCAAAAAATAGGTTATTTCTCTTTCTGCTTCTTTCTGGAAAATAGGCAGATAATTTTTTTCAGCTTTTTCAATATCAATGCGATACCGTAGATTTTCAGGGAATTTGAACGTTAAGAAGCCACCTGCAGTCAAGATAAACTCAAATTGCTGTTTCTCATGAAACTTTAAAACGAATTTATCAAGCAGCATTCCAAGTTTTTCATAGTGCGGATTTCCATCACTATCATATTCTTTGCCAGTAACAATTAGTCGAGCTATGTCCAAAATGTTTCTGTAATAGCCTCTGGAGAGCATTTTTCTGGCTCACAACATTTAGTCGTTTGATTGGTATTTGTTTAACAGGCTTTTCTTTTAGGCTTATTTCATGAAAAGTCTTCTTAACCGTCTTGGGTTTAAGAATTCCTCTTTTGTATTCAACTTTACAACCACGTTTTGTAAAGAAATCTGCAGTTTCTTGTCCACCACTGTATTCGCTCTTGGAAATTTCAATTTTATTTGCAACATAGTATGCTATCCCACGAATATGCTTTGCAGGATATTTCCTGCCATTATGAACTAAAAATGTGTTTTTAGGTTCAGGATATGGTTTATGTGATAAGTCAAAGAGTTCAATGGCTTTAAAGACATCTTCCTTAGTTATGTTGTTCCAGAGATTGTTCATTAGCTGCTATGTTTCACTAACTCGACTAACTATTTTATGATAGATGATGGCAGAATTTCTACACACTAATCATGAATTGTCTTTTAGAAATTTCACTCTTTCTAATCAATGATGCTCCATATGGAACAGAGAAAGCATACAACGCTTTACGTTTGGCAATGCAGATTCAGAAAGACTATGAAGGTACAGATTTGTGTGTTTTCCTTATGGCTGATGCTGTAACTTGTGCATTACCGAATCAGAATACTCCAAATGGTTATTATAATATCGAAAGAATGCTGAAAGCTGTTTTAATGAAAGGTGGCAAAGTCAAACTTTGCGGGTCATGTGCAGATGCTCGTGGACTTAAAGAACTGAAACTTGCTGAAGGTGCTGAATTAAGCACTATGAAAGAACTGACCCAGCTAACAATGGAAAGTGATAAGATGATAACATTCTAAGTATCGATCAATTTGTAGGGTGTGCGTATAAAACTTATTGCGTGTTCATAATGACTTTACAACATCGATAAATCAAGGAAAGGTGAAAGTGCGAGATAGTGGAATGCCAGAAGAAGATATGTGGGCAGACTTCTTTAATGTTGAACTGGTTTTATCTGAATTACAGATCAATTCAAAAGTTAATGATTTAGTGGAAATTGGTTGTGGATACGGGACATTTACCATTCCTTCTGCAAAAATAATTAAAGGTATATTATACGCCTTTGATATTGAAAAAGATATGCTGGATATAGTAAGACAAAAACTAACAAATGACCATATCCATAATGTAAACCTCGACCAGAGAGATGTACTTACTCAAAGAACAGGATTGGCTGACAACTCGATTGATTTTACAAAGTTTTTATATACAGTTTCTATATGGTTTTAGTCAAAATATACGGTTGATATACAGTTTTAATTCAATCGGAAATATTTATCTCTGATATTGATTATCAACATATATAACAAAGATAACATTTTATATGAAACTGCCAATATAACTTCGTAAATTTACCCATAATAACAAAATATAATAACAGATGGGACAATTAAAAGAGGGATCAAAAGCCCCCATATTTGAAGGGATTGATCAGAATGGCAAGACAGTTAAACTGACCGATTTCACAGGTAAAAAGGTAATCTTATACTTCTATCCGAAGGATAACACACCGGGCTGTACAGCTGAAGCATGCAATCTGCGTGATAATTATGATTCTTTGATTAAAAAAGGATTTGTAGTAATCGGAGTAAGTCCCGACACTGAAAAATCACATAAAGGATTTGCAGGGAAATATTCGCTCCCTTTTACACTTATAGCCGATACATCAAAGAAGATAATGAATGATTATGGGGTATGGGGCGAGAAAAAAATGTACGGAAAAAGCTATATGGGTGTTCTCAGGACAACCTTCATAATTGACGAAAAGGGAATAATCGAAAAGATCATCGACAAAAGTTGATACCTCCGGCCATACCGAACAGATTTTCAAGTTGTATAATTAATAAAACCATTAATATGAGCAAAGAACGAAAAGAAATAAACAAGGAGAAGCTTAAGGCACTTGAAGTCACCCTTGGAAAAATAGAAAAGGATTTTGGCAAGGGAACCATAATGAAGCTCGGTGATCATGCCATTGAAAATATTCAGGTCATCTCATCAGGATCTATCGGCCTCGATGCTGCCCTTGGTATTGGAGGCTTGCCAAGGGGAAGAGTTATTGAGATCTACGGACCGGAAGCATCAGGAAAGACAACTCTGGCTATTCATGCTATTGCCGAAGCACAGAAGAACGGGGGTATAGCTGCAATAATAGACGCGGAACATACATTCGACCGCAATTATGCCGAGAAACTTGGAGTAGATGTGGAAAATCTTCTCATTTCACAACCGGATAACGGGGAGCAGGCTCTTGAGATAACCGATAACCTGATACGGTCAGGGGCACTCGATATTATTGTCATCGACTCAGTGGCAGCACTGACACCCAAGGCTGAAATAGAAGGTGAAATGGGCGACTCAAAAATGGGTCTGCAGGCAAGGCTAATGTCACAGGCATTGAGAAAACTTACAGCCAACATCAACAAAACAAATACATCTTGTGTCTTCATCAATCAGCTGAGGGATAAAATAGGTGTTATGTTCGGTAATCCGGAAACAACCACCGGAGGGAATGCACTGAAATTTTATGCTTCAGTCAGATTGGATATCCGCAGAACCAGCCAGCTGAAGGAAGGTGAAGAAATTATTGGCAGCCGCACCAGGGTTAAGATTGTAAAGAATAAGCTTGCTCCACCGTTTAAAAAGGCTGATTTTGATATCCTCTACGGAGAAGGAATATCCCAGCTGGGTGAAATTGTCGATCTGGGTGTCGACTTTGATATAATCAAGAAAAGCGGTTCATGGTTCAGTTACGGCGATACAAAACTCGGACAGGGACGTGATGCTGTCAAACAGATTCTGAAGGACAATCCGGAATTATATGATGAATTGAAAAATAAAGTATCCGAAGCTCTCAAAAAATAATTCATACTCAAAAATTCATATACATTATCATAATGAAAAGATATCTGTTACCGGTATTTCTTATGGCTTTGCTTTTGCCTGAAGGGTGCAGGCAAAAAGGTCAGGTACCCCCTGAAACAGCTCCCCAGTTCGATAACCAGTTAAACGCTGAAGAGAAGGCCGGTGGAGTAATGACACCTGAAATTATGTGGAAATTCAGGAGGCTGGGAACTTTTACCCTCTCCCCTGACGGGGCAAATGTATTATATACATTAACAGATATTGATCTCCGGAGTGAGGCAAGAAAAACAAATATTTATAAACTTTCAACTTCCGGAGGCGATCCTGTTCAGCTTACCACAGGAGGCGGAACCTCTCCCCAGTGGATTAACAAAGGGAAGTCAATAGCTTATATCAGTGAAGGACATCTGTGCATTATGAATGACGATGGCACAGGGCAGAAGACAATCTCAGGATTAAGTGATTTTGAGATATTCAGCATCTCTCCTGCAGACGATAAAATCTATTTTACCAGGAGAGTAAAACTTGATCAGACTGCCAATGAAAAACATAATATGCCCAAAGCCAGGGTAAGGATCATCAATGATCTCATGTACCGCCACTGGAACAGCTGGAGTGATTTTTCGTACTCTCATATTTTCGTTGCGGGCTTTGACGGAAATAATGTTTCAGACGAAAAAGATATAATGGAAGGCCAGAAATTCGAAGCCCCGACAGCCCCCTACTTTGAAGAGGGCGAGATAGCATGGAGCCCCGATGGAAAGTTTATTGCCTATACATCAAAGAAAATTACAGGACTGGCATATGCAAAAAGCACCAACTCCGATATTTACCTTTATGAGCTGGCCACAGGAAAAGAAATAAACATCAGCGAAGGGAACCATGGTTATGATAAAAATCCGGCATTCTCACCTGATGGTTCCGCCATAGCCTACCAGAGTATGGAGCGGGACGGGTATGAAGGAGATCTTGACCGTTTATTTATTTATGATCTACAAAATGGAAAACGCACATGGATAACCAAAGGCTGGGATTTCGATGTTGAGAACATAACATGGACGGATAATAATACTATTTTCTTTACCTGCGCCTATCTGGGAACCGGCCAGGTGTTTAAAACCACACTACAGGACAAAGGTGTTGAAAAGGTGACTGAAGGGATTCACGATATGGGTCCTCTCAATTTTAAATCAGGCATCCTCCTGTCAGGAATTGTTTCGATGTCGATGGCCCCGGAAATATCGGTAGTCGAAATCACAAACGGGAATATAAAGCAGATAAGTGATATAAATAAATCAATCTATGAGTTTGTCCGGATGGGGAAGGTTGAAGAGAGGCATATCATTACCCGAGATCATAAAGATCTGCAGATGTGGATAATTTATCCTCCTGATTTTGATCCCTCAAAACAATATCCCGCTCTTCTTTTCTGTAAGGGAGGTCCTCAGGGGCCGCTCGGACAGAGCTGGTCATACAGGTGGAATTATCAGATGATGGCAGCGAAAGGTTATATTGTCATTGCCCCTAACCGCAGAGGGAATTCCGGCTTCGGGCAAGCATGGAAGGAACAGATCTCAGGTGATTATGGAGGTTCCAATATACAGGACTACCTGGATGCCACAGATGCAATGTTAAAAGAGCCATTTGTTGATGCAGCAAGAGTGGGAGCAGTAGGAGCAAGCTATGGAGGCTACAGCGTTTTTTATCTGGCCGGGATGCATGGAGGAAGGTTCAGGGCTTTTGTATCTCATTGCGGCATGTTTAATTTCACCAGCTGGTATGGTTCAACCGAGGAATTATGGTTTCCCGACAAGGATATAGAAGGACCTTACTGGAACAGGCCAAAAAGTTATGGCTTCTCGCCCCATCTGATGGTTGACAACTGGGACACACCAATGCTCATCATTACCGGTGCCAATGATTTCAGGATCCCGTATACCCAGAGCATGGAAGCGTTCCAGGCGGCACAGCTGAAGGGTGTCCCGAGCCGGCTGCTTTTCTTCGAGGATGAGTACCACTTTGTTATGAAGCCTCAGAATGCTGTGATCTGGCAACGGGAGTATTTTGAGTGGCTGGATACTTATCTTAAGTGATATCTGTCTCTCCACAACTCCGCTTCCAATGAAAAGTGCCTAAACTATTTATTAAATGATTCTTACTCCCCTTCTCACCCGGGAGAAGGGGTCGGGGGATGAGGTGAATAGTTTAATAGCATCATAATACTGTTGATCTTCTCTTCCATGGGCAGCTTTGCATCCAGCCAGTTGATCCTGACACCCCGTCTTTCCATTCCCCGGAACCAGGTCATCTGTCTCTTTGCAAACTGATGAATAGCCGTTTCAAGGTCACTGACCATATCGTCATAAGACATTTTACCGGTAAGATAAAAGGTGATAAACTTATATTCAAGCCCATAATAGATAAGGGTTTCACTATCAACCCCCTGCTCCATCAGTTGCCTTACTTCATCAACCATACCTGCTTCCAGGCGCTGCTTAAGCCTGTTTGAGATATTCATGCGTCTTGAATCCCTGTCAGGCAGTAACCCGACCACCAAAGAGCTGATTTTTGGGAATTTACTGACCGGTTTGGCTTTATTCTGATTAAAATGTTCAATTTCAATTGCCCTGATCACCCTTTTTTTGGTGTCAAAATCTGTCGTATTATGAAGTTTCTTATAGGTCGATAATATTTCTATCAGTTCCTCCATCGATTTTTTCTCAAGATTACTTCTGAGGCCGCTGTCAGGAGAAACTTCCACCATCTTGTACCCTGAAATAATGCTGTCGGCATACATACCTGACCCGCCACAAACAACAGGAAAAATTTTCCGGCCTTTCAGGCTGTTATAAACAGCTGTAAAATCCCGCTGATATTCAAAGACATTGTATTTATATCCCGGATCAGCAATATCTATAAGGTGGCAGGGTATCCTGGTGCCATCGATAACATAATCCTCATAATCCTTGCCTGTCCCAAGGTTCATTCCCCTGTAAACCTGGCGAGAATCAGCGCTAATAATCTCACCTCCGGTCTTTTTGGCAATTGCGACAGCCAGCGAGGTCTTGCCGGATGCAGTTGGTCCGGTAACTATTAGTATATCGTAGTTTGAGATTAGTACCACGGCTGCATAATTAATGATTCATGAGGTAAAAGCAAGTTACCATAAATTTAGTTAATTTTGCCCGGCATTCAAATCAGATTTTTTATGAACTTGAATTTTCTTTCTTTGCTTAATCAGTCAGGATGAAAGGCAGCAGGGGAGATATTGTAATCAGGAACAAAAAGGCTTCTCATGATTATGAGTTCCTGGAAAAGTTCATAGCCGGGATAAAGCTTTCAGGAACTGAAATAAAATCCCTCAGGCTGGGAAAGGCGACAATAGCTGACTCCTACTGTTTTTTCAATAATGGAGAGATATTCATAAAGGGCATGCACATTGCTGAATACTGGTGGGGAAATCTCAATAACCATGATCCTTTCCGTGAAAGAAAGCTTCTGCTCACCAAACGTGAGATCAGAAAGATTGAAAGGAAAGTAAAGGAGACTGGCCTGACGATTATTGTTATTAAAGTCTTTATTAACGATAAGGGGCTGGCAAAAGCTGAAATCGCGATTTCAAAAGGAAAGAAGGAATACGATAAGCGTGAAACCCTCAAGCGCAAGGATGCCACACGTGAGATGGACAGAATGAGGAAAGTATAGTTAAAAGTTCGGGCTTAGCAGATATCTTGAATAGAAGTTCACAATATTCCCGACGGCCTCATCCGAAGTGTCAACAAGTGTGAAGAGATTTAAGTCATCGGGTGAAATATTTTCTTCTTCTGAGAGCATTTCCTTCCTGATCCAGTCTACAAGTCCGCCCCAGTATTTTTTCCCCACAAGGATAATTGGAAACTTTCCGATTTTTTTTGTCTGAATAAGGGTTATCGCCTCAAAGAGCTCATCAAAAGTTCCGAATCCTCCGGGCAGGACAATGAAGCCCTGGGCATATTTCATAAACATCAGCTTTCTTACAAAAAAATGGTCAAAAGTGATCAGTTTATCGGGGTCGATGTATTGGTTTGGTCTCTGTTCAAACGGAAGATCTATGTTGATTCCCACTGATTTTCCTTTGCCTCTTTCGGCTCCTTTATTGGCTGCCTCCATAATGCCGGGTCCGCCACCGGTAATGATTCCATATCCCTTTTGTGTCAGCTTGAAAGCAATCTCTTCCGCAAGTTTATAGTATTTGTCGTTGTAATGGGTTCTTGCTGAGCCAAAAATTGATACACAGGGACCAATACGTGCAAGTTTTTCAAAACCTTCAACCAGTTCTGAGATAATTTTGAAAACACGCCAGGAATCGGTGGTATGAATTTCACTCCAAGTCTTCTGCTCAAAAGCATCCTTAATCAGATCAGCTGGTTTCTCCATATTCAAAGTGTGAATTAGCAATTGAATCTCAAATATAAATAAATTCTTAAGTGTTAAGTTCAGCCTTAAGATAAATACCGGTATAACTTTCCGTGCATTCCGCGAGTTTTTCCGGTGATCCCGAGAATAAAACATTACCGCCTGCTTTTCCTCCCTCCTTACCCAGATCAATTACATGATCAGCCATTTTTACGACGTCAAGGTTATGTTCTATCACAATTACGGTATTTCCCCTCTCAACCAGCTTATTGAGGACATCCAGCAAAACCCTTACATCTTCAAAATGCAATCCCGTTGTAGGTTCATCCAGAATATATACTGTTTTCCCTGTATCTCTTCTTGCCAGCTCAGTGGCAAGTTTAACACGCTGGGCTTCTCCCCCTGAAAGCGTTGTTGATTGCTGACCCAGCCTGATATATCCAAGTCCGACATCCTGCAATGTCTTAATCTTATGATAGATTGATGGAATGTTCGAGAAGTATTCAACCGCAATATTTACAGTCATTTCAAGGACATCACTTATTGATTGCCCCTTATATTTTACTTCAAGTGTCTCCCTGTTGTAGCGCTTGCCATTGCATTCATTGCAGTGTACATATACGTCCGGCAGAAAATTCATCTCGATTGTCTTCATACCTGCGCCTTCGCATCCTTCACAGCGACCTCCCTTCACATTGAATGAGAACCTTCCCGCCCCGAATCCCCTGATCTTTGCCTCTGTGGTCTGTTCAAACAGTTTCCTGATGTCGGTGAATACTCCGGTATATGTTGCAGGATTAGACCGTGGTGTTTTGCCTATTGGTGACTGGCTGACCTCTATCACCTTGTCAATATGTTCCAGTCCGATTAACTGTTTAAAGGGCAGCGGCGATTTGCCTGCACCGTGAAACTTTTTCGCCAGCGCCGGATGGAGTGTCTGGTTAATAAGAGATGATTTGCCGCTTCCTGATACTCCGGTCACACATATCAGAGTGCCCAGGGGCAGATTTATATCAACACTATTGAGATTATGGCCTGAGGCTCCTGTCAGACCCAGGAATTTCCCGTTTCCTGTTCTCCTTTTATCAGGTATGTTAAACTTCCGGGTATTGTTCAGGTAGGAAGAGGTCAGTGTATTTTTCCTCAGAAGTTCAGACGGTTTTCCATGAGCGACGACCAGTCCGCCATGACGGCCTGCTCCCGGTCCCATATCAACAACATAGTCGGCCGATAATATCATCTCCTTATCATGCTCAACCACGATTACCGAATTACCTGCATCCCGCAACTGTTTCAGGGCGGCAATCAGTCTTCGGTTATCCCTCTGGTGAAGTCCTATACTCGGTTCGTCAAGGATATAGAGAACATTTACAAGCCTCGAACCAATCTGGGTGGCAAGCCTTATTCTCTGGCTCTCTCCGCCTGAAAGTGTTTTAGCTCCCCTGTTAAGTGAGAGATATTCGAGTCCTACCTCGAGCAGGAAGCCAAGCCTGGGTCTGATCTCCTTGAGTATTTCAGATGCTATCTGCTTCTGTTTCGGGTTCATCCTCTCCTCCACATCAGCCATAAAAATTGATAACTCCCTTATATCCATAGCTGAGAGTGCTCCTATATTTTTATCGTCAATTCTGAAAAATAATGATTCCTTCTTCAGCCGTGTTCCGTTGCACTCAGGACAAACATTATATTGCACGTACTGATCCTTTATGCGTGTAGTAATATTCTTTCCATTGATAGTTTCAAGATTGCCGACAAAATTAACAACCCCCTCGAATGTCAGAAAATAATTGGAAGTCATCCCAAGGGGAGTATTTGACAGTTTCAGTACCTCATCTGAGCCATAGAGCACTTTATTAAGTGCCTCCTCTGGGATCTCCTTTATCGGGGTATCAAGTGTAAAGCCATTTTTTTCAGCAATGGCTTCAATCTGCCAGAAGATCCATATGTTCCTGTATTTACCAAGAGGTTCAATACCACCTTTTCTTATACTCAGTTCCCTGTCGGGTATCAGCTTTTTCTCATCGATGCTCGATATCTCTCCGAGACCGTTGCAATGCGGACATGCCCCATGCGGGGAGTTGAATGAAAATGTGTGAGGTGCCGGTTCATCGTATGATAAACCGGTTACCGGGCACATAAGATGTCTGCTGAAAAACCGTGGTTCATTGTCAGAAGCATCAAGCACCATCATTATCCCGTCACCCTGGTCAAGTGACATCAGGACTGAGTCGTGAAGCCTTTTATCTGATATCTCCCCTACGATGAATTTATCTATAACCAGCTCTATATTGTGTGTCTTATACCGGTCCAGTTTCATGCCCGGTACAAGTTCCCTGATTTCATTATTTATCCGTACATTAAGGAATCCTTTACGCCTGAGCTGTTCGAATAACTCCTTGTAATGACCCTTCCTCCCCTTTATCACAGGCGACAGGAAATAGACCTTTTTTCCTGAGAAGCGGTTCTTTACCAGTTCAAATATCTGATCGTCCGTGTATTTAACCATCTTCTCCCCCGACAAATAGGAATATGCATCAGATGCCCTGGCATACAGGAGTCTCAGAAAGTCATAGATCTCAGTTATGGTACCCACTGTGGAACGAGGATTTTTGTTTGACGTCTTCTGTTCGATAGATATCACAGGGCTCAATCCGGTTATCTTGTCAACATCAGGACGTTCCATACCGCCAAGAAACTGGCGGGCATAGGCAGAAAGGGTCTCCAGATACCGCCTCTGGCCCTCCGCATATATTGTATCGAATGCAAGGGATGATTTTCCGCTTCCGCTCAGGCCGGTAATAACCACCAGCTTGTTCCGCGGAATAGTCACATCTATATTCTGTAAATTATGGACCCGTGCTCCCAGAACATTAATTTCTTCATTCATTTCAAATCTTCCTTGTCAAAAGATCCGGTTTCACTCTCTCCTTTCTCTATATTTCTCATCCCTTCTGCCGGAATTTTAATTACATATACCTTATTGGGCTTTGGGGTCAGATAGGGTTTTCTGAGCCAGGGGTTAAGGAATTTCAGCATCTTGTAATTTGTTCCGAACTTCTCTGCAAAAGCTGACATATCAGTCACTGCACTATCCACCCTTACTTCGTAGTATTTCAATTCAGGGTATAAATCATCCTTGCCGATATCGAAACCAAAGCTGACCGGATCTGTAATTACCAATTTATATGCAACCACCCTGAATATGTATCGTGCAGTCTCTTCAGCCAACAGAAGATCATAATAATTTTTCTGATTCTGGATCTCAATCTGTTCATCAATTCTCGCCCTTCCTCCATTGTATGAAGCTGCAGCCAACGTCCAGCTGCCATATTTTTCATACGATTTGAGAAAGTATTCGCAGGCAAACCGGGTAGACCTTTCGAGATGGTATCTTTCGTCAACAACCTGGTTGATCTCCATACCCTCTTCCTTGCCGGTTTCAGGCATTATCTGCCAGAAACCTGTTGCACCGGCTGGCGATACCATATTACTGTATTCGCTCTCGGCAGCTGCCAGGTATTTGAAATCTTCAGGAATATTGTACTCTTTAAGAATTTTCTCAATGACAGGAAGGTATCTGTTGGCTTTCTTGATGATAAGGATCGTTGAAGAGTGTCTGTATGCGCTAATCAGAATCTCACGTTCAAGACTTTCCCTGGTATCAAAGTTGTCGAGAGGCATCGTTTCACCTGCGAATGTTACAATATCCGGCAGTTTGAAAGTTTTTATACTGTACTCAGGTTCAGATAGTCCGCCAGAGTCTGCCGGACTATTTCCAAATCCGATAAATCCCTGTGCAATACATAATACTGTAATGATGCCACCTGTCAGCGCAATGGCTGTTATCACAGTCTTCCATTTGGATTTTGTCATGTTCAGCGGGTAATTAAAAAATAAGTGCAAAGTTAACATTTTTATACCTGAAAAATAATTAAAGCTGTAGTTAACAGAAAGTGCAGTAATCAGACAAGAGCCTGATTCAAGACTGGACTTGCTGAGGAGAGGCTGAAAAAAAAATGAAGAAGCAGGATTCAGAACTTATAGGAAATACCTGAATAGATCCCAAAGGAATAGGGATGGAAATTGGAACCGGTGACATTATTGAAAGTATTCAGATAGTATCTGAATGTTGGCTCCAGGTTTAAAGAGAGTTTTTCGGAGAATTTATACTCCATGCCCATACCGAATGAGCTGCTGATTGAAAACATGTTCAATCCTTCTGTTGTGCCGATCATATATTTACTCCCGTCAATTACGGTATATACTGAATTATCAACAAGGAGATTATATGATACACCGCCAATAAGGTTGAAATCGACTGTTCTGTCTATTAGTTTATATCTCAGGAAAACAGGGAGCTCAAGATAGCTGAAGCTCTGTCGCATGGTGCTGTTGATATAGTCAAGGTCTGCTTTCTGGGGATCAAAGATGTCATTGTTGTAATTTGATATCAGCCTGTCGCTGTTGCCTTCAGCAAACAAAAAGACGTCGGCATTATTTGTGTAGACTGAACCGTTTGTAGTGAGAAGCTCAAAATTATGATTTCCTTTTGTATAGTCATATTTCTGAAATCCTGCATAGGAATTTATCCCGCCAACTTCCTGTCCCACTGAAGAGTAGAAAAGACCTGACTGTATGCTGAATCTTTTATTTACCTTATATGAAAGCGCCACCCCTCCGGTATATGAAACCACCGATTGTTCAGATGCCATAATCTGTTTGGAAAGTTCATCTGAACCTGAATTTATCTTGCCGTAATATGTCGGAGTTGCAAGTGCTGCAATTGACCATCGCCCTGTTTTTAAGTCGGCAGTTTTGTCATCGGGATAATCCAGGTAGTCGTGGTTATCAGTCTCAAATGTCAGGTTGTTCAGCTGCTGTCCGGCGAAACCAGACTGATTATGAACAATGCCAGGCGATGTAGTTTTTAATGATGACTGAAAATTTGTATAAGGCAGCCTTATAATGGCGGACTCTTCACTACCGGCAGCAGGTACCTGTGACGTTACAGGTTCAATCTCTGAAATTGTATTCGCCGCTATCCCTGACGACCCTGATTGTTTCCCCGTTTGCAGAACAGGAACAGCCGGGTTACCGGCATTATATTGATACGATGATTCCTCATTAAGGGCCATTACCACATCAGCTGGCAGCGTGGGTGTTTTTCCGAGCCACCAGTAAGCAAGGATGCTCAATGTCATTGCTATTGCAAGAAAAGCCGCGGCACGGATTAAATAGACGGGTTTTTCCTTCCCCGGGATCCTCCGTTCAATACAATTCCATATATCCGGAGGAGGCAGAACCTCGTATTCCATCAGTCCGTTTCTGAAAGCAAGATCGATATTGGCCTTTCTCTCATCCATTCGACATTCTCTTCTTTATTCCGGTAAATGATCCCACTCTTCTCTGAAGGATTCCCCTGGCACGTGAAAGGTTTGACTTGGAAGTTCCTTCAGATATGTTGATCATTTCGCCTATTTCTTTATGTGAATAGCCCTCTATTGCATACAGATTAAACACCATTCTGTATTTAGGTGGCAGTTCTCTTATTATCCCGAGCAGGTCAGCTGCTTCCAATCCTGCATAGTCCTGGTTATCAGGCTCTGCATCAGGTTCAGGTACCTGGTCGATGTCGTCAACTCTGTAGAGGTTGTTCCTGCTCCTGAATTTTTCCAGCGCTGTATTAACAGTTATCCGTCGCATCCAACCCTCAAAAGATCCCTCATGCTTGTAACTGTCCAGATTCTCAAAGATCTTGATAAACCCCTCCTGCAATATATCCCGTGCCTCTTCATTATTGCCGGAATACTGAAGACAGACAGCATATAGCTTTGCTGCATGCCTCCTGTACAGAAGTTCCTGATCCCTTCTGTTTCCAGCAAGACAACCCTTAATTATTTCTTTAATCTCTGACAAGGTTACGACGGTTTGAGATTATAAAAATAAAAAATAATTGTCTCAAATACTAAAAAGCATTCACAAGATTGATGCTTTTAACTAAAAAAAGGTTGCGTTCAGCAATCCTAAATATGAATTACCTCACCGTAAGCTGCGGCGGCAGCTTCCATAATTGCTTCAGACATTGTAGGATGAGGGTGAACAGCTTTAATAATTTCATGTGCTGTAGTTTCAAGTTTCCTTGCAACCACTATCTCAGCTATCATTTCAGTTACATTTGCTCCAATCATATGTGCACCAAGCAGTTCCCCATATTTTGCCTCAAATATCAGCTTTACGAATCCTTCTTTTGCCCCTGCGGCACTTGCCTTACCCGAGGCTGTAAACGGGAATTTACCTACACGGATATCAAAACCTGCTTCCCTGGCTGCAGACTCTGTCATCCCGCACGACGCAATTTCCGGATTTGTATAGGTACAGGCGGGGATATTACTGTAATCCAGCGGTGTTGTCTCCTCACCAGCCATCTTTTCCACGCAGATGATACCTTCTGCCGACGCAACATGTGCAAGAGCAGGACCGTGAACAATATCTCCTATAGCGAAGATGCCCGGAACAGATGTCCTGTAATAATCGTCCACTATAACTTTCCCCTTTTCAGTTTTTACACCGGCTTTTTCCAATCCTGTGCTTTCGATATTTGGTGATACACCAACAGCAGAAAATACAATATCTGTTTCAATTACTTCATTCCCCTTCGGGGTTTTTACAGTGACCATGCATTTTCCGCCGGACGTATCGACTGATTCTACCGATGAATCAGTCATTACCTTCATCTTCATCTTTTTAAAGGATCTCTCAAGCTGTTTTGATACCTCTTCATCCTCGTTCGGAACTATCCGGGGGAGGAATTCCACAAGGGTAACATTTGTTCCTAATGACTGGTAGAAACTTGCAAATTCACTCCCTATCGCACCTGAACCCACCACAACCATCGACCCTGGTTGTTCGGACAATGTCATTGCCTCGCGGTAACCTATAATCTTCCTTCCGTCCTGCTTAAGGTTTGGAAGCTCCTTCGATCTGGCCCCAGTAGCTAAAATTATGTTTTTGGCAGTATAGCTCTTTTTATTCCCTTCCTGATCCTCCACCTCTACGCTGCCGTTACCCTCCAATTTTCCAGTTCCTTTCAGGTGAACAATATTGTTTTTTTTAAACAGGAACTGAATTCCCTTACTCATGGAATCTGCCACACTTCTGCTCCTTGAAATTATTGCCCTGAAATCAGGTTTTGCTTCACCACCCAGGGTAATTCCGTATTCTGATGCATGACTGATATATTCGAATACCTGTGCGCTCTTAAGAAGTGATTTTGTCGGGATGCATCCCCAGTTCAGGCATATTCCCCCAAGTTCAGCCCTTTCCACCACTGCCACTTTCATTTTTAACTGTGAAGCCCTTATGGCAGCCACATAGCCGCCGGGTCCGCTACCTATGATTATAAGATCGTAATCCATTTTGCTTGTTAGTTAATTAATATTTTATTTAACATTGCTGTCTGACAAAAAGTTCGGGATCATTCCTGATCCGGAATGGAAGTGCCTGATCAGTCTGAGATTTTTTTTACAAGATGATTTATTCCTTTTGCAATTACCCATAGTATCACCAGTGTAAAGATAATAGTTGCCCCAACAGGAACACCCGCAGAATATGATATTACATAACCGGCGGCAGTTCCAATAAATCCTGCAATAACCGACCAGATGATTATTTTGTAATAGACCCTGGTGAATATCATGGCGATGTTCGGGGGTATCGTCAGAAGCGACAGTACCAGGATCACACCCGCCATCCTGATATTCAGCACAATTGTAAGTGCCATCAGCGAGGTGGTAAGATACTTGAAAATATCAACATACGATGAATAGGTCCTTGCAAATACCTCGTCAAAAGAGATATAGAGTATTGTACGGTAAAAGATCCCGAAGTAAAGTATCAGTATCACTGACATGATCCCAAGGGCAATGATATCTGTATTGGTAACTGTCAGTATGCTGCCGAAAAGATAGCTCATAAGATTGGGCGTATATCCCGGTGTGAGGTATATGAATATTATTCCAATTGCCATGCCGAATGCCCATAATATGCCAATTGCAGAGTCTTCCCTGATCTTTTGCCTTACAGAAAGATATTCAACTCCCAGCGCTGAAAGAATGCCAAACACAGCCGCACATATCACCGGATTTATACCGGCAAAATACCCTATGCCAATACCCCCGAAGGAAGCATGGGTAATCCCGCCGCTCAGGAATACCATCCGCCTCGAGACTATATAGGTTCCTGCCAGTCCGGCTGTAATGCTCGCAAAGATCGCTCCAAGGAGTCCCTTTAGTATGAATTCATATTGTAATATATTTACTTCCACAATTAATGGATTTTCAGTACAGTATGAGGCACCATGCCATGAGTGACAAGCTGAATGGGGCATCCGTAGGCCAGGAGGTCATCATTCGTGATTTCGTGCGACGGGTGGTAATGAAGTGTCCGGTTAACACAGGCAAATGATTTAATATGTGCTGATATCGTTCCGACGTCATGCGAAACCATCAGGATTGCCATCCGCTTATTGAGATCCTTCAGTTTTTCATAAAAATCGTTTTCGAATGTAGAATCAACAAAATTTCCTGGTTCGTCGAGCAACAGAAGCCTGGGATCACCGATAATAGCCCTCGCAAGAAACACTCTCTGCATCTGGCCGCCTGACAGTTCGTTGAGTGTTGCACCCTTCATACCTGAAAGGCCAAGCTCTTCAATAACAGCTGAAGCTTTCTGTCTGTCAGAAGAGGACATTCTTGGTATGATTCCTTTCTTTATCATGAGACCCGACAGGACGATATCCGTAACCGTTACAGGATAATTGACATCTCCGGTTGAAATTTGTGGCAGGTAACCAATACTTTTATTATCAAGCAGTCCGGAATTGAAAACTATTGTTCCCTTCAGGGGTTTGAGCAATCCGAGAATTACTCTGAGAAGGGTAGTTTTGCCACCGCCATTCGGACCTATTACTCCGATAAAATCATTCTCCACGACCCTGAACATAACATCCTGTAAAACGATGCTGCTGCCATAGGAAGCTGACAGGGAATTCATTTCAAATAAAATTGCCATACCTTAAGGTCATTTTGAGCTTTCATTTAAACTGTTGTACAGAGAAGTGATAATTTCAGAGGTTGATTCCAGCCAGTCGGCTGATAATGGATCAATTATCAGCACTTTTGCTCCGATTTCATCTGCAATTGCATTTGCATTTTTGGTATCATATTCCCTCTGCACAAATATCGTTTTTATCCTTTCATTTCTTGCACGGTCAATGAGTTCCTTCATTCTTGAAGGAGGAGGTTCCTTTCCTTCATATTCCACCGATATCTCTTCAAGTCCGTAATCCCTGGCAAGATAACCCAGGTTGGGGTGAAAAATCATAAATGATCGGGTCTGAACTCCTGAAAAGAGCTTTGCAGCCTTACTATCCAGTTCCTGAATTCTTATTAATAGTCCCTGATAGTTGGATTCATACTTGCTGCTGTTGACTGGATTCAGCTCACACATGAAATCCCTGACGGAAGAGGCCATTATCAGGGCGCATTTCGGCGAGACCCAGTAATGAGGATCAGCACCTTCAACATGTTCTCCTTCATGATGATGACCGGAAGCTAGTGGTTCAATATTCTTGCTGAGTGACAATTTCTTCATTGTTCTGTTTGCATCATAGAAACGGTCCAGCCAGGTAAGTTCAAAGCCAAGGTAACCATTGCTTATATAACCTTCTGACTTTCTCAGGTTGAAAATCTGCTTTGGGAAAGGTTCATAAATATGTGGATTTGCACTGGCAGGAACCATGACATTCACACTGAATTCATCACCTCCTATTGCCTTTACAAAATATTTGAATGGCGCAATGCTTACAGTAATAATTCTTTCTCCGGCATCTGCATACTCCCGGATTGCATGAATAAGAAAAAAATACAGCTGCCATTAAAAGGAAAATCTTTCTCACGTCACGGAAAATTCTAATATGTTGCAAATTTAACATATAACAGAACAAATGGTTTATGTGTTGCAAATAAAATAATATAAGCTAATTTTGAATATGGTTTACGTGGAAATATGTTTTCTGTGGTATGAAGAGTAAAGGAGAAATACTTGCATCAATTCTGAATAACTTCAGTAATTGCTTCTTCTTCCTTCATAACACGAGAGAATTCAGTGTTGTCGAAAACATATTGAATGACGGATTCATTTTTGAGAATCAGCTTGTCCATTCCACTGACCGGGTAAATCCCGTTGAACCTATAGAGATCACCTATTTTCTTTTTCAGAGGAAGGATTATGGTCCATTTACAATTGTAATTGCGATTCCAAAAATCACCTATGAAAACTACTCGGCTGTTTCGGTTAAGAATGATGTCAGCATTGAAGAAGTCATAACAATCAGCGAACCCTATTACAGCGACAATGACGAAATGATGTATACAGTCTCCCCAAAGCATGTACTGGGATATTTTAATAACGAAACAAGTGAGTTTTTTCAAAACCGGCACTGGGATCAGTTTTTCAACAACTGCAGATCAAATTACCACAGGAAGAGATATGCACAACATTGAAAGAAATGACCTTGTTGTACATCAGGATGAGCTGCATATCATATCAGGTTATAAACCGCCAGGGCTAAGATAACTCTCCGGTTCATTTTACTCAATTATAATATGTCCCACGATGAAAGTATATAAAAAGCTTATAATCCCCATAATAATTTTCGCTGCCATCCAATTGCAGCTTGCTGCTCAGAATCAGTATCATGATTATGGGTCGATGCTAAGAAAAATTCAGTCTTTGCCTGCTGAAAACCCGCAGGCCTGCTCAGTCCGGTCTCTCGATCAAAACGGCAGGGGGGAAGGAAATAATGGGTAATCTCTATCGGTTCAGGCAATATGGACAGCAAACCCGGAATAGCAATTTTCGGCGGGGTGGATGGAAGCCATATCCTTGGCAGGGAACTCGCTCTTGGATTCGCCACCAGATTGCTTGGTGAATTATCGTCGGCCGAAACAAAGGAGCTGCTTGACAAGATTACTTTTTATGTCCTTCCTGATGTCAGCCCCGATGCTTCAGAACAGTTCTTTGCTGAGGTAAAATATAAAAGAACAGGAAATGCCAGGCCAACTGATGATGACCGGGACTATACACTGGATGAAGATGGTTGTGAAGACCTGAATAAAGATGGTTTTATTACTCTCATAAGGGTAAAGGATCCCTCTGGTAAATTTATTAAAAATCCTGAAGATGAGCGCATTATGACTGTTGCAGATATTTCGGCAGGAGAAGCAGGCAACTATCTTGTCTATTCTGAAGGTATCGATAATGATAAGGATGGAAGCTTCAATGAAGACGGACCCGGAGGTGTTGATTTCAACCGTAATTTTACATTCAATTATGAATCGTTCGGACCGGGAGCCGGAATGTACCCGGTATCTGAGCCGGAAACAAAGGCTGTGGCCGATTTTCTGTTCGAAAGGTTCAACATTTATTCCGTTTTTATATTCGGCCCGCAGGATAACCTTGGGCAGCCTCCGAAGCCGGCATCTGGTGCAGAACCAAACAGTATTATCAGATCTGTAATGAAGGATGATGAAGCAATCAATAAACTTGTTTCAGACAGATATCATGAAATTACAGGCGTGACCGGAGCTCCAGCCAGAGCAGAAAGCCGCGGGACTTTTATGGAATGGGCCTATTTTCACTATGGAAGATACAGTTTCAGCACTCCGGCATGGTGGTTCACCCATGAAAAGGATAACAAAGAGGTTGCGTTTCTGAAATATGCTGAAAACAGTAAGTACAGTAATATCTTTGTCCCGTGGACGACAATCAGCCATCCTGACTTTCCCGGCAAGACAGCAGAGATCGGAGGCATTAAACCATTCGCTATAATAAATCCTCCTGCTGACTCTCTGGACCTCCTGATCAACAAAAATTACAAATTCATTAAGACGATTGCATCCATGCATCCGGAGCTTGAATTTCTTGATATTGAAAGTGAAAATACCGGTGAGAGGGATCTTCAGAATTTCCGTGAAGATCCACAACAGGGGGATGTTTGCTACCAGTCCCAAAATTGGAGAAGATAACATGTGGACCAGGATCATGAGAATATCTCGCAGAACCTTTAAACGGGCAGGAAATACTCAGTGGCAGGAAAATTCAGAAGATTGAAAGACTTGAAGGCAATCAGTCGGCGGAATTCAGCTGGCTGATAAACGGAAAGGGATCGGTAAAAATCACTGCAGGAGCCGTGAACACCGGATCAGTAACCACAATCATTGAGCTCAGGTAAAACTTAACAAATCAAATTCCCGGGAATGAAAAAGTTAATTTCAATTAACATATCACTGTTGCTTACAATATTGCTGGCATTCAATGTAACGGCTCAGAATGGAGAAATGTTTTACAGGGCAGCCGGATCCCCTGCAAATCCAAAAATACAGGCTTCATGGAATAAGTACTACACCTATCAGGGGTTAATTGACTTCTGCAAAAAGCTGGCAAAAGCATATCCTGATCTTGTCACCCTGGAATCGGCTGGTAAATCCTACCAGGGACGCGATATCCTGGTCCTTACAATCACTGACAGGCTGACAGGGAACCCTGATCATAAACCAGGATTCTGGATTGACGGGAACATTCATTCCGTCGAACTTCAGGGAACTGAAATGGCACTGTATACTGCATGGTACCTGTGCGAAATGTATAATGACAATGCTTTTATAAAACAGTTGCTGAAGGATAAAACATTCTACATATCCCCCACAATTAATCCTGATGCCAGGGAATATTTTACATCTGTCGGACTGCCGCCAAGATCAGGACTGGTTCCTACAGATAATGACCGTGACGGTCTTTTTGATGAAGATGGATTTGATGACCTCAACAATGACAAAAACATCAATCAGATGAGAAGGAAAAGTCCTCACGGTAGATTACAAGGAAGATCCGAAAGATCCACGAAGGATGATCCGTGTTGAACCTGGAGAAAAGGGAGAATATGAATTACTCGGACTGGAAGGCCTTGATAATGACGGTGACGGACTGGTCAATGAAGATGGTCCCGGCGGTTATGACGGAAACCGCGACTGGGGATTTAACTGGCAGCCTGATTATATTCAGGACGGAGCAGGCAAATATCCCTTCTCCTTACCGGAAAACCAGGCGGTAAGGGATTTTACAATGAAGCACAGGAATATCACAGGGGCACAGTCATTTCATAATTACGGTGGTATGATCCTGAGAGGACCCTCAATTAAAGGAAGGAGGATCTGAAATTTATACCCGTGAGGACGATGAGGTAATAAACTACTATTGGTAAAAAAGGAGAACTGATTATTCCCGGTTATAAGCTCCTTACCATCTGGAAGGATCTCTATCCGGTGTATGGAGGGGAACTTGACTGGTGGTATGGTGCTATGGGATGCTTTGTCTATTCGAATGAACTATGGAGCAGCTACCTGATGTTTTATGATACCACTAAAAATGACTCCTATGAATTTGATAAACTGCTTCTGCTGTTTGAAGACGCCTTCATTCCCTGGCAGAAAGTCACCCACCCGGTATATGGAGAAATTGAGATTGGAGGATTTGGCAAAAATTTCGGAAGGCTTCATCCGGGTTTCCTTCTGGAAACTGATGCTCACCGAAATGCTGCATTCTGTATTTACAATGCTTATCAGTCTCCAAAGCTGGAAATATCTGATGTTAAGGTTAAGAAACTCTCAGCAGATCTTAAAGAGGTAACGGCAACAATCGAAAATACAAGAATGATTCCTACACACTCAGCCAATAATCTGAAATTTAAAATTGATCCTCCAGATTATATATGCCTTGACGGAGGAACAGTAATTGCCGGTATGATCGTGACGGATAAGGATAATAATGTCAATCAGGAGCAGAAGAAGAATCCCGGGACGACTGGAGTTCAGAATATTCCGGGATACCATCATGTTGATGTTAAGTGGATCGTAAAAGGAGGGAGCAAATTTACTGTCAGGGTTGAAAGTGTCAAGGGAGGAAGGGCATCTGCCAAATCTGAATAAAAAAGAGGACACAAAATTTGTGTCCCTACATTTTCAAGGAATGAAAACTAATAAGCCTGAAGAGATATTTTAAAGTATCCTGTTGCTTTATTTGATGAAATTACAAATTTCCATGCCCCTGCTTTATCCTGGTTCTCTGTTTCGGAAATTGTGAATGACTTTCTCCAGTTAAGATTTCCGAATTCATCAATCACAATATCCGAATAGGTCTTTCCGCCGGCATTACAATCTTGATCCTGATCTCGCCTGCCTTGCAGTCGCCCATAACGGACATGACTACTGAATTTGCAGTTTTCTCAACATCAAAAGTATATTCACTTTTCAGTGTTTTTTCCTTTACCTTTCTGGAGAATTCCCATGAAGTACTCTCATTGTCACCATCAAATCCATGGAAATAAAATGGTTCATACTCCCTGGGTGAATGACGATATGGTTCTTCCCAGCGGAATGACCTGTCAATTCTTTTGACATGTGCCCTGACAGCTTCATCTGCCCTGTCAGCGGCTTCGACTTCAACTTCAACATTAATATCCCTGAGGGATTCATCCAGTGTCTTCCTGGGCTTCCTGCAGATTTTTCAATGCCTCTTCCTGGGCTTTCTTCTGGTCTGCCATTGCTTTTTTCTGCTCTTCGATGGCTTTCTGGATCCTTAATTCCTTTTCCTGCTCCTCAGTGGTCTTATCCTGGGCAGTTGCCTGCTGAAGGGAAGAAAGGGATGCAATAAGGAAAATAACTATTAAAAATAATACTGACTTTTTCATGGCTGCTCTTTGTCTTTAAATTTATACTGTAAAGATACAGCCAGGTTCTGCCTGAGTTTGTTAACACCGGGTTAATGTCAGGTTAATGTTATGCGGTCACCGGGTGATCTAAGAATAAAATGAATAAATTTGGTGAGCCAAGTATAAGAGATGAAAAAGAAAAATACGGTTTGGTTTCTTGGAATTATTTCCATCCTCATATTAATCTCCGTCCAGATATTTATTGTAAGAGGCATCTGGAAGCAGAAGGATGAGATGTTTATTCTGAGATACACAATGCGTTCACAGGAGGCTCTGGACTTTATTAACAGGAGAATCCCCGGCTATGGTTTTGACACAGTACGCTTTATTCTGGACAAATATTCCGACCAGGCTGTAAAGGAAATAAAAGTAGTCAGGAACCAGCAGGAGCTTGATGGAAAGAAAAAAGAGATCCTCGATTTTTATACACAGGTTATCAATAAGGAACAGGATCTTTCAGATTTGCTCTCAGCCTATTTTGAAAGAAGGGGATTTGAAAAAAAATTCAACTACAGCATCGTAGTGCACAATCTTGAACTTATCAGCACTGACACAGTAATAATATATCACAGTCAGGATTTCAATGACAGGGATATCCAGGAGAGGATCGGAAAGACGCCACTGGCAGAAATCTCCAGATCAAAGATCCTTGTGAACGGTTTCAGCTGGGAGGATAACAATTATAAATTATTCTTTGAATACTATATTGATTTCTCGGATAAGAACCAGCTGCTTCTTAAAGAAACCTCCCTGTCATTTGCGCTCAGCATATTCAGCATTCTTGTTGTTGTAATAATATTTATAGTGACCTACAGGAATCTGAGGGAGGAAAAAAGGCTTTCCAACCTCAAGACCGACTTCATAAATAATATGACCCATGAACTGAAAACACCTTTATCGACGATAACGGTTGCAGGCAAAACACTTGAAATGGAGCAGATACGGAAAAATGATGAAAAAATACTTGAAACGGCCAGACTGATAGGCAAGCAGAGCATACACCTTAACCAGCTCATAAATATGATCCTGGAGATCAGCATGTGGGAAAGAACGCAGTTTGAACTCGATAAAAAGAGTGTTGATATTGAAGAAGTCATGGATGATATAATAGATTGTTTCAGATCAGGTTGCGGAAACTGTGCATCAATACCAAGAAAGTATGATTTCAATGGGATCAAGGCTGATCTTGATATTGTCTATTTTACCACAATGATAAATAACCTGCTGTCAAATGCTGTAAAATATTCCGACAGGGACCCGGAAATCAGTGTGGAGGGATTCGCTGACAGATGATCAGATTAACTATAACTGATAGTGGATAACGGGATCGGAATCAGCAAGACTGACCAGAAACATATTTTTGATAAGTTCTACAGGGCATCAACAGGCAACATTCATAAATTCAAAGGACTGGGGCTGGGGCTCTATTATGTAAAAAGAATAGCACAGGCTCATGGAGGTGACGTATCAGTCAACAGCAGACCCGGCAGGGGAAGTACATTTACAATAACATTACCTATTATAATAATCCAATCACGATATGAAAGTTTTAATAGCTGAAGACGACAGGGATTTTGGAAATATCCTTGCACAATATGTTACAATAAGCGGGTTTGATGTTACCCTGGGCCGTAATGGCAGTGAGGCATGGGATCTGTTCAACTCCGACAAGCCCGATATTTGTGTTCTGGATGTAATGATGCCCGATATGGACGGATTTACACTTGCTGAAAAGATCAAGGACATTGATCCCGGCATGCCGCTCATCTTTCTTACTGCAAAAAGTCTTAAGGAGGATATCATAAGAGGACTGAAAATCGGTGCGGATGACTATATCACCAAGCCATTTGACCCTGAGGTGCTCATTCTCAGGATAAACAATATCCTCAAACGTGCCTACTCATCTGCTAACGACGAGTTTAAAATATCTCAGACCATACTGAAATACAATACACTTGAGCTTGTCAGCCCTGGTTCAACAGTAAAGCTGACTCTCAAGGAGGCGCAGCTTCTGAGATTTTTTATTATAAATAAGAATAAGATTCTTGCGAGGGAAGATATCCTCACTGAAATTTGGGGAGAAGATGATTATTTTCTCGGAAGAAGCATGGATGTTTTTATCAGCAGGCTGAGAAAATATGTTACCAGCGATAAATCCATTGACATCAGGACAGTAAGGGGTACAGGATTTATTCTTGAAGAAATTATAACAGATCCGGCTAAATAACAGAAAAAGAGGCTTCGATGGTAAACCCTGCTCTGAGAACTTTTGATACAGGCTCTTTCTGTTTATATATCTGCCAGTTTATTATTTTCCGAGAACCTCTTTTACTTTTTGATAAAGATCATCTCCCCGGAGATTTCTGCCAACGATAGTACCTGTCTCATCGAGGAGAAAGTTTGATGGTATTGAATTTACAGCATACAATTTAGCTGCTTCATTTCCCCAGTATTTAAGATCCGACAGGTGGGTCCATGTAAGTTTGTCATCAGCAATGGCCTTTAACCAGTCTTCTTTCTTCTGGTCAAGGGAGACTCCGAGAATATCGAATCCTTTCTTATGAAATGCATTGTATACCTTCACCACATTTGGATTCTCCTGACGGCAAGGTGTGCACCATGCGGCCCAGAAATCGACCAGAAGCAATTTGGGACCCAGTTTCGAAGAAAGGGAAACCGGATTTCCGCTTGTATCATTCATTGTGAAATCAGGAGCTTTCTGTCCGACGGAAACAGCTTTCATTACCATCAGTCTGTCCTTAAGACTTACAATCTGAGGCAATGCTGTTAATGCAGTATCCAGTCCGTTGATCATGGATTCCAGTTCCTCAGGCGCCATCTCGTAACTGAGGCTTAAAAGTATGGAAGGTGTAACATATGAGGCAGGATTGTTCCTTACAAAGTCTTTCTGCATTTTCATCATTTCATTCTGGATCGAATCGGCCTGCTTTTCAATCTGTGCGATCCGTTCAGTATTGTTTGCATTCCTTGCCACCTGATATTCCTGATAGGTCATGGAGTACTTGTCGCTCAATGACTTGTTTGATTCAATAAAGGCATTGTATTCATCCTGGGTTTTTGATCCGGTGACCCTGGCATTGAATAAGGAATCCAGGCTTCCTGTTATTGTAATTTCAGAGTTCTCAAGATAGAATGCGGTTCTCTTCCTTGTACTTCCTGCAACAAGCTGAATTAACTGTGGATAATCAACAGCCCCTCCTTTTATTGTAAAGGAACCTTTCCTGGAAACTGCTGAATCAAGGGTAATTGTCTTTCCTGCATCTCTTTTCTGCAAGAAGAATGTAATACTGTCTGATCCGGCAATATCCCCTTTCACAACATAATGTGGTTTGGAGGTACATGCAGCCATTGTAAGAACAACAAAAAACAGTTTAATAATTCTTTCCATCTCTAAAATTTTGATATAATTACAGTATAGCGTGGGGTTGTTGAGGAAGCCCACCGATTTCAGTGCAAAGATATTAATTATTGATAATCATCAACACCTTTTAAAGTATTTGTCAAGCAACTTAACAGCAGCCTTATATGATGTTATTTTCCCTTCGTAAAGCTGCTTCTCTATTTCCTGTCTCAGCTGCCTGACATCCTCCTGGCCATAAAATGCGCTGTTAAGGAAATCAATTATCATGCTGTCCATCCTGACCACAGCCTGCTGTTTCCTGAACTCATAAAAATATCCCGACTTTTTTGTTACATCAATATATTCCAGTATGATTTCCCAGAGCTCCCTTATTCCGGTATTTTCAAGGGCTGAACAGGTAAGCACCTTTGGTTTCCATCCGGCTGTCCGTGAGGTAAAAAGGTGAAGCGCATTCTGATAGGATACCCGTGCACCCTCGGCAATCAGCCGGTTTGGGCCATCAGCTTTGGTTATTGCTATCAGATCGGCCATTTCCATTATGCCTCTCTTGATACCCTGGAGCTCATCACCGGCTCCCGCAAGCATAAGAAGGAGAAAAAAATCAACCATAGAGTCAACAGCTGTTTCCGACTGCCCTACCCCTACTGTCTCAACGATTACTGTATTGAAGCCGGCTGCTTCGCATAAAATTATTGTCTCCCGTGTTTTTCGGGCAACACCTCCCAGGGAACCGGCTGAAGGTGATGGCCTTATAAAAGCTGACGGATGGATACTGAGCTTCGGCATCCTTGTCTTGTCTCCGAGAATGCTTCCCATTGAGTGTCCGCTGCTGGGATCTATAGTCAGAACAGCTATTTTTCTACCCTCACCGGCAATATGCAATCCAAAGGTTTCAATAAATGTGCTTTTTCCTGCTCCCGGCACTCCTGTAATCCCTATCCTTATCGATTCAGCGCTATGCGGCAGACATTTTTCGACAATTGTCTGAGCCATCTCGTAGTGTTCAGGCAATGAACTTTCAATCAGAGTAATGGCCTGGCTCAAAATCGTTCTGTTACCGGCAAGAATAGCTTCAACATACTCATCCTCCGAATATTTCTTCCGCCTTTTACCGGATGATCTGCCAAGCACAGCAGGATTAACGTTTGGCGGTTGTTTAATTCCTGCATTTACCCTCAGGGCACTACTGTAATCCTTTTTCTCATCCATCCGATCCGAATAAAATTATCACAAAAATAAAAAAAGGGTGCCGGATAATAACCAAACACCCTGATCTATTATTTTACCTGAATTTATTATTTTCCGGTTCCGGCCTGTTCAACATCCGCATTTACCATCAGGACAACCTCTGAATTCTTTGGATCATTGGTGTAAACATAGATTGCTTTAGTAACCTTTCCTTTGTAACTGCCGGAATTAAATGTTGCCTTCAGAGAGCTTGATTCACCTGCTTTAATGCCTACACCCTGATTCCCCTGCTGCACAGCCGTGCATCCGCAGGTAGCTCTTACATGCCTCAATACAAGGTCGTTTTTCCCTGCATTTGTAAATTTGAATTCAACATCATTCTGAGTATTGCCCTTTATTTTGCCAAGATCAACAGTTGTGGTTGCAACTTTAAATACCGGGGCATTTTCGATATCTGTCTTTGGACAGTGAAGAAAAATCCTCCACCAGGTTTGCTGAAACATAGTAATAACACATTTTCCTGGGGTACACCATTGAGAGAAATCTTTACCATATCGTTTACATTTCCCCAGCCACCATTTTTTGTGGCATCATAGGTACCTTCCACCAGACCTTTCTGGCCCGGCTTAAGTGTTTCAGGATTGGCGTTGAGCTGGAGATGTGCCGGTAATCCTGGAAACTCGATCTTTACAGCTGCCTTTGATGTATTTACTATCTGCATGACCCTGATCTTCTTTTCTGTTTTCTTAACATTGGTAAATGCCAGATGATTGCTTTCAAACCTTACAGCCCCGACAGGAAATGTAAATAACTCTTCAACTGTTTTTTCCCGTGGTATGACCTCTCCCTTGATTATCAGTACCACAACCTCCGGTTTTGAATTTGAATATACCGAAAGGGTTTTGTTAAATGCTCCAGGGCGGTCTTTAGGATCATAAATAGCAGTAACCTTGCCTGATCCGCCTGCCGGGATCGGCTGTTTTGTCCATTCAGGGGTAGTACAACCACATGATGCAACTACATTCTGTATTACCAGGGGATCAGTTCCCGTATTCGTCACAATAAAATCATAGGTCTGCCTGCCGGCCTCTTCTTTGAATTTACCAAAATCATGCTCAGTTTCTGATATCTTCATCTTTGTCTGTGCATATTGAGCATTCAATGCCACAGAGAAAACGAGCAGAGATAGAATAAATAAATACTTTTTCATATAAAATTTTATTTTAGAAGTTTGATGAATAATTTTCTTATACAGGAATATTTATTTCAATATTAAAATTAATGCATTTAATATAACAATACCTGTCCGGTTTTGTTGTATAGTTATAATGCAAAAATCAGACCGAAATTGAATTTCAATAAAGTTATGCAAAAATAATAAAGTTTATCTTTTTTAGATAGTTTAAAACAGATTATCATTAGTTTTGCGGTCAGGACCGTATTCTTTGGAACAGAATTTGTTGATTTCTTAATCCGGTCCGTCTCAAGAAGGATTTTGCAGATGAGAAATATTAAAAAACTGATTATTATCATTATAGCATTTGCATTTTATCTGAATGCAAATAGTCAGTTTTATAATGGACATCAGATGACATTCGGTAAAAACAAGGTACAGTATTATGACTATTACTGGCAGTTCTACCGTTTTGACGATTTTGACTGCTATTTTAATGAATACGGACGTGATCTGGCACAGTTCACAGCAGAATACGCAACGAAAAAGCTTGCTGAGATTGAGGATTATTTTGATTATACCCTTGAAAAAAGATTGATCTTCATAATCTACAATAAGAATGCCGAATACAAACAATCCAATATCGGTTTGGTCACTTCTGATCAGGACAGTTATAATACCGGTGGATACAGCAGAATAATCAAAAACAAGGTTATGCTCTATTATGAGGGCGACCACCAGACATATGAACGTCAGATTGCAGCTGCCATAACTGAAGTGATAATCAATGAAATGCTTTACAATGCCGACCTGAAGGACAGGATATCAAGCTCATCGATAATACAGATGCCTGACTGGTACCTTAAGGGTCTCATTCGTTATGTCTCAACCGGGTGGAGCTATGAGGCCGAAAACAGGGTCAAGGACGGACTCAAATCAGGTAAATTCAAAAAGATGAACCACCTTGAGTACGAGGATGCCATAGTAGCTGGCCAGTCGTTCTGGAGATTCATCGGTAAGCAGCATGGTGATGTGCTTATTCCTAACATTATCTACCTGACAAAGATCTATAAAAATATTGACGATGGCTTCCTGTATGTTATAGGTAAGGATATTACTGAACTTCTGAAGGATTGGCAAAAATATTACCTTGATGAATTTGCAGATGATTCGGATCTTCCTGCTGATGGGGACAATACTTTAAGAAAATCAAAAAAAGATCAGATATACCAGCAGGTAAAAGTCAGTCCTGGAGGAGAATACATTGCATATGTTACCAATGACTGGGGCAGGAAAAGGATCTGGCTGTACAATCAGGCAACAGGCAAGCAAAAAGTCATTTTCAGAAGAGAACCAAAATTCGAGCAGGTCACGGATAATACCTACCCGGTAATGGCCTGGCACCCAAGCGGGAAGATTCTCACATATATAAATGAGCAGAAGGCGGCTCTGGTAATGTATTTTTACAGGATCAATGAGAAGAAGACCGAAAAACGCAATCTTCTTTACTTTGATAAGGTCCTGGATTTTTCGTACTCTCCGGAGGGCTCAAGACTTATCCTTTCTGCCGTGAAAGACGGACTGACAGATCTGTACCTTCATACTATCTCTTCAGGTACCAATGAGCAGATCACACGCGATATACCTGATGACCTGCATCCTTCATTCATCAGGGATTCGGAGGAGGAGATACTCTTTACCTCAAACAGGCTTTCAGACACCCTTTCAAAAACAGGAGATCCTCTGGAGAAACCGGCGTTTAACTTTGATCTGTTCACATACAACCTGGCAAAAGGGAACAATGTTCTGGTAAGACTTCCGGAAGATAAATATACAGACAGGTTACAGCCCACATCCATTGAAAAGAATAAATTCTCCTATATTGGCGACCAGAACGGGATTCTCAACCGCTACGTTGCCAGGTTTGACAGTACTATCAGCTTTATTGACACCACAACTCATTACAGGTACTTCATAAAATCACATCCTGTCACCAATTATGACAGGAACATTCTTAATCAGTCTGTCGCCAGCGGTCCTGATGCATTTGGCGAAGTATTGTTCAATAAAAGAAAATTCAATCTGCGAAAGGGTCTGATCAGCGAGGCGGATGCCATTTCCCCGTCAGAGATTACAACAACCTCCTTCAGAAAGGAAAAAACCCGGTTTCTCCATAAGGCAGACAGCGTGGAACAATTAAGGCAGTGGCTGATAGCAGAAGACAGGAAGAGAAGGGATACTTTGAAAAAGCCAATTTACGAGTATTATATAAAGAATGAACCCATTGATATCTCCCATTATATATTTGAAAAGGAGAAACAAAACTATTACGAGCAGTTATGGCGGAGAAAATATATGGATATCGATATTGATACCGGAGGTTTGGAACTGCCCCAGATAAGGATCTATGAAAGATCATTCTACAACAACTACCTTGTCACCCAGGTCGACTTCAGCTTCCTTAACAATACCTACCAGGTCTACAGCGGAGGAGCACCTTACTTTAATCCGGGTGTGAATATCCTTACAAGGTTCGGCACGGTCGATCTGTTTGAAAATTACCGTATCACCGGAGGTTTCAGGCTTGCCGGCAATTTTGACAGTAATGAATATCTTCTCAGTGTTGAGAACCTTAATGGAACATATGACAAGCAGCTGATCTACCACCGGCAGGCATTCCTGAATTATAACGATTCCGTTCTCTTTAAAACTATATCCCAGAGTATTTATCTTTCATATGCAAAACCGCTTACCGAGGTATTTGCCATAAAAGGCACTCTCTCATACCGTTACGATCGTCAGGTTATCCTTGCAACTGACATGGCTTCACTGAATTATGATGATTATACCAAACACTGGGCCAGTCTCAAGGGAGAATTGATATATGACAATACCCGCAAGAGACTTGTGAATATATACTATGGCACCAGGTTCAAAATCTTTGGTGAATACTACAGGGAACTTACAAGTGCAAAATCCGACATGGTGGTGCTTGGAATTGATTTCAGGAAGTATACCAGGATTCACAGGGAATTGATCTGGGCCAACAGGTTCGCAGCAAGTACATCCTTTGGTCCGACGAAGCTGCTTTATTATCTCGGGGGTGTGGATAACTGGATGGGCTACTGGTTCAATAATGTGGAAATGTTCAATAATGCTATACCGGTGACTCCCAATGTAAACTACGGATTTCAGGCTCTTGCTACCAATATGCGTGGTTTCACCCAGAACATAAGAAACGGAAACAGCTTTGCCCTCATCAACAGTGAACTTCGCTGGCCAATCATCAGGTACCTGGCCGGACGTCCGCTGCGTTCCAATTTCCTCAACAGTATACAGGTGGTTGGATTTGGCGATATCGGAACAGCATGGTCAGGCAAATCGCCATGGGATGATTTTAACGGTTATGCTACTGAAAAACTTACCAATGGTCCGGTAACTGTAACCCTTGATTCGAACAGGGAACCAATTGTAACAGGTTTCGGAGTCGGGGCAAGGGCACAGCTCCTGGGATATTTCATCAGGGCAGACTGGGCCTGGGGTATAGATAATAATTATGTACTTCCGAGAATCTTTTACCTGTCATTCAGCCTCGATTTCTAAGATTCAATCCAATACACTTAATGCCGGGGTATGAGGGTGTCTCAAAAGCTCTTTTCTTACCCCCTGCCCCCCAGGGGGGGCATAGAAAAGTGCTGAATATTAGAAAGTCCCCCTGGTGGATTTAGGGGTAAATCTAACAGGGAGTGCTTTTGAGACAGCCTCGTACCGGCTGATTATTCAAATATATATTTATCATGTTTTATCTTCTATTAAAAAAAATAAGTAATTTTGTCCATTAATTGTAATTAACCAATTAAAAAATAATTGAAATGGCTTACAAAATTAATGATGATTGCACCGCTTGCGGAACATGCATTGATGAGTGCCCTGTAGAAGCAATATCTGAAGGCGACATTTATAAAATCGATCCGGATGTATGCACCGATTGCGGTGCCTGCGCAGATGTTTGCCCTGTTGAGGCTATTCATCCCGAATAGGATTGCAATTTAAAAAAAGATGTAGAGCCGCAATGCATTGCGGCTCTACATTTTTTTTAAGGGGAGGTTCTTCCTCTTAATGCGGTTTATATTTTGCCTTCTCCAGGATTAATTGGATATCAACATTCTTCATCAGATCATTGAGCGAAATATCAGGATTCTTCATCATATACGACTCAACAATCCTGAAACCGAGCCAGACGGCAGCCCTGCCGGGCGATTCATTTGTGAAATAACTTGTAAACGGAGCCTCACCCGTAAGTTTGCGAATTGTAAGCTGATCCGTGCTGAACAACAGGTCTTTCTCAATAAGATACTGCCACATCTGATTTTCATTGTTCCTGCAGAATTTAAACTGATCGGGGGTGAAACCGAAGAATAACTCATCTGTAATATCCGGCAGCATGCATTTTTCAAAGTATTTCAGCTTTCCTTCATGTATCATCTCAGAAAGAACATTTTGAGACTGGTATCTGAGAACTGCAAAATCCCATTCAGAAGTTCCCCATCCGTATATACAATCAGGAACAATATTCTCCGGGGTCATTCTTTCAGCCTGGTATTTGTAAATTTCAAGCCTCCTGTAATATTCACTGCCAGCACCAAGATATCTGTCCAGTCCAATACCAAGGACTGAATCTCCTATTATGATACTATTATTGAACCCGGTTATGCATGTATATACTTCCGGAACTTTTCTGTCAGGAAAATAATGAATATAATGCCGGAAAGCCTCCTCCAGGTCTCCCTCAATCCTGGAAATATCAGGATAAAGCTTCATCACTGATAAATATACTTCGTTGTTTAGCTTGTCAGTGCAAAATCTGACAAGAAAATCTCCGAATGAGGAATCATTAATATCACCTGCATTGATCACATAACTGAATAACCTGAGGAAATCCTGATACTTGTTTTTCAGCTCCGGGACAGACTTCACAATATCGTCCGGATCAAGTGAGAAAAGATCTTCTTCCAGCCTTTTTATCTCAATTTCTGCTTTTATCGTGGAGATATTGACTCTGTAGTGATTCTTTTTGCAGGAGGCTGCAACAGTAGCAATCAATGCCAAAAAAACAACAACAACTATTCCGGACCTCATAATTTTCTGATGTTAAGGCAGTCAAAAATAAACACTTTTTCTCATTTCAGGCAACAATAGGAAACGATACTCCGGTTTCTCTTATTATTTGCTATTTTTGCCATTGATTTCACAATACCCGAGAGAAGATGAGAATCACCCTTGCACAGCTGAATTATCATATTGGTAATTTTCCAGGGAATAAGGAATTGATAATTAATGCAATAAGAAAAGCGAAAGAGGAAAATTCGGATCTCATAATATTTTCTGAACTCTGCATATCAGGATACCCTCCACTGGATCTTCTTGACAGGCTTGATTTCATTAAGAAGTGTAACGCAGCGGTGATGGAGATTGCAGAAATGTGCATTGGGATAACGGCAATTGTCGGCTCTCCTACCCTCAATAACAGGCCCGAAGGTAAAAAACTTTTCAATTCAGCATTAGTCCTGTCTGAAGGAAAGATAATCTTTTCAGTACATAAAGCCCTGCTCCCAACTTACGATATTTTCGATGAATACCGGTATTTTGAGCCTGAAACCAGTTTCTCCCTCTTTTTATTCAGGGGATTGAGAATCGGAATAACTGTTTGTGAAGACCTTTGGGATGAACAGCCGTTTGACAATGAATTTGAAAAGTCGAGGTTATACACCCTCTCTCCAATGGAAGAGCTTGCAAAACAGGCCCCTGACCTTATAATCAATATCTCTGCTTCACCATTTTCCTATACAAAAACCGAAGCAAAAGTAAACATATTCAGATCCAAAGCCCTGAAATACAAGATCCCGGTTATAACTGTCAACCAGACAGGGGCTAATACAGAGCTGATCTTTGATGGTGCATCAGTCATTGTGAATCAGAATGGAGAGATATATCATCAGCTTCCGTTTTTTGAAGAGTCTGTTCAGACATTCTCCCTTGATGAGATACGCTCCGGCGAAATACTTACAAGATATTCAATGCCTGAGGCAATTCCCCTGATCCATAAAGCTCTTGTTACCGGTATTCGTGACTATTTCTCAAAGACTGGTCTTAAAAGTGCAATAATAGGACTTTCGGGGGGCATAGATTCTGCCATCTGCCTGTGCCTGGCTGCAGAGGCACTGGGCAGCAACAATGTAAGAGCGCTGCTGATGCCTTCACGATATTCATCTGACCATTCGGTAATTGATGCGGTGGCACTTGCCAGGAATCTAATGGTCCGGTATGACATAATAAGCATTGAAAAACCATTCAGCTCTTTCGAACAGGAGCTGGCTCCTCTTTTTGAAGGCAGGGAGAGGGATGTTACAGAAGAAAACATCCAGGCGCGGGTCAGGGCAACCATACTGATGGCAGTCTCAAATAAGTTTGGCTCCATACTCCTCAACACATCGAATAAAAGCGAAGCTGCGGTTGGCTATGGAACACTTTACGGAGATATGGCAGGAGGATTGTCAGTAATCGGCGATGTATACAAAACTGACATTTACAGGCTCGCAGAATATATCAACCGGCAGGAAGAAATAATACCTCTCCGGATAATAAAAAAGTTACCCTCAGCTGAACTCAGGCCTGACCAGCTCGATACAGATTCTCTTCCGGATTACAGTATCCTGGATGCAATTTTATATCAGTACATTGAGCTGCAGAAACCGGCGGAGCGCATTATCAGTGAAGGTTCAGACAGAGATACCGTTTACAAAGTCATCAGAATGATAAACTTTAACGAGTACAAGAGATATCAGGCTCCCCCAGTTTTAAGGATCTCTTCAAAGGCCTTCGGAGCAGGCAGGAGGATGCCTCTTGTAGCCAGGTACTGAACTGTTTTTAACATGTGTTCATGATGCACAATAACTGTTCATATATTGAATTATGCCTTGACAGTCCTTCATCGCTGTTCGGGGAATTAAACCAGAAAGACAGGGAAGCGATAATTCACCATCATACAGAAACCAGGATCAGGAAGGGAGGGTATCTCTACAGGGAAGGGGAAAGGGCCCGCGGTCTGATATGCCTTGCTTCCGGAAAGGCAAAAATCTTCAGGATGGGAGTTGCCGGAAGGGAACAGATCATGAAAATGCTGAATATCAATGACCTGACAGGTTTTCAAGTCCTTTTTAAGGAGAACACCTGGCCTGATTCAGCTGTTGCCATCGAGGAATCCATAATCTGTACAATTGAGAAACAATGCCTGCTGAGAATACTCAGGAATAATCCGAATCTGTCGATGAAGATCAATAAGCTGCTGAGTGAAGAGCTCAGCTATTCGTATGACAAGATGATATCCCTTTCACAGAAGCATGTCAGAGGACGCCTGGCGGAATCTCTGCTAATGCTGTGCAAAATATATGGCTATGAAGCCGATGGAAAAACAATCAATGCCCTTCTCTCCCGCAATGATATAGCTCATCTGTCAAACATGACCACCTCGAATGCCATCCGCACTCTTTCAAACCTTGCTGCAGAAGGCAATATAAAAATCAAGGGAAGGAAGATAAGCATCCAGAATATTGACAATCTTGAAAGGATAAGCGAACAAGCCTGAATTTAGATGCAATTACTGGAGGAGCCTACTCTCTGAAGAAGATTCTCTTAACCCTTACCGGAACGGATGTAAGGATCTCATATGGAATAGTCCCGCACTTCAAAGCAATTTCATCAATTGTAATATTGTAGCCAAAAATCTCAGCTTCGTCGCCGGTCTCAGCGCCCAGTCCGGTAACATCAACCATGCACATGTCCATGCAAATATTCCCGATAATGGGCACTCTCTTTTCTCTTATAAAAAGACTTCCGTTCCTGTTTCCGAGCCTCCTGTTCAACCCGTCAGCATATCCGACCGGAAGTATAGCAATAGTCCTGTCGGAGTCTGACACATCAGCGCAGCCGTAGCCGACCGGTTCTCCTGCCCTGACTGATTTTATCTGGGAGATCCTGGTCCTGAACCGTCCGGCGGGCCTGAGGGAGAAACCGTCCGGATGACCTATGCCATAAATACCCAGTCCCGGACGTACCATTTCAAACTGATACTGAGGCATGCGCGCTATACCTGACGAGTTCAGGATATGACGAATGAAAGGGTATCCGGCAGCTGCCTGAATCTGACCACTGGCTTTGAGGAAGACATCTGCCTGTGTATGACTGAAATGATCCAGTGCAGGATTCTCACTGGCTGCAAGATGAGAGAAGACAGAAACGATTTTTATGCACTCTTTTTCTTTAATCAATCCTGCCAGTTTTTCAACATCTTCAGGCATAAATCCAAGCCTGTGCATCCCGGTATCAATTTTTATATGAACCGGATAATTTATTAATCCGTGTCTGGCAGCTGTTTCAGTAAATGCATGAAATGATTCAAAGCTGAATAGTTCAGGTTCCAGATTATAAGTTATCATTACCTCTGAAGCAGAAGGATCGGGATTCATAACCATTACGGGAAGGGTTACCCCTGCATTCCTCAGTTCAACACCTTCATCAGCATAAGCAACGCCAAGATAACTTACCCGGTGGTATTCAAGCAGTGCTGCTATCTCTGCCGGGCCGGCGCCATATGCAAAGGCTTTGACCATGACCATCATCCTGGTGCCCGGATCAAGATGTCTGCGGAATTCATTCAGATTGTGAGATACGGCATCTAGATTAATTTCAAGGACTGTCTGATGGATCTGCTGCTCCAGCAACTTGCCGATCTTTTCAAACTCATATACTCTGGCTCCCTTAAGCAGGATTATCTCATTCCTGTAATCGCCGGGATTAAAGCTCTTTATGAATTCATCCGTTGAAAGGAAAAACCGGGCATTCTGTCCGAACAATTCCATATTCCTTGAAAGAGCCAATCCGATGCCTGTGAATTTCTCAATGCCTGTTTTCTCCAGCAATGAGGCAACACCTCCATATAGTTCTCTCTCATCCCTGCCACTCTGGACAAAATCGGAGAGTATCAGGGCCGGTTTCCTCCCTGTCTGCGTCTTTAGATATTCAAGAGCCATCCCGAGAGATCCGGGGTCTGAGTTGTAATAGTCCTCAATAAGCTGGCAATTATTGATCCCGCTCTTCATTTCCATCCTCATTGCAACTGAGACCAGTCCCTTGAGGCCATTAAAAATAATATCGGTCCCTATCCCGACAGCAAGACAGACAGAGACAACGGTTACGGCATTTTCGACTGAAGCCCTGTCACTGAACGGTATTTCAAAATCATTAGTTTTGCCATTATAAACAACGCTGATTCCGGTATGGCCTCCCGGCAAGGGACTCCTGGTCACAAAAACCTTTGCCGCCCTGTTTTCAAATGACCAGTCAAAAAGATTTCTGGTTCCCGGGTTTTCGCTGCTTACAATAAGATTGTGAATTATCTGATGGTCTCTGCAGTAAATAATTGTTTTTGCATCTCTGAAAAGTTTCAGCTTCTCTTCTGCCTTTTTCCTGTCATCAGGAAAATTCTCCCGGTGGGCATCCCCTATATTGGTTATGACGCCGATCTCAGGATCAATGACTTTCTGCAGGTTTTCCATCTCACCCGGATGTGATATGCCTGCCTCAAATATCCCATACGCGTATTTATCCTCCAGTTTCCATACGGACAGAGGTACCCCGATCTGGGAATTATAACTTTTGGGACTTCTGACAACAGGTGAGCCGTGACCAATGATCTCTGCCAGCCACTCTTTCACGACAGTTTTCCCGGCGCTCCCTGTAATGGCAATTACCGGCGACTTAAATGCCTTTCTCTTGTAAGCGGCAAGCAATTGCAGCGCTTCAACCGGGTTCCTTACTATGATGAAAGATGCGTCCGGATAATTAAGCGGATACCCGGTGTCATTTTCAACCACAAATACCCGGATTCCTTTAAGGTATAGAGAATCAATGAACTGATGACCATTATGGTTCTTCCCGCTAATGGCAAAAAACAGGAGTCCTTCCGAATAGCTTAAATGGCGGCTGTCCGTTACGATTTCTGTCACCGGAAGATCAGGGGGACCTGAAAGCCGGCCTCTGACGATCCCTGCAATATCTGCTGAATTCAGTTTCACCAGTTATCTGTATAAAGCCCTGTTATCATGCAATAAATTGTACTTTCATTCCGTAATGACTTGTGGAATAATAGTTACTTTTGCAAAATAAGAAAAATGGTTTGGTAATTTAACATCAGAATGTATGGATTTCAATGCAACCATTGATTTAATAATAAAGGATCTCAGAGATGCAGGCGATATTATTGATGATCTGAAAAAGTATCCGGGCGTTCCTGTGCTGCAGGTGGAACTGGCAAAGTCTAAATGCAGGAGCGCCGGCGAGGTCATTGCCATGCTCAAGACTCTGAGAGAGACTGTACCTGAAAAAGTGCGGGAAGAGCCTGTCATTCCGGAAATTGAACCAGTCGATGAGGTGAAAGAGCCTGTCATATTGGAAATTGAAACGGTCGAAGAGGATAATGAGCCTGTTATTCCGGAAATTAAACCGGTCGAAGAAATTAAGGAGCCTGTTATTCCGGAAATTAAACCGGTCACTGAGGTGAAAGAGTACAGGACGGAAAAAGTGCAGAAAAAAGAACAGGAATCAGTTATCCTTGCCGACAGATTCAGTCATCTGTCGGGTACCTTCAACGAACAGCTGGGAACCAGGAAAGGTGATGATGATATAGCAGATATTCTCAAGACAAAACACGTCACCTCCCTCCCGGAGGCTATAGGTGTCAATGATAAATTCCTTTTTATCAGGGAAATATTCAATGGAAATCAGAATGATTATACCCAGGCAATTTCACGATTGGAAAGCTCTGAAAATCTCACAGATGCAAGAGCTGTAATAATGAGTTACACAGGCGAGAACAGTGAAAGTGAAGCAGTAAAGCAGTTACTGGATCTGGTTAAACGCAAACTTCCATCAAATGAGTAAACTTTATCTGGTTCCAACCCCGATCGGAAATCTCAGGGATATTACCTTAAGGGCTGTGGAAATTCTCGGGAGTGTAAATCTTATACTTGCAGAGGATACACGCCAGGCAAAGAAACTTCTGAACCATTATAATATAATTACGCCTCTTCAGCCTCATCACATGTTCAATGAACACAAGAGTGTAGAGTCTGTATGCACAAAAATACTTTCAGGACAAACAGTCGCACTTGTTTCAGATGCAGGCACCCCGGGCATTTCCGATCCGGGCTTTTTACTTGTAAGGACATGCCTGGAACATGAAATTCCTGTTGAGACACTTCCCGGACCGACAGCACTTATTCCTGCTCTGGTAAATTCAGGTCTGCCATGTGAACGGTTTTGTTTTGAAGGATTCCTTCCTCCAAAAAAGGGACGAAACAAACGGTTAACCAATCTGACTGATGAATCCAGGACAATGGTATTTTATGAATCACCATACCGTCTTGTAAAAACACTCAGGGATTTTGCGTCATTTTTTGGTCCTGAAAGGGAAGCATGTGTTTCGAGGGAACTCACGAAAGTATATGAAGAAAACATCAGGGGTACATTGTCTTTCCTTGAAGATTATTACACAAACAAACCTCCTAAGGGAGAGATCGTAATAGTTGTTGCAGGAATTAAATAATTGGCAATTACAACTTTCCGCATCCCGGACAAAAGGATTACTGTATGAATAATGCCTTCAGGATATTAATACTGTATTTTGCAGCAGCTTCCTTTTCCAATGCTCAGATTCTGAGAGGCAGGATAAGCGGTCAGTCAGGCGATCCGATTCCATATTCGACTGTATATATCCGGGAGCTGAAACAGGGAACCACCTCCAATACAAAGGGGGATTATGAACTCAGGCTGCCTGCCGGAAAATACACGGTAATTTACCAGAGCCTGGGCTATGAGCCCATTTTTTTCGATATAACCATGGCAGACGAACCGATAATCAAGGATGTCATTCTGCCCGTACAATATTATCAGATCCCGGAGGTAAGGATAACAGCGTCAGGGGAAGACCCGGCATATGGCATAATGCGGAAGGCAATTGGCCTTGCACCCTATTATCTGAATAACATAAGCTATTATAAGGCAGATGTATATCTGAAAGGAAACCTGTTAATAAACAAGATTCCCAGGCTGATCAGGAAATCCATGGAAAGCGAGGCGAAGAAGGAATCAGGCTCTTCTGAAGGCAGTACAACCCTGAAAGAAGGGGACGTGTACCTGATGGAATCATATAACGAAATTGAATTTACTGCTCCTGAAAAGTATATTCAGAAGGTGATTTCCTTCAACAGTACTTTCCCTGAGCAGGGAAATGAAATATCTCCCATGGAGTATGTTTCAGCAAGCTTTTATCAGCCTGTAATAGCAGATATGGCTATTTCACCCCTTTCTCCAAATGCATTCTCGCACTATAATTTCAAATACCTGGGGGCTTCGCCACAGGGTAATTATATAATAAATAAGATCCAGGTGATACCCAAACGAAAAAGCCAGCAGCTCCTGGAAGGGACTATTTACATAATAGATGATCTCTGGTGTCTGCAGAGCGTTGACCTTACCAATGAAAACCTGGCAGGGAAAATCAGGGTGCAGCAGCTTTATATTCCGGTGCAGGACGAGATATTTATGCCTGTAAGCCATAAATTTGAAATTAATATCGGGATAATGGGATTTAAAGCCGATGCAGGATATGCCGTATCCGTAAAATATGATGATGTCAAACCAAATTCAGCTCTTCAGAAGCCCAAAATCATTTCATCGGAATATACAACACGATACAGGACAGAAGCACCGGCAGCCGATACGGCCATGACAAAAACAAAAAAACAGATTGACAAAATACTTGAAAAGGAGGAACTGTCGAACCGGGATATGGTTAAGCTTTCAAGGCTTATGGAAAAAGAATCAGAAAAGAGCGTGAATGACAGTATCAGAAAAAATCTTGAGATACAGGATAATACTACACATATAATCGAGAAGGATGCTGCAAAAAAAGACAGCGCCTACTGGGCTGAAATAAGGCCAATACCTCTTTCAGACACGGAAATCAGGAGCCTGAGAATTAATGACAGCATAAAGACTGTTTCCTCACTGCGTGACATAAAGTCGGATACTGCAGCGATGTCCGGCAGAAAGGAGAGAAGCAAATTTGTCAATAATGTCAGATATATAGGCCTGGGGCATACCTGGTCGGATACAACAGGCTTCAGCTTTGCCAACGGAGGTCTGATAGACCTGCAAAACCTTAGTTTTAACACAGTTGACGGAGTCGTTTACGGCTTTGACTTCCGTTTTTCAAAAACATGGAAACAGAATAAATCCCTCACTGTTTTCCCTGATATCAAATGGGCATTCAGCAGAAAACAACTGATGTGGAGAATAAATGCCACCTACAAGTTCAATGGAATGAAACAGAATGAAATATTCCTGAGAACAGGGATGACCAGCAAGGATATTGGCAATGGAGGAGGAATCAATACTTTACTGAACAGCATCACCACTCTGATGGTTGAGAAAAATTACCTCAAACTGTATGAATCAGACTATTTTACTTTGGGTTACAGGAGTGAACTGGTGAACGGACTGAAACTCGAACTGATCTCCTTTTATGAACTGCGGAAGGTACTTGAGAATACTACGGATTTCACAATAATAAATACTTCACGGGATTATTCCGACAACATTCCCGACAACAGATACCTTGGTCCTGATTCAGATCCCGTGCATGCCCTGCGTGATCAGAATCATGCCTCCCTTGCTGCAAAACTTACCTGGGTCCCATTTCAGAAATACCGGATAGACAAAGGTACAAAGATCCCTGCAGGCTCAGACTGGCCAACTTTCAATATTTCCTGGGAGCACGGGATAAATGATTTCGGTCAAACAGGGCAGCAGGTTGATCATTATGATATGGTCAGGGCAGAAGTTCATAAAAAGCATGAAATAGGGGCTTTCAGTGAATTCAGATGGAGGGTAAGGACAGGGGGGGTTCTTGACAACAGGGCTCTGACATTCTACGATTTTTTCCATTTCAATCCCCAGCCTATCCCCGTGCTTATCAATGATTATGAGGATGCCTTCATGATTCCAGCCTACTATTCCACAAGCACTCCGGAAGCTTTTGTTGAAGTTCATCTGAAATATGCGACACCATACCTTCTTCTGAAATTCCTCCCCGGGTTAAGCAATACGCTGATGAGGGAGAATATCAGCATGTCATATCTGGGATCACGTTATCACCCCGGTTACACTGAAATTGGTTACAGCATGAGTGAAATCTTTTTTCTGGCAGAAGTGGGAGTATATGTGGGGTTTGAAGATCTGCGCTACAAGAGTATAGGTGCAAAGCTGATTCTGAAATTTAATTGATAGGCGTAGTTAGGCGTAGTTAGGCGTAGTTAGGCGTAGTTAGGCGTAGTATAGTGAGCGTAGATAGGTAGTTAGGCGTAGTCTGGAGACTACGCCTAACGGACCAAACTTCATGTCTTCTCCGTGAAATCCAAAGCTAAGCGAAGTCTGGAGACTACGCCTAGCTCGTTAAGGATGCTTCATGCAAACGGCGGTTCCTCATGGATAGCTGTTTCCCTGTCAAACTCACCCCCGAGTTTCCGGAAATCATGGTTCATTTTTGATCCCAGGGTAATGCTCTGACCCGCATCCCTGCTGTCTGAGGCATAGTCAAGGTCAAAATCATCAATATCAACGAACTGAGCTTTCTCCTCCCTGAACCGGAGTCTGACATCATCAACAGGTCCGTTACGGTTTTTTGCCAGGATAATCTCGGCAATGCCTTTTGTTGATGAACCATCCTCAAAGGCCGGTATTCCGAATTTTTCCTGCCTGTGTATAAACACAACCATATCGGCATCCTGTTCAATGGCACCTGACTCCCTAAGATCTGAAAGCAGCGGTCTTTTGGTGCCGCCTCTCATTTCAACTGAGCGGTTAAGCTGGGAAAGAGCAATTATTGGCACATTAAGTTCCTTGGCAATACTTTTGAGCGACCTGGAGATATTACTTACCTCCTGCTCCCTGCTGCCTGCATTCTCAGGACCTGACATAAGCTGAAGGTAGTCGACGATCACGATATCGAGTTTATGCTGAGCCTTTAGCCGGCGGCATTTTGCCCTCAGTTCGAATATTGATATTGCCGGTGTATCATCAATAAATATTGGCGCCTGAACAAGTTTCTTGATCCTGGTATCAAGTTGTTTCCACTCTTCCTCATTAAGCCTGCCGTTTTTAATCTTGTCGCCGGGGATGTCGGTTTCGGCTACGATCAGCCTGTTAACCAGCTGTATGGAAGACATTTCGCATGAGAATATTGCCACGCTCCTGTTGTGGTCAACAGCCATGTTCCTTGCCATTGAAAGTGCAAAGGCTGTCTTGCCCATTGAAGGACGGGCTGCAATTATAATAAGCTCCGATTTCTGCCATCCCGAGGTAAGCCTGTCAAGCTTGGTAAATCCTGAAGGGGTACCTACCAGGGCATCTTCTCTTTTACCGGCCTCTTCAATCTCACGGATTGCCTCTTTTATGACAATATTTATCGGAGCCACTTCTCTTTTAATATTACCCTCTGCGATCTGGAAAAGGGCATTTTCTGAAAAATCGAGAAGTTCAGTTACATCATAGGTATCATCAAAAGACCTGTTCTGAATTTCGGTTGACACCCTGATAAGTTCGCGCTGAATATATTTCTGTGCGACAATCCTCGCATGATAGTCGACATTAGCAGCAGAAACAACCTTTGCGGTGAGCTGGGTCAGATATACCGGTCCTCCGACACTCTCCAGTTCATTATGCGCACGGAGCTCTTCAGTAACAGTATAGAGGTCAACAGGAAATTCTCTCGAATTCAGGTCAGAAATGGTCTTGAATATTTTCTGATGCGCCTCCTTATAGAAACTCTCCGGCTTGAGGATATCAAGAGTAGTTATAACAGCTTCTTTTTCAAGCATTATTGCACCAAGGACAGCCTCCTCCATATCGTTTGCCTGCGGAGGTACTTTGCCGAAATCGGGTAATGCCGTTATAGCTGGCCTTGGGTTATTTCCTTGTTTTGCCATTAATTTTATGTGCTGATTTACAATTAGTTAACAGATAGAGGCAATTGCTTGCCAGGGCAGTTTCAAAGGTATGAATAACCATAATTCTCAGGTAAAAAGGTCAGTTTATTGTTACAAACAGGCAATGTTAAAAACTTGTTGAAAAGGTTAAAGGAATCAATGGCAAGAAATTCAAACGTATATGGTATTTTTACATTAAATAGAGAAGGATGATAGTTTTTCCAAAAGCTAAAATTAACCTTGGATTGCGGATAACCGGCAAGCGCAATGACGGGTATCACGACATTGAAACTGTGTTTTATCCTGTCAGTTTATGTGATGCGCTTGAATTTGTTGCCTCTCCCGAAGCGACCGGAAAGGATCTTCTCACTGTTACAGGTCTGTCTTTAGGGGTAAAACCTGAAGAGAACATTGTAATGAAAGCTGTTTCGAGATTAAGGGAAAAATATGCCTTCCCCCTTCTTAAGATTCATCTTCATAAGGCTATTCCGCACGGTGCCGGACTGGGAGGAGGATCGTCGGATGCAGCGTGTATGCTCAAATCGTTAAACAGGCATTTTACCCTGTCTGTTGGTGAAGATGAGTTGAAATCGATTGCTCTTGATTTAGGCAGTGATTGTCCGTTCTTTATCGATGGTGACCCTGCTTTTGCTCAGGGCAGGGGAGAAATTATTGAACCTGTCAGTCCGGTTCTCTCCGGTTACTATCTTCTTCTGCTGAACCCCGGTGTAGGGATAAATACAGGGGAAGCATACAGGAATTGCAGGCCTGAGGCACCGGCATCAGTCTTCGTCACCTTGTAAAACGTGATATCTCAGAATGGAAAGATCAGATAATAAATGATTTTGAGGAATTTGCATTTAAGAAACACCCCATTATCAGGAAAATCAAGGATGATCTTTACAGGTATGGGGCGCTCTTTAGTTCAATGTCGGGCAGCGGATCAAGTGTATATGGTATATTTTCAGGAAAGCCCGGGAGTATTCCCGGACAGCTGAAAAGTATGATTATATGGGAAGGATCCTTGTAATTTCCTATTCCAGTTCAATAAGCAATGCTCCCTTTGACACCTTGTCGCCTTTCCTGCAACAATTGATTTAATTTTGCCATCAACAGGGCATTTAAGTTTGTTCTGCATTTTCATGGCGTCGAGAATCAGAAGCAGATCGCCTTTCTTTACATTCTGTCCGGGGTTTACAAAAATATCGAGAACTGTACCCGGAATAAAGCTTAAAATCATCCTCGGATCAGCAGGCTGATAGTTATCCTGTTTTTGAATTTGCTGCTGATCCTGGTCTTATATAAACTTTATTGATATTCAGGAATTCCAGCTTTTCTTTTCACTCATATAATTGCTTTAATTGATCAGATTAGTTTTATTAAAAAGGAGGAAGTCCGTGTTTCTTCTGAGGCATTGGAACATCTTTATTTTCAGATACTTCAATTGAATGCATTAGAAATCTCCTGGTTTCTGAAGGTTCAATTACTGCATCTACATATCCTCTTGATGCAGCAACATATGGATTTGCGAATTTTGTTTTATATTCTTCCACTTTTTGTTTTCTCATTGCATCAGGATCTTCAGCTGATGTGATCTCTTTCCTGAAAATAATATTTGCAGCGCCTTCCGGTCCCATGACTGCAATTTCTGCTGATGGCCATGCAAATACAAAATCAGCCCGCAGATGCCGTGAGCTCATTGCTATATAGCCTCCTCCATATGCTTTTCTCAGAATAACAGTCAGTTTTGGAACGGTAGCTTCACTGTATGCATAAAGCACTTTTGCTCCATGCCGTATCACACCTGCATGTTCCTGATCGACGCCCGGAAGATAGCCCGGAAGATCGACAAGTGTTATTATCGGAATATTAAATGCATCGCAATACCGGATGAATCTGGCAGCTTTATCGGATGAATCAACATCAAGGACACCTGCCATTTCAAGTGGCTGGTTGGCAACAAAACCAGTTGTACGACCGCCCATCCGGCCAAAACCAATGACAATATTTTTGGCATAAAGTTCCATTATCTCAAAGAAATCGGAGTTATCGACAATTGCCCTTATGACATCCTTTACATCATAAGGCAGTGTGGGATCTTCAGGAACGATCGTACTTATATTATATCCGGCTGCAGGTTCGGCAGGTTCGAACGTTCAGTGCTTTCTTCCCGTTATTCCATGGAATAAAGGTTATGAGTTTCTTTATCTGTTCGAAGCACTCCTCCTCGCTCATGGCAAAGAAATGTGCATTTCCGGTTACTTCACTGTGTACCCTTGCACCTCCCAGATCTTCCATCGAGATTTCTTCACCAAGTACAGTCTTTATAACCTCAGGTCCGGTGATAAACATTTTGGATATTTTGTCCACAACAAAGACGAAGTCGGTCAGTGCAGGTGAATAGACTGCACCTCCTGCACAGGGACCCAGGATAACTGAAATCTGGGGAATAACGCCGCTCGATATTGTGTTCCGGAAGAATATCTCACCATAACCGGCCAGGGAATTAACACCCTTCCTGAATCCTTGCACCGCCTGAATCATTGATCCCGATAAGTGGCATTCTCATCTTAAGGGCATGATCCATTATCTTGGTAATCTTCCTTGAATGCATCAGTCCGAGTGATCCTCCGGCAACTGTAAAATCCTGGGCAAAAATTGCAACCGGAGCCCCGTATATTGTCCCGATACCAATAATTACACCATCGCTTGGAAGCGATTTCTTATCCATATCAAAATCACGGGCATCGTGCTCAACAAACATGTCATATTCATAAAGGAATTTTCATCGAGCAGAGCCATAATACGTTCACGGGCTGTACGTTTGCCCATGGCTTTCTGTTTTTCAATTGCCTGTTCTCCTCCGCCGAGAAGAACTTTCTCACGCTTCTCCTGCAATTCAAGGATCTTTTTTCTAATGCCATATTTTTATTTTTTAATTGTACTTCGAATATTCTGTTTATAAAGTCAGAGTCAATTTGGGAAAATCAGTTCAGCAAATTGCTGATTACAAGCTATTTTGGTGCCATCTTGTACAGAACCAGGGCAATAATTGAATAAAGTATATTAGGTATCCACATTGCAAGCATAGGACCGAGGTTTCCCTTTAGCGAAAATTGTGAAGCAAACTGCAGAAACAGAATATAGGAAAAGCTGAGTATCAGTACCGATACCGATATTCATACCTATTCCTCCTCTGACCTTCCTTGACGAAAGTGAGACTCCGATAAGGGTAAGGATAAAGACAGCAAAGGGCTTGCAAACCTCCTGTGCTTTTCAATCAGAAATAGTTTGAGCTCATCGGATCCCTGCAGCCGAAGCAGATTTATATAATCATCCAGTTCACGGTAGGTCATTGTACCAACAAATCCGGGATCTCTTGAAAAATCACTTGGTTTTATCGTAAGTGCTGTATCAATGGTCTTGCCCCTGGTTATTATCTCTTCATTTCCTCTTATTTCACGAAGATAGTAATTCATGCCTTCCATTTGTTTGTTGCAGTATCATATGTTACTGACGAGGAAGAAAGCTTTGATTCAAGCCTGCCGCTGTCATTAAATTTTTCAATTGTGAAATTCTGTCCTCTCTGGCTGATCGGATTAAAAGAACCCATGTAGACATAAATATTTTTAAATACCTGCCGGTGAATATTTTCCACAGTAACTTTCCTGCTTGAAGATCTGTAATATTTATCTTCAAAATCCATTCTGTACAAGGTTAGACTTTGGAATTACGAAATTGGTCAGTACGAAGGTAAAAAGTGCAATAACAAATGATGAGATGAAATATGGCCACATCATTCTTCTGAAGCTCATTCCGCTGTTCAGGATGGCAATTATCTCAGTGTTGACGGCCATTTTTGATGTAAAGAAATATTACCGAAATAAAGACAAACAAGGGAGCAAACAGCATTGCGAAATATGGAATGAAGTTCATATAGTAGTCAAAGATAATCGCACGGACAGGAGCCTCCTTTTCCATGAAATTATCGATCTTCTCTGCAAAATCAAACACAACTGCAATGGTAAGTATAAGTGCAAGGCAAAAGAAGAAAGTACCCAGGAACTTCCTGATGATATAGGTATCAATAAGCTTTATTTTCAGCGAGCCTATAACCTCTCTGAAAGTTTTTTTACCATTGAGATTTTCCATTTTCTGAAATTGCCTTCTTCAATTTTTTTTCTTGCGTCATTTACGAGTCTCAAATAAAATGCCAGATTATGTATGCTGGCGATCTGGGCTCCAAGATTCTCACCCGACATAACCAGATGTCTCAGATATGCCTTTGAGTAGAAACGGCTTACAAGTGACGGGCTCCCGGGATCAATGGGGCTGAAATCATCAATCCATTTTCTGTTCCTGATATTTATAGTTCCCTCGCCTGTAAAGAGCATGCCGTTCCGGCCGTTCCGTGTCGGCATCACACAGTCAAACATATCAATGCCTCTGTCAATGGCTTCAAGCAGGTTAACAGGTGTTCCCACTCCCATCAGATAACGGGGTTTATTCTCGGGAAGTATCTCATTTACAATCTCCACAATCCTGTACATCTCATCAGCAGGTTCCCCGACAGACAATCCTCCGATAGCATTTCCTTCCAGTCCGGCCGATGCAACTTTTTCAGCAGACAATCTCCTGAGATCGTCAAAAGTACCTCCCTGCACAATAGGGAAAAGAAACTGTTCATGCCCCCACAGGGGATCCGTTTCCTTGAACCTGACTATTGCCCTGTCGAGCCAGTGATGTGTAAGAGCAACAGATTTTTCTGCATACTTAAATTCGCATGGCCAGGGAGTACATTCATCGAAAGCCATAATGATATCGGCGCCAATGACCCTTTGTATATCAATAATATTTTCCGGAGTAAAGAGATGCTTTGAGCCATCAATATGTGATTTAAAGAAAGCACCTTCATCTGTAAGTTTTCTGTTGCCCGTAAGTGAAAATACCTGGTACCCACCGCTGTCTGTCAGAAGAGGTCTTTCCCAGGACATAAAACTGTGCAGCCCGCCGGCCGCCTTAAGTATCTCTGTACCTGGTCTCAGGTATAAATGGTATGTATTTCCCAGGATTATCTTTGCATCGATATCATCGGTCAGATCCCTCTGCAGGATTCCTTTCACAGTACCGGCTGTTCCAACAGGCATAAAGATCGGAGTCGGAATATCACCATGCGCCGTTTTCAAAATTCCCGTCCTTGCCATGGATTCTTTATCCCTGATCTCTATTTTAAACATAATCTGCTGGCTCATTTTTCAAAGCCCAAAGGTAATTCATCTGTATCTCCTAATAAAATTATCATGAACTAATTTTTTCAGTTGTCATTTGTGCCTCGCTGGTCATTTATGGTCATTACGCTGCGCTGTCATTGATTGTCATTTGCGCTTCGCGCGTCATTAACTGTCATCCAATTGCCACTAATACCATAACAACTTGAATGAACAAGCTTAATGACAACTTAATGACTACTTAATGACTACTTAATGACTACTTAATGACTATCTTTAATATGACTTTGTACCGATTAACACTGCTTATTATTGTTGCAATTTATTTTTCGCCATTCCGATTATCTTATTAATATTGCTGAACCGATTTAATGCAAATGACTGATAACGGAAATATATATATTTTAATACTGTATGTGATTTTTTTTGCATCAGCCACGATACAGTTGTTTTATTACCTGTACTTCTATACGGCAATCCATTTTTATAAACCGGATGGAAATACCGCAACAAGACAACCTGTATCCATTATAGTCTGCGCCAGGAATGAGGGTGAAAATCTTGGGAAATTCCTTCCGTCCCTGCTCGAGCAGGATTATCCCGATTATGAAGTTATAGTTGTAAACGATTGTTCTGAAGATAATTCTTATCTGATACTCGGTAACTATCTTTTGCAGTATCCGCATCTCAGGGTATCCACAGTGAACAAAGATCCTAAATTTACACATAACAAGAAATTTGCCCAGTTTATTGGGATTAAGGCTGCAAAGAATGATATTCTTCTTTTTACTGATGCTGATTGCCAGCCGGAATCAGACCAGTGGCTGGGGAATATGACATCTCATTTCCATGAGAAGACAGATTTCGTGCTCGGTTATGGAGGATATATGAATAAGAAAGGACTTCTGAACAAATACATCCGCTACGATTGCCTTTCAATAGCCATGCAATATCTCGGCAGTGGCCATCCGTGGCATCCCATATATGGGAGTAGGGAGAAACCTTGCCTACAGACGGTCACTGTTCTTTGACAACAATGGCTATGGTGCTCACAATCATCTTATTTCAGGTGATGACGACCTGTTTGTCAATTCCAGGGCAACAAAGACAAACACCTCTGTTGAGTTCAGGCATGAATCACATACAAGATCAGTGCCATCCTCAGGACTTACAGAATGGATAATTCAGAAAAAAAGACACCTGACAACAGCCCCCTATTACCGGTTAAGGGATCAGGTAATCTTAGTCATTGAACCGGCAACAAGGATCCTTTTCTACGCCTCACTAATTACACTTCTTTGCTTCAGTTTTACCTGGGTATGGGTTTCTGCCGTTTTTGCCCTACGGCTGGTGACCCAGTTTACTGTTTATTCTCTTACACAGAAGAAACTGAACGAGCGGGGATTATTGCCCTACCTTTTGCTTTTTGATATTCTTTCGCCTATTCTGAATGGAGCATTATTCTTAAGTAACACCGGGAGCAAATCCGGCAAGAACAGATGGAGATAATTCAGGGACTATCGGAAAAGGCCAGGAGCGATTTACATCTTGTGGAACAGGCAAAGCTTGGAAGCGAGAAGGCGTTTGCAACACTGATGTACAGGTACAGGGATTCAATCTACTACATGCTGCTAAAAATGGTTAATAATCCAGCTGATGCAGAAGATCTTACAATTGAAGCATTCGGCAAGGCATTCAGTAATCTTGATCTTTATACCCCAAAATTTGCATTCAGCACCTGGCTGTTCAAAATAGCCACAAACAATTGTGTCGACTTCATCAGGAAGAAACAGGTGTCTCCCACTCCTCTGGACCATCTGCAGGACAACATGGAGAATGTAACCCTGAATATTCAATCTGATCTGCCTGATCCTGAGGAATCAATGATAAATCATCAGAAAATAGCTGCCCTGAATGATATTGTCAGGCAGCTGAAACCCAGATACAAATCACTTATTGAGCTGCGTTATTTCAAGGAATACTCTTACGAAGAGATCTCATCAGAACTGAAGCTTCCCATAGGAACTGTCAAGGCACAGCTCTTCAGGGCCAAAACTTTGCTTTATAATATATTGGTCAAAACAGATAACAGGTAGTGTCAGAAGATATTTTCAGGTATTTCCCCTCTTTATCCGTCAATCAGATGGACCAATTAATGGGGCTGGAGCAGATCTACAGGAGGTGGAACAGCATGATTAATGTTATTTCACGCAGGGATATGGATAACTTTATGGTACATCATCTCCTTCATTCCCTGTCAATTGCAAAGATCATAACATTCTGTCCGCAAACCAGGATTCTTGATGCAGGCACCGGTGGCGGCTTTCCGGGTATTCCTCTGGCAATTATGTTCCCCGATGCTGAATTCACACTGCTCGATTCAATCGAAAAAAAAATAAAGGTGGTTGATGCTGTTACACGCGAGCTCGGACTGAAGAATGTGTTGCCCCTTCGCAAGAGGGTTGAGGAAGAGAAGGGTAAGTACCATTTTATCATTAGCAGAGCTGTTACGGAGTTTCCCGGCTTCGTGAAGCTAACTTTGAAAAACATAGGTGAGCAGGAAATCAATAGCCTGAGAAATGGAATCCTGTACCTTAAAGGAGGGGACCTCACATCCGAACTCTTGAGGTATAAGGAGAAACTGACAGTATATAATATAAAAGATTTTTTCAGTGAGCCATTTTTTGAAACAAAGAAGATACTGCATCTGATTCCGTGATTTTTTTGAAAAAAAACAGCGTGCAGGTTTTTATATTTCAAAAAAGTACTACATTTGCAGTCTCAAATCAGGACTTAGTCAACAAATATATTTGAAAAGATGAAAAGGACATTTCAGCCATCAAGACGGAAGAGATCAAACAAGCATGGTTTCAGGGAAAGGATGTCAACTCCCAACGGAAGAAGGGTTCTTGCTGCACGCAGGGCTAAAGGAAGAAAAAAACTTACCGTATCTTCTGAGCTTAAACTCAAAGGATAGTCAGAATCTGATAATATGACAATATATTGGTAGAGACGTTGCATGCAACGTCACTTCTTTTTTTATATTTTTAAACACCTCGCAATTTTTTAACTTAGCATCCTGTAATAACACTGTTATATGCATAGCTTATTGAATCATATCAACGATAATGAGATCAGGATAATTGCTGATAAGGTTGCAGCCGGCATCCGGATATCAGCAGAAGAGGGTCTGATCCTTTATAAGAAAGCCGATCTTTCACTTCTTGGCCTGCTTGCCGGAATTGTCAGAAGAAGACATAACAGTAATTTCGCCTATTTCAATCATAATTTTCATATTGAACCCACCAATAAGTGTATCTATAATTGCAGGTTCTGCTCCTATCACAAGAATGAAGGAGATCCTGAAAGCTGGGAATACAGCCATGATGAGATGCTTGAAATTGTGAAACGCTTTGATGACAAAAACGTTACTGAAGTACATATTGTAGGTGGGGTGCATCCCTCATATGATCTCCATTACTGGGGTTCACTGATAAGAAAGATAAAGGATCACCGGCCCTCTCTTCATGTCAAGGCTTTTTCGGCTATTGAACTTGATTACATGATCTCTACAGCCGGATTATCAATAGAAGAGGGACTTAACAGTACTGAAGGATTATGGACTCGATTCAATACCGGGCGGAGGGGCTGAAATATTCGATGAAGAACTCAGGAAGATGATCTGTGATGAAAAGGCCTCATCTGAACTGTGGCTTAAAATTCATGAAACAGCACATAGCCTGGGAATACCTTCAAATGCCACAATACTGTATGGCCATATGGAGAATTATGCTACACCGGATCGATCATATGGAACGGCTGCGCAGCCTGCAGGACAAAACAGGTGGGTTCAATGCTTTATCCCGCTGAAATATAAGATGTCGAACAACAGCATGTCGTTTCTGGGAGAGGTGAATATCATTGAAGATCTTCGGAATTATGCTGTTTCAAGAATTTTTCTCGATAACTTCTCTCATATCAAGGCCTACTGGCCGATGATCGGAAAAGAGACTGCCCAGCTTTCACTCTCATTCGGAGTGGATGATATGGACGGAACTATAGATGATACTACAAGGATATACTCGATGGCAGGTTCGAAGGAGGAAAATCCGTCAATGACATACTGAAGAAATATGCAGGCTTATACGCGATGCAGGATATACTCCGGTTGAGAGAGATTCACTTTATAACACCGTTAAAGAATGGTGATCTCATTATAATTTTATAAGTACCTTTGCGTTTATAATTAATGTTCAATATGTCAGTATGAGCCTGAAAAATTTCATTCTCAGCAAAGTCTTCTTAAAAAATCTTGGATTGGCGGTAATCATACTTGTTGGATTTGTAATGATTTTGCTGATCTGGCTCAATTTTTATACCAGGCACGGGCAGGCACGGCCAGTTCCTGATTTTTACGGTCTGACCATGGAGCAGACTGCCAAGCTGGCAAAAAAGAACAAGCTCAAATACCAGGTCATTGATTCGGTTTACACATCTCTTGTGCCGCGCGGTTGTGTTGCCGAACAGAATCCAAAGCCCGGCTTTAAGGTTAAGAAATGGAGAAATGTTGCACTGACAATAAATGCCTTTCAACCCTGAAATGGTTGCAATGCCCAATCTCGTTGACCTTCCTATAAGACAGGCAATTGCGCTTATAGCCAGTGCAGGACTTGAGATGGGAGAGCTGAGATACAGACCGGATCTCTCGATCGATGTGGTTATCGAACAGCATTACAACGGTAAAAATATCACTGAAGGTGACTCGATTCAGAAAGGCTCAGTAATTGACCTGGTTCTGGGAAAAGGACTGAGTAATCAGAGGACCTCTGTCCCTGATCTAATAGGAATGACGCTTGAACCTGCCAGAAAGAAAATCCTTATCTCCTCACTTAACCTGGGGACATATATTTATGATAATACGATACTTAACGGAAAGGATTCCCTGAATGCCTTTGTTTATAAACAAAATCCGGAGTACAGGGAGGACTGCCAGCCTTCAGCTGGGATCTGCCATTTATCTCTGGCTGACAGTTGATTCGGCCAAACTTCAGGTAAATACTTCTTTGAATATAAATCCGGACTCCATACCCGGATCTGAGCAGACAGAAGAGATCTCAAACTAAAACCTGATGATCAGACAGATAATAATATATCTTTTCATTGCTCTCAGCTGCCTGGAAACCTCTTCTGGTCAGGAAGTTATTACAGGACTCAGTTCAAACAGGCTGTTAACCAAACAGGGAGACAGAATTGCAAGGAATAATAAAGCCTTGATGGCTGATCCTTCTGAGCTGCCATTTTTCGATGATTTCTCAGGACCATCCTATTACCCGGACTCCACAAAATGGCTCGATGACTATGTATTCATAAATAATACCTTTTCTGATAAGCAGATATCCTGCGGCATGGCCACCTTTGATGCTCTTGACAGCAACGGCAGACTATATGAAACTGCATCTTCCTACCTGTTTCAGTCGGATCAGCTGACATCCCAGCCTGTAAATCTCAGCTATGCTCCGGGGGATAATATCTGGCTGAGTTTCTACTACCAGGCAGGCGGACTGGGTGATTCACCGGAGCCTAACGACAGCTTAACACTTGAGTTTCTTGCGCCGGAAGAGAACAAATGGTATACAGTCTGGAAAGCCGATGGGACTGCTGATCTGGCATTTAAACCGGCTATCCTCAGAATCGATGATCCTCGTTTTCTCAAAACGGGCTTCCAGTTCCGGTTTACCAACTATGCATCCCTCAGCCCGAATCAGAACGATCTGTCAATGGTAGGCAATTGTGATCAGTGGAATGTTGATTATGTCATGATTGATAAGAACAGGAATGCAGGCGATACCATTTTTGCTGATGTGGCATTCACCCTTCCAATCCGTTCGGTACTTAAAAACCACGAGGCAATGCCATGGAAGCAATACAGGGAAATAGAACTCCAGGAAATGGGTTCATCAGTACCCATCCATTACCGGAATAATGATACTATCACAAGAAACGTTACAAGGAATTTTGAGATATGGGATGTCTACGATAATTCTGTTTCGTATCTCTTCTCAGCCGGAGCAACAAATATCAATCCCCTTACGAGTGTCGATTATAATGCCAACATGGTCTATTCATTTAATTCCACAAATAATGATTCTGCCATCTTCAGAATAACAGCCCTGCTGAAGACTGATGAATTTGACCCCAAGGAAAATGACACAATGGTCTATTACCAGATATTTAAAAACTATTTTGCCTTTGACGACGGAACAGCTGAAGCAGGATATGGAATAAATGGCCTTGGCTCAAGAAATGCAATGTTTGCCTACAGGTTCAGATCATTCGTTGAAGACACCCTCAGGGCAATCAGTATATGCTTCAACGACAGCTATACTGATGCCAATAAAAGAGCATTCGACATTATGGTATGGGATGATGATAACGGGATCCCGGGCAGTGTCCTTTACACCCAGGAAGAGGTCATGGTTGAACAGGGCCAGAATATCAACGGATTTTACACCTACCGGTTGCCGGATAAGGTACCTGTTAATGACATTTTCTATATCGGCTGGAGACAACGTTCAGAGTCTTTTCTCAATGCGGGACTTGATGTCAATACACCCCATGCGGGCAAACAGTTATACTGGCTTAATGGTCAGTGGCAGGAATCTCAGGTGGCTGGAAGTGTAATGATACATCCGGTATTGGGTGATGCATTGAAAATAACATCCATTGATGATGTGATATATAATGACAGGAAACTGACCCGGATCTGGCCGAACCCGGCATCAGAATATATTACAATTGATACGGGTGACCTTCTTTTCTCAGGAGATGCATTTATTACAATCATGGACCTCAGCGGCCGTGAACTCAAAAAAACAATTCTCACTGAAAGAATCGATATCTCCTCACTGCCTTCCGGAGTCTATATAATCATTACCAGCCTCAACGGCAAACCGTTAGGCTACGGCAGGCTGATAAAAACCAGATAACCACACGGAATGGCAGAAGAGGAACAGAATGACCAGCAGGAACTTTTTGAACATTTCAGATTTAATGTTGATCCGGGACAATCACTGTTAAGGATTGATAAATTTCTTACTGACAGGATTGAGAACGCTTCCAGAACACGTGTACAGAATGCTGCAAACGCAGGCAACATCCTGGTAAATAACATCGCTGTAAAACCCAGCTACAGGGTTAAACCCGGAGATCTGATACAGGTTGTCCTGCCAAATCCTCCCAGGGAGATCGAACTTATCCCACAGGATATTCCAATTAATATTGTATATGAAGATGACGATGTCCTGGTTGTCAATAAGGAACCGGGTATGGTTGTCCACCCTGCATACGGTAACTATACGGGGACACTTGTGAATGCACTGATGTGGCATTTCAGGGACCTGCCCCTTTTCAACACCGGAGAGGCAAGGCCCGGGCTGGTCCACCGCCTTGACAAGAACACCTCAGGCATACTGGTAATCGCGAAGAATGAATATGCCCTTAACAGGCTCTCCAGACAATTCTACGACCGGACCACTGACAGGAAATACAATGCCCTTGTATGGGGCATACCGGATCCACGGGAAGGCACTATAACCGGGAATGTCGGCAGGAACCTGAAAGACAGGAAAGTGATGCAGGTATTTGAGGATGGCAGCGAGGGAAAGAATGCGATTACTCACTATAAAGTACTTGAGGATTTTGGATATATCTCTCTTGTTGAATGCAAGCTTGAGACAGGCCGCACTCACCAGATAAGGATCCATTTCAGCCATATCAGACATCCTCTTTTCAATGATGCGGAATATGGCGGCGACCAGATCCTTAAAGGAACGACTTTTACAAAATATCAGCAATTCATTAAAAACTGTTTCAGGATCCTTCCACGGCAGGCATTGCATGCCAAATCGCTGGCATTTGATCATCCGGTGACAGGACAAAGGCTATCTTTCGATTCAGACCTGCCGGAAGATATGAAGCTAGGTTATCGAAAAATGGAGGAAATATATCTCCGGGAGAGACTCTTCTGATTTTTTAGCTTTAACTCAATATCAATTAACGTTCCAGAGCGAATTAATTCTCTGTGTAACTCTGTTAACCAGATGTACCTCTGAGTAACTAAAACAGAACTATTAATCAGCTACCAGCTGCCACCTGCACCGCCGCCGCCGAAGCTGCCCCCTCCAAATCCGCCGAAGCCGCCTCCTCCGCCGCCACCGCCGGAAAACCCGCCCCAGCTTCCGCTATGGGAGCCCCGCCCGGAATTCATCATGCTCAGAAGGAGCCATAGTGGCAATCCCTTTGAACTTATGTTTTTTCCGTTTGAACCGCCGGAACCTCTGGAAACAAGTAAAATGACAATGATGATTATGAACACGACAAGACCAAAAGGCATACGCTGACCGCTGCTCTTTTTACCCCGGCCATATTCTTCAGCTGTATACTCCCCGCTTGTGATAGCCATAATTGAATTGATGGCATTACTGAGGCCTCCATAATAATCGCCCTGCCTGAATGCAGGGAGAATGTCATTATCCACAATACCGGCACATGTAAGATCAGGCAAAACCCCTTCCAGTCCATAACCCTGGGCAATAAAGACCTGACCATCTGAACCCTGCTGCTTTGGTTTGACCAGTATCAGCACACCATTATTGTTATTTTTCTGTCCAATACCCCATTTTTCACCCAGGCGCTGGGCGTAGTCAGACTTATCATAACCCAACAATGTGGGGACAATAACAATTGCTATCTGGGTTGAGGTTGAGTCATTGAACGCAACCAATTTCTGTTCCAGGGCATTTATCTCTTCAGGTCTCAGCATGCCTGCCAGATCGTTCACCAGTCTTGGAGGAACAGGTTTTTCCGGAAGATCCTGAGAAAAAGCAATGATTCCGGTTAAACTGAATAAAAGAACTGTCAGTGTCAGAAGGCAAAAGAATTTTCTTATCATCACAATTATTCCCTTTTTAAATTATCGAATGAAATCTCATCGGACAGTTCATTTACATCATTCTTATTATGAGGGAAATGTTTTTTCAGATGGAAACCTGCCAGGATGATCCCTTCTGAAAGGCCTTCCGTGAATTTCCCTTCGCGGAATCTGGCCTGTAGCAATTCCTTTACGCAGTCCCAGAATCCTGCCGGAACTTTCGAATTAATTCCTGCATCACCTATCACAGCAAATTTCTTGTCATTTACAGCAAGGTAAAAAAGGACCCCGTTACGTTCTGCGGTATTGTGCATGCCAAGTTTTTTAAATATCCATGCAGCCCTGTCAAGTACATCTTCATTACAATAGGTTTCGATATGGACTCTGATCTCTCCAGAGGTTTCATTTTCAGCTTCCTTTACGGCAGCGAGGATCTGAGCCTGTTGTTCCTTTGTAAAGAACGTTGAAGCTTTCATTCAGACTTATTTTAAAAAAAGTTAAAACGTAACCTCAGGTGCCTTTTCAGAGCCTGCAGCGGCCTCAAAATAAGGTTTTGCCTGAAATCCGAACATTCCGGCAAGAAAGTTCTGCGGAAATCTTTTAATATAGGTGTTATAGACCAGAGCTACCTCATTGAATTTCCGTCTTTCTACTGAGATCCTGTTCTCGGTTCCTTCCAGTTCCACCTGGAGGTCTCTGAAATTCTGAGTTGCTTTCAGTTCAGGATATTGTTCCACAACAACCATAAGTCTTGAGAGAGCTGATGAAAGCTGACCCTGTGCCTGTTGGAACTGCTGCATATTTTCAGCGGTCATTTTTGTAGGATCAATAGTCACTGATGTTGCTTTTGCTCTTGCTTCAATTACCTGGGTAAGAGTAGTCTGTTCAAAACTGGCAGCTCCTTTAACTGTATTTACGAAATTCGGGATGAGGTCTGCCCTGCGCTGGTAAGCTGTTTCAACATTGCCCCACTGGCTGGTAACAGACTCCTGCATGGAAACCATTCCATTGTAAATTTTTGTACCCCAGGAAATTATTCCAATAGCTACAAGGACCAGGAATCCGGCTATTACCAGTCCTATCAAACAACCTTTTTTCATCTTATTATTTTTAAAAATTTAAGCAAATTTAATATTTAAACAGCTCATTAACTATCAATTATTAATATTATTTTTGGACAGGATAAACATAACACAGATGAAGACCATTGCCATAGTAGCCGGAGGAGATTCCTCCGAGTTCGGGATTTCGGTAAAGAGCGCCAGTGAAGTTAGCAAGATACTGTCTTCCAGATATATAACTTATATAATTACAATACAGGGTACCAACTGGTACTGGGAAGATCAGAAGGGCCGTTATCATAATATTGACAAAAATGATTTCAGCCTTATTACCGATGATTACAGGATAAGGTTCAATGCTGTATTCATTGCCATACATGGAACTCCCGGCGAGAATGGATTGCTCCAGGGGTATTTTGATATGATGGAAATTCCCTATACAAGCTGCGGTGCTTTTTGTTCCGCGCTCACCTTCAACAAACAGGCATGCAAGCTTTTCCTTAAAGAGTACAAGATACCAATGGCTGATTCCGTCCTGATAAGAGCCGGTGAAAATTTCGATCCGGTCAGCATTATCAGTCAGACCGGATTGCCATGTTTTGTAAAACCCAACGACAGTGGTTCCAGTTTCGGTGTCACCAAGGTTAAAAAGAAGGATGAGCTGCTACCAGCTGTCAGCACAGCTTTCAGGGAGAGCAATGAAGTGGTTGTCGAAGCGTTTATGGATGGCAGGGAGGTAGCCTGCGGCGTTGTAAAAACGAAGAAAGAGTCAATAGTGCTTCCTGTTACAGAAATTATCAGCAAAAACGAATTCTTCGACTATGAAGCAAAGTACACTCCGGGAAAATCTGTCGAAGTAACCCCTGCAGATTTGCCATCGGAAGTTACAAATGAAATCCGGAGACTAAGTTCACATATTTACGACCTGCTGGGATGCAGGGGCATAGTCAGGGTAGACTTCATTATTATTGGCAGTATGCCATATTTCCTTGAGATCAACACTATCCCTGGAATGACGGAAGAGAGCCTTATCCCTAAGCAGGCAGAAGCTGCCGGGATATCCCAGGGAGACCTTTATTCAATGGTAATTGAAGACTTATTTGAGGAATAAGGCCTTCTCCCCTTCTCCCTTTCTCCCTTTCTTTCTGTTTCTTAAAATTCTGCTATTCCCCCCTTGCCATTTTAAGAGCGCTTGTAGTCGTATAATATTTTGTTATCATGCAAGGCACTTCCCATTCGGGCAATTTACCCTCTTTCAGGTATTCAAGGAATTTAGCAGTAACCTGTCCGAAATGCTCCTCATGCCCCACCCTGTATTTTGACGGAATAATGATTTTAAAAGAATTCCTGCCGGCATCTTCCAGCCCGAGGCTGTCATAAGGCATTGTGCCGAGTGCTTCTTTCAGTTTCATCCTGAAATCATTTAACGGAATACCTTTAACATTCTCGATATACAGTGAGGGAACAAATTTCTCGTCGGCTCCCTGCTTGATAACCAGGTCACAATTCGTTCCGTGCATTATGGAATAGTGAGTGTCGCCGCCTCCCGGAGGAGCCTGGTATTTCCATTCAACTGACACCTTTGCAAATACTCCTTTGATCTGGTATATCATTTCCCCGTTTGAATAGACATTCAGCTTACCCTCTTCAATATCTTTCTGAAGGTAATCAGGGAAGTTATCCACCCCGGTGACGCCCTTAAACTCATCTTTTGATATAATCGTCGGCCATCTCCTGGCTGAGATTATCCTGATATCGCCCGGATTAAGAACCTGTTCCGGAAAACATTCCCACTGAATAAGATCGACCAGATGGGTAGTGACATCCACAATCCCTTCACCCTGCTGTTTAACATCGAAGAACCATGCAGGTCTTATCAGCGGACTTCCTGACACAACTTTAGAAAAATGGTGAATACTCACCTTTGTAACGGCGGGCTCATCAATGCTTCCCGGTTTCAGATGGCCGAAGAGATCGGTTTTTTGGGAAAGAAGTTTCTGGAGAATGGTTGTAACTTCAAATCTTTCTGTCATAATATCATACAATAAAAGGCCCTTAGCCCTGGCATCAGAAAAGGCTGATTCCAGTAAAGGAAAATCTTCCGGTTCAATTATCATGGGTTTATCGGCCAGGACATTGAAACCTGAGCTGACAGATTTTGATATATATTCAGCTTTCTTTTTATTATTGCCTGACAGTACCACAACATTGCCAGGTTTTTCGGTCAGCATCTTTTCAAAGAAGTCAGGTCCGCTGTAAAGTATCTCATTCCAGGAGGTAGGATTGGTCGTGCGCCTGTTGTATGAATTAATTCTTGCAAGGTGTTGCTGGCAATCAGGACCTTCAGGAGCATAGACATGTACATCAGGGGATACCTGTTCGTACATACGTTTCTGAACCAGGGCAGCATGAAAATGTCCGGGATCAACTGTAATCAGCTTAACCTGATAATTATTTTCCATCGATTCAGTTTGTCTTTCGCCTGTTGGCTGTTTTGAACTTCCCCGTCCGCAGGAGAACAGTACAAATGTAACCGGAACAATCAATAATAGAACTTTTTTCATGATATCAATATTTCGTTATTTCAACTTAATTTCCTTGCTTCCCGTTTATGAGGAGTACTTATTAACGGCATTTATAAAAGCATTAATGTTTGCATTGCTCACCCCGGGTGGCATACCTCCCCCGGCCGACCAGATTATCCTGCTGTGGTCGGCTATTTCGCCCATAGCATTCCTGACCGCTGTATCAACCTGTCCGGGCTTACCGGCAGCAAGAACATCCCTCGGCGGAATATTCCCCACAAGAACAACATCAGGGCCTGACAGTCTTCGTATTTCATCAATGGAATGGTCAAAAGAAAAATTAAACATATTCACATCCATCTCCTTAAGGTATCTGGCGGTTATCAGTCCGTCTGAATCATTATGCAGAAATCTTACCCCGGAACCTGTACAGCCGAAAATCCGTTTCAAATATGGAATAACAAATTCCTTAAACTCATCCTCTCCAACGAAGCCGATAATATCATCGAGGATCAGCACCCCGTCAATTGAGGGGAAACATACCTTCTGCCAGATTAACCAGTCACATATGAAATCCGAAATCTTACCAAGAAGCTTATGTGTACGTTCAGGATCCATACCCATTGCTGTCATAAGCTCTGTTGTCCCCATAAGGAAACCTGCAATATTCAGGGGTCCCCTGGCAACAGCAAATCGTGTCTGATGGTCATTTTCCTGAATTCTCTCCTGGTTATTTCTAAGCCTGCTGATCATGAAAGGCAATAAACCATCAGTCATCACATTGGGTTCAGGCAATCTGTCTACCTCTTCGATCCCGGAAATAATCCTTTCAGCATGGGGAAGATTATTTTCCAGGAAGACCATCCTTGAACCAAATGCTGACGGTTCGGTGCACATTCCGTATTCCGACCAGAATCCGGGCATGAACCAGACATCGGGAAACAAGTCCGCTGCTTTAAGGTTTGACCTGAACCAAAGGTCATCTGATGCATAGTAATCTATTTTTGATATTCCATACCAGGCCGGGATCCACGGACTGTCAATTATAAAGCCTGCAGGCTGATAACCGAGCTTTTTACCAGCAATTAAAGCAACAAGATCATTCCATGCAGAATTACGCATAAAAAAACGGCTTATTCATGAATTATTTAAAGATAAAATTGATGAATAATTTTAAGACAAACAATTTTATTTTAATGATTCAGTCCGGTATGCATCTATTGTATCACAGGTGCAGATAAGATTCCTGTCTCCGTATCCTTCATCAATCCGGCCCACAGCTGGCCAGAATTTGTTCTCTGCCACCCACTTAAGAGGGAAGGCAGCTCTCTGGCGGGAATACTTATGGCTCCATTGGTCGGCCGTTATAACACCTGAGGTATGAGGAGCATTTCTGAGGAGATTATCCTCTTTATCTGATTTCCCCTCCCTGATTTCCTGTATTTCATCCCAGATTGATTTCAGGGCACCCACAAATTTATCCAGCTCCCTGAGTGATTCAGACTCGGTAGGTTCCACCATCAGTGTTCCGTGCACAGGAAAAGAAAGAGTCGGGGCATGAAATCCGTAATCCATCAGCCTCTTTGCAATATCAGCCTCTGTTATGCCAGCTTCACCTTTAAAATTCCTGCAGTCAATAATCATCTCATGCGCTACAAAGCCCTCTTTCCCCGTGTAGAGAGTTTTATACCAACCCTTTAGTGCAGCGGAAATATAATTTGCGTTAAGTATGGCATATTTTGTGGCATTGGTTAATCCCATGGCACCCATCATCATCACATAAGCATGAGAGATAGTCAGTATCTGCCCGCTCCCGAAAGGAGCTCCTGCCACCGCTGATATTCCATGACTTCCTCCTGATTTAACCAATGGATGTGAAGGAAGGTATTCGGCTAGCTTATCATTTACCAGTATGGGTCCCATACCCGGTCCGCCTCCTCCATGTGGTATTGCAAATGTTTTATGAAGGTTCAGGTGGCAAACGTCGGCACCAATGTGACCCGGACTGGTGAGGCCAACCTGCGCATTCATGTTTGCACCATCCATATAAACAAGTCCGCCATTGGCATGAATTATCTCGGTCATCTCTGTTACCGCCTCTTCAAAAACTCCATGTGTCGATGGATAAGTAATCATAAAGCAGGCGAGATCAGCTTTGTGCTCCACAGCCTTCTTGGTCAGATCCTCAACATTGATATTGCCTCTGTCATCGCATTCCACAACTACAACCTCCATCCCAGCCATTACAGCGCTCGCAGGATTAGTCCCATGGGCGGAAGAGGGAATCAGCGCTATGTTTCTGTGCCCTTCTCCCCTGTTCAGATGGTATTCCCGTATGACCATCAGTCCTGTGTACTCGCCTGCGGCACCCGAGTTGGGCTGAAATGAGATCGATGAAAAACCGGTTATCTCTTTAAGGACTTCCCCGAGTTCCTGCATTATCTGGTAATATCCCTCAGCCTGGTCAGCCGGCACAAAAGGATGAATATTCCCGAATTCAGGCCAGCTCATGGCAAAGAGTGAGGTGGCCGGATTTAGTTTCATAGTACAGGAACCGAGTGATATCATGCAATGGGTCAGTGAAAAATCTTTCCTCTCCAGCATTTTGATATAACGCATCATCTCTGTCTCACTGTGATACAAATTAAACGTGCCCGCCTTCAGGTAGTCTGATTTTCTCAGGAACTTTTCTTCGATACATTTGCAGCTGCAATAGCCATTAACCTTTTGAGGACTCTTCTCTGCAGCCTTTGAGAATATGCCGATAATTGTGTTCAGCTCGTCGAAGGTTGTAATCTCATCGGTGCTGATGCTGACGGTATTCTCATCCGGATAATAGAAATTCATTTCCGCTTCGATAGCCAGCTTTTTAATAGTCTCTGCAGATATGCTGCCATGCAGGTCGATCCTGACAGTGTCAAAAAAAGCAGAATTAAGCTGCCGGTATCCCAGATTCCTCAGGCTGTTGTTCAGCGTACAGGTCATGTTCAGGATATGTCCTGCAATCCTTTTCAGTCCTTCGGGACCATGATACTGGGCATACATGCCTGACATAGTTGCAAGAAGAGCCTGTGCCGTACATATATTTGAAGTCGCCCTTTCACGTTTTATATGCTGCTCCCTGGTCTGAAGCGCCATCCTCAGGGCACTGTTTCCATGTACATCAACAGATACTCCGATAATACGGCCGGGCATGCTCCGTTTGAGTTCGTCCCTGGTGGCGAAAAAACCGGCATGAGGTCCTCCGAAACTCATAGGAAGTCCCATCCGCTGACTTGACCCCACTACGATATCAGCCCCCCACTCTCCGGGCGGTGTAAGAATAGCCAGGCTCATCAGGTCAGCTGCAACACCAACCAGCATTCCTGCTCCGTGCGCCATATCAGTGAAGGACTTGTAATCCCTGATCTGGCCGGATGCTGCAGGATACTGGACAAAAGCCCCGAAGAAAGGTCCGTCAAAATATGCTTCAGTGTATTTTCCTGTGACAAGTTCTATTCCCAGAGGCTTTGCCCTGGTTTTGATCACATCTAGTGTCTGGGGAAATACATCATCATCAACGAAGAATAAATTTTTGCCGGCTCTGACAGAATCTCTGGATCTTGCATTATGCATCATTAGCATTGCCTCTGCAGCCGCAGTAGATTCATCAAGCAAGGATGCATTTGCTATCTGCATGCCGGTGAGTTCAATTATCACGGTCTGGAAATTAAGGAGAGCCTCCAGTCTGCCCTGGGAAATCTCAGCCTGATAAGGTGTGTATGATGTGTACCACGAAGGGTTCTCAAGTACATTTCTCGTTATGACAGATAATGGAGCAACTCCATAATAGCCCTGTCCGATAAATGACCGGAACAATTTATTTTTTCTGCCGGCAGCCCTGATATGATCCAGGTATTCAAATTCACTCATTGCATCAGGAAGGCGGAGAGGCCTCTTTATCATTATCGATTCCGGAACAATTTTTGAGATCAGCTGATCCAATGAATTTACGCCGACGGTTTTCAGCATCTGCGGCAATTCATTATCGCGGGGTCCAATATGACGGCTGGCAAAATTATCTGATGTCATCTGTATCTGTTTAATATCTATGATTATCCTATTTAACCTGCACAATTCATGCAGAAGATAAAAGACAAAAGTAAAAAGATAAAAGTCAGACATTTACAAATTATCTTCAATTTATCTTTTTTAAAGTTGATTATTATGATTGATTGTTACATTTTCTTAACCTTTTGTCTTTTGTCTTTTGTCTTTTGTCTTTTGTCTTTTGTCTTTTGTCTTTTGTCTTTTGTCTTTTGTCTTTTGTCTTTTGTCTTTTGTCTTTTGTCTTTATTAAAGTTCGCCTTGCTAAGTTAGAAGCAAATATTTTATGAAAAGAATGGATTTGTCATCCTTTCCTTTTCAATTGTGGTTTGACTGCCATGTCCGGGGTAAACTACTGTTGAAGCTGGAAGAACAAACAACCTGTTCAGAATGCTGCTCATAAGTGTCTCATAATCGCCACCTTCAAGGTCTGTTCTTCCAATGCTCCCTGCAAACAGGGCATCGCCTGTAAATACACATCCGTTCTTTTCGCTGTAAAATGCCATGCTTCCTGCTGAATGTCCGGGGACATGCAGGGCAGTAAGTTCAGTTGACCCGAATTCAATGACCTGTTTGTCAGTGATAAATCCTCCCGGTTCAGGAGGCTCAGTCATTGAAAGACCAAAAAGTGCGGCGTGTTGCACTGCTTTCTTTCTGTTGGGTTCATCCTCCCTGCATGATAATGATTTCAGACCATACTTTTCCAGGATGAACCTGTTCCCAAAAACATGGTCCAGATGGCAATGGGTATTTAATAAGAGTACAGGATTGAGTTTTCTCTCTTCTATATACCTGACTACTTTATCAAATTCCTGATTGTCATAACAGCCGCAGTCGATTATCGCGCAATCATCTGATTCATCTGTCAGAATATAAGTATTGACATCGATTGGAGAAAAGACGAACCTGTGTATTTTCATATACTTCATCATTTTTGTACCCCCTTTCTTATTTCCCCCAAGGGGGAAAAGTTTGTGCTGGGGCTGTAGAAAAAGTCGAGGCTTCTAAGTGATCTTTCTCCGTGTGTCTCTGTGTATTCTCCGTGGAGCTCTGTGTAACAATAAGTTAAGAACTTACACAGAGATCACAGAGGTGGCACAGAGGTCCACGGAGGACTTTTTCAACAGCCCCCTGGGATGGGGGAAATTTATATCAACTTATTTTCCATTTACAGTTCCTTTAAGCATTGGAACAAATACGAAATTTCCATGTTGTGAATACTCAAAATTATCAGGGCCCGTCCGTTCGACCACAGTCATCACCTGAGTGTCGGAAGTGCCTATTGGCAGAACCAGCCTGCCTCCGGTTTTAAGTTGCTGAAGAAGCGATTCCGGCACATCCGGAGCTGCGGCGGTAATAACTATTCCGTCGTAAGGCCCATACTGAGGTTTCCCTTCATACCCGTCCCCATAGAAGAAATCTGCAGAATATCCAAGGGTTGTCAGGGTCCTTTGTGCTTTTATAAAAAGCTCACGGAACCTTTCAATAGTATAGACCTTTGCACCCATGGCTGCAAGTATGGCAGCCTGGTAGCCCGACCCGGTACCTATCTCAAGGATCTTATCCCTGCGCTTTACCCTCAGAAGGGAGGTTTGTACTGCAACCGTATAAGGCTGGGATATTGTCTGTCCGGAAGTAATCGGGAAAGCTTTGTCAACATAGGCATGAATAAGGAATGCCGGATCCATGAACATATGCCTGGGAACAGTGTTGATGGCTTTCAGCACCTCTTCATCTACAATTCCTTTCTGCTTCAGCTCAGCAACCAGTTTTTTCCGTTTGCCTTTTGCTTCAAATGTATCTGTCATCCTATAATCCCGGGCATGAATTTAATTGCTGCAAAAATATAAAAAATGTAAGAAGGGAGTATATAGTGATTTATCCATTTATGAACAGGTTATTCTATTTATTCTCCCCTTCTCCGCTTCTCCCCCTCACCTACCAGCCAGAGGATATCGCCCCAGCGGTTTATAAACCGGGCCCGAATGAAAGAGCAGACTTTCATAAAGGATAACTTCAGTTACTTCCTGTATCTGAATATGACGATCAGCATATCCTGAGATCAGAGATTTAAACCCATCAATATCCTTTATGCTCTTTATCCGTCCCAGGGTAAGATGAGGGTTGAAAGTCCGGTCTTCAAGTATAATGCCTGCATCTTTCAAGCCGGGTTTTATTGATTCATTCAGTTTATTCAGCTTTTCCGAATGGTCTATACCTGTCCAGATTACCCGGGGATCTTTTAAGTTCTTAAAGATCCCGGCTCCTTTGATTATCATTTCAAATTCTCCGGATCCTTCACAGACCCGTTTGAGCATTTTATTTATTGGCATAATCTTATCCTCCCCTGTATCGCCGAGGAATGCAAGTGTAATATGGAAATTTTCACTCTCTGTCCATTTTATTTTTTCCTCCCTTAAACCGGCTTTGAGAGCTGAAACCATCGTCATAAGGGCATCGTCAGCATCTATCTTCACCGCGATAAAAATCCTCTTCATCTTAGTATGTGGTATGTATTTCACAATCTGCCGGCATCAATCTCGTTGATGATTGCCTCTATCAGGGCATCATCTCCATAGGGATCATATTCCTCTTTCAGGTTTGTTCCGAAGAGACGCGCCACACTCTGCCAGAAAGCAGCACTGAATTTTCCCCTGTATTCCCTTATCAGGATATAGGATGTATTCTGAGTCTCCCTGTCAATGAGCTTGATCAGCAACCTGCCCTGTGTAATTGTCATCTTCTCTATGTCCTTCCTGTATTCTCCCAGTACATCCTTTTCCACATCTCTCAGGAATCTTTTTCTCTCCCTTTCACTGGGATAGTTAACCAGTTCCTCATTAATCTCCTCAAGTTTTACCCTGACTATCAAAGCATAGGGATACACTTTCTTTATATTTGAGACGAGTTTTTCATACTGCCTGTACTCACTTCTCCGTGCTCTTTGGGAACGGGCTTGTATTGTTACCTCCTTTATTTCTATCTCAGGCATCTTGACTCCGTTTCGTTCAACCTCCTGCAGAAAGTAATACCTGTCCGGCAAAGAGTCATTTTTTGATTTAACAGAATCATTCTGACTCAATGCCTCGGCAGCCAAAAACATGAAAAACAATATTGCAAAGCCTGTCCGCACCTGTTAATTGTTTCTGCAAATGTATCAAATTACAGGCCATTTGATAAATCATCTCTTTTGTTCAGGAACTGGTAATGCAATCCGAAATTGAGCTCAGGATGCGAATCTCTTCTCCCATACCTGCGTGAATACAACTTCCTGATGCTGATTCCGTCCTGAAAATAATTTTGCATTTAGCTGTGCTAAGGTTTAACTTTGATAAAGATTAATAAAACAACCCGGTAGATTTTGTTGAACTAATCTTAATATAGCATGGCAAGCATAATAGAGGGTTATGAATATGACATCTTTATCAGCTACCGCCAGAAGGATAACAAATATGACGGATGGGTAACTGAATTTATTGACCACCTGAAAAGGGAGATTGAGGCGACTTTCAAGGAGGATGTCACAATCTATTTTGATGAAAATCCGCATGACGGATTGCTGGAGATCCATAATGTCGACAAGAGTCTGGAAGCCAAGCTTAAATCGCTTATCTTCATACCGATAATATCACAAACCTATTGTGATCCAAGGAGTTTTGCCTGGCAGAATGAATTTGTTGTATTTAACAAAATGGCGGCCGCTGACCAGCTGGGCAAGGATGTAAAACTGGTAAGCGGGAATGTTTGCAGCAGGATTATTCCAATAAAGATCCATGATCTGGATGCTTCCGATAGTGAACTGATAGAAAAGGAAATGGGTTGCAGGCTCAGGTCAATTGAATTCATATATTCCAGCGCCGGGGTTAACCGGCCACTCAAACCGGATGATAATCCGGAAAAAAATCTCAACAAGACTTTCTATCGCGATCAGATAAATAAAGTTGCCAATGCAATAAAAGAGGTGATATACGGTCTCCATCCTGATGAGAGGAAGCGCTCTGCAAAAACTTACGTATCCGGGACAAGAGATAGCAGGGGAGTTCAATCCAAATCAGGTTTGCGAAGCCATACAAAACTTAAGAAAAGCCCGGCAACCTTAATAGCCTCATTATCAGCTGTTTTTTTACTGATTATTTTTCTGGCAATCATCATTCCTAAATTCTACCTGAAGACCAGGTCAGAATTGTCATCAGGCAACATAATTAAAAAAGCAATAGCTGTAATGCCTGTATCAAACTTTACAGGAAATCCTGATCTGGATTATATTGCCTCAGGAATACAAGATGCATTAATAGGTCAGTTGGGGCAGCTTGGCAGTCTTGTTGTCCGGCCAAGGGCATCAACTTTACAGTTCAGAAATAGTGAGGAGCCTGTTCAACAGATTGCCAGGAAACTCAGTGTTAACAATATAATTGAATCATCAATTAAGGGGCCTGAAGACAATCTACAACTGGAAGTAAGACTAATTGAGGCCTTCCCGGCTGAGAAATATATCTGGACTTCAACCTTTACACAGGACTGGAATAATATTTCCAATATTTACAGTGAAATTATCAGTCATATAATGGATGGAATCCAGGTAAAGATTTCACCTGATGATGAAACCAGACTTGCAGGCAAAAGGAAACATAATCCAGAAATACTGAAGGCATATGACAGAGGCATTTACTTTATGAATAAGAGAACCCCGGAGGATTTTGAAAAGGGATTGAAATGTTTCAATGAGGCGATTGCCATTGATCCGGCGGACCCCTTGCCCTATCTTGGACTTGCTCTCGGGTACAGCGTTGCCGGACACACCTCTCCCGTTGCTGAAGATGCATCCGGCAGAGCGAAGGGATACGCTCTTAAGGCACTCTCCCTTGATTCAACACTCGCGGATGCACATGTTGTTCTTGCCACAAGATATCTCTATACCGAATGGGATTTTCCTGCAACGGAACGTTCTTTAAGACGAGCCATGGCGTTAAATCCAAATATACCATCCGCTCATTATACAAACGGATGGTATCTGGCATTGCATAATAAAGTTGATGAAGCGGCAGAAGCTATGAAAAGAGCTATTGAGATTGACCCAACTGACCAGATAAGCCAGGGCTACCTTGCATGGCTGTACCTGTTTTTTGGCCGATTTGAAAATTCAATTGCTGAAGCAAAAAAACTGCTTCAACTACAGTCAGACAGTACACTGGCATTTTACCTTTTAGGGTCATCATATGCAGAGATGGGGATGTATTATGAAGCTATTGAGACGCATAAGAAAAGCCTGGCTATCAGCCCCGGTTACGAAAGCGGATTGGGGATAGCCTATGCAAGGGCAGGACAGAGAGATAAAGCTCTTGAGGTTGTCTCCGGGATGGAAAAGAACAGGGATTATTGGTGGTATGCATGGGGACTCGCAGAAGTATATGCTACTCTGGGTGAAACAGAGAAGGCTATTGATTGCCTGGAGATAGTATATAAAAATCATGGGGATTTTATTCCATGGATGAAGGCAGATTTCTATTTCAAACCATTGTTTAATGAACCCCGGTTTATAGAAATGGCCAACAGGCTTAAGCTACCCTGACAGCGCCGGGATAAGCAATTTACTTTTATACCTCTATTTCTTTGCAAAGCTTTCTCAAAAAGTTAATTTTGGAGAAAGCTTTTTTATGGCACTAAAGGTCGAGGATCTCGAAGATCAGTCAAAATACAGACAGATCCTGGAAATATCATATGGTGATCTTATACCCTTCATTCTTGATTATCTCAAAAGGAAAACAGGAGTGACAATTTTCTTCTGGTCAGCATGCATTGTTTTCCTTGGAATTGCCATCCGGGTAAGAATGAATATCACAGGTTACTACCCCTTTAAAGACATTCTCCTTCACTCTTTTACAGGGCTGGTATTTTTTCCGCTGGTTAGCATTCCCGTTCATGAATTACTGCATATTCTGCCCTACTACATTTCCGGAGCCAGAAAAATCAGGGTCGGAATGGATCTGAAACACTACCTGTTTTATGTTACAGCACACAGATATGTTGCAACACCGCTCCAGTTCAGGATTATAGCCATTATCCCCTTCACTCTTATCAGCATTGCACTTGTCTTTCTGATTTTTACCCTGCCGGGACTCTGGAAATGGAGTCTCTCTCTCCTGCTTTTTGTTCATGCCACAATGTGCGCAGGAGATTTTGCGCTGCTGAACTTCTACTACACGAAAAAGGAAAAAAAGATTCTTACCTGGGACGATGCTGAAAAGAAAATAGCTTATTTTTATGAGGAGATATAGGAAGAAAGATGGGGAGATGGGGAGACGGGGAGACGGGGAGACGGGGAGACAAAGTGACTGAGAGACTCCGTGGAACTCCGTGAAACGCCGTGAAACTCTGTGGTAAAATAAAATCCTTATTATGAAAAAACTGATATTCACTTCTTTAGTATTCGTATTTACTCTCTCAACTGGTTTCGGACAGAGAAAAATCATAAATCTCCCGGATCTCCCGGGGCTTGTGACCCTGAAATGTGATTTCCACCTGCACACTGTTTTTTCAGATGGAGATGTATGGCCCACTGTGAGAATAGATGAAGCTTTGCGTGACGGCCTCGATGCCATAGCGTTAACTGATCATCTTGAGTATAATCCAAAAAAGGACTATATTCCAGTCGACCACAATGCTGCATGGAAAGTTGGTGAAGAATATGCCAGGGAAAGAAATCTGATACTTGTTCATGGCACGGAAATAACCAGGAAAATGCCTCCCGGGCACTTTAATGCATTATTCATCAGCGATGCTTCCCTGATTGCAAAAGATTCTGTATGGGATGCAATTGAAGAGGCCGCAAGGCAGGGAGCTTTCATTCAGTGGAACCACCCTGGCTGGAAAGCCCAGCAACCGGATGGTATACCCAGGATGTATGATATTCACAAGAAACTAATAGCCAGGGGATGGCTTAATGGCATTGAATTTTTCAATGATGTGGAGTATTATCCACTGGTTTTTAATCTGTGCAAAGAGTTCAACCTGGCAATGACAGGGAACAGTGATTCGCACGGAATAATAAGTGAGGCATACAATAAGCCTGAATATATCAACAGACCCATGACTCTGGTATTCGCAAAGGAGAGAAGCCATAACTCCCTGAAGGAAGCGCTGTTTGAAGGACGCACTATGGTGTGGTTCAGAGAAATACTGGCAGGAAAGGAAGAATTTGCAAAACCATTTTTCTATCAGTGCATATCCGTGGAAAAACCCTATTACAAAGACGACGACAATATCTGTTTTGAAGTCGTCAATAAATCAGACATCCCTTTCCACCTTATCAACGGAATCAAAGATGCTCCCGCTGAGATTACCCTTTCAGCAAATGCCGTCACAAGGGTTGTAGTCAGCAAAAAGCTGAAGTCTCCGCTTTCCTACGATGTAAAAAACATTCTGACAGGAGAAAAGGAGGTTTTAAGGGTAGAACTCAAGTTTTAGATCGCACTTTTTAGCTCCCCCTGGCTGGGGGGTCAATATTCAGAATCTCTCCTTAGCCAGTTTCTGTATATCATCATCTTTTGTCACGGGTCTCATCCTGAAGGAGTACTCATATTTATTAGCAAGAAGCCGGTACCGGGGATGAATCGTTGCACCCCATGAGTCATCTCCGCCTACACCCATCTGTCCCAGATCAATATTAAGATTCACCAGATCGCGGGGTTTTACATCAGTAGTATGAGTATTGGCACTTTTTGCATCCTTCCTGAACTGTGACAACTTTCCCGGTGATTCAAAATCATCGTGTATATTGTTAAGTGCCGCAAAACAGATCAGCGGATCGCCTGTGAACAGGATGCCGTTTCCGTTGTCATCAGTTAAAGTGAGCCATCTGGTGTCGGTCTTATATCCATTTTCCTGCGGCCTGATATAAGGAACATACTGATCGGCAACAGTGCTTTCGTAAACGCCGACATATGCTGACGTTTTTCTGTCGGAATAATTTTCATGCGGACCGCGCCCGAACCAGGTTAAATTAGTAAAATCTTCCGGCAGTTGCATCTGCATTCCCATCCTGGGAATCTCGGGAATATTTCCTGATATTTTTGAAAACTGATTTTTTATTATTACATCGCCTGTACTTAAAATAGTATACGAAGTTGCATAACCCCCAATTTTTGTTCCTTCAGGTCCCGGAATATCATACATAAAGCTTACCACTACCTTTCCCATGTCTGGCTGACTGATATTTGCCTTTGTAACTTTTGTTCTCTCACCGGCTTTTTTCCATATTCCCAGTTCCTTGTCCATGTTATAGCCATAATCATTATCTGTAGGTGGTCTCCAGAAATCAGGTTCAGGACCTTTTTTAAGCAATTCCATCCCTTTGCACCTGAAAGACTCCATCCGTCCGGTACCCAGGTCGAAGGCGATCTGCATATCACTTCCACTGACATCAAGTCTGGAACCAGTTGTTTTTGTCTGCAGCAGTGAAATTCCCTGCTGCCTTAAAATCAAGGGTTTGCCCTCATATGGAAGCTTGAACTGGGCTGAAGCATATACATGATCTTCAGGGACCGAATTCCATTCATCACTTCTCATTGCCCTGATGTTGAGAAAATATTCGGTTCCGGGTGCCGGGTCAATCCTGCTCAGAGGCAGGCTTACCTGGCCGTCACTCATTGGTTTAAGATCAGGTACCGGGACCTTCCCTGACTGGATAGTAACACCGTCGGCCACAACTTCCCATTCAAAGTTGAACTCTGACAGGTTTGTAAAGTCGTATTTGTTGGTGATTTTTATAATACCTCCGGCCAGATTTACAGCATCAAATCCGATATATTGGTAAACCTTGTTTACCTCCGCAAGTCCGGGATGAGGTGTCCTGTCAGGCCAGACAAGTCCGTTCAGGCAGAAATTACCGTCGCTTGGGATACCTTCTTCACCATAATCACCACCATAGGCCCAGTACTTTTCTCCATCTTCATTTGTCCGGAGAAGGCCCTGGTCAACCCAGTCCCATATCAATCCGCCCTGAAGTATCGGATATTTTTCTATTACATCCCAGTAGTCCTGAAGATTTCCGGTAGAATTACCCATTGCATGAGCATATTCGCACATGATGAGAGGTCTGTCGTTCTTTGCATTTTTTGCATATGACTCCAGATATTCAATTTTCGGATACATCGGGCACCAGATATCAGTATGTCTTTCAGGAGCATTGGTCAGTTGTTCTGCCCTCTCATACTGTACCGGACGTGTATTATCTCTCCCTTTTATCCATTTATATCCTTTAAGGAAATTATGACCGTCTCCGGCTTCAGTTGCCCATCGACCATATTATAACAGAAGGATGATTCTTGTCTCTTTCGACCATTCTTTTCATCCTGTCGAGATGAGCTGCCTCCCATTCAGGTTTATCAGCAAGTGTTGTATCCTTATCGTATCCGACTCCATGCGATTCAATATCTGCCTCATCTATCAGATATAAACCATATTTGTCGCACATCTGGTACCACAGTTCCTGCTGCGGATAATGGGAGGTTCTCACAGAATTTATATTGTTGCTTTTCATAATTCTGATATCTTTCAGGATCAGTTCTTCATCAACAACATGACCATTGACATCATCATGCTCATGCATATTTGTTCCTTTTATCCTGATGGCAACACCGTTTACAAGCAACTGTGCATTGACAATCTCCACCTTTCGGAATCCGATTTTCGAACCGACATATTCAAGAGCCTTGCCATCCCTGTTTTTAAGACAGATCACGAGTGAGTAGAGGTTTGGCTTTTCAGCCGACCATTTATTAATACCCGGCAGACTCTTTGTTATCTTTACGGTACCGGCTCCCTCTGACAGTTTAACATCTTTTGTACCGGTAAAAAGCTTTTTTGCTCCATCGAAAAGAGATGCCTCAACAATGAAATCACCCTCGCTCAGGGCCGGGCTTTTCAGATCGACATCAAGCTTTAAAAGACCGTCGGTATAATTATTTTCAAGGTCCCCTATCGCAAAAAAATCATTGATAAAAGTTCCGGGGCGGGCATGCAGAAAGACACTTCTCTGGATACCGCTCATCCTCCAGAAATCCTGATCTTCAAGATAACTTCCATCGCTCCATCTGTAGACTTCCACTGCCACAGTGTTTTTACCGCTCCTGAGATACCTGGTAATATTGAATTCAGCAGGTACTTTGCTGTCCTCACTATACCCGACAAGCTGTTCATTTACCCATACATAAAAAGCTGAGCTGACAGCACCAAAATGAAGAAATACCTCTTTCTTCCTCCAGTCAGAAGGGATTTTAAAACTTCTCTTATAAGACCCAACAGGATTCCAGTCATGTTGAATAAAAGGGGGATTATTCTTATACGGATAGGGTATATTGACATAAACAGGAACATCATAGCCTCTCATCTGCCAGTTGGAAGGCACGTCAATCTCTTTCCAGTCACGTGTATCATAATCATCTTTAAAAAACCAGAATGGCCGCTGATCGGGCGATTTAACCCAGTTGAACTTCCAGTATCCGTCAAGTGAAATATAATCCGGGGAATTTGAATTGACAGCTTCCAGTGCACTTTGTTCGTCAGGAAAACTTATCATTGTCGCATGAGGAGCTTCCCTGTTTATCTGAATAACTTCAGGATTTTCCCAGTCCCGCGGTTCTTTCTCCGTGAAAGGCACGCCTTCGTATTTACTCATTTTTTTACATGCCGGAACCAGAAGAATTATCAGCAGGATATAGATTGAGATTCTCTTCATAATATTCTTATTTGATTAACAATGATAAAGTTAAATAAAAAAGTTTAAGAGTGCCGGTAGTCATGCACATATCTGCATTGATTTTCAAGAGATTTCAGGCAACGGGTGCACAGGTTTGGTTCAGTCTCTGCCTTTCGCCATATTAATATCCGAAGCTGAATTGATATTGGTAAAGGCTGTTCTGTTTTTTTCCGAGCCTTCAAACTTAAGGTACCTAACATTCAATGATTTAATATAGTCTCTCACAGCTTTACTCCGGTCACCTTTAAGGTAAGCTTCAAGATTTTCGGTCAGGGAGATCCTGTAAATTGAATGCAAAGGTTCAATGTATCCTTCAATTTCCGGGATCAGGGCATTGCAATCAGATCTATTGAACGTTTGAATCATCCTGATAATTATTCCCTTATCAAGGAATGGCATATCGCCCGCAAAAACGAATATTGCTTCATTTGAGGATGCTTTCATTGCAGCATGAATGCCTCCCAGCGGCCCTGCATTGAATATCTCATCCTGCACTATTTTGCAAAATCTGAGATCGGCATATTCTTCCGGATCATTGGTTACAATTATCACTTCATCGAAAATATCTTTTACAACGGATATTATTCTGGAAATAATTGTCTCACCTTCAATAACAATTTTTGGCTTCACCCTGCCGTTAAAACGGCTGGCAGCTCCTCCTGCCAGAATTACTCCGGAGATCTTTACCGCCATCAGAAGAGACCTGTGATATTTCCTTCTGAATCGATATCGATATTTTCAGCTGATGGAACTGCAGGAAGTCCAGGCATTCTCATTATTGTTCCGGCAATTGGCACAATAAATCCTGCTCCGGATGAAAGTTCAACCTCCCTGATTTTAATTGTAAATCCTTCAGGCCGGCCTCTTTTGGCCGGATCGTCTGAAAGTGATTTCTGAGTCTTGGCAATACATACTGCCAGATCCCCAAGTCCAAGCTGATCAATCCTGTCGAGTTGAGACTTTGCTTTCAGGGCATACTCCACATTTCCGGCGCCATACATCAGCTTGCATATAGTTTCGATCTTTTTCTCAAACGGCCATGATAACTCATAAAGTGGTTTGAAACGGTTACTTTTGTCATTTATAGCTTCAATTACCATTTTAGCCAGATCAACTGCTCCTTTGCCACCCTCTGCCCAGGAATTGTTAAGTGCAACCTTGACTCCTTTTTTGCAGCAATGATCGATAAGAAGATTTAATTCGCTCCTGGTATCGGAATCAAATTTATTTACTGCAACAATCGGGTTAAAACCAAACAGCTTCATATTCTCAATATGCTTATCGAGGTTGTCGAAACCTTTTTCAAGAGCATCAAGATCTTCATTCTGAAGGTCGGTTAACTTTGCTCCTCCATGGTATTTTAAGGCACGTATTGTAGCTACAATAACAACTGCATTGGTTTTAAGATTGCCAAACTGGGATTTTATGTCGAAGAATTTTTCAGCTCCCAGCTCACTGGCAAATCCAGCTTCAGTAACAACTATATCACTGAGCGACAGCCCCATTTTGGTTCCAATTATTGTATTTGTGCCCTGGGCAATATTTGCAAATGGACCGCCATGAATTATTGCAGGAGTACCCTCAAGAGTCTGTACCAGGTTAGGTTTAATGGCCTCCTTCAGGAGAACAGCCATTGCTCCCTGAGCTTTAAGATCTCTGGCAAAAACAGGTTTATCGGCATAGGTATATCCAACAAAAATATTCCCCAGTCTTTTTTTAAGATCGGTCATATCATTTGCAATACATAGTGTAGCCATTACTTCGGAAGCAGCAGTTATATTGAAACCCGATTGCCTGGGAACTCCTTCGGTGGTACTCCGCCAAGGCCAATAACAATATCCCTGAGTGATCTCTCATTCATATCCATCACCCTCTTCCATGCAATGGTTCGCGGATCAATTCCCAGGTTTCCCTCCTTCAGTTGTATATTATTGTCAATCAGAGCAGCAAGCAGATTATGAGCTTTCTCAACAGCCGACATATCGCCTGTAAAATGCAGATTAATATCTTCCATTGGGATAACCTGTGAATAACCACCGCCTGCAGCCCCACCTTTGATTCCAAATACCGGCCCGAGAGATGGCTCACGCAGAACAACAGTTGCCTTTTTCCCGACAAGGTTAAGTGCCTGGGCAAGACCAATTGATGTTGTTGTTTTTCCTTCACCTGCAGGTGTCGGGGTTATGGCAGTTACAAGAACAAGCTTTGCATGTTTTATCTTCTCCTCATCAATAAAAGAAAGAGGTATTTTTGCTTTAAACTTGCCATACAATTCCAGATCATCCTTCGGGATTCCAAGAATTTCTCCTATCTCTCCTATCGGCCTTATCTTTGCCGACTGGGCAATTGCAATGTCATGTTTCATTCCGCTGTAAATAATAAGTAATAATTGCGAATCTAATAATTAAACCTAATGTTTAACAGAAGATTCCTGTTTTTATGTATCTATTTCACCCAGGAAATTGCATTTGCATATCTTTTCGCAGATGCGTCAAGCCTGATCCTCCATTCAACCGGGAAATAATTATTAATCCTGTTTCCAAGATTTTTTATAAACCCAAGGTTAATCCCATTGTATGTGACAATATTCCATCCCTTTGGAATATTGCTTATATTGATATTATCACGCCGTAAAAACGCAATAGCCTCATCATGGCTTATCTCGTTGAACGGGAAATGCTCCTGCCCTTATCCTGACTGACAGGGCAAGTTCAGGAGAAGGAATATTGTCATTCTTCTTACTTACAGATATTTTAGTTCCTGCCTTTACAATCCTGAGATTTCTGTACAGGCAGGTATATTCTCCTGCATCACATGGAAGAGCAATAACCTCATCGCCCCATTTTATTATCCTTCCTGCCTCAAAATCTGTCCACAAAGATGCTCCTTCAAGGTCAGAATTGCCAGGCTTCATCTCAGGCAAACGATGACCTCCCTGTAATGTATTTCCCGTTCCGGCTTTTTTCCGGATGGCAGAAATAAAAAACCCTTCTCCCTTTACTTTGTCCGGATAAAATCCATAACCGTATATCCCCTGGTAGTCAATTTCCGTTATGCCCGGGAAAGCCTTCAGATCCAGTCTGATACATTCTGCTTCATTCCTTCCGGTCAGCCATCTGATGTTTTCCTCGTTCTCACCCGGATTAAATGTACAGGTGCTGTATATGAGTATCCCATTCTCCTTTAAAGCAAGGCCAGATATCCATCAGTATTCTTTTCTGCCTTTCAGCACAAAGTGCAGTATTCTCCAGCTGACCATTCCGAAACGGCTACCTCGGTCCTGAACATTCCCTCTCCGGAGCATGGAGCATCAACAAGGATGATGTCAAAAAAGCCTGCCAATCTGCCAAATGCAGCAGGATCGTTCTGGGTTACCAGTGTATTGCCCGGACCCCATTTGGTAATTGTTTCAGCCAGAATTGAGGCTCTGGACCTTATCACTTCATTGGCAACCAGCAGGTTACCGGGACCTATCAGGTCGGATATGAGCGTGCTCTTACCTCCTGGCGCACCGCACAGATCAAGCACGCGCATATTTTTCAGCGGTCCGGTCGTTTGTAATAATACTTGTTCAAGAAACATTCCTGAAGCCTCCTGCGGATAGTAACAACCGGCGTGAAAAAGCGGGTCAAGAGTATATGATGGCCGTGATGACAGGTAATAACCATTTCCGCACCATGGAACAGGTTCAGAGTCAGCCGGTATTTTGTTCCACTTGGCCCGGTTTATCCTTATGCTTACCGGTGACGGCTCCATCAAAGCCTTTAAAAGAGCTTCGGCATCGATATATTCCTGCGAAGATATTCTTTGAATAAATTTCTCGGGAAACAGATTTCCTGACATATCTTTAGTGTCATGGTGTATTTGCGATCTTCCTCCAGATATAGAAAACCGGGATCCCAAGAAGCACTATTCCCAATCCGGGGAATGTATAATCCGGCTTATAGATCAGCAGGATTATCATAATCGATATGGTTGTGATAATATAAATGGCCGGGATTACCGGATAACCAAATGCCTTATATGGCCGTGGAATATCCGGACGTTTCTTCCTCAGGATGAATATTGCAAGGATTGTCAGAGTAAAAAATATAAGGACTGCAAAGATTACATAATCAAGCAGATCACTATATGTTCCTGACAAGCAAAGCAAGACTGACCATACCCCCTGTACGGCAATTGCAAATCCCGGGACTCCTTTTTTGTTTATTTCCCCAACCTTTTTAAAGAACAGGCCATCCTTGGCCATGGCGTAATATACCCTCGGGCCGGCGAGTATTAAACCATGGTTGCAGCCAAATGTACTTATCATAATAAAGATTGCCATAATAACTGCAGCATAATCTCCGAAAACGACGTTCATGGCAGATGTTGCCACCCTGTCGTCTGTTGCAAATTGAATGCCCCGGCTGAGAACATCGGTACCGTCAGGAGAGCCTGAAAGCGGGAGGATCTTAATATAAACAAAGTTGGTAAAAAGATAAATTACTGAGATCAGAAGTGTTCCGTAGAAGAGACTCAAGGGAACATTTCTTTTCGGATTGATAACTTCATCCGAGAGATAGGTCACGTTATACCATGCATCAGATGCAAAAAGGGATCCTACGAGTGCAGTACCTATGGCTGCAATCAATGAGAATCCGACGAGGGGAATAACGGTATTGCCGGGGCCGATCTTACCGGCCTGCCAGAAAACCTCCCTGTTGATTTCCAGTGAATTTATATTCTTTGTGGCAAAGAATCCGATAAGGATAAAACCGAACAGGGCAATCACCTTTGTTGATGAAAAAATATTTGCTACTGTTTTCCCTGTAACAATTCCTCTTGTGTTCAGCCATGTAAGAAATGCTATCATGAGCTATTGCAATAACCATTGTACTGTTGACCTTCAGCGGACCAAGTTGCAGGAGAATATTCTTGTCGGATATCCATGGAAAAAGAACACCGCTGAATTTGGCAAAAGCAACCGCAACGGCGGCTATTGATCCGCACTGGATTACAAGGAAAGTGGTCCATCCAAACAGAAATCCCAGTAAAGGATGGTATGCCTCCTTGAGATAAACATACTGGCCTCCGACATGCGGCATCATGGATGCCAGCTCGCCATAGCTCAATGCACCTATCACGGTTATGATACCGGTTATAAGCCAGACAACCATCAGCCATCCGGGAGATCCTACATTCCTTGCTATGTCGGCGCTGACTATAAAAATTCCTGAACCGATCATTGCCCCTGCAACAATGGCAATCCCGTCGAAAAGGTTTACCCGTTTCTGAAAAATATGGTTTTCTTTCTGCATCAAATCTGTTTATATCTGACAAAAATAGCCATTCATATGAGACTGCCTACATTAAACCAGATTATAGAGCTTTTTTGTACCGGATTAAAACAGAGCCGGGTCTTTCAGTCAGTTTAAGGGTATATCCTTGCATCAGAGCTTCCCCCGAAATTGTTTCATTTACCTGAGAGTCTTCATTAAAGAGCAGGTATTTTGCATTCGGATCCAATCCATGAATGTGGACAATTATCGATTCGCAGGTACAATCTTTTCTTCGGAAGGCTACTATTATGCCATCGCCCGCAGAAGGACGGTTCATCTGGTATGCAAGCCAGATATCATCCTCCGTTAAATCGGCAGTATCTGTAAGTGGATAATAATCACCATAATAGATATGGCCTGAGGAGTTTATATTCCGCTATGCTTTTTTGCATTGCAGGAATTGATTCCGAATTTCTGCCGGTAACCTCCCAGTTCATCACCGCAGTGGCTCCTAATCCTGATCTGAAGGTATAATTTTCTGATTTATAAATTGCGGTTCCATGAATTGGCAGATAGAAATTTAGTCCATATGTATGACATTGATAACCATTTGGCTCACCGTACTGGTAATCAGTGCGCCAGAGAGGAGCGCTTCGTGATGTGGTTTCGATATCAAGCCGTCGTCCGCCACTGGCACAATTATCGATCAGAAGATTCGGAAAGCGTACCAGCAGGCTGTCCCAGTATGCATATAAACCTTCAATGTGTCTTATTTCAGATATTCCTGTCCGATCAGGCTTATCGTTGTTTTCCCAGTATGGCATCGGATCAAAATTGAAATCCTGTCTGTAATAATCTATTCCCTCTTTCGTGATAAAATCAGATATGTAATCTGTAAGCAACAAGCGTGCCTCCTTGTTCCCCAGATTAAAAAGGGCATTATCTTCTCCGGGAAGTCTGAGCAGCCATTCGGGATTTAATTTATCGATCTGTGTCCCTTTTCGGACGCGTTCAGGTTCAAACCAAACCATAAATTTAGAACCGACTGCATGAACTGCATCTGCAACAGGCCTCAGTCCATCAGGGAAACGATCTTTTTCAACTGTCCAGTTGCCTACATTCTGCCACCAGTCACCTTTATCCCATCCGCATCCTGTATACCAGCCTGCATCGAGCCAGAACACCTCGGGCAAAACCTTGAATTGCCTGTAACGATTAACCAGGGCAATAGCATAATCAGCTGTGAGGCAATTGTATTCATTGCATGGAGCAGGGTCGCCATAGTCGAAGCTGCCTGACAGAGGATATTCGGCAAATTTTCCGTTGATCTTCCTGAAGTGATGAGCCAGGATAAACTGCCTGAACCTGTTATGCCCGTCCATCCGGTCTTCTCCCTTCCAGAAAAGAAGGCAGATCGATGGTGTCCTTATTTCTTCGCCAGGATAAAGAACTAAATTCATCTTTGCCAGTCCGGATTTGAGAGAAACCGTTTTCCCGTCAGACTGCATGACATCAGCATGCCATTTGCCTGTCCATCCGATTGCAACAATGGTCCCCTGGCCGTCCGGAGCTTCTATATTGAAAAATGGCAAAGCCGTATTATCCGATGAACGTCCCCCTGCAGGCATCATTGATACCTGCTTCCCGGGCTGTAGCTGTTCGTCAACAGGCTTAAAATCACTTCGTTGTGCATTACTACCCAGGGAATGATGCAGGATGAAGGTCCCATTTCCTTTATATTTAAATGAATAATCGATGGCCTCAGCCATTTCAATAAGAGGTGTGTTTGAACCTGATCTGTTTATAAACCTGACCACCCATTCAACGGCCGGGAAGTCAGTATAGGATGTTACAAAACATTTTACTGTCAGACCTGATTTGTTATCTGTGTAGGAATAAACAGATTTCTTAATGGACGGATCACCACTCACTGCCTTTTCAGCAGAATATTTCCATCCGGCAATAAACGTTTTTGAATCCATACCCCCGTATTTAAAAGAAAACGGAGGCACTTTCCCTTTTGCAAAGTTTTCAGTTACCCATTGCTGAACAGTGATCTCCCTGCCAGTTTTTGGATTGACCGGCTGACTGTTAAGCTGACCGATGAATAACAATGCATATGAGAACAGCATTAATGATCTGATAAGAATACTTTTTTTCCGTATCATAAGCAATAAATTATTTGAATGTCAATTATTCTGTAATCGCAAGCTTCATTTGCCACTGTCCGATCTCCGGTATCAGGAATTTCTGATATGGTCCATCCGCAGCCGATGATTTGATCAATGTTTCCCTGCACTGCATGTCATATACCCTGATAATTTTCCTGTTGGTTCTTAACATCAGAACCACATCCCTTGCCGGATCGAATGAGGAATTTGTAAGAGTCAGGGCTGTTTTTCCATTCCGGGCTTCCCTTATCCAGAGGTTAATCCTGTGAAATGAAGCAACATATCCCGAAAGTGAATCTCTGGAAAGCCAGCGGAAAACAGATTTTATCTGTGAACTTTTAGAAAGATTTTCAAGAAATGACCATGGATAATAGCCTGCGACGCAAATCCTCCCTCCGGCTTTATTCTCAAAGATCCCTGATGTGCACTCAGATACTTCATTCCCCGTATAGTCGGTGAGGGCAGACAGAGACTCTGCCTGTACTGAAGTTTTTTTCAATGTAAAAGCAGGTGAATTCCAGAAAGACTGCCTGTTGTCTCGTTCTCTTCCGGCAAATATTCCATTGATTGGATGGCTGGTTAGTTTCTCTATCCTGTCAGCTTTTTCTGATTTTACAACTTCAAAGCCGGTAAGATCGCTGAATCCCATCCTGTTCAACTGACCAAGAGCTTCTGCATCCATATAAACACCACCGGAAAGGATTTTTCTGATCTCATCTTTCGTTAGGGCATATACATTGTCTTTACCCAGAATGGTCACGTCTGCATATCTTTCCGAATAACTTGCGGGAAGGCCAATATTGAATATATCATGGATTACAACAGGATTTCCAGAACTCAGCCAGTCACCCTCCACAATATTTCCTGTAATAAAACTGTCCTTATTCCAGAAGGTATTCACTCCGGTAACGGGAGAACGTCCCAATGATGAGGCCAGGAGATCAAAGAAAGGCCGTGTCTCCTTCAGCCTCGCAACAAGAGGTTCGTATTCATCAAGTGGCTCATCATACATTGAAAGCACATTGAAGGCAGCTCCTGTACAGCCTGAGGCAATATGGGAACATGCTTCAAGGACAACAATATCAGCAGCTTTTTTTAATCGCTGATAAGGGAAACATTCGATTTCTGACTCAATTGATTTCACATTCCCAGGCAAAAGGGAGACCTGCCTGCCGATGTCGTGAGACTTCCCCGCCAAATCATTTGTATTGATATCACTGTAATAGCCGCCTCCCGGTCTCCACATCACTTCAACACTGTCAGGGCCTGCCAGTATCCCGGCCCAGTTGTCAAAATCATATCCCTCAAAGAAACGGTCTCCTGTCATAAAACCAAGAGGAATCAAAGGATCGACAGAATGCACTGCTCTTTCGATAAGGGTGAAAAGTTTTGCGATTGTATTCCGGTTATGCTGCAGCCATGCTACCCTGATTTTAAGCTTTTCTTCAGCCGTACCTTCATCCAGTGCTTTTTTAAGACTTTCCCTTGAATACAATACACCGTATTCATCCCTGAATATTTTAAGGCAGTTATCGCAAAAACAGGCATATCCTATCGGCATATGCCCAAACCGTACATCATCATCGATCCAGATGTAGTCGGGTCTGGCATGTGCAGTCAGTTCATAGATATTGCGGATATATTCCCGCATATTGTCATCATTGGGACAAAAGGAACCCTGACATACCTTCCCGTCGATGTTGGTCATGTACGTATAATCACCCTTCAGTGAATTATCGAGATTCTCGTTATGGTGACCTATGGTTGCAAGTATGTTGATCCCGGTCCTGTATCCCCGGTTTCTTGCCTGTTCCATTCTATTCCTCAGAATTGAGGTTCTTTCCCTGATCACTTCCAATGGAAGAGGAGGATGGGTTGCGGATGTAAAGAAGGTAATCTCATCAGTAACTCCCCTCTGCCTCTCAAACAGGTCCAACAGTTCGTTGAACCTGTTTTCCGGAAGCCATTGTGCAACACCTATCCTGAAAGATATGAATGCCTTATCAACTGAACTGTTTTGAGCGATTACCTGGCTACTCCGGGTATCCGGTTTCGTACTTTCATTACAACCGGAAAGAAGGAATAGCAGAGCGAAAATAAATTTTGATTTGCTCATAATTATTATTTTTCGGTTTTTTCCCTTTGTAAGGTACTTTGTGGTCCTTTGTGTTTAGAAATTAAAATTAATCACGAAGGGCACAAAGGTTAACACTAAGGTACACAAAAGGCTTTTCAACTTAAAACATCCTTGGAATTCCAAGCCTTGTTTTACCTGAGGAGTGATACCGGACATTTTCATTATACACAGGTTTTTCTCCATTCAATAACCAATTATCCGGATCAATACCCTCTTTAACAAGCAGTATCACTTCGCCAGCTTTAGTTGTAATATCAGCTCGTTTTCCTGTTATTTTTTGTTTTCTGCTGGTTCCAAAAGATTTTTTTGTAGTCTTTTCCCATGGTAACTCAACTTTTAGAATATTTCCTTTAAGACTCTTAACACTTATCCATTGCACCTCACCCGACCTGATTTCCGATGAGACAATAAAACCGCCTTCAGCATGAAGGGTAAATCGTCCTGATCTTGTGGAAGGAAAGGCAGGAAATACTCTGACAATGCCTTCATAACTCTGGAGTAGCGACTCATTTATTGCAGTGGCAAATACAGACATCGATTCCATTGACATGTGTCTGAATGGCCACATCGGGAGAGGAAACTTTTCTCCATCCGGATGGGCAACATCCCTTACAATATTTGTCCTGAAGAACCATTCTGCGTCCTTATTGACTTCACCCTCAAGTCCCCAGTGTCCCCATCCGTTGCAATAGATCTGCCACCTTCCCGGAAAATCATTCAGATCAGCAGAAAGCTCCTTAGCCATACCAAGCCTGGCCATAACTACCGGAACAGGATCCCAGCCGGTAATCTCTCTGCCGTAAAGCAGTGTTGTTGCAGCCACCTTATCGAACAAAGAGCTGCCTTTAATACCAAGTCCCACCAACCCTGACGGGAAAACTGGTGAAGAGGGAACTGAAGGGAATATGCCATCGAGAAGCTTCAGACCATAATTTGAGATATCATCAACAGGATAATATACTGTCAGAAATCTGTTTTCCTTTAGTCCCCATCCGGCAGCGAAAATAGAATCTGAAGGGGAATCTTTACCTTTATTGAAACCTGTCATAAACCTGAATCCTGAACCATCATCTGCTATTGAAGCATCACCTGCTTCAATAGCAGGCAGAGGCGCCAGGTGATCCAATATCTCCCTCCACCTGGCTGCCTCAGGGAGGATATAACCAGCCTCCTTTACTGCCTTCAGGGCCGTTGCAAAAATAACTCTTGCATATACCAGCTCAGTGAGGCCGTCTTTCAGCTCAATCCAGCCTTCATAACCAGTTCCTTTCCTTGCATGATATAAGCCATCTGCTTCTTTTTCCATCAGGGATTCAAAAAACCGGGCAGCCTGCACAATAAATGGAAGAGCCTTTTCAATAAAGAATTTTTTATCGCAGGTATACTGGTATTGTCTCCAGAAATCCAGTGCAATTTCAGCGACAGGTGTATGATTGGCATTTTCACTGGCTGAGTTGTAACCGCGCCGATCAGTTACATCCGATATGAATGCTCCGCTTGCATTGAAGATTTCACGCGCATCCTTTTGCGCCTGGGGGAGGGAATTATACCTGAAATCGAGATAAGGATTTACAAGTTCATGAAAACCTGCCGCATTAAGTGGCCAGAATAACTGCTGCTGGTTCCAGTGGAAATAAAAGTTCCAGTTCTGCACATCACTGTTCCAGCCCCAGAGGCCATTATTAAAGCGTCCGGGATATTTTCCTCCCTGTGAGGCATGTGCGTAATACATTGTAAGATACCATAGATTGTTCAGATAATCATCACCATAATCAATGAAGCTTCGCGCCCAGATAGATTTCCATGCTGCCGCATTTGATTTCATAAAAGTATCAGATCCGGCTTCCCCCAAAAGATATAATGCTTTCTTTACTTCAGTAATTGCATTACCGGAAACCGGTGAGCTAACTGCGAACGACAACTCTGCACTCTTTTGGGTGTTGCCGTATAATTTAATCAATGTGCTCCTTGAATGTTCACGGCTGTATTCAACCTTTAGCCCATTATTCCGTATGACCCTGCCACCTGAAGCAAATGTCCCCGTTGACAGTTTCTGGGTAACAAAAACACCATCTGAGTCCGCTAATGCTCCTGTACCTGACAACCCGATAGAAGCATCCCTGTTTATCTGGCTGTACCAGTGTGAAAATGTCCGTGAGCCAAACCGTTCCATCGACACCTCAACCGGAACATCCTCCTCCAGGTCACTTCCAAGGTCATAAAAAAGAAGTCCTGATTCATGGTCCACAAATGCTTTCAGGCTGACTTTTCCAAAGGCACTTTCAGCATCCAGGGATAGTGAGGCATCC
>CAWJVS010000010.1:0-24993 GCA_963846335.1 uncultured Bacteroidales bacterium
GTAAAGACCGGCCGGTCAAAAGCAGGAGTGATACACTCAACTGTCCCTGAGGAATAAACCGCTATTCCGGATTCGATTGCACCTGCTCCAAGAGCTGAACATGGCTGGTCGTGACCTCCTGTTACCACAAATGTTTTATCAGAAAGATTCAGCTTTCCTGCAATTGACGGATCAATATATCCAGCCAGTGAACCTGACTGAAGGGGTCTGGACAGTTGTTCAGGCCGAACACCTGCTTCTGAGAGTATCTCGTTGTTCCACTGATGCTTTACCACATCGAAGAGCATCGTTCTGCCTGCCAGGGGCCAGCCCATCGATGGTTCCCTGATTCCAAACCTGAACTGAAGCAGGTCTTCAAAACACAGGATCCTGTAAGCCCTGGCCCATATCTCCGGGGTATTCTCTCTTATCCACAGCAACTTGAAGAGTGAAAACATCGGATGGGGAGTATGACCGGTTATATTGTACAATTTCTCCTCTCCGAATTTGTCAGTCCATGGCTTTATCAATTCATTTGCCCTGATATCTGATGAGACAAGGGCGTTACAGAGAGCTTTACCATCCTTATCAATGAGAGTAAATGCCTCACCCTGGCTTGAAATACCCAATCCCTTCACTGACCCCGTATTAATTGCTGAAGCAGTTTCTCTGATCACTTCAAAACATTTTTTGATGACTTCGTCAGTATCCAGTTCGGCCCATCCCGGCTTCTTTGAAATGATGTCATATTCGCGGTATGCAAGTGCCTTCTGCCGGCCATTTTCATCAAAGATAACCGCCTTACAGCCGCTTGTTCCAATGTCTATTCCAAGGTAATAGTTCATTTCATCTTCTATAAATTTACCCCCTTTCTTATTTCCCCCAAGGGGGAAAGGTTAGGCTTCCCCCAGGGGGGAAGGCCGGGAAGGGGGTAATTATTTCAAACACATTCGTTATATAAGCCAATCTTATACATACCAGAGATCAAAATAATCAAGAACAATCTTTTTCATTTCCCTGAATACAATATCCTGGCGGTAAACTGTTGTATAATGTGAAAGCGATGCCTTGCTGTTCCTGTCAGCATTTTCACCAAGAAGGCCCGTCTTTACCATTGCCTCAGTTTTATCAGTGCCGGTTATTTTTGAGGCATTCCTTACCATATCCTCAAAAAGAACAGGCGCAGTGTTCCTTTCGAGAATAGTCCAGATATTTACCTTGGCAATGCCATCATTAAAAAGAAATTTAACCTGGTCATTCCCCACAGAGGATGTTCCATGTAAAACCAGTTTCGGACCTGTCAGCTTGCTTATCTCCCTTGCCAGATCACCATGATATTTAAGGTCGGCGGCACTGGCCCTGTGCTCCGTTCCCAGATTGGCAACAATAAAGTCAGCTTTGGTCTGATTAAGATATCTTATGGCCTGTTCCGGGGTCGTCAGTTCGGGTCTTGTATCACCAGTTGCATCGACAATTTCATCGCACGCACCCTCAATTACAATCTCATGACCATGTTTTTCAACAAATGCGGCAGTCTTTTTAATGTTCTCCTCAAATGGCAACGCAGATGCATCGTACATGATCATTGAAAACATATTCATATCCCATTCAAGAAGAGGCCGGTCACTGTCCCACTGTGCATGATCGAGATGTATCATGACATTGAGTTTCTCAAAAGGAGATCCCTTACCAGTCAAAACCTCAAGGTCGGCAAGAAAGAGTCTCAGACCTATATCCCATTGCCTTGTATGAGTGTAATAAACCGACTGGCTTCTATGACTGTACTGGTTCGTGATGCCGATAGTAACAGGAAGATCAGGTTTATTTATCTTCCTGCTGTAATCAAATGCAGCAGACAGTATTGCTTCTGTTGTTGTGAGATTTTCTGAATTAAAAGTAGGGATCACCCATTTCTTCTGCCCGGCTTCAGCATAAACATCCAGGACTTTTTTTCTGTCAAGAATCAGTGGCATATATATCTCTGTATTTATTTTTTAAACTCTAATTTATACTCCGTGTTTCACTCCGTGTAACCCCGTGCAAATCAGTGGTTAAATAAGATATTAACTCATAAACCGCTAATCTATTTAATTGTCCACATTACTTCCCAACACTTTTTTTCTCCGGGTTCCACAGAGAGATAAACACCATCCCTGAAGGATTTTGACAGATCGCTGCAAGTCCCCGGTATTGGTTCAAAAGCGCATTCGGTGCGTACCCGGCCTTCCGGAGGATAGCCTCCATTGTTCCACCAGATGCCCAGCGTAGGAAAAGACTTATGATCAAACCTGATCTCCATTTTCAAACCATTGATGAATCCCAGCTTCACAACTCCCTCACCAATTGTTTTTAATAGCAGCATTCCAAAAAATCCCGGCTGAGAAGTCAGCAAATGTTCACCCGCAGCTGCAGAGCTTTTAAAACCGGGATCACCTGAAGTTATTTCATCTATTATGCTCCTGCACTCCGGAATTTCAAGTTCACATATATTATCAGGCCGCAGAAGAGCATGCATAACATGCAGAAAAACTGATCTGACACCTGCCAGGCTTGTAACTTCAAATCTCCATTTAAGGACGTTACCCTCAAAGATGAGTATCCTTTTAAAGTTCACTGCCGGGTTAAGGCAATCAGTGGAACAGATAAGGCTGTTTCCATTTGTTTCCGAACTCCATCGTTGCCAGCATAATTCCCCATGATCCCTGCACTGTTGCTCTCCTTCAGGGTAGACACAGGGATCAACGGTCGGAAAACAATCATCATACCCGAAAACAGGCCTTGTTTCGTACTCTCCATAAAACCTGCCCGGAGGACTGAAACTGTCAGGAGGCGAAGTAAGCAGATCGTGGCTTCCGTATTTGAGTGAAGCAATCCTTGCACCGTCATCCGGAACATACTGAACATGCCAGCTTCCAAAATCTGCTTTCAGGATATTCATTAAAGCGCAATTGCTTTTATTCCTGTCAGTTCACAGAATGCTTTAAGCTCTTCATAGAGGTGAGCTCCGTACCCCAGACATGCATATTCATTATTCCATGACTGTAGCAGGGCTTCAATATCACATTCAGCCTTTACAAATCCGTGTGGCCAGAATGGAATGCCGCACTCGAGTTTTCTCTTTTCCAGTTCACTTGCAGGGGGTTCGAAAATAGTGCATCGGGTGATTACCATTTCAAATTTACCATTGTTCCTTCCAAGTCTTGCAAGCACACCTTCACCAACCTTGCATACAAGCTTAATTGATAATCCGCCGGCTTCTCCCTCGGTCGGGATCCCATGTTCTGCAAATCCTGCAGGGCCAAGTTTGCCGGCCAGCGAAGGAGGACAAGCACCGTCTCCTATTATTTTAATTTCATTATTGGATTTGTCAATATGCTGAAGATCACCATAATATACTGGTTCATTGCTAAGATCGGTGAGACATTTTACGGTGAGTGCAGTATTAAAATCACCAAGGGTAGAGGTGCCCATTCCGTCTTCAAGTATCATGCTCTGGGCAAAACAGGTGGCGCTGTATTCATCACCCAGTCCCGGAAAAGACTGGATAGTATAGAAGTCCCAGTCATTCTTTCTAACCAGTTTTTTTAGTGCCAGATAGAGACTTATTGAACGTTCAGCCTGATCATTTTCGGGAATCGGTTCTGCAAAAAGCTTTTGTATCCTCTTTCTGGCTCAGCAATTTCCTCTTTCGTAATTTTCTTCGCTGTATCGAGCAATTCTGATGTATCCCTGGAATCAATATCGATACCAAATATTTTCATCCATTGTGAAGGGTCTGCTGCACCGCAGGTCTGTCCCATTCCCCTTCCTCCGAAAGTACCAATAGTGCTCATGTTCAGAGAATTTTTCATTGCACTGGCACGGCTATACGAAGTTATCTTCTCTATCTCCTTCGGATCTTCAAAGCTGCCATATACAAACCTGTGTTTTATTCCAATCTCTTTTAGTGCACCCTGCATTACAAGTCCGCCAACAGGCCTCCATCCCTGACTGCCCGGATTTGTCCAGAGAATAATTCCCTTGCCAGTTGTAGCAAAATCCCTTATCGCCGCTATCAGATGTGCAGCCCAGACCCATGTACCGGAAAATAGAACCACGGCATCAACATCGTTCATTTTCTTGAATTTGTCGAAACATTCTCTTGCCTCTTTCTTTGATGCAATGACAAGATCATGTTCCACAAGATCCAGTCCGCTGTCTTTAAGGGCTTCTTTTGCTCCTGCAACAATTTTGTCATCAATAAATGGTGCTCCCATAGGATCAGGTAAACCATCCTTATGAACACCATACACTATAAATCCAACCTTAGCTTTGATCATATGCTTTATTTTAATGTTAAATTAATTTCATTTTTAAGAGAGGGAATGATTTTCAGAATATTTTCATGATATATTTTCTTAAGGACCTCTTTTGGAAGTCCGATACCGCAAATGGGCCATCTTGCTCTGTCAAAAGTGCCATCATAATCAGGGGAATAGAATGATTCATCAAATGTCTCGAGGAACCTGAAATATGTGTGGTACATCTCAACTGAACTTTCAATATTTGCAGGCATGTCTGTACCGAAAATTATCCTGTCCTGATGCTTTATAAAGAATTCCCTTGCAGAGTATGGCTGACGTCCCAGCTCATCAAGCCTGGCAGAAAAATCAATGTATGCATTGGGATTTTCAGTCAGAAAATCCGAGATATATCCAATATTTTCAGCATAATTGCCAAAATGAGGCAGAATAAATGTGGTTCCGGATGTTGTTTTACAAGTTCATCCCTTCTTTTAAGAAGTTCAGTTTTCCTGGATATTTCGGATCTGCAAAGCTCCATGAAGGATATTTCATAAGTGATTCATAATGCTCATTCTCAGGGGTCACCGGTTCAAAAAAACCTGCAGGATCTGCCTGGTGTATCAGAACAGGCATCTTCAGTCGTCCGGCTTCTTCCCATATTGGGAAAAGGCGATGGTCATCACACTGAATAAGATTGCCGGCGGAATCACGGTAATGAAGTCCAAGCTCCTTAAGTATTTTAAGCCCTTTGCACCCTGACTATGATGCTCATTCATAGTCTCAATGCACTCACTCACAAACCGCTTGTGATCAGTAAAGAGTGGCTTTTGCACAGGAGTAGCAAAATTTGCCATGGTAAAACAATAGAAACGTCCCGGATATTTAAAAGAACAATTCTCAAAAAAATCTGAAATATTACCCGGCTGTATCACATATCCCCCTCCTGAGAATTCAATGTGTACATTTCCTGTAAGATCACAGTAGCTGACTACCCCAACCTCGTCGAGTGTCTTTATAACCCTTTCTACCTGCCAGTTGCCCCAGAGATGGTTGTGAGCATCAATTGCCGGGAAGGCTGGTTTATCAATTATTGTCTGGCCATTAACCAGGTAATTTTTATTTGCCATTGCCTCTTTTTCCTTTAAAATTATTAAATATTCATTCCCAATGACAAGAATCCTTTCAACTTCCTTACCCCCTTTCTTATTTCCCCCAAGGGGGAAAAGGTCTCCTTCCCCTTTGGGGGAAGGCCGGGGAAGGGGGTACTTGATAGGTATATAAAACATTTGGGGAATTTATGAATACCAACAACCATAAACTAAGATATCTCAAAGGTACCTGTATACTCTCAACTTTTATGATAGTTTTGTATTTAAAAATAACACAATATTGACATGTTACCCAACCTCGAAAAAGTAGACGCCAATATCAATCATTCTTTCCAGATTAATCATATGAAGGTTGATTACTTTCCCTCTCTCCGTCATTTTCATCCGGAGGTTGAAATATTGCTCGTTGTTAAGGGAACCGGGACACGTTATGTCGGAGATTCTGTGGAGCCTTTTGCCCCCGGTGACCTCGTGATGATAGGGCCGAATGTCTCTCATGAATGGTTAAGTGACAAGAAATCAGATGCCGGAATATCTGAAGCGATATATATCCTTTTCAACCCTGAAATACTGGGAAGTGATTTCTGGAATCTCCCTGAATCAAAAATCATAATAAAAATAATACAGCAGTCAGAACGAGGAATCAGGCTTACAGGCAAGACACGGGAAGATGTTACCACATTGATGAAAAGGATTGACACCTCCTATGGTTTTACCAGGATAACATTGCTGATGACGATCCTGGAGATGATAGCTTTTAATGGCGAATACCAGTATCTGGCTACTCCTGTGGTTCAAAATACAATTAATGAGCGGGATAGCGAAAGGCTCAACAGGGTATACAAATTTGTACTGGATAATTGCCATCAGGAGATAACTCTTGAAAAGGCATCATCCATTGCCAATCTCTCGAGGCCGGCATTCTGCAGGTATTTCAAAAAGAGGGCAAATAAAACTTTTGTGAGGTTTCTGAACGAGATCAGGGTAGGGCAAGCCTGCAGGATGCTGGTAAATGAAAATCAATCAGTTGCAGACATCTGCTATACCTGTGGCTATAACAATATATCCTATTTCATAAGGCAGTTCAGGGCAATAACAGGTTTCACCCCACTGGGTTATCGCAAGAAATTTGAGGATTAATAACCCGTCTATTTTAACCACGGAGTTACACGGTGTTTCACGGAGTTGCACTGTTTTTTTTACAGGTAATTAGGCTAATAATAACTTCTTAGAAATCCGTGAATTACTCCGTGCAACTCAGTGTAACTCCGTGGTTAATACCAAATTAACTTAATCACAACAAATATTATTTACAATTAAATTTACGGATGACCTCCTTTGTTCCCTTATTATTGCTGGCAACCACTTTTATCATTCTTTGGGTAATGGGAATCTTTGTGGTGTCGATAGCATCTCCTCCGAATTGCTCAAAGAAATATCCCTGATCACTTACCGGCAGCTCCTTGCCATTGATAACAATTCTGGTACCCGGCTCTGTCCAGCCAAAAACTTCCACGGAAGAATGTTCCGTTAATGTTGAGTATTCAAGAGGATTGGTTTGTAAATAAACCATAGGACCTGAATTAAATCCGATAATTTCACCGATCAACTGCTTTTTTGCAGCATAAAGTACTTCAGGGTCGTTGGTGTGTTTTTCAATGCTATTAATTACCTGTGCTGAGATTTCATGGCCTCTTCTCTTAGGATCGAACGCAATTCGGCCCGTTTTCCGTAGTGAATCTTTCAGATTGCAGATCTTATCCTCGAGCATCCTGAAACATTCATAGTCCTGGATTCCGTTCCTCTATCTGCTCCCACCGCAGAGAGTTAAGAACTCCGTCTTTTGAAGGGTAAACATGCCATCCATCCCCAATATGCATACCCACCTCATTAAAAGGATCTTCGGTCCATTGGTTCCATCCCCAGTGCAGATAACCAGTTGCATCGTACCTGTAATTAAGCCATTGCATGATACGGCTGTTCATAACAGGCATATCGATGGTTTTATTCGGGAAAAGGCTTCCCTGGTAGATGCCGACGGTATAGAACCAAAGCTCTACTCCTTTTTTCTGTGCCTCCCTGTATGATTCATACCATGTTCCGAATGCATCAAGTTTTGGTACTGCCACTTCAATGTCATTCAGAAGATTTGTAGTCTCGATGGCATCAAGTCGTATCAGATTGGGTGCATATTTATGTATGTAGGCCGACATTTCACGCCATGACTGGGAGTTATGCATTGAGGGCTCATCTTTAACATGAAAAAGTGTTTTTGAGAGCCATCCCTTTTCTCTCAGATGGCTTTCAGTAGCAACCAGTAGACCGGGAGCGACATCTTTACCAGCCATTGTTTCGATTTTACCTGTTTCAATATCTTTTACCTGGAAATCCTGAAGCTTTATTTCAGAACTGAACCAGGCATTATTCCCGAAACGTGCAATTTCACCAGTTTCAAGGTAATCCATCCTTTTTGTATCCCAGAACACTTGTGCTATCTGGTCAAACCTGGTGAAATCAAATGATAACCTTCCATCAGTTCTTTTTTGAATTTCGATAGCATCCATCGGCACATGGAAGACATTCTGCCTGTGATCAGCCATGTTATCAGCGTATTTACGAAGCATTGCAAACCAGGCGTCAGAATATTCTTCTTTAATATCGTAGAACTTTTCAAAATCACCTGTACTATACCATTCTGTAACCTTCAGGTTCCTGGTTACCGGAAGAGTTAAGGGATATACGGTTACAGACAGAGGAAGCTTAACTTCTCCCTGTTGGCTTTTTACAGTAATATCACCTGTATAGGAAACTGGTGCGGCAGTTTCCGGGATACTTATGGTAAGCCAGACAGCCTGATTCACTTTTGCTTTGAGGTTGATCTGTTTTTCATCCATCAGGTAATCAGGAAATCTGGCCGGAGCCTGCCGTGCCAGTGCACTTGCCGGTTGATTGGGAGTGTTCTCAGAAAGCCATATACTACCAACAAAGTTCCATTCCACTGCTTCTGCAGGTAATATAGTTCCTGTCTTTTTATCGGTGAGGGCGCTAACCAAAACGGTAACACCCGTCAGATCTTTCTTTGTATGCAAGGCACACTGCCCGGATACCACCTCCCCTCTGATGCCGAATATCCTGAGTGTATCCTGAAGGGGCGGCATATTGTACCCGTCTTCAAAAACTCTCTTCAGATCGCTGACGGAATTCAGTCTGAATGCCTGGGCGGAGAGGGTACCTGAGTTAAGCAGCAGGAGAACAATAATAAAGATCAATGAATTTATCAATGTGTAGTTTCTTTTCATTCTTTAGTACATTTAATTTGTAGTAAATAAGTTAATATAAACGTATCCTGGCATAGCTTATGGTGTTTTTAACTCCCTCGAGGTACTCCAAGCATATCAATCACATCAGCAGGCTTTGATCCTGCACGTACTGTAGCGGTAAAGAAACTGGAGAAAGGTTTCTTAAGAGGTATAACCACAGAAGTCCCGGGAATTCCGCCCTCTCCAATTTCAAGCAACCGGTTTTCAGCGACAGATCTGCCTGAGACATCATTCCCTTCAATAAAATATACTACGAACAGGCGATTCTCAGGTGTAACATGAAAACGGCCTGGTCCGGGTTTCAGTTCAGATCCACCCTCTTCGGCAATTGCAAGGGTACGGCGCAATTCCACCTTTCCATCCTTTAATATTGCATAATTCAGAGCATGAGATTGTCTGGCTTCAGGAAAGAACTTCTCTCTTAACCGTTCATCCAGTGCTCTCTCAGCCCACAATATATGTACCGATCCATCGGGTGCCACCCATAGATCTGATGGAAAGATCCATCCACAGGTCTCTTCACGGCTTGCTATCTCGATCCATGGGTGAAATTTACCGGTTGTAATATCATCGCTCCATGTGAAGAATAGTCTTCTGAAATCATAATCCCATTCTTTGCCTGTGAGCTCCCTCTTGAATTTACGCCACTCCTTTTTGGGTTCAATAATGTCACTTACACCGCAAAAATAGACTGCTCTTTCCTTCAACATCACATTTGGATAGCAGACACGGATAGGTTCCGGCTCCTCATAATCAGTACCAAATGGCCACTCAAGCTTTCCCTGTGCTGACCACTTACCCCTTGAATCAAGAAATGCCCACTCGGCGTGGGTATAATCAATGTTCTGCAGGAGTATCAATTCGCCCGATTTGCCATCTGCTGCAAGACTGCGGTAGGAGTGCTCGGTAAAGGGTGGATTTCCTGACCATCCTGGAAGCAGTTTATCATACTTTAATTTTTCACCGGATTTATTGAATTGCAGGATTTCCGGTCTGGCCGGACCGTTATATGTGTCGGGAGTTGTAAGGGTAGGATTCGCAGACAGAAAAAATCTTCCGTCATGAAAAGCGGCCATCGGGCTGGGTTCACGTGTTCGTCCTTCGTCATCAGCAAGCCTCTTTTCCCACCCTTTTTTCTTCCTTTCAAACAGCATCCAGCGACAATTATTCAGAGGTTTCCATCCGGGGACAGTCTCAATACCGCTGGCATATACCTCCTTTCCAGTTCGTACAATAGAGGTAGAACCATTGCACCACATTGGTCCGGAACCGTTGTCAGCGGGAAGGTACTGATAAACAACCTCTTCTGCTTCCACCACCGGTCCGGAAACCTTGGTTTCATTGATTTTGCCAGAATCCTCAATTGTTGATGAAAAATTTCCGGGTTTTAAAGCAAAGCTCCCTAAAGCAACTCCTGCTGAACCCAGCAGACTTTTACGGATAAATTCTCTTCTTTTGGTCATTGCTGATAAAATTATCTGTATTGGCGTTATTCAACTTATTAATCCTATTTTAACGATTTTACAAGAGCTGTTAATGCCTGTTCAAGTTTATCTGCTGCATTAACTTCCAGAAGACTGCCGGAACATAGCCATGTCTCATATCCTCCAAGCACGAACTCTTCCGCAGGTGGCACATATCCGAACTGGCCATTGGCCTGGGAGATGGTAAAATAGTATTTTAAGGGGGAATTTTTCTTCAGATTCAACCCTGTTTCGGCAAAAATCTCGCCAGGGAGAGTTCCGATTGCCCCCTCACCTATCCTTATTGCCTGTAAAGGAAGCTTATATGCTGATGGTTCATAAAAATTCAGTTTCACTATGTCGAGTGCATAAAGGCTTTTAATATCGTCTGATGCTTTATCGGCAGTACCAAGTTTTGTAAACTCTGTAGTTCTTACGCGATCGGGTTGCCCATTTTAACAGTTCGGGAGAGGGCTGACGGCGTACGATTTCGGATGACCCGTTTGCCACCCTGAATTCGGGTTTATCAGCATACTTAACATCTTTCAGACTCTTAACAATCGAATCAGTGATCTCATTGGCAATCAGTTTCATCTTTTCATAATCACCGGTGGGATAGTTCTTCGTAAGTCTGAAATCCATTGTATTGATATCGCCGCTTGTGCCATTGCTCATTATTCCAATGAAATCATTTCCTGCATTAAGCTTTGATTTCAACATTAAATCAACTTCCCCGAAATAATCAGCCGAGATTGCATTTGCAGGAACACCACCCACATAATGTGTGGAATAATTCGCAAGTATGCTCAGCCATTTATCTTCTGCACTCTTTACTGCAAGGAAACTAACCTGCGGGTCAGTCGGACCGGCTGGCCTGTCGAGGAATTCACTGCCCACAGGGGGATTCATCCACACCTTTTCTTCTTCACCAAACGGATTAACCATAGGGAATCCGGGTTTCATGTACCATCTCCTGCATGAAACATGCCCGGGTACATCAATGTGTCCCCAGGCAATCTTTGCCGGTTGAAGGTTTTTTATTGCCAGAGATGCGGCTAATGCAATTCTTCGGGCATGTAAATACGGTAGCTCATGTCAGCCTGAACGGTTGCCGTTTCAATTACTGCGCCTGTTGAATGAGAATGGGTATTGGAGATCATTATCTGTCCGGCGGTCAGTCCTGTTTCACGTGTAATTATGGCTTTTGCTTCATTACCCAGAAGAGCATCCAGGGTCATATTATCAACTACAATGAAAACAAATTTTTCTGTACCGTTATCAAAAGCCAGCGCCCGGGCATACAGGGAATCATGAATTTCATTTGCATAGTTTGGCAGAAAGTCGCCGTTGATTATTGTACCATAAGGAGGGGTAATGTTAACTTTAGCTGCACCAGCCCTGAATACTTTTGCTTCCTCACTGCATCCAGTAATAAGAATGAATGAGAATACAATTAATGAATAAGTTATGAATCTGCATTTTTTCATATTCAACATTTTTAATTAATAGTCTTCCTTAAGATCAAAGGTTTTATAAAAATCAGGCAGAGGTTCCTCTGGTTTCAGTTCGATCCTTGTACTCTCCATGCCCATTATCTGGATCTTCTGCCAGAACTGAATCTCGTGATCAAAACGCGCCAGTGCGGATCCCAGCTTAAACCTGGTGTATTCATTCATATATGCTTTTTCATAATCATATTTCAGTTCGCTGAAATAATCGATAAGGTCAGTTGCTTTTGAATGGCAGTGACCAGCCAGGTCATAATAAAGGAAGAAACCCTGGTATTTTCCCAATTCAGAGGGACTGGTCCAGCGGGTATGGATATACTCTGCAAACAATGCTCTCATTGCTGTATATTCAATCATACGGCAAACGACATTAAGCGACTGAACCATTGGATCACCGGGAAACTCCTTTTCCAGCTTAATAAGCTGAATCAATGCATCTTCCGAAGCAAGCCTGCATTTCTGAAGATCTTCCTTGCCTTCTCTTACCTTCTTCAGGAAATATTTCCTGAATGGATCCACCCAGGATTCATTCTGGGAAGCCGATCCAAATACTTTTGTCAGATGATCGTTGGCCAGTTGTACCTTCTCAAGAGCAATTATCATTGCTGTGCGGTATTTTTCATTATCGTAATGATGAAAACCATACTGTGAAACGAACTTATTCCTGTCAGGATTATCCTTTTGCCATGCACCAACAGCTGTATAGGTTATCTGCAGAAGTGATGGCCGTGTAAGAGTTATCATTGCATCTGTCCAGAGACACTGGATCATACCCAACGCGCCGTGTTTTTTTCCGAGAGGTAGAAACAGGTCTGCATTGTAGTATGTCATCTGTGTGCTGTAAAGGTCGTTCCAGTTATCGATCGACGGCTGAATAAAGTATTTCAGCTTGTACCTGTTCATAACGTTTATCCATTTCATCATCTCAGCCGTATCCACGTCATAGTACCAGGCAGGGTAGTAAAAATCTTTCGGTACATTTTTGAACTGATCCATAAGACTCTCATTGATAAATATATCCATCCATGCCATCCCGGTTTTTCCATTATCCCTGAGCAGTTCAGTGACATAGTTGAGTTGCTGCACAAAATAATCATTTGCATCAATAACCTTTCCGTTCCTGAGGGGTGCTACCCCGTCAGCCTGCATCCTGGCCAGTCTTCTTGTAAACCAGGTTTCATCAAATCCGGCATGGAAGAACTTGCTGGGGAAGAGGTCGCAGATCTCATCAACCATTATTTTAAGCATCCTGCGTGCTTCGGGGTTGGTAGGGTCGAACTCGAAACCATAGGGTACAGTGCTGAGAGAAGAGTACTTCTCAATACGGAATATATCGTGCAGGTGACCATAAAGTGCCTGCATGGGGATGATATCCACATGTCTTTCACGGCCATATTCAACCAGTCTTCTGATAACGTCTTTGGGGATTTTGGATTTATAACCGACCAGAGGGAAGGAATCGAGCTCAATACTTGATTCTGAATAAAAAGTAGAACTGGTTACTCTTGAAACGGGCAAGCTCATCAATTATATCCTTTGCGAACTGCTCATTATAGTTTGCCCCTTCCCCGAAGGAGACCAGCAGTCCACGATATGGAAAAGCTGGCCAGTCAGAGATATCAACGTGCGGGATAGAGGTTGCCCCTCCTGTTCCATAGGCAAGCTGCCTCAGAGTCTGGATTGCATAAAAAGCTCCTGCGGCTGAAACTGCTTTTATCCTGACACCATCGTTATCCACTTTCAAAGTGTACGCTTCCCTGCAATCCGGCCCTGACGTTTCTCCGGGTTCCGGTAGTGATGGCTTATCACCATGTTCAATGATAATCTGTATACCTTTTCTCTCATTTACGACCGGAAGAGAGATACCTGTTCTTTTTTTGAACGCCTCTGCAAGCTGATCTGCATTGAATTTGTCTTCAGCAGAAGATTGTGCAGGGAGGAAAATCGTTAGTCCGGAAAGCTGAACTGCACCTTTGCCATATTTTATCTGCTGTGGTTCAGGAAGGAGAGCGGGATGGTCCTGAGCCACAGACATTCCTGACACCAGAAGGAGAACCTGCAGTAATAAAAATTTTTTCATCATATCATATTTTTTCATTGTAATCGGTATCAGAGTTTTATGAAATATCTGTTTTTGTAAAGATAATAGAGAAGCAGCCATTCCAGTGCTGCCGATATCAAAGCTATTATAAGGCTCTGAGCTGCTCCCAGTGATTCCCTGATGCCATAGATGAAGAAATAGGAGATATTGTCAAAGCTCATAACATGGGTAAGCATATAAATAGTAATTGCATTTGTACCAACAACCACAAAGAAGAAAGACCATTTCTGATATCTTAAGAATATCGATAAGCCAGTAAAAAAGAACAAGTTGAAGCAGTGTCAGACCAGCCGAAAACAATACGTAGGAACTTGTCCAGAGATTCTTTATTATCGGAAACCATACCGACCATATCAATCCCGCTGCAATCAGTATAATGGCCGCTATCAGCATGTAGAAGGCTTTCTTCTCTTTTGTATTTTCAGACTGAAGCCAGTATCCCGTAACAACACCCAGAAGTGCAGTGGAAACAGTGGGTATCATATATGGAGAAATAAGTATCCTCCAGTTGATACCGATATTTGCAGCAACCAGTTTTGATATATATTCATTAAAATTACCACCCTGTGTAAAGTTACCCGTTCCATAACCGGGGACAGGTATAAATTTCATTATAAGAAAATAGAATATCATAATTCCAGCTGCCCATAAAGCAACACCCCTGACTGAAGTGTTAAGCATTACCAGGGAGGCAAAGAAATAGCCGACAGCCAGAAGCTGCAGTACTCCGTAATAACCAATAACCTCACCTTCATACTTCAGTTCGGGATCCCAGTATCCAAAACATATTAATCCCAGGATAAAGAGAATGACCGTCCTGGTTATAATATGTTTGTAAAGTTCTTTTTTGCCGGTGGCCGATTCAAGCCTCCTTTTATATGAGAATGGCAGAGTCAGTCCGATTATAAAAAGGAACATCGGAAAAATAAGATCATAATAGCGAAACCCTTCCCATGGCACATGTTCCATCTGTGTCTTAAGCATTCTGAAAAAAGCATTATCAGAGATCTCAGGCAATGCTCTTAAAATATAACCGCCTCCGACGAGCATGAACATCGTGAATCCTCGCAATGCATCAATTGACACCAATCTTTCGGCCTTAATTGATTGTTCCGTTTGCTTCTCCATGGAATTCTTAATAGTTTAAAATATAAAAATATAAAGAACATTTTGAGTACAGTAATACTAATATACTGAGATATAGTAGTATTATATAGTAAAAGTAGCTGGTTTACATCATCCGTTATCTTCTCTTCAGCCAGATTAATTCTGGACACTGTATATGAAATCAGACTTTTAGGAATGTTTTCTTCCGGTATAAGAAATAGAGGAATAACCACTCTGTCACGAGTATACATAAACTCATGAAAACCGGTTTTGCGGCGCCAAGTTGATCAATGAATCCATAAACAAACATATTGACAAAGGCTTCAAAATCCAGAAACCTGACTGCCAGGTATATTGTTATTGAGTTAAGTCCCACGACGACAAAAGGGAAAGCCCATTTTTTATAACCCCTGACATCAATAACCCAGTAAAACAATCCAAGCAACATTGAACTGATACCTATTGTCAGCATTGCATAGGAACTGGACCATAACCTGAAAATAATTGGAAAGGAGAAATTCCAGATAAGGCCAATAATAATACTTCCCAATCCGGCTATGACAAGTCCAAGTGCTTTCTTATCCGGTGAATTTGAAGATCTGAGCCAATGGCCTGAAAGAACACCAGCCAGGCAAACCGCGATTGATGATAACTGCTGAAGTATCCCATCTTCATCATAATAAATGTTATATAACTTTCCCGGCAGTAACTTCTGATCGATAAAAGCATGAAGGTTACCCTCAGGTGTAATAACACCTGCTCCAAAGCCCGGTACGGGTACGAGTATCATTAGCAGCCAGTAAGATATTAATAATGACGCTGCAATTATTGCCTGAGTTTTGATATCGGTATTCATTACTATCAGGGCAGCAAAGAAATATGATATTGATATTCTCTGCAAAACACCTGTATATCCGAAATCTGAAAAGTCGAAACCCAGTAATCCGTTAATAACCAGCCCAAGGAAAAAAAGAAACAGACTCCGTCTGACAATGTGGAAATAAAGCTTCTTCCGGCTGTACCCTTTTTGCAATCTTTTGGTTAATGCGAAGGGGAGACTTACCCCGACCATAAAGATGAATAGCGGGAAGATCAGGTCGTAAAGATGGAATCCATGCCAGGGAGTGTGCTCGCACTGGCCTGCAAGCCAGTTGAAAAATGCATTGTCCGAAAGAGCCGGAAGAGCCTGGAATACACCTGCAATCCCGACAAGGAATAACATATCAAGTCCTCTGAGAGCATCCAATGATTCTAAACGTCCTTCCTCTGACTTATTTTCGTCTGTACCCATTGTCCAACCATCATGTTATATTAAAAAAAATCAATTAAGCCGACGAAAAGATGGATCAGGTATTGACCGTTGTCCTCAGCATAATGGTACCTATTTCGGAATATCCGAGTAACTGATCAGCTGGATATTTTTCTTCCTGATAATATCTCTGGCCTTTTGGGAACAGAGCAAAGCAGTTACATCACTTCTCTCTTTTCCTGCCAGACCTGGATGCACTGCAAGTATCAGGGTTCCCGGTTTAAGATTCTCGAGAAGGTCATAAAACATTTGTTTCTTCTCATCCGGCAGAGGTACAATATCATAATAGGCAATAGCACCGTCAGGGAGAGTCTGCAGCGGCCAGCTTTCAAAATCATTATAAACCCAGGTATATCCATTCTGGCTCCCTGAAACATTCTGACCATAGACCACTTTCTGCTCCAGGCATATTTTTCTTACAATATCAGCTACAATTTCAGGTGGGTTCATATGGTAATCCATGTAAACAAAACGCAGACCACTCCTTACTGCCTTGTCTACCTGTGCCCTTATTTCCTTTTCGAAATCGGCAGGATCAGGATTTGCTCTATCCAGTTCCTCTCTGTTATCAAAAAAATAGCCCCTGGTATCCACCAGCGTCGGAATTTCTTCAGGTGACAGCACAGGCCTGAATCCTGTTCCCATTACAGCTACATGAACACCGGCAGCCAGGCCTGGGTTTTCTTTGCACAATTTTACCCCTTCATCAAAAAACAGAGAAGCAGGCATAATGCTTGCAGAGGTTACAATACCCTCCCGATGCGCCCTGATAATTGCATGATTTATATCATTATGGTAGCCCATATCATCTGCCCGCACGATCAGTCTGATCGGATGCTGTGTGTATGCAGCGGTGTTAAAAAATGACACAAACACAAGGAATAAAAGTATTCTGAAATACATATACAACTTTATTAAAAACTCTGAAGATATAAAAATACACATTCCATCTTTTTAAGAGTGATATAAATGTCGGGAATTATGGTACTAAAATACAGATAATTACTATCTGAGTTCTTCACTTTTATTGGTCACCTTTGTACATCTTTTCAGTGAAACTGCCTTCAATGATTTATTCGATGGAGAAGATGAGACTGTCATGTTTGCCAGCTTCAGACTATTTACTTCAACAGCCTCAATAGCGCAGGTATAATAGACTGACTCAACTCCAGACCACCCGATACTTCCCTGGTTAAAATATACATTTTCAGCATTCTCAATATATACAACAGGAACATCTGATTTGAATATCTCTTTCCCGGCTACAGTATTGGGCCTCAGGTCGAAATTGCCCCCGCTTACTTTGTCCAAAGCGCTTTTTCTCAGTATGAAATCAAAATTAGTGAAATAGATATTCTCCAATTTTGTCTCTGATGATGCATACATCAGGATTGCATTCTCGCCCCTGCAGGTGATGTTGTTAAAATGAATATTTTTAATTCTTCCGATCGGGTTGTCAGATACTCCTCTCAGTGCCGAGATCTTTATGGGTTCTCCATTTCCCCACCAGTCGCCGGTATGCATCCTGGTTTCAATCCTGATATTGGAGAAATTAACATTTTGTACTGATCCTGAATCCCTTACAGTTATGTTTATGCCGCAATTCGAATCATATATCGTAATATTATTAAAATTGTAATCTGACATATGATTCTGATCCCATCCCCCTATCCGGATGGCACTGGATCTTGACCTGAGAATACAGTTTGATATGTTAATGTTCTGAGAAGGTTTCAGAATATCCTTAAATCCCGGATCACCAAAATGGTGAGCATAACCGGCCAGCACAATTGCATCATCGCCACAGGTAATGATACAACCGGATACATTGACATTGCTGCTGGAAACAATATCAAGCCCGTCGCTGTTGGGTATCAGCAGGTTATTATTTATAGAAATATCTGTAACATTTACCCTGTCACAATGAACTATCAGAAAAGTCCAGTATGGAGCATCGACAACCTCAAAATCCTTAAGGCTGATATTGGTGCAATTACTGAATATTATCATCTGATGATATCTATCCTTTGGCATTACAGGTCCATCACCGAGTCCGGTCTCCACTTTACGGAAATCGTATCCCTGCCTGATATAATTATTGACATCGCCTCTTATGACCTTGGCGCTATCCTTATACATGAATTCCATCCCCTGACCGAATATCCTGCCCTGACCGGTTATTGAAACATCATGAGAATCTTCAGTGTAGAATACACCTGCAGGTTGTTCATTATGTTTCTGATATTGGTAAAGATCGGTTGTGGCTTTCAGAACTGCTCCGCTTTCAAGATGGAATTCAACATTGGATTTCAGATTCAGTGTGCCAACAAGGTATTCCCCCTGAGGAACGTAAACAAGACCTCCTCCGTTAATAAAACATTTATCGATAGCATTCTGGATATGAAGGGTTGTAAGTGTTTTACCATCATTTCTGGCGCCGAAATCCATTACGTTATATACAGCAGATTCTGAGGCAAGACTCAGAGCTGAAAACAATAAAAAGATAAATATCCCTTTCTTCATATCTCTTGTTTTAAGGTTAAGGCACGGATCGCAGATCCGCGCCAGCTATGGGAGGTTGAAATCTCAGTGGTTCTCTGTGATTCTCTGTGCCTCTCTGTGTAAGTTCTTAAAAATATTTGCGTCTAAAATTGAAACAAACTCTTATTCGGAGTGGCACTCATTGTAAATTCTAAAATTCCACCGCTCATGATCTCTTCATGTGTGATATAGGATCTGCCAAGTGTTTTTCCGTTAAGCTTAACCTCCTGGATGTATTTATTTTCCTTTGAAGCCAGTGGAGCCTTAACCGTAAAATACTTTCCCGGAGCGACTTCAAGCTTAGCTTCCTGAACTATTGGTGATCCGAACTGATATTTTAAGATCTGAAGGATTCACCGGATATAATCCAAGGGCGCTGAAGATATACCAGGCAGACATCTGTCCGCAGTCTTCATTACCGCATATCCCGTCGGGAGTATCTTTGTACATTGTGGTCTGTATCTGCCGGTTGAGTTCCTGGGTTCTCCATGGACGGCCGCAGTAGTTGAAAAGGAAGGTGGTGTGATGACCAGGTTCATTGCCATGGGCATATGCTCCTATCAATCCTGAAATATCCGGTGAAGCCTGTTCTCCTTTAACTCCTTCGGTAACATTAAAAAGTTGTTCCAGTTTATCTGCAAATGGTTCTTCTCCTCCAAGCAATGAAATCAATCCCTCAACATCCTGCGGAACAATCCAGAGATACTGCCATGCGTTTCCTTCGGTGTAGTCACTGCCTTCATGCCTTGAGTAAACAGGATCAAAGGGAGTCGTCCAGTGCCCGTTGCTCAGTTTCCCCCTCATAAAACCGGTCTCTTTGTCAAAATAGGATATATAGTTTTCCGAACGGTGAAGAAAATATGCTGCATCATCACTCTTCCCTAGTTTTTGAGCCACTGCAGCCACTGCCCAGTCATCGACGGCAACCTCAAGCGATTTTGCTACCGATTGCTGAACTTTGTCAGCAGGCATATACCCAAGCTTGTCATAAAGACCCATACCATCACGGTCAAAAAGCGAAGTGGCCTTCATTGCTTCGAAGGCAAGCTGCTGGTCAAAATCGCCAATACCCTTAAGCACTGCTTCAGCTAATACTGATATTGAGTGATTTCCAACCATGCAAAAGGTCTCATTACCTTCAAGTTCCCAGACAGGAAGGATCCCGCATTGTTTATAATGATCCAGCATGCTTTTAACCATATCATTTACCCGTGGCTGCTGAGTGATTGTAAACAGAGGATGAAGAGCCCGATAGGTATCCCAGAGTGAAAAAACTGTGTACCGGTTATAGCCGGCAGCCTCCTGTACCGTCCCGTTCAGTCCTTTGAACTGGCCGTTCAGGTCTGAAAAGAGTGCAGGAGCCACCATTGTATGATAAAGTGATGTATAGAAAATTGTCTTTAGCGAAGAGTCATCTGACTTAATGCGGATCTTCGCCAGCTCTTTCTCCCATGCATCTGAGGCAGCCTGTCTCACAGCCTCGAAATCCCACCCGGGAAGAGATGAATCAAGATTTTGAATTGCATTTTCAACACTCACTGACGAAATGCCCACTTTAGCCAGAACCACCCTGTCGGAGAAACTGAAGCAGCCAACTAACTTCTCATCACCTCCTACAGTAATTATATTTGATTTTACAACAGGTGCCGAGAATCTGACAGCAAAGTAAACATGCTGATCAGCAGCCCAGCCATGTGAAAACCTTGAACCTGTAACCAATGTATCATTTACCAGATGCAAGGATGATTTGTATGTTGAATCCCAGTTAATTGCAAAACCGAGATTGATAATAAGATTCTTCTCTCCTGCCTCCGGAAAAGTGTACCTGTGAAGTCCGGCACGTTCGGTAACTGTAAGTTCCGCCTTCACATCGTTGCTTTTTATCCTGACTGAATAGTAACCTGCTTTTGCGCTTTCATCACTATGGTTGTACTTCCCGGCATACCTCGATACGAAAGAAGCATTCTTTTCTCCCCTTACAAAGATGACCTCCTTTGTGACAGGAAGAAAGGACAGATCTGCCAGGTCGCCAATTCCTGTCCCGCTGAGATGAAGGTGACTGAATCCTGCAAGGGTACTGTCAGAATAATTGTAACCGGAACACCAGTCCCAGCCCTGTGTGCCATTATCGGGGCTGAGCTGTATCTGTCCGAATGGATATGCCGCCCCTGGATAAGTATGTCCGTGAGAGGCTGTTCCTACGAAAGGATCTACAAAATCGGTAAGCCGGTCCTGTTGAACTGGTTTGACTGCTGGTCCTGAACACGTATTAAACAACATTGCGAAGCCTGTCAGAAGAAAAAAATGTCGGGTCATCATCAGGGTTATTGGTGAACTGGTATAAAAGTAAAGAAAAAGTATTTAAATCCTAAATTCATTAAAGTCAGATTGGAATTAGTCTGTCCAATCTTACCCATTTGGAAATTTCGGAGCTGTTGAAAAAGTCCTCAGTGGAACTCTGTGCCACCTCTGTGCTCTCAGTGTAAGTTCTTAACTTATTGTTACACAGAGTTCCACAGAGACTACACAGAGACACACAGAGAAAGATTACATAGAAGCCTCGACTTTTTCAACAGCCCCGATTTGGAAGGGGATTAAGGAGGTGGATTTACTTACTCATACTTGAGCGACCTTGCCGGATTCGTATGAGCTATTACAATCACATTATAACCTATTGTAATTGAAGATATTATGAAAATTCCGAACCCGGACATTAAGAAAAGCCACCAGCTGAATCCAACCTTATAGGGGTATTTTTCCAGCCATGTCATAGAGAAGTACCAGGAAACCGGTGCAGCAATTAGAACTGCATACAATACAAGTCTGAAAAACCCTGCAGATATCAGTTTCAATACGTTAATGGCTGAGGCGCCGTTAACTTTACGAATTCCTATCTCTTTTGTACGCTGGATAATAATAAACCATGAGAGACCGAATAAACCCAGACAGGCAATAATAATTGCCAGGGCAGCGAATAACTGGAATATTGTTCTGAATTGATTTTCTTCACGATATTGTTTATCATAATGATCAGAGAGGAAAAAGTAATCATAGGGATTTCCGGGGAAAAATTGTTTCCAGTTCTCCTTAATGGTCTCAATATTGTGGATCTGGTCAGCCTATAGGAATCGGAACCAGCTTCTCCAGAGTAGTTCAGCTTAACTGAGAAATAGCTTACGGGTACCCGGAGTAAATCTGAAAATCAATGCATCGTACTTTTCTTTTAGTGATTCCTGATGAAAATTCTTTAAAACTCCGACAATCTTATAATTGTGACCCCAGAAAAATATCTCCTCTCCAATGGCACTTTCAGGGGTTTCAAATCCCATGAGACTTAATCGCTTCTTCATTAAACATTACACTTGCCTTCATCCGATCCGTATTCTTTTGAGAAACTTCTTCCTGTCACCAGTGATAGATTATAGGCACTTAGTAAAATCGTAATCAACACCGATCACACGGTACTGATTGGATCTGGTATCGTCATCCTTAACTCGTCTGATGCCACCGGCATTCCATTGGACCTTGCTTCCCGGAATTGAAGTGGAGGCTGTAACAGCCTTGATTACCGGACTTTTAAGCAGCTCGGCCTTGAATGCCGAAAGTTTCAGTTGTAAGTTGAATCGGCAACATCAGGCCCTTTTATCACCAGTGTCTGATCGATATTGATACCGATATCCTGGTTGCGCATGAATATAAGTCTGCCTGTAAATTGTAAATGTACCGGCGATAAGAGTAACAGAAGCGGTGAACTGGAACACTACCAGTGCTTCCCGCAGGAAATGTTCTGCCAGATACTCCATTTAGTTTACCATGAAAGATCGACATGGGTTTGAAAGATGATATTACAAGTGCCGGATAAAAGCCAGATACAATTGGTCCCACCAGGAGCATAGCTATAAAAATCAGCCAGATCCCGGGAGAATTCAGTTCCCATTGCCCTGCCTGTAAAGATCCCGAAATAGGGCATCGACACTATTACGATGAGTAGTGCCAGTATGGATGCTATAGTATTGATAACGAACGACTCGATTATGAACTGTTTTATCAGCTGGATTCTGAAGGCTCCGGAGATTTTGCGTATTGCTACTTCCCTGGAGCGGAATATTGCTTTTACAGTCGACAGGTTAATATAGTTGACCCATGCTATTATCAGTATAATAAATGCAATCACCATCAGGAAATATACCGTTTTGGCATCTCCATTCACCTCAGCTTCAAACATAAGATCTGAGTTGAGGTGAATACTTTTCAAAGGCTGTAATATAAAACGGCATGCTGATTATATTGACTTTTATCCTCTTCTGTCTGTTTGTCGGTAAAAGCATTCATCTTCTTCTCAAAGGCAGTAATATCCGTTCCTTTGATCATCCTTATATAAGTATAATAACCATCCCATTGCCATGCAGTCTCAATCTGTGGACCGGCCCATTTGGCATATGTCGGCCAGGAAATAAGAATATTGAATTTAAAATGGGTATTTTCGGGAATGTCCGCAAAAACTCCGGTTATTTTGAAAACTACCTCATTGTTCAGCTTGAACGATTTTCCGATTACATTGACATCGCCGTAATATTTTCTGGCTACCGATTCCGATACGACAGCTGTATTAGGCTCATTCAGTGCGGTGGAATCAACTCCTTCAAGAAATTTAACAGGAAGCATTGTGAGGAAGGAACTGTTGGCAGCATACATTTTATCCTCCCTGAAGTTGGTTTCCATGATAGTAATTATGCCGTTTATATTAGTAAGTCGTCCATATTCAACTACTTCAGGAAATTCTTTTATCAAGGCCGGGCCTATGGCGGCACATCCTGCAGCCCATGTAGTGCTTAGCTTTCCCTTGTCATAACGATCCTGTCTGATACGATAGACCTGGTCTGCATTTTTATAAAATTTATCATAACTCAATTCGTACAGGGAGTACTGCAGAATGAGCACAAAAGCTGCAATTCCCATTGAAAGGCCAAAAATGTGGATTACTGAAAAGATTTTGTTCTTAAATATCTCTCTAAAGGCAGTCAGCAGGTAATTTTTTAACATGATGAGAAATTATTGTGAAAATAGGAAAGGACAACAGAAAACATATTAAGAAATACGTTTTAAATTAACACATAGAGCGGGTTTTATAAGCTATCAAATAAAAGACTGTTAATTAAAGGAAATGCTGCATTTTGGTATGATTGATTCCGTCAAAATTGTTAACAGGCAACGTATTTCGAATATTAACAAACCTGTACATAATACACGGTTTCCCTGAAGGTTAGATATATAAATATTATCTTTAACAGACAAAATCATTAACAAAATTATGCTTATGAAAAAAATGGTTTTTTACTTAGCTGCAGCTCACGTGGTTATAATAGTTATAATACTTTCATTTTCAGGCTGTAAAGAAGAAAAGAAAGAGAAGGATGAATTCAGTGTGGCATTTCTTACCGATATACATCTTCAGCCGGAGGATGATGCTGTAAAAGGATTCACACAAGCTCTGGATACTGTTAATGCGTTAAACCCTGATTTTATTATAACTGGAGGTGACCTTATAATGGATGCACTGGAGCAGTCGTACGGACTTGCAGATTCACTCTATAATCTTTACTACGGAGGTTGTAAAGAAATCGGAAAGTCCGGTTTATAATACAATGGGCAATCATGAGATTTACGGGATCTATAAAAGAAGCGGTGCCGATCCAGCTAATCCTGAATACGGAGAAAAGATGTTTGAAAAGAGACTTGGGCAGTCATACTGTTCTTTCGATCATAAAGGATGGAAATTCATGATTATTAATTCGATCGAGGATACTAAAAATGGTAATTATGCCGGGAAGGTTGACTCAGCACAGATTTCATGGATAAAGAGTGAATTAAAGAAAACTGACCGCACAACTCCGATTGTGTTGAGTACACATATTCCTTTCATTACAGCATCTACTCAGAAATATGATGGATCCACTTTACCGAATGACTCATCTCTGGTAGTATACAATTCCAAGGAAGTAATTAGCCTCTTCAATGGATACAATCTTAAACTGGTGCTTCAGGGGCATTTGCACACTGTGGAGGATATATATATTGACGGTATTCATTTTATAACCGGCGGCGCTGTTTCAGGCGGCTGGTGGAAAGGCCCTAACCGTGGTTTTGAAGAAGGATTCATGTATATTACTTTCAGGAATGATGATTTCCGCTGGAGATATGTGGATTATGGATGGAATGTAAAATAGAGATAATGGGTTCATATTGACCAGAAATTTATATATCAGGCTTCAG
>CAWJVS010000011.1:0-59072 GCA_963846335.1 uncultured Bacteroidales bacterium
CGTCTGCCTGCTTTTCCTGCGCTTCAGGTGAGCCGCATAAACCGGGTTGGTATACAAGTCGCGCATGGAATTTTCCGCTTCCAGCAGATCATCCACTGTTTCAAAAAGCGGCACGATATCAACCTTAATTTCTTCAGGCTTCCATCCATTCAGGAGAAATAGTGCAAAAACCTCTATCGCATTCAGCGCACTTTTACACTGGCTGATGATATACCTCCCGGAACCCTGTTCACCATTGAAAAGCTGTATTTCTTTTCATAGCAGAAACAGTCTGTAAAGTGTCTTTAACCAGCGGGTCCGTAAACTGTTCAGGCATCACAGTATGTGTGATATCTGTAAGTGCTGTTATCTTTTCTTCATTTTGTCAGTGTTTCATAATCATCAGGGAGCGCATCAGATCCTGCAGCAATTTCTGCAAGCACTTTACCATGGACCGAACTATCCTGCCTGATATCGAGAGATGCAAAATGCAAACCAAATAATTCAACCCGGTTGATGAGCTGGTTCACCAGGTTTACAAAAAGACCGTTGTGCTGATACACCAGGGTTTGCCTGATCTGCTCTAAAGTATCCAGTATTTCCTGTTGCGTTATATCAGTCCGCTGATCAGGTATGAAAATATTATTATATAATTTTTTCTCAAGTTCCTGCAAGGATGCCTCAACGCCTTCAAATGTGAGCCTGCGCCTTAGCTTACGTACATCAAGATAATAACACTTGATGATGCTGCCGCGTAAAGCATCGGCCACTTTTAAAGTTGTATCGGCAGTAACAAATGGATTACCATCGCGGTCGCCGCCGGGCCAGAAACCCATATGAATAAGTGGATTATCCGGAGATACGGCATCTGCAAACTGCGTTTTCATAAAAGTCAGTATACGCCCTGCAGCCTGGTAGAAAACATTCTCCAGGTACCAGATAAGGCTAATGGCTTCATCAAATGGCGTGGGTTTCTGCTTCTTGAAAAAAGGTGTCTTACCTAATTGTTGCAGGTACATATTGATCTGTCCCACATTATTCTCAGCGATGGCCCTGGAAAGATCGTTAATTATCCCCAGTACCGCACCGGGATAAAACTGGGTAGGGTGTGCCGTTAGTACAAGCCTGACAGAAAAGTCCTTTAATTTTTCAGCCAGCTCGTTTTCCTTTTTGGAAACATTCACCTCATTTTCCAGGTTCTTAAGTGTACCTACACCCGACATATCATTCACTTCCCGGAAAGCCGCATCTTCCAATGCATCAAAGTACAACCTGCCGTTCCACATATTCCGGTACAAACCGAAAAAGCACATCAAGCCTTTCCTGGAACTCGGCCAAGGCCATCTGGCTGGAAATCCCCATGACCAAGGCCGAAATGGCCAAGGCGATCGACGACACGCTGGCCGTCAACGGCATCAAGGACGGCTACATCCGCGTGGTGGTCACCCGCGGCGTCGGGCACGCTGGGGCTCGATCCGAACCGCTGCAGCGACCCGCAGGTGATCATCATCACCGACCAGATCTCGCTCTATCCCGAGGAGTTGTACGAGAAGGGCCTGGAGATCGTCACCGTCAGCACGCATGCGGAACCATCCGGCGGCGCTCGAGCCCGCGGATCAAGTCGCTCAACTACCTGAACAACATCCTGGCCAAGATCGAGGGGCTTCAGGCCGGCTGCATCGAGGCCCTGATGCTCAACCACAAGGGCGAGGTGGCCGAGTGCACCGGCGACAACATCTTCCTGGTCCGCGGCGGCCGGCTGCTCACGCCGCCCATCGACGCCGGCATCCTCGAAGGCATCACCCGCGACGCCGTCATCGAGCTGGCCCGCGAGGCCGGCATCGAGGTCCGCGAAATCGCCGCTGACCAAGCACGACGTCTACATCGCCGACGAGTGCTTCCTGACCGGCACGGCGGCCGAGGTGATCCCGGTGGTCAAGGTCGACAGCCGCACGATCGGCGACGGCACGCCCGGCCCGATCACCCGCGACCTGATCGACCGGTTCCACGAGCTGACGCGGCAGTAGCCGTCGAGCCGCACGTCCTCGCTCACGACGGAATCGCTGCGCATGGACTGGACTCATGGACTCGACTCTGATCGACCTGTTCCTGCACCTCGACAAGCACCTGGGCGAGGTCGATCGAGGCACTACGGCACCTGGACCTACCTGATCCTGTTCGTGATCATCTTCTGCGAGACGGGCCTGGTCGTCACGCCCTTTCTGCCGGGCGATTCGCTGCTGTTCGCCGCCGGGACGTTCGCCGCGCATCGGGCGCGCTCGAACGTCCGCGTGGCTCTTCGTGCTGCTGACGCGTCGCCGCCATCCTCGGCGACACGGTCAACTACTGGATCGGGGCCTACATCGGGCCGCGGGCCTTCAGCGGCAAGATCCGCTTCCTGAAGAAGGAATATCTCGACCGCACGCACCGCTTCTACGAGAAGTACGGCGGCAAGACGATCATCCTCGCCCGCTTCGTCCCCATCATCCGCACGTTCGCCCCGTTCGTGGCCGGCATCGGGGCGATGAACTACGCGCAAGTTCATCGTCTACAACGTCGTCGGCGGAATCGCCTGGGTGGCCATCTTCGTCTTCGGCGGCTACTGGTTCGGCAACATCGAGTTCGTGAAGGAGCAACTTCAGCCTGGTCGTCCTGGCGATCATCATCATCTCGGTGCTGCCGATCGTGTACGAAGTTGGTCCGGGCGAAGTTGCACCGGGCGAAACAGCCGGCCGAAGCGGCTGGCGCGAGAGGCGAGACTGGAGATAGCTGAGGCAACTCAGCGGGACCAGCCTACCCGTAGCCGGCCTGCCAGGCCGACGCCGACGGCCGGGAAGACCGTCCTACCATGACGCGCGGCCGCCGCTCTGTTGGTTGACTACGGCCCCTCCACGAGGGTCGGTTGAGCAGCGATCTACGACCATCGGACAACACGCCCCGGCTAACGATGGCCTCGACAGGCTGCCCCTGGATAACACCCGGGCTCGCCAGCGCCGTCCGTCCCCACCTTTCGGTGGACGTTACTTGAAATTCCCAGCGTGCCTGATTAGGATCGTTTATAGCGCGGGTGGTCTAGAAGACGGATTCTCTTTCAGGAGTCAGCGTCATGTTTCGGAGTATTTGCTTGGCGGTCGGCGGACTGTTCTGGTTGTCGACTGCGTCGCTCCAGGCCCAAGAGGCCATTCTGGGGCAAATGTACGGGAGCGGAGTGCATGCCTACTTCGCACAGGATTTCCGCCAGGCGTATCAGGATCTGACGACGGCCATCGATGGCGGCAGTGATAGCCACCGCCTATATCGAAACGGTTGCGGTCAAAGAAGTCAACTCCTTTGGTCTTCGCCTGTGGCTTGAACAATAATTCTTCAGTAGTAAGAAAATAGAAAACCCCTTGTCTCAGTACCTGGCTGTTGATGGGCTTTACAAATTTCAACATCTGCCGGTATCTGTACTTGTCTTCGAACACGCCGTCGGAGTTCATCATATACCGGAACTCACCCCGCATTCTCGTGGCTAACGTATACCCGGTTTTATGGATAAAATACATTGCCTGAAGAGTCAGCCTGTATTCCGGAGAAAGATATTGCCCTATATCCGGGACATCCTTATTGTAATAATATGCAAAGGAAGAGGATAACTTCCACTTTGGAGACAGGTAGTAGTGAGTCCAAAGGAAAAAATATCTCTGAATATTTGTACTCAAAACCCTGTCGTCAGAGGGAGTGTTGCTGAAAGCACCGCCCATCCACAACTCTGCCGCCCACTTATCGTTTATGGCACGTGAAAACTGCAGCTCATTGGCCAGCTGGGTATAACTGGTGGTCTGGGCCCTGCCTGGTGAAAAAAACAACAGGTACAGAATTAGCGTGGATACTGCATGATTCCGAATCCCGGGATTGCAGCGGGAGCAGATTTTATTGATTCCTGTATACATGCAACGCATAAGTTATAGCGATTCCCTTGGATTTTTAAAAATAAGCATAGAGAGACAAAAATTCAGTAGTTTATTGTGTTCAAAACTAATGAAATTCCTCAGTCATTATCCGGGACTAGTCACAAAGCAAGTTAATCCGGGCTTTAAATGCAAAAAATACTTAATTAAGAGTATTTTCTTGAAGCAGATATAGCTGTAATTTTGAACTGATCAATATTAAATTGCTGAAATATGTTTTCATACAGTAAGAATGAAATTTATCTGTATAAAAACCAGGTAAGAAGAACCACATTATTAAACATAAAACCCAAAACTGAATAAAATGAAATCAACCGAATTATTTAAAAACGTTCCCCGGTTACTATTTCCGGCCTGTCTCCTCCTCATGAGTCAGCTTGTGCTTGCACAGACAGTACCTACAACACAATTACTGCCCGATACTGCAAAGATGACCTATAACCAGATCTCGCAACAGATGAAGTTATATGTCTATCCTGCAAAGGGACAGTCCAAGGACCAGCAGAAGAAAGATGAATTTGAATGTTATCAGTGGGCAGTGGAACAATCAGGAATTGATCCGCTAAATCTTCCAAAAGTAGAAGCAGCACCTGTTCAGTCAGGCCCTACCGGCGGAGCAGTTAAAGGTGCAGCAAAAGGAGCAGCCGCAGGAGCGGCAATTGGCGCTATTGCCGGAGATGCCGGTAAAGGTGCGGCAATAGGTGCGACTGCAGGAGCAATGGCCGGAAGAAGGTCCGGGAAAACAGGCACAGGCTCAGCAAAACCAGCAGGCGCAGGCTAACGCTGCCGCTTCAGAACAGGCAATGAAGGATAGTTATATGAAAGCGTTTTCTGTCTGTATTGAAGGTAAAGGGTACACAATCAAATAGTTTTATGATAAATTATATCATTTATCAACCACGTAATGAATTGTTAAAGAACAAACATAAACAGTAATAATTTAAAATATATAATACCATGAGACAATTAATTTTGCTGGCAATAATTAGTATCAGTCTTTTTGCCTGCACATCCTCAGCAGATAAAAAAGAAAAGGAAAACCTGGCTATTGCGAAAAAATATATGTTAGCTGTTGAAACAAAGAATGTTGAATTAATGGATTCACTTCTTGCTGATAATTATATAGGTTATGGCCCTTCTGTTGGTGATTCTACCAATAAGGAAGATGCAATCTTAAACTTTAAAGATAATGCAGAAAACCTGTATGATTCATTTAAATATACTCGTCATAAAGAATTAGCAGTTACAATTAAGGAGGGAGAAGCAATAGGGGATTGGGTATTAAACTGGGCTTATCTTACAATTAAATACAAAGTTGGAGATGTCCCGGTAAATTTGTGGGTAAATGTAGTTTACAGAATCGAAAACGGGAAAATTGTACATAGCAGAACTTTTTATAATGAAGCCGATGTACTCAGGCAACTGCGTTATTCGATAAATCCTCCCCAGGAAATTCAGTAACGGGACTAGCCGGGAAATGAGTATAATATCTCAAAATACACAGTGATGAGTATCTTATTAATCTGAATTGTATTTACCTTTGGCATTCTGTTAACAATATAACCATATTAATTATCATTATGAAAAAGAACATTATAATCACCATTTTGATATTGGTTTCACTGAAAGCAATTTCCCAGGAAAACATGATAACCATCAGTGGAGGTTATTCTTTCGCAAACATTGAAGATACTGATGTGAAAGGTACCGGGTGGAGAATTAACGGTGTTTATGAAATGAATCCTATGGGCGGCATGTTTGCTCATGGTATTGCCACTGGATGGATTAATATTTCTGCAACCGAAACTGTTCTTCAGCAGACTGTGAAAAGTACCATAGGTTCTATTCCTTTATATTATGCGCCAAAGGTGATGTTCGGGAATGCTAAGATCAAAGGATTTGTAAAAGGAGCACTTGGTTTTCAGTATGCCTGGCTGAAAAGAGAAGCACTTGTTACTATCAAGGACACTGATTTTGGATTTTACGGAGGTGGAGGAGCAGGGGTAATGATATTCCTCAAAGAAAATATTTTCCTAAATGGTGAATATGAAATTGCCTGGGCTTCGAACAGCAGTTACAAGGACGGATGGATTAATACTGCAAGTGGTGGAATAGGATTCAAATTTTAAGCACTTTCCTTGAGAAATCTAAGCCTACAACTGATTTTCCTTTGTGCCATAGGCTGTGTTTCGGCTCAGTCAAATGAACCCGAAAAAAAATGGCATTTCCTGACCGACATTTATCTGATGTTTCCCTATATGGATGGTGAGACAGGAATTGGGAATCTGATAACTGTACCGGTGGATGCCAATCCGGGCGATATTTTCAGCAAGCTTAAGTTTGCAGGAATGCTATATTTTGAGGCCGGAACCGGGAAATGGGCCATCACATCCGACATGGTTTATATGAACCTCAATCAGGAGGTCACCCCAGGTACACTTTTTCACTCCGGAACAGTCTCCGCCGAACAATTTGTTTGGGAACCAGCCGGATTTTACCGGATTACATCTTTCCTTGAAATCGGGGCAGGTGGGCGACTGAATAATCTTCACGCAGGAATAGATGCACGCCGCAATGTTATTCCGGCAGGCACCGAAGAAGTTACCGGAAGCGTCTCTCAAACATGGTTTGATCCGATACTTATTGCCAGAATCACTGCAGACATTGAAGATAAGTGGCTTTTACAGTTAAGGGGCGACGTGGGCGGATTTGGAGTTGGCTCAGACTTTACCTGGCAGCTTCAGGGGTATGCAGGTTACAGATTCTCGAAGGTTTTTCAACTTACGGCCGGATACAGGATATTATCAATTGACTACGACAAGGGAGATGATACGGAACGATTTATTTACAATGTAGATACTTTTGGTCCGGTCATCAGAATGGGATTCACCTTCTGAAACGGATCCCGGGAAATTTGAAGATCTGAATTTATATCTCTTAGTTATGAAAACTTTGATTAAAACAATACTTTGTTCCCTATTGATAATTTGTCCTGCTGCTCTTAATGGTCAGGTCCTGATAACAATCTTGCTGGGTGATGCATTAAACACTGACAAAATAGAGTTCGGGCTGATCGGCGGGATGAACCGTTCCTATATTAACGATATCAGCGAATCCAAAGGTATGAACAATTTTAACCTGGGGTTTTATTTCCATATTCTGATGAAGAATAACTCCTATTTCAGCACCGGAGTACTTGTAAAATCAAACGTTGGTGCAACCGGAATGCCTACATATACTATCGGGGATGCAAGTTTTGATACTGTCTATCAGAATGGAACACTTACCAGGAAAATAAGTTGTTTCTATGTACCGGTCCTGTATCATCACAGGTTCAATAACAGGTGGTATATAGAAGCAGGGCCACAGCTGGGTGTAATACATAAACCGGTCGATATCTTTGAAGTTTCCGAATTCGGCGGTGATCTTAAATATACCCGCAGTGTAAAAGATGAGTATAAACACATTGATGCAGGACTTCTTGGAGGAGTAGGATATAAATTTAAAAAAGAGATTAAAAGTATGGCAGTAGGTGTCAATTACTATTATGGTCTGGTGGATGTCAGCAATAATCCTGATCTAAAAATAAAAAATTCCTCCATATATTTTTATATGAAAATTCCAATCGGAGTTGGTAAACCCAAAGAATAAACAAGTCTGATTATAAGACTGATTTGATAACCTATTAATAATTGCAAAATGACAATACTGAAAAATTCAATCCTCGTTATCTTGCTGATATGTTGCCTTGTTGACCAGACATCCGGACAGGTTTATACAAATAAAGTTGTCGGGGCTAAGAACGAAGCTCTGAAAGACAGCATTATGGCCAAACCCTACCCATACTCATTGCCAATTTGGGGGGCAAAAGCTGCAGCAAGAGGATATGACCTTCCATACTCTGCCGGATTAGGGGTAAATTACTTATGGCAGGAATCTCACCTAATTATCGAAGATCTCCTGGTAGGCTTTAATAACGGACCAATGTATGATCTGGATGAGATTGTAAGATTCAACGATGCAATTGCATCTGCTTCAGCAATGAATTTCAGACCCGATATCTGGTTACTGCCCTTTCTGAATGTATATGGCCTTTTCACCCGGGCAAAGACATCAACTGAAATTAATGCCGGGGTATGGCTCCCCGACACAGCAAATGTATGGCGGGAGGTCACAGCCTTTTCCTCAAAAGCTGATTTTAATGCTACCGGAATAGGTTTCGGTGTGACGCCCACAATGGGAATAGGAGGCGGCTGGCTGGCTCTCGATATGAATGTCACCTGGCAGAGTATCAGTGCACTTGATAAGCCCGTATTTACATTTGTATTTGGCCCACGCATGGGAAAATCTTTTAAACTGAAGAAACCGGAGAGCAATATTTCTCTCTGGGCTGGTGCCTTCAGATTAAAGCTTAAATCAGAAACAAGCGGGTCACTTCCTTTGAATGAAGTAGTCCCGATTGAAGGACTTCAGACAAAGGTTGATAACGGGCTTGCCAGAGTTGAAAGCGGACAGATAGCTGTTGATGAATGGTGGGGAGGACTGACCCCGACAGAGCAGAAGAATCCTGTTAACAAAGCAAAATATGAAACTGCAAACCGTACACTCGATGCAGCCGGCAATCTTTTTAATACAATGGATGCAGCACTGAATGATGAAAACTCCGCTACAGTGCAGTATTCGCTGAACAAACGGCCGAAAGACATGTGGAATTTAGTTGTTGGTGGCCAATACCAGATCAATAAGCATTTTATGTTACGTGCCGAAGGTGGCTTCCTCGCCAGCCGCACACAGTTCATTGGCGGCTTGCAATACCGGTTCGGATTATAAGCACGGCGGCGGAAAGATTTGAATTCAATACTTGTTAATCTCTAACCAATGTTACAGTCAAAAAGCCTGTTCTGTGGTGTTATCCTGATTTTCACATGCTTGAATTTAATTGCCCAGGAAAAGAAAAAGCCTCTCTCAGCTTTTCGTGACAGCCTTGATAACAAAATAGATATAAGCGACTGGCTTGTAAACAAGAAAGGAGTTCTGCTTATGCCTACTGTAATTACAGAACCGGCTGTAGGTTATGGCGGTGCACTGGCTGCCCTCTATTTCCACTCATCCTATTCCGCAAAAAAGGGGCCTCCAAGCATATCGGGTGTATTTGGCGCTCTAACCCAGAACGGAACATGGGCTGCCGGTGCTGTTCATGCCGGCTTCTGGAAAAATGACCATATACGGTACCTGGGAGCAATTGGAAGACTCTATGTAAACCTGGATTATTATGGTTCGGGAAACCTGGACCTGACAGATATTGAACCGGTCAATCTTAACCTGGATGCATGGTTGCTGGTGCAGAGGATAAAGTTCAGGCTGGGCGAAACGAATCTCTTCCTTGGCGGACAGTATTTATTGTTAGACACCTATAACACTTTTGAGATCCCGATCGATATACCTGATTTTACCGGCAATGAATTCAGCTCAACTCTGAGCGAGGTGTCATTGAAGTTTGAACTTGATTCAAGGAATTATGTTTTTACCCCTACAAATGGATTATTTTTTGGATTAACAGGCTCCTATAGTGATACATGGCTTGGCGGTGATGCATTATACGGGAGGATCGGTCTTACTCTGATCGGATATCTTCCTGCCAGTGACAAGGTTTTTATAGGATTAAGACATGAGAGCAATTATTCTCTGGGCGATGTACCTTTTTATGCAAGACCTATTATTAATTTGCGTGGTGCTCCCCTGATGAAATACCAGGACAGGAATACAACTCTCATGGAAGTGGAAGCAGTCTGGAATTTTTACAACCGGTGGTCTGTTGTCGGTTTTACAGGACTGGGTAATGCATTTGAGAACTTCGCTGATTTTAACAAAGGTAAGAGTGTGACTACAATAGGATCGGGCTTCAGATACCTTCTTGCCAGGAAACTACACACTAATATGGGAATGGATTTTGCCCTGAGCAATGATGATTTTGCATTTTATGTAGTACTGGGAACCGCCTGGATGAAGTGACGAGAATCATATATCAGACCTCAAAAAAAAGCCGGTAGAAAATTTACTCTTACCGGCTTTAATATTGTCAGATGCAATCCTGCTATTTTATGACAGGCGGATATTTGGTAAATATCTGTTTTACAGCATAATTTATGTTCTGCTCCCTCTTTTTTGCTGAGGCTTCAGGGTCGATGGTACCAACACCGCGTCCCTGCCATACTAATTCTTTCTTTGCTGCGTCTATCATTTCTATAAAGATCGTTCCTTCAAGATAGCTGTCATAGTTGATTGTGGTGGTACCCATACCTCCACCCCAGCCATACCTGTAACCACCATAATACCCTCCATACCCACCGGTTGAAGTGGCAGTTGCAGTTTGCTTTTTCTCCCCTGTGATCTTCAGTTCAATCAGGACATCGGGATTATCGGATTTTGTGAATCCCTTAAGGCTTAATTCATTTTCGATTGCAGTAATAAGCCTCTTTCTGTTTAACTCTTCAATATTGATATTCAGGGCTTCAGGAGTAAAACTATAAGTTTTATATCCTGAAAATTGGGCCGACTTGTCAAAATCACTTGACACCTTAATTGTAGCACATGAAGCTGCAACTAAAAGAATGAAGATTGGTAATAAAAATTTTTTCATAGCTGATTATCTTTTAACAACAACACCAAGATTTATAGTAAAGAAACCTTCTGCAGGAAGATCACCTGCCTTGAATCCATAGTAATATTTTGCTGAAAGCGCTAAGCTTGCTCCCTCTGTGTTATACATGATGCCAAGTTCAGGTTTCATTTCAAAATGCCATCCGTCAGCTGTGAAAGTATAAGCGCCCATAGCTGTTTTTCTTTCAGAATACATTGTTCCGATTCCCAGATTGGCAAAGGGTGTGACAGCATCATCAGGATTTACAAAATAACCAATTGTGAAAAGCAGAGGTACATTGTTGCTGTATCTGTATTGTTTCCCTGAATAATCCCAGTCACCCCTGGAATATGTGTCATATGATTTTTCTTCATAGAATACGTTCCATCCGATTTCCAGACCCAGAGAGGCCCCTGTCTCAACCATACGGTTATAATTATAGGTAACACCTCTCCAGCTGACAGGTGCAACATAGTCATGCAGATCCCCTGTGGAAAACCCGACCGAGTACTGCCATGACATCATGCTGTTCTGAGCCATCGCTGAGGAGGCTAAAACAGTAAAAAGTAAAATATATAATGTTTTCTTCATGACTTATCAGATTAATTGGTTTTGAGATATGGTGACTGGTCGAAGGCCTGGTTGATCAGTTTGCTTATACGGTTGTCATTATAAACATCATTCAGGACTCCGTTTAAAACACCGGTCCATTGCGAAATGGGATTCCCGTTTGTGCCGGTAAGTTCCGGATCATTAAAATTAATAAGAAGAGTGCCGGTTGTATAAGAGTAACTATAAACCGGCGGATAATATGGATAATACGGGTAATATCCTCCCCACCACCAGTACCAGTAGTCATAATAAACGGTGATAGTAGTTGTTTCCCATGCAGCCGGTAAAAGAAACAGGTCCGGAGAAGCATCAATAGCAACACGGGTCCATCCGAGGGATTCCATATTATCTTCTATATGCTGGAGTATCTGGCTGGCATAAACATCCTTAATGGTTTCAGGAATTTCACCATCATCAATAACTTTGCCTGTAATTTTTATGATCACATCAGGCATTGCATAGGTACCCTTTGCAGCAAAATCATAGTCAGGATTATGATGGGTAAGCACAACGTCTAAATCCTCAGTATAGGTCGGACCATCCGGGTAACATCCCCAAAGGAAAAGCCCGCTGAGAATAGCTGTGAGTGAAAAGATTTTTTTTCTCATATTTAATTTATTTTAATAAATGATATTCAAATTAAGAACGCAAAGGTAATGATTTTGTTTAGAGATTATCTGCTTTTTTGTTGAAAGATTATCTGCTTTTTTAAGCTCAAATTATTTCAGTATCAGATATAAAATCAAGTCAGTCAATCAAGAACTAACCAAAGTTATTACAAAAATAGCATATAAACCCTGCAGTAAAAATAGAACTTTGGTACTAATCATAGAATACTTAATAATAAGTATTCTTTGATTAACTGACAGCTTGAGGCAAATGATTAATGGGAAGATCAGGGGTTAACGGGGCAGCCCCGGGGTTAAAACGGATAGCCTATGGCCAGATTAAAAAGTGCGCCCGACATCACATCATTGGTACTTGTCAGCCAGTTTTTACCATCAGTTTGATACGGAGTCCTGAGGGGTAATCCAATATCAGCCCTCATAACAAAGAATGTGAAGTCAAATCTTAAACCAAAACCTGTGCCTACAGCAAGTTCTTTATAAAATGTATTTTTGTCGAATCTTGAACCTGGCCTGTTTTCATCTTCATTTGTAAGCCAGATATTTCCTGTTTCCAGAAACAGGGCCCCTTTAAGCATTTTTGACATATCAAACCTGAATTCCAGGTTGCTCTCGAGCTTAATATCGCCTGACTGGTCAATATAGCCACTATTGTCATCAGAATGGTAGGAACCCGGCCCCAGATACCTGGCAACAAAACCCCTTATACTATAAGCTCCTCCGCTGAAAAACTGTTCAACATATGGTAAAGCAGAGGAATTACCATATGGTACTCCAATGCCGGCATAGAGCCTGAAAACGAGTGACTTGTTAAAACCGTTCCGGTAATATCTGAAATCAGTTGTAATTTTTACATACTGGGAATAGATATTATTAAGGAAATAGTATGGCCGCTCTGAAGGATCCTTGCCAATACCGGCAATAAGGTCAATAACATTGCCTGAAGTATTAATCCCGGCTGAGAAATAGAAATTATTTGGTCTTACAATCAAAGTATTATTGAAAGTAAAATCATATCTCGGTCCTATTATAAATTGCTCCTCAAAACTCTTACGGATATAAATATTTTCACTTACAACAGAATCAAACTCCGGTGTTGTCTCAAGAACGTTAACCGAATTTACATACAGAGGAGAAAATGAGTGCTGTATATTTTTATTGCTGCTCCACTGGTAGTTGAGATTGGTCTTCGCTGAAAACATTTTATAATAGGCTGTTCTGTTGAGAATGCTCAGATCAAAATTTATATTTGTCCGCTGAAACAGCTTTGATGAATTGTTGTCCCGTCTAAAGGGGACAATAATCCGCGGGAATGTCAATCCCGATGTTATTCCGAACTGATAAGAATAATTGCCAAGCTGATTAGCAGACTTGTTCCCCCATTGCCATTCAAATCCTCCCGTAAGACCCAGTTTCAGACGTTCAGCTCCATTGAATGTATTCCCGTGAGCAAGAGTTACAGCCAATAATGGTCCGAAATAGCCGGAGGATTTGGTTGCCAGGTCCGCTTCAAAGGCCAGATTTATATTATCAGCCATCACCAGGTCCATTTCAACATCCAGGAGGTTTGCCAGGCTGTCAGACTGATTTTTTAAGTATGAAATATTGACAGACTTAAAAACACCAAGATTGTTCAGGCGTGTTGTTGTATTCTGCCATGCATTATATGAATAGATATCCCCCGGTCTGAAATAGATTGAATTTGCCAGTATGCCTGGTTTCAGGATGTCACCCGTGGAAGTAATATTTATACCATCATAGAATGACGTATATCTTTCTGAAAATGAGGTATCTCTCCCCTGTGAATTTTTTATGCTGATACTATTTATACTATATCTGGAGAGGACCGATGCGGGAAGATCTTTCACCCTTCCAATTGTAAGGTCCAGCCTGTTTGCTCCCACAGTTGTATCAGCTTTGAGCTCAATAAACTCAGGAATAAAGTAGTAATATCCGTGCTCCTGGATCCTTCTGGAAAGGTCCACTCTTGAAGTTTTCAGCTTTTCCAGGTTAAACTGGTCTCCCTCTTTGATCTGCTTCATGAAATCATCTTTGCTGATAAGAGAGTCTATATTGTTGGAGAGAGTATCAAGAGAAATTTTTCTGAAAAAATTTGGCGGAGCCAGATCAACAGAATAAGATACCCTGCCTTTTTTAGGATTCCTTTTACTTGTATCGATTGCCGCCCATGCCGTTGAATGAAAGAATCCCTTGTCAAAAAGGTCATTCCCGATCTTGGCAGACCTTAGTTCAGGATTTACGTCTGAAATAAGTATCGGGTTCGAAGATAAAGTTTTATAGATCCATCTGCCGAACTTTTTACCCTCCTTAGGCTTCATATAATTATGAACCCATAGTCCTATGGGTGGTAAAACACGTCTGCCAAAGAGTGAATTATTTACTTTGTGGCTAGTAATTGATTTGACATAATTTTCTACTGAGGAAGTTTTTGATATTTTATGTGAATTTATTATCCTGACATCCTGCCTCCCTGTATAAAGCATCTGGTCTTTTGCAAGAAAACGGGTATTTGAACAGCCGGAAATGACCATCAAAAGAATAAGTATTAATATTGATGATCTGATTCTCATTTTTCCGGGTTAACTGGCTCAACAACCTTTTCCTTTTTCCTCCATATATCTCTGATTGTCGGATAATTCTTTCTGTAGGTAAACCCTACCCCTGTTTTTACAACATCTCCTTCAAATACATCTTCGTACGAGTGCTCATTATAAACTTTCAGGAATTTGGTTGCTGCTGAATCGATCCTGTATTCAAAAGAAAAATTATTAAGGGAAGTATTTGACGAGCCTGACTGATTACTTGAACCACTGGCAATTCCTGAAAACTCAACCTTTGCCCTGTCGTTTAATAAATTCCGTTTTACTTCGTACGACAGGCTTGTTTTTGTCTGCTCCCCCCCGGAAGCTGTACCCTGGGTATATGTATCAATTCCGAATGAAATGTCAATACCTTTTATTGTAGTCTTGGTAAGGCTGTTTAACTGGGCAGCCACCATCTGATTGACTTGCTCTGACATATAATTTGAAGAGGTAGATATCCCGGGCAGATCAACAGTCTCAAATAACAGGATGGTTATTGCCTGCCTCATCTGTTCATCGGGGCTCAATGTGTTGATAATGCTCATCAGATACTGATCCTGGGTACTTATTGTGAAGGAGATATCCATATCAGAAAGCCTGTTGGTTATCTTCAGAGTCACATCAAAATCCACATATCTCTCCTTACCGTCAACCGGATTGATATATGAGCTTTTTACCCTGTTTATGGCTTCCAGCTTCAAATCCGGATCATCCAGCTTCCCGTCCCATCTTATGGATCCTCCCTTTGTCAGCCTGAATGCCTTATTGGGCCAGCCGACCATTTTCAGATTTGCTCCCCCCTCTCCGATCTCATATCTGCCGTTCATATTGACCTGACTGTTGACAAGCATATTATAGTTCAGTGCCCCTCCACCCTGGATTACCACATCAATATTGAACATCTTCTTTGATATTTCAATATTAATCTTTGTAGCAGGATCAATCTCAACAATCGATTCTACAGATGATTTATTATATATGGTGTTGCCTGGTCCGGTTTTCTGACCTGCCTGCCCTGTTAATGACTTCCTGCTTTCAAAAGTCAATACATTACCGCTCTCTGAAAGATTAAGATTCTCCGATTGCCTGAGATAAATATCGGTACCTCTTGCAAGTTTGATTTTTCCCTTAAGAACAGGACTTGTAACAGCTCCTTGTATCGACAATTTTGAATCTATAAAGACATTCCCGTAAAAAGTGGCATTCTTTTCATCTTTCCTGTTTAATACCTGAAGATTTGAAGAGGTAATAACCAGATCAGCCGATACCTGACCTTTTGTGCTGAAATCAACAGAACCATCAACTATCAGCTCATTGTTAAGGGAATCGAGAACCCTGAAATTATTGAACTCCATATTTTTACCTGTAAACTTTATTCTGTCATCAGGCAATCTGAAAGTAGAATTCAATGTATTGATCCTCAGGTTTCCATTGCTTATAAAAAGGTCTCCTGTTAAATTTGTTATTTCATCTTTCAAGGAAAGGTTAAAATCTCCGGAGATATTTCCCCCGAGATCCGACAGATACTTTTTCACAAACGGCTGGATCGTACTGACAGGAATAAGCTTAAAAACAGCATTTATATTCCGTTTGGTCACATCTGTCCTTTCCCCCTTGATTCTTATTTCAGAGGTGTCAAGACTTGTATTAATCTCAAAATTATAATTACCTGTTGAGTCAGATTGGAAAAAACTCTCTATTGCTATATTTTTATATGTCAGGTCATACCAGCTTACATCACTGAATTTCATATCAGAGGTCAATCTGCTGCCCAGCGTTTTGCTGTTTGAGTATGTAGTAAACCCGGATATCAGCAGGCTGGGCTTTCCGGGTAATAATTCAGGATTTAAAAGCGACGAAACAGTAACATTATTCAAGACCAGTTTTAAATCCTGCCATTCGTCCTGCTCATTTCTGACAAATGAAATCAAAGAGCTGTCAGAATGCATTACAAGGGTGGGGTGCAGGGATCTCGTCTTCAGATTAACTTTCATAAATTCAGGCGACTCCAGTTTCCATTTTTTGCTGTTAAGAGTAATCTGCCCGGAGGGGATCCTCATTATGATATTATTGGTGTCCAGGGCGGAGCTGATTTCAATATTGTAATTTACCCTGGAATCCCTGGCAATGACAGAAAATGAGGTGAGACTTTTCCATCTGTAAAAATGACTTTGAATATCAATTCTGCTAACCTGCTGCGGTCCGACAATACATGTATCGGCTAAGATATTCAAATCTATCGTTGCTGCAGAGTCAGTCAGTATGGCACTTAAGTTTCCTATCTCAATAAATTTATATTTCAACCCTCTGCCTCTTAAGCTGTAACTCATTTTTTTATCCTCATCTTTTGTATTAAATGAAATTGAAAGATCTCTGAATGAAAGAGTTGTATCAGGGACAAAGATCCTCAGGGCTTTATTGAAATCCAGACTGATTTTACCGCTCAATAAGGGTAGATCCGATATAAATGTCAGTGAATCTGCATGACCGGGATCTATCAATGATAAGAGGTAATTCCGGTAGCTCTGAACAAATTGTCCAAAATTATTTAAAGGTCTGTTAATATGTGCTGATAAAGATAAAAAATCAGCATCAGCAATAATACTGGTGCTGAGAGTGTCTGATTTCAGTGAAGCAGTGAAATTTTGTATAGCCACGCTATCGCGGGGTGAGGTAATTTTCATTTCACTCAGATTGAATCCTCCTTCAACCTCGTCGAAATGCTTCCTGAAATCGGCAGAAAGCACACCTCTGACAGTAACCGAATCATTAAAAAGATGCAGGCTGTACAGGTCAGCATCGATAATGCCGCTGGCTTTTCCTGACAAATCCGACCCCGAGGCATTTACACTGGCTGACATATCCATAGTGAGCGCCGGGTCGTTTATATTAAGCCTCAGAGAATACTTCCCGGACTGAATTTTGCCTTCAATTACAGTATTTTTATAAATATGATCCTTTAACCCAATCGAATCAATCCTAAAAACTGCCCCGGCGGCAAGTGATTTTTTCAATACACCTGATCCAATAATCTCACCTGATCCTGTTAAGGATCCAAATATCCGGTTTTCCAGTATAGCTCCGAGCCTCACATTATCAAAATGTGATTTTAATGAAAATTTATCGCCCGGAATATTAACAGATCCGCTAAGTTCAATTTTGCCAAGATCACTCTTAAGGTTTATACTGAAATCGGGAGTCATCAGAGAATCTGAAATTGCGGCTTCAAGGGAGAGAACTTTATAATCCGGTACCGAAACTGCTGGATTTACTTCCTGCAGGATTTTCCTGAGCCATATATTGTCAATATCACCGATACGGATCTTCAAATCACAGACCGCCTTCTGAGGTGAATAAATATTATCTATCTGCCCCTGAAACGAGATCCCTAAACTATTTGACTGTGATACTGAAAAAGCAGGCAGTGTTAAAACTGAGCCATCGAGCTTAATATCACCGTTAATAGTTACGGGTCTTGAAGAAAGTGTAATTAAACCCGGGATATTTTGCAGATCCGGCTTAAAATAAAAAAGATCAGCCAGTGAAACTTCAGTTTCTCTGATAGTCAGATCTGCGTTGGTCATAACGGCCGGATCTTCAATGATATCAAAGATATTTCCTCCGGCAAAACCCTCCATATTAAATCTGCTGCCGGCAGTTTCAACAGCGAGCTCAACACTGGTATTTCCTGATTGGGAATTTATTTTGCCATTCATATCTCTCATTGAAAATCCGTTACCCAGATCAAATTTCAGATTTTCAATGCCGGCATTCACATCTGCTTTGCTAATCTGCAGATCAAAAAGCTTCATTCCAAGACCGATGAAACTGAATCCCGACAACGGATTATACCCTAAGGTATCAGTATAGTCTGACATCCGACAGGCAATATCCTCTAACTTAATAAGATCACCCCTGATATCCCAGTCGAAATTACCAGTTGCAGAGGACCCTTCCATCTGTCCATTTTTACTCTGCTCAGCCATTCTGAATACCAAACTGGTCCGGGAAACAGAAACCTCCTCAAGATCAATGATTTTTTTATTCAGATCAGTATTGGTTGCTTTAAATAATATCTCTCCTGCCAGAAAGTCAATTTTCATCTTGCCAGACTGATCGTCAAACAGAAAATTTATGTCAATGGCAGATAGGTCATCAAGTCCTAAATTCCATGACGGTCCGGGTTCTGATTTCTCGTCCTCATCCCTGACCTGGTTTAAAGTGATATTGCCGGTTACTCCTTCAATTCCGAGTGACTTTACCAGTATTGTCTTTTCGGTAAGTGACATCTTTTTTGTTTCAATCTTCATGTTTCTTATGTCCTGACTTATATAAATCCCCGAAACAGAATCAGTCATCATGAATTTCAAATCCTTTACCTCAGCATCTGTAAATGAGATCTCCAGGGGTTTTTTGTCAACATTCTGATCAACAGGTTCAATCACTTTCCCGGATGAAAAGGCTGCAGCAATATTTAACTGTTCCTCTCCCCTGTTTCTTAAGATATTAATGAATGTTTTCTCCAGGTATACAGACTTTAGAATTAACTTCTTTTTAGTTAATGCGAGAGGCTTTAATCCTGATTTGACCTTTTCAGCATAAACTATTGTATCTCCCTCCGGCCCATTAATTATAACTCCCTGTATATAAACTGACCATGGAAGAACTTTAGTTACAGAGTTTATATGAACCGGAATTCCGGACGAAGTGAAAATTTTATTGACTTTTTGTGTCACAAAGCTATGGAAAAAAGGGAGATTAAGAATTAGAAAAGTCAGCAGAAGCAATCCGATTACAGCGATCAGGAAAACCAGCATTGCCTTAATTATTCCTCTAACCCTCTTCATTTGGGATGTTTCCGCTAAATTACAAAAAAAATTAGTAGGGGCTGTGGAAAAAGTCCTCAGTGGAACTCTGTGCCACCTCTGTGTTCTCTGTGTAAGTTTTCAACTTATAGTTACACAGAGATCCACAGAGAATACACAGAGACACACAGAGAAAAATAACGTAGAAGCCTCGACTTTTTAGACAGCCCCTACAATTTATTTATTTATTATCCCTTGTTTTTTCAGATGATTTATCAGCATATATGAATAACCCTGGAACCAGCTTTTAAGTCCTGTTGGTTCGTAGGTCTCTGACTGAACTGACCATATAAGCTTATCAGAAGCCAGATCATAAAAATTGGATTCCATATAATAGACCTTTTCAGAAGTGTAATAGCCGGGGGAATAAACTGCAGGGTAATAGTAGTTATAATAACCATAATAACTTCCGTAAAATCCATATGTCATTGGATAGTATGCGGTTCCCGGCTGATAATGATGTTCGGTTCTTACATCCAGCAAAGCAACGGTCATAACTGCATCGCAGCCTGATTTTTTTATTGCATCGTCCATTTGCTCCTTCGAAACACGTTTTGTTGCGGTCAAATTAAGCGGAAAAAAATCACTGCTTTTAACGGCTTTTGGCCCTCTTGACTCGAGCTTTTTTGCAAGCATAGTCTCTACAATACTGTTTGCTTCATTATTCTGTGAGATCACAACAATGAAAATAGATTTGTAGGGACCTTTGGGCAATGCTTCACGGTTAACCCAGGAGCCGGTAATTCTTTGTGTCGGTGAGCATCCGTTCAATAGAATAGCAAAGAATAAAAGTGAGAGTGTATTGTATTTCATATTTCAGAAATTCTTTTGAATATTTAATAATATAGAGTGCATGATCTCAGACGCTACCTGATAACAAAAACAAGAGCCGCGGTAAAATCACCCTGGAAAGCTACGCTGGTTGCGGAAACGTTCATACTTGTGCCTCCCGTACCTGCTGAAAAATTAGTGCCTGCATAAAATACCGGCATCAACAACCTGGCCTGCAACCGTAGTCCGATCCTTTCAGTTGCCCGGATTTTGACTCCTCCTGCAAGACTTACATGCATCTTGTTTTCACCGGAGTAATCTTCTGTCCGGGGGTTAAAATTCACCCAACCTAAAGCCAGCAATCCATATGGACTGATCTTTTCAAGAGGTCTGGTCTCCTTAAGAATTCCTATTGAATAATAGTTAACTCCAAGGTCAAACAGATACCTTTCGTTGTAGCCGTCATCCACATTTAATTTCGTCATCATGTGGCTGTAGGAGATCTCAACATACCGGTTTTTTCCAATATTGAAATCAATATTTCCGCCAAAATTCATTCCGTCACCAATATACAGATAACCAAGGCTTGTGTAAACAGTAGACCCGGTTTCATAGCCGATAAAAGGACTTAATTCAACCTGCTGGGCCTGAACTGACCTGATATTTGCCAGCAGAAGAAATATCAGAATACCTGCAGTTGAGATGGATTTTCCAAAGACCATGACCTTATTCTTTAATAAATAATGCTTTATATCGCCTCTATTCTCCCCACAACATACCAAGATTTATTGAGAGATATGATATTCTGTCGATCTCCCTGGTTTTAGCTCCGTAAACGTATCTTAAACTGGCGGTTATCGATGTATTTCCGGCCGGGATTTTTATACCCAGCTCAGGAGCAAGGGTAAAATGCCATCCTGTTTTCCGGAATGAATAAAGCCCTACATTTGTTTTCGCCAGATCTGCTGTAATACCTAATCCTGAACCAATAAATGGTCTGGTTCCTTCTGCAGTTCCAAACACGTAAAGACCTCTTGCAAGCATTGGAAAGAGGTTCATATATCTGTATTGAGTCCCTGTCAGTGTCAGGTTGTCATCAGTATAAACTTCATGCGTCCTTTTTTCGGCAAATACATTCCAGCCAAGGAGCCAGCCAACAGCCAGATTTGAGTTTATCTCCTTAAGTCCTTCAAAATTTGCTCCCCTGTAACTCCCGGATGTAATGTAGTCTTCCAGATTGCCAAGAGGGACACTTATTGAATAGGTGCCTCCAAGGTAAGTGGCTTGTGAAAAGGAGACAGATGATGCGAATAACAGAATTGCGGTCAGAATATATAAGGGTTTCATATTAATATCATTTAAGCCATTACAGGATTACCTACTTAAAGAGATAGGGTGACTGATTGAAACATTGATCAATACCGGCAGATATCCTGTTCCTGATGCTTTCTTCAGGTCCCCCCACAGCACCGCTGATAACTCCTGCCCAGATTAGAGGAATTTTTTCAGTGGATGCATCAATCTTTGCGACATCTGCCATTTCAAGTATAATTGTTCCTGATGTATACGAATATGAAGTGCCATTTCCATAATATGGATACCAGGGATAATTATCTTCTGTACTTGCCGTATATGCCGCTTCTCCTTTCTTTACAGAGACCCAGAACCACGCCCAGTATGGATACCAGTCATATACTATGTGCTCGCTGGTTGTGACAGAAACTGTAATTGCAATTTCCGCAGGATTGGTATCGGGATCAGTTTCCTCTGCGTATCCAAGTTTCACAAGATTGCTCCGAACCTGGTCGATTATATACTTATCATATGCACGGGAGATCTCATCATCCACCCCTTCTTCTATAATATGTACTACAGTATCCGGCACGATAAATGTCTGAAAATCCTGATAATAATTATACTCTCCGGGAGAATAGTAATCCTTATCATATACAGTCAGGGCAATATCCATGTCTTCATAGGTAATATCATTGTCTGCCGGATAACATGCTGATAACACTGCTGCTGTCATCAGCAGAAATAAGTAAATGAAGATTTTATCTGCCTTAATATTCATTGTCAGTTTAATTATTCCATTTTATCTGTTAAATAATCATATTCCGGTATTATCCCGGAGAAATAGGTCCGTACATTTAACTGTTCTGCAATATTAGAACTTTTTTTGCTATCCCCAATCTGAGAAAGGCAGTTGAATTCAGTCTCAATATCCTGACGGGTTCAGTCTGCGGGGCAGTCTCTAAAAAATTAAATGCCAGGTAGGGAAAAATAAAAAGGATTTTTCTACCTTTGGCTAAAACAATAATATTATGGAGTTTAAATATTACGATAAATCCTGGCTGCCTGCAATCAAAGGGGCATTTCTGATCATTTTTGGCATTATTTCAATGTCCCAGATTCTCGGTTCAATAAGAAGCCTGGCCAGTCTTTTTATTGTGCTGATTGGCATGATAGGAATAATTCTTGTCAGCAGTGGTATCATGTTCAGGAAATCAAAATTCCGGATATGGAGTATTGTATCTGGTATTATTAATATTGTATTCTGTCTTATACTCGCAATAAAAATTGAAGCTCCAAGGGAAGTGATCGGCTGGATACTTCTGTTATGGGTCATTTTCCAGGCAATTTCTGAAATCATTGAAGCAGGAATACTGATAAATCTTAAAAATGCCTTTGCAGCCCTGTTCATTCTCAATGCTTTGCTAACTGCACTATTCGGATATTTCCTGTCTGTTGTGATTTCCACATTTTCACCTCAGGGTGTATTTTATTTAGGAGTTATTGCTCTCACTTTCGGAATAGCCAATGAACTATCAGCTTACCTCTTAAGCAGGATAAAAGAAGAATCAAACTGATGCTCTCTTTTGCACCGGTAAATTTCTAAAGGATGTGGCCGGTTTAGTTGACCGGTCAAATACACAAAAATATAAATACGAACTTGCAGAATCATCTGAAAGCTCTATATTTGCAATGGACTTTAAAAAAAATAACATGAAGAAACTACTATTTATTTTTATTGCACTAGTTTTTGCCGGGATAGCAAATGCACAGTCAAACAAAGAAGAAGTTGATTTTATGCAATCGATCTTTGGCATGGAGAAAAAGGCACTTGTTGCCGATTTTATGAATGTCGACCAATCAAAAGCTGATGCTTTCTGGAAATTGTATGATGAGTACGAAGTTCAGAGGAAGGAATACGGTAAAAAAAGGCTCGTTCTTCTGGATGATTATGCCAAAAATTACAACAGCATGTCAGCTGAAGCTGCAGATAAGTGGATGGGTGAAGTAATAAAGGGAACTGCTGCCAATGAAAAGCTCATTGTAACCTATTATAAGAAAATTAAAAAGGTTACTGATCCCGTCACAGCTCTTAAATTTTATCATGTTGAGACTTATATTGCCAGCTCGATCAGAAGCGCTATTGCCAGTGAACTTCCGTTCGTAAAGGCAAAATAATTCTTCTGAAACAAGAAAAATCAATTAAATAAAAGAGGCCGTCCCGGATAAAACTGAGACGGCCTCTCTCATTCTGTTATTACACCTTCCTGCCATCTCAGGTTAAGTACCAGCACAGCAGTAAAAACAAGTTCAGGTCATCCATAAATTATTTTTAAAACATTTTGTATATTAACCCGGTTAATACATTGGCCAATGAGAGTTAAGATCCTGCTAATTCTGATTTTTATAATATTTATATTTTCTACATCAGCCGGACAGCTTAAAACTGGCAGTGTAAAATCGGAAATTAATTTCAGGGAGGGGCCCGGAACAAATTTCAGGGTTTTGCAGACTATAAACAATTCCAACCTGCTGGTAATACTGCCCCGTGAGCCCCAAAACGGATTTATTGAGGTATTTGATGTTGAAACCAGTTCACGTGGATATGTTTATGAAGGTCTAATACAGGTTTCAGATACTCTTGATGCCCAAAAACAAAACTACTTTGAAAGATCGGGTGACAGACCTGAAGGCGATATTGAAATTATCCTGATCAACAGGACAAATAATCCTTTGTTTGTCTGGATCAATAAGAATTCATACGACCTGGCTCCGCATGAAAAAAAGATACTGATCCTGGACATGGAGGAAATTACATATTTTTCTTCAGTTCCGGGCTTTTTTCCTGTTTTCGGAAGGGAAATCCTTCAGAAAGGGAATTCATATATATGGAACTTTTCACAATAATTAATACTTGCTGACATAGACTATTTTTAACAATAACTGTTGCAATTCAGATGAAGAAATATTTTTCAATATTGCTGACAATACTCTTTACAGTAAATTCCTATGCACAGGTAAGGGATACTTTAAAGCTTACTATCATCAAAGTTGAAAAAAAACCGGCTGATACAGTTTATTATATCTCAAGCCGGATTGACACCATTGCCTTACAGCCCGTAAAAACCGATACAAGTAAAATAGTTAAAGACAAAAACCTGCAGGATCTGGAAGAATCAAAATACAGAATAAGATTCATGGGTAGCGTGAGGGTCAATGGTTATTACGACTTTGACGGAATGACGAGTACAGAAGGCTTCCTGCCATATGATATACCTGTAGGTGAAGAGGCAATCCCGGGACTGTCAAGTGTTTATATCGGTGCCAGGCAATCGCGTTTCGGGTTGGAGGGCTCTGCCAATACAAGAGTCGGCAAGATCACGACTTACATGGAAGTGGATTTTGCAAGCAGCACATCCTCCTTCTGGCGCCTGAGGCATGCATATGCCGAATGGAATTACTTTAAAATGGGTTATACCTGGACCACTTTTAAGGATAATGCTTCAATACCAACAACTGTCGAATTCGAAGGACCAAACAGCGCCACCGACAAGAAACACGGGCTTATAAGGTACGAAAGAAAATATGGAGAAAGAAGTATCATGGGATTTTCAATAGAAAGCCCCAAAACCGATTATTTTAATCCGGCCGATACTCTGATAGAAGATGCAAGCAAACAGAGAAATTTCGACCTTGCCGCTCGTTACAAATTCTTTAACAAATGGGGTCATATTCAGGTTGCAGGCATATACAGACGAATCGATTACCTGCACCAGGGAAGTATGAATACAATGCATGGTTATGGAATACTATTAAGTTCAGCACTTAAACTGGCCGAAAAACACCGGCTGTACATGCAGTATTCGATGGGCAAAGGCATTGCCTATTATTACGTTGGGTATTCAGAAAGGCAGCTTGATGCTGTTTATGATCCCAACACAGATGATATGAAACTTAAAAGCATCCGCGGCGGTCTGATAGGCTATTCCTATTTTTATAACCCTTCATGGATAATCTCTTTCACAGCTGGGACTCTCCCATTTAGACAACGAAGATTTTGAACCGGACAATTCATTTAAATCAAGCCAATATTTTGCTGCAAATGTCTTTTACAATCCGATCGAGACAATCTATCTGGGTCTTGAACTGACTACCGGAACAAGGATCAATTTTGATAACCAGAAAGGCAATGCAACAAGAATCTCAGCACTGGCAAGATTTGATTTTTAGACCGGCTTAATTACTTTCTTCCGGCTATCGCTTACAATAATTTGTATATTTATCTTTCATGAAACAGATAGCTGCCATCATTCTGGAAAACGATAAAGGGGAATTTTTACTCGCCCTGCGTGACAACAAATCGTGGATCCCGTTCCCGAATCACTGGGACCTCATCGGCGGACATATGGAAGAAGGTGAAACACCTGAAGAGGCTCTTGTCCGGGAAGTTAAAGAAGAACTCAATATCGATTTAAAAGATTATACTTTTTTTAAAAAGTTTGAATGTCTTACCGGTGATGCTTACGAGAATATCAAATATATCTATTCAGGAAAAATAAACCTGCCGATTGAAGAGATCACCCTGCTTGAAGGGGAACGTGCAAAATATTTCACAAAAGAAGAAATACCTGATTTAAAATTTGCCAACATAATCAAAAGTATAGTTATGGATTATATTCTTTCTTTATCAAACCCTCTTCCCCATGACCTTAGTGCCCGTGTTTAATTCTAAAATGATGAAAAATATATTTATTATCATTTGTTTACTCATTCTTGCATCTTGCCAAACTGATTTAAACAGGTCCGGTTTAATGCCCGGATCGGAATCCGACCTCAGATTCCATCAGCTCGCCTCAACATGGGACGAAGCGATTCCTATCGGCAACGGGATGCTTGGAGCGCTTGTCTGGGAAAAAGAGAACAGGCTCAGGTTTTCCCTCGACAGGGCAGATCTGTGGGACCTTCGGCCAATGGAAAACCTCGATAAGCCGGAATGGAAATATTCATGGGTAAAGGAACAATGGGAAAAAGATAATTACTCCCTTGTCCAGAATATGTTTGATGCCCCTTATGACCGTAATCCGGCTCCGTCGAAAATACCTGGAGGGGCGCTTGAATTTGATATCTCATCATTTGGTGAAGTTGAGTCAGCAGAACTGAAACTGGATAATGCACTCTGTGTAATTAAATGGAAGAACGGGATAACTCTTGAAACCTTCGTCAATGCTGAAAGCCCGGTAGGTTGGTTCCGGTTACAGGGTTCCGGGACAGGCCTGACACCTCTGTTTATCCCGCCTGCTTACACTGTTGACGGGCAATCATCCATTGATAATTCCCATTCCGGCCAGGACCTGCGGCTCCTTGGGTATCCGGGCGGGGAAATAATTACGGAAGACAATTCAGTAACATACAATCAAAAAGGCTGGGGAGGATTCCAGTACCAGGTAAATATAAGGTGGAAAACAGAGGACAATGTTACTGAGGGTTGCTGGAGCATCAGCTCAGAATTTCCAGGTTGGGAAAAACAGTTAAAGGCAGCGGAGCAGACACTTTTGTCCCTGAATCGCGGTTACCGGGAGGAGTTTAAAAACCATAGCGCATGGTGGACGAATTTCTGGTCACAATCCGGCATATCACTTCCCGATTCTGTTCTTAACAGGCAGTGGTATCTTGAGATGTACAAGCTGGGAGCAGCTACAGGCAATGGCGCTCCTCCCATTTCACTGCAGGCGGTATGGACCGCTGACAATGGCAAACTTCCACCCTGGAAAGGAGACTTTCATCATGACCTGAATACTCAGCTCAGCTACTGGCCGGCCTATAGCTCAAATCATCTCACCCAGGAAAGTGGTTTTATTGACTGGCTGGAAAAAAACAAATCTGAATTTGAAAAATATACAAGAGAATATTTCGGAGTACCAGGACTTAACGTACCTGGTGTGACAACCCTCACGGGAAAACCAATGGGCGGCTGGATCCAGTATTCTTTCGGTCCTACGGTCTCCGCGTGGCTGGCACATCATTATTACCTTCACTGGAGATATTCCATGGACCGGGAATTTCTTGAAAAAGAGGCATATCCCTGGATAAAGGAAGTGGCCAGATATTTTGAGGAATTATCAGTAACAGGTAATGACGGATTAAGAAGACTGCCCCTGAGCTCAAGCCCTGAAATATACAATAACTCCCGGGAAGCCTGGTTCACCGATATGACCAATTTTGACCTTGGACTTGTAAGATGGACATTCGAAAAAGCAGCAGAGCTGGCTGATGAGGTTGAGAAACCGGAAGAGTCTCAGCACTGGAAGACAATTTTATCACAGTGGCCATTGTATGATATTGATCCTGAAACAGGTTTCACCTACGTCAAAGGAAAGCCATATAATGAGTCCCACAGACATTTTTCCCATCTCATCGCATTTCATCCCCTGGCCCTGGTTGATATGTCGAAAGGAGAAAGAGATCAGCAGATCATCAGGTCAACTATTGCCACCCTCGATAAGGTTGGACCGGACTGGTGGTGCGGATATTCCTACAGCTGGCTCGGAAATATAAAGGCAAGGGCTTTTGATGGCAGCGGAGCTGCTGAAGCTCTTTTAACCTTTGCCACAGATTTCTGCCTGAGGAACAGCTTCCATGTAAACGGAGACCAATCCGGCACAGGCAAGTCAAAGTTCACCTATCGTCCGTTTACCCTCGAAGGAAATTTTGCTTTTGCCTCAGGCATACAGGAGATGCTCATACAGAGCCATACAGGCATAGTCAGAATATTTCCGGCAATCCCCGATGAATGGAAAGATGTTGGTTTTACAACATTGCGGACAGAAGGAGCTTTCCTCGTATCCGCAGATATGAAAACGGGAGAGATTTCCACAGTTAATATTGTGTCTGAAAAAGGGGGTGAATTGAAATTAGCCAACCCTTTTAAGAATGATGATTTCAAATGCTCTGTCCCATATAAACTGAATAACAACATCCTGATCATTCAGACTGAACCCGGACAAAAAATCTGGCTGAAGAAATAACCAGTTCTGACATTTACATTATTGATTAACTTTGTTTGAAATTCTATTTTGCAAATTCTTAGTGATTCTTTGTGTCTTGGAGCCTTGGTGGCAAAAGATCTAAGGCCACCAAGACACAATGGCACCAAGTTGCACCAAGAAAAACCGATGGAATAATTATTATATGAATAACTTATTTTGAATGACTGCAAATAATTTAAGTTTTGTTAATATGAGTAAAAATCCAAATTTGCACCCGGTTAAAAAATGCCTAATACTTTTTATTGTAATGATTTCTGTAAAGACAAATGGCCAGAATATTACAGTCAAATCACCGGACAGCAACATTATTGTGACCATCAGCAACAATGATAAACTAAGCTATTCTGTGACCTGGCAGGGCCGTCCGGTTGTCAATCCATCCATGATGGGATTCGAGCTTAAGGATGAAGAGCCTATGACAGGCAACTTTAAAATAATCGATCAGTCCCTCAGGAATTTCAATGAAAAATGGATGCCGGTTGTAAGGTCGAAACATGCTGAGATAACTGATAATTATAATGAACTGAAGCTGACTTTAAAGGAAAACTCCGGTCCGATGCGGAAGATGGAGTTGTACATAAGGGCCTACAATGATGGTGCAGCTTTCAGGTATAAATTGTTGCGGGGAGCTAAGGCTGGTGACAGACAGATTGTTAAGGAATTAACAACATTCAGTATTCCCGGTGATCCGAAAGCCTGGATTGTGGAGTATGGAGGTTACGCCTCCTCAAATGAAGCCGAATTTTTTGAACATCCTCTCAGCTTCCTGAATGAAAAATCCGTTGCAGGAATGCCATTGCTTATGGAATATGGCAATCATTGCTGGGTAGCAATCACCGAAGCCAAAATAGATAATTATGCAGCTTTCTACATCGGAACAAATGGTACAGCCAATCAGCTCACCACAAAGCTGGTGCCGGTTCCCGGAGAAGCCGATAATGGTGTCAAGGTACGATTTAACGATGAAGTTTTTACACCATGGAGAGTACTGATGATAGGTGAATCTCCCGGAGTTTTGATAGAATCTGAAATTATCCAGAATCTCAATGACCCATGTGCCATCAAGGATCCCTCATGGATCAAACCGGGAATAAGCGCATGGGATCACTGGTGGAGCGGCGAGGTTAAAATGGAGATGCCTGTAATTAAGCAGTACATCGATCTGGCATCTGAAATGGGCTGGCCATACATGCTTGTCGACTGGCAATGGTATGGGAAATTCAACGTCCCTGAAGCTGATATAACGAAATGGGCTCCGCAGATAAACATGCCTGAGATCATTGATTATGCGCGGTCTAAAAATGTAAAGATCATGGTATGGCTTTATTCGAGTGATGTTAACAGGAATTCGGCTTACAAATCGGCCTTTCCGGTTTATAAGAAATGGGGTATTGCCGGAATAAAAATCGACTTCATGGACCGCGATGATCAGCAGATGGTAAACTGGTATCATGATATAATCGAATGCGCTGCCGAAAACCATCTGATGGTTGACTTTCACGGAGCATATAAACCCGATGGAATAATCCGTACCTGGCCCAATATGATTACCCGTGAGGGTGTAATGGGGAATGAGTATTACAAATTTTCAGATAAAATGAGTCCGGAGCACAATGTCAAACTGGCATTTACGAGGATGCTGGCCGGGCAGATGGATTATACACCCGGGGCATTTCTTAATGTAACAAAAGAGCAGTTTAAACAAAAGACACCTGCAGTTGTGTGGAACACACGGGCTGCGGAGCTTTCGAAATTCGTAATATATGAAAGCCCTCTGACAGTGGTCTGCGATCATCCTGATAATATACTCAGCAAGCCGGGGTCCGATTTTCTGAAAATCGTTCCGACAGTCTGGGATGACATCAAATTTATCAGCGGGTATCCCGGAGATCATGTTGCAATTGCAAAACGGAGCGGTGATAAATGGTACATTGGTGTTATGAATAACAGCACCGGGAAGAGTATCGAACTGAAGCTCGACTTTCTGCCTGCCGGAAATTATGAAGCTGAAATATGGGCTGATGCCAAAAATTCTGACAAGGAACCTATGGAAATCAGAAAGACAATAAAATCTGTCAAATCAGGTGATGGCTTCAAGGTGACAATGGCTCAAAACGGAGGATTCGTTGCTATCCTAAAAAGAAAGTAAGCTCTATTCGTACTTTAATGCTTCAACAGGATTACCGGTTGCTGTTTTCCAGCTTTGCCAGGTAACAGAAATCAATGCAACCCCCAGTGCTCCGGTCGCTGCCAGTACAAAAATCCATAAACTGAGGCTGGTTCTGAAAGCAAAAGTCGCCAGCCAGTTGTGCATTACATACCAGGCCAAAGGAACAGCAATTACAAATGCAATTGCCACCCATTTTATGAAGTCTTTATTTAGCAGGATAAGTATCTCTGAATTTCTGGCTCCGTTCACTTTGCGTATACCGATTTCCTTCGTTCGCTGGTGTGTGGAATATATTGCTAGTCCAAACAACCCAATCCCGGCAACAAATATAGCCAGCATGGAGAACAGGGTGAATACGCGCCCAAATGCAATTACTGAGCGGTACTGGGAATTAAATTCTTCATCCAGGAAGAAGTATTTAAAATGATCTTCAGGGTAGACCTTTTTCCAGACATCCTCAATACTTATTATTGTTTTCTGCAAGTCTGCCGAATTAATTCTGATGGAATAGTATCCAATATCCGACATCCAGATGTATCCATAGAAAAAAAGGATTGGCTTTATTTCCCGCCTTAAGGATTCCTGGTGAAAATCCTTCAGAATTCCCACTATTTCAAATTGCTTATCGCCCACCAGAATATATGAATTCAAAGCCTCCTCGATTTTTGAAAACCCAAGCTGATTCAGGGCCTTCTCATTTATTATGACTGCATTCCCGCTTTCATTCTCAGATTCAGAATAGTCTCGTCCGGCAATTAAACTTAGTCCAAATGTTTTAATAAAATCATGGTCAATATAGGCATATGCATAGGTTTTCATTGTATTGGGAGGATCCTGTATTCTCCTTATATCCTGTCGCTTCCATAGAATTTCTCTTCCCGGAATGGCGCTTGACGAACAAATCGATTCAATGCCGGAGGTACTTCTGACCATTGCCTTATAGCTGTTCAGCTTTGGTATTATTGTCGGCCGTCTGTTCATTGTCGGAGGTGAATAAGTAACAAGTGTCCGTTCTATATTTACGCCAAGATCCCGGGTTTTCATGAAATTAATTTGTTTGAAAACAGTCAGAACCACCACAAGGAGAAATATCGATGCTGTGAACTGAGTAACAACCAGGGTTTTGCGCATATCCAGATTACCGGCTGATGAAGACCTTATACCCTTAAAAAGATCAATGGGTTTATACGATGCCAGATACAATGCAGGAGCCAGACCGGAGATCAGGATCCCTGCAATGATAAGGATTAAAAGAACAGCCCCGTACAGCCAGCTGACGGAATCAGCAACCGGCATATCCGTCAATGCAGCAAACAGGTCTTTGATAAGGAATAAAAGTATCAGGGCAATAATAATACTTATCAGGTTTGTGACTAAAGCCTCAAGCATAAACTGGGCCAGAAGCTGTTTTTTCATGGCTCCGGCTATCCTGTGCAAACCCACTGATTTGGCATGTTCGACAGCCCTGACAAGGGTGAGGTTTATAAAGTTTATCCATGCAAAACAAATAATCACCAGTGCAATGAAAACCAGTGCTATAACTGAATTCCGGTCCCCATTAGGCATTACTTCGTGTTCGAGATTTGATTTCAAATGGATGCTTTTTACTGGTTGAAGATGAAACTCCGCCTTTCCGTCATTCTGAGTTATCTGCCTGGTATAATCCACTGCTATTTTACTGATCTGTGATTCAATGTTCGCCGGGTCTGATCCCGGACTGGTCAGTATATAGGAATAGTATCCGTTATAACCCCAATCCCAGCTTGTAACCGGTTTATTATTGATATGTGCATCCGGATTCTTTATTATTTCAGTTCCAGTTGCATCATCCCAGTTCTGAAAATAGAAATCATATGTAGGAATGGATAGCAGCATGTCGAACGGCAGGTGCGTATTTGAAGGCAGGTCCCGGTAAACTCCTGTAACACAGAAACGCCAGCCCTGGCATACTTTATACCATTTCCCGACTGCATCGGTGGTCCCGAACAGACTCATTGCAGCTGATGCGGAGAGTACTGAGGAATAAAGACCTATTAAGGGATTGTCGCCCTGCTTATCGATAAAGTCAAGCTTAAAAACACTAAAGAAAGTGGAATCAGTCGCGAACATATCAATATCATCGATCTGGTTGGTTTCATTATAAGCCGTTACTATATCCTTGAATATTTCAGTGCTTCCGATGACTTCAGGGATTTTTTCCCTTACTACCCGGGCCATTCCGCCAAGCGTCCTTGCGCTTTTGAAACTAAGTGCACCATTCTGATAACGGTCAAAGCTGATCCGGTAAATATTATCAGCATTGTCCCATTCAGTGTCATAACTATACTCATGGGAGACATGCATTATTATCAGCAATGAGGAGGTAAGACCTATGGCAAGACCCATTATGTTAATCAATGTGAACAATTTGTGTTTCAGGATGTTACGGATCAATAGTTTCCAGATTATGCTCAACATAATTAAAAGATATATAGTTCGGGCATACCGGGTCCGGATATTCAGAACAAAGAGTTTTCAATTATTCATTAAAAATAAAATTAAATCGCCAATAAAAACCCTTGGCAGGAAAAAACTTAGAACGTGCCGGAAGTATTATATTAGCAGAGAAATTATAATTATACCTCCTTGGAGAAAAAGGAATTAAATAATGACCGGAGAAAAACCGTTCAGTATCTTTTACCTGAAATCAAACCTGCTCATGATGCAGGGACCTATGATATTTATCCTTCATTCGAACTTGAGGAAGGTAAGATCTTTGAAGGATATGAAGTTTTAGCGGAATTTGTATCAAAATACAGAATTGTGATCTTCGAGGGCTATGGTGGTGTATACTTTGATCTATTCCAGGAAAAACTTGACAAAGCATTAATAGAGCTTGGACTGACAACATCATGGAAAAAGGCTGCTGATTTTTTTCTTCACCCTGCGATGATCGGGGCGATGATCTCTCCCTTCATGGGAGGAGATGATCCGCTCTTCGGAAAGCGGGCTGATCTGAATCTTCAGGATTTTTTCGATTTCAACGCATTCAGTAAATTATCACCTGATCCCGTTGCCGATATTAATCTGATAATAGGTCCCGGAGCATCACTCTCAGGCTGGAAAGGTTTGCTGGCATATATTGACCTTCCGAAAAATGAGATCCAATTCCGGTCACGGGCGGGATCTGTAACAAATCTCGGAGCTTCGGTTCCATATGATCCAAAAGTGATGTATAAGCGCTTTTATTTTGTTGACTGGCCGGTTCTGAATAAGCATAAACGCAGTTTACTTCCTGAAATTGATCTGATAATTGACGGGCAGAGACCTGAAAATCCTTTTTGGATGAAGGGTGAACTCCTGAGACAATCACTGGGTGTTCTGAGCCATAATGTTTTCAGGGTGAGGCCATGGTTTGAGCCCGGTGTTTGGGGCGGGACATGGATAAAGGATCATATACATGGACTCAACAATGAGGTGCCCAATTATGCCTGGTCATTTGAGCTGATTGTTCCCGAAAACGGACTACTTTTTCAAAGCTCAGGCAGGCTGCTGGAAGTATCATTCGATACTCTTATGTACCAGGATGGTCAGGCTGTGATTGGTGATTGTCATGGACGGTTTGGCACTGATTTTCCTATCCGTTTCGACTTTCTTGATACCTTTGATGGCGGGAACCTGTCAGTGCAGTGCCATCCCAGGCCAGAATACACCAAAAAGCACTTCGGCGAGGATTTTACACAGGAAGAGACATATTATATACTTGATTCAAAGGACGATGCAGTTGTATATTTAGGTTTCCAGGATAATATTGACCCTTCAGAATTCAGAAATGAACTTGAGAAGAGCTTCACCGAATCCATAACAATTGATATTGAAAGATTTGTTCAGAAACATAAAGCATCAAAACACGATCTTTTTCTGATACCTTATGGCACAATTCACGGATCGGGAATAAACAATCTTGTTCTTGAGATCAGCTCCACACCGTATATTTTTACCTTCAAAATGTATGACTGGCTCCGTTTGAATCTGGATGGAAAACCCAGGGACCTGAATATTGAAAGAGGAATGGAAAATCTGAATTTCGGATACAAAGGAGATTATGTAAAAGAGAACCTTATTTCAAAACCTGTCCTGATTGAACAGGGGAATGAGTGGAAGATATATCATCTGCCGACGCATGAAAAACATTTATATGATGTCCACCGCATCCATTTTAAAAGTGAGGTTGATCTCAAAACAGATAATAAATGCCACGTTTTAAGCCTGGTTGAAGGAGAGAAAATCCTTGTTAAGACGGAAAAGGGGTTGTCACAGCAGTTCAGTTATGCTGAGACTTTTGTGATACCGGCTGCCGCAGGGAGTTACAGGATAGTAAACCAGTCAGCAGCAGAAGCTGTTGTGGTAAAGGCATTTGTAAAATAAGAATAGAATTCTCCCTTTGAAGGCATAGCTGTCAACTTAAGAGTAGAATTGTAACTGCGGAGATTAGCAAAAGTTTCCCCCCGCCAGGGCGGGGCAGGCTCTCCTTTTGAACTAATCTTTATACACATTTTATCTTCCAGTTCAACTTTAAACCCGCTAATCAATTTTCAAATTTACTTTGAATGGTCCGGAAGATTCCTCGCTGCGCTCGGAATGACATGCTAATTTATTAGTATAGAGGGAGAAGCGGCGATTCGAACGGTCATTTTATTATTGAATAAATTTTTGACGAATCGCCGCTTCTCCCTCCCCCTGATCTATAAATGAACTGTCATTCCGAGCGCAGCGAGGAATCTCATGAATCTAAAACAATAACTGTATATAATTGTTTTTATGTGCATTACGGAGAACATTAAATAGATGTGATGAAAGATTAGCCTTTTGAAGGGGGCTGAGCGTTAAGAATTTGCACATTGTGCAAATTTAGCGAAGAGCCAGGCTAAAAGGAAGGCGTCGGGACGACTGATTTTATGATTATTACAAGATTTAGATCCCGGCCGGGGTGGTTGATTTAATCCTTTTTTTACCTTTATATCTATGAAAAACAAAAACCTCTTGAAAACAAAAACCCTTTATTTTATTCTGTTCTTATTACTGTGCAGTTACAATATTATTGCCCAGAATAGAAATTCCGACAATCCGGAGCAGATTCTTTCAGAAAGCAACTTCAATTTCCTCAAAGAGCTTACAAGAGAAGTGGTTGACAGTTCCCGTATCTATCCCGGACAAATGATAGCCGGGCAGTATGGTCCGAACAGCACAGGCGGGGTTCTGATCAGACCAGGTGGAAGGAACTGCTATCCTGCATTCTGGATACGCGATTATGCCATGTCAGTCGAATGCGGATTCATAAGTAATGAAGAACAGAAACATATGCTCCTCCTGACGGCATCGACTCAGTGTGATCAGCCCTGGATAACAGCTGGAGGAAGTATGGTGCCATATGGTGCAATTGCAGACCATATCCGGATTGATGACGGTTTACCCGTTTATTTCCCGGGAACATTGGGTTATACTGACCAGGGAAATAAAACATACGGGATGTTCCCTCCCTATGATGATCAGTTTTTCTTCATTCATATGGCGTATTACTATGTAAAAACTACATCCGATATTCGAATATTAGAACAGAAGATCAATGATAGAAGTCTGATTGACAGGCTTGAAGCTGCTTTCATGGTTCCCCCTTCGAGATTGGATAACCACATTGTCTTCACAACTAATGATTACAGGGGTGTTGATTTTGGATTCCGTGATGCAATTGAAATTACGGGTGATCTGTGTTTTTCATCCATTCTTAAGTTCCGGGCAGCCAATGAACTATCTGAAATTTTTAAAATTACCGGCAATATTTCACTTGCCGGGAAATACAGTTCCATTGCAAATAAAATAAAGGCCGCAATACCAGAATTATTCATCGATCAGAGAGGAATGCTGCTCGCATCAACAGGGATGAGCAGACAGGCAGATATATGGGGTACGGGGCTGGCTGTATATCTGAAAATTCTTGATGGAGATAAAATGGAAAAAGCCTGCCGTTTTCTTGCCGATGCCTATGAAAAAGGATATTTATCCTGTAATGGGAATATACGGCATGTTCTTACAATTGACGATTATAATGAAAACACATCATGGGAATCCTCCCTTGCAAAGAAGAATACTTACCAGAATGGCGCTTATTGGGGCACTCCTACCGGATGGATCTGCTATGCCATATCTAAAGCCGATTTCAGTCTTGCGCAAAAACTGGCAAATGATTATATAGATGATCTGCGTACGAATGATTTCAGAAAAGGAGGCAATTATGGTGCCCCCTGGGAATGTTTTCACCCATCCGGGCACCGTCAGAATCCAGTATATATGACAACTGTTACCTGCCCGTTTATTGTTTTCACATCAATGCTAAATAATCCCAAATGATTTTGATCATTTTCACCAATATTTAACTAAATACTCTTTATTGGGGTTTATTAATTTAATCTCATAATAGTTTTCCTCCAGTTTTTTCACTTCAACACCCTTCTCTGCAACCGGTTGCTTTTTGCTGTGGAGACGTAAAATACCTTCACCTTCAGCGGTCTTGATTTTCATTGATCTTATTATCAGCATAAACTTCAATATTGCCATGAGGTGTAGGCACTCTTCCCTTTATCCATTTCAACCCGGCCAGGGAAGGCTCAACCAGGTAAGTCGTGTAACCCGGAGTTAGCGGTTTTACCCCTAGCAGGTATTTGCCAAACAAATACACCGGATTAGCGCCCCATGCATGACAAAGGCTTTTCCCAAACGGACGTCCGTACATTGCATAATGCTCATCACCTTTCTGGGAGGGATCGTAGGCTTCCCATATGGTGGTTGCTCCAAGCTTTAACATACCACCCCAGTAATCTCTTACAAACTGCAGCACCTTTTCCTTTTCATTGATCTCACATAATGCAGCCAGCTCATAAAATTTCATATAGGGTGTGGTGATCTTCAAAATCGTATCATTCAGAATTACATTCTCCTTAATAAGTTGTTTTTTATCATCATCCACATAATCGAACAGGATGGCAAACATGTTGGTATATCTGGTCACATCCTGCGATAATACGCCATCGGTCCTTGTATGAAGAAATGCATTTCTACTGTCTGACCAGAATGTATCAATGATATTTTTGTTTAAGTTTCACCGATAATTTGCCGTACTTATCTTCAGATTCCCTGTCGCCTGCCAATGCTGCACACTGTGACATCACCTCAAGGCTGCGGCTCAGAAGCAATTGTTCAAAGCTTACCTCTCCTGATTTTATCAATAGGTGCCCAGTCAATAAATACCCAGTCACCGGGAAGTCCCTCAACAAATCCGTTCCTGTTTGATCTCCCGAGGCTAAACTCCATTAATGTTTTCATTCGCGGATAGATCTGTCTGATAAAGGCAGTATCTCCTGTATATATGTAATTATCATAGATACCTATCAGCCAGTAAAATGAATAATCAAGAATTGTATTGATATGCCTTTCAACAGGATCATGGCCAATCAAAGCATTGATGGTTCTTTTATTGACTTCCTGATCGAAGAAGGTATAAAAATTCATAAGATAGCTCTGGTATGCATCACCGCTCCATATCCATCTGTCGCGTTTAATGCCGTCAAGGTGGAACTCCCGGGTATTAAGATGCAAAGTATAAAGTGAGGTATTATAGATCTGGTTAAGAAGGCTGTCGGAACATTCAAAATTATCCTTTCTCTTCAAGGGGAAGGTACTCATAAAGAGCTGAAATATTGTCGATACTTACTGATTGATCCCATACAGCATAGATAAACCGGAATGCCCTGGTATCAGTTGTATCATTTGAAGTAATTATATTGTCAACATCAATATAATCAAATGTTTCTGCCTGTGTTTCGAGCAGAGAGCCTCCTGTCTGGTCTTCGCCATAGTATAATTTTAGTTTTCCATTACCCTTCACATTCTCCGCCACAACTTTCCCGAATGTCTCTTTGCCAAAATCAACAAGCATTGATTCGGAAGATTTTTCAATTATCTTTCCACTCACCGGTTTCAGAGATAATTGAAAAGTCGAAGGGGGAAACCGGGGATCACTGAATATGCCTGAAGCTGCATTATAGAATTTCAGGTTTTGATTTGTTACCTGCCAGCTATCATCGGTAAATAAGGTTTCATCCTCTGATAAGCAAAGAGGGTACGGAACTGAAATTTTCGATCAGGACTTCAACGGAGTGATCTTCCGCCGGGCAATTCAAAATTAAGGGGATCAAAATTATAAATCATGTTCCCATCCAGCTTTATCTGGTACTTTCCGTCAGCATAAATCTGAATTTTTTCAGGATCCGGAATATGATACTTTTTCCCGAAGAGAACAACCCCGTAGTGAGAATCTATCCGCCAGAACGGAGGATATGGCTGTCCGCGCTCCTGTCTTCTGCCATCCAACCTTTGTATGAAGCCATACTTCGAAATCACCCGGATACCAGATCCATTTTGCCTCTTTTGAGGTATTCCCCTGCGCAAAAGAAGCAACAGTTATTGTCAGTAATAATAAGGAAATCTTGATTGATCGCATAATATGAACATTTTAAGATGATTTATTCAGAAACACTTAAGGATTTTTTTTGTTATTCTGTCTTGTTATCTGGTGGTATTGAGAAATTCTGATCCAATAGTATTCAGTCCCAAAAATATAAAATCTTATTTTCCTTTTTCCCTTTTTTCTGTCGACATTTGTAATATAAAAAACGAAAATCTGAATGAAAAAACTCCGCATAAAAAAACGATATAAGATTATTTTAGCAATCAGTTTATTTATTGCCATCCTCCTCTTTGCAGCCCCTCGCATCGGCAATAAAACGGGTATATTGTTAAACATAGTCCGGAACTTATAGGACGCAGCCTGGCAATAGATAAGATCCGGTTCAACTATTTCACCGGCACACTCAGGATTCATGATCTACAACTATTTGAATCTGATGCCGGAACAGTATTCCTTAGCTTTAAACGGCTGAAAATCAATCTTAATTACCTGCCTCTGTTTAAGAATGAGTTTTTTGTTAAATACATTATCCTCGATGATCCGAGTGTTCAGGTACTGCAGAATGGAGATATTTTCAATTTCTCTGACCTGATGCCTGGTGACTCTGTATCGGCAGGGACTGATTCTGTTCCTGAGATACCTGTGAAATACATTATTAATAATATCAGCATAACCAGGGGTTTCGTAAAATATACCGATCAGGTTCTCAACCACACCATATCAATGAACAGGGTTGACCTTAATATTCCGGGCTTTACCTGGAACAGCGACTCCACAAGGCTTGGTGTTGACTTCAGATTCACCGATGGTGGCCGCCTCTACTCTAACCTTGCTCTTGACCAGGCTGACAGCACCTATACTGTTAACCTCAGGCTCGACAGCCTGAACCTTAATATAATTGAGCCATATGCTCAAAACAGCTTGTACATTTCCGCGCTGAACGGATACCTCTCAAATGACATCCTGATTAAAGGTGACATGAGGAGTATTATGAATCTCTCGGTTCACGGAATAAACCACATATTTGATTTTCAGCTTCAGGATACCCTTAAAAGAACAATCTTCTCTTTTGATGACCTTACAGTTGATATTGATACCCTCCTGCTTGAGAAAAACAGGTTAAAAATCAATTCAATTAACCTTCAAAAGCCTTTTCTCCTTTTCGAATTGATCGATACGACTAATAACTGGCTGGCCATAATGAAACCTTCAGCTGAAACGAAGGCCGATACACTCACGGAAGCTGACAACACTTCAGGGACTCAGGATGGAAGTTCATTTGCCTTTTCAAAAATTGAACTTGGGAACGGCAAGATCCAGATATCAGATAAAACACTCCGGTATCCATTCGAATATGCTATCGACGAAATTTTGATGACAAGTGCTCCGGATGCCAAAATTCCTGGTTGGATTGATGTCAGCATGTCGGCGGGACTTAACGGAACAGGCAATTTTAAGGCTGACTTCGCTTTTAATCCCCGAAGCACAAGCGATCTGGATATCTCAGTATCCTTTGTTCAATTCAGAATGAAGGATATGGATTCCTATTTCAGGCATTACTTCGGATTTCCTGTCACGGGAGGTAGAATGAACTTCAGCAGTCAGAACAAGCTGAGAGCCAACTCTCTCATAAGCAATAACAGCGTTTACTTCCGTAAATTCACCCTTGATAAAAAGAGTGATGAAAAAACAGAATATAACATCCCCCTTCGTTTGGCGCTGGGTGTGATGTCGGACAAGGATGGAATTATCGATCTTAAGACACCTGTTGAAATGAAAGGGGAGGATGTGAAAGTGGGAAACCTGCGTAAAATAATATTCCGTGCAATTGGAACCCTCTTTGTGAAGGCAGCCGTCTCACCTGTCAATATGATTGCCGATCTGTTTAAGGTTGACCCTGAGGCATTGAAGGAAATAAATCTTATGCTCTCTGATCCTTCACCCGACAAGAAGAATCTGGAGACAGTAGATATGCTGGCAGATATCCTGAACAAGAAACCGGGTCTTAATCTGGATTTGGTTTACTGTTTCAACTTTGAAAAAGAATCAGACACTCTTTCTCACCTGATGACCCTTGAGGCTTACAGAGGGTCAGCTGGCAACGATGGAACAGATGAGGAACAGGTTCCGGACAGTATCCTGTCAAAGTACGTTCTTGGAAAGTTTCCCTCTGACTCCTTGCTTGTAAAAGCCAGTCTGGCGGAGGTTTGCAGAAAATTTATCGGAGCGGAAAAACTGAAGGCGAGAGTTGATTCAATAAAGAACTCCCAGACTCTGTTCCTTCAGACCTATCTTAACCATGACAAGGAGATCTCTTCTGACCGTTTCAGGATTATCGGAAATATGCCTGATTCAATTATATATGACGAACCGGTTCCTTCGTTCCGGATATATTTTACTGCCGGAGATTCGAACTAGAGTTACTTTTAATATCTCTTCAAAATGGATATCATACTACATGAGACAGCTGCCGGAAAAATTACCGAGATAATATCGGATAATATTGTTATAAACAGCATCGATGACACCCTGGATCTGATTGCCGAATCAGGTGCCGTGGATTCCGGGAAAATAATTCTGTATGAAACCCAGATAAACCCGGATTTCTTTGATCTGAAAACCAATCTTGCCGGAGAGATTCTTCAGAAGTTCTCAAACTACAGAATGCACCTTGCCATAGTTGGTGACTTTTCAAAATATAAAAGTAAGAGTCTTCAGGATTTTATACGAGAATGCAACAGGGGCAACAGGGTATTCTTTCTGGAGAACCGGAAGACTGCCCTTTTAAAACTTATCAAAATTTAATACTGTAAAGGTTCAGTCAGACAATAATAATTTACCGAATCGGGTTTCTGCATTGAAAAACATGATAAATTTGTTTAAACAAAATATTGCAATATGAGTAACTCATCATCATCTGTAAAACCCTCATTCTGGGCACAGGCTATGCGAAAAACCAGAGTATTTCTGAGATGGTTTCTTATCCTGATCGTAATTGTCGGAGGGATATTTATCTATTGGAAGTATTTCTATACATACAGTGAAGGATACCGTGCAGGCCTGCTTCAAAAATTCTCGAGCAAGGGAGCTCTTTTCAAAACCTATGAAGGAGAGATGATACTGAGCAGTGTTTCTTCAAACAGGGAGGTTACCCTTGCCTCGGAAAAATTTCTTTTTTCAATGATAAACAAATCACTGGTAAGAGAATTTGACACTCTCCAGGGAAACATGGTTATTGTCCACTACAAGCAGAAAAACGGTACTGTCTTCTGGAGGGGTGATTCCCAATATCTTGTTGACAGTGTCAGGATAAAAAGGTAAAACCTATTTTCTCATCACCTTGCTCAGTATTCCAAAGATGCCTCTGATGAATGTGGCGCTGGTCAGGACTTTTACCATCTGGTTTTGAGCGGATCTTGTATTCCTGCCATAAGATGTCCGGGAAGTGGATCGCTCCTCTTCTCTCCTGCGGTTTGTTTCCTGCTCCCTTCGCTCCTCTTCAGCTTTGTCCTGATTAATGTCAGAGACCTTTCGGCCAAGGATCTCATAGGCACTTTCGCGATCGATCACCTGATTGTATTTCTGTACAAGAACAGAGCTATTGTTAATTGACGATAACTCAGCCTGAGTGAGGATGTCCATTCTGCTCATAGGTGACCGGAGCATAGTAGCTGCCAGAGGGGTGGGTATTCCCTTTTCATTCAGAGCCGTCACTAGAGCCTCTCCAATTCCGAGAGCTGTAAGTGTTTCATCAGTCTTATAATAATCGGAAAGCGGATAATTTTCAGCTGTAAGTTTAATAGCTTTCCTGTCAACCGCGGTAAATGCCCGCAGCGCATGCTGCACTTTTAAGCCAAGCTGTGAGAGGACTCCGTTTGGAACATCAGTCGGGTTTTGAGTAACAAAAAAGAGACCCACCCCTTTTGACCTTATAAGTTTAACGATGTTTTCGATCTGATCGAGGAGGGCCTGGCTCGCCTGGTTGAAGATCAGATGTGCCTCATCTATAAAAATCACAAGTTCAGGCTTTACCACATCACCCTTTTCCGGCATTGTACTGTAGATTTCCGCAAGCAGTGAAAGCATAAATGTCGAAAATAGCTTCGGTTTATCCTGTATGTCTGTCAGCCTGATAATGCTTATATAACCATTCCCGTTTTTGTCAACCCTCATAAGATCCCTGATATCGAAGGAGAGCTCTCCGAAAAAAAGCTCAGCCCCCTGCTGTTCAAGTTCAAGGATCTTACGCATTATTATACCTGTCGTGGCAGTGGAGATCCTTCCATAATCCTTTTCAACCTCTTCCTTGCCCTCTTCCGTTGCAAACCTGATAACACTCTTAAGATCCTTCAGGTCAAGCAGAGCCAGCTTATTGTCATCACAATATTTAAAGATTACCGCAAGCACTCCCTCCTGAGTATCATTAAGATCGAGGATACGCGAAAGAAGAACCGGTCCGAATTCAGAAACGGTAGCCCTCAGTCTGACACCATCCTGATGAGAGAGAGACATCATTTCTGCAGGAAAACCCTTAACTGAATAAGGTATCTTTATTTTGGCATGCCTTTCGGTTATAAAAGACTTCTCTTCCCCGGGCATTGCAATACCACTCAGGTCACCTTTGACGTCCATCAGAAGCACCGGGACTCCTTTTTCTGAAAGCTGTTCCGAAATAACCTGGAGGGTTTTTGTTTTACCGGTGCCTGTAGCACCGGCAATAAGGCCATGCCTGTTCATTGTTTTCAAAGGGACCCTGACCTGTGCATCAGAAATTGTCTCTCCGTCAAGCATTGCACTTCCAAGGGCAATATAATCTCCTTTACAGGTATAACCTTCATTTATATGAACTGTAAATGTTTCTTTTCTATCCATATCCTGAATTCTTTAAAGCTTTTTATAAATTCAATGTATGCAATTTAATTGTTTATGTGCAATTTCAGGTAATGTAATCCTTAATTAATTTTCAAAAATAAACACTTCATTAAACAATTTTGACAAGCTATTGTTGAAACAAAATGTTACAAAAAAAAATAGTTAAATTGCAATTTCTTTTACTATATTTTATTCAATAAATTATAACTCTAATAATTAATAAGATGGCAAAATTTGAAGTCTACCAGAGTGGCAAAAACAATGAATTCCGGTTCCGCCTGAAAGCTGCCAACGGACAAACAATTCTAAGCAGCGAAGGTTATACAACTAAAGCTTCATGCTTAAATGGCATCGAATCCGTAAAGAAAAATTCTGCCGATCCTAAAAGAGTAACTCAATCCCAGACTCCGACAAAAATGTTCCGGTTTTCAGTTTCTGCTTCCAACAGCCAGATAATTGGTGTCAGCCAGAACTATAAAAGTCATAGTGGTTGCAAAAATGGGATTGAGTCCGTAAAAAAGAATGCTGCTAAAGCCGTTATTAAAGAGGTTAAAAAATAAACTTCTGATTAATAGCCATTTAACACGCCAGTATAGCCGTGATATTCATGGCTTACGTGGTGTTTTATTGATATTAAAAAAATAACACAGATGGGAACAATTAAGAAAATAATAGCTGTAATCGTTTTATTTACAGTATTTGGAATAATAACATACAGCCAGGTAACTGATGTTGAAAAAACATTGCGGACTCAGTCGGCAGATACACTTATGGGTTGGAAAAAAGGTGGAGTCTTTACTGCCACCCTTGCACAGACATCACTGACCAACTGGGTGGCAGGCGGTCAGAATTCCCTGGCATTTAATGGCCTTTTCAGTGGTTTTGCCAATTACAAACAAGGCAAATCGGTATGGGATAACTCCCTTGATATAGGATATGGCCTTATGAAACAGGGGAAAGATGAGGATTTCATAAAAACGGATGATAAAATTGACATCCTTTCAAAGTACGGACGGGAGGCATTTAAAAATTTCTATTACTCAGCTCTGATGAATTTCAAGACTCAGATGACACCCGGCTATAATTACCCTGACGTCACAAATAAAATATCAGATCTCTTTGCACCTGCATACCTGACACTCGCACTTGGTTTGGATTTCAAGCCTGATAACTATTTCAGTGCTTTTATAGCCCCGGTGACTGGCAAATTTACTTTTGTAACTGATCCGCAGCTTTCTGACGCGGGAGCTTTTGGTGTAAACCCGGGTGAGACTGTGAGGAGCGAATTCGGAGGCTACATAAGAGCCATCTATTCCAGGAATGATTTCAAAAGTGAATTCCTGAAGAATGTTTCTTTTACAACCAAGATTGATCTGTTCTCAAACTATGCTGAAAATCCCCAGAACATCGATGTAAGCTGGGAGACTTTATTAACTATGAAAGTCAATAAGTATATTTCTTTCAATTTCAATACTCATCTTATATTTGATGACAATATTGCAGTTCCTTTTGACAGGAATGACGACGGCAGTATCGAAGCAGGAGAATCTGTCCGTTCACTGGTTCAGTTCAAAGAAATATTTGGAGTTGGCCTTTCCTATAAGTTTTAAACTTTTTTAATAACTAAACCCTGACAAAATGAAAATGCTAGATGAATTTAAAGCCTTTGCAATGAAGGGCAATGTCGTTGACATGGCTGTCGGTATAATTATCGGTGGCGCCTTTGGTAAAATTATATCCTCTATTGTAGGTGATGTCATAATGCCGCCAATAGGATTGTTACTGGGAGGTGTCAATTTCACTGATCTGAAAATAGTGTTGAAAGCAGCCACTGAAGCTGCTCCTGCAGTAACAATGAATTATGGTAACTTCATTCAGGTAACTGTCGACTTCTTAATTATTGCTTTTGTAATCTTCATGCTTATTAAAGCAATGAATGCTGCTAAAAAGAAGGAAGCCGCTGCCCCTCCGCCAGCTCCTCCTGCCCCTTCAAAAGAAGAATTACTTCTTACTGAGATCAGGGATCTGCTGAAGAAATAAGATAGCTTCTCTGGGTACTAGGAAATAAGGGCCTCATATCTTAAATCACTGCCCTTGACCCCTTCTCCTGCAAAAGCCTATCTCCCTGTCTCCCGGGGAAGAAGGGGTGTAATAATCTTTTATTCAATACACTAGCCCATCTCCCTCGGAAGAGGGGTTGACATGAGGCGTATTTACAATGACATCCTCTGATTACTCTTCTGAAATTATTTTTTTCACTTTACAGCAGGGATTTAATTTTTATCAGATAAATTTACCTGATGAAACAATATTATCCCTCATAAAATGAAAATCTCTACTTCTGCTCTTGCTTTTTCCAGTTCTTATTCTGACCAGCTGCAATAACGCCACTGACTCTTCATTCTCAGTTTCGACAATGAAATGCGACGGGATGGTAAATCCTGAAGGAACAGGAAGAATACCGCGGTTCAGCTGGATAATTGCTTCCTCCTCCCGCGGTGATGAACAAAAAGCTTACCAGCTTATCGTCAGCACAGACCAAAGAAATGTCATGAAAAATAATGGAGATATCTGGGATTCGGGAAAAACATTGTCAGGTAAATCTGCATGGATACCATACGAGGGGCCTCAGCTGAATGCCGCGACAAAGTATTTCTGGAAAGTTCGTGTATGGGACAAAAATGATAAACCATCAGACTGGAGCACTGCAGGCAGAGTTTATAACAGGATTGTTTGAAGAGAGTGATTGGAGCGGCGCACGATGGATTGGTTATGAGGATATTGCTGATTCCCTCCTGCTGGTTCCCGGAGTTCATGGCAATGGTGATAACCTGGGAAATGTAGCCAGGAATCGGACAACAGTTCCCTGCTTCAGGAAGGAGTTCCGGCTTGACCGGAAAATCTCCCATGCATATATTTTTGTCAGCGGGCTGGGCCAGTATGAACTATATATCAATGGCAGCAAAACAGGCGACCGCTTTCTTTCTCCCGGCTGGACTGATTACCGCAAAACATGTCTTTACAATACATTTGATGTAACGGATATGCTGGTGACCGGGACCAACACCCTGGGAACAATTGTCGGGAACGGATTTTACAATATCAACAGGGAACGGTACAGGAAACTAGTCATTGCATATGGCGCCCCTAAAATGATCATGAAGCTTGAGGTACAATTCAGTGATGGCTCCAGGGAGATAATCGTCAGTGATGATACATGGAAAACAGCCCCATCACCCATTACATTTTCAAGCATCTATGGCGGAGAGGATTATGATGCCAGGCTGGAGCAGGATGGATGGAACAGGGCCGGTTTCAACGATAAAGAGTGGAAGAAGGCTTTGATAGTAAAGAGCCCTGATGGAACACTCAAGCCTGAGAATGATTATCCGGTTATGGTTAAAGAGGTGATAGAGAGTAAAAAAATCTATTCAAAAAGAGACAGCATCTACATCTACGATTTCGGACAGAATGCCTCGGGGATCATAAAAATCAAAATAAAGGGTAAAAAGGGTCAGAAAGTCAGATTCACCCCTGGAGAACTGCTTGATGACGATTCCCTTGTAACACAACAGGCAACAGGAGATCCATGCTATTTTACATATATCCTTAAAGGGGAAGATGAGGAGGTTTGGATGCCCCGTTTCACCTATTACGGATTCAGGTATGTTCAGGACGGACGGAGCTGTGCCTGCCGGATACAGAAATCCCGCAAACCAGCCGGTGATTGCGGATATAGAACTAGTGCATACCCGCAATTCATCTCCTGTTGTCGGGACTTTCAGATGCTCAAATGAATTGTTCAATTCTATTTATACCCTCATCAACTGGTCAATAAAAAGTAATCTGGCAAGCGTGGCAACCGACTGTCCTCACAGGGAGAAGCTGGGATGGCTTGAACAGACACATCTTATGGGAAATTCAATAAAGTTCATTTATGACATTCATAACCTTTACGATAAAGTTATCAATGATATGATTGAGGCACAGCTTGATAATGGACTTGTTCCGGATATTGCTCCGGAGTACGTGCCGTTTGCTGAAGGATTCCGCGATTCCCCCGAATGGGGAAGTGCCTGTGTGATACTGCCGTGGGATATGTATGAATGGTATGGTGATATTGAAGCTGTCAGAAAATCATATCCGATGATGAAAAAATATGTTAATTACCTCAGGGATCTCTCAAAAAATAATATTCTCACTCACGGACTCGGTGACTGGTACGATCTCGGACCAAAATTTCCGGGAGAAGCACAGCTCACACCAAAGGCTGTTACAGCAACATCTATCTATTTCTATGATGTAAAATTGCTTGGCATGATGGCTGCACTGACAGGGGAAAAGGATGATGCCCTTTATTATGGGAACCTGGCAGAAGAGATCAGAAAAGCATTTAACAGAATATTTCTTGATCCTGTTACAAAAGTATATTCCACCGGAAGCCAGACAGCCTATTCAATGCCACTCTTCTTCGGTATGGCTGATGACAGTCTCAGGAAGGAAATTGTCGGAAACCTTGTGAGATCGGTGAAAGAAAATAATAATTCGCTTACGGCCGGAGATATAGGATACAGATATCTGTTAAGGGTCCTTGAACAGGAAGGACAATCGCAGCTTATTTATGAGATGAACTCAAAGACAGATGTCCCCGGGTACGGCTACCAGCTTTCAAAAGGAGCTACCTCCCTCACGGAATCGTGGGCCGCATTAAAATATGTCTCGAACAATCACATGATGCTCGGACACCTGATGGAATGGTTTTACAGCGGGCTTGGCGGAATCCGGCAAATACCATCATCAACATCTTATGAAAATATCCTGATCCAGCCTGAGATGGTCGGAGACATTACCTGGGCTGAAGCTACTTACAATTCAGTCCATGGTGAAATTTCCAGTTCCTGGAAAAAAGAAGAAAATCTGTTTTCACTCAAGGTTAAAATACCAGTCAGCTGCAAAGCCACCGTCGCAATTCCTCAGGCTGATCCCGGAATGATAACTGAGAGTGATATTCCAATAACTGATTCGGATAATATAAAAGTTGTAAGCACATCAGATGGAAAAACAATGATTGAAATATCATCCGGGGAATATTTTTTTAAAGCCAACCAGATAAATTGAAAATGAACATGAAGAGAATCCTCTTAACAATCACTGCAATTATAATAGTTTGCAATTACACGTTTTCACAGTATACCCTGCAAATTGAAATTACCGGCATCAGGAATAATACGGGGAAGGTTATGCTGCAGGTTTTTGATGAAAATGAAAAAGTGTTAACCCAGGAGATAAGTGACATAAAAGAAAAGAGTTGTCACTTTGCAATTAAAAATCTTATGGCAGGAAAATATGCTGTCAGATTTTTTCATGATGAAAATCTGAACCAGGCGATGGAAACCAATAATCTCGGAAAACCGACAGAAGGATATGGCTTTTCGAATAATGTGACAGGTACGTTTGGAATGCCACCCTTTGAAAAATGGCTTTTCAGTCTTAGCGAAGACAAAAAGATTGTGCTGAAAACTGTGTATTGACGTATTAATGGTCATTAGCACTTCTTGCGTCATTTGCGCAGCGCGCGTCATTTAGCCTTCGGCCGTCATCGGGTCATTACGCTGCGCTGTCATTTATGGTCATTCAATTGTCACTAATACAATGACAACTTAATGACTACTTAATGACTCTAATGCTACTTAATGACTACTTAATGACTACTTAATGAATTAACGATATTAATGCCTTCTGAATGCGACAAATTTAATTATATAGCGTCTTTATGAAGATATTTATATTTTTAACCAGAATTATTTTTTAATGGTCCTGAAAAAATCGGCAGTTATCATTGGAGCAGGCATAGGAGGGATTGCTACGTCAGTTTATCTATCAAGGAACGGATACAGTGTAAGCGTATATGAGAAAAATTCAGCTCCGGGAGGCCGCTGCGGACAGCTGATACGCGACGGACACAGATTCGACCTTGGAGCCACAATGCTCATCATGCCGGGCATATACCGCGAAATTTTTCAATCGCTTGGAATACCACTTTTTGAAAATAATGATGTAACGCCCCTGGAGGATCTGTATAAGATATATTTCGACAACAGTGAGGTAATTGCTTTCTCACCTGATGAAAACAAGATGAAACTTCAGCTCGAGAAGATTGAATCCGGAAGTTATGAAAAATCAAGAAAATATGTTTCCGACGGATATAAGATCTTCAAGATCGGGATAAGCAAGCTTATCGGGCGCAACTTCTATAACCTTTTCCAGTTTGCCAATTTCAGGAATATTGGCATGCTCATAAAACTCAAGACATACATATCGAATTACAGATATGCAGCAAAATTCTTCAGGAATACCCATCTCCGGATGGCATATACTTTTCAGAATATTTATGTCGGACAGAGTCCTTTTAATTCACCAGCGCTCTTTTCAATGGTCCCTGCTGCAGAACTGACTGAAGGCTCATTCTTCCCAAAGGGAGGAATGTTCACAATTGTTAAAAAACTTCTGACCGCAGCCGAGTCTTCAGGTGTTATGTTCCATTATAACAAACCAGTAACAAGGATCAAAGTGAATGGGAAAAAGGCAGAGTCTGTACTCTTTGAGGACGGGACAGAAATAAGTGCTGATATAATAGTTGCGAATGCTGATCTTCCGTATGTTTATCGCATGCTGCTCCCTGACAAAAGGAAGTCACGGAAGCTTGACAGGCTGAAGTATTCATGCTCCGCAGTCTGTTACCACTGGGGACTCGACAAGGTCTATCCCCAGCTGGGCCATCACAGTGTATTCCTGTCAGATGGATTCCGTGAAGGACTTGACAAAATCTTCAGGGATAAGAGTATAAGCGATCGGCCCAGCTTCTATGTACATGCTCCCGCAAGGACCGATCCCTCTGCAGCGCCTGTGAACCAGGATACACTTTCATTTATTGTCGGGGCAGGTCATGTTGATAAATCGAAAAAACAGGATTGGGATGCTGTTGGTAAAAAAACAAGGGCAGCTCTCATCAGCCGGCTTAAACAACTGGGACTTGAAGACATTGAAGAACATATTAAATTTGAGATCTGCTATACTCCTGATAAATGGGAAAGTGCATGCAATATTTCCAGGGGTTCTGTTTTTGGCAGCCTTGCTCACAACCTTTTGCAGATGGGCTATTTCCGTCCCCATAACCGGCACAGCCGCTACAGGAATCTCTACTTTGTCGGTGGCAGCACGCACCCAGGCAACGGAATCCCCAACATACTGATCTCAGCCAGACTAACATCTGAACGAATATTGAAAAATTAAAAGGATTATAACTTGTCTATTATATGAATTCACAAAGGGATTACTTCATTGAGATATTTGATTCAATTGATTTCAGAAAGATAACAGATCATCCTAATATACTTGTTGCAGCAAATTTCTGGGACCATGAAAGATTCTGTGCTGCCAAGACATGCTATAAATTCATGCGCGCGATCGATGATCTGATAGATAACCATAAGGCAAAAAACAAACTGATTGCCGCCGGCGAAAGGAAGGAGTTTGTTGCCAATGTGGATGAATGGATGAAGATGATCATTATTTCCAAAGAGTGCAATCCGGACAAGGCAGAACTTTTAGAGACCATAGAACGGTTTAAGATACCTCTGTGGCCTCTGGAAGCATTTGCAAAATCAATGATCTATGATATCAACAACGACGGATTCCCTTCCCTTAAGGCATTTCTTGAGTACTCCGAAGGAGCTTCTGTGGCACCGGCTGCAATCTTTGTTCATCTGAACAGTATTTCAAAGAAGAATGGGAGCTATATGAATTCCTCCCTTTGATGTTAAATGGGCTGCAACTCCGTGTGCTATATTCAGTTACCTGGTTCATATAATCCGCGATTTTCAAAAGGACCAGTTGAACAACCTGAGTTATTTTGCTGATGACTTAATTGCCGGAAATAATCTTACAAGGGAAAAGTTACTGGAATTCGCAAAGGGAAAACCAGTTGACAATAATTTCAGAAAACTGATCTCCCATTATTATTTACTGGCAGATGAATACCGGATAAAAACAGAAGCAGTTATCAAAGAGATAAGCCCTCTTCTGGAACCCAGGTATCAGTTAAGCCTGGAGATTATTTTCAATTTGTACCTTATGGTGTTTGAAAGGATAGATCTCTCTGAAGGGACCTTCACAACAGAGGAACTGAATCCGACACCTGGTGAGACAAGTGAAAGGGTCTATAAAACAATAATTGATTTCACCGGTTAAGTGAAATAATATCAGAAAGCAGATACAAATCCGGCACTTACCCTTCCATAATTAGCTCCGGAGAATTTGTAAGTGTATTCAGTCACAATTCTGACATTCCGTCTCAGCAGATATCCTGCATGAAGAGTTGCAGATCTGTAGTCAAGGCCATCTGCATTAGATTCCACGAGATTTAAAAGGCCTGTAAGATACCATTTGCTCATGTCGCCCTTAGGAGAATAGATAACTTCTGCAAATCCACCGTCTGTTGTTATGTCTTCCTGTAAAGCTCCGGTGGTGCCAATAAAAACTTCCGAATCAAGTCGTCTGATATATTGCACATTTATTACAAACCTATCATCGAAATTGAGTACCAGATCTGGCCCAAGCATCTTAATGCTGTTGGTTACATTCTCTGATATCATCGAAGGATCAGTAAGATCCTCTTTCCCTGTGTATCCCATAATACCAATGCTTAAGTTCTTACCAATGTCCTGCTGGATCCTCAGCATAAAATTTTTATACTTATCCTTGTCAAACAGTAATCCTTCAGCAGCTTCTCCTATCCCGCATCCGTTAACAATCTCAGCTACCAGGGTTGTGCCGGTTTTGAATCCCTTATCAAAAATTATACCCCTGTCATATTTCAGATTTGCATTTGAATTGCCCGGGGATACACTGTAAACCATGTAAGGTTCCAGTGTATAGCGTAGTTCTCCCTTAAAAAGGGGATCAGACACCTGGAACTGTCCGATATAGAAATTTACGCCAGAGCCAAGGAGATCACGATACATGAGGAATGCATCTTCCAGACCGGCAATCGAACCTGTTTCATTAAGGAGAAAATAAAAGTAATAGGATATCTTGTCAGAAAGCTCTCCCCCCGACAGGATCTTTACAACAAAAGGAGCGCTGAAATCAGTCTTGCCCTCATCATTAAAATTGTAAGATGCAAAACCGTCAAACCGGAAAGCGATAGGAACCTCCCTGAACAGTGAGAGTTTGTCATCCCCTGTTGGAATGAAATATCTTGGAGATTCATATTTTGTCATACGGAATCCATCGCCTGCAAACTCATCACCAAAAGCCTTAAGTCTTGGCATTACAGGGGAATGACATACCTGGCAGCTGATCTGGTACTTGCGGGCAAATGCAGGTATGGCATTGCATTTGTTGCCAGGTAAAATCACCGACATAATTACAGCCACGATGGCCAGCTGGCAGAAAGTTACTCTTTTCATCGCAATTAAATATTAATGCGTTAATTAATAATCTGTTATGGCAATATAGTCAGAGATGTAGTATGGTCATTGACTACAATTATCCTGGATTCCTCTTCCGGAACTTTAAGCAAATCGGCTACAGGTTTCACAAGCAGCTGGTAATTAAGCTGGGCTTTTACCTTTAGTTCACCTGGCGGTACATCGAAAGGAAGGCGGAAGGTAAATTTCTCCACTTTAGCTTCCCTCGGACCGATGCGGTAATCTACCCCGAGCTTTGCCGTATTCCACTGCATGATTGTCATTCTTCCTTCGGGATCAAAATACGGCATCCTGAAAATACGGTTTCCTTCAGGGATACCATCTCTCTGCACTCCCTTAAAATCAGGCAGGTTAAGTGGTAAGCCCATATCCTGGTAAGCGAGGTTGTCACCTGATATTGTATACTCCTCCCCCTCGAATCCCTTTTTATCAACATTCAGATGATAAACTTTTCCTTTGGCATCTGTTGCTTCAACCTGGAGCCAGGCAATCCTGTCCTCAACTGAACCTGTCGGAAACTTATGCCCCGTCTTCTGGTTAAACAAGGCAACCGTAAAGACAACTGTTTCACCCGGTTCAGCCTCACGTAAATCAGGCTGGATTCTCAGTTCTATTGTGCCTCTTACCTTACCCGGATCATGTGCTCCGTGAAAAAGGTGGAGACGCGCATCATCATAGAAATTTCCCATAATTGCATACTGGTAGCCTGCCTTTGGCATATGGCAATCCTGGCATCTGACATCCTCTTTTGAATAGGGGCCTTCTTTCCATTCAAGCTGGGTACTTTTTACCCAGACACCGAAAGGATTTTTTTCATTGTGGCAGTTCCCGCAAAATTCGGTGGTCCTGAAAAAATCATTCTGAACTATCTTATGGGCCGGCGATTCAATTCCAGGATTTCGTCCGGCATACTTGGTCATTCCGGGCTTAATTAAATAGCTGAAATTAAATGGAGGATCTGTCTGGGCAGATTGAATAAGATGGCATACCTCACAAGATACTGATTCATTGGCCATTGTTTTCTCAGATGGCCTGGCCGGAGGCATCGGTCCACCCATAAAAGCCAACGGGGTATGGCAACCATTGCATCCATCCACAGCATCTTTAAGTTCCGGTTTTGCCCTGGCATGTGCAACTGCAAGGTCAAAATATTCTATCTCATCCCAGTGATGAGTATAGGCCTGCGACATCATTGCCTGTGACCATTGTTCATATATCCCGGGGTGGCATGACTTGCATTTCAATGCTGTCTCAAAATCCTTATATGAATACTTGCCTTTCAAATCCTCCTGCGGCGCCAATAAGCTGACAGTGAAGGCAGTTAATACCAGAGCTATTGCCGCTAACGGTATTACCAGCATCCTTCCCCTATTTCTTTTCTTACTGCTCATAATCTTTAATATTTTTATAATGCAAAAGGTAAGAAAAAATCTGTTCAATGTTAATGTTTTAACAGTAATTTAGAACCGTTAAAACTTGAGACTTCCTCAAATAATTCATGAAAAAAATGAAGACCAATATATTCTGGTTCAGAAGAGACCTCAGGCTGGATGACAATCACGCCCTGTGTCAGGCAATAAATTCAGGTTTTCCTGTATTACCTGTTTTCATTTTTGATACCAATATTATTGATGAACTGCAGGAGGATGATCCCAGGATAACATTTATTTACGAAACGCTCTCCTCAATAAACAGAAAGGTATCTGAGTATGGCAGTTCTGTCCTTATTTTGAAAGGAGATCCGGAATCAGTATGGGAAAAACTTGTGGGATCATATGAAATAAATACTGTTTTCGTGAATAAAGATTACGAACCATACGCAATTCAGAGAGATAATAATATTGAAGTCCTTCTGAAAAAACATGGAATAGGGTTTCTGAGATTCAAGGACCAGGTGATCTTTGAGGAATGTGAAATTTTAAAATCCGACAGCAAACCATATACTGTTTTCACGCCCTATAAGAACAGGTGGTTAAAAGACCTTGAAGAAAACCTTCCGCTGAAGAGATTTGATCAGCACATGGGAAAAAGGTTATCTGAAGTCAGTCATGAATTTCCGGCTCCAGAAAAATTGGGTTTCAAATTAAGCAGCACTAAAGTAAAATCATTTGAACTCAGTGCAATACAGGAATACCATAAATACCGTGATTATCCTGCAGCTGATAAAACAACTTACCTCGGGCCTCATCTGAGATTTGGCACAATAAGCATCAGGAGACTGGTTGATCTGGCTATGCGCGAAAACCAGGTATTCCTGAATGAGCTGGTGTGGCGGGAATTTTTTATGCAGATACTTTTCAGTTTCCCCCGAGTTGTAACCGAGAATTTCAAACCTAAATTTGACAATATCCAGTGGAGAACGATGAAATGGAATTTGAAAGATGGTGCCTGGGGAAACAGGTTATCCGATGGTTGATGCCGGTATGAGACAGCTGAATGATACAGGTTTTATGCACAACAGGGTAAGGATGATCACTGCTGCGTTTCCTCTGCAAGCATCTTCTTATCGACTGGCGGTGGGGAGAAGCTTACTTTGCGCGGAAAGCTTCTCGATTATGAACTCTCCTCAAATAATGGCAACTGGCAATGGGCAGCAGGCACCGGCTGCGATGCCGTTCCATATTTCAGGGTTTTTAATCCTGATACTCAATCGGAAAAATTTGACCCTGACAGGGAATACATCAGAAAGATGGGTACCGGAAGATATGGAAATGTACTTATCCCAAACCGATTGTTGACCATGACTTTGCCAGGAAAAGGGCAATCTTTGCCTACAAGTCCGGATTAATCAAAGATATCTCTAAATACGATCATTTTAAGCATATTTTGACATGCCAATCTATTTTAATGTTTACCTTTGCATGTATTTCGTCAAGTAGTGACTTATGATACCTGCCACATTGGTCCCATTGAATGAAATGGATGGCCGCAGGCTCTATTATACATTTATTGCCGGAGCCAGGAAAGTTATTGAACACCAGGTTGAGCTTAATAAGATCAATGTATTTCCTGTAAATGACGGAGATACAGGCACTAATCTTGCTTCAACCATCAGGGCCGTTATTGATTCTCTCCACCCCCACAGGTCATACAAAATCACTGCCGACAGGATTGCAGAAACCACACTTGTAAATGCCAGGGGCAACTCAGGGATTATCTTTGCACAGTTCCTTTATGGGATGAGCACGGAAACCGGGAATTTTAAAACCATTAATGTTACCCAGTTTGCTGAAAGCATTAAAAATTCGATACGGTATATTTACGAAGCAGTGGCAAATCCTGTTGAAGGGACAATGCTGACTGTGATCAAGGACTGGGCCAATTATATTTATGACAACAGGTTTCAGATTCTCAGATTTCAATGAAATGTTCCTGAGTTCGCTTACAGTGCTGAATAAATCGCTTATTGAAACAAAAACAAAACTTGCAGTACTGGCAAAGGCAAATGTTGTTGATGCAGGTGCAAGAGGATTTGTTTTGTTTGTCGAGGGAATAATTGAATTTATTACACATCGCAATCTTAAGGAACTGATACAGGTAAAAGCAGAAACAGCTCTTTTTGAAAAGATTGAGGAAACTATACCTCAGAATGTCGAATTCAGGTTTTGCACTGAAGCGCTTATTAAAAACAGTCCAATCGACAGTAAAGCATTGACGTGCAATTCTGGACAAATACGGTGACTCGATCGTAGTTGCAGGCTCTGACAGGATGAGCCGGCTGCATGTTCATACAAATACTCCTGCTGAGCTTTTCAACGAACTCAGGAAAACAGGAACACTCTCCTTTCAGAAAGCTGACGATATGATACGCCAGAGCGATGTGGTATATAACAGTAAATGGAAAATCGCACTTGTAACCGATTCAACATGTGACCTATCGCAGGAACTGATCGACGAGTATCAGATTAATATGCTGCCGATAAATATCAATTTCGGAGAAAATCATTATCTCGATAAGGTAACAATACAACCTGAACAGTTCTATTCCCTTCCTGGAGGAAAACAACGACTATCCGAAATCAGCCCAGGTAAATGAGAAAGCTTTCACAAATCTTTATTCACACCTTGCATCTCATTACGATTCAATAATTGCCATTCACCTGAGCGACAAACTCAGCGGCACTTTTGGCAGCAGCCAGAAGGCAGCAAAGGCAATAAGCCAGGAATTCAACAAGCCGATCTCTGTTATCAATTCAAAAAACCTCTCCGGTGCACTGGGTCTTTTATTATTGAGGGCAGCAGAAGCAATCGAGGCCGGTCATCCGCACGAGAAAGTTGTTGAAATGACCGAAGAGTGGATAAAAAAGGTAAAGATCATGGTGAGTGTAAAGGATATAAAATACCTTATCCGCGGCGGACGACTATCTGCAACAAAAGGATTCATTGCCCGGCTGCTAAATATTAATCCCATCGTTTCAATCGATGAATCGGGAAAAGCTACTGTATTTGATAAGTCATTCAACCAGAAAGCCAATATGGAAAAAGTGATGGGGCATGTTAAAAAGATGGTTGAAGGAAAATCAGTATGGAACTATATAATACTTCATGCAAACAACTCTGAAGCGGCAAAATGGTATACCGAAAAAATGGAAGCTGTCACTTCAAAAAAACCTGCATCGGTAGTAAATATATCTCCGGTAATCGGTGCCAATACAGGTATTGGTGCGGCAGCTGTTGCTCTTCTTCTTGATTAATCTTTTACGGTCATGAGTTTCATTCATATCTATTTACAGGCTTTCCTTGTAATTATGGCTATGATGACTCTCCTGTGGATTATAAGCATATTCCTGAAAAATGTAAGCATAGTTGATCTTTTCTGGGGCTTTGGCTTTGTAGTTGCCTCGGCATTCTATTTCCTGAATACCGGATCTGATCCAGGAAGGAAGATCATTTTAATGTCACTTGTCGCTATCTGGGGCCTTCGGTCTCTCACTTTACCTGGCATGGCGTAATTATGGCAAAGGGGGAGGATTTCCGTTACAGGGAATTCCGCAGGAACTATGGCGAAAAGAGATACTGGTGGTTAAGTTTTTTCCAGACTTTCCTGCTGCAGGGAACACTTATGTGGCTCATCTCTGCTCCTCTTCTCGGCGCACAGTATTTCGGGCAGGACAAGCCGCTTAACATTCTCGATTATGCAGGAATTGCTGTATGGCTGACAGGATTTGTATTCGAGGCGGGAGGTGATTATCAGCTTGCACTTTTCAAAGCTGATCCCTCAAAAAGAGGGAAAGTACTCGATACCGGATTCTGGCGGTATACAAGGCACCCGAATTATTTTGGAGACTCTGCAGTATGGTGGGGTTACGGACTTATATGCATAGCTGCCGGAAGCTATTATTCCTGCTGCAGGATCAATACTTATGACAGCACTGATTATTAAGGTCTCCGGTGTTGCATTGCTCGAGAAATCGCTTAAGGAGCAAAAACCTCAATACAGGGAATATATCGAAAAGACCAGTGCATTCCTCCCCTGGTTCCCGAAGAAATAAAATCCCCTTTTTATGAAGCCAATAATCAAAATGCTGTTCCTGTCATTTATTGGCTTTTATATTTTGCAGAGTTCACAATCCCAGGAAGTAAACGGCGAATTCATTGATCCTCCGCGAGAATTTTCATTAATGCCCTTCTGGTTCTGGAATGATACCTTA
>CAWJVS010000012.1:0-112335 GCA_963846335.1 uncultured Bacteroidales bacterium
ACAGTACCGACAACACAATTATTGCCCGATACTGCAAAAATGACCTATAACCAGATTTCTCAACAGATGAAATTATATGTTTTCCCTGCTAAAGGACAGAGTAAACAACAACAAAAGAAAGATGAATTTGAATGCTATAACTGGGCTGTTGAACAATCAGGTATTGATCCTTTGAACCTCCCAAAAGTAGAAGCGGCACAGGTTCAATCCGGCCCTACTGGTGGGGCGGTTAAAGGTGCAGCAAAAGGCGCTGCCGCAGGTGCGGCCATTGGAGCTATTGCAGGTGATGCAGGGAAAGGTGCAGCAATAGGTGCTGCTGCAGGAGGTATGGCAGGCAGACGAGCGGGAAACAGGCACAAACTCAGCAAAACCAGCAGGCACAGGCTAATACAACCGCTCAAGAACAGGAAATGAAGGACAGCTTTAAAAAGGCATTTTCAGTCTGCATAGAAGGAAAGGGATACACTATCAAATAACGATTTTTATGCAATAATTTTTGAATTATTGTAAAAGAATTATGAAAAAATTAGCATAAACTGTAACAATTTAAAATCATATACAATCATGAAACAACTGATCGTGTTATTAATAATTAGTTTTACACTTTTTGCCTGCACTGCATCGGCTGACAAAAAAGAAAAAGCAAACCTGGCCATTGCACAAAAATATATGCAAGCTGTTGAATCAAAGAATGTAGCAATAATGGATTCTCTTCTTTCGGATAACTATATGGGGTATGGTCCATCAGTGGGAGACTCTGTCAATAAGGAAGAGGCTATTGCAAGCTTTAAGGATAATATTGAAAACCTTTATGAGTCTATTCAATATACACGGCATAAAGAACTGGCTGTAACTGTAACGGAGGGCGAAGCCATAGGAGACTGGGTCTTAAATGGAGATTATCTCACTTTAAAATACAAAGTTGCAGATATTTTAGTCCATTTATGGGTAAATGTTGTTTATAGAATAGAAAATGGGAAAATTGTACATAGCAGGACTTTCTATAATGAAGCTGATGTACTGCGGCAACTGCGTTATATGATAACTCCGCCACAGGAAGTCGAGTAATAACCTTAGCTGGAATATTCCAGGCTTCTGTTCAAGATTCATTCATTTGAATAGGTAATACCGGCATCCTATATCAACACTCCATTGGTATCTCGCTATAAAATCTCCAAATATTCCCACACTGGGGGTGACCCAGAGATTTATTCTGGGCTTTGGGGCATAAGTCAACCTGGTTCTAAGGTTCATGGATAGCCCTCCGTGAACATAATCGACAAACCATTCGGGCGCCAGCACCGTCCAGAATCTTCTTGGCCATGCTTTGAGGACAATTAACTGTAATTTTGAATAGCTGAGTTTGCTTCTTGTTTCATCGCCACTGACAGAATTTACCTGTTGTAATGTCATTGCAAGAAATAGCTTTTCCAGTGGCACCTTTTTGGTATAGGAGATCATCGGTATGAGCAGGTTTTTGCCTGTGCCGAGATTGGGTGACTGGGCGGTGTTTCCATACTTACTTCAATTGAAGCTGTAAAGGCAGTTTGGGACTTTCAAAAAATTTATAAGCCAAGTAAGCGAAATGAAATGTCTCCGATACCCGATTGCCGGTAATTTTCATCAGGAGTAGAAGAATTATAAATAAATGGTACGTCTAACCGTGTGGTGAATCGTTTTCCGATTTTAACAACTGTCGTAGAATTGTTTGATTAAAAAAGAGATCTTTCGTGTCATAATACTGCAATTCATTGTAGACTTCTATTCTGGTAAAATATTCTGCCGGGTCATCCGCCTTGGGAACGTTTTGCTCTGCCAATAACGGTATCAGTTGGTTGGCGCATTCGTTAAGCATGCAATATGAAGAACTAAAAACAAAAGAAGTAATTTCTTCATCCTTTTAAACTTGAATCTGTTACAATTACCTTTGTACCTGGCTAGTTTATTCCAACCAATTTACAATAAATATACTATAGATAGATCATAGTATCTTATGATAATGTTCCAAAGGCTTGAAGCCGAGTTCGAGGAATAGCGCTAAAACCTTATTCCGAGCATTACAACATATCGGAATCCCAAACTTGTCGCACTAAGAGAACCTTTCCTTTCAAATGAACCAGGATTAAGGATATGATCATAACCAGGTATTTTTTCCTTGAGCGCATCATTAATATTCTGGGAATAATTCGATTTCTGATCGGAATCAAGAGTCGTGCTGAGTTCAGTTTTTATTTTGTAAGCAGCGATGCCCGGTCCGAATAAAATCATATCCAGCGAGACCTTTTTCCAGAAAACAAACTGATATCCCATTTGAAATCCCACTGATGCTATCCTAAACCTGAAGTAAGCATTAACATCACCGTTATAGGACTGGTCATTAACTGAAAACTTGAAATCACGGCTGTAAGCATTATAGGTGATGTAAGGCCCGATATAGACTCCCCTTGGAGAATTATGCTTATTCTCTATTGACAGGTAAAACCTGTAATCTCCACTAAAATGAAATCCTTTATGATTAATGTCACTTGTCACATCTTTTATTGAATCATTATTGTTGATATCTAAACTAAGGGGAATTGAAAACCTTCCGATATTAACAGAAAAAGACTGGTGGTCTCCAATTGTTCTTTTGTACCCTATCATATAACAATTTTGACCAAAAATCATCGGATTGGTAAGATTGATCTTGATAGAGCTTTTCAGATTCTTCTTCTCAGGCTTAACTTCCTGGCCAGATACTTAATACAACGAACAGCGAGTCCATTTGTCTCATATTGTATACCGCTCATCGGAGTTCTAGGAAATGATTCCGTATAAGGTATTGGGTAAAAGAGACCAAATCCAACATATGAAATATTGAAAGACCAAAAGTTTCCCCTCTCTCCAATACCCATGAAAGTCCCATCTGAACGGATCCCACCAGGAAGTGCTGTAAAACCAGTTTCATTGGTTCCCAAAGTGGAAAGTTCAATGCCCTTGACCACTTTACGCCTGAATAAATTGACCATCCTTTGCCGGAGTCAAATCCTTGATTTCAAGATAAATATTAATAATGCAATTTAGCTGGCTGAATGTGGTCAATGCTTCCGGCATTTGCATTCAATGCCTCGTCAAGTGTGTTAACAATCTTCGGAACAGCTGCCATATTTTTCATATTGATACCGGATCAGTTAATTTAGGCTCAAATAAATCCCGATGATCAACTAATTTATTTAAAAAGTCCTATTTTTTTACTATTTACCAAATGAAATTTCGATCGTATGTTGACCTATACCTGGAGGTATAGATAACTTATCTCCGGCAAAAGAGGCCTTTTTCGTATCCACGTGAACAATTATATTGTCTCCCGTCTCTTTTAAAAGCCAATCTGCAAATTGGAGCTTCCAGGAACTATCTTTTTCCCTAAAATCGCTGCAGTAGTGTGGATCATAGTCCAGCCGAAGCTCTATTTTTTTAAATTTCTTATCCAGAAAGCCACTATTTGATGCATGAAGGTACCCAATATATTCATTGAAACCAATAAACCGGCTATTGGGCATCTGTTCAAAGATCTCAGCGAATCTTTCCGGTTCACGGGAAACACCATAATCGTGGCCGTCAGGTAATATTGGTTGAAGCAGCGGAGAGTCGGGTGTACCATAAAATTTCCAGTTGGTTATAACCATATCTCTGCCAAGGTATCCTGTTTCCCATGCTTCCCATCCGATCCATCCGAAGCCTGCTTTTGCTGCAATTTTTGAGGTATTATTGAAATAAGACAGGGAGGTTTCATCTCCTCCTGCCACAAAGGCAAGAGGCGTCTTTCCAAATTGTTTTTCCAACCAATCGATACTCGTTTTCATTCTCCATAATTGTTCTGCAGCAGGAATTTCCTTTCCCCGCCGAGAATCCCCAAATTCCCTGTACCAGCCAACTTCTCCCCGTTCCTTATCCAGTTCACTGCCATACCACCCGGGTTCTGACTTAAGATCAGGCTGCATGTGTGTAAGTCCATGGCTGACGACCATGAATACACCAAGCTTAACTCCCTGATCGTATCCTTTTTTGCTGGAAATATAGTTTTGTTTTATCCCGAAGGCATCCGTGAAGTTTTCACCCCATGATGGTACAAATTCCCTTTTTTCATCATTCTCAAAAGCCGGAAGAAAACTTATATTTAATATGGCATTATTCTCCTGGAGTGGTTTTATTAAGTACTTAGTAATTACTTCTTCGGATAAGCTTGGATAATGCCAATGTTCCAACCATGTATTTTGTGCATTCCCGGGGTCATCCATTATTAGAATTACAGAATTATCCCAGGTTTTATAAAGGTTATAACCAATGGTCCATGTAATAGCATTTCTAAGGAGCGTCCTCATCCCCTGGTAGGTGAACATATAATTGGGATCGCCTCCCAGCCATACAACGCGGGCTCCGTTTTCATATTCCTTTGCGGTTACCAGGGTACAATTTCCTTTTCTCACCAGTTTTGTCACCCCTTTTTGAATTTCAACCTCTGGTCTCAACATATACTGGCCCCACTCATACTCTGTTTTCATAGGGGATTCAATGCCTTCTGTCAGAAAATGTGTTTCCGAAACAGTTATTTCATCATTGTTTCTCCAGCTTCCGATATACTGAATACCTAATAGTCGCTGAATTTCTGACTGTTTAATCCTGTCGGCAACAGCAATCATACTCATTCCATTTTGAACTATCATTTCATTAATGATGCTGTAATCGCTGTTTATTACTTTATCACTCGTATTCGCATCCCAGATAATGGTTCCGTATTTAGGATTCCCTTCCATATCAAGAAACATATACCGATTAAGTATTTGTTGATCAAGTCGAACTATGTCAAATGGTATTGCCCAGGATTTCAACAGAAGAACGATATTATGAAAATCCCATGTATGCATGTGATTTTCTTTGTCATCATAATTTAATTTTTCACCCGGAGCTCTCGACATATCTACTATAAAACTGGCCGGATCCTCCCATTGGTCACCAATTACCAGAAGAACCCGAAAGGGTTTTACATCTGCATTGTCTGTATTATAAGAATAGCCTTGTGCAAGGATTGTCAATAAGATAATATGACATATGAGTACCTTTTCATATCTTGAAAAACAGTAATAGATTTTTTTCATTTTTCAAATATTTTTATCCAATTGATAAATTAGTTTTCATTGTAGAGATTTAACAAATTTAAATCATGTAAAACAAAAGTCACTTTTTATAAGCCATCAACAAACTTTTATATTAGTTGCAACTTTTTTCTGTTCAATCCGGCTGACTACATGTAATATTTCAGGAGGTGATCTTACCCGGCGAAATCAATAATATCTAGTTTTATTATCTCCCAATGTTTTCCCTTTAAGCAAATTGGTTCAAAATCATCATCGGCATTTTTAAAATTCACTAAGATCTTCTGATTTGATCCACATCATGGGTGTCCGGATATCTCTGCTTATGAAGGGCAAACATTTCTTCTATTGAGTAATCATCCTTCAACTCATGGATATCCCAAAAATCCTTTTTCCTGCCACCCCTGGAAATGACATCAATTTTCATGGCGACAATTTCATCAACAGTCGCGAATCTTACACCATCTATAAGGATAGTATCTTGAATAAATTTATCGGTATTGAATAAGTCCAATTTAACACAATCTTCTCCGTATTGCCAACATAATAGGAACTACCTAGCCCAACTACTTTATAATCATTTGTATCAACATAAGAAAATGTATTACATAAATATGTATATATTGCTATAAAATCAATTGAATCATAGGGAGCATCAGAAAACATATCAATATCTACTGATTCCCTGTGTCCTCTGAACAAACTTATAGAGGTCCCACCAACTAACCTAAAAGCATTGAATTCCTTTGCAGCCATCAGGGTTTTTAAAATACTTACTAACTGTTTGCTGGTGGTTTTGTAATAAAGTTCAATTCCCATTCCTATTCAATATACTATCGACATAATCTCTCCCATAAAACCGAACTATCTCTTTTTTCTCAATTTCATTACCCCTCTCAAATACTCTTCTAATAATTGTATTTTTTTGTTTTTCCCAGTCTATACTGTCTATCTTTGTATCCCAAAACAGAACTCGCCTGAATTTAGTAAAATCAGGATGTAAATTGCTCTGCTTTTTCTTTAATTCTTTAATATCAAAAAATATCTGCAAAGTCATAAAATAACCTTCATCAATTCCCAAAGCTTTTTCAATTTTTAAAGCAAGATTCGTGTTCATCCTTCTCTTTCCTTTAGTAATCGATACCAATGTTTGTGGATATTCATCCAAAGAGATGGCAAACGGCCCTTTACGCAAATGTCGTTGTTTAAGCTCACGCTCAAGAATTAATCCAGGATGTATACCTTTTATTATTGACAATTTAGTTTTCATAGCACAAATATAAACATATTTGTTTACATAATTATGTTGATATATATATAAATTATTCAACTTTCACTTCTCCAGGTCAAGGTTGCAGCTTTTTTCAGTTCAGGGTACTAAAACAGAGCGAGTGTGAGAGTGAGAGCGAGAGCGAGCACACTCTTGATGTTTTCCTCGCACTCGCTCTCAAACTCACACTTTGTGAAGGGGGTTGCAAGTTTTAAAATTTGAAAATCGGATTTTTTGTCAGAGTTGCAACCAGAGATTGGTCAAAATCTACCTTTTTCTTCTTTTCAGAACTTCATCTCAAAATATAAACCAATCCTGGATGTAAATGGCAATGATTTATCTGTTGAAGAATATCCGAAGTATGTGGGAGCTATTTAAACACCCTTAACAGGCGTAAAGTCAAATCCTGCTATAAAAAGCTGTCCATCTTTTTTAATAATGTCTCCGGTTTCCATTTCATTATCGGGAACAACAGACTTCAGGTAATCATAACGGGTGAATAAACTGATCCACATCTATCATTCCGATCCGGGCAGAGAACTTATTGTTTTTATATTGAACAAAAACATTCCTTATGACGGCTGTCATCTTAAGTTCACCAACACCGTGCGGTTTGAAGGAACTGTCTGCCTGGGCAAACATACCCAGCGATAAGAACGAAAAAGTCAATATAAGAAGAGTTAATCCAGTAAGACTTCTATTACTTATTTTCAACATATGTTAAAATTTTCCTTGCTATAGCTATGGTAAGGTTTTTTTCTATAAAAATGGTTGCCAATTATTTAGTCTTCAATTCCAGTGAGAAGATATAATACTTCCATCCAGGCTCATCGAGGTACAAACCCTTATCGTGCAGGCTGTGACCATCCCTTTCGTAAGTAATGTCACTCATCAGGTCTTTGAACAACCACGTATTGTCGTCCAATTCATGAAACGGAAGATTTAAATAACATTGGCTCCTGCCCGTGGAATAATTCACTGCAACCACTATTTTTTCGTTACTATCACCATTCCATGCGTAGGAGATGAAGGAATCGCTTGACCAGTTACCATCCCATGCAGGAGAGCAGTCAAGCTGTTGCCATGAACCATTCCTGAATACCGGGTTTTTTAATGTCTTGATCAGCTTCTTATAGAATTGCTCCAATTCTTCATTATTTGTCTCCTGAGGACCTCTGACCAGATGAGGAGAGATACGTTTTTTTCTTCCCTTGAACTGGCCCTGGTGAATAAAGCGAAGGCCGGGAGAGAGGAAAGTGATGACGGCGGCAGCCTCATGCTTACCGGGATGAAAATCAGCAGCCACTCTCGGCTCATCATGATTCTCAAGGAACCTGACCATTTTACTCTGATAATCCAGTCCTGCAAAGAAATGTTCCCTGACCGGTTTTGAATGTCCCTCCTTCAACCGGTCATACAGGCGTTTATCATAGGCATAATCAAATCCCTGCTGGATCATGGTCCATTCAAGGTCCCAATACACTTCTGCCATAAAACAGAATTCTGAATTAGCTTCCCTCACCTTTCTGGTGGCTTCGCTCCAGAACGGCTGGCATTTAACACCCCATGTTCTTTCAAATACATCAGGAAGTACAAGCATTGCCATGTCGCAGCGCACACCATCACATTGTTCTGCAATTCTTTTAAGTTCACCGATCATGGCTTCCTGTAATGCTGGATTTCCATAATTGAGCTGGAGTGTATCAGGCCAGCCCGGGAAGAATGGATCCCTGCCGTGCGCAAGAATTTTATCACCTGACTCAAGGCTGATCCTGGTATAGTTTGCCGGTTCCCGTTCCATTTCCTGCTCCGATGCCTCTACATAATAATCTGAATGGTCTTTTAACCACCAGTGGTCCAATCCGGTATGGTTAGGAACAAAATCGAGCATCAGTTTCATCCCGCGGTCAGCCAGTCGTTTACGAAGACGGGATAATGCGGCCTCTCCACCAAGTTCTTCTGAAACTTCATAGCGGGTGATAGCGAATCCTGAACCTGCTATATCCTCCTCGGCCAGGTCCGGTAAAGTTTCATTAAATTCCCTGATCCATTCGGGGTTTTGCCTTGAGATCGTTTGTCCCTTCTTTCCTGTTTGCCAGACACTCAGAAACCATACCCAGTCAACATTGTAGGAGGCCAGGTAATCGAGCTCTGAATCGGGAATATCGTCAAGGGTGGCTTTATGTTCAATAGTATTGGATAAATCGGTCAGATATACTCTTGTATTAACCTGGACCAGCAAAGGGAATTTAGATTTGTTCATATTCAATCAATTTTTTAATTTATTCGGGTGTCCCTTTAACAAAAGCAACCTGTTTTCCTTGCTTTAGCAGACTCTCAGGATCAAGAATCCCGTAGAGCTGAATCAGCTTTGCCACAACTCCTGTCCAGCCTGTCTGATGGCTTGCACCCAGTCCGGCGCCATTATCACCATGGAAATATTCATAAAACAAAATGTAGTCGCGCCACTCCGGATTAGTCTGAAACTTCTCCGCACCTCCGAATACCGGTCTTCTTCCATCTTTGTCGAGTGTAAATATTTTCGTGAGCCGGTTACTCAGTTCCCTGCTTACCTCAAAAAGGTTCATCATATTTCCGGAGCCTGTCGGACATTCGATTTTAAAATTATCACCATAATACAGGTAAAATTGCTGAAGTGCCCTGATAAGCAAAACATTCACAGGCATCCAGACAGGCCCGCGCCAGTTGGAGTTACCGCCAAACATCCCGGTGTTCGATTCAGCCGGCAGATAATCAACCCGGTATTCCTGACCGCCGGCATGCATAACATAAGGATTTTTCTCATGGAATCTGGATATCGAACGGATACCATAAGGACCGAAGAACTCGTTTTCATCAAGCATCCTGGTTAAAATCCTCCGGAGCCGTTCAGGATTAACAAGCGCAAGAATTCCTCGTTCGGCTTCACCATAATGACCGGGACCTGTAGGGTGTATTGAGTCCGATAGTTCCGGGATCCTGCGCAGGCGCTCCAGGATGTGGATCATTGCTTTCGGTATTCTCTCCCTGTGAGCTTTTTCAACGACACTTGTAGCGCACAAGGGCAGGAGTCCTACCAGTGATCGTACTTTCAGCCGCTCACCGCTGCCATCAGGCAACCGCAATATGTCATAATAGAAGCCATCCTCTTCATCCCACATTCCGTCAGTACCGGGATTGTTCATCGCAGAAGCTATGAAAAGGAAGTGTTCTGCGAACTTCACAACCATATTTTCATACAATGGGTCGTAGTTAGACAGTTCCAGTGCCATTTCTACCATGTTCTGACTGAAAAGGGCCATCCATGCAGTACCGTCGGCCTGTTCCAGGCTGCCGCCTGTGGGCAGCGGAGCGCTGCGGTCAAAGACGCCTATATTATCAAGCCCAAGGAAACCACCCTCGAATACATTCTTTCCAAAACGGTCTTTGCGGTTCACCCACCAGGTGAAATTCAGCACCAGTTTGTTGAACATCGATTTGAGGAATTCAACATCACCTTTGCCCTGCGCAGCCTTATCAGTATAATAGAGAAACATCGATGCCCATGCATGGACCGGGGGATTCACATCACTGAAATTCCACTCATAAGCAGGCATCTGCCCATTGGGATGAAGGTATAAGCTATTGAGCATCAGATCCATCTGAGTTTTAGCAAAATCGGGATCAACTATTGAAATGGGCAATGTATGGAAAGCAAGGTCCCAGGCTGCATACCATGGATATTCCCATTTGTCAGGCATCGAGATTATATCTGAATTCAGCATATGATACCATTCGGAGTTCCGTGCACTTTGGAATCCCTTATGCAGAGGGTTGGAATTGTGTTCGTCTAGCCAGTTGTCCCCGTCAAAGAAGAAATACTGTTTGCTCCAGAGCATCCCTGCAATGGCCTGACGCATTACATTGGCCTCATCTTTGCCTACTGACGGAGGGGTTACGGCTTTATACAACTCATCAGCTTCACCAAGTCTGTCAGCAAAGACTTTATCAAAATCTGCACCGAAGGTTTTGTCGATACCGGACGGGGAACTGCTTGTGAGCCTGAGACGAATCGTGGATGACTTACCTGAGCCGATATTTACCTGGTAATAAGCAGAAACTTTGGTACCTTGTTTTTCGGGATTCACTGCCTCCTTAATTCCGTGAACCACGAAGTCGTTTATACCGTCTTTAACATGGGGGCTTTCATTCTTTTGTCCAGGGAATAGCTTTTCGTGGTTTGTTTCGTTCTCGGTGAAGAGAAGGGGTGGATTACCTTCGCAGGAAAACACCAACTCTCCAAGGAGTGAATGTGTAGACACAGCATTACTTGTCCCTGTCCTGGATTTAACCTGCTTAATGACCGGTTTCTGGGCAGCCCTGTTCGAATCAGCGATCCAGGCTGACCAATCGTTCCTGAACCAGAGAGTAGGCAGAATATGAAGATCGGCTGCTTCAGGCCCGCGGTTTATGGCAGTTATCTTTACCAGTATGTCTTCAGGGCCGGCTTTGGCATACTCGATAAACACATCAAAATAACGGTCTTCTTTAAAAACGCCAGTATCGAGCAGCTCATATTCCATCTGTTCACGTGTGCGTTGTCCGTTCTGAGTTATGAGATCACTATAGGGAAATGCTGCATGAGGATACTTGTAAAGATATTTCATATACGAGTGGGTAGGAGTGCTATCGAGATAGAAGTAATACTCTTTCACATCCTCCCCGTGGTTGCCCTGGCTGTTGGTCAAACCAAACAATCTTTCCTTGAGAATCGGGTCTCTCCCATTCCATAGCGCCAGCGCAAAACAAAGGTGCTGCTTGTCATCTGAAATGCCGGCAATACCGTCTTCACCCCACCGGTAGGCCCGGGAGCGTGCATGATCGTGGGTAAAGAAATTCCAGGCATCGCCGTTTGGACTGTAGTCCTCGCGAACAGTGCCCCACTGACGTTCGCTAAGATACGGCCCCCACTTTTTCCAGCGTACATTACCAAGCTTGTCTTCATTTAGTCTTTTCATTTCGGCTGGAAGTCCTGCCGATGCTGCTTTTGTAGTTTTTGCCGTCATATGAGAATGGATTTATATGTTCAGTCAAATATGTAATAATTTTCCTCTTTTTCAGAAAAGTATATCAATACAATATAGTTAATTTAACCAAGACTGCAAGCTGTTATTGTCCGGTTTTTGCAGGTACATTTTAAACAGGTAAGTTAACTATTAGCGAGGTGATCTTTGAACTTGAATCTATTAGTATGATCTGATAAAAAGAAGCAGGACCCATTTGCTGATTTTCAACTTTTAAATCGAGGAGGTATGTCGATTTATCCTTTCCTCATAATTCTGGCCAACATACCTGCCAGCGCTGCTTCGCATCAACCTTAGACGAGCTAAAAAGTCACTGAAAATTCAGCTGAATAGATTTGATCTGATGCTATTCTTAAAACTGCTTATAAGCTACAAATAGGATAAATAAGACCTGCTAACAGGACATAATACAAGAAGCTGTTGGTTGATGGAACCATGATCCTCCTGTATTATTTAAAAAGAATCCGGATTATTGCTCCTTACATTATTTTTAAAAGCAGCTACGAAAGCCTTTGGATGTCCTTGCTTTCTTAGAAGATCAGGATTCTGAATGATTCCTGATTTAATGGACCCGACTGTTTGCATATCAGCAGTTGAAAGCTTTGATTCATTAACTATCAAAAGAGTTCTTACGCCAAATGTAGGTACATCTCTTTCGAGCCATTTATACTCTCCCCGGTAAACAGTATCATTTTCATAATATTTCGCCCAGCTATTGTAATCGCTTTGTCGAAGAAGTGACTATTCCGATATAAATCTCTGTATTCTACGAAGAGACGAATCAACTTTAACATTGGCGTTAAAACTGCAGGCCAGCTTTTCAAAACAAACTGTTTGCACCTTGCATAACGCACTGATAAATAAGCTAAAGAACTAAATACGTGCCAGGTTCATATTAACTCCGAAGACCTCTGCTCAGGTATCTGAAATTATTGTAACTTTATCGTCAGACCTGATTTTCAAAATCGGAATTAGTTTCGGCAGAAAGTTTTCAGTTTGGTTTAAACTGGGTGAATATTAACTCTAAAAAAAATAAAATGAATGCTCAAAAACAAAACAACATTTACGACACCTCCATAAGGTTATTATTTCTGGCATTGATTATTGCATGGTGCCTGTTGATCTTATTACCTTTTGTAAGTATCATTCTTTGGTCTGTAATACTTGCAATTGCATTTTCACCATTGCATACCTCACTTTCCAAATGGATGGGGGGCAGGGAGAAATTATCCTCAACTCTCATTGTGCTGATCGGTCTGGCTGTAATTCTGATTCCGGGATGGCTATTTCTTGATTCCATAATTTCGGGGGCAAAAGAATTAAAAGCAGATTTTGATGGCGGTACATTTACAATTCCGCTGCCAACTGAAAAAGTGAAAGACTGGCCGCTGATAGGAGATAGATTTTATAACATCTGGAGTACTGCCTCTGTTGATCTAAGCGCCTTTTTTGCTCAATATAGAGAGCAGTTAGCCGGGATATTCGAAAAACTGGTAAAAGGAATTTTAAGTGTGGTTTCCGGAGGTTTCCAAATGATTGCATCCACCATTATTGCTGGCATTTTACTGGTTCTGAAAGGTTCCCGTGAATCAGTTTTGAAAGTATTCAGAAAACTGGCGGGTGACCGGGGTGAGGAGTTTGTTGATCTTAGCTACAAAACTGTTGGAAATGTGGTACAGGGTGTTTTAGGAGTTGCACTTATTCAGGCATTTCTTGTTGGTATGGGCTTTCTCTTGTCAGGAGTTCCGCTTGCTGGTCTCTGGGCCTTATTTGTATTAATTTTTGCGATTTTGCAACTGCCTGCAATATTTATTGTTTTGCCGGTTATTATCTGGCTTTTTTCATCAATCGACACTCTTCCTGCAATCTTGTGGACCATATATCTGGCAGCAGCCGGGTTATCTGATAATGTACTGAAACCCATTTTACTGGGTAAAGGTGCACCTGTCCCAATGCTTGTAATCTTTTTGGGTGTAGTCGGTGGATTTATTTTTTCAGGATTTATTGGTCTGTTTACCGGTGCAATAGTATTATCTCTAGGCTACAAATTATTCATAGCCTGGATTGATTAATCCGGCAGATCGTATTTCTGAGTAAAAATTCTAAATATGGAACATGAGCGAAATAAAACCTGATAATACAGAATCCCCCAAAGTTGAAACAGATAAGTCACCCCCCGGTGAGCCTGGTAGTAAGAAGTCGCCTGTTAACACTTATTACCTTAGTTGTTTTGTTAATCTCCTTTCTTTTTCTGATCTGGTATATTATGTCCGACCGGCATGTTCCATACACCGATCAGGCCAGGATAAACGGATTGCTGGTTCCTGTCGTGCCAAATGTCTCGGGTTATCTGACTAAAGTAAATGTGGGGCTTCATTCTGAAATTAAGGTTGGTGACACTCTTTTTCAAATTGACCAAAGGTCTTTTCTCCTGGAAATTGAAATAGCAGAAGCCAATCTGGACAATACTGCCCAAAGTGTGGCAGGAAAGACAGCAACAGTTAAATCAGCTACCGGAAGATTAGGTGTTGCCAGGGCACAACTGGAAAGGGCACAACGTGACTGGAACAGGGTTCAGATTGTTCTAAAGGAAAATCCCGGGGCACTTTCACAGGCTGATAAAGATCAATCCGAGACTGGCTTTATTGCAAGCGACCGAGCAGGTTACATCAGCTGAGGCTGATCTGGAACGCGCTGAACAAAACCTGGGAATTTCAGGAGATCAGAATGCCTCATTTCGGGCATCGGTAAAAGCACTCGAGCAGGCACAACTCAATCTGGCATATACTTCAATTATATCCTCCACAGCAGGCTATCTGGAAAGTTTTAATATTGACCTTGGTTATTTTGCTTCTGCCGGTCAACCGTTGGCAACCCTCGTTTCAGGATTCCACAACTGGATTCAGGCCGATATGAAGGAAAATAACATCTCTCTGATGAAACCCGGAAATAAGGTTGAGATTTTACTTGATATTTTACCCGGAAAGATATTTACTGGTAAAGTGGAAAGTATTGGGTTTGGAGTTAGTACCGGAAATACGAACAAAGGTGATTTGCCAAGTATATCAGGTGCTAAGGGATGGTTGCGCGATCCTCAACGGTTCCCGGTTATCATTTCGATTGATGAAAATAGTACGATTCCGGTATTGCGTCAGGGCGGGCAGGCAGATGTTGTTGTTTTTACCGATGATAAAGCAGGCTTTCTCGAAAAACTTGGAAAATTAAGGATCAGGATCATCAGTTTGCTGTCGTATGTCAGATAAACCGATTTCGGTAAACCCGGTAGTCCCTCATTTCCTGGATCGTATCCGATGATGCGATATGCACTTGGTACTACCCTTATCATGGTGGCAGCTTTGGGATTAGATTATACACTCTCATATATGACACCTGTCCTTGCTGTTAATTTTTTTGTACCCGGGGCAAAACCTCCCAGTCTGAAATCAGCTTTTTCATTTCTGATGGTTGTTGCAATTGCCACTTTCACAGGTGTCCTGTTCAGCCGGTTCTTTCTTGATTATCCACTTGTTTTCCTGCCATTGCTGATATTGATTCTATTTCATATTTACTACATTAAATCGTTTCAACAGGTAAAATTATGGTTTATCATCTCATTGCTGGTTATCCCTATGATATCGCTTGAATCAGACCAATTGGGAAAAACAGTTGCTATGAACCTGTTTCTGAATGCTTTACTCGCAATTTCTTTGGTTTTGATAGTATATTTTATTTTCCGGATCATGGGATTGTTTCAGATCAGAAAAAAAATGCAGCCACTGTTCCATTAACAGACCATGAGCGTTTTGTATCCGCAGGTAAAAAGTCAATTGTTATCTTCCCTGTACTTATCCTGTTTTTTGTTTTCAGCCTCACTGATGCTTTGCTTATATTGATTTTTGTAACAATTCTTTCTATGAATCCGGCATTTACCAGTAAGAAGGCCGGAATTGCCCTTATTATTGCAAACCTGGGTGGAGGGCTAGCAGCAATAGCAGCCTTTAATCTGTTGACAATCGTTACAGAAATTTATTTTGCAGGATTACTTACTTTACTTATCGGCCTTATATTTGGTGAGAAGCTTTTTAGTAACAAACCATTATCTTCCCTCTTCGCAACTGCGTATTCCACTTTTCTGCTCATTCTGGGTAATGTAACGTCTACAACTGGTGAAGCTGGCGAAATTGTATGGACTCGCATACTCCAGTTAACTATTGTTGTTGTATATCTGGTTATTGCATTTTTCATTGTAAACAATTTAATTCCTGATAAAAATTACAAGACAACATGAAAATAAAATGCAAAAACAAGGTACTTACAAATCATATTCTTTTTCGGATTGAAATTATTTGCATTTGTATTTTTGATACAGTCATGTAAGGTTGGGGACAACTATATTCGTATATCACCTGTATTACCGGAAAATTACAATCATAATTTCCCTGCCGACACAAACATTGTTAATACACCGTGGTGGGAGTTGTTTGGGGACACTGTTCTTGTAAGTCTGATCAGGGAGGGACTTGAAAAAAACAAGGACCTGAAAAAGGCAGTGGCACGGATGAATGAAACCATGGCTGCCACAGGAATATAAGAGCCGATTTATACCCGCAGGTTAGCTATAGTGTGGGAGGGAATTCATCTGCAGCTACAGGAAATTCAGGATTGAGTCACGATTACAGCGGAGCAGTAAATGCTTCTTACACGATTGATATCTGGGGACGAGTAAAAAGACTGGAAGAAGCAGCATTACAGGAATACCTTGCCTCGGAAGAGGCTTACCGCGGACTGACGTATTATGTTGGTTTCACAAATTGCCATTGCCTACTTCACACTTCGCGATCTTGATAACCGGTCGTACATTTCAGAGAGAACTGCAGAAAGCTGGCAATCAAACCTCCAAATTGTGGAAGCCCGGTTTAAAGGAGGATTTGTTAGCGAAGTGGACCTGGAAATGGCGAAGATCCAGTTATACGAAGCCCTGACAGCCATTCAGACTTTTACCAGGTTGAGAATTCAGCTGGAAAATGCAATAAGTGTTTTGCTGGGAAATACGCCACAGACAATCAGGAGAGGACTTGCTTTGCAGAACCAGATTCTTCCACTTGAAATTCCGGTCGGATTTCCTTCTGAATTGCTCGACCGGCGACCAGATGTTTTACAAGCTGAGCGTAGTTTAAATGCGCAGACTGAACGAATAGGAGCGGCAGAGGCCTTACTGTGACCCTAGTTTTTCTCTTTATGCCGACATGGGAATGACTTTAATAAACCCGGTTACAGGTTTTGCTTCACTTGGGCGGACAGGTGCTGGGACCAATATTTAATATGAATGCTAATAAAAGAAGGGTGGAAATTGAAAAAGCCCGCACCGAGCAACTGCTCAGCCAATATGAACTGGTTGTAATAAATGCTGTGCGTGAAGTGGAAGATGCGATGATTGCTGTTAAAACTTATAGAACTGAATTTGAATTGCGCAACGAACAGATGAATGCATCAAAAAATGCTGTAAATCTGTCCTGGGTAAGGTATGAGAGTGGACTTACCAGTTATCTGGAAGTACTCGATTTTCAGCGATCTGCCTTCAATTCTCAGTTAAAAGCCTCCGAATCATTGCAATTTCAACTTGTTTCGATTATCCAACTTTACCAGGCATTGGGAGGTGGATGGAATGGAAATAGCAAAATTCCAGTCCCTTGACCCTATTCAAATATGGTCTGGATTACAGAGCAAAATTGATCGATTGTTTGTTAATAACACAAGTTGTCATTAACACTTACCAAATTAAAACTCTTTATACGATTCCATGAGAAAAATTAATCTCCTTTTAGCATCAGGCATTTTATTCGCCTGCATTTCGAATGTATACGCACAGGACTGGCCTCAATATCTTGGTCCTGACAGGAATAATACATCTCCTCAAAAAGGCATTTTGAGATCATGGCCTGCATCCGGACCTGAATTACTCTGGACAGCCAAAGTTGGTCCCGGCTTTGGCGGACCTGTTATTAAAGACGGAAAGGTTTATTTGCTTGACAGGGATGATAAAACCGGTGACATCATGCGGTGTTTTGATTTTAACAATGGAAAGGAATTATGGAGCTACAGTTATGATGCACCAGGAACAGTTTCGTATCCTGGTTCAAGAAGTGTTGCTGCTATTGACGGCAACAGGGTCTATTCCTGCGGACCTAATGGTGACCTCTACTGCATTGATATCAACACACATAAACCGATATGGAATAAGAACATCATGAAAGATTTCGGTGGAATCAAAATACCTGTCTGGGCGATAACCCAATGTCCGCTTATTTACAGCGACTTGCTTATCGTGTCTTACTCACAGGATCCTAACGCCGGATTGGTTGCCTTTAACAAACTGACAGGAAAAATCATATGGAAGACAGAAGCTCTCGGAAATGAAACATATGCCAGCCCGGCTTTAGCGAAAATATCAGGAGAGGATCACATAGTTATGGTATTTTCATCAACAAATACTTATATGCATAAGGAAGCGCCAATTTCCAAGGGAAGAGTAATCGGGTTCAAACCACAAACCGGCAAAATTCTCTGGGAATATGATAAATGGGAGAATATGGTCCAGGTAGCTCCCGCTCTCGATGCCGGAGAAGGCAGAATTCTAATTGTGGGAGGTTATGAACTGGGAGCAGCAATGATAAAAGTCGGACAAGACGGCTGATGGCAGATATAACAGTAAAGGAGCTTTTCAGACATAATGAGTTCGGTGACCATACAAAACCTCCCGTATTATATAATGGTTACTTCTATGCACAGTTCTCGACCAACAACAGACGCGACGGACTGGCCTGTATGAGCATGGATGGAAAGGTTATGTGGAAAACAATGCGTTCACCTCTGTTCGATAAAGGCAGTATGATCATTGCCGACGGGCTGATACTGGCAACTGATGGCCGAAAAACCCTGTATCTTATACAGCCGGATCCTTCAGGATTCAAGCCACTGGCTTCTGCTGAGTTGCTTGGAGAGGGACAGAACTGGGGTCCTTTGGCGCTTTCTGATGGCAAGCTGCTTACTCAGGGATCAAAATCGGTTAATGTGTTTCAAAGTTGTTAAATGATTCTCAAAAAAGGCAACAAGAACTCAAAGTATAAGGTAAGAAAAAGTTGCAACTTTTGTCCGCCTGCCTGCCGGTAGGCAGGTTCGGGGTACGGAAAAAAGGGATTGGGGGCGGTTAGATCCTTCGTGGTATACAAGATTTAAAATCAAAATACATCGAAGCTTATCTGCAGTTCTGCGATCTTGTTTTCCGTCGCGAGAGACCGCTACACGGACTGGCTGAGTGCTGCTGAATATAGGATCCTTGTCCGGTGTGATCACCTCCTTCCACTCACACGAAGTCCCGTTTTATCAAATAATGGAAGAGGTTACCGAGATCATTCGGTCCCGGAAACGGCATAGGCATGACCGTTTGCTACGGTTATCTAATGAACGGGCCATGTATCCCAATTGCACCAATGGCTAGGTGTCTTTAGTCTTTTCGTTAAATAATGCAATACAACCGTCATCTGTGCCAATGATAAATGAATGCTTGTCCCAGCGTGCCCATGCAGATATCTTCGCCTTGAACTGTCTCCCCTGACGGGCAGGCGGATGAGCATTCTGCAAAACCTCAGGGATACCATCCTTGTCTCCCGGCAGTTTAAATGTATAGTCTGTTTTTTCAAGAACCTGAAAATCTGTACTTGCGTTTGTGCTATATTTCCCGGAGGGAAGCTGCAGAATTAAAGTATCCGGTCCGGACCATTCCAGGTTTCGGACAAGAGAGCCGGACCCCCTTCCAAACCGGAGCCAAAGCCTGATCCCAAAGGCCTGAACGCATCGTACTCCTAATTCGGCCTGTTCCTTAAGGAATTGCTCGTATTCCGCAATTTCCTTTTTAAAAGCAATGTAAGGAGAAGAAGCTTCATCAAAGTTATCGAGGGGATAAAAATCTTTCCCGTCAATGAAGTGAAGGTAAGCGAGTACATCCCTGACGCGTCCGGCCCGTTTAAAAGTTCCCTCTGTAAGACTTTTCTGCAGGTAGCGGGTATTGACAGCAACAATCCCGGGCATGTCATCACCGTGATTTGAATCTGCAATATGGAGCACATCATTACTGTCTATATGCATTTCACTGACACATGCAACAACCCGTTCAGGTGTGCCGATCAGACCCACATATTCAGGTTCCTGTCCTGCAAGGATATCCCAGCGAAAGAGGTGTGCCATAATGCCAACTGCCTCATTTATAGGTGACAATGTGGTTTGCCACAGTATTCCTTGTGAATCGAACGCCAGACCTTTCTGCATCATCCAGGGGGCTGACTGAATGAAAGAAGCCGGGCGGTAGTCACCAAATCGTTCGAATTGAAGTGTTACAGGATCATAAGCAAAGAGGTTCTGGCTCCAGTGCAGACCAAGCAGGATCCTGCCATCCGGCATGTCAGCATGATGTGCCAGGATCCTGTGACCACGCCACAAAGGATGTTTTTCAGGATCCCGAGCTAGTACCCCAAGGTCGGTAATCTTATAATCGTCAACAGAAATATGGAATACCGTTCCGGAGCGTGTAGAAATTAACATATTACCAAGCCGGTCTTTTACAAACTTATATGAACCGTATTCAGTGATCTGCCCAAAATCCTGAACCTTACGTGTTTCAAGGTCAAGCCTGCAAAGATGCCCACGGAGATAGGTACTGAACCACAAGGCATTATTCCTGTCATCATAGCATGCACCATAAATGCTGTCGCGGGGAACGGGAATACCGAGATCTGAACACAGACGGGTAGCCGGATCCCAGACAAGGACATGTGCTCCCGGAAACCCTTCCCACATATGTGTATAATGCTGGTCGAAAAGCCAGTATTTGTGCACGGAGCTGCGTGCTGTAGTATGAGTAGCCATTATCACTTTGCCGTCGCGTATCGGGTTAATGGAGGTATGGATCTTACTGGGAGGAATCATCCTAGGATCTGCCATTGTCTCACGCTCAGTGTCAAAGCAAAATTCCATCCGGCCAGTTTCCCTGTCATATTCGAAAAGCATGGCACTGAGCGCATTGCCTAACTCACCACAGAGAGCGACATACATTTTCCCGTCATGCCCCCAGTTGAAGTCCCAGATGGCATTGTGTTTCGTATTGACCGGAAACTTTGAATACCGGACTGCTTCCTGCGGCAGAAGCTCGAAGAATCCTTCCGGCATCGAAGCACATCTATATGAAAGACTATCTGCTTCCTGATTTTCCAGAAATAGCTTAAATTCAGAACTTTTATATTTATCTGGCAGGTCATTTGCCATTAATATCGAAGATTTGTTTAACGTCAGTCCGCCGGCAGCCAGCGTTGAATTGATCAAAAAGTCCCTTCTTTTCATATCTTTAATCAGCTTATTTTATAAGACTAAAATAGCATATTTTTAACTCCGTCCGTAAGCATCACAATATAGAAGTCAATCACCGGCTCATTATCTGAATCGGAAACAGAAATGATATGAAAACGGTTAAGGTAAACCCGGATTGGATGATCTGAGCTCCGCAAAGCCTTTTTAATTGATGTGCAGGTGCTGCTGTGCATTGGCAGTGAACTTACTTATCCATGATGAAAAACTGATATCACCACTGTAAGAGTGTATATTCTCGAAAGCGAGAAGAAACGACTCATGCATTAAATCCTCTGCCACAATTGGGTCGTTTGTTATTTGCATGCAGCTACTGAATACCTGTTTATAATAGAGCTTATAAACCTGTAGCTGGGCTCTCTGGTCACAGTTCCTGCATCTCTGTATGAGTTCAGATGGACAATCTGTAGGGCTATTCTGCACGTTGGTAAATGCTGGTTTCATGACTTTAAGCAAAGTTTTGTTATAAATAGTTTCCTTAGATAAGCTGGCGTATTTATGTTTTAATCCATAAATTACTGACCTAAGATCATGCCAAAAGGCTTAATAGCTAACTATCAATGATATAATAAATTCATAATATTTCAGATGTAAATTTTTTTTACGCCGTCAGGTGAATAAATTTTACAATATCCTATAATTACCACTTTTATGATCCTTTAAACTGATGAATTCATAATCAAAGGACTAAACTTTGGTATGATCTGACTGGACAGTTTGTTGAGCTCTGAGCTTTAAGCCATTCATCCATATTGCCACTGATGCACCATTTAGTTATGACGAAGACCCGAATTATATGAAAAATCAAATTGCAATGAAAGCAGTACAACTGGAGATAACAGTACATTCTTCGGAATATGAGTTTTCTGGAATTTTTACAGATGCCCATGACGAAGAAGTTAAGATAAAATTTAAAGCAGTTGCATATCCCTGGAATTTTGAACGGTAGCGATATGAAAACAGTTGATTTAACACTAATACAAGAAAAAGGGGGCATCCAGTTCAACTGCATCGGCATCATAATCCTGAGAGCTGTGGTGGATGAAGCTGCTATCTTTCTTTATTGAACCACGACAACCCAGTCTTTTTCAGTTTCGTAAGGAGGATCTCCCAAAGAACTGAATCCTTTCCCCTGAACACCAGATACAGTTCCATCAATTAATTCACCACCACTCCGGGGATTAAACCATCTTACAGAAAAGTTCTTCTCTCCCGGCTAAACTTATTCTGGCATTTTTAGTTCCGGCTGGCAGATAAACCAGATAGATTTCTCCGGGTTTCTCTAAACAGAATGCACCTTTTATTTTAACAAGTGCATTATTGGAACTCATTTCTTCCAGTGGAAACTGCAGCATAAACCGTGTGGCAATGGCTGATTGCTTCCACCAGTTATCGCGACTGCGGAAGTCTTCGCAGATGAGATCGTTATGCGGGTAACGATAGCCAAAGTACCACTCCACACCCGCCCCGCCGGCCAGTAATGTTCCCCATAAGCATTCATACCGTACGGTATCGTGCAAGGCATCATGAGAGTCAGGCATAATCCCTTTCCAGCTCGGGCCAATTTCGTCGAGATTGACCAGCCATCTTTTCCCTGCTTTTTCCGATTCTTTTATCCATTTATTAACACCGTTGTTTACACTTGAAGGATTCCCTATTTGCAAACTCGGGCCATCAAGGTTTTCGAATCCAAGCAGCGGATTGAGATATAAATCCTGATGTCCGACGTCGGCATGGGTATGTAAAACCACAATGTTGGGATATGGATTGATTTGTTTTAAATAATTCATCATTGCCTTTCTCTGGTCATCGGTCTGGCCAATCGGTGTCCATTCGGCAGGTCCGTTCTCCTCGCCAATATTCCACGTAACAGCCAGATGATGGCCAAAGCGGGCAACCAGTTCACGGAGGTACAATTTCCTCTGGACATCTGTGCCGCCGATATCGAGCAGACATTCGTTTTCGGTTTCCTGCAATACAAAATGAATCATCATTCCCAGCTTGTCCATGTGGTCGAAAACAATTTCCCACTGGTCGAGTTTGCTGCAGTCGAAACGGTAACGTTCGTTGTGGTCGGTGTAAGGCCACACATCTTTCCCGTCGCCCAGAATATTCAGGGTAAGCATATAGACTGAATTCACACCCACCGAATTAAGGTAATTCAATGCACCAATAATTCCCTTTCCCTTGCCGTTGTTGCCAGGTCGGATCGCCTGTTTTCCAGTCAGCCACATGTGGTTCGTATTTGTGCAGGTCCTTTTTCGGGTCAGCTTCGCCTTCACGCACCTCTGTTTTAAGGCTAAACCGTGAAGTCTGGTCAAAATCAGAGTAAGCCAGAAAATTCTCAGGACTGTCGGCGCCGTTTTTTATCCAGATTTCATCTGAATCCTGGAATCTGAAATAACCCTTTCCACCGTTTACAATTCGTCCTTTGTTCCTGAAATCATTTCCGCTTTTATCTGGAAGCTGCAATCTCGAAACTTCCTTCCAGTACCATCACCGGAAACCGGTTCACCCTGGTATTCCCTCTCTTTCACCACAATATCCTTTCCTTTCCGGAATGAAATTTTGTAATTCCATGTTCCGGTTGCATCGGGCCTGAAACGGATTTTCCAGACATTACCTTTATCTGCCGATGTTTCAGCAGCATTTCCGTCGGCGGCATAAAAGCCGGGAACAGTGTAACTTTTTTTCCGCGTTGGTAAAGGTTGCCTCCAGTCTGTAATCGAGAAAAGGATTTTCCTTTCCCCATTCAGCGGTTTCGGGACCATTGACAACCAGTGTAACTTTATGCCATTGCTGCAGTTCCCCTTCAATTTTTAAGGTTTGTTTATCCCTGATCTGGCATGAGATAAGCAGGCAGAGGTACAAAATAAGAAACAGGTTTTTCATCTTCCGCTCAGATTAAAATTGGCTTAAGGTAAATATAGAGATTTTAATCCTGAATTGGTGAGCTGTCTCTGAACCCTAAGAATTTACATTCTTTTTTCTGCGCTCTGGCTTAAGTTCTTTCTGAAGCTTTTTATGTATTTTTCGTCCTTCTTTAACTACTATATCTATTATCGCTACAATATCTTGTTCTGAAGTTCTGAAATTAACTATACAGCCTCGCAGACAGTACATTCCTCTAATTACAGCATGCGATAGAAATACTTCACCACCCTGCTGCAATACATTAATTAATTGCTCATTTAAATTGTTAAGATAACTTCCATTATCCTCTGTATCGCTGAAATAATTCAATGGAACATACCTGAATGTGGCTATACTTAAGTTCTGAGTGATGGCTTCAAGCTCAGAATGGGCTTTAGCCTTTTCATACATGAATTTCGAAAGTTGAATATCTTCGCCTATCATCTTTGCATAACCTTTTCGTCCAACCTGCTGCAAGGCAAGCCATACTTTCAATGCCCTGAAACCCCGGGAATTCTGAAGGCCATATTCATAATAATTCTGCACTGATTCGTTACTACTGCCAAAATTATAATATACAGGATGGGAGCTGAAAGTCCGGAGCAGATTATTAGCATCTTTTACCAGGATGCATCCGGCTTCAAGTGGATTGTAGAGCCATTTGTGAGGATCAAGTGCAATAGAATCTGCCTCTTCAATTCCCCGGAACAGTGGTTTAAGATCAGGGACCACACAAGCCGGAAGTCCATAGGCGCCATCCACATGAAACCACAGATTATACTTTCTGCATATCGAGGCTATACCCGCCAGGTCGTCAACAGCTCCGGTACTTACATCTCCTGCGGTTCCAATTACCATAAGTGGAGTAAAGCCATTCTTAAGATCGTCACAGATGGCTTGTTCCAGCATTGCATTATCCATGATATTATTCTGGTCAGTACTTATCCATCTGATTCCCCGGGTGCCCAATCCAAACAAAATCACTGCCTTTTCAATCCAGGTATGGGTAGTCTGAGGGCAATAAACAACCAGTTTCTGTGTGGCATTTGAAATACCATCTTCCTTTATGCTTGAGGGAGCTTTCACAGTTCTGGCAGTTAAAAATCCTGTGAAGTTGGCCATATTGCCGCCGCTTACCAGTAAACCGCCATAACCAGGAGATACGCCAATAAACTGTGCAAGCCACTTAATGGTTTGTTTCTCTATTTCGGTTGCCGCAGGACTTAGAATGTTCGCTCCGAGATTTGGATTCACTGCCGATGCAAGCAAATCAGCCAGTGCACCGATGGGAGCTGGAGAGGCAGTAACATAACCAAAAAAACGTGGGTGGCCGTTTAGAAGAGAATGGTTAAATAATAGTTCAGCAGCATCCACAAGGATTTCCTGTGCTGACCGGCCATCTTCAGGAAGAGATGAGGATCCGACAATTTTTTGAATTTTTTCAGGGGATTCCCCTGTTGTAACCTGTTTTTTGTCAATCGATCCTATGAAATCTGAAATGGAGTCAATAAGCTGATAACCAATTTTCCTGAACTCCTTCCTGCTGATTTCCAAAGGAGATTCCCTGGTGTTTTCCATGATGCAAGGTTTAAAATGAAGTACAATAATTAACAACTAATAAAATAGAACAAAAGCAATCCGGGAATGTTTAGTTATTCCATGTTCCAGATTTGAGGAAGAGACGGAGAGACTAATATCTCCCTGTCATTCACACAAATTAAAGAGGAAAACAGTGCTGATATTATTTCAGGCTTATCATATCTCCTGTATTTGTAAGTGTGGCACCTAAATACTTTTTAGTAAATATTTAATTCCGGCGTTTAATCTGACTTTTTGATCGATATATGGGTTTCCGATCATCCATCCTTCTGTTTTGTAACCAGCTGCTAAGCTCGCCGAAAAGTTTTTCCCAAGGTGGTAATCTGTCATCAGCTCGATAGCTCCGCCTAACTTTCCTGCCTGATCAAAAAATCCCTGATTAGTAGGCTGACTCCAAAGACTGATCATTCCTCCTACTTCAATTTTCTTATTATTGAATGGCACAAGGTTATAGACCCCATACTGTAATCCAACAAACTTTTTTTCTCTGTTATTATAATTATGAATTGCAACCAGGTGATTCAGTGATCTTCGCTGAAAAGGAACAAAAAGTGCTATATCATTTCCAAAGTGAGTAGGGCTATATTGCATAAAAAACAGAAAATTGAAATCCGGATTGACTTTAATTCTGTTTATGAGAAAAATAGCAGGATTGGCAAAATTCAACAAAGAAAGATACTTTTGATTTTTCAGGTAATCCTGACCTTCCACAGTAAGGTCACTAAATCCTATTCTTCTGTTGACTCCTTCCCCATCAGGAAACGGATCGCGGTTTGTATATGGCTTTTCAGGGCTGAACATGTCATAGATCCAGGCTGTAAGGTCCGCTCCTGCAAAATCGCGGTAAAAAGGATCTGAATCTTCATGGGGTGGTGCAAGAACTTTCACAGAATCGCTGAGTGTACCTGTTGAAAAATTGAAATAGTCCCAGATATATATAGCATTGTATAAATAGTAGGAATTCTTATAAAAAGCACGAGGGTGAAAAAAATCCTGGATAACATTAGCCTGTGTCATGTAATTCTCTGATTGTACACCACTGACGTAGGAATATAACAGAGCACTGATGTTATTTTGTTTGAGATGGGTCAGGTCTTCATCATATAACCCATACACTGTTCCATCCCAGCGATTAAATATCCAGTTACCGTTCAATGCTGAAAAATCGTTTACCCCAAGCACTGACTGGTGAAATTCTTCATGAGTATATACTCCTAAAGGAATAGGAAGTTCACTTGCATAGTATGAGTAACCAAATCCTGCTAGATATTTGAAAACAGTATTTGCGATTCTTCCACCAGTCGTATTTTTCTTGTTTTTAATTACTGCGTCTCCTAAAGCATCTATTCCCCAGAAGCTTAGGTCATAAAGATTGGATGATAATTCTATGGATTGCATCATAGATGGATAATTACCATCGGAATTAAAATTCTGAGGGATATCGAGGAGTGAATATGATAACCTCAACTTATACTCTGTTGGTTCCTGTGCAAACAAAGCCTTTGCCGATAACAGGAACATCCCGAAATAAAATAACATTTTCATAGTAGTGTTTCAGAATTAATTGTCAAATAATAACTTTAAAAAACTGATAATTTTAAGGGAACAATAATCTCATCCATTTTGTTGAATGCAAAAAAAAATTCTGATGCGCCAAAGAGGCCTGTTCTTTCCGCGATCATTTTCATGTGATTAAGGAAGCCGATGCTGTGATAATTGGTATCAGCGGACAATCCGTTGAAAGCCATAACGAATTTGCAGAAAGAAACGGGCTCAAATATCCCCTGGTAAGTGATAATGTGAATATTTGATCTTCCCGGTTCAATGCGGAATTCAGCTGATAGTCTGAGATAAATATCTTTTTAGCAGCTTATGCAATCATATTTAGAACCCGCGACGGATAACTCTCTACCAAAGCTTTTATTCATTACTTTTGGAAAATTGTTATCAATATTTTTTAATATTCCGGCATTTAAACTTACATTCTATGCTGACAAAAGAACTGGTACTGGACTTATGGAGCAAAACATACAACACTGAAGGCAAACCTGACTGGTCGCACATTCTTCCCTATTACGATAATAATATTTATTTCAGGGATTCCATTCAGGAAATACGTGGAATCGAAGAATTTACAGCAATGACCGAACGCCTGACAAAACGCTCAAAAGACCTGAAAATGAAAATTGTCAATGCTGTTATGGAGGAGAATATAATTTTTATGGAATGGGAAATGACCCTCAGCTTTAAAAAATATCCGAGTTCCGTCTTATATGGCTCAAGCCGGCTGACCTTAAATAAAGAAGGAAAAATTATCGAACAAAGAGATTATTATGATTTGTGGGGAGATATTTTTGACAATATTCCAAGGTTCGGCAAAGCTTACAGGAGATTTATGATAAAAAAAGTTTGGTTGAACTTATTACTTTGAAATATTGATTCATTAATATTAACAAACTAAAAAGAGGATTATGAAAAAATTTACTTACTTATTATTGTTTATATCATTCCTGTTTCTTGGATCTGTAAATGCCCAGACAGGAGTTCGTTTCGGTTTGAAAGCCGGTTACAGTCTGGCCACTCAATATGGTATCACTCCTGCTGACAATACTTTATACTGTTGATACTGATAGCAGGAATGGCTTTGCAGGAGGCGTATTCGCTATATTTTCCAATAACTGAATCAGTAGGTATTCAACAGGAGCTCTTATATGCTATGAAAGGTTCGAGGCAGGATGTTACGATTAACGTGCCTGTTAACATAAATACAGTTTCTGAATATAATTTGAACTATTTCGAGATGCCAATGATATTAAAATACAAATTTGTCAAAATTAAGAATTTTGGGATTTATGGCAGCACCGGTATTGCATTATCATTATTAATGAATGGAGAATACAATATTACCAGTACAATTAATATGGGCGGACCTCCGATAATAGTGGAAGAATCGGGCGATATGAAAGGACTCGATACTTTCGACTATTCATTCGTATATGGAGCCGGCACGGATTTCAAACTTCTCAATAAGGATTTTTTCATTGAATACCGCATGACAGTCGGGTGGAACACATTAGCAATGCCTAACGCTTCAGGAGCAGATCCTGTTCCGCTACGTAACCAGGATTATATATTTGCTGTTGGTATGTATTTCTAAAAGCTTAAGTCAAATTATATAATTATATGAAATTTATAGAAGTAAGTCAGGTAACTGGTATATATGAAAAATAAAAAGTTTGCTAAATATTTCAAGGAATATGAGTGGTCCAACATTTTTGCAATGATCAGAAACAATCGGTCAGACCCAAAATTTGCACTGAAGATTTTAAAAATAAACTTGTTGTAATAACCGGAGCTACTTCTGGCATTGGATATCATACAGCCAGAAAGTATGCTTCTCATGGAGCAAACTTACTGTGTATAAATCGCAATCTGCAAAAATCAGAAGCTTTATGCCATGAGATTGAAAGTGAATTTGGAGTCAAATGCGATTACAAAATTGCTGATCTGAGTAATTTGAAGGATATTCATCGGGTGGCAGAGGAACTTTCAAAGCTTGATACCCCAATTGATGTACTGATACATAATGCAGGTATTTACCTGACAAAAAGAGAATTAACCAGCGATGGACTTGAAAAGGTTTTTGTGATTCAATATCTTTCTTCCTTTATTATAAATTTCATTCTAATGGATAAACTGAAATCTCAGGAAAAAGCCAGAATTATTATGGTTAATTCCGAAGGTCACCGTTTTGCTGCCTGGGGATTGAGACTGGATGATTTGAATTGGGAAAAACGTCGTTATTCCGGTCTGAAAAGTTATGGTTCTGCCAAACTTGCCCAGCTTTTATCAATGATCGTTTTTAATGAACATTTCCAAAATACAGGAGTATCAATAAATGCAATGCATCCGGGAGCTGTTAAAACTGATACAGGCCAGGAAAACGGACCTGTTTACCGGTGGTTTAAAAGGAATTTTATTGATAAAACATTAAAATCACCTGAAATATCTGCCGAAGCATTGTATTATCTTGGAGTTTCAAAAGAGATGGAAGCTGTTAGCGGAAAATTCTTTAATTTAACCACCGAAGAAGAACCTGCACCACCGGCTCTGGACAAAGAAGTAGCTTATGAACTTTGGGAAAAAAGTCTGGAATTAGGCGGATTGAAAGGTTCAAAACAGTAACTGTTATTGCGAAATTAGTTTATTGAAATTTCTGAATTAAAAGAATATGTCTGAAAACACATACAATACTATCATTGTCGGAGGAGGCATTGCCGGATTGACTTCTGCAGCTTATCTCTCACGTGCAGGACAAAAAGTATTGCTTATTGAAAAAAACAGGGAATGCGGAGGACTGGTTAATTCATTTACCCGTGACGGCTTTCATTTTGATGCCGGAGTAAGAGCACTGGAAGATGCAGGTATTATTTTCCCGATGTTAAAGGATTTAGGCATTCAGCTCGAAGTTGTTAAAAGTCCGGTTTCTCTGGGAATAGAAAACGAAATTATACATATAGAAAATGTGGATAGTCTAATAAAATACAGGGAACTTCTGATAAAATTATACCCTGAAAGTGAAGGAAGAGATTGATGAGGTCTTAAAAATCATACGAAAAATAATGAAACACATGGATGTGCTCTATGGCATAGAGAATCCTGTGTTTAAAGATTTAAAGCATGACAGAGACCTTCATTTTCAAAAAACTTTTACCCTGGCTGCCGAAATTTATTTTTACTGTTGGAAAAATAAACCGGATGAATATGCCGGTTGAGGATTATTTAGAAACAATTGTAAAAAATCCTTCACTCCGGGATATTATTTCACAGCATTTCTTCAAAAATACTCCTGCTTTTTTTGCAATGAGCTATTTTTCCTTATACCTCGATTATTTCTATCCCAAAGGTGGAGTAGGAAAACTGTCGGAAGCTCTGAAAAACAAAATAATAGAATATGGAGGAGAAATAAAGACAGAGACAAAAATTATTGAAGTAATGGCTGAAAAATGTCTTGTAAAAGACCAGAATAATATCACTTATAAATATGACAATCTTATCTGGGCTGCTGATTTAAAAACACTTTATAAAATTACAGAAACAGAAGGTTTATTGCCCAAAATCAAAACAAAATTTGAGGATACAAAAAACAAGATGCTGAAAAACCGAGGCGGAGATTCTGTGTTTTCTTTATTCCTGGAAGTAGATGAGCCTCTTGAAAGTTTCAGGAAAATTGCACATGGACATTTCTTTTATACCCCATCAAAACTAGGTTTAGGTGAAACTCACAGGGAGGAACTTAATTATCTGCTGAGTAATTTTGAAAAAGTTGAAAAAGAACAAATTCTGACCTGGCTCGACAAATTTACCAGATTAAACACTTACGAAATTTCTATTCCCGGACTTAAAGATCCCGAATTGGTTCCTCCGGGCAAAACCGGCATGATTATCAGTTTTCTTGCTGAATATGATTTGTTTAACAAAATTCAAAAAGCAGGCTGGCTTGATGAGTTTATTTCAGAACTTGAGAATCGTGTTTTGAGTGTAATATCTGATTCTGTTTACCCGATGTTAAAAGATAAAATTATTGCACATTTTTCTTTTACACCCTTAAGCATTGAAAACAGAGTAGGCAGTTCTGAAGGAGCTATTACAGGATGGTCATTTCAAAAATCTATGCCGGTTATAAACAAAATTCAGATACTCTGATCGTTCAGTTCTGACACCAGTACCTTCAATTTATCAGGCAGGACAATGGGCTTACAGTCCTGCAGGTGTGCCAATGTCAATTTTAACCGGTAAACTTGCTGCTGACAAAGTATTGAAACAAATGAAGAAGCTCAAAAACACATAATGTTCTGAATGTATAATATCAAATAACTAATCCCAATATTTTGAAAATGATAAAAGTAAGATCAGTTTCGAAATCCTTCGGAAATATTGAAGCTGTAAAAAATGTCAGTTTCAGTATTGAAAAAGGAGAGATCTTTGGCATTCTGGGACCAAACGGTGCAGGAAAATCAACAATTGTAAACATATTAAACACTCTTGTTAAAACCCGACAAGGGTGATGTTATAATTGACGGGGTCAATATTAAGGATGATGGTGATACCATTAAGCTGATAATGGGAGTTGTTCCACAGGAAATTGCCTTGTATGAAGAGCTTACAGCTTATGAAAACCTTATGTTCTGGGGTGGATTGTATGATATTCCAAAACCAGAGCTTAAGGCAAATGTCAATAAAACCCTGGAGATTGTAGATCTGGCAAACAGAAAAAATGACAGGATTAAAACATTTTCAGGGGGAATGAAGCGAAGGATCAATATTGCCTGCTCATTATTGCATAATCCTAAGATCTTAGTTCTGGATGAACCTACAGTTGGTGTTGATCCTCAGAACAGGAATCATATTTTTGAGGTCATAGAGAGATTGAATAATGAAGGGATGACAATAATCTACACAACTCACTATATGGAAGAAGCTGAACGGTTTTGTGACAAAATTGCTATTATTGATGTTGGCCATATTATTGCTCAGGGGACACTGAAAGAGTTAAGGCGAAATAAGTCGGACATCAGATCCAGAAACCTGCAGGTGGTCGTAGTATGAAAGAATTATATACTCCAGGGGACGAATCTGGAATCTATCTATTTGAAATTAACAGGGAAAGAATTAAGAGATTAAATTATGTTCAAGCTATTCAAAAAAGATCTGATACTGTTTTTTCATGATCAGCGTTCTGTTATTCTCACATTTCTTCTTCCGGTAATTTTAATAACTCTTTTTGCATTTGCTTATGGAAGTATTGGAGCACTACGATGGTCGTTCTGAACCTGTTAAATTGCTGGTTACCGATCTGGACAAGACAATCTCTTCAAAAGAGATTATTTATAAGATTGATTCTCTTGAAGATATAAGAATTATTGTTTCAGATTCTGTAAAGTCTAAAGAACTGGTAATTAAAGGAAAATATGCATGTGCTTTAATAATTTATAAAGGTTTTCAGGATTCTCTGGAAGCCGGAAATGCAACGCCAATTGAACTGGTGTATGACAGGTCGCGGGAAATGGAAATTGGAATTCTTCAACAGAACCTTATCAGCACTTTAATGTCTTCAACAGGTGAAATAATGATTAAAAAGAAGTATTGAAAAATATCTGCAGGAACAGTTCCCTGATGACGAAAAAGATACCAGTGATGATATATTCAGAACTGCAATAAAAAATGACAAAAATAAACTAGCTATAAAGTGGACTTCAATAGTTGGAGAGAAAAATGACACAAAACTGGGTCTGATACAGGCTGTTGCCGGCACTGCAATACTTATGTTACTCTTCAGTGTTGCCGGAGTGGGGACAAGCATACTGGAAGAAAAGGAAAACGGAACAATAAACAGATTGCTTTATTCACCCTTGAAGGGCAGTACAATACTCTACGGCAAAATGCTGTTTGCTTTTTTTATCTCAATACTTCAGCTTACAGCTATGTTCCTTTTTGCCTGGCTCATATTTAACATGGATCTGAGTGTCAATATTCCGGCATTAATCTTAATGATAATAGCTACATCTTTTGCTGTATCAAGTCTGGGTATTTTTCTGGCTGCAGTTGCAAAGACACGACAACAGGCCCAAAATCTGAGCACAATTATTATTCTTATCATGTCGGCTATTGGAGGAAGTATGATCCCTCTGTTTATAATGCCGGCAATACTTCAGAAGATTGCTCTTCTCAGTGTAAATTACTGGGGAATCCAGGGGTTTTATGACATCTTCTGGAGGATCCTGCCATTGGAAGCAGATTCTTCCAAAAATACTTATATTAATGAGCATCGGTATTGTTATGACATTGGCTTCTATCCGGTTGTTTAAGAAAAGGATTATGAAATTCTAAGAATGAGTTGCATGGGTTCCGCGAAGACCGGAGGTAAATAATGAACAAAATGCCGGCTGGAATGTATTATTACAGCAGAGGTAATAATTAATATGGAGGAAAATTTTTATGAAAAGTACATCTGGAAGCAGTTACCCGGATTCAGGGAGTTCATCCGGTAAGAGGAAGACAAATTTGTTCGGTATAAGAAAAGTAAGTTTTAATATGTTTTTCGTTATCATCGCTTTATTGATAAGCGCAAATCTGAGGGCACAGCATTCATTAGAAAAGTTATGGGTGACTGACACTCTGTTTTCAAAGCCGGAATCGGTGCTGTTTGAGGCTAATTCCAGAGTCCTGTTTGTTTCCAATATTGGCGACTCGCAAAAAGAGGGAAACGGATCGATCAGTAAAATCGGATTAGATGGTAAGATTATAAAGCGGGACTGGATAACAGGATTAACTGCTCCGAAAGGACTTGGATTATACAAAAATCAATTATATGCAGCCGAGCATAAGTCAGTTGCAGTAATTGATATCAATTCTGCATCTGTTGTTCAACGCATTATGGTTGACGGAGCAGAGATGCTGAACGATATTACAGTTGATCCAAAAGGAATAGTTTATGTCAGTGATTCCCGGAAGAATAAAGTGCATAAAATTGAAAACGGAAAAGCTTCGGTCTATCTTGAGAATATTAACAGTGTGAACGGGCTTCTGGCAAAAGGTAGCAACTTATATATATTGGCAGGCACAATCTTTCAAAAAGCTGATGGGAATAAAAAATTAACCACAATTACCGATGGCATAGAAGGTGGAGCAGACGGAATTGAAATGATCAGCGATCATGAATTCATCGTCACTGGCTGGGCCGGACTTATTTATTATGTGAAGGACGATGGCTCAAAACTCACTCTGTCAGATACAAGGGAAAAAAAGATTAATGCTGCAGATCTTGGTTATGATCCGGACACTAAAACCATTTATGTTCCTGCAATGATGAAGAATTGCGTGATTGCCTATAAATTAAAGTAAGATCCGTAAGTCCGGAGGTGAAAATGAATACTTTCACTCAAGTGGAGTAATTACCCAGCCAACAACGTGTGTATTCATATCTTTATACCATGACTGAATTTCATCAGCAGCAAATATGAATACTCTGTCATCAGGTTGTATTCTTTCCATACGCATCATATGTATACCCCAGCCTTCATGCAAGATATATTTCTTAAATTCCAGGTTTCCCTGATTCAGATAAAGATATAGTTTTGGTGCAGAAGTCCGGGGAAACCACCAGCCGCCCGCTGTCATCTCACCGGTGATGATATCCGGCCGGTTATCTTTGTTAATGTCCGTCACTACCAGGTTATGCGGACAGTATAATCCGGTATCGATGATTGTTTCCTTCCACAGACCCCTGAAATTTTCCGGATCACGGCAGAAGACACCAACCCGTGCACCAGGGATCTCTGCATCCGTGGCTACAATATCGAGTTTCCCATCTCCATCCATGTCTCCGAGATCAAGTTGGTTCATACCGCCAAAAGGTTCGTCTTTTACCCAGGCAGGTACTTCAGAAAATACAGGTGTGCTTCTCTTATCCCAGTTGCTGTATCGGTGGATCTGCCATGTATCGGTTGCCGGATTGGCAGGACACTCTGCCCAGAAATTGCCGCAAACCAGATCCTGCCTGTCCGTTACCGGCAATATCACCCGGAACCAGTCCTGATTGGGGAGCTTCTGCACCATACTCTGCCAGGTCAGCAATGGAATGCTGGATCCAGGGTTGAGTTATGTTGTCAGGGATCTGAAACCAGAAAAGCCTTTTACGATTGACCACAATTGCCACTCCCCTTAGCGGGTTGTTATTGACTCTGGTTTCGAATGGCATTATATCATGAATTCCTTCTTCCCCCACGTTGTTGGCTACATATCCGATCAAATGCTCCTTCCATGACTTCTGGCCGGAGACCTCCTCGAACCACAACATATCCGTCCCTGATTTACTGACTGTCCGCGCAACAATCATCTCATCGATGTTGTCGCCGTTAACGTCCAGTGCACAAGCCCCGTTATTATAATCGTTAGGATTAGGCGGAACTACTTCCCTGACAGGGGCATTTGGCTGAACCGGCCACTCGAGAATCCTGTTGCCCGAAGCGACAATTCGTGGCCCATCCTTGCCACGGCGATAAATAGCATTGCCAAAGTGTTCGTAACCAAGCTGATGGATCATCATCGGTTCAATCCGGACCGGAAGGTTCGAATCAGTTGTTTTAAGTCTTGCGGCCGGACTATTACAAGCTTCAACCAGTACACTTAATAACAGTATTGAGGCAATCCGCGTAAAATGGACCTTTTTGTCAGGTCTGCATGCAATTGTACCGATATCCATTCTATCTGAAATGATTTTATGTATGAGCCAATATACTAAATTCGGGCATATTACCTGGCATAATCAGCTTAACAAATCATAATTTTTATGATATTATTAATGCAGCGACAGAATTTCCTCAATTACCTGCGGGCAGAAAATCAGCATAATGAAGGGATGGTTTATGTTATTATTACACATTACCGTGAGTATCCCACCCCGGGAAAAACAAACCATGATCTGATCAGGGAAATGTACTCCAGAGGTGAACATTTTAATCTTCATCAATGTTTTAGTGGTTAAGTATTTGTGAGAATATTTATACTTTTATTGCCGCATTTTTAGAGATATTAAGATATCAGTTGCAATAATAAAACTTTATACTATGAAAAGAAAAATTATCATCTCAATCTGTGCAGCATTAATAGCTGTTGCGAGTCAGGCTCAGAATGAAACTGAACAGCCTGAATCTGAAAATAATTCCAGGCAGATTCAGACAATTTTCAATCAGACTAGTCCTGTAGGCTGGTGGGTCGCACCGGAGTTCTCCTATACAATGATTGATAATAAGGGTGTTTGCCTTTCCGGATTAAGCGGAGGGATCATTATCAACCATAATTTCTCCATCGGCCTTGCAGGAATAGGCATCCTGACAAATAGTAACCTTAAGTTCAGCGGGATCAATGATACGGCAGACGTTTATCTTTATGGGGGATATGGAGGTTTGATACTTGAATATCGCATTAATCCCACACAGCCAGTCAATATCGCTTTCCCTCTGCTGATCGGTGGCGGAGGAGCGGCATTCAGTACATGGGGACCAAACAATTGGAATAATTCCAATAATAATGATCAAAATGAGGAAATATATAATTGGGACAGTTATTTTGTAATAGAGCCGGGAGTCACAGTCGGTATTAACCTTTTGAAGTTCATGCGTCTCGACGCAGGTATAACGTACCGGTTAGTTCAGGGACTTAGTTTGCCGGAAACCGGAACAACCATATTGAACGGATTTAATGCAAAATTATCATTGAAATTCGGACGGTTTTAGAGTTTAACCCGGAGAGCGCGTTCAACATGACAAATATCAATGACTTTCTAAAGGAACAGGTTGACAATCAACAAACACCTTCAATTCAATATGCATTCTTTAATACCGACAGCATTTTATATGAACTTCGCTATGGGTTGAGAAATATAAAAACCAGTGAACAGGTTGATGTCTCAACCAATTACCACCTGTATTCCGTTACCAAGACATTCACAGCATTATCTGTCCTTCAACTGGCACAGGAAGGGAAAGTTGGATTAGACAAGCCAGTCTCAGGCTACCTTCCCGAATTTCCATATTCAAATGTAATTACAGTTGAACAACTTTTAAGTCATACCTCCGGGATACCAAACCCGCTTCCTCTCAGGTGGATCCATCTGGCCGAAGAAAACCCTGGTTTCAACAGAGACAAATTTTTTGCGGATGTTTTTAAAACGCATCCCAGGTTAGACTTTGAACCAGGGACAAACTTCAAATACAGTAATCTGGGATATGTTTTCCTGGGTCAATTGGTTGAGAAGATTTCAGGTCAATCATTTGAAGACTATGTAAGAGCAAATATTTTGGATAGAAGCGGCGTTAACCCATCTGATTTGAGTTTCACACTGGAACCATCCATCCATGCTGTTGGGTATCACAAATGGTGGTCATTCAGCAATGCCATTTTTGGTCTCCTCTTTGATAAAGATAAGTATATGAATAAAAGGGAAGGAAAGTGGAAACCGTTCAGGTATTTTTATAATAATGGCACTTCCTATGGCGGAATGTTTGGATCTGCAAACGGTCTCATCAGATATGCTCAAACACTGATGCAAACTAACTCAGTGCTCTTAAACAACAAGTACAGGAAAATACTGCTCACTGAAACTATAACACAAAACAAACCCACCGGGATGTCGCTTTCCTGGTACACTGGTTCACTTAAAGGAAATAAGTACTTCGCGCATGCAGGAGGAGGCGGGGGGTACTATGTTGAGCTTAGACTATATCCTGAATTGGGTACAGGGAGTGTCATAATGTATAATCGCTCGGGAATGACGGATAAAAGAATTCTTAATAAGGCTGATTCATTCTTTATCACCGAAAAGTCGTACAGTGTCGATCTGGCTGCAAATCAATAACAGGTCACTTCATTATTCTGAAATGTTATACTTATCTTTAAGCGGCAAAACTCAAGATATGGCGTTTTTTAATATCGTAAATTTTTTGTTTTGCCTGTGGACTTTATAGTATCTGATTAAAAATTTAAAATTCGCAATTATGCATTTTGCGGCAACCAGATTCCTCTTTATCCTGACTCTGTTGTGTTATACATCCCAACAGGGCAGATGTCAGGACAGTCTCTTCATCCGTCAGCTTAAACAAAGTCATTATCTTCAGGTACTGATGAAACCAGACTCTGCAGCGATGGGATTTACAGACTGGAAAAAGAAAGAAATAATCCGGTCATTATCCCTGCCTCTGGTGTCACGGTTTAATGATTTAAAGATCAAGGGCCCCGGTAATCTGAAAATCGCTGAAAAAGTAACGGTTTCGGGAGAAGGAAGCATACTGCTTGAAACTCCCACATCGCTGGCTGTAAAAAATTCAGCCAACAGATCCTATGCATCTGCTGAGATGATAATGCCACTGGACAGTGTAAATCTGGAGAGCTATAACCGGATAAACGTCTGGGTTAAATTAGACGCACCAGGGTTTTATTCTGCATTTGTCGGAGTGACACTTTACAACGAGGGAAAGAATATTATGCCCACTCCGGGAAGATTTGAGGGGCAGCATTATATTACGGTGTATCCCGGCCAGTGGCAGCAGATCATATGGGAAATACCAGACCTGTATCGCGATAAGGTCACAGGTATTTCAGTGAATATCATGCTGAGCGGATCACCAGACGGAGCGGGCGATCGTTTTAAGCTTTATATTGATAAGATGAGTGTTGATGAGGTTGTGCCTGAAATGAGCCGTGGATTTGATCTCAGAAAGAATTCAATCGCATATTGTCACAGCGGATATATTACGGGATCACGGAAACAGGCACTGGTACAGAACGTTCAGGATAAACACTTTCAGGTACTGAATGAAAAAGGCAAGGTGGCTTTTAAGGGTGAAGGCAAGGAAACTTGAAAACGGATTTGTGCTTCTGGATTTCAGCCCGCTGGATATTTCCGGCTACTACACTATAAAAATTGGTAGCAGCGCTTCAGGTAAATTCCCTGTCGGAGAGAATGCCTGGTTGTCTGCTGCCTGGCGCACGCTCAACTTCTTCTATTCCGAGCGTTGCGGCTGGGATCAGCCCGGGATTCACCAGGTTTGTCACAAGGATATTTTTTGTGTTCACCCTGATGGCAGACGCATTCTTGTCAACGGTGGCTGGCACGATGCGGCTGATCTTACCCAGGGCGTTGGCAATACCGCAAGAGGCATTATATCGATGCTTGAGTTGGCCAATACTGTTAAAACTTCGCATTCTGATCTGTATACCCGGCTTCTGGAAGAAAGCCGCTGGGGACTTAACTGGTTGCTGGGTACCCGCTTCGGTGACGGATACCGTGACGGTGGCATGATTGTGGGTATATGGACGGATAATGTCATCGGCACAAAAGATGATATGGAAACGACAGCAGGCAATGACCCATTCGACAATTTTATTTCGTCCATTGCCACTGCCCAGGCAGTACCTTATTATGAAAAAGCTGATCCTGTATTCTCTGCATGGTGCCGGAAAACAGCGATTGAAGATTATAGGCTTTGCAAAAGAAATGATGGGTCAGAAACTGAATCAAAAGAATGAAACAGAACTTTATTCAACTGCCGCTATATCTGCAATGCAGCTCTATCAGCTTACTCATGAGAAGGAGTACCTCGATAATGCGGTAAGCTTTGCGAGTGTAATTATGGATTGCCAGCAACTCGTGAGACGCACCGACTGGAGTATTCCACTTCATGGATTTTTCTTCGAATCACGCGATAAGAAACGGCCCCTGGAGTTCTTCCATCGCAGCAATGAAGAATTAATGGTCCAGGCGCTTGTCATGCTTTTAAAGAATGCACCGAACCATACTGATTCGTCACGGTGGCTGGCTTCCTGCAAGGCTTATGCTGACTATATCCATGATATCTCCGGAACTATTGAACCCTATGGAATTTTACCGGCAGCCGTTTATCAGCTCAACAATGCTGATTTCGGAGGGATCTACCATGAAGGAGCGAAGATTGGCCTTCCCTCCATGGAAGAGTTCAATGCCCAGGTTAAAAATGGTATTCATCTGGGAAATGACTTCTACCTGCGACGTTTCCCCGTAGCATATCAGTTCCGTGGTTTTCATGCCATATTGACGGGAAAGGCCAAAGCTGCATTCTTGCTTTCTGAACTACTGAATGATAAGGATTTAAAGGATATTGCCACACGGCAGCTTGAATACATAGTGGGATATAATCCTTTTGCCATCAGTACGATCTATGGGGAAGGATATGATTATCCGATTCTGTACGGTGGCTATCTTGGCGATGTGGTAGGAGCAGTTCCCGTTGGGATCGAGACCTTCGAAAATGAAGACAAGCCCTATATGCCTATGCAGGTGAACGCAACTTACAAGGAAGTGTGGACCCATACAACAGCTTCAGTGATGTGGTTGTTATCATATCTGTTAGCCCGCTAAACGTAAGGGATTTTTTTGCCTTGACTATAAACGGTAAATAATTAATACAAAGTGCACACAATCAAATAGTACAAATTAAACTACATAAAAAGAGATGAACAAGAATTTATTTGGTTTAGCAGTACTGACTGGGATGATTGCCTTTTCGTGTACCCAGAAAAAAGCGGAACAGCCTTTGGCATCTGCCGGAGATTCAATTGACCGGACAATGTTGCCGATTAAGGAGCCTTCTCGTCCTTGTATAAAGAGCTTGATGCGCGTAATGTCACCCCGCCACCCAGGTTTGAAGTTAAAGCTCCAAAAGGGGCTCCAAATGTTGTTGTAATCTTAATTGACGATATGGGATTTGGAGTGTCCGAAGCCTTTGGCGGTCCTGTAACAACACCCACTATGGACAACCTTGCCGCCACCGGCTTAAAGTACAACCGTTTTCATACCACTGCGCTTTGTTCTCCTACCCGCGTTGCTTTGCTCACAGGGTATAACCATCACAGCAACAACATGGGTATCTATTGCTGAAACTGCAACTACATTCCCGGGAAATACTGCGGTTAGACCTCAGACAATTACCCCGATGGCAGAAGTGCTTCGTCAGAACGGATATAATACAGCCGCCTTCGGTAAATATCATGAGACTCCCCCGTGGGAAATATCCAATTCAGGTCCTCAGGACCGCTGGCCAACCCGTTCGGGTTTCGAGAAGTTTTATGGCTTCATAGGCGGTGAAACCAATCAATGGGCTCCTCTGATTTACGATGGTGTTACACTTGTTGAAACTCCGGAAGATCCGAACTATCACTTTACCACTGATATGACCAACCAGGCTATTTCCTGGGTTCGTTTTCAACAAGCGTTATCACCTGATAAACCGTTTTTCATGTATTTTGCACCTGGTGCCACCCATGCGCCACATCATGTTCCACAACAGTGGGTTGAAAAATATAAAGGAAAATTCGACCAGGGCTGGGATAAGATTCGGGAGATCACTCTGGAGCGTCAGATAAAACTTGGCATTGTCCCTTCCGGCACTAAGCTTGCGCCTAAACCTGAAGACATAAAAGACTGGGATAAACTATCGGCTGATGAAAAGAAATTGTTCACCCGTCAGATGGAGGTTTATGCCGGATTCGCCGAACAAACTGATTACGAGGTAGGAAGACTTATCTCAACTATCGAAGAACTGGGGGTAAAAGACAATACTGTTATCATTTTCATAGCAGGTGATAATGGGGCCAGTGCTGAAGGACAAATGAACGGCATGTTCAGTGAAATGACTTTTTTCAGTGGAGTTCCGGAGACAGTTCCCGATATGCTGAAACATTATGACGAATGGGGTGGACCAAGCACTTATCCCCACTTTTCAGCCGGATGGGCAGTGGCAATGGATGCTCCTTTCTCATATACCAAGCAGGTGGCTTCTGATTTTGGTGGTACCCGCAACGGTATGATCATACAGTGGCCGGCAGGTATAAAATCCAAAGGAGAAATACGTTCCCAATTTGGTCATGTTATCGACATAGCTCCTACTGTTTACGAAATAACTAACATACCTGCACCAAAAATGGTAAATGGTATCCAGCAGGATCCGATTGAGGGAACCAGTCTGGCATACACATTTGATAATGCAGATGCTGCAGAAAAACATACAATACAGTATTTTGAAATGTTTGGTAACAGGGGAATCTATCAGGATGGTTGGTTTGCACGCACAATTCACCGGGCTGCATGGGAATTGAAACCTCGTCAACCTCTAATTGATGATAAGTGGGAATTATATAATACCAAAGAAGATTTCAGTATAGCAAATGATCTCGCCTCTCAAAATGCGGATAAACTAAACGCTATGCAGAACCTGTTTATGGCAGAGGCTGAAAAATATCATGTCCTTCCGATTGATGACCGCCTTTTGGAAAGGACTAACGCTGAACTGATGGGCAGACCGACAGTTATGGGTGACAGAAACATTGTTACCTACGGTGAAGGTATGAAGGGAATGGGAGTTGATGTTTTTATTGACCTCAGGAGTACATCATACACAATTACCGCGGAGGTTGCAGTAGATGCAGATGGAAACGGTGCAATTGTATGCCAGGGTGGACGGTTTGGTGGTCTCTCCTTCTTTTTAAAAAGTGGGAAACCGGCATTTAGTTATAATTACCTCGGGCTGGAATCAACACAGATAATAGCCTCTGAGACTCTGAAACCCGGAAATTACAAGCTGGTATACGATTTTAAATACGATGGTGGTGGAATGGGTAAAGGAGGTGTTGGGACCATTACAGTAAACGGGAAAACAGTGGCAGAAAAGAGAATAGAAAAAACGCAACCGGGAATATTCTCAGTTGATGATCTGGCAGATGTTGGAGTGGATGACGGTACGCATGTTGCCGATTACGGAGCTTCCTCAAAATTCAATGGACAAATCAGCTATGTGACAATTGAAAGAAAAAAATAGTATACTGACAAATAGCGGCTGCTGAAAAAAACAGATGGAATCCTTAAACAGATTACTCTGTTTTTTGTTTTTAATGAAAACAATATCCATTAATTCAATAAAATGAGAATTACTTCATTTGCTATTTTTTTGACAATATTTTTAATTTCTTCATGTAAAAATGAAAAGACCCCTGGTCCTGCTGCTGAAATGCCAAAAGAGTATGCAGTAACTACAATTAATCCCGTAACCGTAATAATTCATCAGGACTTTCCGGCGACAATTGAAGGGCAGCAGGTTATAGAAATAAGACCTATGATTAGCGGTTACCTCCAGGATATTTTTGTCAATGAAGGCGATCATGTGCAAAAAGGGCAGCTGCTTTTTAAAATAAGGAATCCCATGTATGAGCAGCAGGTGAAAACAGCCAGAGCCAGCATTAACCGTGCCGAAGCCGATGTCAACACTGCTGATATGGAAATAGAGAAAATCAGGCCGCTTGTTGATAAACAGATAGTAAGTAATTACCGGTTAAGATCTGCGGAGCTTAACCTTGAATCGAAAAAAGCGGTGTTGGAACAGGCAAAGGCAGAACTCGCAAATTCTGAAGCAAACCTTGCCTATACAAGTATCAGAAGTCCCATGGATGGTATCATTGGAACCTTCCCATACAAGCAGGGTGCTCTGGTAAGCAGCAACAGCCAGCTGGCATTAACCACCCTTTCGAATATCGATACGGTGTTTGCCTATTTCTCATGGAATGAAAAACAGCTGCTGGATTTTCTTTCCGGTTCACCGGGTGAAAGTCTGGATGAGAAGATTGATAACATTCCTGAGGCAACACTCATTCTCGCCAATTCAGCCGAGTATCCCGAAAAAGGTAGGATTACAATGGCAAGCGGAATGATTTCAACCCAAACCGGATCAGCAACTTTCAAGGCAATATTTCCTAACAGGGAAGGATTGATTCGCAGCGGATCCAGCGCTACGATCAGAATTCCGGAGGTGAAACACAGTGTTCTTGTAATACCACAGAGTGCAACATATGAGCTGCAGAATAAACATTTTGCTTATAAGGTCGATTCTGCAAACAGAGTTGCTGCTGTGGCTTTTGATCCAGTGCCTACTGATGACGGTCAGTATTTCCTGGTGAAAAAAGGACTCAAACCGGGTGACAGGGTCGTTGTTGAAGGAATTAATTCTCTCAAAAACGGTGTTATGATCATTCCAAGGGAAATAGCTGAAAAGGATGAAAAGCATTCTGAATAGAATTAATTATGTTTAGAAAATTCATAGAACGACCCGTATTGAGTACGGTCATTTCAATCATCATTTTCATGCTCGGAATTCTGGGTCTTGTTGAATTGCCGATCGAGCAGTATCCTAATATTGCGCCTCCGACTGTAAGTGTTTCAGCCAACTATGCCGGAGCCAATGCCGAAGTGGTGTTGAATAGTGTCATCATCCCCCTTGAGGAACAGATCAATGGTGTGGAAGGTATGACATATATGACTTCAAGTGCGACAAATGACGGAAACGGATCAATAAATGTTTTTTTCAAAGTTGGGGCTGATCCGAATATGGCGGCTGTTGAGGTTCAGAACAGAGTATCATCAGCTGCGGGCATACTGCCTGCAGAAGTAACACGGGCTGGTGTCTCTGTAAGAAAGCAGCAGGCCGGAAACCTGCTTATTTCTTCACTTTATAGTGAAAAACCCGAATATGATCAGCTGTTCCTACAGAACTATGCTGACATAAATATCCTGCCGAAGCTGAGAAGAGTAAACGGAGTGGGTGGAGCTTTTTCTTTCGGCTCGGCTGTCTATTCAATGCGGATATGGCTAAAGCCCGATCTTATGGCAGTTTATGGCATTGTGCCATCTGACGTTGTCTCTGCCCTTAACGATCAGAATATCGAAGCTGCTCCTGGCCGCTTCGGAGAGCAGGGTGATCAGAGCTTTCAGTATGTGATCAGGTTCACGGGAAAGCTGAAAACTGTTGAAGAATTCGGGAATGTGATAATACGTGCAGAAGATAATGGTCAGTTTTTAAGACTGAAAGATCTGGCGCGCGTGGAGCTGGGATCTCTTTCATACAACAGCGATGTAATAATGAACGGACTGTCAGCCAGTACTATCGCAATAAGCCAGACTGCAGGCTCCAATGCACGGAATGTGATAAATGAATGCCTGCAGGTTTTTGATGAAGCAGCCAAGTCATTCCCGGAAGGCATCCATTATACAAACCTGGTAAATGCTAATGTTTTCCTTGATGAATCAATTGAAAAGATTCTGATCACACTTCTTGAGGCATTCATTCTTGTCTTTATTGTTGTATATCTCTTCCTGCAGGATTTTCGCTCCACGCTCATACCGGCAATTTCGGTCCCTGTGGCTATTGTCGGTACTTTTTTCTTCCTCTATCTCTTCGGTTTCAGCATTAATCTTCTGACATTGTTTGCATTGCTTCTTGCAATTGGAATTGTAGTCGATGATGCGATAGTGGTGGTAGAGGCAGTACATGCCAAGCTTGACCAGAATTATCCTACAGCGCTCAAAGCTTCGGTCGATGCAATGAGTGAAATAACACCTGCCATAGTTTCCATCACGCTGGTAATGGCTTCTGTTTTTATTCCTGTAACATTCATTACAGGCTCATCAGGTGTATTTTATAAACAATTTGGTGTCACACTCGCCATTGCTATCATACTGTCGGCGGTAAATGCCCTAACTCTCAGTCCCGCTCTTGCAGCATTATTCCTGAAGCCAAAAAACCGGGAGAAGAAAGCACACTCAGGTACGGGAAGATTTTTTGAGTTGTTCAATGCCGGCTTTGAAGCGGGGAAATCAAGATATGTCCGGTATGTACATTTTTTCTCGGGAAGGAAATGGTTGGTTATATCGGCTATTGTTCTTTTCAGCATAGCATTTTTCGTTCTGCTTAAAACTCAGGCCATCGGGCTTTGTCCCAGAAGAGGATATGGGGGCCGTTTTTGTAAGCATAAGCCTTCCTCCTGCATCATCACTTGAAAGAACTGCAATCGTGGCGGCACAGGTCGACAGCATAGCAAAAACAATTCCTCAGGTTAATAATATATTGAGATTGACGGGGTTCAATTTTATTGCCGGATCGGGCAGCTCATACGCGATGGTTATCCTTGACCTCAAGAAATGGAATGAGCGGAAGGGAGTCACGAATGTCGATATCCTGCAAACCCTGTTGCAGAAAACATCGGTAATAAAAGATGCAAACATCCTGCCTTTCTCAAGGCCTACAATACAAGGTTTCGGTATCAGCGGCGGCTTTACATTTGAACTGCAGAATATTGAGGGGCATACGATTGAAGAGTTCAACAAGGCTGCCCAGGATTTTCTTGCCGCACTCAACAGAAGGCCTGAGATAATGTCGGCTTACACAACTTTCAATCCTAATTTCCCTCAGTACCTTCTATCGGTGAACATTCCTAAAGTTAAACAGGCAGGTTTAAGTGTATCAGGTATTATGTCTGCAATGCAGGGATTCTTTGGTGGAATATATGTTTCGAATTACAATCAGTTCGGTAAACAGTACCGCATTATGGTCCAGTCAGATTCGGAATACCGCACAAGTCCCGAAACACTTAACAGGATCATGGTGCGAACGAACGACAATAACATGGCTCCGATCACAGAATTTATAACTCTTACAAAAGTTTACGGACCCGAACGTCTTTCAAGATTCAATATGTACCTCTCTGTTTCTGTGAACGGAAGTCCCAAGAAAGGCTACGGATCAGGTGATGCAATGAGAGCCATAAGTGAAGTGGCTGCACAGACTCTTCCACAGGGATACGGATTTGAATATTCGGGAGTAAGCCGCGAAGAGCAGAATGCCAGCTCTCAGACAGTTTACATCTTCATACTCAGCCTGTTCTTTGTTTATTTTCTCCTGAGCGCCCTTTATGAAAGTTACTTTCTTCCTCTGGCTGTACTTCTTTCACTTCCGATCGGATTGACTGGTATTTTCATATTTGATACTATATTCGGGATTGACAATAATATTTATACACAGATCTCGATGATTATGCTGATAGGGCTTCTGTCGAAAAATGCCATCCTGATAGTTGAATTTGCTGCCGCAAGGAGAGAAAAGGGCATGTCTATACTTGATTCCGCTTCAGAAGGAGCAAAGGTCCGGCTTCGCCCGATCCTCATGACATCTCTTGCTTTCATTATCGGGATCATGCCACTGATGTTCTCAACCGGAGCAGGTGCGAGTGGCAACAAGTCAATCGGTTTTTCTGCTGTCGGGGGTATGCTTTTCGGTACCGTGCTCGGGGTTCTTATTATCCCTGCACTCTTTATCATTTTCCAGACCTTCCAGGAAAAATTCGCAAAGAATAAAGTTGTTGAACGAAGAAGTATAGATGAGTAAAAGATCTATAATATCATTGCTTATACTGGTAAAAATACGACCGGTATTTATTTTGCTTGTTGTAACATTCATAGCAGTGTCGTGCAAAGTAACACATCTGGGGAAATTCCAGGAAATCAGGACAGATGATAGTCTTTACAGAGATCTCGACATATCAGATTCTGCAAATATTGCTTTGTTTACATGGCGTGAATTTTTCACAGACACCTGTCTTCAGTTCATAATTGAAAAATCTTTAAGAAATAATCCCGATATGGAGGTTGCAATTGCAAGGGTAAAGAAAGCAGAAGCCGCTTTCAGGCAAAGCCGGGCTGAGTTTTTTCCTTCCCTGAATGCCGGCTTCAATGCAACATATCAAAGCGAAACAGGAGGGACCGGGGTTCCTGAATATTATCAGCTTTTTGCGAGTACGAGCTGGGAAGCTGATATCTGGGGCAAGTACAGGAGCGCAAAACGGGCAAGTCTAGCATCGCTTATGGCAAGTGAAGCCTTTAAAAAAGCTGTGACAACCGATCTTATAGCTTCTGCTGCAATGAATTATTACAATCTTCTCGCTCTCGATGCACAGCTCGACATAACCCGTAGAACTCTTGAAAAAAGGATCAGCAATGCCGAAACTATGGAAGCTTTAAGGGATAATGATTTGATAACCAGTGCTGATCTTGTACTTAGCCAGGCCAACCGCTATTCGACAGAGATCATAATTCCTGACCTGACACAAAGGATTTATGAAACTGAGAATGCCCTTTGTCTTATAATGGGCCAGGCACCCGGACCAATAGTCAGAACCTCGCTTGACCAGCAGAATCTGCCGGAGCATCTAAGGGCAGGAGTACCTGCACAGCTTCTTGCAAACCGTCCCGATGTACTGGAAGCAGAATACAGGCTGAGATATTACTATGAAACTGCAAGATCTGCCAGAGCTTACTTTTACCCTTCCCTCACTATTAATGCCAGGGGAGGACTGACTGAAGCAAGCCTGAATGCCCTTTTTAATCAGCCTGTTTTTTTCTGGAACATATTTGGAGGCCTTATTCAGCCAGTTTTCAACTATGGATTGAATAAACAAAGATTCCTGTCCGCTACAGCAGATTATGAGGAATCACAGGCATCATTCAAAAAGATCCTTCTCAATGCCGGAAGTGAAGTTGTAAATGCCATGCACAGTTATGAGACCTCAGCAAGTAAGATGTCGATCCGCGAGTCACAGATCGGATACCTGGAGAAGGCAGTCGAATATACTACAGAACTTCTGAAATTTACTTCGACAACAAGCTATATCGATGTGCTGACCTCTGAAGTAACCTTGCTTTCGGCACAGCTAAATGGGGTGAATGATAAGTTTGATCAGCTTCAGTCAATAGTTACCTTATATCAAAGTCTGGGTGGAGGATGGAAATAAAATATTAAGTCGAAAATTATCGCTATCTTCCAGGTTCAGAACACTATCCCTGTCAGCCAGCCCCAGATAACATAACGTAAAAACTTTCCGGCCAGCATGGCAAGAGCCGTGATCATTATATTGGCCCGCAGAATGCCAAGACCGACGGCAAAAATATCTCCTACTGCAGGAACCCATGATAGAAATGCAAAAATTGCGCCTCCTTTATACAACCGGTTATGCCACTTTTCAATTGTTTCACGTTTTATCCGCAGGTACTTTTCGATCCACTCCCATTTACCAAGGTAACCAATACCATAGCTGCTCATTCCACCGAGCCAGTTACCGGCCGTGGCTACCAGAACAGCAGTAAAGGCGTCCGTTCCGTTTATGATGAGGAAAGTGAGCAAGGCCTCTGAACTGAAAGGTACAACCGTAGCAGCAAGAAAACTGGCCAGGAATAACCCCCACAGGCTGTAATCAAAAAGTCCTTCTGTCAATTTTTAAGTCAGATTTGACTGCGAACTTAAACAAAATTAGTGATGAAGAAGCTAAAACTCATTCAGTCGGTTTCATTATTTGTGTTTAACTATAATACCCTCCTTCATAACAAAATGAACATTCTTTACAGCCTCAATATCTTCAAGCGGATTACTCTTCAGAGCAATGATATCTGCCCAATAGGATTTCTCCAGGATACCCCTGCTTTTCTCACATCCCAATAGTTCTGCCGCATAAATGGTCATAGTCTGTAATATATATGAAGATGGGATCTCTGCAGATTTCCATGTTTTCAGGACTTTCAGTGAAACCTGAATACGATTCAGACCCGGCTCATCAATAACAAGGTCCGTTCCATATGCCATTTTTACTCCAATTTTATAAGCTCTTTTAAGTCTGTCAATACAATTCATTTCTTCCGCCCTTGCCGTAACCGAGTCCAGTCCCCAGCCAATATTACTGTCATAACCAACATCGGTTCCTACTAAAAAAGTACCTTTCTCCTTCATCAGACGAAGCAGATCATCATCCAGTTCAAAACCATGTTCAATAGCAGCAGCGCCTCCAAGAATAACATTTCTGGCAGCTGTTCCTCCCTGCACATGCACAGTAACTTTCTTCCCCGACTTATTAGCTTCTTCAACAGCAGCCCTGATATCTTCAAGATCATAATAGCCAGCCTGCTGACCAGAAACCAGCTTGATCACATTGGCCCCATAATAAATATTTTTTCTGATTGCTTTTCTGATCTCATCCGGATTATCGGCATCTATATACTCAAAATCCCACAGATGTTCATTTTCTATATTAATACCTGAAGTTTGTCCGCCATAGGGTCCGATTATTTTACCAGCGTAATAAATCGTGGGTCCATTGATCCATCCCTTCTCAATTGCCTTAATAATATCTGCAGTGGCATAGTTAGCGTCGTTCCCTATTTCTTTTATTGTTGTGAAGCCATTCATCAGAAATTGTTCAGCTACATACGCACCCCTTAATGCCCGCAAACTGGAACTCTCTGTTGTATATAACTGTACATAACTCCAGTTTTTGTAATTAAAATTAAAGGTTATATGAACATGGCAATCCATCAGTCCGGGTAGTACCCATGATTTTGAAAGATCAATAACAGTGTCATTATCCTTGTATTTTAAGTTTGAACCTGCTTCCAGAATCTTACCATCCCTGATGATAATAATCTGATCTTTCAACATTTTTCCTGTTCTCGGGTCAAATAAGTGCCCTGCCTTAATGACTGTATTCTGCGCCTGCAAAAATCCTGCAAACATGAGACCGCTGAAGAAAAACAAAAGTGTCCTCCTGATTGATTGAATTAATTTTTGTTTCATACTAAAAAGATTTATGTCAAACGGGTTTATCAAAATGTTATAACACCTTTAACCGGCAGTATGTTTAATGAAAAATCAGTTCAGAGGTTCAAAAACCAGCAGGGATACCGAATGATGTGGCAGAACAAGGGGTATTAAGATGTTTTTGCCTTCTGATCTGATTGTTCTGACAGGTTCTGACAATTCTAATCCCTGTCGCGATTCTATCTTTTTCATCTGATCAGCATCCGGAATTAAAGGCTTTCCCAGTGATTTCCATACAGTATATGCATTGCTGTGGTATTCATCGATCCTGTAGTGACTTAATTTGTATAATCCGGAAGAAGGCATTCTTACAGTCAGTTCTGCTTTTTCTGTCTCCCTGTCCGCTACATCCTGGTTAAAATTATAAACCATTATCTGGATTGTATCCCCATTACGGGTGGCCAATCCATTAATATCATTGCTGCCTGAAGATGCAAATTGCAATCTTTCATTTCCTAATTTCCCCAATAGTCTGAATGCATTGAAAATTGGTTTTTCGATTTCATCAGCAGTAAAAAGAGCCCGTTGTCCTTCAAAAATCCTGTAACCCGGATAAAACAGCCCGTCAATTACAATACATTTTACCGGATTTGCCGGAAAGGAATTGGAAATATCCAGTATTTCCTTTACCAGGGCGCATTGAAATGCCGGGTAATACCCGGTGTTCCGGTACTCAACGTTCGGATTTTCATATACAGAGATTGTGAGTCCAATATCTATGTCACATTCTGTAATATATACCGGAATGCCGGCAGCGCCGGGAATGGCAGCAATCTTCTCCAGGTTATTTACGGCACATTCACGAATGAATTGGAGACTGGGTGAGAATGCCTCTATTTTAGCTGTTCGTTCCCGGGAGGTAAAGTTGCCAATCTTATAAATTGCAAAATCAGTTCCTTTCAGATGGAAAGTAATGAAATCCAAAGGTGTTCCTTTCAAGCCAGTCTTAAAGTTTGTCCCCCGCAAACAATGTTCAATGAATCTGATCAGGAACGGAGTGCCTCTCGATCCTGACTGAGTCACAGAGTTTCCGCCTATCTGTGCTCCGGGAAGCGCATCTTTTACAGCCGCTGCAGTATAATCATATAATTTGAAATACTCGTCTTCCGTGCCCATCCAGTAGTTTTTAATATCGGGTTCATTCCATAATTCCCACTTCCACCCGGTTACTTTTTCTATCCCGTATCTCTCAGCACAGTGTTTTACAATATTATACACCAAACTGTACCAACGGTTGTAATCTTTCGGCGGATATTTCTCCAGATCTTCTATTTCCTGAGCGGTTGAGAGAGGCGAAGAGCTTAAAGAATCGGGCATTGAACCAATATGCATAATGGGGATAAAGTCTCTTGAAAGTATTATATCAAAGATCTGATCAAATAAGGTAAAGTCATAAAATGGCTGACCATTTTCATCCACCTGGTATACATTTGTTGATCCGTAGTCGGCTTCCGCCGCAAAAGGCACGGCAATACCACTTTCTGTAATACCCCAGCATCGTCTGTAAAAAGGATAGTCAGAAGCTTTATCTATCCGCTCCAGCAACCTGTCTCCCTGGGGTGTTAAGGCCAGTCCTAAACTGCCTCCTATACCATTCCAGACGGGTTCAACCTGACCAGTTATGATTTCAGCATTAACTTCAATTGATACCGGTGATTTGGTTTGAGAGTAGAGCTCATGGTTGGTTACAGAAAGTATGATAAAAACTAAATGGAAAAACAAGAATGGTTTAAATTCAATATTCCTCATCTTTTCCTCCTTCATAAATCTTAGTTCACGTCAAATTGAGTGCATATAATGTACTGTGTTAAGTTAACATAAAAACAGGTCTTTTAAAAATCATATTAAAAAAGAAGGGTGCCCTTTTGAGACACCCCACTTCAATATTGTTGAAGCTTTTCAGCCGGCAACTTTTTACTTGCTTAGTGGATTCATTGAATCATTCAGAGCAAGCTTCTGAACAAAATTGCCATCTTTGTCATAAACAAGAGTTTCAGATGCAGTTCCTTTAACAATTACAACTTCATAGGTAACTACACTTTCCAATGAAACACTCGTTGCTTCTTTAATGGTGAAGCCAACATAATCCTTAGCCACATTGTCTGTTATTGCTTTCTGGAGATCAGAAACCTTAACAACAGTACGGATGGCCTTCTCAGGTGCCATTGTGGTAGTCGAAGACTTTGCTTTGGTGGTAGTTTTACAGGTATCCTGTTGCGCGTTTACAACAAGAGCAGCCATAAATATTACCATAACGAATAATGCTTTTTTCATAATTCTTTTTTTTGTTTATACTAAAATAATAATATGCAAAGGTTAAATTCTTTAATGTCAGGAGCATTACACAACTTTCCTATTATATTGCATGATTCACACATTTCCCTTAATTAACAAGTTGATTCCGGAAGATACCGGATGCAACCCCTTTGTGTCAGTCCATCATAATGAACTATATCCTTTAATACTTTGTTATTCAATACATATGAGAATAACTATATTGACATTATTGTGTTTAGGCTTGTTTCTACTGTACTCCTGCAACAAAGAAACAGCCGGAGATCTGATTGTAGATTTACCACCGGATACAACTGGAGTTCCCCAATTGACAATAAAAACCATTATAACAGGTTATGAAATCATCTGGGGTATGGATTTTCTTCCGGATGGGGATCTGATATTTGGGGAAAAGCAAGGGAAAATTTACAGAAAGAGCGGTGAAACAGTTACGGAGATTTCAGGATTCCCGGAAGTCCGTTCTTCCGGACAGGGTGGATTACTAGATATCAGGGTGCATCCAGATTATTCAGAGAATGGCTGGATCTATGCATGTTATGCTGCATCAAATCCAGCCGGAGGAGGTCAGCTGAAACTCATCCGCTTTAAAATCATCAATGATCAGATTCAGAATATAGAAAATATCTTTTCAACAAATGGATCAAATACATGGAATGGTCATTATGGAAGCCGGATTGTATTCGACAAGGCAAAATATCTGTATCTGAGCGCAGGAGAAGGTGGCGTTGGAAGTTATGGCGGACCCAATACTACTAATACTAATGCACAGGATATGACATCGCTGTGTGGAAAGATACACAGATTGAATGATGACGGAACCATCCCTGCTGACAATCCGGTTATCGGGAATGCCGGACCTGCTTCCATTTATACCTTTGGACACAGGAATCCTCAGGGCTTGACCATACATCCTGTGACAGGTGAGATCTGGGAGACAGAACACGGTCCAAAAGGAGGTGATGAAGTCAATATCATTACCAGAGGAGCAAACTATGGATGGCCGGTTTATTCTGTAGGGATCAATTACGATGGCACAACCATCTCATCAGGTCATACCGCAGCTGGTATTACAGCTCCGGTATATACATGGACACCCTCAGTCGCCACCTGTGGAATAGCCTTTATTACCAGTGATAAATTCAAATCGTGGAAAGGGAACCTTTTAGTTGCGGGACTTGCGTCACAAAAACTCTTCAGATGTGTGGTAAAAAGTAATAAAATAACTGAAGAAGATATTTTATTAAGTGATTCGGGAAGAGTCAGAAATGTTGTCCAGGCACCTGACGGATCAATTTATGTATCAGTCGAAAATCCCGGACGTATTATTCAGATAACACCGGAGTAATATTTTATTAGTAATTTCAAATTTTAAAGTATAGATGACAACCAGCAAAAACAATATCTGCAAATCATGAAAACCCTGATCATTCTCCTGCTCTTCTCCTTATCATTTCCGGAACAGGCCATAATAGATGGCGGACACAACACAGCTGATCCGGTTGAAGCCAAAGATCAGGTTATCCATACTAAGGAAATCTATAAATCAATCGACACATTTAAACTTAAGATTGATATATTTAACACGACCCAATCGCATGGTAAAAAGAACAATACAGCTATTGTCTTCTTTCATGGAGGCGGGTGGGCATATGGCACACCAGAAGAGTTTTTTTCAACCTGCGAACGTTATGCGAAAATGGGTATTGTTACATTTTCCGTCGATTACAGACTTTCAATTGATAATGGTGTGACTCCGAGTAAAACAATCAGCCCCATTGAATGCATTATGGATGCCAGATCTGTCATGCGCTGGGTTCGGACAAATGCTGCGAAGTTCCATATTGATCCGGATAAAATTGTTGCAGCGGGTCAGTCTGCCGGAGGCCATCTGGCATTATCCACAGCTATGATTGATGAATACAATGAAAAAACAGATGACTTAGGGATAAGCTGCTGCCCGAATGCCATTTTATTGTTTTCAGCATGTGTAAATACTGTTGAGGGCTGGTGTGACCGGCTACTGGATGATAGAAGAACTAAAATATGGAGCATCTCCCCTGCCCATAATATAAAATCAGGATTACCTCCAATGATTGAATTCCATGGTATTGATGACGAACAGGTTCCAAAATGGACTGTTGAATTTTTTGAAAGTGCAATGAAAAAGGAAGGCAATTACTTTGAACTTCATCTCTTTGAGGGAAGGAAGCACTATCTGGGGGGAGAAAATACGAAATATTCCCGATACTACGATGACGATATACTTAAGGTTGCAGATGAATTTCTTCGGAAATTCAATCTTCTGGATTAATCCTTCCCAAAGGTTCTGAATCTTTTAAAAACAACCATTCAACTGCTCAGAAGCTTAATTCTGGGAACCATAAGAGTTATGCCAAATCCGAAGATCCCGATCACTGCAAAGGAATAACGCAGTCCTGCAGCCTCCGCAATATATCCTATCATTGGCGGGCCCATCAGGAAACCAAGGAAGCTCACACTCGCAACAGTGGCCAGTGCAATTCCCGGCGGAACTTTTGTATGCCTCCCGGCGGCACTGTAAACCGATGGTACTATACTCGAAACTCCAAGTCCCACCAGCATGAATGCTATGGTTGAAGTAATCAGGTAGGGGAATAACACTGCCATATATAAACCCGTTGAAATCAATATACCGCAAATCTGCATCAGTTTTTTACGACCGATCCTGGAAGTAACAAAGTCAGCCAGAAAACGACCCGAAGCCATCATTATCATAAATGAAGTGTAGCCAAGTATTACAAGTGATGAAGGCGCCCTGACCACATCCTTAAAATACAGTCCGCTCCAGTCGAACATGGTCCCTTCGCTCGCCATGCTGCAAAAAGCGATGATTCCGAGCTGAACCAATTCCCTGTCAGGCTTGTTGAAGAATTTACGCCTTGGTTCGTCAGGGTTAATTGCCTGCTTCCCTTTTAGAAGGTACTGCCGGTTGAACCAGATAATTATCCAGACAATCAGGATCACGGTAACAAAATGCCAATAGGGATCTATTTTCAGATTGATCATTGTCAGTCCGATCAGTGCACCGGTAAATCCTGCAATGCTCCAGCTTCCGTGAAATGAAGCCATTATCGGACGTTCGTACAGCCTCTCGGCTGTCACCCCCTGGGTGTTTATCGAAATATTGCAAAGGTTTCCTGCCAGGCCGAACAGAAACAAAGCTATCGCCAGCTGCCAGCCTTCCCTTACCAACCCTATATTGCTCAGGCAGATGGAATATGCCGGAAGTGCAAAAAGCGCAATATTCCGGCTCCCGAAACGGGTAACCAGTTTCCCGGAAAAGGTCATCATGAGGAACTGCGCTGCAGGCATGGCAAACAGGATGGTGCCGAACAGGGCATCGTTAAGATGAAGCGAGGTCTTTATATCAGGGATCCGGCTCGCCCAGGAGGCGAACATAAGTCCCATGCTGAAATAGAAAAATGTAACGGCTAAACGGATACGCTTTTTATCAGGTATAATTTCAACCTCTACGGTAATTATCTCACTCCTCTCTGTCATAACTAACTTTAGGGGATCAAAATCCGGCGACAAAATTATTAAATTCCGAAGGATTAAGATAATTTTCAATGAAATCAATGCCCGGGAACAACAACGGGTTAAACTAAACTTAACTCAAATCAGACCTTAATGATAAATCTCTTTTAAATTTAATTATTAACTTGCTAAAAATTCAAATTATGAAACGTATACTTATTATTCTAATCGTGGTCTTTTGTTCATTTAAGTTAATGGCCCAGGAAAGCAACTTCACATTCAGCGGAGGATATGTCTTTACCAACCTTGAAGAGGTGGATCAGGATGCAACCGGTTTCAGAATCAACGGGCTATATGAGTTCAATCCTACGGAGGGAATGCTGGCTCATGGCATTTCTATGGGCTATTTACGCACAACTGCCACCAATACTATTGGCGGACTAACATCCGACTACACTTTTTCGAACTTTCCGGTTTACTATGCTCCTAAGGTTCTTTTCGGCAGCGAATCCTTCAAGGGATTTATCAAGGGAGCTGTTGGTTTTCATTATTCAGGTTACAAAAGAGAGGGAGACCTTACCTCGATAGATACCTGGGATTTCGGGTTTTATGGCGGAGCCGGAGGTGGTCTTATTAAAACAATCAACGACAGGATTTTCATCAATGTTGAATACGAGTGGGCCTACCTGGCGAACTCAAGCTACCGTGACGGTTTTCTTAACACAATTATGGCAGGCATAGGATTCAAATTCTGATTAAACATCAGTCAGGCATCCAATGATGTCAGGTTGACTATAAATCACCTGAGCAACGACTTATATTTGGATGGATTGTCTCCAACTTTTAATCATGCAATATGAAACCAGTACTTTCCCGGGAGACACTAGAAATTTTGAAAATCATTTCATATGACAGATTAAGAACCAACCTGTTGAAGAACTGCGAGCAGAGAGCACTGGTATTCCTGGTTCAGCGTATTCCCTCGCGTATAAGTTCCGACATGCTGACTGCTTTCGGCTTATCCGGAAGTTTCCTGGTCTTTCTGAGTTTTGTCATGGCAGCTTATATTGATAAAAACTTTCTTTTGCTGGGCGTCTTAGGATTTGCAATTAGCTGGTTTGGAGACTCACTGGATGGAAGAGTTGCATATTTTCGAAAAAAACCACGAAAACAGTATGGATTTATCCTTGACATTACTATCGACTGGATAGGTATCATAGCAATCGGTTGCGGATATATCGTTTACACCAGCGGAGTTTGGGAACTCCTGGGCTATGGTTTCGTTGTAATGTATGGCTGGGAGATGATCATTGCACTAATGAAGTACAAGATCACTGGAAAATATTCTATCGATTCCGGTATATTCGGACCTACCGAAGTAAGAATTATCATTTCTGCTGTTTTGGTGGCTGAGGTCCTTATACAGGACTCCATCCTGTATTCTGCAGTCATTATGGGGGCTATTCTGTTTTTTGTAAATATCAGAGACACCAGGAAATTGTTGCTCTTCGCTGATGAGATGGATATGAAGGAGACAGGGAAGAACAGACAGGAAGAAAAAGGCTGAAAAGTTTTTGGCTGTTATCTTCCTGCCTTTTGGCAGACATGTACCCGGAGCATGGAAAATACGACAGTAAATGAATGCAAAAAGAAAGAGATTTACTTATATTTGAACTGAGATAGGTCACGATGTGAAAGTGAAAGATCTGACTTCTTATTAAAATACTGAAATTAAAATATCACTGGGGAACAACCTATATTGCATATATGAATAATTTATTGACAGATTAATTATCCGGGGTATTCATTGTACCTTATTAAATCAATATATTATGATAAAAAAAACATTATTCTATCTGACTGCTTATGTTGTAATTTCAATCATGGCTGTCTCCTGCGAACCAACGGAAGAATCCTTTGATGAATCGCTGCTGATCGGGAAATGGCAATCAGGAACTTTATTCTATAAATATCTTACTGACGGCACGGGTGGTACCTGGGATACAGCCGATGATGTCACAGAAGCAGAGGCGCAGGCTTTTACCTGGACACTGGTGAAATCTGAACTGACACATATCCATATTCTGGAAATGGGCGGTACTGTTCCCAAGGTTTATACTGTAACTGAATTAACTGCCACTTCGTTAAAATATGAGGATGATTTTGGAGGAAGCTTCTCTTTCACCAAAGTAAGCAAGTAGTAATGACACTTTCACCATAACTTCCTTATTGAGATTTCAATGGATCTGCAATGAAAAAATTCGGAAAGATTCTTTTTATTACTCTTCTATCTTTGTTTTCAATTCTTACTGGTAACAATAAGTATTGTTTCTGTATTTTGTTTTTACTCCCGAACGATTTACTACCCATTGTCCGCAAACAGGCTGATAAATTAATCACCTGTCAGTCAGAAATCGGGGAAGTTGAGCTGACTTTCTTCAGCACCTTCCCGGATTTTGGCTTGAAGATCAAAAAGTTTACACTTATAAATCCTGTTGCTGAATCGAAATCTGATACACTTCTTGATGTGGATGAATTCATCGGCGTTGTTGATGCAGCCGCATGGTGGAAAAGGAATGAATTGATATTGAAAGGGTTAAAGATTACCGGAGGATCTGTTAATATTTTTACCGACAGCCTGGGAAATACCAATTATGATATTTTTGCAACAGATACAACCAGCTGTCTCCGTGAAGATCAGAATCAATAATGCCCGACTATTGAGATCAGGAATGTTGTACTTAATGATGTCAGTCTTTCTTACAATGATCTTTCTCTAAAACTTAATGCCAGTATTCATAAGCTCACTGCTAAAATATCCGGAACTATTACACAGGACAGTATAACCGGTGATCTAAAAGTTAAAAGGTCGGTGATCTCACTGGAATATGAAGGAGAAAAATACCTTAAGCAGGCTTCGGTGCAGCTTCGATATTCCTGCTGAGGTTGTACTGTCACGTCAGTTGATTAATCTTAAAAACGCCACGGTTTCAGTCAATGATCTTGAATTATTGCTGAATGGTTCAGTTGAGAATGATACTGTAAACAGGAACATTATTACCGATATCAACTATGAGTTTACCTCATGGCCGGTTGAAGATATACTTGCACTGGTTCCGCCTTCATTCAGGTCATATTTCAGAGGGATTGATGCTGACGGACTGCTATCCTCACAGGGCAGTATCAAAGGCCTCCTGAATGATTCAGCTATGCCGCTTATGGATATTCATCTGCAGCTGGAAAAAGGAGTCATGAAATATGCTGGATTCCCTCTGCCTCTTCATGATATTGAAGGAGATGTTACACTTTATACTGATTTGAAAACCGACTCCTTTTCATTTGTGAAAATAAGAGAGTTCAATGCCAAAACACCCCTGTCATCAATCAACTATCAAAGGACAGGTAAAACATCTCTTTTCTGATATTTACTGCGATCTTACAACGACTGCAGAATTAACTCTTGATGAGTTTAATCCCATGATACCTGACAGTTTGAAGCTCAACCTGAAAGGCAAAGCCTCAGGGAAGGTTAAGTCAGCCTTTTCCCTGACCCAGATTGAGAAGATGCAACTTGAAAAAATGAAGCTGTCCGGTTCGGTGACACTTTCAGATTTTAATGTTACCTATGACAGTATCTCTCTTAAAACCGACCGGTCAGAAATTGATTTTGCCTTGCCCAACTATGAAATCATCATCAAAAAACACAAAATTTGCTTTTGCTTCAATCACTGACAGACAATATAACTGCTGGTAAAATTGAAAGTTATAATGCATCTCTTCAAAATGCGTCAGTAACTCTCGAAACATCCGATGCAAGAGATACGACCAGGATACCTGACTTTATCTGTTCTTTCAGTATGGATTCCCTGTCGGCAAACATGGATACATTGAGTATTGCTATTGCAAAACCTCATGGGAAATGTTTCAGTATCACCAAGATCTGACAGAGCCCGATCAGCCCAGGATTATTTTGTCATACAACAGTGAACAGCTGAGGACCATAATAGGGAAAAGCTCCTTTGCAGCAAATACGATCAGCGTTGACACCGACATACTGAATGACAATACGCAGAAAGATATTTTTCTGCAATGGCTTGTCAAAGGTTTTATTGAAATGAGATCATGGTACTGCGAACATAGCAGGACTTTCTCACCAGATTGAGATCCCTTCAATAAAAATGAATTTTGAACCCGAGACATTTAATATCAAGGAAAGCAAAATACATGATTGACAAGTCTGATTTTCAGTTTACAGGAACTTTAAACAACATCTTATCATATTTCAGGGGTGATTCAATTTTAAGAGGCAAATTCAGCTTTGTTTCCAACACAACCGATGTTTCTCAATTAATGGCTCTTACAAACGGCATCGGCCAGAAAGATACAACTGCAACAGAAAAGCCTGATATTCAGGATACTGATTCCACTTATCACAGGTCCATATATGGTACCTAAAGGAATTGATCTGTTGCTCAATACCAATATTAAGAAGGCTACCATGGGCGTTGATACAGCTACAAATATTATTGGCAATGTTCAGGTTCATGATGGTGTCCTGGTGCTTGACGGACTCACCTTCTACAACTCCTGCAGCCAGGATGCAGCTAACGGCAATGTATCGCACCCCACGAAAGAATCACCTTTTCCTGGGACTGGATTATCATATGCTGGATATTGAGATCGGCGAACTGCTGACCATGATACCTGATATTGATTCCCTGATGCCTATGCTTCGCTCTTTCAGCGGAAAAGGTGAATTTCACATTGCTGTGGAAACGTATATGGATTCTCTGTATAATCTGAAGAAATCAACTTTGCGAGGCGCCTCATCAATTAAAGGGAATGATCTGGTTCTGATGGATGGGGAAACGTTCAGCGAGATTGCTAAAACTCTCAAATTCAGTAAAAAGACCGAAAATAAAGTTGATTCTTTATCCGCCGAATTCACAATTTTCCGCAACGAAATTGATATTTACCCTTTCCTGCTCGTTATGGATAAATATAGGGCGGTGATTGCCGGCAGGCATAATTTTGACCTTAGTTATGATTACCATATTTCAGTTGTGGATAGTCCTCTGCCATTGAAACTGGGAGTTGATGTAAAGGGAAATGAAGATGATCATGTCGTATAATCTGGCAAAGTGCAGATATGCAGAGTATTATCGTCCGTCATCAAGGAAGGTTGTTGAGAACAGGCAGCTGGAACTAAGGAAGCTGATCCGGGAGACACTGACGCAAAAGGTGATAGAATAATGACAGGAGCCAATATCCGGTCGCTGATAACAGGACTGACCATTACTTTAATATTCTGCTGTACAGCATGCCAGGGCGGTGGTCAGGACCGGAAGAGAGACCTTTCTTCTTCCGGAATGTCAGATTCAACATCTCAGAGTATTGCAAATGATGAATACCAGCCTGTTTATGGGATGCTGGTCTTGCCAAAAAATCCTCAGCCGGGGAAAGCATTCCGCATCATGGCTGCCGGAGGGGAAAATATCCTGAGAGCTAAGATCCGGATAAACGGACCCTCGGGTGGTATGGAATGCCTTAAAAGCAAAACCGGTGGTGATTTGGGTAAATGGCGAATTGATGATTTTGCCGGAAGTCCTGCCGGTAAATATAAGGCAGTTTTAATTGCTGAGAAAAGGACGATCAGTGAACTGGAGTTTGAGATTTCTATGGCAGAGGTAACACGTGCTACCGGAGTAGTATGGAAGAATCAACGAGGTTGGGACAGTGCCTGGGAGGCATTTTATTCAGCCTGGATAAACGCTTTGTTTTATGGCTGCGACGAGCAGGCTTCCTGGACTGCGCTCCACGAGGTGACACAGAACCAAAATCAAAATTTCCTTTACAACTACCTCTCCATGGGGGAAGATGACCCTGATGGAAAAAACAGGGTGATCATGCAGCCTGATTGTGCCGATAATCCATTTTTCCTGAGGGCCTATTTTGCATGGAAGCTGGGCCTCCCGTTTGGTTACCATGTATGTGACAGGGGCAGCCTCAGCCATAGTCCAAAAACAGGTCAATGGATCACAAATGAAACTTCCGGCTCAAAAATCAATCCGGTACTGGCATTCAATAACTTTCTCAGAAGACTGAAGGATGGTATCCATTCAGGCACAGCCCGAACTGCCCTGGATGATGAAAGCTCCGACTATTATCCCGTACCACTTGAACGCGGGGCGCTGAATCCGGGTGTTGTTTTTGCTGATCCTTACGGACATACATTGATCATCGTTGGCTGGATACCGCAAACCGGTGATCACCCCGGATTACTTCTTTCAGTAGATGCCCAGCCTGATGGAACCGTAGGTATCAAGCGGTTTTGGAAAGGCAATTTTCTCTTCAACACCTCCGGTGTAGTAGGGGAACCGGGATTTAAGGCTTTTCGGCCGATTAAGGTGAATGAGAATAGGCCTTACCGGATGATGAACAAGGAGCTTACAGCAGAAGAAGGATTCATCCCTTTTTCGCTTCAGCAGAGAAAGATGAAAAGCGATGTTTTCTATCACACTATGGAACGCCTGATCAACCCCAGGCCGCTTGACCCTGAAAATGCATTGCCCCTTCTGATCAAGGCACTTCACGAACAACTGCTGGTACGAGTCACCTCAGTAGCAAACGGAGAAGCCTGGTTCAAATCTCATCCGGGTACTGTGATTCCCATGCCTTCCGGCGCTGCCGCAATTTTCCAGGCAGGCGGTCAATGGGAAGACTTTTCAACTCCTAACCGTGATCTGAGGCTTTTAATTGCCATGGATGCGGTGCTGGATTTCCCCGATCTGGTTGCCCGGTCACCGGGTGATTTTAATATCTCAGGAACTGTCGACAGGGAGCAGATTAAGAAAAAGCTTCAGGCTATCCTCGATAAGAAGGTTTCTGAACTTTCAATAAACTATACCCGGACAGATGGTTCAATACAAAAACTGACTATAGGCGAAATCCTTGAAAGAAGAGAGGCCTTCGAGATGGCCTATAATCCTAATGATGGGATCGAAATCCGGTGGGGAGCGCCGGAAAACAGCGACGAACGGGCTACATGCCTTCGCCACGCTCCTTCAGTCCAGCTTGCAAGGATGCACTCGGTCCGTACCTGGTTTATTAAACGGCTCCATCCCCCTACTTAATCCTCACAGACCTCTATCTCCCAGCCCAACAAATCAGATGAAATCACCCCCCCCAGTAAGGATTTCCGGAATTAAAGCTATTGCAATCTAAACTCCACCGGTATGACCACCTCAAGATCAATCGGTTTGCCATTCTGGCTACCCCAGAGTTAAGCGAAGTCTCACGACTTCGCTTAAAATACAGTATAGTCTTAAGACTATATTTTAAGAACGACGAAGTCTGGAGACTTCGCCGAACATTTGATGCGGTTAGCAGAGTTGATCGGATTTAGTGGGCTGATTTCAAAATGGTATTCAGGGGGCTGAATCTTCTTTAGTTTTTGAATATTTTCTTTTCAGGAAAAAATAAACCGGGATACCGGAGAGGATGAGAATCATTCCTATAGCAGCTTCGCGGGGCCTGGTAATAATAGTATTGATAAAGAGTCCTATACAAAACAGGATAAATATAGCCGGTACTACCGGATACCCCCAAACCTTGTATGGTCTGTGAACATCTGGCATCCTGCGCCGTAAAATAAAAACCCCCAGCACGGTTGCCCCGTAAAATATAAAAACAGCAAAGATCAACATATCAGTCAGCTGGTCGAAAGTTCCTGACAGCACCAGCACTGAAGCCCATATTCCCTGCCATAAGAGCGAGGTTGACGGAACATTGGCTCTGTTAATTTTCGCAATACCCGGGAAAAAAAGCTTTTCCCGGGCCATGGCATAATAAGGCCTTGCTCCCGTAAGAATACTGGCATTGGCACATCCCAGCGTAGTGACAAGGATTAAAAACGAAATGAACATCACCCCTCCCTTGCCCCAGAAAGTCCTCACCGCTTCCACTGCCGCAATCTGGTTGCCTGATTCATGTATCTGTACAAGTTGTGGTATGGATAGTAGGGTCAGGTAGGTCACATTTACCAGGAGATAAATGAATATCACTATAAAAACACCTGTTACTATTCCTTTTGGAATGTTTCGGGTAGGATCCTTTACCTCTCCTCCGATAAACCCGACTGAAACCCATCCCTGGTAAGCCCAGAAGGCAGCGAGCATAGCTGTATAAAAGGAAGAAAGAGTAACGCTTCCGTTTGTCAGCTCCTTAATATCCAAAAAATTTGCAGGCCTTGTAGTTATGCTGCTTAAACCAAAGAAGACAATTGTAAGAAGGCCTGCAAATACCAGCAACATGATGGTCTTGCTAACCCCTGCCCCGCTTCTTAATCCGGAGATATTTAGTCCGGTTAACATTAAAATCAGCAGAATTGCTGTCAGTTTGACTCCGAAATCCTGAAAAGGGTAAAAAACACCTCCTATCGTAAAATGTTGCAAAGAACCAAAAACCTCAGGAATCTGGATGATGCTGTTCAGTGACTGAGCAAATACATAAGCCAGAGAGGAGATGGTCGCTGTCTGAATGACAGTAAAGAGAGACCATCCGTACATAAATGCAAAAAACCGGTTATAGATTTTTTTCAGATAAATAAATTCGCCTCCGGTATCGGCAAGTAATCCGGCTACTTCAGCATTACTCAATGCCCCGAAGAGAGTGATAATTCCGCCAACTATCCATGCTGCAAGTATCCATACTGAGGAATTCAGTTCTGCCGCCATCGGAGCGATTTTTTTATATACCCCCGACCCGATGATATTTGCCACCACAAAAATAACAACATACCACATACCCAGAGTTCTGACTAGATGCCTTTGATTACCCATAGAGAAGAGTTTAATATTTTACAAGAAACGCAAGTACCTGATATGAAAAATGAGCAGAATTCACTGTTTTGAATTCTGCTCATTCTTTAAAAACCACTATGGAATGAGAATATTTATTTACTTCGCTCCCAGAATCGTCCACCCTAAATATATCTGGAATGTACGGTTCTTAATACTCTCTTCCGATACATCTGAGATATCGCTGAATCCGAGAACATATCTGGCCCCAACGTTGAATCCAAGCGGCAGGTGCACGCCTGCACCGAATGCAAGTCCAAAATCGTTGCTTTTCAGTTGGTCTTTTACATCTCCAATATCTTCAACTGTTGCCTTAGTCAGAAAACTGAACTGTGGACCGGCTTCAAGGCTCAGCAAAGGGATTGGCTTGAACCGGAGCATTACAGGGAGGGATATATAATCAAAATCGACCCTTACATTATCCCATTCGCTTCCGTAAGCTGAATATAAAACTTCAGGTGTTATCCCGAATTTGTCCGATAAATTAATATTCACATAGGCCCCGACATGAAAATCAGTAGCTGATTTTATATCGATGTCTTCAACAGCCTGATTGGCAAAATTTGCCCCGGCTTTTATACCAACTCCAACACCTTGTGACTGGAGGAGAAGAGGTACAAAAAATAATACTAGGAATAAAAATGAATTTTTCATTTTCCGGATTATTGGTTAAACAATAGATACAAAATTAGAAATTAATAATTATAAAACTTCATTCTATCAGCAATATTGCATCAGATACAGATAATTGGGTTGTCTGCAACTTAATCTCTGCTGAGTTTAATTCAATGGAAGATGGTTATAAAAAATTATACAGTTTTATTACCGCTTATATTTTAATAATTTCTTAACTTGGAGAAATAAATACCCGATCAATAACAAAAACATTCTGGAAGATGAAAATCCTTATTACCGGGGCAGTACTGTTTGTAATATGGTGTTTCGTTGCTGCATGGCTTTATAATGATAAGCTTATGCCTGCGATGAAAAAACCATTACCGGAGCTGACAATTCCTGAAAAACAAACTACCGAGGCAGATTCTTTAATGCGGCTTAATGCATCAATGCCCGGGAATCTCCTGATCTATTTTGAATTTGACAAAACAAAATTCAATCCTGATCAACAGGCAGACAATAGCGTTACCTTATTTAAAACATGGCTTGAAAAATATCCGCAGTCCATGCTCCTTGTAACCGGACATGCCGATCTGGTAGGTACCGCTGATTATAACTATGACCTTGCACTGAAAAGAGCTCAGATTGTTGGGAATTACCTCGAAAACCAGGGAGTAAATGCCGGCCGGATGATTATCGACTCAAAAGGAGAAACCGAGCCTGCTTCAGACTACCTGACAAAAGAGGGAAGAGCAAGGAACAGAAGAACAGAAGTATCAATTAAAATGCAATAACATGACACAACTATTTTTACAACTCGCGCAATCTGTTACAGGAAATGTAATAACTATTATTGCTCTGGGACTTGCTGCAGCAATCATCGGATTTATTGTTGCCTGGTATTATGCCAGGTCAGTTTATACACCGGTAATAAAGGGACTTGAGACTGATAAAAGCAATCTGAATAACAAGGTTTTCAAATTGGAAGGTGAATTGGTTAACCTGAATGAGAAGATTAACAGGCTGAGTGAGAAAATTGACAAACTTGAGTTGGAAGTGGAGGACAGGGATAAGGAAATAAAAGAACTCTCATCCGGGAATGTTCCTGTGGGAAAGTATGCAATCAGTAACACTAAGGGGGGTGGAAATCATTTCAACCTGATTGCAACAAACGGGCAGGTAATCCTGACAAGTTTAATGTATTCCTCACCTGAAGAGTGCAGGGCTGCGATAGAATCTGTAAGGGAAAACTGCACTGATGACAACAGGTTTGATCGTAAAACTTCCACCAATAATAAGCACTTCTTTAATCTCACTTCTCCAGATGGGCAGATTATCGGCAAAAGCGAATTGTATGAGTCCCTGACGAGCATGGAAAAGGGTATCGCATCAGTAAAAAGAAACGGGATAAGCAAAACTCTTATTGAGGAATAGAATGTCTGACATTGCCTGAACAGAATATAAAATTCAGTTTGAAGGTTAATAATTTATTTTTGGCTGAGACTCACCAGGGAGTGCTAAAAAAACGGGCAGGATCAGATAAAATCCTGCCCGTTTTAAGTTAATCAGTTTCCGGTAAGTTCAGAATCATTTTTAAAGTGGCGGAATAACAAGAACCTGTCCCGGATAAATAAGGTCAGGATCTTTCAGCATCGGTTTATTCGCTTCAAAAATGATATTGTATTTATTGGCGTTTCCATAAACCTCCTTTGAGATCTTTGACAGGTAATCACCTTTCTTAACTGTATAAAACTGCTTTTCCGGCTGGGGAGGAGCAATAACTGGCGGATTCTTAACGACAATCTGGTCTTCAACAGCCGATATTCCCTCAATATTGCCAGCGGTGACAATTATCCTGTTTTTGTTTTCAATTGTATCGACAGTTCCTTTTAAGATTACTTTATCGTCATCCACCGTAACCTGTATACCGGTTGTATCGAATCCAAATTTTTTAATATGCGCAGTAACCAATGCTGCTTTTTCCTGTTCTTTCTTTTCTTCGGATTTCCCGAATATTTTTTCTCCGGCATTTTTAATAAAAGCTATTAGTCCCATAGTATTCTTATAATTAAAGTTTAACGTAATCAGCCTACGACTTCAAATGTGATCTTTACAGTTACCCGGAATTCGGTGATCTTATTGTTTTTTACCACCGCACTCATGTCCTGTACATAAACGGACCTGATCTCTTTAACTGTCTTGCCTGCATTTTGTACAGCAAGCCTGGTGGCATCTTCCCATCCTTTTTCTGAGGATGCCATGATTTCAATAACTTTTAATACTGCCATAGTTTTAATAATTTAGTTAATAGTCTATAGAAATAATTAATTCAGTTACTTCCTCTTGAAAAATGATAATCCTGACCTGGTTTTTATTCTCCGATTATCTTAATCAGCTTTCCGGGCTGAACCTTTTCCTTCAGCTCACTGTTATTGAGCAAAGCCAGTTCAGCCATCTGTTTCTGTGGAACTCCAAACGATTTCAAAGCCTCCTCAAATGTCCCGGCCCGCTGTACAGTCCTTATTAGATATCTTTTTTGGTTTTACATTTAATTTTGAGGGATCAGTAAGCCTGCTGAAGTTGGCCATTGATGTCTCCATGACTTTTGAAAATGTACCAAAATCCGCTTCAGCTGAAAGCCCGTGAAAGACATAAAAAGAGTTGCTGTATTCAATAAAGTATGAAAGCACCATTAATGTACTCTGCTGACCTGTCGCCTGGTCCTGGGAAACCTGCTTTGATAATGTCACAATTGCCTTCAATCCGTTAACAGTAGTTTTCCTGTTATCAACCATTGTCAGTCCCAGCTGTTCTATTGTAACCTGTGCAGCTTCCTCCAGAGTTTTTTGAGGAGATAAAGTAAAAATCATCAGGGCTTTTCCATCCTTTGGCGCCATACTGACCTGAACCGGGGAGTTCTCAAGAATCCATCCGGCAGGAAACGTGAACTTAAATTTCATATCAGGATGATAGAAAGTATTCCCTTCCACATAGCCCTGCCTGGGATCATCTCCATATACCAGGCCATTAATCATATTCAAATAACTGTCATTGTTGACTTTGTAAGAGGTAAACTTAAGCTTTGACTGCCATTCTGTAGCTGTCTGGTTTACAGAGTTATAGCGGTCACCTGGATCGGGATGGGTAGACATGAATGTAGGAACCCCTGCATGATCACTTGCCATACTCATTTTATTGAGAACCTGGAAAAAATCAGCCATTTTATGGGCATCATAACCGATTTTTGATGAATACTCAACTCCAAGGCGATCAGCCTCTCTTTCATTGTCACGGCTGAATTTCAAAAACAACAGTTCCATGCCCTGCATAGCATATTGAGCGTATTCCTGGAATTCTTTTGATGCAATTATTCCGCCAATTAACAACAGCTGACCCATCTGCTGTTTGCTTTGCTGGCTTGCAGTATGCCGTGCAGTAATATGTCCCATCTCATGACCGAGTATACCGGTCAACTCTGCCTCATTATTCAGCTGTGCAAGAATTCCGCGGGTCAGATAGATATATCCTCCCGGAACAGCGAATGCATTTATCACCGGAGAATCCAGGATCTTGAAATGATACTCAAGTTTGGAACGATGTGAAAGTTTCCCCATCTCTGCACCCTTTTCCTGTATAAAGGCAAGCATTTTTGCATTCTGATACTCTCCAAATGTGGCAAGAACCTGTGGATCATATTGCCTCCCCATTTCAATCTCCTGTTTTTCGGACACCAGCATCAACTGCTTTTTCCCGGTTACCGGGTTAACAGCACATGATATGGTCAACAGCACGAAAGACAATAATAATAAAGTTTTCACTGAAGTATTCAATGTTTTCATCCTTTCAATTTGTCTGACTGCAACTACCTCTTTATCTTTTAAACAGCCCTCCTAAAAGGCCTTTTGCAACCCCACCCAATAATCCTCCTTTGGAAGCGCCTCCAAAGATCTCATTCAGCGGAGATGGATCATCGTCAGGAGTAGTATTGTTTTTCTTCGTTATCAGGCTTATCAGGGCGGGAATTGCGACTGCTGCAATTGTTCTTGATATCTCTGGTGAAAGGCCCAGTTTGCTGGTCAGGCTGGAAATCACCCCTGAAGATATATTGGACTGAAGGAGATCTGCGCCTTTGTTGTTAGGTTTATCTGAAAAAAGATTCATCACATTGGAAAGATTTCCTCCCAGCATTTGTCCGGTTACTTCTTTCTTTGCTACATCGCCAATAACAGAGAATACCTTGTCGATACTTCCTGCCGGAAGACTGGTCTGACTGATAAGCTGACCGCCAACCTCCGATTTCAGGGAACCAATTAATTGTTCAAGCATGACATTTATTATTAGATTAGAAACCAAATTTACATACAATCCTTGTGAAAGTCAAATGATACTCATCAATCAAGATATTTGTAACTGATCAGTGAGCCGGAGTTAATAATTATTTAACCTATAAACATATAAGTGGCTGATATGTTTCACTACTGCCAGAGTGTTTTATCTGTTTTAAAAGTCTGGATAATCAATGAAATTATGATTAAATATTGGAAATTCGTAATTTTATAGAAGAAAATAAAACTTTAATAATGAGTACCATGAAAGCAATCAGACTTCTTGTTTTACTAGCCCTGACAATTGCCGGTACAGTTTTGAATGCACAGAAACCCATTACTGTTACTGATGACACCGTTTCATTTAATGATGCAAAATACCCCGGAGTGGTAGTGACATTCCCCGAGTTCAATTTTGAAAAAGTAAAAAAAGACTGGATAAAGGAATTGGAATCAGGTACCAAATCGAAGATGGTAATTGAAAATGATGAGATGACGATCTTCGGGGCAAATTTAAAAAAGATATCCCCTAATCCTGTTAATATTTTCAGCAAATTTATCAACCGTGATACTGTTCTGCTGCTGGGGGTGACTATTGAACTGGAACGCGGCAAATATGTTGAAACTTCCACCGGAGAGAATGAATTGACAGAGGTAAAGGTGTTTCTTAGAAAATTTGCCAGGGATCATTATGTTGAAGTTGTTGAAGAGGAACTTAAAGTAAAAAACAAAGCCCATAAGGATCTTGAGAACGAGCTTGAATCATTGCAGGACAAGAATTATAAAATCAATAAATCAATAGAGTCAAATAAAACGGATATCTCTGAAACTGAGATCAAGATCACAATGATGAATAATGAAGCAGACAAGCTGACAAAAGAGATTATAGAGCAGAGAGGTGTTTTGACATCGACGGAAGCCGGGATAGCAAGGGATCAGAAGGAGGATTATATTAAAGATACGGAAAAGGCGAAGAAGAAACTGGTTAAGGATATCGAATCATCAAGAAATAAGATAACAAAGATGAGAGCTGAAATAGAAGAGTTTGAGGATGAGATTGTAAAAAACGAATCGGATCAGCAATTAATGAAGCAAAAAATCGCGCAGCATGAACTGGTAGTTAAACAATGTGAAAACAAACTGGAAACAGTCAAGGGCTTTTGATCTCACTGAGATTTCACCCTGTAAAGAAACCTGTACACAAAAGGGTATATTTCACATGCAATGCATAAGCCAAATGCAGCTTCAAGAAATGAAAACAATCCTAATATGCCGGCTAATGCCAGACCAGGCAGATAAGCCTTCAGAAGCAAAGATAAAATGATAATGCTGCTCAACAGAAAGCCTAAGCGTGCAGCAAATATTTTTGGACCGGCATTGATAATGTACTTATTGAATCCAAAGTAACTTACAATACTTTTTGATGAAATTCCAATGAGACTGTATTTTGAATAATCAGAAGCTCTTAACAGAAAATCAACCGCCAGAAAAACAACGGGGACTACACTTTGAGTAAATCCAAAAACGATAAGCAAAAATAAGGTAAAGACTCCATTGATGCGGGCAACCCGCTCGTTTATCATTTTATCGGAAACAGGGCATAAGGCATATGATTTCATATTCTCATTTTATAGTTTTGATTTTTTTCAGATACCATTCTTTGTTAAGCCTGCTTAACTTATGCCGGCAATACAAAAATACCTGATGAAAAGTTAACCGGAAATAACTCAAACAGGGTATTTTGTATACCCTGTTTATGGTAGATCAGTACTCAGCGATGACACACTCAGGAATTAATATCGGGATAATGCCTCAAGGCAGATTTACTCGCCGGAGTTGGCAAAAGGCAGTTGGTAAAAGGCTGTTGGCAACAGGGAGGGTCATTTCTTCTGATTCAGCCCCTTGCTCTTAAGGTGACTTATCAGCATATTTGAATAGTTTTTAAACCAGGAGTCAATATCTTTTGGATTTCTTGCCTCAGACTGGACTGACCATAATAGTTTGTCTGCCGCCAGATCATAGAGGTTGGTTTCAAGATAAAAAGTTTTGTCAACGGAATAATAACCAGGTGAGTATACCACCGGATAATAATAGTTGTAATAACCATAATAACTCCCATAATATCCATAATTTACAGGGGCATAAACTGTTCCCGGATTATATGATTCAACCTCTTTGGAATCGAGTAATGCCAGTATCAGGACTGCATCGCACCCCCTTTTTGATATGGCTTCTGTAAGTTGTTCTCTTGTGAGATCCTGAGTGATCGAGAATTTGGGAGGAAATATATCGGTGCTTCTTACAACTTTGAACCCCCTTGAAATCAATGTATTTGCCATCTGGGCTTCAATATCGTAGTTCGCAGTTGAGTTAGGAGAAAGCACCACAACAAATACTTTAGAATAAGGTCCATTGGAGGTTGCTTCGGGGGATGCCCATGACCCTGTAATCTTCTGGGTTGGTCCGCATTCCGACATTATTAATGCGAGTAACAGCAGTGATACGATTCTAAATTTCATAAACCGGATTTGAATTGAATTTAATACTCTGGAAATATTCATGAGTAATCTATTTACTCTCTTTGTACTCCTTCAGCAATGACTGGAAGATCTCCTTGACTGAAGATATTTTAGTCGCTCTGAAAGCATTGCTGCCTGCGAAGGCATAACCATGTTCGAAATTACCCTTAAGTGCATTTATGAGTGCCACAATTATGCAATAAGGACTTTTGGAAATATCGCAGGTCTTGATACATTTGAAAGGACATTTTTTTGGTTGCTTTTTCCCGTCTTTCACTTTCTGGATAAAACTGGAAAATATAGCCCGGCCAGGCATCCCCACCGGACTTTTTATTATTTCAATATCATTCTCAACGGCATTAATATATGCCTGTTTAAAACCATTTGAGGCATCACATTCAGCTGTGGTAACGAACCTTGTTCCCATCTGCACGCCGGATGCTCCAAGTTTCATTATGTTGCTGATATCCTCGCCTGTATAAATTCCTCCTGCCGCAATCAGGGGTATGGACTGGTTATACTTTTCTTCAAAAAGTTTCAGCTCATCGACTATTTCCGGAACAAGCTTTTCCAGCGAATAATCACTATCCCCTATCTGTTCCTCCTTAAATCCCAGATGCCCTCCGGCCTTTGGCCCTTCGACAATAACTGCATCAGGCAGATAATCGTAGTTGGCCTTCCACTTTTCACAGATTATCTTAGCCGCCCTGGCCGATGAAACTATGGGAATTAATTTTGTAATACTGTCTTTCTTTAAAAATGACGGCAAATCGAGAGGAAGACCGGCACCGGTTGTTATGATATCCACCTTTTCAGAAATGCAGGTCTTTATCATATCCACATAATTCGTCATCGCAACCATTACGTTAACACCTATAATGCCAAGTGTTTTCTCCCTTGCCTTGCGTATCTCCTCCTTAAGTCCGTGAATGCTGGCATCCAGATAGTTTTCCGAAAAATCCTTATATAAAAGCCCGAGCCCCGCACTTGATATCACTCCGATTCCGCCCTCATTTGCAACAGCTGAGGCCAGTCCTGAAAGTGAAATGCCAACGCCCATTCCGCCCTGAATAACAGGAACAGCAACAGAAAGATTCCCAATTTTTAATGCTTTCATTAATTCTAATTAACCATTTACAAACCCCACCCAAGTATTCCGGATATACAGTTCATCACGGAGAAAAATTCAAGTTCATGAAAAGTGAACCCAATTTCTTACAATCTTATCATTAAAGAGTTTTCTGATGTGGTTTCGGGAGCTCTAGATTTATCCCGGCTGGATTGAACTTAAATTCAGACTGGGCGAAATGCCTTAAAAACGCTTCGTGGAAATCACCTTTTTAATAATTGTGCAAAGATAATCAAATTTTTATGATTCGTCAAATTATACCTGACTGTCCCACCAATCTCTACCCTTCAAAACAGGCCGGTATGATCGGTTTGATAAATTAAGATAAATTTAATTTATTGAAAATAAATGTATTATTCCGATATTTAAGTGTATCTTGTCCAAAATTAATAAAATCAAATTATGAGTAAAGGAACAGTAAAGTTCTTCAATGAATCTAAAGGATTCGGATTCATTAAAGAGGAGAATACACAAAAGGAATACTTTGTACATTCATCAGGATTAAATGAAAGTATAACAGAAAATGATGAAGTAACCTTCGATCTGGAAAACGGTAAAAAAGGCTTAAATGCAGTAAATGTTAAACTTGCTTAGTTTATCTTTTTAATCATCTAATATGTTTGGTCCCGCCATTTGCGGGACTTTTCATTAAAATTCAGAAAATTATGTTCGAAAAAAAATCAAATATTGTTAAATCACCTGATCTGTCAAAATTAAAGGAAGTTATTATTGATCACAGAACAAAGATTTATATTGCTCCCAATGCAGATATTGAAAAGGCCAAAGAGCGCTACTTTGACAGGATCTCAAGAAGGAATTCATAATATTATAACAGGCAGCCGGTACCGGGTTATTCCCTGAACAGTTTAACCTTCATGGCAGCAGGTCCTTTGGCTCCTTTGCCGATTTCAAAAATCACAATATCATTCTCCTTTATAGGTTCCAGAAGGCTATTGGCATGAACAAATACGCTCTGGTTTGAACTCAGGTCACGGATAAATCCATATCCTTTTGAGTTATTGAAAGTGGATACAATTCCCTTCCTTACAAAATCGGGAGAGGACTGTGGATTGTTTCTGGTTATCTTGAGTTCTATGTTTTCAGCAAGGACATCTACCTTTTTCTTATCAGGATCGGGAGGTGTTGAGGATAATCATTCCGAACTCGTCCACATATGCGATCATGTCATCGAAGTTGCTCTTTTTCCCCTCGCTTTTTTTCTTTGCACGTTTTTGTTCCTTGTCTTTTCTCTTTTTCTCTTTCTTGTTTCTTACTTCCTTTTTTGCCAAATGTTTCCTGCGATCTGCCCATATGTTTGTTTTAGTGATTTTTTGAAGATTCAATTCAGCTGAATAATAATAATGTGCATCATTTAACTAACCGGATTTGAGATAAGCAATATAGTGCTCAAAATCGCGAAACCAAATCTGCTGCAAAGGTACAACAAAATATCGGGAAAAACACCTTATTCAATCACTGACTGATTTAGGTTAATCCCGTGATGGCTGGGAAGCATACGAAGCGGCAACGGAGCAGAAAACAAGGTTGTTAAGAAATAATAATTACCAATCCCTTATCAGTTTTACTGATTTACGGAAGTTCTTGCCGGAAACAGTCAGAATATAAACACCTCCCGGAAAATCACTTATATCAAGTGTTGTCTTATACTGACAATCGCGTTTTTCTTTAATTAATTTACCGGTTGAATTGAATAGCCGCAGGTTATAGGTCTGACCATCACTGAGCGCCACATTGAAGTCACTGCTTACAAGGGTTGGCCAGACAAATACTTCAGGATCCGGAGGATTTTCCTTGTTTGTGACATATACGTAAACATTCTTGCTAAGCACTTCTCCACATGAACCTGAAACCTGAACTCTGTAAAGTCCTGCAGCATTTGCATCAACATCCGGAACAGACAATACGGGACCTGTACCCTCCGGTATCTGATCTTCATCCTTCTGCCACTGATATAGCAGATTGTGTCCGTCGGCATAAACTTCGAGAGCAATATCGTCGCCAAATAATGCTGTGACATCAGGGGTGATATTATTTATAACAGTCACGGGGAGAACTGTCAGTTTGATTTCCGGGGATAAAACTTCACCACACGATCCGGCAATTTCGCACCTGTAAACACCTGAACTGTCTTTAGTGGCATTGCTGAAGACCAGTTCAGGTGATGCTCCTGCTTTTATCAAAACATCGTCCCTGAACCACGAATAGACCAGGTTATAACCTTCTGAAACGACTTCAAGCACCAGTGGTTCACCTGCACAAATAACTGTATCGTTTGACTGATCCAGAAGATTATTGTATTTCCCAATATGAACTGTCAGAGCTGACCAGTATGAAACAATATTATATTTCGTAACCCTGAGCTTAATCGTAGCTGCCCCTGTATACCCCTGATTCCAGGTTACAGCAGCCTGTTCTGAATTTCCCAGGATTACACCGGCATCTGAGGGCATCAACTGCCATTCATAGGAGGTGGCTCCTTCAATCGTTCCTGTTCTATACTGACTTGTTGAAACACCCTGGCATATAATTGAATCACCACTCGGAACCGGAGGCGTATATGAAATTTCAATTCCGGTCTTCGAGTTAATCCATGATTCAAAAGTTGAAACACGTGTATAGGCTCCGTATGTGTCGCAGTTACTGCTGCCCCAGCTTACTATCCCTGCCAGTTTATATTCATTGTCAACCGGAACAACCAGCGGTCCTCCGCTGTCTCCGCTGCATGCATCCTTATTCCCTGAACGATAGCCCGCCATAAGGTCTGATGGAAGAATATTGGGCCAGACAGTGGAAGCCTGGCTATTTGATACAATTGGAAGCTGGACCTGCTGAAGTGTGGCCGGGACCAATGGCGGAGAAACCCTTGTCAGACCATAACCTGTGACCCACGACATAACTCCTGGGTCTATAGCGCCGGAAGCTGAATCTATTCTGGATACAAGCCTTATTGGTCTGGCATTTTCATAATTGATTGTTTCTTCAAGCTTCAGTAATGCAATATCATTATTCAATGTTTTGGGATCATATTTCTCATGCCGTATAACCTGGCTGACATAATATTTCTTCCCCTGCAGGCTGCTTCTCGGATCAGTCGACCCGACAATCACATCCATTTCTGATACCGGAATCGCAATTCCATCATCATCCTCTGTACAGTGTGCGGCCGTAATGATCCAGTCCCCGCTTATTATAGATGCTCCGCAGGTATAATCCCCGGACTCATAAAATACCTGCCAGGGATAATCAGCGATGCTGGCGCTGGTACCCCCTGTAATCTTAACCTGATCCTGACGGATGCCGGTAAAAAAGGGGAATAAATGATCTCCCGGGCTTATATCAGATGTTATTCGCAGAATTGGTTCATAATTAATAAAGAGACAATAAATAGTTGTATCATGATCATATACACCTGATACCGACACTGCAAAAAAGTATCTCCTGTTTGCCTCAAGTGAAAAACGAACAGAATCTCCCTGGAAAAATTCAGAACCTGAAAAAACAGGAATATGCTTGTCGTCCAGAATTTGCCATTCGGATATTGCGATCTTTTTTGCACTTGCAACCTGAACTGATACTTTCTGAGGAAAAAGAGGCATGGAAATAAGAGAGAAAAAACACAGGTAAAGGGCTTGTCTCATAAACAAAACAGGATTTTTTATGATAAACCTATTTTTCCGCAAAATCCTTGCCAATTATTGTATATATTTATCTCTCCGTGAATAAGAATCAGTGCAGTTGAAGACATTTTACTTCAGGGCGTCCCGGACTGTTTCCATTGAATTCTTATTTGCACCTGTATAATGAACTATTACTTGAGAATAATACCATAAACACTTAATGTGATGAGAAGACGTGAATTCCTGGGAAAAACACTTATCGGATCAGCTGGTGTGGCTTTTGCCGGCTCCACTCTGCTCACTTCCTCCTGCAAGGGAGCAAACGATAAAATTGTTCTGGCAATCATCGGGGCAGGCGGGCGGGGAGTACCTTCAATTATTAGTTGTTGCAACTCCAGTCCAAATGTGGAAATTAAAACCGTTTGCGATGTAAATGACCTGCGATCGGCTTCGGCAGTTACTGAGATTGAAAAACAATTCGGAAATAAACCTCATACAACCCGGTTTATGAAAGAGGTTTTTGACGACAGGGATGTGGATGCTGTTTGGATCTCAACTCCCGATCACTGGCATGCTCTGGCCACTATCTGGGCCTGCCAGGCGGGTAAGGATGTATATGTTGAAAAAACTCCCGGACTTTGTTTCCGGGAAGGGAAGAAAATGACTGAAGCCGCAAAAAAATACAGGCAAATTGTACAGGCAGGATATCAGAACAGAAGCGGTGCTTATATTGCATCCGCACGCGACTATATTCAAAGCGGTAAGCTGGGTCAGGTTGTTCATATCAGGATTTTTAACCTTCTGAACGGAACAAAGTGGATTGCTGCCCCTGACAGCGAGATCCCACAGGGTCTTGACTGGAATGAGTGGCTGGGACCTGCACCCTACCGCAAATTTAATGAGGGTGTATTAAATGGATGGTACTATTACTACGATTATAATCCAGGCACACTGAATGATGCAAGTCACCAGCTTGATCTGGTACGCATGCTGATGGGTGATCCCGGTCATCCGAAATCAATTTACGGATGGGGTGGTAAAAACATTTTTTACTCTGAACGTGAATCCCCGAAGTCCCAGTCCATAACTTATGACTTTAAGAAATTCACAGTTACACTGGACAGCGGGAATGGAACTAATTATATGTCGAAAACTCCTCAGGAAATCCGCATGGATCCTGCAAGGTTTCCTGAATGGAAGACAAATGCAGACAGGATCGAAATATATGGCACACTCGGAATGATGTACATGGGGAGAACCGGAGGAGGCTGGCAGGTTTTCGGCCCTGGAGAACAAAAAATAGCGGAAGGTGGCGGTATTCATCCCGACAGGGAACATCAGGCTAATTTCATTGAATGCATCAGGAGCCGCAAGCAACCAAATGCATCCATGGAACAGGCTCATATGAGTGCTGCACTCGTGCATTTTGCAAATATCGCTTATCGCACAGGTAATAAGCAACTGCTGTTTGACAGTCAGAAGGAATTATTCACTGATAATGATGATGCAAACAAATTGCTTGAAGGTTTCTTACCGAGATAATTACATTGTCCCTGAAAAAGTTTAAAGATCTATGGCAAGTGCAAATGATAAAGTAGTTCTGGCACTTATTGGAGCCGGAGGAAGAGGAACACAGGTAATCCTTGGAATGCAGAAATGTGCTCCGGGAGTGGAAGTAAAATATGTCTGCGAAGTTGATAAGGAGAGAGGCGGACGTGTAATTGACGAACTGGAAAAGCAGCAAAAGCCAAAACCACAGAGGATTGAGGATATGCGACGGGCATTTGACGACAAGGATGTAGATGCCGTCGTAATCTGCACTCCGGAACACTGGCATGCTCTTGCAACAGTGTGGGCATGTCAGGCTGGCAAGGATGTTTATGTTGAGAAAAACATATCCCTCAACATCCATGAAGGAAGGAAAATGATCGAAGCTGCAAATAAATATAACAGAATTATACAGTGCGGGTTCCAGAACCGCAGTGGCGCCTATAACCAGCATGCACGTGAATATATTCAGAGCGGGAAGCTTGGAAAGATCGTGCTTCTGAAAGCATATTGCATGCTTCCCGGGAATAAACCCTGGCTTTATAAAGAAGATGAACCGGTTCCTGAGGGGCTTAACTGGGATATGTGGCTCGGACCTGCTCCTTCCGTGCCTTACAATGTAAGCCGCCATAAGGGTTATAATGAATTCTGGGCCTATTCATGCGGATTGCCGCTTGCCGACTGCTGTCATGTAATCGACCTTGCACGCATGGTCCTGGGTGATCCTGACAATCCAAAATCAGCTTTCTGCGCAGGAGGACGAGTTCTGTATGATGACAATAGGGAAATTCCTGACAACCAGACAATAACATATGATTTTGGTGAATTCCCGATGACGGTAGAAGCTTCTATTTATGGAGAATATCTTCAAAAAGCCCCTCCTGAAGTAAGGTATGGCCGTAATCTATTTCCGAACTGGCCTTTTCTGAGCGACAGAATGGAAATATATGGTACCGAAGGAATGATGTACCTTGGACGTCATGGTGCAGGATGGCAGGTGCTTGGAGCCGATTCAAAAGTACTCGCCCAGGAGTATGGATATTTCCCCGATGAGGAACATCAGCAGGATTTCATCAACTGCATCCGAACAGGAAAGATTCCCAATGCCAATATTGAACAGAGTCATAAAAGCGCTACCCTGGTCCACCTGGCAAACCTTTCATACCGGGTCGGTAAAAAACAGCTTTATTTTGACAGTGCATCCGAACTGGTAACCAACTCAGAAGAGGCAAATGCAATATCAAAAGGCAGTTACAGGCCAGGTTTTGAAATACCTGATATAATATAAATTAATGAGAATTTCAGAAAATAAAATCATTAAAAATGGTATAAAATTGCTGGCCGGCGGATTACTGGTTGCATTAATTATTGCTGCTATTGTAGTTACAAGGACCTGGGGAAGGACACTTGTTCAGTTTGATATCCACCAGAATAAAAAGATAATACATCTTTCCAATTTTGCAGAACCCCCTCAGTTTGCCATCTGGCTCGAAAATCGTTCGACAGAGGAATTGAAAACAGTTTTTGTTACTCACAGGGTGGCAAAAAGCGATTGGGAAGGAAAAGCCAATGTACCTGTTGCATTACCACTCTGGTTTAAATTGTTCAGGGGCAATAAAAATCACGTAGAAGCCGATTCTCATGAAAAGAGATCAGAAATGGCAATTACGGGTGCAACACCTAAGGGCGACTACTTTTCGGTAAGGATAGAGGTTGAACCTGGTTCCGAGTGGATTTGCTGGATAGAGATGAATCTTGCCGGGGATTTCAATGATGCTTTTCCGGAGATCGATCTCACAACACTCAGGGAAGATGAATTCAGCAACGGTCAGCCTGCTCTGATATTCAGGACTGAAATAAAAGCCGAGGAAGGATTGAAATTCACCCCTGAGATTGTTTCCCAGTCGACATGGGCAAAAGGTATTGTTAATGTTGAACCAGTCAATGAAGGAATAACAACAGCAAAAAATGTTTTTGATGAAGTAAGCATTTCAGTTATCAGGCCAAAACCAAAACTTATTGACAAGACTATGATTCAGGATATATAATACCCGTAAGATTATGAAAAAGAACTACTTAAATAAGCTATTTTCCATTGTATCTGCATCTGCGGTACTTGTTCTGAGTTCGGATTATATCCTTGCAGAGAGAGTGATTACAGTAGCAACCATCGGAAATGTTCCCTCAGAATTAAAGAGTGAAAACAAACAGGAGGTTGTAAACCATGTAATTAAATTCTGGGAGAAAGAGCTGAAACAAGTCCTCCCCGATAAACCCGACCTGATAGTCCTGCCGGAATTCTGTGATTTATCCGGAGAGGGAGAAGAGTATCTGAGAGTCAGAAAAAACCAGGTTCTCGATTTCTTCTCTGCAGTTGCAAAAAAAAATAATTGTTATATCGCCTTCGGGACGAAAAGGGAAGAGAGGGAAGGCATTTGGAGAAATTCCTGCGTTGTTGTTGACAGAAATGGAGGAATTGCCGGAATCTACAATAAGAATTTTCCAACGATACCGGAGATGGAAGGAGGAATAAAGGCCTGCGATGAAGCGCCCCTGATTAAGTGTGACTTCGGCCGGGTTGCAATAGCCATTTGTTACGATCTGAATTTTGATGAGCTAAGGCTACAATATGCCAGGGAAAAACCTGACCTAATAATCTTTTCCTCAATGTATCACGGAGGTGTTGCACAAAGCATATGGGCATATACCTGCAGGTCTTATTTTGTCGGATCAGTGTACAGGCAGACACCGTCGGAGATCAGAAATCCCATGGGACAAGTGGTGGCCTCCTCCACCAACTATTTCGATTTTGCAGTGGCCCGTATCAATCTTGACTGCGAACTTGTTCACCTTGATTATAACTGGGACAAACTTACAGCTCTGAAGGACAAGTATGGAACCGCTGTAACTATAAGTGATCCGGGAGAACTTGCATCTGTGCTGATAACCAGCGAGGAGAGTAATATAACTGCCGACGGGATGATAAATGAATTTGCAATAGAACGGCTCGATGATTATCTTAACCGCGCGCGGGAATTCCGAAAGAGAAACGGAAACCTGAAATAATAATTAATATATCAACAGGTTGATTCTGTAAGCTTAGATAAAACTGAAAATATGAAGCATCTCTACCCCTCCCTGTTTACATTATCGTTGATGGCAATTCTGATCTCCTGGCCGGTATCAGGGCAGAAGAATCAGGTTGCCGACAGTCTGTATGAAACTGAACGTACAAATGCATATGCATCACAGCTTGAAAACTACCTGAGGCAATATCTTGTCGATCAGTATGATGAACGTATCATCAGATGCCTGGCACCGGGACTACGGCAGTATAGATGCCTTTGTGAGAAGTGTGGAACCAAACAGGAGAAGATGGGAATCGGTGGTGATTAAACCTCCTCTGCTTGAAAAGTCAGGGCCTCTCAGCAGGCGACCTTTTAAGATAGAGGGCATCACTGGCGAATGGCTTGATCTCCCTCTGGGAATGATAACGGCCCAGGCCTTCCTGGCATTTCCTGCAACTGCCGCAAAAGGAGACCGGGTTCCGCTGGTCATTGTTCAGCATGGTATTGGAAGCACACCTGAAACCCCATTCAGAGAAGGAGCCTATCATGCTTATGCAAAGGAACTGCTCAAGGCAGGCTTTGCTGTCCTGGTTCCAATGAATCTGATGTCGGTTGAGCGCCGTAACAGGATTGAACGCCTTTGCCGGCTGGCAGATATCAGCCTGCCCGGGATTGAACTTGTCCGTCTTCAGAATTTACTCGATGCAGTTCTTGCTGATCCGGCAATTGATTCTGATCGTGTGGGCATGTGGGGAGTTTCTTTGGGCGGCATGGCTACCATGTTCTGGATGCCCCTTGAACCCCGTATCAGGGCAGGGGTGGTCTCAGCGTGGTTTAATCAGCGACGGAACAAAATGGTGGTGCCTGATGACCGTTATAGGAGCTTCCTTGTGACCGAGGAAGATCATGCATTCTTCACAGGATGGCTCACAGAATTCACCGATCATGATGTTGTATCGCTTATATGTCCGCGTCCTCTTCTTATTCAGCACGGGAAGCAGGATAAAATTGCATGGTGGCCCCAGGTCACGGAAGAATTTGACATCGCCCGCGCTCACTATAATAAACTAAATATTGAAGACCGCATTGAGATTGATATCCATGATGGAGGACATGAAGCAATAATAGGGAGCGGCGTTGCATTCATGACAAAATGGCTGATAAACCAGCCTGTCATCAAATAATATCTTAAGGCACTCATCGATGAAACTATATTAACTCACACCACAAAAACCTTATTATTATGTTGTCTCAAAAATTTTCAAAGAAATCAATTCTGGCAGCAACTATGTTAATGTTAATTATTACTGTTGCATGCAAAAACAATTCTGCTGAGAAGCAAGGCTGGCAGGATCTGTTTGATGGTAAAACTCTAAACGGGTGGAAAGTCCTGAATCAGGACTGGACAAATCCCGACAGCAAACCCGATTTTTATGCTGAGGACGGGATGATCGTCTGCAATACTTTAATGGGTAATGAAGGCGGTTATCTTATTACAGAAAAATCGTACACTGATTTTATTCTTGAATTTGATGTAAAAATAGATACCTCGCTTAATTCCGGTGTACAATGCCGGGGACGACTGTGGGATAGAGATACATCAAGTCTGTATTTGGCCGGCGATCCCAATGGCACCATACATGAGTCAAAGTGGAGGGCCGGTGAGGCATGGGGATATCAGATAGAGGTTGATCCATCTGAGAGAGCATGGTCTGGCGGACTTTATGAGCCATGCAACCGCGGCTGGCTGGTTACTCTGAAAGGCAACGAACCTGCACGCCAGGCTTTCAAACCTATGGACTGGAATCATTTTAAGATAGTAATGAACGGCAACAGGATTCAGACCTGGGTCAATAATGTTCCGGTAGTTGATACAACAGATGACCTTACATCAACAGGTTTTATCGGGCTTCAGTTCCATGGAGCATATTATGAGTGGCAGAAGGGAAAAAAATCCTTATGGAAAAACATAAGGATAAAGGAGCTATAGAAAGATTTGAGATGTGAGAGGTGAGCGTAGAGCGTGCCTTGCGCCCTGAGCCCTGAGCCATCACACGCCTGTAATTCTCTTCTTGTATTCGGCCAGCGCACCGTCAAGACGTTCTCTTGAGGTTGTGTCGCCAGGTACGTTATGAGAAGGATGGATATAAAGTTTAACGCCCCTGTCAGCTAGTATTTCTGCAACAGTAGTAACTGTCATCCAGACGCATGTTATAAAGGCCATGGTCGAAACTGGACCTATTTTATCCTGGTGATTTTTGAGAGTCACGGAAGCATCCTGCAGAGGGGCGCATGTATCAACAACAATGTCTGCCAGGTCAAAAATGGTTTTTCCGCATGAATGCCTGGTCTGTTTGCCTTTTGCCTCGGCAGCAGAACCGAATACTACTACCTTCATCCCCTTTTTCCTGGCTTCGATAGCGATATCAATATTTACATTGTTAATCCCTGTATGCGAGAACAGCCACATTGTATCGCGTTTATCAAAATCATACCCCTTCATTATCTCGACACCATATCCTTCGACCCGTTCAAGGAAGAGAAACTGATGAACCCCCATCTCACCCGTTATCCTGGTAAAGAAGGTAAGCGGCAATTCAATCATGGGATGAAAACCGACAAACCCGCCAATCCGCGGATACATCTCTTCGATAGGTATTGTAGCATGCCCACATCCAAATGTATGGACCCACCTTCCGCTTTCAATTGTATCAGCCATTACTTCGGCTGCCTTACGGATATTCTCTGTTTGTGTATCTTCAATACGGGTCATTATGTCCCTTGCATTATTAAGCCATTGTGTTGCTAACATAAATATTTGTTTTTAAAGTGTTTATCCAATATTTTTTGTCCCCTTGACAATTATTACTGAAAGGAGGATCATTATCACTGTTTCGGCCATGGCAAAAGTAATCAAATGTTCAATACCAAATTTCTGTGCTACGAATCCCATAAGCAAATTTATAAGGGTATTCCCAATCAGGGCTATAAAGAAAACGAGGCTGAAAGCTGTCCCGGAGAGTTCAGAATAGAGGTTTCCGACAAATCCGAGCATAATAGGAAATCCAACTGACAATCCTGCTCCAAGGATGATTAACCCGGCAATGGAAATGTTGAATGAAAGACCTGTTTTTAAAAGAATCAGTCCGGATAAGATCAGGAGGAAAGAGATTATTAAAAGCTTTTTTGAGGAAAAAGACCTGAAAATACTTCCGACAAGCAGCCTCATCACAACTATGCCGGCTACAAATGATGAAAGGGCATACAGCGCACTGCTTTGTCCGACCGACAGGCGGCTTATCAGATAGGTGGTTGTCCAGTTGTTTATGATTCCTTCAAAACCGCTCTGGAAGCATAGGAACAGCGCAATTGTAAGAAGCAGCTTGTCTTTAACCAGCTTCAGGCTTTGTGAAAAAGGAACACCGCTTGCCTGTTTTGGAGGGGGAAATTTAATAATCAGGAAATACATCCCGGATAGAAATGTGATTACCCCGATTGAGGCAACGATCATTTCAAAATCAATACTGCTTTTTAGAAGCCCGAGAATCAGTGGCATACCAAGCGCTCCCAGTCCGTAGAAAACACCAAGAAGGCTGATATTGGCGCCTTTCTCCTTTTCACTAATGTCTGAGACCAGCGCATTAGTTGCTCCATTAATTGCTCCTCCTCCAATTCCGATAAGCAGAATAAATAATTTAAGCATGCCGGCTGACCTCGTAAAGGCAAGTCCTTCAAATCCAGCAACCAGGCATAATGAGGAAATAATCAGGAGGATCTTGTATCCATACTTATCAGCAATTGGTCCAAAGAAGAAAGATCCGGCAATAATTCCCAGCGGGAGAATTGAGAAAAGTGTGCCGGCTGCCAATTCATCGAGCTGCAGCTTTTCTCTCAGGTCAGATGCAACAGAACCAAGAGTAATCATACACACCCCAAATAGAAGCATACCTGCACATGCTGCCCGGAAGACAACTCTTTTATTGTAATTCATAATTTCCCCGGCATATTTAAATCTGATAATTTCTTCAGGGCAAGAAAGCCGGCGCCATAAACACCTGCATCACCCTCCAATCCGGAAACATCAAGGCTCATCTGATGTATGCTGACAGGCTGAGCCCATTTTGTTGCCTCCTCCCTGATGGCGGGCAGCAATTTTACTCCCGGTCCAAAGACACCTCCTCCAAGAATTATTTTCTCCGGGTTAAAAAGACTCACGAGGTTTGCCACTGCCATGCCCCAGAATTCAACACATAAACTGATGACCTTCAATGCCAGAGGATCTCCTTTGTCATATGCTGAAAAAACATCAGAAGATTTAATTGTGTCAATATTGATATGTTTCAGTTCACCAGTATAATCATTCTGCTCCTGCAGGAATGTTTTAGCAACCTTTATTATACCCTCGCCTGAAGCAAAGTGCTCGAAACAACCACAACCCTTGTATTGATTATCATAGGGTCTCTGCAAAGCCATCCAGCCTATACACCCTGCTATGTCGTGACTTCCGCGCAAAATTTCTCCGTTTATCAATATGCCGGCCCCAATTCCGGTTCCAACCGATAAAAATATTGCATCCCTGCAACCTATTGCGTTTCCCTGCCATGATTCGCCTAATATATAACATGCCCTGTCACTGTCAATTGTAACGGGGATGGTTCCGCTTACTGCCTTCACCTCACTGAGAAGCGGGTAATCATCCCATCCGGAGATATTGGGAGCCCAGACAGTCCCGGTTGAGGCATGACTTATTCCCGGGACGGAAATCCCGATGGAGTTTATTATGTGGCCATCAGCCTTACCTGAAGCGATCAGGCTGATGACTTTATCGGTTATCAGCTTTCCTACCTCTTTGCCTTTCCTGTTTTCCAGCGCTGCAGTCTCTTTAAACAGCATCCTTCCCTCATCAGAGAATAGTGCCAACGCCAGTTTTGTACCTCCAAGATCAATCCCCAGAAGAGCCATATGTCCTTATCTGTAATTCAAAAAAAATCTTTTCCTGTTAGTCACTTTCCTGCAGAATGACTTCAACCAAATATCTACATATTAATGATTGTAATATTCCATGTACCCGGTTCAAGAATAACAATTTCAAACAATACATCATACTGTGCTGAATGCAACTGATTCCATGTTATGTACCTCACAGTTACATCCAATGGCAGACTGGAATTCTGAATGCCATATGTTCCGACATTCCTGTATTCTGATCCACTGGAATAGGCAAGAGAGAAATCTTCAATTTCAGAATTTTCAGATCCTCCAAGCAGCATCCTGATTGTAACACCGTTTCCTTTTTCGACGGATTTTGTAACCGTATAGCGTGCAACATTTCTCATAGCAGCTATCTTATAAGACGGAGTGCGGACCTTCCCCTGATACTTATCTGCTTTCCAGTACCCTGCAATAACAGTATCACCTGACACATATTTCCCCTCGCCGTTCCGTAAGCCTGCTTTCCATTCTCCATCATAATAGCTGCCGTTTGCCCATTTATATATTCCGTGCCCTTCAGGTAATCCCTTAAAGAACCGACCTTCATATTGGTCAACTCCTATGGCAGAGCCTTTCCCATGTGCCAGACCCTTTTTGCACTCTCCTGTGTAGGATCCTGAAATCATCGGTAGCTTTACCTGACAATCAGCTTGTTGTGCATAAACATAGCCTCCGAATACCAGTAACACTATTGAGTAAATAATTTTTATCATTGGGGCTTTTTAAATTATGAGAAACCTTACCGGCACCGGCAAGCTGAAATTACTCTGTCAACATAATCTCCTGCGCATCTACATTCCATCCTGAAACTTTCATTACCGGAGTGTCGCTGCCAATTTCTGTCACAGGACAACTCACTCTCAAAGTTGTACTCTCAGAAGGTGCAAGAGTAACATAATTTCCTGACCAGTAACTTGGAAGCACCTCTTCTCCCCTGGTCATTACCTGCGGACGAATAAAGAAGGCGATCCTGTCAGATGAATTGGTTATCCTGATTACCCAGCCGTTTTCCGTTTCTGTCTCAGCTTTATTAATTACCTCCACCTGTACCTCTGTTTTCTTCATTTCACGGAGCGCTTTAAAATCTTCATTACCTGATAACCAATAGACATTATGTGAAACAACTTTCCCTGTGCCATCTTTAAGATTGAGAACAACAAACTTCACTTCATCAGTTTTCCCCAGAACCTTAGCCAGTGATGATGTCCGTTTAACATCAGTGGCTGTCAGGCTAATCCTTTTTTCATCATGGTAAAGGGATTTTGTGTTCAGATCGAAAACATCCACCTGTGCAGTGAGGTCTGAAACCGGCCTGTATGTCCTGTTGATGGCGAGCACATCAAGATTATTCAGATTTAACTGAATATGAACAGGTTCACATGCATTCTGCATAAAATAATATCCTGCGTTCGGCTGAAGATACCAGTCATAGACCTGCCATACAACACTTGGAAATGCTGCATTTATTTTCCACAGCATTACACCCCCGATATCATTCAGCTTGTGTCCGGCAGCTTCAAAAATTCCCTGGTAACCGATTGCATTCATCAGCTGCATCTTGTCGCAGAAATCTTCCATACTGGCCGGTTTTCCGTATCTCTTAACCATTTCTTCATAATACAGATCCCACCTTCCATTGCCTGTTGCTGCATCATGGTATCCCCATGTATTATTAAGAGGGAAAGGCAGGTTTTTATCCCAGACGAGATCAGGTATGATCTTAGGCATGATGTTGTAAGGGGGCTGTGAAGGGATACCGGTTTCATCCTTGAATACCCAGTCTTTTCCGGCTATTGCCCTGTTGTAATAATCTTTGGGATCTTTCCAGGTATACGGGCCTCCGCTATAGACGCCTGACGGCAGGTTATCAGGCCATGATCCGTCCCATCCATCCGGTAACTTTGCAAAGCCCGATGAACTTGGAATAAAAGGTCTGGTTCCATCCAGAGTTATTATGCTTTCTCTCATCACATCATACAGTTCCCTGCGTGCGTGGCCTTCATTGCCTCCAGTCCATACAAGCAGGCTGGGATGGTTTCTTATCCGGAGAATGGTACTTTTAACATTATTGATGAATACTTTGCTCTCGAGGGGCCAGTCAGGCGAACCTTTGAACTCGCCCTGAGTATCACCGGTCACCCAGAAATCTGACCATACAAGCAAGCCATACCTGTCAGTGGCATCCCAGAACTCATTCCGGGGAGTTACACCTCCGCCCCAGATCCTTATCAGGTTAATATTGGAGTTACGGCAAAGACGCATTTCATAATCATACCTCAACGAATCACGGTTAAGCATCATGTCAGGAACCCAGGCCCCGCCTGTCAGATGAATGCGGCGTCCGTTTACATAGAAATCGCGGCGCCAGGAGCCTTTTACATCAAGGGCTTTTGTGCTGACAGTGCGGATACCAAATATGAATGTTGTATCATCTGATAAGCCTGAACCGGTAGCATATTGCAGCCTTATCCGGTAAAGATCAGGCTTGCCGTAGCCATTGGGCCACCAGAGATTCGGATTTTCCAGAGTGAGTTCCCTGGTGTTTTCGGCGTTTAGTTCGACCTGCGCTGAAGAATTCTTTGCCACTGATACATTCCTTGAGAACTGCAGCGTTTCTCCTTTAAAATTCTCCGGGTAAATAGTAACAGTTATTTTCCCGTTTTCATCTGATGGATTATGGTTCAGCAGTTTAAAATTCAGAGAGATCTTTGCCTGAGTTGTATCGGGTAGTCTGGGAAGCATTGTAACCAGCTTTGGTTCAGCGATTGTAATTCCACCGGAAGTTCTCAGGAGGACAGGTGCCCATATACCAATGTTACGATCGCGTACAGGTGGCATCCAGTCCCAGCCAACAGAACAAAGCATAGTTACATTTTTCCCAATATCACCTGTGGGTCCGCCATTTTCAAAAAAATCGCCAAGAGCAGTAAGTTGTTCAGTTAGCTGGCAATCCCGGATAATCAAGCGGGTAGATCTTTACAGCAAGCCCATTCTCCCCTCCTGCAATAATAGCTTTGCTTATATCAAAACTGTACTCGGCGAACATCCCCGCCATCTGTGCGGAATCTGCAATTTGTTTTCCATTTACCCAAACAGCAGCCCGGTAATTAATCCCCTTGAATATGAGTTGGAAATGACGGCCTTTATCCTCAGCCGGAACTTTAAAGACAGTGCGATACCAGTATGGTTTCTTCCATGGGTTAGGATCGTTGGGTAAATGACTGAACTGTTCAAGATTATACTTCTTGTTGAATTCATCTGATGCATCCGGTATGAACATATTGTTCATTCCCTGATAAGGATCCGGATAAACATTGTTAGCTACAAGTCCTGAGAGAACAGTTGATGGAACTGTTATTGGAAACCAGTAAACATTTGATTTATAATTATAAGCTGAAATTTCCGGACCACTTGCCTCTATTAAGACTGATGATTGCAGGTCGAACCGGGTAAGCTGAACCTGTTTAACTGATCCTGACTGACAATTTCCGGAAAGAGAAAATACCAAGAACAAAAAGATAAGCAATTGTAGTTTGTTTTTCATAAATATCTGTATTAAAACGAAATGTACTAAATATATAATTTCAACTTTCAATAAATCTTTTAATATCGACAATTTTTCCCGCCAGAACGAGGATATCTTTCTCTCTTAACAGGAAGGTGGTATTATATGACAGGTTAACTTTATAATCCCTTCTGAAAATTGATGTCAGCATGCCCTCTTCAGGCGGAGTTTTTACTGCAACAATCTTCAGATTAAACCTGTTCTCAATATTTATAGTTTCAAGGGAATGGCCAACATATTTCTCAGGAATATAAATCTCAACTATTGCATAATCATCGCTTATCTCAACTAACCTGATTGTATTTTTAAGCTGAAGCATTGATGCAACATGTCCTGCAGCCTCCTCGAGCGGAAGAACAATTTCCTCAATTCCAATCTGATTGAGGATATTCTGATGAATTTGATTTATTGCTCTGCCAATAATTCTGTTTAACTTTCAGATTTTTTAAAATAGACAGGGTAAGGATTGATGCCCCTACATCTTCTCCGATAGCTACAATTACAGCATCAGTATCATTTAAAGGGAGCGATTTGATAGCATTGATATTGGTTGCATCCAGTTTTATTACAGATGTTATTGAATCTTTCAACTCATCCAACCGGGCAGAATGGTTATCAACTCCGATTACTTCATGCCCCATTGCCGTAAGGTTTGAGGCCAGCCTGGATCCAAAATAGCCTAATCCGATAACAATATATTTCATCTTTAATTGATTATAGTGTTTTACTTTTAATTAATTACAATATCAACTTCAGGATATCTGGCATACCTGTTTACGATATGATATTAATCAATCCCAATAAGTAGTGTCAGCGGACCTACTCTGCCTATAAACATCAGTAAAATCAGTACTGACTTTACCTGTATAGCTAAAAGTAGGAGTACCGGCAATACTCAAACCAACTGTACTGAACGCTGAAACAGATTCAAATATTAAATGGACCGGATTTTTATCAGGTTCGAAGATCAGAGGCAGAAAAATGCAGATAGTAATTATCACAATAGAAAGAAAAATGATGGCAAGCACTCTTGAAATAGTACTTGAACCGATCTCCCTGTTGCCGATCTTCAACTGCTGCCTTCCTCTTACAAGATTAAAAGTCGATCTTAAAGCAATATAAAAAGTTGTTGTTTTTATTCCTCCTCCGGTCGATCCCGGAGATGCTCCGATCCACATCAGAAAAATCATTAGAAAAATAGTCGGATAACCCCAGAGTGTAATATCAATAATATTAAATCCTGCGGTTCTGGCACTGACACTCCCAAAAAATGAAATAATGAATTTATCACTATCACTCATCCCGTTCAAGACTTTTTCCCGATTCGAAAAGAAAATATAACCCTGTCCCTGCAACCAGCAGGATTAATGTCATAATTATTGCCATTCGTCCTGATATATTTCATACTGTGACTGAATGGCATGGATCCGTCTGTTAAAAACTTTTCTTATTATACTGACCAGTAACCTGTCTGAAGAAAGAATAGATTTCAAGTAATACAGGAAAGCCAATACCTCCAAGAATGATCAGAATGGAGATTATTATCTGAATAGAATAATTATGGTTTCAGACCGGTAGCGAAAAGGCCATTTGTAAGGTTGAAAAACCTGCATTACAGAAAGCAGAGACTGAATGAAATATTGAAAAAAATATTTTCCCATCTGACTTAACATCAAGACTATAATAAATTAAAATTGCACCTGCAATCTCAGTCATAACAGTCCATAAGATAATCTTAGCTCAGCAATTTGAACAGATTGTCAAGCGATTCAGATGAAAATAGTTCTTTGAGCAATAACCTGTCGCTAAATGAGGATCCTGAGGTAAAAATGAAACTGAAAAATCCGGTAAATGTCATAATGCCAAGTCCCGCCTATCTGAATAAGACAAAGAATTATAATCTTTCCCATAGGAGTAAATGCCGTAGCAGTATCAACAACTATCAGCCCTGTTACACATACAGCACTTACAGATGTAAATAATGCATCAATTAATGATAGCGGAACAGTATGCGATTTTGGAAGCATTAATAATCCGGATCCGATTAAAATGATCGTCAGAAAACTTAGTGAGAAAAGGAAAGCCGGAGCAATATTTATTGTACTTATAAAACCTGTAATCAATGACAGTTCAGAAACTCCAGAACAAATATTGAAGCTATTATAGCTGGTCTGCCGAGTGAACAGAGTCCATAAAGGTTTGAATTATGTCAACTATTCCGAAATTAGATAAGAGGATTGCAAGCGTGAACAGGATTACTAACTACACCGAAGACTGACGGAACAATATTCTTTTTATTGAAAGGTCAGATATTTTCAGAAGAAATTTTGAAATAAAGAGTATCAGAAAAAGGATCTTCTGAATGCTGAAATCAGTTTTACCTGAGTCTCATCAGGCAGATTAAATCCGAAGAAAAGGATAAGTGCGAATAATGACAGGACCATTGAAACAACAAAAGCGATCTGTAAAAAGCCATATAATCCATTTATAGCGATGCCTTAAACCAGTCACTGACAACAAAAAGAATTTAAAATATTCGTTCGCGTCTTTCGGTCTTTTTCTGATCCCGGATCATTCTTTATCCTCCATGTGCAGAAATACTACATTGAATCCTATTTAAGATGCTTCTTTATATTATATAACTTATTCAGTGCCTCAACAGGTGTCAGGTTATCTATATCAATTTCAAGAATCTCATCACGGATCTGTTTAAGAACCGGATCATCAAGCTGGAAAAATGCTCAGCTGCATCCCTTCCCTGTGACCAGCCAGATCTGCAATTGGCTTAGCCAGTTCCTGCTTCTCATGGCTTTGTTCCAGTTCTTTCAGTATCTCATCGGCACTGCTGACAACACTTTTCGGCATTCCTGCCATTCTCGCAACATGAATTCCAAAACTGTGTTCACTTCCTCCCCTTTTGAGCTTCCTCAGGAAAATGATCTTATTTTTAAGTTCTTTTATTGAAACATTATAATTTCTTACCCTCGGAAATGAATTTTCCATCTCATTAAGCTCATGATAATGAGTTGCAAACAAAGTCTTTGCCCTCAGTTTGTTCTCATGAAGGTATTCCACCATTGCCCAGGCAATTGAAATGCCGTCATAAGTACTTGTTCCTCTCCCTATTTCATCAAGCAGAATCAGGCTCCGGTCAGAAAGGTTATTAAGAATGCTGGCTGTTTCATTCATCTCAACCATAAAGGTTGATTCACCAAGACTTATATTGTCAGATGCCCCTACCCTGGTAAAGATCTTATCAACCATGCCTATCTCTGCAGCTTTGGCCGGAACAAAACAGCCTGTCTGAGCCATGAGTACAATAAGAGCCGTCTGCCTCAGAAGTGCTGATTTACCTGACATGTTGGGTCCGGTAAGAATTATTATCTGCTGATCTTCAGTGTCGAGTAACAGATCATTGGGAACATATGATTCTCCGGCCGGCAAGCTGTTTTTCTATTACCGGATGACGTCCTTCCGTAATATCAAGAACTCTCGATTCATTCAGCACTGGTCTGACATAATTATTCTCAGCCGAAATGACAGCAAATGACTGAAGGCAATCGAGCCTTGCAATCAAGGGAGGAGTTTAACTGTATCGGAGGTATATATTCAATAATGGCAAGTACCAGGTCGTTAAAAAGTTTTGTTTCAAGTGAAATGATCTTCTCTTCAGCTCCCAGTATCTTGCTTTCATATTCCTTAAGCTCCTCAGTAATATATCGTTCCGCGCTTACAAGTGTCTGCTTCCTTATCCATTCCGGAGGTACTTTATCCTTATGGGTGTTTCTGACTTCAATATAATAACCAAAGACATTATTAAAACTGATTTTGAGGGAGGTTATTCCTGTCCGTTCACTCTCACGTTTCTGTAAATCTTCAAGATAATCCTTTCCATTGTAAAGAATCGTCCTCAGTTCGTCAAGTTCTGAAGATACACCGGCTGCAATTGCATTACCCTTGTTTATCTGTACCGGAGGATCATTATTAAGTTCCTTCTCAATCCTCTCAGCAATTGACTTACAAGGATTTAACTGTTCTGCGAGCTGCACAAGAGGAGCACATCCACTGTTATTACAAATTTCACGTAGGGGACCAATTGCCTTCAGGGCTCTTTTCAGCTGAACAACCTCGCGGGGATTAATTCTGCTCACTGCCACTTTTGATATAAGTCTTTCAAGATCACCTACCTGTCGGATCAGGGATGAAATCTCATCTTTGACAGAACTGTTTTCAACCAGATACTGAACAATATCAAGTCTTTCGTTAACAGGTTGTATATCCTTCAGAGGAAGCGATATCCATCTTTTCAAGAAGCCTGCCTCCCATCGGGGAAATGGTCCTGTCCATGACATCGATCAGTGTTTTGGCACCTTCATAGGGAGAATGGAACAGCTCAAGATTCTTTATTGTAAACTTATCAAGCCATACATACCTGTTTTCTTCTATCCTTGAGAGGCTTGTGATATGTCCAAGCTGTTCATGCTGTGTTATATCAAGGTAATAAAGTATTGCTCCTGCAGCAATAATTCCAAATGACAGATTCTGTACCCCGAATCCCTTTAAGTGAACTGGTTTCAAATTGTTTGAGCAGCCTGTCATTTGCTGCCTCCCGGGTAAAGATCCAGTCATCGAGCTTAAAGGTATAGTATTTCGGACCGAAATATTCAAGGAACAGCTCCTTCTTTCCCTTTTCAAACAGCACCTCCTTGGGCTGAAAATTACTCAGCATCTGATCTATATACTCTATTGTACCTTCCGAAGTAAGAAATTCGCCGGTGGAAATATCCAGAAATGCCACTCCTGCAATTTTCTTGTCAATATGTACTGCTGCCAGAAAGTTATTCTCTTTATGATTCAGAACATTCTCATTCAGTGAAACTCCCGGAGTAACAAGCTCAATTATTCCTCTTTTTACAATTTTCTTTGTGAGCTTCGGATCTTCAAGCTGTTCACATATGGCTACCCTCTGTCCTGCCCTTACAAGCCTGGGAAGATATGTATCGAGGGCATGATAAGGAAAACCTGCAAGCTCAACAAACTGGGCCGAACCATTGGCCCTGCGGGTAAGTGTGATCCCAAGTATTTCAGAGGTCTTTATTGCATCCTCTCCGAAGGTCTCATAAAAATCACCTACCCTGAACAGCAGTATTGCATCAGGATGTTTGGTCTTGATGTTGTAATACTGCTTCATCAGCGGTGTTTCTACATACTTCTGAAAATCAGACATGGAATCAGGTGAAGTAATTTATAATCATCTATAAGGTTGAAGCTTCAGGCAAAGATACATTCATGGCATTATTAATAAAAGACTTTTCAATTTTAATTCTATCGCTTAATAGAATTCCTTTTTCCTCTGTGTCACTCTGTGCATTCTCTGTGGAGCTCTGTGCAACAATAAGTTAAGAACTTTCACACCTGCCTGCCGGCAGGCAGGGAGACCACAGAGTTGACACAGAGTTCCAATGAGATTCAAATTTAAGACCATAATAAATATCATAAAAATTTCCTGTAAGAATTCTTACCTTTCTGCTAAATATTTTTAATTCAATAGACAGACCATATGAAAAAAGTTCTCATCCTTGGAGCAGGACTGGTTGCAAAGCCAATGGTTGAATATCTTCTTGAGAAGGGATTCAGGCTGCTGATAGCCTCCCCGATGCAGGAAAGGGCAGATGAAATGATTAAGGGAAATCCCCTTGGTTCATCTCTGGACTGGTCAATGGCTCAACCTGATGTCCTTGATAAACTTGTCTCTGAAAATGATCTTGCCGTAAGTCTCTTACCATACAAATATCACACTGACGTTGCAAAGGTTTGCCTTAAGTACGGGAAACCTCTGGTTACAACCTCCTATGTTCAGCCGGAAATGAAAGTTCTTGACCAGGCTGCCAGGAACGCGGGTGTTCTCTTCCTCAATGAGATGGGTCTCGATCCAGGCATAGATCATATGACAGCGATGAAGATCATCGATTACATTCACTTAAGGGGTGGAAAAGTTGAGGAGTTCTATTCACTTTGCGGTGCGCTTCCTGCATCCGGAGCTGTCGACAATCCGATGAAATACAAGTTCACCTGGAGTCCGAAAGGTGTCATTCTGGCAAGCCGTAACAGTGCACTATACCTCAAAAATGGAAAAGAAACCTACATTGATGCAGTCAATCTTTTCAAAGACAGATTCACGTACACTTTCCCTGGAATAGGAGAGCTTGAAGTATATCCGAACAGGGATTCAATAAGCTATATGAATATTTATGATATCCGGGAGGCCAGTACCATGTACAGGGGAACGTTAAGGTACAAAGGGTGGTGTGAGACTCTCGATGCAATGAAAAAAATCAGCATGCTTGATGATACCACTTCAGATTATGGAAAAATGAGTTATGCTGATTTCATAGCAGAACGGGCAGGAGTTGAAAAAACCGGATTAAAAAAGAATCTGGCATTAAAACTCGGGATTTCAGAGACCTCAACGGGAATAGAATCGTTGGATTATCTTGGATTCTTCAGTGACGAAAGTCTTCCTTACCGGAAGACAACACCTTTTGAGATAACATCCGACAGGATGATAGAAAGAATGATGCTGGATGAGAATGAAAAGGATATTGTTCTCCTCCAGCATGTAATTAAAGCTTCCTACCCAAATGGAACCAAAGAGGTAATCAGATCTTCAATGGTCGATTACGGATCACCTTCCTCCAATACTGCAATAGCCAGGACGGTGTCATTGCCTGCTGCCATTGCAGCGAGACTTATACTCGAAAACAAGATTATGCTGAATGGCGTTTACAGGCCGGTTGTTTCTCATATATACATCCCGGTACTCAATGAACTGAAGTCGCTGGGTATTGCAATGAATGAAGAATACGAATTACCGGAAAGTGAAATGATAAATTAGATTGGTCCCGCCCCAATTGCCGTCAAGCGAAGCTCCGTTGCCGCGGAGTCTCAGACTTCGCTAACGTTGGGTATAGAATCCTTACCATAACCAACATTTGTAATATACAGCGAAGTCTGGAGACCTTCAGGGGGGCTGAACGGCTAGAACTTCAGATAAAACTCCTTCGTAAGGTTTATGTATTCTTCAGTAAATTCATGTCTTTTGCCATGTTCTATCGTAAGGAAATTTTCGGTCGGGATTAGCCGCTGTTTGCTGAAAGTCAATATCATCCTGCGAATCTCAGAGGCAGGCAATGGTCTTATCTTAAGAATATTGTTACAATAGAACCCATACATATTCGCATCTGCAATAAAGATATTCCCTTCAGTATATGGCATTATAACCTGCAGCCTTCCGTCGTCCGCCATCAGCCCTGATACACCCTTCAGCAAATCATCATTTCTCAGTGAATCGTTATGCCTCGATTCTGATTTCCTGGATTCGGGATTTTTAAGTGAATCAGAAAAATAGGGAGGATTGGCAACAATGAGGTCAAATTTCTCGTCAGGAGGGTAATCCTGCAGGGTTGAATTCACCACTCTTATCCTCTCTTTCCACCGGCAGAGGTTCACATTCTCACTGCACTGAATATAAGAGTCATTGTCTGGTTCAATTGCAACAATATCCGCATCGCATCTCTGGGCAAGCATTAATGCAATCAGACCGGTTCCGGTTCCAATGTCGAGTATCTTCTTCACTCCTGTAAGACCGGCATATGCTCCAAGAAGCACCCCGTCAGTTCCTACTTTAAAGGAAGCTTTATCCTGATGTATGGTAAATTGTTTAAAGCTGAAGTAACTGTTGGCCATTTTCAACTCTTAAGTTTCAGGACTTTATCTGAAATGGCCTCAATAGCCAGGTCAATTTCCTTGTCATTGGTATATTTGCCTGTTGAAATCCGGACTGTGCACGCTGCAGTCATGATATCAACGTTCATTGCCTTTAAAACAGGTGATATCTCACCCGAACCGGCATGACAGGCTGAGCCGGTTGAAATATAAACTTCACTTGCGATCATGGATGCAAGTGTATGAGCATCGACACTTTCAAAAGCAATACTTAAGGTATTTGGAAGACAGTTTTCCAGGTCGGCGTTTAGTTTAATTGCTGTACCTGATTTTTGTTTTAATCCCAGTAACAGTCTTTCCCGCATCCGGTACATATGTGCATTATTCTTTTGAAGATCTCTCTGTGCTATTGCACAGGCTTTGCCGAGTGCAACAATGTAAGGTACATTTTCAGTTCCGGGCCTGATTCCCTTTTCCTGTCCTGCGCCAAACATAAGGTTCTCAATCCTGGTACCCTGTTTAATGTACAATGCACCAATGCCTTTCGGGGCGTACAATTTATGACCTGCAATGGTCAGTAAACAGACACCAAGCCTGGCCGACATCGACTTCGATCTTTCCTGCGGACTGAGACGCGTCGGTATGAAAAGCAATATTTCTCTTCTTTGCAACTGACGCGATATCGGCTAAAGGCTGAATTGTTCCCACTTCATTGTTGGCGTGCATAATGGTAATGAGCACGGTATCAGAACGCACAGCATTCTCGACATCATCCGGACTGACCTTTCCATGTGAATCAACAGGAACATAGGTGATTTCATAACCCATTGAACTCAGATGCCTGCAAACTTCCAATACTGCAGGATGTTCAACTGACGAAGTAATGATATGTTTCCCTGTTTCTTTGTTAGCAAGTGCAACGCCTCTTATGGCATGGTTATTTGATTCTGTTCCGCCGCTGGTAAAAACTATTTCTTCGGGTCTGGCATTTATTAAGTCAGCTACCTGCTGTCTTGCCATGTTAATTGCTTCCCGGTTGATCCTGCCAGGTGAATATGAGCTGGATGGATTTCCAAAGGAAGAACGGATATAAGGCAGCATTTCATCAGCAACTTCCGGATCTATGGGAGTTGTGGCATTGTAATCGAGATAGACAGGGTTTTTCATGCTTTTCAGGTTTGTTATGAGCCTATATTAGATAATCAATATATTGAACCGTAAATCAGACCGCTAATCGTCGCCATTACAACAACAAGACTAACATAAACCACGGTTTTCTGAGTTCCGATAACACCTCTTATAACAAGCATATTTGGCAACGAAAGTGATGGTCCGGCGAGCAGCAAGGGCAAGTGCAGGTCCCTTACCCATTCCTGAGCAATAAGTCCCTGAAGAATTGGAACTTCAGTAAGGTGGCGAAATACATGAATGCACCAACAACTGATGCAAAGAAGTTCGAAAATACCGAATTACCACCAACCAGAGCTGATATCCATTCATTTGGTATCACTCCTGCTATTGCTTTTCCGTCATGGGTTGATCCGAGCAGGAAACCTGCGGTAACCACCCCGATGGCAAGCAATGGAAGTATCTGTTTTGCGAAATCCCAGGTTGCAATTGTCCACGCTTTGTTTTCTTCATCCACCTTGTCGAGGATTGTGATAACACTCAATGCAATTATTCCGACAAGCATTGGTACGAGAGGCCTGAGTTTATCGCTTTCAATCAGGTTATTTGACAGAATAATTGATGCAATTACTACAACTGCTGCACCAAGCACCCATTGCCATTTGATCTTAAGGATTTTAATAAGCGAATAGCCCATGACAAGACTGAAGAAGCCGGTGATCCACCATTTATAATGCCAGATAAAATACCAGGTGCTTGTTGTATCACCTTCAGCGGGTTTCCCCCAGTTGGCAAAAACAAGGATAAGAACAAGTGTAAAAAAATGCAGTGATGTCTGCCACATCGGTCTTTTCTCAGGCGGGGGAACAATATTCATCTGTTCTTCCTTCTTGGCTTTTTCCTCCTTGCGATAGATAATGGCCATGACTGAACCTATAATTATACTAAAAGAGACTGCACCTATTGTACGTGCGACTCCCATTTCAAATCCAAGGATTCGTGCGGTAAGAATAATTGCCAGAATGTTTATTGCCGGTCCTGAGTATAAAAATGCAATTGCCGGCCCGAGACCTGCTCCTCTTTTGTGGATGCTTGAAAACAAAGGAAGGATTGTGCATGAACAGACAGCGAGGATTGTACCTGAAACGGCTGCTACAGTATATGCTACCCATTTCTTTGCCTGGGCGCCGAAATACTTTAATACTGAAGCCTGACTGACGAAAACAGATATAACACCTGCAATGAAAAATGCAGGGAGAAGACAAAGAATAACATGCTCCTGTGCATACCATTTTACAAGGTCAAGTGTTGCAGCAATAGCAGTATTGAACCTTGCACTCTCTATGGGCAGGAAGAATGCGAAGGCAAAAACAGCTGCTATCCAGAAGAGTATTTTTAATTCTTTTTTGAGTTCCATGTTATTAATTTGAAAATGTTGAAAATGAGATAATTTGAAAATTTGTGATTTAATTAAAAGATTCCTCATTTCGCTTCGCTTCATTCGGAATGACAATTTTGTTTTTTATGATTGGGGTAGGAGGAAAAACGCTCGAGCGTTTTTCCTCCTACCCCTGTTAACCATCCTCCAGCAATGTCATCCCGAGCGGTAGCGAGGGATCTCTCTCTATTTATGGGTATAATAAATTTGTCAAAATCAGAGATAAACCCTTATAATATAATAAATCCCGACAGCAATAAACAGAACAGCTATGATCCGCCTGAACCAGAGTTCAAATGATTTGATCCTGTTATAGACATTGCCGATCCCTGAAACCGTATAAGCAAGTACCCATGCTATGATTATCACCGGGATTCCCGTTGCAACTGCAAAGATGACAGGGAGATAAAGTCCGGAGGCACTTGAAACTGTGAGGGGAACGAGCATCCCAAAATAAAGCACGCCGCTGTACGGGCAGAATGCCAGGGCAAAAAGCAGACCAAGGAGTAAGGCATCAAAATACCCCCATTTCTTTTTATCCTGCATCCCTGATGTAAGTCTGTTAAATCCCGGGAATCTTATTTTGATCACATCGAGCATGAATAATCCTATTATGATCAGCAATGGACCAACAACCTTCTCCCCATAGCGCTGAAAGAAACCACCAAACTTTAGTTGATCGGCGCCGAGGTAGATTATCAATGCGATTGCAGTATAAGTGATTGCCCTGCCAAGAGTATAGACCAGGCCATTAATGAATACCCTGTTGCGGTTTTCAATGTCTTTACTTATAAATCCAATAGCAGTGATGTTTGTGGCTAGCGGACAGGGGCTTATGGCAGTCATTAAACCCAGCAGAAATGCAGTTAGCCATGGCATTGTGCTGTTGTCCAGTAAATTTGTCAGAAATTCCATAGAGTTATCTGAGCCAGCAGACCGTCTACTTTTTCGTTGATTATCTCTTTGAATTTCTCAGGTTTGACAACAGCATACATAAATCCTTCGTTGGTCAGATTGATCTTCTTATCACCTTTTACTAATAAGAAGAGTCTGTCCTGAAACACCAAGCTTATCAGCAAGAGTTTTATTAGGTGCTTCCTCAAGATTAAGTGATTGAAACGTTATTAACCCCTGTTTTACCTGGTTGGGATAAAGAGTCTCAAGGTTTTCTTTTGCCCTGGCTTCAATAGTCTTGCAGGTAGTGCAACGGGCCGTGAAGTGAAAATAATAAGCTTCAATTTTATCGGAATTGTTGTCCAAAGCTCCGGTCTCTTTATTTGATGGCTGTGCCGTGCATGAAATAACCGGGGCAAATAATAAAATGGCAATAAATAATCTCATAGTTTTCATAATATCTGATTTATTTATTTTTAATTAGTATTTCCTTTACCTGATTCACAGTCGGAACCTGTCCGCTTAGCACTACCTTCTCATCTATTACCAGAACAGGCGTATGCATTAGATGGTATTCCATAATCTTGACTATATCCTCAACTTTTTCGATAGTGGCATCAATTCCCGTTTCAGCAACAGCGTCACGCGTCACTTTCTCAAGTGTTTTGCATTTCGGACATCCCGGACCTAAAATTTTTATTTCCATAGTATTAATTTGAAAATTTAAAATGATTATTCTATTTATGTTTTCCTTTGTCGTAATCATCAAAGCTGAACTCAGGAACTTTTTCCTGATTAAGAAATGAGTTAAAAAGCTCCTTGGCTCCCTCCCAGTTTTTTCTGTTAATACAATATTTAATGTAAGGTGGATTAATTTCACCCTGAATTAATCCTGCATACTTCAACTCTTTTAGATGTTGCGACAGAGTTGATCTTCCGACCGGAAGTTCTTCAACCAGGTCTCCACTGTAGCAGCATGAATCCATTTTTGATAATTTCTGAAGAATATATACACGTACCGGGTGACTCAGAGCCTTTGAAAATCTGGCTATCTGCTGCACTTCATGAGTAAATTCCAATTTGCCTGACATTATTATGAATATTTTTATTTTGATATTTCGCAAATATACGAAATGCAATTATATTTACAATAACAGATTGATTTTTATTTACAATTTACAGCCAATGTAGTGATGCTTATAAATTCTGTAATGAAAATCTGTCAATTAAGTTTTCAAGAGATCATGTAAGAAAAATAGCAACGATCAAACAGTAAATAAAACTTTTAAAGTCTGATAACTTATTAAAAAATAAAATAACGTAATTATACGTCATATTTAAAATATAACGTATATTTGCGTCAAATCACCCTGAAAAATATGGCATACAGCAAAACAGAGCTTTTCAGTATTGAACTGCAAAAATGTTCGGAAGTTTATAAAGCCTTAGGACATCCTGCACGTCTTGCTATTCTTAAATACCTTGTTGAGACTAAATCCTGCATAACGGGTGATATTGCTGATGAATTACCCTTGAGCCGTACGACTGTAAATCAGCATTTAAAGGAGCTTAAAGATGCCGGATTGATTACCGGAACAACTGAAGGAGTAAAAACCTGCTACTGTCTGAATCCGGAGAGGATTAGAGAGATTAAAGAAATGTCTGAAAAATTTCTAAATGAGATTAATGTTCAATTTAACTTCAATTGCATATGAAAATATTAATATTATGCACGGGCAACAGCTGTAGAAGCCAGATGGCTCATGGATTTTTACAATCCTTTGATGAAAAACTTACAGTTTGCTCTGCCGGCACTGATCCGGCAAAACAGGTTAACCAGAAAGCAGTTCAGGTAATGAAAGAAGCAGCGATTGATATTAGCCATCATACTCCTAAACTTGTCGATCAGTATCTGGAAGATGAATGGGATTATGTGATAACTGTTTGTGATCATGCCAATGAAACATGTCCCTTATTCTCAGGCAAAGTAAAAACCAGACTGCACATCGGATTTGAAGATCCATCTCATGCAACAGGGACAGAAGAATTCATAATGAGTGAATTTCGCAGAGTCAGAGATCTGATAAGGGATGAATTCCGGAAATTTTATGAAGAGAATTTGAAAATTTGGAGAATTTGAAAATTTGAAAATTCGGTAATTTGAAAATTAGTGAGTCACTAAAAACACGATTTTATGAGGAATGATAAAGAGAACATAATTGTTGAGAAATCATTTCAGTTTGCACTGGAAGTAGTTTTATATTGCGAATTATTAGAAGAAAACAGAAAATATGTTTTATCGAAGCAGCTTCTGAGATCCGGAACGTCAATAGGAGCTAATGTTCGTGAAGCACAAAATGCAGAAAGCAAAGCTGATTTTATTCATAAAATTAAGTTAGCAGCCAAAGAAGCTGACGAAACTGATTATTGGCTTTCGATTTGTCAACACACTCCAAATCATACCCTTTTGATGAAAAACTACTTAATATCAGAGTTCACGAACTGATGAAAATTCTTTCCAAAATTATAAGCTCCTCAAAAGGAAGCTAGCTTCAACTCATTTTCAAATTTTCAAATTAACCACATTTTCAAATTAAATAGTCCATTTTCAAATTTTCAAATTATCTAATTTTCAAATTAATAAAGTATGAAAGCAGAAGAATTAAAACTGGTAGTAAAAGAAAAATACGGTAAAATAGCCCTGGATAATGGTTCTGAAAATTCATGCTGTGGCAGCTCATCATGCTGTGGTCCGGGAGTCGATTATACAGTATTCAGTGAGAAATATGATGAGAAGGAGGGGTACAATCCCGAGGCCGACATGAACCTTGGTTGCGGGATCCCTACAGATTTTGCGCAAATTAAAGAAGGAGATCATATTCTGGACCTTGGAAGTGGTGCAGGTAACGATTGTTTTGTTGCCAGGGCAATAACAGGAGACACAGGCAAGGTTACCGGGCTTGATATGACAGAACCTATGATAGCGAAAGCAAGGGAAAATTGTGCAAAACTGAAATTCACAAATGTTGACTTTGTACTCGGAGATATTGAGGATATGCCATTTGATGATAAGAAATTTGATGTGGTTATTTCAAATTGTGTACTTAACCTTGTGCCCGATAAAACAAAAGCATTCAATGAGATTTTCAGAGTCCTGAAACCGGGAGGACACTTCTGTGTCTCTGATGTGGTGATTAAAGGAACACTCTCAGAAAAAATGCAGAAGGATGCTGAAATGTACGCCGGATGCGTCTCAGGTGCGAGTGAAATGACAGAATATCTTAAAATCGTTGAAAATTCAGGATTTCTTAATGTGAAGGTTCATAAGCAAAAAGAAATCAATCTCCCGGATTCACTTTTATCGGAATTTGATATGCCTGCTGCAGTGAACAAGGGAGAAACAGGAATTTTCAGCATAACTGTTTCCGCCTCTAAACCACTATAATTTTCTAAATTTTCAAATTACCACATTTTCAAATTAATAATATGAAACCCAGATTAAAATTTCTCGACAGATATCTGACACTCTGGATCTTTCTGGCGATGTTTATCGGTGTCTTTTCAGGATTCTTCTTCCCGTCAATAGCAACATTCTGGGAATCATTAAAATCTTCTCCTGACAGTACAACCAATATTCCCATTGCGATCGGACTTATTCTGATGATGTATCCGCCATTGGCAAAGGTTAAATATGATGAATTAGGTGGTGTATTCAGAAATTTTAAGATTCTGGGGCTTTCGCTTGTGCAGAACTGGATCATCGGCCCTGTACTCATGTTTGTATTGGCAATAATATTCTTTAAGCTTTTCCCCGGGAAAGACAACGCAAACCTGCCCTATATGTATGGGATCATTATGATTGGACTTGCCCGTTGTATTGCTATGGTTATTGTATGGAACGACCTGGCTAAAGGAGACACAGAATATTGTGCAGGGTTGGTAGCCTTTAATTCAATCTTCCAGGTATTGTTATTCTCAGTTTATGCCTGGGTATTTATTGCAATATTACCTGGATGGTTCGGTGTGCCAACCAATTCAGTTGTTGAGAATATAACTATTGGACAAATTGCCAGGAGTGTTTTTATATATCTCGGAATACCTTTTATTGCAGGTTTTCTTACCAGGTATATATTAATAAGAGTTAAAAGCAAGGATTGGTATAATACTAAATTTATCCCCAAAATAAGCCCAATTACCCTTATCGCTCTATTGTTCACTATAGTTGTAATGTTTTCACTCAAGGGGGAATACATTGTTAAATTACCCCTGGATGTTTTATTGATAGCAATTCCTCTCATAATATATTTCGTTGTAATGTTTTTATTTTCATTCTTCATGAGCAGAAGAGCGGGTGCTACATATGGGCAAACAACTACACTTTCCTTTACTGCAGCGAGCAATAACTTCGAACTGGCAATCGCAGTTGCGATTGCGGTGTTCGGAATAAACTCAGGTGAGGCATTTTCAGCTGTTATCGGGCCATTGGTAGAAGTTCCGGTAATGATAGGACTTGTAAATGTTGCTCTTTATTTTAAAAGAAAATTTGCATGGATTTAATTGTATCCAGAACCAGTTTTCCAGCATAATAAATCAGGTAATATTTAAAAACTCTCAGTTACACCTAATCCAAATAATGCAAAGTCGTATTTGACAGGATCATGTCTGTCAAATGTTCTGAGAATTCCATCCAGTTCAGCCACAGCTTTGAAATCATTCTGTTTCCTTTTGAGAAGTCCCAGCTTTCTTGCTATGTTACCGGAATGTACGTCTAGCGGACAAGAAAGAACTGATGGGGGTATTGATTCCCATAAACCGAAATCAACGCCCCGGTCATCCTTCCTGATCATCCAACGTAAATACATATTTATTTTTTTTGCTGCAGATCCGCTGAATGGATCAGATATATGTTTCATCGTCCTTTTATCGTGTGGCAATTCAAAAAACATACTCCTGGAACTGATGGATGGCTGGTTGCAGGGAATCTTCTGTACGAAACCGGCAAAAAATACTTTCCAGGCCATCGTATGATGCATATATATGCTTTAATGCCTTAATAAAATATACGAAATCTCCTGAATTAAATGTCCGGTGGATGACACAGTTAATCCTTTCAAGGTCATGATCAGTATGATTCATAATAAAGTCAAAGGGTGAGTCATCAAGAAGAGACATCATCCGGTTGGCGTTTCTAAGGATCATTGTCCGGTTACCCCAGGCAATAGTTGCTGCCAGAAATCCTGATATCTCAATATCTTCTTTCCTTGAGTACTGGTGTGGAATGCTTATGGGATCGAGGTCAATAAAATCTGGCCGGTTATATTTATCAACCTTTTCATCCAGAAATTCCTTCAGCTCTTCCTTATTTAACTTCATCGGGTTGAAACTATATCTTTAGCAGTTAATTGATAAGATGCAGGATTACAGTATTGTTATGGTAACCTGAAACCACAGCAGGATGGCTTATGGCTCGTTTACAATCAGGCCGTCTTTAATCTGCAGTATCCTGTCCGACATGGCAGCCAGCTGACGATCGTGTGTTACAATTATTATTGTCTGACCGAAGTTGTCTCTCAGTTTAAAGAAGAGTTTATGAAGTTCGTTTTTATTCTCGGTATCAAGGTTGCCGGATGGTTCATCGGCAAGAATGATAGCCGGGTTATTAACAAGGGCACGGGCCACTGCAACCCGCTGCTGCTCTCCCCCGCTGAGTTCCGAAGGCTTATGGTCAAGCCGTTCTGAAAGGTTTAGAAATCCAAGCAGCTCATGTGCCTTTTTTTCTGCTACCGCTTTACTCTTACCTGCAATGTATGCGGGAATACAAACATTTTCCAATGCCGTGAACTCAGGCAGCAGCTGATGAAACTGAAAGACAAATCCGATATTTGTATTCCGGAATGCAGAAAGAGCTTTACCTTTCAATCTGCTTATATCTGAACCGTTATAAAATATTGCACCGCTATCCGGTTTGTCGAGTGTGCCTATTATCTGCAGCAGGGTTGTTTTTCCGGCGCCGCTGGCTCCGACAATTGAGACAACTTCCTTATCTTCAATCGTAATATCGATCCCTTTCAGGACCTTCAGAGCACCATATGATTTTGTGATCCCGGCAGTTCTTATCATACATCTTTCTGAACGCTGTCTTTCACTTCATCCACGTTCTTCTGAATATTATCATTAACCTCGTTGACATCCTGTTTTACGGTTTCAGCAACCGTATTCATCTCTTTTCTGACATCCGATGTCACATCATTCATCTCATTCTTAATAGAATCCGAAACTTCATTTACGTCGCTTGTAATTTTATTCGCATAATCAGTGACATCTTTCTTAATTGTTTCAGTTGCATCATTCAGGTCTTTCCTGAAATCAGAAGTACTTGTCTCAATCTCTCTTCTTATCTCATCGGTGGCCTTTTTAAAATCGCGCATCCCCCTTCCCACAGTTTTGGCAATATCAGGGAGCTTCTCGGCGCCAAAAAGCAGCAAGGCCACAATGATGATAACAAATATTTCCTGTCCGCTCATATCAGTATCGTAATGATTCTTTCTTCGAATTTGCCTGGCAAAGTTAAAAAAGTTTAATGATATTATACCAATTTATTGATTTATGAGAGTAATTTTAATTCTACATTGCCACATTGGATACAACCTGATTTTTCTCCTTTTTTGCCCCAACCCTAAAGGGTGAAAGGAGAAAAATCTACTGTTCCTTTAGGGATTCAGGGCAAAAACAGGTAGATTTTTCGAATAAGTCAAAGTAAAATTAACATATGAATAAAGAAAGTCTCCTGTTGATAAAAAGATTGTGTATACTAAGAAATTCCGTTTCCCGTTTCAAAAAGATACTGTCTATTAATTAATTTCGCAAAAAACTTAAAGCAGATTAAAATGAGTCTAAACAGCACAATGGTTTTATTGTTGCAGCCACACCTGCGAGATACCAATACTGTCGATAATGTAGCTGAGCTTCTGATGAAAGGCGGATTTATCATGATACCTATTATTCTCCTTTCAATAGTAAGCATTTATATTTTTATCGAGAGGTTCATATACATAAGGAGAAGCTCTGTTATTGATGAAAATATGGTCAGCAATGTCATAACTGAGATCAGGGAAAAAAGAAATGCTGAAGCTCTTAACCCGGGAAGATACAGCAACTCTTCACTTGGAAGAATTCTTGAAAGCGGTCTGAATAGTCCGGGAAAAACTCCAAAGGAAACGGAGAGTTACATGGAAGCCACTGCTAATCTTGAAATCTCAGTAATGGAAAAAGACACCGGATATCTGGGAATTATTGCAGGCATTGCTCCGATGCTTGGATTTATAGGTACCATTTCAGGTGTTATTAAAATTTTTTACAATATTTCGCTGGCGGATAATATCAGCATCGGCATCATTGCAGGCGGACTGTACCAGAAAATGATCTGCAGCGGGACCGGACTGATCGTAGGGGTTATTGCCTATGCTTCGTACCATTATCTTCAGATGATGATCGATCGTTTTTCTATAGGCATGCAAAGGCAGGTCAATGAAGTTGTAAAAGCTTTGTAAGATGAACATTAAGAGAAAAAGACATTTTAAGGCTGAGGTAAGTACCTCCTCGCTCAATGACATTATGTTTTTCCTGCTGTTGTTTTTCCTTATCGTGTCATCACTGGCCAATCCGAACGTGATAAAACTGTTGCTGCCGAATTCAAAATCCGCACAGAATCTTGACAAGCAGCAAATAACCATATCAATAACAAAGGACAAACAGTACTTTATTGATAACAGGCAAATCAGCTTTTCAGATATAGAGCCGCTTCTGAAATCAAGGATCGGGTCACTCGATGAACCTACAGTTATTCTAAGGCTTGAAAGTTCCCTGACCGTACAGGATCTTGTTGATGTGATGGAGATCGGGAACAGGCTGAAGGTTAAGATGGTTATGGCAACCAACAAGAAAAGTGATATATAAAAAAAGTATGTTAAGCGAAGCCCGGAGACTTCGCTTAACATTTATTGTCCTTGCTCAGGTTTTTATTATTTTCCCCTTGGTTGTATCATAAACGATTGAGGATGCAATAAAGATTGAGGAATATGTTCCAACAATTATACCTATTATCATTGCAAAAAGGAATCCCCTGATTGTTGCTCCTCCGAAGAAGAACATTGCAATAAGCACAAGAATTGATGTGACACCTGTATTCAGTGTACGGCTGAGTGTATCGTTCATTGCCATATTAATAACCTCTTTTACAGGTCGTTTTCTGTGAAGAGGAAGAAACTCCCTTAACCTGTCATAATACAACTACAGTATCGTTAACTGAATATCCGATAACAGTAAGAATTGCTGCAATGAATGCCTGATCAATCTCCATCGTGAAGGGTAATATACCCCAGAAAAGAGAATATATACCTATCACGATCATAACATCATGAGCAATAGCAACAATAGCTCCGAGACCATACTGCCAGTTTCTGAATCTCATGAAAATATAGAGGAAGATTATCACTAAGTGACAATAAAACTGCCCAGACAGCTTTTGTTTTAATATCACTTGCAATTGTCGGGCCTACTGTTTCTGAGCTGACCCTGTATTTCGAAAGAAATTCTTCCCTGGTAACATCAGCAGGAATCATTCCCTTGAGTCCGTTATACAAAGCAGTTTCAACCTCATCATCAACACCTGTTTCGTCAATTTTGTATTTTGTCGTTATTCTTACCTGGTTGTCGCTTCCGAATGTTACAACCTGAGGAGCTTCACCGAATACTCCGGTAAGATTCTTTGCAACATCATCTGTTTTGACACTGTCTGATCAAATCGGACAACATATGTACGACCACCTGTAAAATCAATACCGGGATTTAGTCCGCGAACTAATAAAGAACCGATACCAATTACTGTTACCAGGATTGAGACTGCATAAAATATTTTTCTTTTACCAATAAAATCAACATGTGGTATTTCTGAGAATATTTGCAGTGATCTTTATGGAGAAAGTGAGGTCTGACATTTCTTCTTAAGAAGCCATTCATAAATAAGCCGGGTAATGAAAATTGCACTGAAAAGTGATGTGAAAATTCCAATAACAAGTGTTGTGGCAAATCCTTTAATCGGACCTGTTCCGAATACATAGAGAACAATACCTGTAAGCAGTGTTGTAATGTTCGAGTCCATGATTGCTGAAAGAGCACCCTTATAACCATCGGCAATAGCCAGTTTTATACCCTTCCCTGCTCTCAGTTCTTCACGGATCCTTTCAAATATCAGAACGTTTGCATCAACCGACATACCCATTGTAAGTACAATACCTGCAATACCCGGAAGAGTAAGGACAGCACCCAGTGAAGCAGAGACACCCATCAGCAGGAATACGTTTGCCAAAAGAGCAATATCTGCAATTGTACCGGCACTCCGGCTGTAATAGAAGATCATGTAGAAAAGTACAATAAAGAATGCAATTATAAAGGATATAAGACCTGAATTAATTGCTTCTTTACCAAGTGTCGGACCGATAATTGTGTCGGAAATAATTTTTGCAGGAGCCGGCAATTTTCCTGATTTCAGAATATTTGCAAGGTCATCTGCCTCTTCAATTGTAAAATCGCCTGTTATTTCTGTATTTCCTCCTGTTATTTCATTCTGAACTCTCGGATATGAACTTACATAGCCGTCAAGGACAACTGCAATGCAGCGGTCAATATTTTCACGTGTCATTCTTGCCCAGATCTTTGCACCTTCGGCATTCATCGACATGTCAACCTTAACTTCAGAGCCGGTAACACCTGATGTGGGACGTGCAGAAGTAATTACATCGCCATCAAGCGGAGGACGGCCATCGCGGGTGGTTACTTTTATTGCATGAAGTTCATAATATGTCTTTGTAGCATCATATTTATAAGGATTCTGGCTCCACACAAATTTAAGGTCACGCGGAAAAAGAGCCTTTATCTGATTCATTTTCAGATAAGTATTAACTCTGGAGGTATCTTTTGAACTTGCAAGTCCTATCATGCTTGATGGCAAGAGGCTGACCCTGTGCATTTACTCGCGGACTAAGCAATCCGAACAAGTGGATTCTGAAGAGCAAATTCTTCACGGGTAGTTGCCTCCGGAGCTATAGTTGTATCTTTCTCAATCAGATCAAGAAGTGATCTGGTCCTTGTTTTGCAGTGTCTGCAACTGCAACTATGTCGGTCACTTTGCAGTAGTCGAGTATCTGATTGCACAGTATTTGACTTGAATCTCTTTCAGAAGGTTGTTTGCCTGAGAGAGGTATCCGATTATCTCACTGTTTTCATAAGTCTCCCAGAATTCCAGGTTGGCTGTCCCCTGCAGGAGTTCACGTACTCTTTTGGGATTAGTCTGACCCGGAAGCTTTATTAAAATACGACCTTTGGTTGACAAGCGCTGTAATATTTGGCTGTACAACTCCAAAACGGTCTATCCTGGTACGCAGGATATTAAATGCATTTGTTATTGCACCCGAAACTCTTCGATCAAGTACTTTTAATACTTCTTCATTGGATGAATTAAAATTGATCTTTTCCCTTAACTCAACGGTTCCGAAAACTGAGGCAAGCTTTGCATTCGGATCTGTTTCCTGGAAAGCCCTGCCAAACAGGGTCAGAAAATCAGCCTGGCTCT
>CAWJVS010000013.1:0-37420 GCA_963846335.1 uncultured Bacteroidales bacterium
GCTCAACATTCACATAATTATCTATATGCTGCCACTTATCAGCAAGAAAAAGTCCGAAGGAATTACTCTCTGCTCTTTCCCCTCCAAGGTAATGATATGTGCTGTTCCGTATCAGTCCGCCATGAAGTGTCATATTGTTGGAAGATGCAACGCTGTTCTTCTCCTGGTGTATGAATGTATGAGTTATCTTGCAGGCCGCATTATGTTCGTTCTGCACTCTTATAATGTCAAAATGTGCATCTTCACCCACATAGATTTCAGTTACCGAGTTGGTAAGGAATTTTTTCGGGGAGAGAGTATGATCGCAGACGATTATTGAGAATTCAGCCCTTTTCTCAACAATTATAAGGTTTCTGAGCTGGTTGAATGAATCCACTTCTGCCTCTACCAGATTTACGACCTGTACCGGTTTAGAAAGTGTCACTCCCTCAGGAACATAAACAAATACCCCATCTGATGCCATTGCCGAGTTAAGGTGTACCAGGCCGTCGGTATCACTGTGGGCATACTTTCCATAATGCCTTTCAATAATTTCAGGGAACTTTTTTGCAGCTTCATTGAGGCTTCCGATCCAGACGCCGCTTGGAAGCTGGCTTAACTTCCCCCTTATTGTAGGATAAAAACCATTCATAAGCACAATCCCATGTGCATCAAGTTCAGCAATATCGCACCTGAAATCCTCTGCCTTTTTAAAATCATCGGCATCCGGCAGAAAATAAGTGGCATAATCATGGTCAAAAAAGAGGTTGAGGTTGGTATATTTATAGGCCTCATCCTTTTTTGTTGGAATTCCCAGCTCACTGAACCTCCCGAAAGCTGCCTCCCTGAATGAATTAATATAGGGTGAGGAGATACCTGAGATCTTTCCGATATTATCGTGATAAAGCTTCAGGTATTTTTCAGTTACTTCAGATTTGCCGTTCATGCCAGTATACTATTTTCTACCTCTTTTTTGATCCAGTCATAACCCTTCTCTTCGAGTTCCATCGCAAGTTCTTTACCTGCTGTCTTTACGATCCTGCCGTCATACAGAACATGAACCACATCGGGTATGATATAATCAAGCAGTCTCTGGTAATGGGTAATTACAATAAATGAATTATCAGGTCGCTTTATTTTATTGACCCCATTAGCGACAATACGGAGGGCATCAATATCGAGGCCTGAATCGGTTTCATCGAGGATGGCCAGCTTTGGTTCCAGCATTGCCATCTGAAAGATCTCGTTCTTCTTCTTCTCTCCTCCTGAAAAACCTTCATTGACAGACCTGTTAGCCAGTTTGGAATCTATCTCCACCAGCTCCTTTTTCTCCCTCATCATCTTAAGGAAGTCAGATGCTGACAGGGGATCAAGGCCTTTATGTTTTCGATGCTCATTGACTGCCGTCTTCATGAAGTTGACCATACTCACCCCGGGAATTTCTATAGGGTATTGGAATCCCAGGAAGATCCCCTCCTTTGCTCGATCTTCGGCCGACATCCCAAGAAGATCCTTTCCCATGTAGGAAACAGTACCTTCAGTAACCTCCACAAAATCACGTCCCGCAAGAACAGCTGCCAGGGTACTTTTTCCGGATCCGTTAGGTCCCATTATTGCGTGGATCTCTCCCTGTTTAACCTTCAGACTTATCCCTTTTAAAATGCTTTTATCATTTATAGAGACCTTCAAATTATTTACAATCAACATGACCACAAAATGATTCTTATAAAATTATATCTAACCTATACTGCCTTCAAGACTAATCTGGAGAAGCTTCTGCGCTTCCACAGCAAATTCCATTGGCAGCTTATTAATTACCTCCCTTGCATACCCGTTTACAATAAGACCTATTGCGTCCTCGGTTGAAATACCCCTCTGGTTGCAATAAAATATCTGATCCTCACCTATTTTTGATGTTGTTGCTTCGTGCTCCACTATGGCTGTCTGGTTGTCAACCTCAAGGTATGGAAAGGTATGAGCCCCGCATTTGTCGCCAAGCAATAATGAATCGCACTGTGAAAAGTTCCTTGCATTAGATGCATTTTTCAGAACCTTTACAAGCCCCCTGTAGCTGTTCTGCCCTTTCCCGGCCGATATTCCTTTCGAGATTATCGTACTCTTTGTATTTTTGCCGATGTGGATCATCTTTGTGCCGGTGTCAGCCTGTTGGTGGTTATTTGTAACGGCAACAGAATAAAATTCACCGGTGGAATTATCTCCCCGCAGGATGCATGAAGGATACTTCCAGGTTATAGCAGATCCTGTTTCAATCTGCGTCCAGGAAATCTTTGAGCTTTCTCCCTTGCATAAACCGCGTTTGGTTACAAAATTGAAGACACCGCCCAGCCCATCCTTATTTCCCGGGTACCAGTTCTGCACTGTCGAGTATTTCACTTCCGCGTTTTTTTCTGCAATAATCTCAACAATTGCTGCATGAAGCTGATTCTCATCTCTTGATGGTGCTGTGCATCCCTCAAGGTAACTGACATAGCTCTCTTCATCAGCAATAAGCAGGGTCCGTTCAAACTGCCCGGTATTTGCCGAGTTTATCCTGAAATAAGTTGAGAGCTCCATCGGGCATCTTACACCTTTTGGTATGTAGCAGAATGAACCGTCGCTGAAAACAGCCGAGTTAAGGCATGCAAAAAAATTATCCGTATATGGTACAACAGAACCCATAAATCTTCTTACAAGATCGGGGTATTCCTTCACGGCATCACTGAATGAGCAGAATATTATCCCCATTTCAGCCAGGGTCTCCTTAAAAGTTGTCTTTACAGAGACACTGTCAATAACTGCATCAACGGCCACACCTGCAAGATGCTTCTGTTCTTCGAGAGGTATCCCGAGCTTATCGAATGTCCTTTTCAGTTCAGGGTCAATCTCATCAATACTGTTAAGGGCCGGTCTGTTTTTGGGAGCCGCATAGTAAATAATCTCATTGTACTTGATTTCCGGAATTTTCAGATTTGGCCAGGCGGGCATTTTCATCGTAAGCCAGTGCCGGTAAGCCTTGAGCCGGAATTCCAGCAACCAGTCAGGTTCATCCTTCTTGGCAGAAATAATCCTGACCACCTCTTCGCTAAGCCCTTTGGGAATACGTTCCATTTCAATGTCTGAATAGAACCCGTATTTGTATTCACCTGAGGTAACGTCACTTATTATCTTATCCTGAGTATTCTCCATATTCATCTTTTCAACGGCAATAACCTGCCTTATAGATAAACAAGTTGAAAATAAAAAAGTTATCCATCTTATCGCCTTTCTTTGCTTAACCCGGCCCTGAAACCCTGGGACAGGATAGTAAAGAGTACCTGGTCACTGTTATAGCTGTACACCGCACTAATTGTATTTAATCTAAATAAAAAGGCAAAAGTATAAAAAATATAGGATTTGTTACAGGATCCTTCATAAAATTGATCCCCTGAAATATCAATTTATTGTGTTGAACTTAAAATTATAATTAAATTCGCGGCTTAATTTGTTTCTAAATCCTATTCTTCATTTGATTTGCAAATTTTAATAAATGAGAAATTACGCTAATTCACTTCTGACAGGGAACAGCAGGAAATTACTTTTGTTAATAGCCGTTCTGTTCTCCCCTCTTTCTTTGTTTGCATCCTCAGGAAATATCCCCGCACTCGGACCGATCAGATTTGAATTTATTATTTTCGGTTTCATTCTTCTGGGGGTTGCATTATTTCATAAGCAGACTTTCCGGGTGGCTGTAATCGGACTTGCAGTATTGCTCACATTCAAATTCATCTTCGATCCGGAGTTTCACTTTATGGAGCATATATTCGGAACGACTCCAATGATCGAGCAGCTGATGGACAAGGGTTTGCGGCAGGGAGAATGGGGTATTTTCGTCAACCTTCTCGGACTGCTTCTCGGCTTTGCTATCCTCTCAAAAATATTTGAAGAATCAGGGGTTCCGGATGTTTTGCCAAGGTTCCTGCCCGATGACTGGAAAGGGCCGTTCATTCTTCTGATATTCGTATTTATCCTGTCTTCATTCCTGGATAATATTGCTGCTGCACTCATAGGCGGAACCATAGCACTTGTTGTTTTCAGGAACAAGGTCCATATCGGGTACATTGCAGCCATTGTTGCGGCGAGCAATGCAGGCGGAAGCGGAAGTGTTGTAGGCGATACGACAACGACTATGATGTGGATTGACGGAGTGAGCGCATTTAATGTATTGCATGCATTTATAGCTGCTGCTGCGGCGCTGTTCTTTTTTGCATGGTTTGCCTCACACCAGCAGGACAAATATAACAGGATACAGAAAAACGCAGATCCGTCCGCAAAAATAGACTGGGTTAAAATATTTAATGTAGCTCTAATTCTTGCCGGCGCCATCCTGTCCAACATACTTTATGACATGCCGGCTCTGGGAGTATGGATTGCCCTGGTCATTGGAGCGTTCCTGAGGCCTGTTCCATGGAAAGAGGTTCCGGGTGCAATTAAGGGTACCATATTCCTGCTCTGCCTTGTTTTCTGTGCATCGCTTATGCCTGTCGAAGAACTTCCTGATGCATCCTGGATGACAGCCTTCTCTCTTGGATTCTTATCAGCTGTTTTTGATAACATCCCGCTTACAAAGCTTTGTCTTGACCAGGGTCATTATGACTGGGGAATGCTTGCATATTCAGTGGGATTCGGAGGATCAATGATCTGGTTCGGATCGTCTGCCGGTGTGGCCATTACAAATAAATTTCCTGAAGCCCGGAATGTCTTTCTGTGGATTAAAAGCGGCTGGCATGTAGCAGTCGCATATGTAATCGGCTTCTTTGCCCTTTATCTGATTATGGGATGGGAACCTGCTGATAATAAAGAACATAAAATAATAAATTGTCCTGTCCCCGGATGCCCTTTGGCTAACAAGTCAGCTAATGGTACCATAGGCTACTTTGACATTCAAAAATAACATTATAAAATATTTTTCTAAGGGGTGTCGGAAAAGTCCTCTGTGATACTCTGTGCCACCTCTGTGCTCTCTGTGTAAGTTCTTAAATTATTGTTTCACAGAGATCCACAGAGAATCCACAGAGGCACACAGAGAAAGACAGGTAAATAGATTCGACTTTTTCTACAACCCGCAAAAAAATCTTAACTTTAGCTGTTAATTTTAAGTTAAGGTTATGAAAAAGGTCATTGGTTTATCATTGGGTATAATCCTTTCGGTATTCAGTCTCACCGCACAGCCGGAAAAAGAGATAAAGGCAGAAATAAAACATGTCACCGTATTCCCTGACAGGGCTCAGATTACTCATGAGGCATCCGTCTCTCTCCAGCCCGGGAAAACAACTCTAAAGCTGTCAGCGCTTTCTCCCTATATTGACGTACAAAGCATTCAGGTAAAAGGTTTTGGTGACTTCACTATTCTCTCTGTCAACCATCAGAACAACTATCTTCAGAACCTCGAGGATTCTCCCGAGATAAAGAGTATCAGAAGCCAGCTCGAGAAACTTCAGATGAAAGTTGAAGATGAGAAGGCTGCGATCAGCATACTCAAAGAAAAAGAGGCTTTCCTTGTTGCCAACAGGGCGATACTGGTAAAGGAGACAACTTTTTCCATTGAACAGCTTAAAAGCGTCATGGACCTTTATACAAAAAACATGGAACAGGTTACCGTTACAGCACTTATGAAGGAGAGGCTGATAAAAGATTACGAGAAACAGATAGCAGCTCTCCAGAAGCAGATCGCCGACAAGCTTGGAAGGCAGCAGCTTCCTTCAGGTGAGATATATGTAACTGCCACCTCTGAGAAACCGGTATCGGGGAGGCTGACATTCAGCTATGTTGTTGCCAATGCGGGGTGGTATCCCTCATATGACATCAGAGTGGATGATATTAAAAATCCTGTGTCCATTTCTTATAAGGCAAATGTATTTCAGAATTCAGGTGTTGACTGGAAAGATATTAAAATAAGTTTCTCCAATGCCACTCCATGGACAGGCGGAGACATTCCAATCTTATATCCATGGTTCATTGATTTTTACATCCCTCCTCAGCCATCATACAGAGCAAGCTCGTCGCCCGTTATCAGGAAAAGCAAAGCTCCCGAGGTGATGGAAATGGCAGTTATGGATAAAGAGGAGCTGGCAAAAGAGGCAGCACCGGTCATGGTAGAAAAAAAGATCGGAGAAACAACAATAACATTCGATGTCTCTGTTCCAAGTTCAGTCCCTTCTGATGGCAAGCTTCAGACTATTGAGATACAACGCCTCACTGCTCCTGCTGAATATAAATATGTTACCACACCAAAGGTTTCCCAGCTTGCATACCTCACTGCAAATATCACCGACTGGGCAAAATTAAGCCTTCAGAGCGGAGAGGCTACTCTCTATTTTGAGAATTCATTTGTAGGGAAATCGAATGTCAATGTCAGCCAGCTGACAGATACCTTAACCCTGTCGCTTGGAACAGACAACAGCATTCTTGTAAAAAGGGAGAAACGGGTTGATTTCACCAGCAGGAAAACTATCGGTTCCAATAAGACAGAGACCTACTCATACCTTCTGACTTTGCGAAACAATAAACCTGTCACCGTGAAAATTACACTCAATGACCAGATCCCGGTGTCTTCAAACAGCGGAATTACTGTCGACCCGGTTGAACTTTCAGGCGGAAAGCACAATTCACAAACAGGAGAAATCAGATGGGACCTTGAAATCAATAAGCAGGAGACAAAGCAGATAGTTCTGACCTATTCTGTCAAATATCCTAAAGACAAAACTGTTATACTTGAATAAAAACCAATTCACGCTATGAATTTTCTGGGGAATCTGATCTGGTTAATATTCGGAGGTATTATCATAGCTATCGAATACTTCATCGGGAGCATCATATTAATGATAACGATTATTGGCATTCCGTTCGGCCTTCAGACACTCAAAATGGCATCACTTTCACTATGGCCATTTGGACGTGATACACAGGTACATTCAAGAGCATCAGGATGTCTGTATATATTGATGAACGTTCTGTGGCTCCTGACAGGAGGTCTGTGGATAGCAGCCACTCATCTGATATTTGGGGCAGTCCTTTGTATAACTATTATCGGAATACCTTTTGGACTCCAGCATTTCAAGCTTACGGCAATTGCTTTGAACCCATTTGGAAGGGATATTTACAGAGTGTGATATACAGGATGGTTTTTACGGTTCATTTTAAGTTAAAACCCCCTTCCCAAGGGGCTGTTGAAAAAGTCGAGATTCTACGTTATTTTTCTCTGTGTGTCTCTGTGAATTCTCTGTGGAGCTCTGTGTAACAATAAGTTAAGACCTTACACAGAGAGCACAGAGGTGACACAGAGTTCCACTGAGGACTTTTTCTACACCCCTAGCACAAATAAAGTGGGAAAATGAAAGGGGGTTAAAAGGTTGAAAACAGATTAAATTTGTTGTCTAATTTATGGGGATAAGATGGCAGGAAGAATTACATGAAAATAACCAATTGAAATGGATAGATCTGAAAACAAAAATACTGCAATCAATGAGCTTGGAAAATTCAGGCTTATTGAGCATTTAACAGGAAAGATCAAGCATGTCAACCAATCTACTGTTTCAGCCATTGGTGATGATGCTGCAATTCTCGATTCCGGCCGGCTGATGACGCTTGTATCCACTGATCTGCTGCTAGAGGGAATACACTTCAACCTTATCTACTCTCCCTTGAAACACCTTGGATACAAGGCAGTAATCAGAGCCATCTCAGATATATTTGCAATGAACGGAGATCCGGAACAGCTTCTGGTCTCCCTGGGTATCAGTTCCAGGTTTTCAGTGGAACAGGTTGAAGAAATCTATAAAGGAATATATCTGGCATGTGAAAAATACAAGGTGGACCTTGCCGGAGGTGACACGACAAGTTCGCTTACAGGACTTACCATAGGTGTTACTGCAGTTGGCAGGGCTGACAAGGATAATATTGTCAAGAGAAGCGGTGCCCGGCCAAATGATCTCATCTGTGTCACAGGCGATTTTGGGGCAGCCTTTATGGGACTGCAGCTCCTTGAAAGGGAGAGGAAACTGTTTGTAAAAGACAAAATCTCCCAGCCAGATCTTTCAGGTTATGAATACATTATCGGAAGGCAGCTGAAACCGGAGATACCGGTCGAAACAATAAAAGAACTCAGGGAGGGAGGGATAAAGCCCTCATCGATGATAGATGTCACCGATGGTCTGGCATCCGATCTGCTCCATATCTGCAGATTGTCAGGTACCGGCTGCAGGATCTTTTACAGCAAGGTGCCAATTGATCATGAGACTTCAAGGCTTGCTGAAGAGTTCAGTATGGATCCCATGACGCCGGCTCTCAACGGGGGTGAAGATTATGAAATCCTTTTTACCGTGCCTCTCGAATTATTTGAGAGAATCCGGTTAATAAAATCAGTAACAGTTATTGGCCACATGACTTCTGAAGGAACTTCATGTTCAATTGCAGGGGATGATGGATCTGAAGCAGATATTACTTCAATCGGCTGGAAATAAAGGTGTTTTATCTTGCCCTTATTATACCTCTTTCTGATTTCCTTATGAATTCCAGAATATAATCCCGGTCAGCCGAGGGATTAAAACTATTTTCCACAAACTCCATTGCCTGTGAGAAATTCATTTTACTCTGATAAATAGCCCTGTATATGTTATGGATCTCATCTATCCTTTCCTTGTCAAATCCACGGCGTGTAAGACCTATTGAATTCAATCCGAGATAACTAAGGGGATCGCGGTCGGCTTTAATAAATGGCGGGACATCAATCCTCACCTTGGACCCTCCGCCAATAATAACATGTGCACCGATACGGGCGAACTGGTGAACGAGGGAGCCTCCGCTCAATATAGCCCAGTCGTCGACTTTGACTTCCCCCGCGAGACCGGTGGCATTACCTACTATAATATTGCTTTTCAGTTCACAATCGTGTCCAATATGGGAATAGGCCATTAAAAGGCATCCGGTACCAACTATGGTCTTCCCGACAGATGCAGTACCCCTGTTTACCGTGGCGCATTCCCTTATTGTGGTATCATCGCCGATCTCAGCAGTAGTATCTTCGCCTTTGAACTTCAGATCCTGCGGTATCCCTGAGACTACTGCAGAAGGAAAAATCCTGCACCGGTTACCTATCCTGGCACCATCCAATATGGTCGCGTTGGGCCCGATCCATGTTCCGTCACCAATGATTACATTGCCTGCAACATAGGCAAAAGGCTCAATCGTAACATCATTCCCTATTCTGGCATCCGGATGGACAAAAGCTAAATTAGAGACCATTTTTCAGTTATTTATTTTTTACAACCTGAGCCGTCATTTCTCCTTCCAGTACCAGCTTGTTTCCGACAAAAGCCTGTCCGAACATTGTTACTATACCTCTGCGGATAAGGTCGGTCAGTTCCATTTTAAGAATGATAGTATCTCCGGGGACTACCTTTTGTTTGAATTTTAACTTGTCAATCTTAAGAAAATATGTTGAATATTTTTCGGGTTCTTCCACAGTACTCAGAACCAGCAGTCCGCCTGTCTGTGCCAGAGCTTCTACCATAAGAACTCCCGGCATTACAGGCTCTCCCGGGAAATGACCCTGGAAGAATCCCTCGTTGAAGGTAACATTTTTTATACCCACTATTGATGTCTCATCAAGTGAAATAATCTTGTCAACAAGCAGGAAGGGATATCTGTGTGGCAGGCGCTTCTTAATTTCTTCAAGGTTAAATACGGGTGGCTGTGACGGATCATAGACAGGAATTTCCTTCTTTAAAAGGGCTTTTTTCATCTCCTGCCTAATCAGTTTAGCCAGCCGCGTATTCGCAAAATGGCCGGGACGGGTAGCAACTATTTTACCTTTGATCGGGTGGCCTACAAGTGCAATATCGCCCATAATGTCTAGCAGCTTATGCCTGGCTGGTTCATTGGGGTAGCGTAATTCAGTGTTATTCAGGACCCCGGCAGTATGCTTATTGATGCCCGGACGGTTGAACAACGTTGCAATGCGATCTATTTCAGACTGTTCAACCTCCTTTTCCAGGATAACCACAGCATTGTCGAGATCGCCACCTTTAATAAGGCCTGCTTTAAAAAGAGGTTCCAGCTCATGAAAGAATACAAAGGTGCGGCTCCTGCTTATATCTTCCTCAAAGTCTTCTATTGTGTCAAGAATGGCATACTGGTTTCCCAGGATCTTTGAATTATAATCTATCAGAACATTTATGCTCAGATGATCATCGGGATAGACGATCAGGTCTACACCATGCTCCTCATCAGAGTATGTAATCTTCTGTTTGACGACAAAATAGTTCCTTTCCTCCTTCAGATCAACAATTCCTGCTTCCTTTATTGCCTCAACAAATTTCATTGATGAACCTCCCATAATCGGAGCCTCGGGTCCGTTCAATTCAATCAGTGCATTGTCAACCCGCAGCCCATGCAGGGCAGCCAGAACATGTTCAATCGTCTGGACTGAAGCATTGTTCTGGACTAAGTGTTGTTCCGCGTGATGTTTCCGTGACATGTTCAGCAAGAGCATCAATTACAGGTTTCCCCGGCAAGATCGACTCTGCAGAATTTATATCCGTGATTAGCCGGAGCAGGTTTAAACGTCACTGTTACATTAATCCCCGTATGCAAACCTTTTCCGCTAAGGCTTATCTCCTTTGCAAGGGTCCTCTGTTTTTCACTCATCAGCGATAAAAATTAAATTTAATTTCCGGGTACAAAAAAAATAAAAATATTTCGAACAATCCAGAAAAATGCGTTTAAACTGAACTCCTTACCATACTATCCCGTATCGAATGCAATGTAAAACTACTTCTTTTTCAGTGATTCTACCTCTTTTTCAAGCGTGTCGACTTTCATCTTCAGATCGGGCAGTTTTTTAAAGATAATTGTGGATCTCATGAACTGTTTTATTTCGAATGCAGGAGATCCGATTATCACGGTATTTTCTTCCTTAACATCCCCCAGGATGCCGGCCTGTGCACCGATTTTTGATCCGTTTGCTATCCTGATATGTCCTGCAAGACCTACCTGTCCTCCAAACATACAGTTCTTTCCTACTTTTGTTGAACCTGCAATACCAGTCTGTGCAGCCATCACGGTATTCTCTCCGACCTCAACATTATGACCGATCTGAATAAGATTATCGAGTTTAACTCCTCTTACGTATTATTGTGGATCCCATTGTTGCCCTGTCAATTGTAACATTGGCCCCTATTTCAACGAAGTCCTCAAGAATGACATTCCCAAGCTGTGGTATCTTCATATATTCATTCTCCGACTGCGGAGCAAAGCCGAATCCGTCACTTCCTATACACTGTTCCGGCATGAATAATGCATCCCTCCCTAATTATACAGTCATGATAAATTGTTACTCCCGGATTGAGGGTAGTATTAATTCCCAGTCTGGTATTATCTCCTATATAAACATTCGGATAGACCGAACATCCGTCCCCGATTATGCAATTCTCACCGATATATGCATAATGGTCCGATATAAACATCCGATCCGATTTTTGCAGTTGGTTCAATAACGGCAGTAGGATGAATTCCCTTTTTTCTCGGTCTGGCCTGATCAACCAGACGAAGCAGTGAAGCAAATGCCTCATATGCATTATCTACTCTTATCAGCGTAGCATTTATCTTTCCGCTTGGAACAAAACTTTTATTTACAAGGACAACTGATGAGCCGTATGTATAAATATAATGTTCATATTTGGGGTTTGCAAGGAATGAAAGAGCTCCCAGCATGGCCCTCTTCAATTTTTGCAACGGTATTGACCTTGATATCGGGGTTTCCTTCTATTTCACCTTTCAAAAAACCGGCAATGGTTGCGGCAGTAAATTCCATAAGATTCTATTATTTGTGATATTCAGTAATATTTCTGCGAAAATGCTTTTAAACAAACGATTAACTATTTGCAGTAAAATAAATATGAGCTGTAATCAGTTATCTGCATTCCTTTGGGTAGCATAGAAAATATTTAGTAATCCGTTCCGAAAGGAACCTGTGGTCGAACATATCCGATACAGTTGAAATATCAGCCGTACTTCCGTTTTTCAATAATATTTTTACTTCAGTCGCATCCGGAGTATATGCCATGTTTGAAATGCTGTCAGTTAAAACATAGTAATTTTCACAACCCTCACCTGCCATCATAAGCTTTCCAACTCTGGTTCTTGAGTTCATCTAACCCGTTTATCGGGAAAAGGTGAATCCTGAAGTTCAATGGCAAAAAGATCGCGACTCAATAATCTGCGGGAAAGGTCTGAAAGAACCTTGTCAGAATTATCCACCCAGTATTTGGCTGAAACAAGTATGTCGCTATCATCAAGCCTGGTGAAATTTGAAGCGATCAGACCGGGGGTAAATTGATTTTCCTTTCAAGATCAGCCTTGCCAATTTTATTGTAAAGAAAGAATCTGAGAGCTGGAGTGGCATAAAGGTCAATTCCTGTGCCTGCTATCTCCTTAGCCCTCTTCAGTATATTGACAAGAAGACTTTCTGATGATATGACTGTCTTATGCATATAGACCTGCCAGTACATAAGCCTCCGGGCAATAAGGAATTTTTCGAGCGAATAGATTCCTTTCTCATCGGCAACAAGAGCATCATCAACGACATTGAGCATTCTTATTATCCTTTCTGATCCGACTGATCCTTCGATAACACCTGTAAAAAAACAATCTCTCCGCAGATAATCCAGCCTGTCCATATCCATCTGACCGGATGATCAATTCGTGCAGAAATTTTCTTTTATAGTTCCCCAGGAATATCTGAATAGCCAGGTCAAGTTTACCGGAGTATTCTTCATTTAGTTTTCTCATTAACAGCAGAGAAAGGTCTTCATGGGTAATGCCATTGATAATTGAGTTTTCAAGGGCATGGGAAAAAGGTCCGTGACCGATATCATGAAGCAGTATGGCAATATAGGTTGCTTCCTCTTCCTCCATTGAAATTTCAGCTCCCTTTGCTCCTGAGGGTGCTTATGGCCATTTCCATAAGATGCAAAGCTCCCAGTCCATGCTGAAAACGGGTGTGATTTGCCCCCGGATAAACAAAGTTTGTAAGACCCAGCTGTTTAATATTCCTCAGCCGCTGGAACCAGGGATGTTCTATGAGATCGAATACAAAATCGCCCGGGATACTTATAAATCCATAAACCGGGTCATTAATAATCTTTCGCTTGTTAATCAGATAAACCAACTGGGAAATTTTATTATGCAAAAATAGGAATTAGTTTAACAATTCAATAATAGATATTCCTTAACAGGATGATTGATCTTGAAGAATATATTAAGGAATAAAACTATCATAAGCAAAACCTCCAGGGGACCTAATCTTTTATCACATCTTTCCTCCTGGATAAAATGTAAACCAGTGAATCAATTTTGAGAGAAATTGTGAATGGTCCATGAGATTCCTCGCTACGCTCGGAATGACACGCTAAAATATTGTTAGAGAGGGAGAAGCGGCGATTCGAACGAAATTTATATCTTGAAATTCTATTTGTGACGAATCGCCGCTTCTCCCTCCCCTCCCCTAAATACGAACTGTCATTCCGAGCGTAGCGAGGAATCTCTATCGTCTTATACGATAGTCGTTTATTATTGTTTTACAGTGTATAATGCTCTACGTTTTCAGAATCTTAAATAAATGTGATGAAAGATTAGCCAGGGTGCTGGGGAATTATCTAATGTATTAATTTTCAAATGGATGATCTTTCCTAAAATCCGGGAGATAGTTCTGAAAGCTATCGATATCCTGAAGCCAGCCATTTCTGAAACCCAGTTTTTGCATCGCGGCAACGACTGTATCATATTCTTCCTTCCTCAGCGGCCTATCAAGAACCGGATGATTTCTTACCCTGACAGATGGATGGAATTGTGACATCAGCGACAGGTTGACTCCGGGTGACAACTCGTTTGCAATAACCTCCAGTACCCGGATACTCTCGTCAATATGACCCGGTAATATAAGATGCCTTATTAGCATCCCCGATTCTGCCCTGCCGTATTCATCCACTCTGAGGACAGATCCCTTCTGAAAATACATCTCCCTTAGAGCTTTTATGGCGATCTCAGGGTAATCCGGTGCCCCGGAATACTCCGAAGCCAGTGAAGGTGTAACGTATTTAAAATCCGGAAGATACACATCTATTAAGCCAGATATGCTTTTTAATGTTTCTGCCTTATCATAACTGCTTGTATTGTATACTGTTACCGGCTTCAATCCACGTGAGTTCAATCCCCTGATTATAGCCTTTACCTGCGGGACCATATGAGAAGGGGAGACGAACCCAACAGCTTTAATTCCACCAGACAGTATCTTCCCGATCTGATCCAGAAGTATATCAGGATCTGTAGCAGTAATATTCATCGATAGCCGGGGCTGGCTGATTTCATGATTCTGACAATAAATACACCTGAGATTGCATCCTTCAAAAAAAATATTGCAGATTCCATCCGGACCGCTTATTGCAGGCTCTTCTCCCCTGTGGATACACACGGATGCAATATTGAAGCCTGCATCCATTCTGCAGTATCCTGTACCAGCTCTAAACCTGTTAATACCGCATTCTCTGGGACATAATGTACAGTGCTCCAGGAGTATCCTCTCTTCAGTATCATATATATTATTCTTTTTCAAACAGATAGCGTGAATATTTTAAATCTCATTTATTATCCTGATGCATGATGGCAAATATCGGAATGTTTGCTGAATAAACGTCTAGATCTTTGACCCACAAGCATGATAGTTCAACATATATGCCAATAATTTTGGTGATTAAATATAAAGTTGTACCTTTGCATCCGTAATGAGGGGTGTTGATACCTAGGGGACCAGAGTCCCCTATTTTGTTATCGGTTTTTGGAAAATGACAGACAAGGAATACATAAAGGGATTGGTTGAAGAGTTCATGAAGGGAACAGAGTTGTTTATTGTGGCTGTCAAGGTAAGCAGTGCAAACAGAATCTCCGTTCTTGCCGATAAGACTAATGGCATAACAATTGATGAATGCGCAGCCATTCACAGGCATATAGAAAGTCATCTCGACAGGGATAAAGAGGATTTTGAACTGCAGGTATCATCTCCTGGTCTTGATCTGCCATTCGGTGTAATTGAGCAGTATTATAAAAACGAGGGTAAAAAAGTCGAAGTAATTGATAATGAAGGTTCAAAATTTACAGGAAAGCTGAAAAATGTTACTGCAGGTGGTTTTGAACTTGAAACTGAGTTGAAAAGCAAGGGAAAATCAAAAACGATTAGTGATATTTCTTTCAATTTCGACCAGGTAAAAACGACAAGAGTAATTTTAACAATTAAGTAATAATAAGAGGTTAACACCAGATGGAAAACGTTAATTTGATCGACACTTTTTCAGAATTTAAGGAGCTGAAAAATATTGACCGTCCGACTATGATGAGTGTACTTGAGGATGTCTTCAGGAGTATGCTGGCAAAGAAGTATGGTTCAGCCGATAATTTTGACATAATTGTCAATATCGATAAGGGTGACTTTGAAATATGGAGAAACAGGGTTGTGGTGGAGGATGACGAATTGACTGATCCTGTTGTCCAGATACCTCTCTCAAAAGCCAAGGAGATTGATGAAGACTACGAGGTTGGAGAAGAGGTGTCAGACGAGGTTAAATTTCTGGATTTCGGAAGAAGGGCTATTTTATCATTAAGACAGAATCTTACGGCACGTATTCTGGACCTGGAGAAGAATAATATCTATATCAAGTATAAAGACAGGATAGGTGAAATTGTAACCGGTGAGGTATACCAGGTATGGAAGAGGGAGATACTTGTGCTTGATGATGACGGGAACGAGCTGATTTTGCCGAAAAGCGATCAGATCCCTTCCGATCACTTCCGGAAGGGAGATTCCATACGGGCAGTAGTTATCAAAGTTGAAATGAGAAACAATACTCCTTTCATCATTCTGAGCCGTACATCACCCGTTTTCCTCGAGAGGCTGTTTGAACTTGAAGTTCCCGAGATTTTTGACGGTTTAATCACTATCAAAAAGATTGTAAGGGTTCCCGGAGAGCGGGCCAAGGTCGCAGTGGAGTCGTATGACGAAAGGATAGATCCCGTTGGAGCCTGCGTAGGAATGAAAGGGTCGAGGATACATGGTATTGTAAGGGAGCTGCGTAATGAAAATATTGATGTAATAAACTATACTTCAAACAATCAGCTGTTCATACAGAGAGCTCTCAGTCCTGCGAAAATAACTTCAATTAAGCTTGTGGAAGAGACCAAGAGAGCGGAGATTTATCTCAAGCCCAACGAAGTATCGCTGGCTATTGGAAAAGGAGGACTCAATATCAAGCTTGCCAGCCAGCTTACAGGCTATGAGATCGATGTTTACAGGGAGCCCGGAGGGGAAGATGAGGAAGATGTAAATCTTGAGGAATTCGGAGATGAGATTGAAGACTGGATAATTGAAGAGCTTAAGGCAATTGGCTGTGATACCGCCAGAAGCGTTCTGAATCTTTCAATAAGTGACCTCGTAAAAAGAACTGACCTTGAAGAGGAGACTGTAAAAGAGGTTGTTAACATACTCAGGGCCGAGTTTGAATAAAATTTTTTAACTTTTGTAATCAGTTTTTTAAAGTTTATAATAAAGGCAAGGCATATTTATGACAGAAGATATTAAAGCCACAAGATTAAGTAAAGCAGCCCGCGAATTCAATGTGGGAATATCTACTATTGTGGAATTTCTTCACAAGAAAGGGTTTGATCTTGATCCCAACCCTAATACAAAACTTCCTAATGAAGCTTACATTCTTCTTGTAAAAGAATACAGTACAGATATCAGTGTAAAAAAAGAATCTGAAAAACTTATTCTAAAGGATCTACACAGGAAAAAGGAAACTGTTTCCATCGATGATTTTGCGGACAAGGCTGAGAACGAAGACTCTGATAAAGAAGAAGATGTAATTGTCAAAGATTCAACCGGAAAGATTACCGCAGATATTAAAACTGAGATTAAGAAGCCGGATATTAAGCTTGTTGGCAAAATTGATCTGGAGAAGACACTGAAACCAAAAATTGAAAAGCCAGTACCTCCTGCAGAAGAACCTGTCCAAAAAGCTCCTGTTGTTCCTGCAAATACTGTAATACCGGAGAAAGAGAAACCGCCTGTTGCACGGGAGAAAGTTGAAGCTCCTGTGCCTGTAATTGAGAAGACCCCGGTAACAAATATAGGGGTGCATATAGTTGGTAAGATAGATCTCGATTCAATTGGCAGGGAGACAAAAACCACCGGGAAAGAGAACCAGAAGGTGAAACCTGAAGTGCAAAAGGCAAAAACCAGGGAAAAGATTATTAATGGGGCGGAACCTAAGGCAGAAATCGAAAAGAAAGAACCTGAAGTTGTTGAGAAGACAGAAATTGCCGATTCTGCTGATGATATTTTCATCGAACCTGTCATAGAAAATACTATTATTCCCGAACCTGAAGAAGATGTAGTCGCCCTTTACAAGACTGATTTCAAGAAACTTTCCGGACCAAGAGTTGTCGGCAAGATCGACCTGCCGGTGGAGGAAAAGAAAAAATCACCTTCCTTCCAGCCTGTCAAAGTAAGCGGGGATAATGATTTCCGCAGGAAGAAGAGAAGGAAGAGGATCCAGATCGAAAAAGAAGTAACACCTGTTGTAAAACAGGTATCTTCCGATAAGAAAGATAAACCAGGCCCGAAAAAGGTAATCAAAAAAAGACCTGTACGAGCTGAAGTTAATGAAGAAGAAGTTCAGAAACAGATAAAAGAGACCCTTGCAAGGTTAACCACAAAAGGAAAATCAAGAGGATCCAGGTACAGACGCGACAAAAGGGAGGCTATAAGCCAGAAGCACAAAGAGGTTGTTGATAAAATAGAACAGGATAAGAATATTCTGAAGGTAACAGAATTCGTTTCAGTAAATGAACTTGCTTCAATGATGAACATACCTGTTACTGATATCATCTCAACATGTATGAATCTGGGCCTGTTTGTATCGATAAACCAGCGTCTCGATGCTGAAACCATGGCACTTCTTGCCGATGAATTTGGATTCAAGGTGGAATTTGTAAGCGCTGAACTGCAGGAAGCTGTAAGGGAAATTGAAGATTCCGAAGAAGATCTTAAACCAAGGCCTCCTATTGTAACTGTTATGGGACATGTTGACCATGGAAAAACGAAATTGCTCGATTACATCCGCAATACCAATGTTATTGCAGGTGAGGCTGGTGGAATCACGCAGCATATAGGTGCTTACGGAGTTATACTTCAGGATGGGCGTCAGATCACATTCCTCGACACTCCCGGTCATGAGGCATTCACAGCCATGCGTGCCCGCGGTGCACAGATAACTGACATTGCCATTATTGTTGTTGCAGCTGACGATGGGGTTATGCCGCAAACAAGGGAGGCAATTAACCATGCATCAGCAGCAGGCGTTCCAATCATATTTGCAATCAATAAAATTGATAAGCCCTCAGCTAATCCTGAGAAGATAAAGGAAGCCCTGGCCGGAATGAACTACCTTGTGGAAGACTGGGGAGGCAAATACCAGTCACAGGAGATTTCAGCAAAGACCGGACTCAATATTGATTTACTTCTGGAAAAGGTCCTTCTTGAAGCGGAAATGCTTGACCTGAGGGCAAATCCTGACAAGCCAGCTATCGGAACTGTTATCGAATCATCGCTTGATAAAGGAAGGGGATTTACGGCAACTGTACTTGTAAAAGCCGGAACACTCAGAGTTGGAGATATTATGCTTGCAGGCAGCTGTTTCGGACATATTAAAGCAATGTATAACGAAAGGGGTTACAAGGTGGATATTGTCGGACCTGCAACACCCACTCTCATACTTGGATTAAACGGCGCACCCCAGGCAGGCGATAAGTTCAATATAATGGACAGTGACAGGGAAGCAAAAGATATTGCAACAAAGAGGGCACAGCTTCAAAGGGAACAGGGTCTGCGCACACAGAAACATATCACCCTTGATGAAATTGGCCGGAGGATTGCAATTGGCAACTTCCAGGAACTTAATATCATTGTAAAAGGCGATGTTGACGGATCCGTTGAGGCTCTGAGCGACTCACTTATTAAACTTTCCACCCCGGAAATTCAGCTTAATATTATCCATAAGGCTGTAGGACAGATTTCCGAATCAGATATTCTTCTTGCCGCAGCATCCAATGCAATTATTGTCGGATTCCAGGTCCGTCCCTCCTTAAGCGCTCGCAAACTGGCTGAAAAGGAAGAGATCGATATTCGACTTTACTCAATTATCTACAATGCAATAGAGGAGATAAGGTCTGCGATGGAAGGGATGCTTCTTCCGGAACTTAAAGAGGAGATAGTGGCAACACTTGAAATCCGTGATATTTTTAAAGTCACGAAAGTCGGAACAGTAGCAGGCTGTTATGTTAAGGAGGGCAAGATAACAAGGAATACGAAAGTCAGGATCATTCGCGATGGTATAGTAATTTATACCGGAGAACTTGGATCTCTGAAGAGATTCAAGGATGATGTGAAAGAAGTCGTGGGAGGTTATGAATGCGGTCTGAATATTTCTAATTTCAACGACATAAAAGTAGGAGATGTTGTTGAAGGTTATACTGAAACCGAAGTAAGGAAGACCCTCTGATAATAAAAGAAATAGTATTTCACTTCTCTGCGCCAACCTAAGAGGTAAATTTTAAATACGGATATTAGCAAAAGTCCTGCCCTGCCAGGGCGGGGCAGGCTCTCCTTTTGAATCTAATTTTTCATCATATCGATTTAATGGTCTAATAGCCACCTCCATAATGCGCTGATAAACAATCATAAACAGCAATTGTTTAAGGTACATGAGATTCCTCGCTACGCTCGGAATGACAGTTCTTTTATAGATCAGGGAAGGGAGAAGCGGCGATTCGTCAAAAATTGTTTACAATAATACAATGACCATTCGAATCGCCGCTTCTCCCTCTCTAACAATATATTAGCTTGTCATTCCGAGTTCCTATACAAGTTTTTGCACATCAGGGGTTATGACAACAGTTGATAGTGAAGGTATGAGAGACGGTAAATTGAATGAGTTGATGTAAAAATGAACTATAAAATCATACATTAATAATTACTCATCATTTCTCATCGAGGCTCTGAAAGAGCCATACATGAATAACCCCCGGCGCCAGCCGGGGGTTCAGAAACCACATTACAATTATCAGCTCTGAAGGAGCTGAATATTTTACTTATGGAATATACTTTTCATCCAACTATATTAAGCCCTTTCAGGGCTTTAGATCAGAGGGGTAGCCGTACCCCCGGCTGGCGCCGGGGGTTATTCATATTTAGCCACTTTGTGGCTGGAAAAACTGGAGAAAATTAAACTACCTGACATAATAACATTTGAGAAAGGAGAACCAGTTTTAATGAATCTATCCATATGAAGAAGAGGTGATTCATCAAAATAATAAAATGCTCATACCTATTATAAGGGGCGAGTTACGGAATATTGTCATTTGCTGTTGCTTATTCTCCCGGACAAGGGTAAATCTTACAGTGAGAGCTTTCAAGACAGCCTCGTATTATTATAACAAGGCTTTATATTGTTCTGCTGACAGCAGGTCGCCCGCTTCCGAAGGATCTGTGATCCTGATTTTTACCATCCATCCTTTTCCATACGGATCCTTGTTCACCGCATCAGGCGACTCCTCGAGAAGAGGATTCAACTCAAGTATCTCACCACTAACAGGCATAAACAGATCTGAAACAGTCTTAACTGCCTCAATTGTTCCGAATACATCCTCCTTTTTAAGGGTTTCACCAACAGTTTCAATTTCAACGAAAACGACATCCCCCAATTCGCCCTGTGCAAAATCAGTAACACCGACATAGGCAAAGTTTCCTTCAATGCGGATCCACTCATGGTCTTTTGTATACTTTAATTCTCCGGGGATGTTCATAGCTGTAATGATTTAAGATAATTAATGATATTCAGTTTTGCATCTGCTTATTGGTTCAAAAATAAGCCTTTTTTTGCTGATCAGATGTGATAAAACTCATTATTTAAATAGAATTTCTGAATAACAGTTTATTGAACCAGAGTAAACTTCAGGCTGAATCCAAAATTAGTGTTTGAAGTAGGAAACGTATTGGCAACAAAGGGATTGGTGCTGCTATAGTCAGCAAATACCTGAAGATTGAACCTGTCGCTGAGCACATAATCGGCGCTTGTTCCGATAGTAAATACTTTCTGTCCCACAACCGGCTGGTTGACATTCTCTATAAGCTTTCGCGCAACCGTTTTGTTATCCCTGATTGAGAGATCGAGCCTCAGGTTAAGATCGCTTTTAAGGGCTCTCTGACGGCCCCCTGTCTTCAGGATTATCTGAACATTGTCAAACCTGTAGCCTGCTCCGATAATCAGTTCATTGATCCGGGCGTCGGCGATCTGGTTACTTGTCAGGTTAAGTGCGACCGTACGGGATTTCTTCCATTCAAACCTGGTTGAAAGACTATTCTGCCAGTTCATGTCAATGTTTATAAGGGGACTGAACTGTTCGTTGATTGAAACAACATTGATTTCGTACTGCTGGATGAAATTATTCTGCAGGTCCCTGATGTTGTTAATTCCGCCTCCGTTCACGAAATAATTCATATTTGTTGTGTATGAACCAATCTGGTAGGTACTGCGGTACTGATGCATAAGGTTTATTGACCTGAAGGTTCTCTGTACGAATTCGAACTTTGACAAACCGTCAAAGTTTATTCTCCAGTTTGGCATCATCCTGAGGGCTGAAGGAAATGTTTCAAGTCCGACCTTATATGGATCCGATTTTGTATATGCTGCAATGAACGCCGGGATCAGAACTTCCCTGGACGTTTTGCCATACCCGCTTTTATAGGGTCCTTCAATAGGCTCCCCGGTTACCGGATCGGTATCCGGGTCGTAAGTGGGATCATTCTGCTGCCTCTCCTCTGCCCTCCTTTCAGAAATAATAATTGTATTCTTCTTGAAGGCTTCAAAAGTGGGAGATACATAATCATTATCCTTGGTAATCTTTTCAAAGGCTGATCCCCACGAAATTACAGTTATTGAATAACTGCCCGACATGACTTTGTTCCGGGTGCTGTCCGGAAAATTTCCGTTATAGTCAGCAATATAATATGAGCTCGTTGATTCCAGAAACCTCCTGTCGGCATTCAGATCTATCCGCAGTCCGGGAACCGGTTCAATGAGACTTCGGAACGAAAGGTCGGTTTTATTGTATTGTGAAGCCGGAGTATTGAGCAGGGTATCAGTTGAGATCCATCCCCTGGTAACTGCATCATTGAAGAAATTATCATTGCTTAATCCGAGAATAAACGGCCAACCCGGAGCCATTGAATTATTTGAGCCTGACATACCCAAAAAATTTGTCTCCGGCAGGTAACCCGGAAGAAATTGACCCTGGGAGGAGTTTAATGTCAGGCTGACTGACCTTATTCCCATAATGAATCTCAGCAGGTATTCACCTGTCACAACGCCGGGATTCCTTTTTGGCTTTACCTTCCCCTCTACCGTAACCTTTGCACCATCCGACTGTTCGGCAGCAGTAAAATTAACCCTGTTATCATTTATAACCTCCATCTTCCCTTTAACCTCCTGTCCGTTCTTCCCGGTTACCTTGACTTTAACTTCCCTGGTTCCCAGGTTATGTACAATTGATTTTACAGATTTCTCCCTGAAATCCACATCATCCTTTGTATATGTGACAGTTTTCAGGTCTTTCTTCATTCTTTGGGCAGCATCCGGCCTTGTATTGCTTTCAATTTGCTTAAGGAATTTGGACTTGCTGTAAAGAGTTGCCATATTAGCCATTGCAGTTAAGGTCATCTCATTATGGTTCTTGATCGAGTTGCCCATATTTATCATCATGCTGTCGGGGAATAATGGTCCCGCCAGCCAGGTATAATCTGCGGCGTACCTGGCGTTGGCATTTACCCAGGAAAGCAGAGGAAGCTTGTTTACCGGAATGTTGTATGTCAGATTCATAAAGTGATTATAGGTAGTTGTTCTGCCTCCATGTCTCAGATTATAGAGAACAGAATCGCGCCAGGCCTGATAAGTATCGCTGTACCTGTCTTTGTCAACTCCGCCGACAGGTTCATCGATCCTGGCAATATTATTCGAAGTAAAATCAAATTTCAGCTGCCTGGTAATATCATATTTCATATCAAACATCCGGGTCCACTCAAAATCCTTTCTGAAAGAAGGAGTCACCCGCAGATATGGATTGTTAATATTTCTTGTTTTGACCTCATTATAATACCTGCTGATCTCAGTCCTGAATGATATGCTCTTGGGATATGGATAGAAATTGAAATCCTTGATTAGTTTAAGCAAGGGGCTGTTAAAAGCTTTTACGCTCTTCAGCGGCATTATATTTGCCGGTTGTGCTTCATAATTATAGTTCAGTCCTCCACGGTAATTTTTTTCAAGATTGATTTCAGTCTTGGTATTGCTCCTGTAGATCTCGTTATATGTATAGTTGACGCTCAGGTTGGCCGGATCCCAGAAATGAGGCTTTTCACCTCTGGCAGTTATTCCCGCATTGCTTATTGTAAAAGTCTTTCTCCTTGACAAATCTTCCGAAATGTTTTTAATTGAATCTCTGGCCTCCTTATTTACGGCTGCATCCAGAGCATCATCGAGGGGGACATCGGGATCGAGCGGATTATACTGAGGTTTAATCCTGATTTCGGAAAATCCGGCATAAACCGGCAGTCTCATGCCAATCTTTTCAGGGAAGAATTTCCCTAACTCAAGGCTCGATGAAATATCATAATTAACAATCTGCTCTTTACTCCTCTCATTCACTTTCTTGTCAATACTTCCCCATCCGGGGGTACTCATTTGTCCAACCATATCGATTGTGCCAAGGTCGGCCAGCCTTGCCTGGAGATGAGCGTTTGCAGCCCATCCCCCATTCTCAATAAAGTCATTGAGTCTAAGTTCGTTAACCCAGATCTCCCCATACTTGGGATTACCGTCGTCAAAGGCAGGATTCCTGGTCTTTATGGGGTTCCTTACTCCGACCATAATAACCCGGACGTCGCTCAGGTTGGGATTTCCCGAAACTGATATCCGTGCATCCCCGGTGTTGTAGACAAAAACATCCGAGACGCTCAGGGATGAGCCAGGCTCCTGCATCTGGCGGTTCCGCTCCTGTTTCACCTCCTGCAGCTGGGAAAGATTTATGTTGATGCTGTTTTCCTTCGGCCAGACTTTTTCTCTCTGTTCCTCAACATCATTATCGTAATGACCTGGCTGTGTCAGTTTTAAAGGGATCTCATATTCATAAAAATTGCCTTTGTAATCAGATCCTATTCTGATGAAGGCTGTCAGTTCATCATCCTGCAGAGGCTGTCCTATAATGGCTTCAGCGTGTACCTCCATTCTCAGGTTACGGTACTGTCTTATGTCGAGATACATATTCTTGAAAGCTGCGCGCGCATCCCCATCTTCAAGATTCTGGACCTTGAGGACCATTGACTGTTCGTTCAGCTGCCTCAGCTGGGGATTCTGCGGATCCGTTACCCTGTCAAATCCCGGAGGCAACACATAGTTCACGGGTTCCTTTCCTGCATTCTCTTCAATGCTTACCGAACTGATATCAAATGTCCCGTCGGTGGATTCAGGCACGGTTACCCGTTCACCACCCTCCATAAATGAAATATTATATTTTCTCCATTCTGCCCTCACCAGGTCAAGCTCTGCAAAACGCATTATCACAGGTTTGCTGAAACTTTTAAGGAACATCCTCATGAAGCGTATCGATTTGAAATCCTTGATCGGACCAATGACTTTCTGATAATCTGTTATGGGAATTTTAAACTGGTACCATTTTACCTTTGATTTTCTGCCATTTGCTAATGTTGCTTCATATTCGATCTCATCCACAACATAATTCGATCCTACCCTGATATCTCCCGGCCGCATACTGACCTTGTACTGAAAATAACTTTCCGTTTCACTCAGGGTATTGTCCCTGTTTATATCCTCCATATCGGGAAGGGTGGAGCCTGAAGTGGGATAAGATTCATCTGACATTTCCGAAGTCGGTGAATTTCCATCCTGTCCGTTGTATTTCTTATATCTGTCAAGGATTCCGTACTGTGCTGCGTCATAATCCGACCCCCTGAAGTAGTGGAAATCATCGCTGGCCGGATCTTTCAATATCTCCTGGAATATATCGGGAGTTGTAATTGCCTCCGATTTCTGAAGGTAGGTTGAAAAAAATGACTGTTCATCCGGATTTCCCAACCCGTCAAGTCCGACATCCTGATATAGTCTCGATTCAGGTGCATTATCGAAAGCATGCACAACAGCCTGTACTGTTGGAACTCTTCCCCAGGCAGTTGTATCGATATTTTTCGGGACAGGGTCACCAGGAAGGCCGTTCTCAAAACTTTTCCTGGAATCCCTCAGGATATCCTCTGAAATCTGACCAAGATCAAAGTAAAGATCGCCACCCTCATTGTCAGGATCTTCCACAAAAGGATCCATCAGCCAGAACTTGATATACTGAATATTCGCAGCTTCAAAGTCGCTGGTCAGAATCTCTCTCATTATTCCTCCCCATCTTGTTTCAGGATCGTTCAACAAACCGTCAGGACCCATTCCTCTTGAGTAGGGGCCAGGATCAGTATCAAAGTTATAAGGGCCTTTCTCGGCCGGATAGAAACCAAGGTTCAGTACCGGGATATTGGTCGGTATTCCGCTTGGGCTTTCCCTGTACGGGAAGATCTCATCCTCATAAACTTCCCTGACATAATGGCTTGACTGTTCGTCGGGATTGTTCTTTATATGGCTTGGGGTGGAGGATCCGTTCCTGAGAAAGAGAGGATCAATAACATACCAGGCAAATTTAGCCCTGTTGAATCCGCTGGCAATATTATTATTTAATCTGGCCTCCGGGAACAGCAGGTCCTGTCCCTGCGGAACACTTGACAATGTCCATGCATTAAAGGCTTTCAGGTCGAGAGGTATTTCACTCGCTTCAAAGTCGTCTATATAGGAATTACCCTTGTCAGAAATGGCTTTGGAATGACCTGGAATAAGGTTAGCGAATTCCCCGAAAAATGAGATGGCAGAAGGGGTCTTTGTTTCCAGCAGCGGTATCTTGTCGATCATTTTTGTAAGAAACTCTGATTCAGCCTTATAGGAAGTATTCAATCCCCAGATCGTATTGGAAATAGGCTCTTCGCCATAATTCACTTTCTGAGTATATGGCCGTTCTGTAAGATGAAGCAATGTTCCTCCTATGTCGAAGTTATTTGACACGCGGTAGTCAAGATGAGTACCGACGAGGGTCTTGGTCTGAAAGCCAAAGAACTGGTTACTTTCCAGTGAAACCTGTATTGGGGTCTGTGATTCAATGAGGGCAGTATTTATTATCCTGACCGTGCCCATATTATAATCGACGGTATAATCTGTATTTTCAGATAATGGGACTCCTCCTGCCGTAACCTTTACAGCGCCTTTGGGTATACTTGTGGCATTAAGCCTGATTTCAGAACCCGATTCTGATGTAAACTGACCTGTCAGTTTGAATTTGTTCTTCTCGGCCATCTGCTTTGCAACTGTCTGAGTGGAGTCATACAGTTCCTGAAAGACATACTTGTCAGCCAGTTTCGGATCATTAATCATCTTCTTAAGATGGCTTCCAAAGGGTTCAATAACAGGAAATACAATTTTCCCGCGGTCAGTCATAACTGTTACTCCGTCGACGAAATCAAAGAAACCATCAGACTCCCTGTCCAGCTGGGAATTCAGGTTGTCGAGTCCCATAACCTGAAGGAGTATTTTGTCGGCAAGCTGACCCTCCGGAAGGTAATTAATGGAGTTGCCTGTCTTATCATCCTGGTAGAGAACATGGAATTCAAAATCTTTTGAATCCAGTTTGCCTGATCCAAGAGAGTAGATGTTTTTCATCATCAGATCCCAGGTAGGCAACCTGGGGCTCAGGGTTGTACCTTTTAGCATTTTCAATATAAGAGTTTGCGGGGCGCTTATCCCATCCGTAGAAAACTCACCCACCTTATACAACGTACCTCCCATTGTATATTCGTAGGCTACAGCCAGAACCTCGTCTGTATTCAGTGCAGTATTCAGTGAGATGTAACCAAGTTGCCTGTTATAATCAAATTCCCTTTCATTGAGCTTTCTGGCATTTTCGATCTTTTCAAAATCGCGGCCTATCTGGAATTCAGGGTAGAGCGGATCAAAAGCATTTGTGACCTGATCGACATCCCGTATCGTGGTGTATGAGGTGTTAAGCTCCACATACATATTATTTGCATTGTTGTCGGGGTATATCTGAGCTCCGGGAGGCGCCTGAAATCCAGGAACTTCATTGAATATATGACTGTCATTTTCCGCAAGGTCCATAAAAGCTACTATATTCCTGTTGCTGGCCTCTTCAAAACGGCTTGTCTTGTTTGTGACCCAGACTTCTATCCTCTCAATGTTGATCCCCGAACTGACAATGGGCATATTTTGCAAAGCCTGATCATAGACATCCCTGAAAAACTGGGAAAGGAAAAAATGCCTGTTCGCCTCATACTGATCTGCATATACTTCAAACTCACTTAATTGTGCACCTCCCTTGACATCAATTACCGACGATTGTCCTTTCTGCTGAGAGAGTACAGTGGTGACAGTCAGCTTTCCGAACTGCATTTCTGTCTTAAGTCCGAACAGGCTGTAACTCCCTGTTATTAGCGTACCTGTGAGAGGCAGTGTCACATCCCCGGCTTCAACCTTTGTAAGAATTTCATCCTCCTTACCTGAATACTGAAGCTTTGTCCTGTTTTCAAATTCGAACATTGCATCAGTGTTATAGTTTATTCCGAGTTCCAATTTGTCACCAATGGTACCGGTTACATTCATCTGGATCTTTTCCTTAAAGTCGAATGTCGGTATTGTGCGCAGTTTCTCTGAGAGCGTAGGGTTTTCCGTTTTGGAAATATTGATACCGAAGATCAGTTCGGCTGATCCCTGCGGAATGATATTTATAACGTTGCTTCCAAAGATCTTGTCAAACGTTTCTCCTCCTACTTCGATCTGGGGGATAAGATTTGACCTGTACCCCATTTCTTTTCCTGAAATCCTCGAATCCCAGTAGTCCCGCATTGCCCTGGTGTATTCATATTTCCTGAATTCTTCCGGGCTCATATGAACAGGTGTCCGGTAATCAAGCGCTCCGATTTTCTGATAGAGAATGTATTCATTCTTATCAGGATCATAGATAACTGTTGATTTATAGTTTGAGGGGTTGTTGAGGAAGAGAGGAGACTTTGGCTTTGAATCCCATGGAATTCCGGACTCTTCCTGTAATTTTAATGCTGAACTCCTGGTTGTATCTGCATTGCCGGATTGAAGAACATTCTGACCACTAGATTCTACTGATCTTAAGAAAAGAGAGGCTAACAGTACAAGATATGTAAATCCCAGAACATTTCTATATGAAATTCCTGATCCCAATCCAGCGTATATTCAGAATTACAAGTTTTTAAGCGCTCTCTTGATCATATCCTCAACGGTCAGATTTTTTTCTTCCCTGACAATTTTATCGAGGACTTTAGAGACAGCGTTTTTGGCAAATCCAAGCATTACCAATGCAGATAACGCCTCTTCCCTGCTGGTATTGTCTGAAAAGGCAAATATTTCACCGCTTCCTGCATGTTTGCCAAGCTTGTCTTTGAGATCGACAATGATCCTTTGGGCGGTTTTTAATCCAATGCCTTTAATGCTTTTCAGGATGTTCACATCAGATCCCAGAATAGCTTTCTCTATCTCATCCGGGGTGATTGATGAAAGCATCATTCTTGCAGTATTTGCGCCAACACCCGTGACTGAGATCAGCAGGCGGAAAATATCCCGTTCCGGGCTGTCGGCAAATCCAAAAAGCTGGTGGCTGTCTTCCCTTATTACTTCGTGTATCAGAATTTTGACTTCGGATTTACTTTCAAGTTTCGAAAATGTGTTTACGGAAATATTTATGAAATAGCCAATCCCGCCTGTTTCAAGGGCAATAAAGGTTGGGTTGATCTGTGTTATTGTCCCTTTGATATAGTCTATCATAATTATTGTTCTGCATTAAATATATCAGGAGGAAGCTCATCCATCCGGTCGTTATAAATTTCTATATCCTGATGCTTAAGAGGATTCCTGGCTATTTCAGCGTACAGCTGCCTGTTTTTGAAGATCTCGCAGGCAAGATAAATGGCCTGGCGAAAAGAATTTTCGGAAGCTTCTCCTTTTCCGGCTAGCTGGAAGGCAGTACCGTGAACAGGGGATGTCCTGACGAACGGCAGTCCGGCAGTAAAATTGACTCCTGAATCGAATGATAAAACCTTAAAGGGAGTTAGTCCCTGGTCATGATACATTGCGAGCAGGCCATCAAATTTTGCAAATGATCCCGCTCCGAAAAAACCATCGCAGGGGAATGGGCCAAAAGCAAGAATTCCCTCTTTCTTAGCCTGCTGAATTGCCGGACTGATAATTTCCTCCTCCTCTTTTCCGAGCAGGGAATTATCGCCTGCATGAGGATTGAGGCCAAGTACAGCTATACGAGGCTTGCGGATACCAAAATCGCGTACAAGTGATTGTTCCATCAATCTCATTTTCCTCAACAGCAGGTCAACTGTTATCAATCCGGGTACTTTGCTGAGTGGGACATGTCCTGTGGCAATGCCAATCCTCATGGTCTCACCTATCATAAACATCAGGACTTCTTCTGTTCCTGCTTTCGACTTCAGATATTCGGTGTGACCGGTAAAATTGAATTCAGGTGACTGAACATTATGTTTATCAATGGGTGCAGTTATCAGAACATCAATTTTCCCGTTCAACAGGTCGCTGACGGCTTGCCCGAGAGAGATAAGTGCTGCCTCGCCTCCATGAGTTGTAGACTTCCCAAGTTCAACACGGGTATTATCGTCGAGGCAGTTAATCATGTTTGCCTTCCTGGGATGTGCTTCTTCAACCGAACGGATATTATTAAAGCTGAAATTGGAAATATTCAGAGCCTTGCGGTGATAAGCTGCCACTTTAGGAGATCCATATACAACAGGTGTGCAAAAATCATTGATCGTCGGGTCAGACAGAGCCTTGATTATTACCTCATATCCGATTCCATTAATATCTCCATGCGAGATTCCTGCAATTAGTGTTTTCTTTTCCATAAAATGCTATTTCTTTTGGGAATAACCTGCTGCATATCTTTTCAGAAATGTTGAGAGCAGCCTTAATCCTGATCCTGGCCCGTTCTTTAACCTGTAATAATCATCTTTTTTAAGCATCTCTGTGCCTGCGATATCAAGGTGTATCAGCGGGAATTCTGCAAATCGTTCAAGGAACTTGCCTGCGGTGATTGCTCCGGCTTCCCGGCCGCCTACATTTTTCATATCGGCTATATCAGACTTTATAAGTTCCCCATACTCGTCCCAGAAGGGCAGTTCTCCAATCCGCTCATACACATCATCGCCGCATTCCTTAAGTAAGTCGGCATATTTTCTGTCTGCATTGGTCATCATGGCAATTGCCTGGTTTCCGAATGTCATGGCTGCAGAACCGGTCAGGGTTGCAATGTCAATAATGAGTTCCGGTGAATATTTGGCAGCATAGCTTATGGCATCAGCGAGTATAAGTCTTCCCTCAGCATCAGTATTGCCGATTTCTACAGTCATCTTGTTATACATCCTGATGATGTCGCCCTGAGTATAGGCATTACCACCGGGCCTGTTATCTGTTGATGGTACCAGTCCGATTATATGCAAAGGAATTCCTGTTCTTGCAACTGTATGCATTACTCCGGTTACTATTGCTGCGCCAGCCATATCTCCGTGCATACCGGCCATATGCTCGCCGGTCTTGATATTCAGTCCACCCGTATCATACACCACACCTTTCCCTACCAGGATGACAGGCTTACTGTTGACACAGTCAGCTGGATGCCACTCCAGAATTGAGAATACCGGAGGATCAATACTGCCCTTTGTTTACAGCCAGAAGACCACCCATTTTAAGTGCTTCGATTTTCCCTTTTGCCAGAATTTCAACTGAAAATCCTGCTGAATCGCCGATTTTTTTAATCTCTCCTGCAAGAGACTCAGCATTGAGATGGTTGACCGGTTCATTTATCAGGTCACGTGTAAAATAAACTGCATCTGTAAGATCAACAAGCCATTTTATATCTGAATCAGCTATCTCCCCATTCAGCAGAAGTTTGGCCGGATATTTCATATCAGCTCCTTCCTGCCTGCCTGTCTTATACTTATCGAAAGTGTACATGCTGAGGATCAGTCCTTCAGTAAAATCCTCAACAGCACCGGGATAGGCCTTATCAGAAGTTATAACAAGCCCGGAATGGTTATTTCCCTTAATGGTTTTTCGCAGATTATATGCTGCCCTTCTGAGCTCTTCCCTGATTTTATGATGACTGATACCATCTTTAAGCCTTATAAGATATGTGCACCTGCTATAGGAGTTGATAAAGATCGACTCTTCCTTTGCCAGCAATTGCTTTTTTACAAAATCCTTTTCCGGGTTGCTGAGTGTCAGCCATCCGGGTACCTGATCGCTTCCCAGTATACAAACTACGGATTGATCAGGTGATATTTTTTCTATCTTATGAATTTCAGCTTTCATATTAAGATACCGGTAATTTTAGAAGACGTAAAGTTAATCAAAATATTCATTGTTTCGGTTCCTTGAATTACCTTTGCCCCGATAAAAGACGACAACATTTTTGGAGCCGGATTGTTAAGATAAAACCGGATATTTGCCTGAAAAGATGGAACTGGAACAATTATATGATAAAGCCGTCAGGCTGGTCCCTCTCGATGCGGAGGAAGGTCTGGAACTATATGCCCGGGCACCTCTGGAAGAGCTGATGTTTGTCGGAAATAAATTAAGGCAGATCCACAATCATGGAAATACTGCCGGATGGATGATTGACAGAAATGTTAACCTGACCAATATCTGCTTTTCACAATGCACATTTTGCAATTTCTGCAGGAAAAAAAATTCTGATGATGCATATGTTACCTCAATGGAGGAGTACATAAGCAAAATTGATGAAATGTATTCCCTTGGCGGAGATCAGCTTCTTCTTCAGGGAGGCATGAATCCGGAACTTGGCCTTGACTTTTATACCGGACTTTTCAAGAATCTTAAGAGGTTGTATCCTTCACTTAAACTTCATGCTCTTGGTCCTCCTGAGGTTGTTTATCTTGCCAGGAAGGAGCACCTGACCTATTTTGAAGTACTCTCACGGCTGTCTGAAGCCGGGCTCGACAGTCTGCCTGGTGCAGGTGCTGAAATACTTTCCGACAGGGTAAGGAAGATTGTATCTCCTGCAAAAGCTACATCTGAAGAGTGGCTGGAGGTCATGAAAGAAGCTCATAAGCTGAATCTTCCTACATCGGCCACTATGATGTACGGACATATTGAAACAACCATGGAAAGAATCAGTCATCTGATCAGACTCAGAGACCTTCAGGCTCTCAGGCCTGAAAACCATTATGGTTTCATAACCTTTATTCCATGGCCGTTTCAGGATGAAGGAACTGTTCTGCAGAGGAAACAGGGTATCAGGAGCAGTTACAATGGTCCGGATTACTTAAGGATAATAGCAATCAGCCGTATAATCCTTAATAACATCAAAAACATACAAGCTTCAATTCTGACTGTAGGAAAAGAGATTGGGATGCTTTCCCTCCATGCCGGGGCAAATGATCTTGGTTCAATAATGATCGAGGAGAATGTGGTAAGCGCAGCCGGTGCAACCAATCGGTTCAATGCGGATGAGATGCAATCGATTATCAGGGAAGCAGGATTTATACCGCGGAGGAGAAATCAGAAGTATGAATTCAGACCCCCTGCTCCCTGAACAAAAAAATCCCGCCTGGGCGGGACTCCTGTACGTATTTTCAGATTAAAATTTATCCTTCTCGGCTACTTCTTTGTCATCGACAGCAGGATCAAATTTGGAAGCTTTCTTAAATTCTTTCATCCCCTGCCCGATCCCCTTCATAAGTTCAGGAATTTTGCGACCGCCAAATAGAAGAACCACGACAACAAGTATCAGAATAATCTCTGTTAAACCAATCTTTCCCATCTTATTTAGTATTAGAATTTGTGCAAAGTTATAAATACTTTAATTAAATACAAATCTGAACAATAATAAATCTATTTTCTGAACAACCTCAGGATATCATTCCCATTTGCAAAAACAAGCAGTGAAAGCAAAATAACCATACCGGCAATCTGCGCATATTCAAGGAATTTATCACTTGGTTTCCTGCCAGTTACCACTTCAAACAGAAGGAACATTACATGTCCGCCATCGAGGGCGGGAATAGGAAGCATATTCATCACTGCGAGTATAATTGAGAGGAAAGCTGTCAGGTTCCAGAAAGACTGCCAGTCCCATACGCCCGGAAATATTTTCCCAATAGTAATAAAACCACCAAGCGATTCGTAAGCTTTTGTATGTCTTGAAAAAAGGAGTTTGAACTGTTTGAGATAATCAGCGATTGTTTTGAATCCTTTGTCAATACCTGCCGGAATTGACTGAAAAAATCCATATTTGACTGTCTTTAGGTCAAATATCTGATCAAGGGGTTTGCCTGTATAGCCAATTCCCAAAAGGCCTGCCGAAGTCGGAGTAACCGCAATGTTTTCCAAGTTGCCATTTCTTATGAGATTTATCGTAACAGGCCTGGTCTTATTCTCCTGCAGATACTTTTGAAATTCATCGGCATATGCAAACTTAATACTGTCAAGGCCAATCACTTCATCTCCGACCAGTACACCTGATTCCTTTGCTGGTGATCCCTTTTCAAATGATTTAATTACCATAGTCTGAAAAGGAATTCTGTAATTTATCTGACCTTTCCCCTTCAGCATTTTGGGAATATACTCCTTTGGGATATCTAAATTTAGTTTCTGTCCATCTCTTTCAACCTGGATTGTTTTCCGGTCATTCAGAACAATATCAGGGGTAATCTGCATAAAATTCTCGATGTACTCGATTATCGACTGAAAGGATCTTATCACCGTTTCTCAGTCCGATTTCATATCCTACAGAGTCAGTGACAATACCATATTTAACGTTTGCAGTTGGCAGGTAGGTTTCACCCCAGGCATATAAAACCATAACATAGATTAACATGGCAGATATAAAATTGAATATCACGCCACCTGTCATTATAAGCAATCTCTGCCATGAAGGTTTTGATCTGAATTCATAGGGCTGGGGTGGTTGTTTCATCTGTTCTTTATCCATCGATTCATCAATCATGCCTGAGATTTTTACATAACCTCCGAGAGGCAGCCATCCGATACCATATTCAGTTTCTCCCTTTTTTATTTTAAACAGCGAGAACCATGGATCGAAGAACAGATAAAATTTCTCTACCCTTGTCTTGAATAGTTTGGCAAAAAAGAAGTGCCCCATTTCATGAATTATCACAAGAATTGAGAGGCTCATTACAAACTGCAGGACTTTTATTAGTATTGTCATCTTTTATTATATAGTTTATTAATGTAATCTGAAGCGATTTCTCTTGCCTTTTTATCAGTAAATTCCAGAAGATCAAGATCGGGATGTGGTGAATAAAGATTGCTTTCCATTGAATGTCTGACAACATCCGGCATTTGTAAAAATCCAATCTTTTCAGAAAGGAATGCTTCCACTGCCATCTCATTTGCCGCATTCAGTATGCAGCACATATTCCCTCCCTCTCTGAGAGCTTCAAAAGCAAGGGAGAGGTTTCGGAATCTTCCCATATCAGGCTCTGTAAATGTAAGCGTCTGATAATCATTGAAATCAAGGCGTGGAAGATCGGATCTCAGGCGGTCAGGATAGGAAAGAGCATATAGAATAGGAATTCTCATGTCGGGTACGCCCAGTTGAGCTTTGACAGATCCGTCTGTAAAATGAACGAATGAATGAATTACCGACTGGGGATGGACAATAACTGAAATCTGTTCAGGAGCCAGGTCAAAGAGCCATCTTGCTTCAATAACCTCGAGTCCTTTATTCATCAGTGATGCTGAATCAATTGTCACTTTGCACCCCATATCCCAGTTAGGGTGCTTTAAGAGCCTCATCAGGATGTACATTGGAAAGCATCTCTTCGGTCCAGTTAAGGAATGGTCCCCCTGATGCGGTAAGGGTGACTTTTTCAATCTCGTTGCCCGTTTCTCCGGCCAGGCACTGGAAGATCGCAGAATGTTCAGAATCGACCGGAATGATACGGCTTCCTGATTCCCTGACAAGTCTGCCGATAATCTCTCCCGCAACAACAAGGGTCTCTTTATTCGCCAGGGCAATTTTCTTCCCGGCTTTTATTGCTGCAACTGTTGGACGCAATCCTGAATATCCGACAATTGCGGCTATAACAACATCCACTGCTGATGAGACTACTACCTGTTCAATTGCATCCGGGCCTGCATATACTTTTATATTTGTATCTCTGAGATTATCTTTCAACCGGGAAAAATGGGCCGGGTTCTCAATAACCACTGTATCGGGCTGGAATTGCAATGCCTGTCTGGTAAGAAGGTCAATATTGTTGCCGGCTGTCAGTAATCCCGACCGTGAATTCTTCAGGATATTTTGAAACAACATCCAATGTCTGACAGCCGATCGACCCGGTAGAACCCAAAACTGCAATTCTTTGCGGCATAATCCTGAATATTAGAATAATATATGTTTTTCAGGATCAAGAGGGCTCCCTTTGTACCAGATCTCAAAGTGGAGATGCGGGCCCGAAGTATACAATTCACCGGAATCACCGACTATTGAAATGGCTTCTCCTGCCTGGACAAGATCTCCGGTTTCCTTCAGCAAGTTTGCATTATGCTTGTATACTGAAACAATATTATTGGGATGCTGAACCTCGATAACGAACCCTGTTTCCATGGTCCAGCCTGTAAATATCACTGTTCCGTCGAGAGCAGATGAAACAATGGCTTTCGGTTTTGTAACGATATCTGTCCCGAAATGCTTTGTCCTGACATCGTAACGTCCGGATATTATTCCCTTTACTGGAGGAAAGAAATGCAAGCCTGCCAGACTTGTAACAGCTTCCGGTGATGATGGGCCAAGGGTGAGGTTATATCTTTCCTCATTCTCGACACGGGCTCTCAGCACTGAATCCTCAATGGAACTGGAGAAGCTGATTGATTTATAATTCTTAGCGGTATCCTGGTGAACCAATCTCTCTGTCGGCTGATTTCCGGAAATAATGGCATTCAGATTGGCGAAGTATTTGTCCCTGAGTGCCAGTTCACGATCGAGAGAATCCAGGCGTATAGCGCTCATAAGGATATTTCGTCTCATAGTGACATCGGGATAGCCCGGGATAAATTCCCTCAGGTTGGTGAAAGCGATAAGCGAGGCTGTTGTCCCGACAATAAAGATAATAAGAAAAGAGACAAGAAGAAAGGCATTATATCTTGTCAGTGTGATACGCCATACCTCGGCAAAGGTATGATCGTTTATTACGGCAAATCTGTACTTGTCACGCCAGTTTGCCTTTTTCTTTTCGCTCTTGGTCATACATCAATAAATAATGGCCTGCAAAGATAATAATCCTGACCAGCAATCCATTCAAATGAAGCAAAAAGAGGTATTTTACTGTTTTATATAACTTTAACAGGTCTGTCTTCGCTTTGCCAGAGGCCATGCTTTGTGCATACTGCCATAGCTGACAGGTTCATGGAAACTTCAGGAGCAACAATATAGAAATCTATTTCAAAATGAGATGGTTTGCTGCCATACACACCCGCAGTATATCTTGCTTCTGCCATTAATGTTTCACGGTTCCAGAGCTGGATGACGCTGATAAAATGGTCAGCGTCATCCGGATGGGGGTAATCTTCTCCCAGCTTAACCTTTATCTCGAATTTCTCTCCTCTTTTGACAGTATCAGGGCAAACCACATGTGGCATATGCCTGTCGAGATAGTCGCGCTTAACCTCTTTATCTTCTTTTTCTATCTCTGTTGCTTTAAATACTCTTGGCATTGCGGTATAAATTAATAATGTTTATAACATCAGGTCGGGTAATATTGTTCTGACAAAATTAATGATTAAAATTCAAATAATTAACAAGACGGAAGCCAGAAGACGGAAGCCGGAAATTCGAAGAAAGATGAAAAGATAAAAGACAAAAGTCACAAGATAAAAGTGATTATAAGTAAGTATTCTCATAACTTCTTCCCAATGTCTCCGGTCTTCCGTCTTCGGACTTCGGACATCCTGGTTAAAATAAATCCAGAATAGTTTTGATAATGTCCCCAAATGTACTACATTTGCCCCTCGATATTGCGGGGTGGAGCAGTGGTAGCTCGTTGGGCTCATAACCCAAAGGTCGGAGGTTCGAATCCTCCCTCCGCTAC
>CAWJVS010000014.1:0-33203 GCA_963846335.1 uncultured Bacteroidales bacterium
CTTCCATTGTCAGTTCAAAAGAGATCAGATGCTCCATCTCTGCCAGGGTGAACAATCCAGCTCCTGAATACTGTTTATCCTCTTTTCTTTCTGCAGCTTCAAGGCTGTCAAGGGCATCCAGTGCTTTAAAATAAGATTCATGCATGTCGGCAGCCTTAGTTTCTTTTTCTCTCCTCGCCGTACTGAAGGCTGAATCCCTGACAAGAGGGAAATAGTACCTGAAAACCTCTTCATTCCCGAAAATGTCTATGCACTGGACCTTACCGTCAGCCACAACCGCGATCCCGTTGCAGCCCTCTGCAGGATTGCATTCCGGAAATTCAGCCCGCTCCCGGTTGTAATGGTATTTTGCATATTCATGGTAACTCTCCGTCCTTTCGCTGAAGTTCTCCTCCGACATCCTGCTGCTGATATGCGACCATACCGTACCCTGGGTATTGCCTCTCATCTCAGTCTCTCCGTTTTTCATTGATGACATCGAGGCTGCCTTTGCCTTGCGAAGGTCATGGTCGGCTGATGTGCCCGGACTGGAGAAATATTTCGAGGTGTAATTCCATCTCAGCCTTTCGATACAAGAGACATCGATAAGTGTTTTTGTGTTGGGAGCCAGGAGCATAGACTTGTTGATTATCCTGTTCTGCTTGGCTCCGATGAGCACATCGGAGTCAGTCAGCAGCAGCAGCGAGTCTGTAGCATTGAATGCAACGAGCTTGCCCACCACACCGCCTTCACTGGCCTCGGTGATCACCAGTCCTCCCTTTTGGATCTCAGGTGCTCCCGGTTTGAATGGGATGGTTGTTGCGGGTTCTGCCCTGAGCTGGACAAGGGCGATGTTCTGATAGGTTGTGAAGTGTTTTGCTGATGTTTTCATAATGCCGATATTTAATTGGTTACTGTGAATCCCTGGTACTTGGTGCTGGGTGCTGGGTGCTGGCTTTGCCAACCGAAGCTTTAGCGTAGGTTGGGTGCTGGGTCTGTCAACACTAAAAACCATCCCGGACCTTCGCAAAGGAAAATAAACCCGTTGCAGCCTATCTGCATCGTAAAAAATTATTTATTGATTGATAAAAAATAGATGAACTAATATTCTGTATCTTAGGTCTGGATATGATTTTCTTAACCCAGAACCAAGCAACCAGCACCCAGAACCTTTTCCCATGCCCACAAACCTAAACGCCCTGATCCGCTACAAGACCATCAACAACTGCCTCTCAACAGGAAGGAGGTATGACATCGATGAACTGATAGATGCATGTTCGGATGCAATCTCGGAATACTCCGGAAGAAGGGCCTCCGTATCGGAAAGAACAGTACGGGAAGACCTTAAAGTGATGCGAGGCGAGATACTTGGTTTCAATGCGCCGATTGAGCAGAAAGACGGATTGTACTACTATTCTGACATGAGTTATTCACTGATAAACATCATGATTGCCGATGAAGATCTATTGAGAAAGGTGTATAATCTGCTCAAGGAAGTCAGCAAAAAAGTCTCTCACCCTGAAATGGAGGATGTATTAAAAAGGCTTGGTACCGTGAAAGTCAGGAGATCATTCAACAGTCACGATATGGCAAAGGAAATTGAGGAGACAGTTTTCGAGAACAGGATGCCCGGCATGATGAGTTTCAAAATCCCGCGCAAGCCTAAACCATCCATACCAACCTGGGGGGAGATCTTCAAACTCCTGGGCTGAAAGAATTAAACACGAAGGAACACAAAGGTATCACTAAGGGGGCACAAAGGCGTCAATAAAAAACTTTGCGTTCTTTCCGTAATGACGATTAATCGGGATGCATGCTACTATATAACTCTTTTAGTAATTTCATGATTTTAAATTCTTACGTTAATACCCCCTTTCTTTCCCGATAGCTATCGGGATCCCCCAAGGGGGAAAAGATCGCTCTGAACAAGATGTATCTTAGATGGCTATTATATAATTTATTCTGCATTGAACTGCTTCAGAAGAGCTCCTTCCCCCGGGGAAGGTTGGGAAGGGGGTCAATAGTTATTAACCTTGAAGTTCCTGTTTATTACGCAGGTGGGGGACTTTGCGGTTACAAAACCATCCCATAGCTTTCAGCTGTCTATTCACTCTTTGGGTATTTTGTTATTCACAACTTGTTTCTTTATAAGAATACCTTTCGAGAATTCCAGAAACATATCCTCCCCGAAGACTGAATAATAACCCATGTGTACATATTCAAGCATTTCACCCCGGGGCACCCGAATAACCCCAGTGAACCAGTCTGCAAAAACAGGGTCATTGGTTTGATACAGAAACTGATTGGTTATCTCTTTTTGTTCTGTAGACTCTTCCCTGAGTTTCTCAAGAAGTTTGCCATGCTGTTTTGCAGTAATTTCTCCCTGCTTCAGCAGTTTTTTTATCTGAAGCTTACCTGCTTTGTACTTCGTCAGATCAGTTACATCTGCCACCCCTGATATCTCTTTCAGGAAAAGCTTGTCATCGGTTACTACCCACGTGCCAAAATATCCTCTCCAGCAGGCAGTGCAGTTTCCAATGAAATTAATCTCATAATTTTTAATTGCAGGTGATATTACCGGCGGTTCTGAAGCCATCCTGTATTCTTTCCCTTTGTAAAAGAGTTTCTCTCCGATCTGTGCTGTCATAACATTATATTATTTTTGATTTCATGACAATGTTACAACCTGAGAATGCAGCCAATCTGCATCAGAATTTTTTATTTTACATCACTCTGAAAATTATTTTATTTCATAAAGAAATTCAATCGTTTAAGTCCATAAATGACTCAATTATACCTTTACATAAGATGGCATGACCCTGCTGAATAAGCTTCTTAGGTTTGAATAATACTTTAGATATCAAAATCTTATTAACCACTGAGTTTCACGGGGTATCACGGAGTAAAACACGGAGTTCATTACACCAATATCTACGGGACTATAAGAATTACTATTGAATTCCTTTGCTAAATTATTTAAATTCAGATCAATGCAACAGTGGTCCTCCGTGAAAACTCAGTGAAACTCAGTGGTTAAATAATTGAAAAAGATGTGTAAAAGGAGTGTCCTTCCGGGAGGTGATCTATACATAACAACACCGTCAACTCTTTCAACCCCTTAAACCCTTTAAACTTCTCCAACTTTCTATCAGGTGGGCAATAAAGCACCTGCTTTCAGGCTTAAGTGTATTCATCAATTGTTTTCCTCGTGATTTGCAGTATTTTCTCTTTCAACTGCTCCGGCTTTAATACCTTAACCTCATGTCCCCAATGGAGTATGGCTGCAATCAGTTCAAAATTCGGCACCAGGAAATATTTGAAAACGATCCTGTCCTTTATTTCTGCTACTCTCTCCTGGCTGTGATGCAAAGGCTGGGTTATCACATACTGTGCCTGTATGTCTGAAAACTCCAATAGGATCTCGACAGGCTTCCTGTTAATGACACTCACCCCGATTACATTTTCATAGTATTTCCTTGCATCAAATCCCTTATCAATAAACCTTGTGTTTTCATCAGTGTTTACGCTCAGGATCCTGTCGAGGCAATAAGTACGGATACCGGAATATCTTTCATTGTATCCGATCAGGTACCATCTGTTCCGGTATTCTTTAAGGTGACAGGGATGTATCAGGTTTACGGTTTTCCTCTTTGAAATAAATGATTTATATTCAATTCTGACAACATTTCTGTTCTTCAATGCCTCAATAAGCGGCTCAAGAAATTCAGTGCCTTTTGCGATTACTGCTGTTTCAAACTCGATGAAATTCCGGATAGTGTCTTCATCATTAAGCCTGTATACATTAAGCGTATCAACCAGCTTACGGACAGATCCGGTGAATGTCCTCGGAATATTTCAACATCGCTGTACTGTTCCAGCAGTCTTGATGCAAAGACCAGAGATTCCATCTCATCCTCATTAAGGGGAATGTTGTCAATGGAATAGTTAGGGTCTTCATAATAATATACTCCCCTTGTCCTGTCAATTTTTATGGGAGCGTTATAACCAAGTCGCCCGTCATAGCGCATGGCATTGATATCTGCCTGGATGGTTCTGTCGCCAATAGGATAGATATCAAGCGTTCTTTCACAGGCCTCCTTAAGGTCCTGGAGGGTAACAAATGTCCTTTCACGGAAGCACCTGTTTATTACCCTGTATCTTATGAGGGCATCTTTATTCTTTGGCATTTTTTTATTTAAATATTAAAATGCAGATACGCTGCAATGTCAGATTCTATTTTTGCTGAAAGATGAACATAAATATATGAGTTTAAACATTATTAAAAAATAAGCCCCATATAATATGAGTAATATAATGAACCAGAGCATTCTTAGCCAGATTGAAAAGATCTCATCGGCAGCCGCGAAGTGCAGCCTTGACTTTGATAAACTCACTTCAGCAAGGGAAGAAATTGGAAGGATATCCGAATTCCTGGAAATAACCTCCGGCCAGGCCGTTCTTTTTGCCTGCATGGCAGAACTTAGCCTTCAGAGAACGGTAACTCTCGACTCCCTGGCAAGACACCTGAGATGCAGCGCCTTGAAAATAATCAATATCATACATGAGATTGAAGCTCTTGAACGCAAGTCATATATTCTGAAATGCAATAAAGCGCATGGCAGGAAGTCAACCTATTCTGATTTCGGATATGTCGTACCTTTCAATGTCATCGAATCTCTCAGAACTTCAGATAAAAGCAAGCTTCAAACATCAACCAGTTTCAATCTGCCCATTTTCCTTGAAAAAGTGCATGAACTAATATATTCAAGGACTGAAAATTCAATGAATACAAACGTACTGTTCGACCAGGTTGAGTTCATGATTTCAAATAATACCAGTCTCCCTTTTTTACAGTTCCTGAATAAAAATTCCGTTCAGACCGTGAATAAGTGCATCGTTTTTGCACTTGCATATTTCCGGTTCAAAAGAGAAGGGGATTACTGCATTGAGTCCGTTACGCAGGCACTGTTTGATGACCTTGCGGAGCAGATGGAATTTGAACAGAACTTTGCAGTAAGAAGAAATGAACTCTTTAAGAATGATATCATTCAATTTCAGGAATCCCAGTTCATGAATGACAAGACAGTAGTATTGACGCCCAAAACCCTTAAAATTCTCTATAAGGATTATCCGGAGCTTAACATAAAAAATGAAACAGATGATACCCTGTTCAAATGCTGTAAAATAAAGGGTAAAAATCTTTTTTTCGGGGATAAGCTTCAGAAACAGATAGATAACATCACAAATGTCCTGGATAAAAAGAACTTCAATGCCTACAGGAAAAAACTCGAGAGCAGAAGCCTTCCCGGAGGGATAACCATAATCTTTTACGGGACATCTGGCACAGGAAAAACAGAATCCGTCTATCAGATTGCGAAAAAAACCCGCCGTGACATCCTGATGGTTGACCTGAGCCAGCTGAGGAGCAAGTGGTTCGGAGAATCTGAAAGGACAGTCAAGAAGCTTTTTGATGATTACAGGAGATTGTCGGACAACTCGCGCGAAAAACCCATTCTATTCATCAATGAAGCTGACGGTCTTTTCTCCAGGCGGACAGAGCTCAAAGGCAATGCCTCAGCAGTTGACCAGACCTTAAATACCATTCAGAATATAATTCTGCAGGAACTGGAGGCATTCAAAGGCATCCTCTTTGCGACCACAAACCTTACAGTAAACCTTGACAGCGCATTCGAAAGACGGTTTTTATTCAAGGTTGAATTTACAAATCCTGTTCCTGAGGCAAGCAGGAGAATATGGAAGTCGAAACTGCCGGAATTAACCGAATCACAGGCTGAATTCCTGGCCACAAAATTTAATCTTAGCGGCGGCGAAATAGATAATATTACCAGAAAATACATTATAGATAATATAACTGAAAGTGATGCACTTGATTTTAACAGGCTTACTGACCTTTGTAAAATGGAAAAGCCGTTTCAGAATCAGAATAAAATAGGATTCAGAAAATCATGAAAACTCATAAAAGATTTTATAACTAATGCAGAAAAATGGCTTGAGGGAATAGCTCAGGTCTCCAGGCAAGAAGCAATGAGGTGAATTTTCTAGCTGTTATTATTGCACAAATGCAAGTCTTGAGCTGACTGAATTATCCTCAAATTCAACATAATCAGTTACCCCCTGATTTCCATGCTTATGAAGAATCCCGTTTAAAGATATGAATTCGGTTGGTGCTCCAAGCGCATCCCCAATCGCCCCTCCAAGAAGACATCCGATGTAATTATCCAATTCCAATTTTGACATGTTAATCTCCTTACTTATGAAATGCTATCGTGGATTTCTTTTCCTGATATAATCTCTCAAATTCAATATGCCTGAAATTACCAGCACCGTCAGGAAACAATAAAGAGTCAATTTATCAACCATTGAAGCATTAATATCCAGGCCGGTCAGTCTGTCTGCCAGGTATTTGATGTAAGAATTCGGCAGATCTGTCCTGCCCAGTTTTTCAAGAACCGCTAAAATGCCAGTCTGTCAACGGACAATAACCCAATGTCCCGACTATCAGTCCGAGAAATAACCATGATGCGCCGGTTAAGGAGAGTATAATCAGGTTCAGTCTCCTGCTACGTTTCCATATCCAACCGAAAAGATTGAAGATTATCAGGGATGTATGAAAGATTACGAAAAAAATGTCGAGTATGTGCCAGAACATATCAGTCAGAGTTTATGTAAAGGTCGGAAAAAAGATCAATTGCACAGGGTGCAGGGGAAGAAGGAATGAGGAATGAGGTATGAGGACAATCAGTGAAGAGCACAAAGCGTTGAGCGTAGAGGTGGGAGGGACTGAAGGCAATAACCTGACGAACTATCTTGCCTTTGCACCTTTGCGCCTTTGCGGCAAGAAACCTTAATCAGTGCAACTCCGCGTTAACTCCGTGCAACCCCGTGGTTAAATCCCAGAGCTCAAAGAACAGGGAGATAAAGTTTTGAAAATTTAACTAAAATTGAAAAAAAGATATCCTTAAATAGATAATTTTATTGTTACAAATCTATACTTCACACTTTATGAGCTATGAGCAGAGGATTTGTTAAAGAAGACGATCAGGAAGAAATTCCGATAGTACCGCAGAGGGCATATTTACCGGAAGGAGTGCCAAACTTTGTTACCCGGGCTGGTATGGATCAGCTGCTGGCTGAAAAACAGGCGCTTGTCAGTGAAAAAGATAACCTGGGCAGCGGCAATGAGAATGAGAAAAGAATAGCACTGAACTATATCAATGCCAGATTACACCTGCTGAACAACAGAATTGCTGAAGCCAAAGTAGTTAATCCTACGGAGCAACCACAAAATGAAATAAGGTTCGGTGCATCAGTAACTCTCAAAACCGAAGGATCAGGAAACATTCAGACTTTTCAGATAGTAGGTGTTGATGAGGCTGATATCTCCAAAGGAAAAATCTCCTTTATATCACCTCTGGCAAGAATATTAATAAATAAAAAAACCGGTGACAAAGTCACCTTGAAACAGGCAAAGAAAGATACCGTTTTTGAAATTATGAATATAGCTTATGGGGAGGTGTAGAAGGAGCCTAGAGCGTAGAGCGTAGAACATTGATGGTAAAACTCCCCGGAATTCTACTCTAAAAAGCATTTTTCATTATATCCGTTGCATTTCGCACCTGCTGTGCATAAGCCTCAATAGTTTCCGAAACGATCTCAATATTCTCCTGAGCCTCACTCCAGTTACTCTGTTCAATTGCCTCACGGATCCCCGGCAGGGTTTTTACCCCATAACCGGTGTATAATCCGGGGGCATAGATCTGGTGTTTGAACCATGGCCTCCCTGGCAATCCGTTTTCATTGATAAGGCTTCTTTCAACTTTGTATAAAATCTCATTCAGCTCATTTTGTTTACCGGCAGGCAACCTGACAGCGTTCGCATATTGTTCCCGAAATTCTTCCGTAGCCTCCCTGAGCCGTACCATTGTATTTTCCAGGACGCTGAAATCAAGATATGGCACTGCATCCTGTATTTCCGGAGACAGATATACTTTTGCCGGGTCTTTTGCCAGGTCAAATAATTTCTCCCCTATCATCTTATTTTCCTGTTCGGTTCCCGTTCTTGAATTATCAAGAAGCGTCTTCAGATCAGCCACATACTCTGCAACTGTTTTATAAAAACTACTGACGTCAAATGGCAATACATCAGCATTGGCCATTCTCATCATAGCCCGGCCGGCAGTTTCCGCCAGAGCAACTTCGTAATGGAATCCCGGATCCGTAAATCTCACAAAATGATCATACGAATCATAGATAGAGTGATATTCTCCGCCATCCCCTTCTCCGCCAAAACTTATATTCATGGATGCGATGCCTGTAAACTGTAGAAACCCTGACCAGTCGGACCCTGCGCCCAGAGCACCCAGACTAATATTTTTATTCCCTGCCATATTAACCCTGGCTGAATTATCTGCAGTTACCATTGCAAGGGCATATCTTCTTTCCTTTATACTCACTCCTGTCTGCGGATCAATGACATCACCGGCTATTTCATTAAAAAACGGTTCCAAGGAATGTGATCCCGATGCACTTATAAAACCACGGGAGTTGCCATCCGTGTTTAAATAAAAAACAGCCTTTTCACCTAACTCTTCCCTGTGATCCTCTGTCCACTCCGTTGACCCGAGAAGACCAGCTTCTTCTCCATCCCATGCACAATAAACCAGGGTGCGCTTTAACCTAAATCCTTTCTTCACCAGTTCCCCGATTGCCCTTGCCTCTTCCATTTCCGACACTATGCCGCTGACAGGATCAGCAGCGCCATTTACCCAGGCATCATGATGATTGCCGCGAATAATCCATTCATCCGGTAATTCACTGCCGGGTAATTTAGCTATCACATTATATAATTGCTTTATATCCCAGTTGAATTGCAGTTTCAAATGTACTTTGTCTTTGCCCGGACCAACATGATATGTTATGGGTAATCCGCCTCTCCATGAAGCAGGCACAACCTGTCCGCCCAATGATTGCAGCAAAGGCAAGGCATCCTCCCAGGAGATTGGCAGTACAGGTATTTGCATGATGGTAACCGCTTCGCTCCTGTCTAAACGTTTTGCATCTTTGGTGGCTCCTACCCCGGGTGTAAGAGGATCACCGGGATAAACAGGCATATCCATCACTGAACCCCTCTGAACTGCATCTTTCGGACGAAATGCGCCTACAGGATAGACATCTCCCTGAGAGTAGCCGTCATCAAGAGGATCGGAATAAATAAGGCAACCAACGGCTCCATGCTCATATGCTACTTTTGGTTTTATCCCCCTCCAGGACCCTCCATACCTTGTAATCACAATTTTACCCTTCACATCAACTCCCATTCTTTCCAGCTCTTCATAATCTGAAGGAATACCATGATTAACATAGACTAATTCAGCCGTTACATCACCATCAGCCGAATAGGCATTATATGTAGGCAGCTGTTCACTCTTTTGCCCCGAAGCTTTGTCCTCTTTCAGGGCCGGCTCTTCAAGTTTCGCCTTAAAAGGCCTGCTGCCTGTGAGTTCCAGCAATCTTAACTTAGGTGTTGGAAACAATACATAGTAAGATTCGATTTCTGTATTATAGCCCCATTGCTTAAATAAGTCAGCCATGTATTCTGCATTCGCCTTATCCTGAGGACTGCCAACATGATGCGGATGAGATGCAAGAAACTGCATCCACTTATCCATGTTTTCTGTACGAAGCTGGGCGACAAACTGTTTTTCCCAGTTTATCTGGTTTGCAGCATTGGCATCCGTAAAACCCATGATCTTCTGGGCATGGCCTGCCCCGGCAATGAGCAGGAATATAATAATAAAATTTAACCGTTTCATAATTGTGATTTTTACAAATCTTTTGCAACACCTGTTAATTCAGCCGGAACATTGTCTGGCTCATTACTGTAATGAAAGCCAACCGATACTCTGTTATTTTCAAACCTGCAGGTGATGGTTTCGGTATGCGGACTTTCGATATATCGCAGTTTCATTTCCAGAGTATTTTCATCCTTCCAGCCATAGCTCCCGGCTACTCCGGAAGGCGGAAGGCCAACAAAATGAGCTTTGGCGAGCAATAATAAATTTGGTCCCAACCGGGTGGTCTCACCCTGTGATCCATTGTCCTGATCCCAGGGAAAAATTATAGCTCATTGAATCAATCATCATGGAAACTTCGCAGACATTGTCTCTAAACCGGAAGTTAATTGTTTCCATGTGTTTATCATTGGGGCTGAGAGCAAAGGTTTTGCCCGAAATCTGTGATGCCATGGAAGGACTATTTCCTGTGACCGGCAATGGAAGTGACAGGGATGATAATTGTTCCCTCAGTGTTGCAGATAATGCACTGTTCTCCGGCAATTTATCCGCTTTGATGGCTGGCAGCAAATACTCCCAAATCAGGTTTTTTTCTTCCTGCATATCAGGTGTTTCTGATGTAACGGCAATTACTGCATCCTGATCAGGCATAATAATGATAAACTGTCCAAATGCTCCGTCGGCCCGGTATGCATTGTGGCGGCTGCGCCACATCTGATAGCAATATCCCTGCAGCCAGTCGCTGGAATCTTTTACGGCCTGAGGCGTATCGGGTTCCTGGTCAATCTTTTTAGTTGTTGCCTCTTCAATCCATGCTTCAGGGAGTAATTGTTTCCCATCCCATTTCCCTTTCTGCAAAAAAAGCTGTCCGAATTTGGCCATGTCCTCTGTTTTCAGCCTCAAGCCCCAGCCCCCGGTACTAATTCCGCGGGGATCCACTTCCCAATCCATTCCCTCAATTGCCAGAGGTTCGAACAATCGCGGCTTAAGGAAGTCAATTACTTTTTCTCCCGTTACTTTTTGCACTATGGCAGATAACATATAAGTGGCCAGAGTATTATAAAGGAATTTTGTACCCGGTTCATGAACAACAGGTACCGCCAGAAATGACCTGACCCAGTTACTGTCAGAAATTACTGTTTTAAATGTTGGATCGGGGTCCTGTCCTGCGGACATACTTAGCAAATCCCTGACCCTCATCTCTGCCAGGATACGGACTCACGGAATCCGGCAATTCATCCGGGAAAAATGAGACGACTTTATCATTGACTGACAACCGGTTCTCACTGACGGCAAAACCAACAGCAGTGGCTGTAAAGCTCTTGCTGGTCGAATATAGCGTATGCCTGAGCTCAGGTTTGTATGGATTCCACCATCCTTCTGCTATTACCTTTCCATGCCGCAGGAACATAAAACTGTGAAATTCGTGCCTGCTTCTGGCAGCAGCATCAGGAAATCAATGATTCCCTGCGAAGAAACTCCTTCCGCTTCAGGTACACTTCTTGGAAGCGATGTTATTGACTGATCTTTTTTGCAGCTGCTGAAAAGAAAGACAAACAACAAAAATGCAGATCCTGATTCTTCCCAAGGTCATTTTCATAGGTAATTGAGTTTAAAAATTACAATCAGATACCAGGAATAAATGTACAATATTTCCCGCTATTCACCGGCTTATCTTTGCGAATGGTTTAAGTGATAATCAGGGAACAAGTCGAAAATACCATCCGTGACCAAACCAGAAGTAGTTATCTGACCATCAAAACAGGATCCTGGTTCTTCAGGATTGAACAAACGAATAATCTCATTGTTAAATTCGTCTGAAAGAAATGAAATTATAAAAACATGTATCCTGAAGAGAAAGTATCAGGTCCGGATGTCTCTGCGGACTTACATAAAATCAGGCAAATACGGCTTTTAACTGAAAGAACGTTTGTTTTGAGGCTCGACCGTGGAAATATGGATTTCAGGGCTGGGCAACATATTATTGTTGGTTTGGAGGGAGAATTGGATCAGCGTGAATATTCAATTTACAGTGGTGAAAAGGATGATTACCTGGAGATACTGGTCAGGGAAATTCCTGAAGGCAAAGTCTCCAGACAACTGAAACAGTGCAAACCAGGCCAGTTACTTCAGGTTAACGGTCCCTTTGGATCTTTCGGACTGGAATCATACGACATGTTCTCCAGAAAACTGGTATTTATCGCATCGGGTACTGGTATTTCGCCTTTCCATAGTTTTGTAAGCTCTTATCCCGGAATTGATTATATCCTGATTCATGGAGTCCGTTATAAGGATGAGGCATACGAGAGGAACGATTATGATCCGCGCAGGTATATCTTGTGTACTTCAAAAGAGTATAACGGTGGTCATAAAGGCAGAGTCACAAGGTTTCTGCCGGGTTTCCCCGTGGAACCGGATATGCTGTTTTATGTTTGCGGGAATAACAATATGATTTATGAGGTTTACCATATTTTGAGGGACAAAGGCATACCAGATGAAAATATTCTCTCTGAGGTATATTTCTGAATATATACTTAATTATTACCACCTTCTTTTTCCCCTCATATCCAGTACAATGCATTCGTGTCGCATCCTGTAATTCAAGACTTCTCCCGGTTTGAATAATAAAGTCTTTCCGTTCACGTTTAATATCTGATAGTCAGCAAATACAGAAGCAGATAAAGTCATCAGGATGCTGCTTTTTCCTTTGTGTTCCCTAAGTGTTAAATGATTTTATTTTAAGATGAGAAATATGGAAAAAACAAAAACTATCATCATCATAGCCGGTGTTTTTATCCTGTTGTTTTCCTTAGGAAATATGCCAGGTAATGCCCAGGCCCAGACAAAGACCACGCAAACCACAAAAAAAACCACACAGGCGAAACCAAAGTCCAGCCAGACTTCCAAGTCTGCTCAGACAAAGCCAAAAACCACCTCAAAGAGCACTACATCTGAACCGGTTAAAAAGAAAGATCCGGGTACCATAACGATCGGTACACAAACCTGGGCAGTTGCAAACCTGAATGTAAGTACATTCCGCAATGGCGATTCAATACCTGAGGCAAGGACCAACACAGAGTGGGTAACAGCCGGTGAATCAGGCAAACCTGCATGGTGTTATTATAACAACGACACGACAAACAGCGCAAAATACGGCAAACTTTACAATTGGTTCGCTTTGAACGACCCCAGAGGTCTGGCTCCGGCCGGATGGACATTGTCGGATGATGCTGACTGGGCAGAGTTGACTAATTATTTAAAAGGACAAAAAGTAGCCGGAAATAAAATGAAAAGCACCAGCGGATGGAGTGAAGGTTACAAAGGAACTAATGAATCCGGTTTTACAGGCTTCCCGGGAGGATATCGCGTTGAGAACGGAACATTTCTCAACCAGGGAAGCATCGGTACATGGTGGAGCTCGACAGAAAGTAATTCCCGCAGCGCCGTTGACCACTACCTTTCACAGACCAGTAGTATAAACCGGAGCAGCAATCCCAAGCAGCGCGGGGAATCTGTACGGTGCATTAAGAAATAGCTGAAAATAGGTCCGGCTGTCATTTATTGTCATTTGCACTCCGTGAATCACTTCCCGAATAACCTTTTAAAGAATCCCTTTTTCTTCTGTTCCCCTTTTTTATCACCCTTACCGGGAGAAATCTCCTTTTTCTGAAATAGATCCCGGACTTTGTCAAATATGTTTTTTTCTTTAAAATCGGGACAATCAAGTATCCCCAACAATTCGGGAGGCAGATCAGGAAATGGGGCGATTAATTGTGCCGGCAGGGTGTCGTTGTCCTGAACTTTTTTCAATGTCAATGCTACAAGAGGCAAGGCAAGTGCACTTCCCGAGCCATCTGATCCGTTATTGAAATGTATTGCTCCCGATGAAGCCCCTACCCTGGTAACGATAACCAGCTTCGGATTAAAAGCGGCAAACCAGGCATCGGAATAATCCTGCGATGTTCCTGTCTTTCCTGCAAGGGGGAGATTAACCCCATAGACACTGCTCATTGATGATCCTGTACCCTCCCTGATGGCTTTCTGTAAAATAGCACTGATCAAAACGGCTGATCTCCCGGTAAGAACCCTTTCATTAACAATACTGAATTCATTCTGCCAGATAATTTCTCCATCATGTGTTTTTATTGATATGATACTTTGAGGGGTGACACGAAAACCTCCATTGGCAAAAGAAGAATAGGCGATGGCTGTTTCTAATATGTTCGCTTCAGCAGTTCCAAGGGCCAGTGATGGATTGTTAACAAGGGGAAAGGAAAATCCCATTTTCTTCCAGAGCGAATCAAGTTTTGCAAATCCAAGGTTTGAAAACAAATTAAAGGTCGGGATATTCATGGAGTGAGCAAGTGCGCCGGCCAGTGAATATTTTCCCCCTGTGGTATGATCATAATTTTCAGGACTCCACTCCCCGGTATCTGTTGAAATAACAATCGAATCATTGTCGAGATACCGGCATGGTTCGATTCCATCCTCAAATGCCACAGCATAGAGGATAGGTTTAAATACTGAAGCCATCTGCCTACGTGCATGGATCTGATCGTATGGCTGGGTTTGAAAATCAATACCGCCAACCCAGGCTTTGACAGCACCGGTTACGGGGTCGATGGCAAGCAAGCCAGCATGTAAGATCAATAAAGCTTGTTTAAGACTGTCATCAACAGAAATTGAATCGGTACGGGAACCGTTCCAGTCAAAAATCTGCTGAATATTGATTTCTCCTGCACGTCCTTCATACTGAAGGTCCTTAAGTGCCAGGTCAGCTATCTGCCTTAAGGCTTTTTTACCTGACTGTACTCATATACTGGTTCCACAATCTTTCCTGCATAATCTGGAGATGTTCGTGAAAAGATTCCAATGCAGCCTTTTGAAGATTCAGATTCAATGTTGTTGTAATAATCAATCCATCCTGCTCAATATTCCACTCGTTACCGGCAAAAGAATGTGAATTTTGCAATATCTGTTCAGCTTCTTTTCTTACTCTCACCAGAAAATAGTCAGCCGGACCTTGAGATAAAATGTCTCCATAATCCAGGATCAATGGCAGTGTACATAGCGAGTCGGCACCGGATGGTTTAAGATAGTTGTACTTCTCCATCTGCTTAAGAACCACATTCCTTCTTGCTAATGCATTTTCAGGATGAAGACGGGGATTGTAAAGGGTATTTGCCTTGAGCATTCCTACCAGTACAGCTGATTCTTCGGGTTTCAGATGTTCGACTTTTTTATTGAAATATCTAAGGGATGCTGTTTCAATACCATAAATATTCTCTCCGAAAGAAACGGTATTGAGGTAAAGTGTAAGTATTTCTTCCTTGCTGAATGTTTTTTCGAGCCGGTGAGCCAGTATTGCTTCTTTTGTTTTTATTACTAAAATGGAGAGCGGACCTGAATGCCTCCTGCCAAACATATTTTTTGCCAGCTGCTGGGAGATTGTACTGCCGCCTCCCGAACTGCTTTTACTCAGAAGAAGTGATTTGAAAAAGACTCTGATGAGACTCCTGACATCAACACCTTTATGTTCATAGAAACGGATATCTTCCGTAGCAATCAGAGCATCAACAAGGCCTGGCGGAATCTGGCTGAAGGAAATATTTGTTCTGTTTTCCGAAAAGATCCTGCCAATAAGTTCATTCTCTGAAGATAATACGACTGTGGCCGTTGCATTCCTGTAATTTCGCAGTTCCTCCTTACTTTGAAGATGACCGAATACTCCCGACAGGGCAAAAACATATAAAACAACAGGCAATACTGCGATTACCGCAACAATTTTCAGTATAACCCTCAGTTTTTTTTGCATCATTCCAGCCTGATTATCAGTGAAAATCAGATCATTTTTAATTTCAATGTGAAGATATTGAAAATCTCGGTACGGGATTTGCATTTAACATATTGTTCACACTTGTTCTTTTAAAAACAAACGTCATGAAAAAGTTCTTAACCACCACAGTACTCCTGGCAATGTTCGCAACCTGTACCACAATGCTGGCACAGACCCGCCAGAATGAATACCTCGGCCTGCCCGGGGATAATCTTAATCTTTATGCAGTTATGCAGTTATTCCAGGGATCAGAAACACTCGAAAGTTTTGAGAGAAATCTGAATGAGGAAAATACCAGAATAAACAACCTCGACCTTAATGGCGACAATCTGATTGATTACATCAGGGTAATAGACTATGTCGACCGCGATGTGCATAACATAGTGCTCCGGGTTGCCATAAACAAAAGGGAAAACCAGGATGTTGCCGTTTTTACGGTTCAGCGCTTCCAGAACGGTCAGGTTCAGATACAGCTGATTGGCGATGAAGCTTTGTACGGCAGGAACTACATTATTGAGCCGATTTACGATGAGCAGTACGCCAATGAGACACCCAATCCCGGGTATAACGGGAGTTATGACGGGAACGTTGCAGTTGTCAGAACAACCTATTATGAGGTTGCAGCCTGGCCGGTAATAAGGTTTATGTACATGCCCACCTATGTGGCATGGCACTCCGCCTGGTACTGGGGCTATTACCCTTCATACTGGAATCCCTGGAGACCCTATTACTGGCATTTCTACTACGGATACCATTACAACTGGCATAACCACTATTACAGTCATTACCGTCATTGCGACCATTACCGCTATAGTCACTGGAACGACTTCTACTATAATAACAAACGTTCGCATTCCCATTATGTCAGCCAGAGGATAGAGTCGGGGCATTACAGGAACACCTATTCACACCCCGAACAGAGGCGTCATGGAGAAGAGTTGTACGCCAGGACAAATCCCGAACAGACTAACAGACGGAGTGGTCAGACATTCTCGAATACCACAACGGCAAGAACTGATAACCGCGCAAATCAGAACAGGAAACCTGAAGGTACCAGCTTCAGCACATCCAGAAGGACCGCTACTACTGCGACAAGATCTGCTGGTACCCCGGCTAAGGGACAAAATACTGGTTCTGTAAGAAGATCAGACAACACTGTGAATAACAAATATGCCGCAAAACCTGCAACGGAACAAAATGAAAATTTTGCAAGGAGGTCAGCTCCCACTGTGAATGAAAGGCTGGCTGCAAAACCGGATACAAAACAGGGTTCAGGTTCTGCAAAAAGGTCGACTGCCACTGTGAATGACAGGTTCTCTGCAACCCCTGTAAAAGAGAACAAAACAAGCTCTGCAAGAAGACCAGCTGCCACCGTGAGCGACAGGGCCCCTGCAAATACAAAACCTGTTCAGAGTACTGCAAAAAGCAGATCAGCCGGTAACCAGGCAGCAAAGGGAGAAAGCTTCTCAAGCCGCAGGAGCAGCGGACAGAGCCAGTCTGTGAAAACTTCAAGAAGCAGCGAAAATAAAAAATCAACCGAGCCTGCAAAAAATTCAAACAGGAGGTAATCAAATCAGAAATGAAGCGAATTCTTGCCAAAGCGAGGATTCGCTTTTTTTTGTACCACCCTCCGACCTGGTTGTCTGATCAATTTTGTTTTTTGGTTTCTTCAGGCTTCAGCTTTTCTACCATGAAAATATCATCTGACAGGCCCTGATCAAACTTAACATCTGATATCAGGATCTTTGTGCTGTGATCTTTCTCAATATCTCTCATAAGGACTTCCTCTGCATTCCAGTATTTGCCTACCTTTTCATATCTGTAAACAGCTTCCTTGAATTTCTTACCCTTCAGATCATAGAATTCCATAGTTTCAGCATAACCATGCTCTTTATTTATTCTTGTAACGATCTTTGAATAATTCGACTTACCTGATTTTGGTATGAGGTTCAGGATATAGAAAGCATCTGAAGACTGAAGAAGTTCAGGAGAGAATCTTTCAGCATACGGTGTTGTTGCCATATCCTCATAGGAGAAATCCGTATTGTTGAAGGAGGAATCTTTTGTTAACATTGAGATCTTTTTGGGCTTTCCGAATGCCGGTAAATAGAGCCACATTACATTATCCGGCAGTGTCAGTGTTGCTATTCCTGCCTGCGATTCAGGTTTTGTATAACGGTACAGCTTTTTATGTGAGCCTTTCTGGAGCAACTGTGCTTCACGCACTTTTTCTTTGCCGTATTTATCGATAAGGATAATTGAGACCTTGCCCTCCTTGTCTTTTGGAGCGATTATAATATTGTCCATCTTTTCAAGAATTGCAGAAGCATCCTGCGATGCTGCATCCATTATGGTTGCAAAGATCATGACAATGATCAGGTAACTGAAGACTCTGATTTTTTTCATTAGTCCTGTATTTAATTAAAAAACGACTTTTTCAATTTTTTGTTCATATGTTATTCATAGGTTTCCGGCGTCTGTTGGAAAGTATAAGGATTACAGGAAGCAATGTCAGGGCGCTTAATCCTGAGCCTGCCATACTGAGTGATATCAGCAGCCCGAAATATTCAAGTGGAACCATTTCGGAGAAGAGAAGAACCAGGAATCCTGCAGAAACCGAAATAACATTAATAATTATTGCCTTTCCGCTCACAGCTATTGTTACATCCAGTGCTTCAGATATGGAGGCTCCTTCCTGTATGTGACTATTGAAATGAGATATCACATGGATTGAATAATCGATGCCGATACCCATTGCAATGCTTGCTACAAGTACCGTGGCAATATTCAATGGGATCCCGGCATAACCCATGAATCCGAACAAAACTATGATTGTTGAAATTACGGGTATTGCAGCATAAATGCCAGCTACGGCTGAGCGTAATATTATACTGACAATTATTATTACAAATATGACTGCAATAATAAGGCTTCCTGCCTGGCCGTTGATCAGGCTTTGGTCCATGGTTGCCTCAATGAATGGCATTCCGGTGACAGATATGGTACAATCAGCTGTTGAATATTCCTTTATGAAACGGTTCATGTACTCTCCGAACTCCTTTTTTTCCTTGTTCTCGGGAGAAAGGAATTTTGATATTATAATAGCCTCATCCAGGTCTTCTGATACAAACTTCTGCATGTTTTCATTGCCGTCAAGCAGGAACCACAGCTGTTCAATCTTTTCTCTCTCCTCAGGTATCTTCCTGCCTTCTCCGAGTGCTCCGTTTATATCTGCAATAAGTCCTGCAACCGATTGGGTGGTAACAACGCCGGGACTCTTTTTCATATATTCCCCGGCCTGAAGCATTTTCTTCAACAGATCAGGACTTTGGATATCTCCCTGGAAAAGCACGAAGACAGGTTTTGAACCTCCGAATTTTTCAGTCATAATATCTTCAGCAATCCTGGCAGGATTATCCTTTTTGAAATAGTTTCTTACATCCACATTTCTTTTGATAAGAAAAATTCCTCCGATGCTGACCAGTGTTATGCCAATCCAGATAAACAGGATCCTTCTGGCGTGGTTGAACAACAATTTATGCAGTGGAAGATGGAAATATCTTGAAAAGAAAGTAACTTCCTTTTCATTCCTTTCGACACTCTTTTGCATGTTTTCCCATTTGAAAGCTGAAATGACGGCGGGTACAAAAAAGATTGACAGAACCAGTGCGAAAAAAGTTCCGAGCGCTGTATACATACCAAAATCCCTGATCATTGTAAGATATGATCCAAACAGGAAGGAGAGTAAGCCCCCAATGGTAGTAAGGGCCGCAAGTACCACCGGAATCGTCACATAAGTAAGGGCAATCAGAATTGCCTGGTTCAGCTTGTCCCTGACCTGGTCTATCCTGTTCACCACATGTATGGCATAAGCAGTTCCAACAGCCAGCAAGACAATTGGGATATTGTTGGAGACCATAGTAACTTCAGCCCCTGTCAATGACATAATACCGAGCACCCACAAAATAGATATAACAGCTGTAAGCAGTGGCAGGACTATGCCTCTGATTGAACGGAAGCCAAGATACAGAACAAGTGAGATCAGGATAAATGCGATTGGAAGAAGCTTCTTGAGGTCGGCTGCAATAAGTTTTGAAATGGAGGTGATAAGCATAGGTGAACCTCCAAAATAGATCTTTTCAGGCAGGTTGAGGCTTTCGGTTTTTTCCCTAACCAGATTGGCCAGCGACTGCATATTCTCATCCTCCGATAGGGAAAACACAATTATTGTTGAAGTCCCATCTTCAGAGACGATTGTTCCCCTGAAATTTTCGTGCGACAATACCCTTTCCTTCAGAAGTGCCAGATCTTCCGCGTTATCGGGCAGATTGTCCGTATCGATAAGCTGTCCGATCTCAAGTCCGTCTTCATCTGCCTTAATATCCATGATATTGGTCAGACTGGTGACAGATAAAACGCCTTCCGTATCTGACAGGGTATCTGTTATTTGTTTTACATGCTCCAGTACTGCCGGGGTGAATATATCTTCCGTTACAAGAATTATCATTCCTGTTTTATTTCCTCCAAACTTTGCCCCTATTTTTTTCAGGAGCACAGCATCCTTGTCACTGTCGGGTAATGAGCTTATTACATCAGAATTTATTTTAATATGAGGAATCCGGAATGCAAGGAAGATGGTGATTGCCATTACCAGGAGTATGATCAGCCATTTGATCTTCAGCATTGCTTTAATCATTTTTTCCATCCGCATTATCTTTGAAGTGTCTGAAATTAAAAGTAATTTATGTTATTACTACAAAGTGACTATTCAGGAGACTCAACAACCTGATATCCCAGTTTTAAGACAATATCTCCGGCATATTCATTAACCAGGGTATAGGTTTCCGGTAATATCTGATATGGCATCCGGGATTCAGGATGGTTATTTCCAAGATATGCCTCCATGAAGGGCATTGCTTCCTCAATCCCGGGAATGTCAAGCTGTTTGTAAATGTCACGAAGGATTTCAACCGGTTGTTTTATGAATTCTTCATACCTTAATTCAATCAGATTACCAGGTTTTATGCTCTCCTTCACATTTATGTATTCATCCATAGAGTCTTTGTATAACCTTGCAAAATGCTCCCTTGGAAGTCCTCCATCAAGATGCTGAAGCTCAGATCCCGGAAGGATTTCATTCACGAAGCGGCACAGCGACTCGACAACAGTGTATGGATCTCTGTATATGAAAATAAATCGCGCATCCGGAAAAAGACCGGTCAGGGTCCTGATCCTGAAAATGTTGCATGGGTTTTTTGACAGGTACCGGTTGCCTCCCGTATTTATCATTGCCCTGTCAATGAGGCTTAAGTATTCCTTTTCCCACCGTTTCCTGGTTACATCCGATAATTGTTCAAAATGCAATTCCTTATCATATATGTCATTAAAATTCTTTGGGAAATAGAATATTTTATAAAAACTTCCGGACTGGAGGCTCATTAACGCAAACTCTTCTTCCTGGGGAAAATCCATATCCATGGGAAAAGAATCGAAGGGCCTTTTTTTGGGTAACGCCCAGTTGGCTAATCGTTTCATCCACTTAAACCGGGTAAGAACAAAGTTCGGAAAAACTGCCTGAAAAGTGGTAACATATCCGGCACGCGGATCACTGCACATAAGACTATGTAACAGTGTAGTACCGCTTCTCCAGAACCCAACCACAAATACAGGAGGCTCCTCTGCTACAGAATTTTTAACTTTCTTATTATAGACCAATCTTTCCCAAAGGCTTATTAATTCAAAAATAACAGAAACAAGAAAAGTTAATATAAACTTGGGATAATACGGCAAATCGATCCGGCAACCTTTAACTACCTGAATTATGTTTGCAGGTTTGCTTCCTATCAGAACTGATACAGGGAACTTAAAAGGTATGTTGCGTACGCCCATATGCTAAATCGTAATCTTAGATTCCGGACATCACGGGATTACCTGCTCCAGATACCGAAATTTGCGCAATATTATAGTTTTATGATATAACAACCTAATTTAAGCCTGTTTTGTTATTGAAAATGATTGCATATATGGGGATTTTTTCCGGGGCAGTATCAGGTAAAATGTTTTCATCGCTTCCCCTCAAAGGCAGGGATCTAAACTGTAATTAAGTACTATCTGTATATCAGATTAATTGTAATTGACATATTGCTCTTCAAATCTATTTTGCAGTCGCTGAAATCCGGCACAAAAAGTCTTGGCTTAAAGTTTTTTGAAAATCCATAGCCTTCCCTGGGTATACCCAGGAAATTAGTATTACAGATTCTGTCAGAATTCTGATCATGAAATACAGCTACAGCATACTCGCCTTCCGGCAAATCACTGATTGTGTAAATCCCTGAAAATTCCTCCACACTAAAATAAAACACCTTGTATTGTCCGTCAACATCCGGAAATGATTCCTTATTATTATACAGCCCGATCTGAATTCCGCCGTCTGTACTTTTCAGACCTGTAATAGCAACAGAGAGATCGAAGCTTTGCGGATATGAACTCAGCCACCAGAAAGTAAAATATATTGAAACCAGGCTTCTCATAAAACAGTTCTATTCTATATACTATTGGAGCTGTTGAATAAAAAGAAGGCTTTTTAGTTTGACAGACCTATTTTTTCGTATATAAAATTCAGTAATTTATTTTTTGATTCGTCGATTTCATCCTCGTTAGTATTAATAATCAGATCAGGATTTTCCGGTATCTCAAATGTGTCATTAATGCCGGTTAGATTATTAATCTTAGCAGGATCATTGGCAGGCAATAATGCCCTGTGATACAATCCTTTGGGATCCCGTTTTATTAACTCCTCTATCGGACATTTCAGCCAGACAGTATATACATTATGGTATTTGATTTTTAAATCCTTCCTGGCTTCTTCATACGGGCTTATTGCAGACATGATTGCAATAATGCCGTTTCTTGCCAGAATATTGGCTATGAAACCTAATCTGCTTATATTTTCCATCCTGTCGGCTTTTGTAAAAGAGAGATCCCTGCAAATTACTTTCCGGTATTCATCACCGTCAATAATTTCAACTTTAAATTTTCTTTCCAGAAGCTCTTCTTTAACAGCATTGGCAAGTGTTGTTTTGCCGACACCCGAAAGTCCGAATAATTGAATTAATATCATGATTGTCCTAAATATCAATAACTATACCTGACCGGAACCTGACATTCATAAATAAAAAATAATCTGCTTTCTGATAATGAATACGAGGCTCAAAATGATTACATATTCAAATACAAAAATAAAAATTCCAGCCGGATGCTTTACAAAGATTCACAGGATATTTCAGCCCGAATCATAATGATATGATCATCAATCTCTTTGACAGTCTCAATCCTATTCCTGGACCATCTTCTTTGCAGGTACTGTTTCTTTGCTTATTGAATTGCTGACAGTGAGCAGTCAATTGAGATAAAATTGTTAAATTTATTAGGTTATTCTGACCATCCGGCAAAATGCAAAAAACAAATCTGTTTAATATCTGGATCTGCCTTTTCACTGCCATAGCTTCCGGAGTGCTTATCGGATGTACTAATACTGAGGGAACCGTGAAATTGAAAGGGAAAATTCTGGATGAGAGCATAAAAACGGGTATTCCCTTCAGAAACATAATTATTCAGGGATCAGTAAATAACAATAATGAATCAGAACTAATTGAAGCCGGTCAATTCTCGTCTGACAGCTCAGGCTGTTTCGAATATTCTTTTATAAAGATCAGAGGCGCCCATTACTACAATTTTTGCTTTACAGGTAATCCTGATTATCCTGTCACAGTCAGACAAATGTCACTCGGCGAAATTGAAAGAAATAAAAAATACTTGTTCTTTTACCTGAGCAGATTAGTAGATCTTACCATAAATATAAACAGAAAAACCGAAACACCTGTCTGCGATACCCTTCATCTCTGCTGGGAATCTGATGGAGTTTTTGGTTTGTCTCTATCTCCTTACACAATAAATAATAATGGAAAAATAAACAACTCCTTTGGACTTACATCAGCAAGGGAATTATGGTGGGTTGGAGGAAAAGTTAATTCTACAGTAAATACCAGGGTTTTTGCAGGCAAAAAGACAGAATTAAATTGGGAATTGTACCGTAACGGTAAAAGAAAGGAATTCACAGACACAATCACATGCAAAAGAGATTTTGCAAACGTAGTTTATTTTACATACTGAGTAAACAGAATGTATTGGGAGGCATGAACCATCAGATCCCATTCTTTGATTTTCTGAGATACCTGATATGGTTTATTACAAACCTGATGTCGCTCCATGACACTTTTTCTCCCAGCGCTGCTTTTACAGGCCCCATTGTAAAATCATCGCTTCCTTCAAAATGGCTCGCGATCAGGTCTGCTATTTCCTGTGATACAAATTTACCGATTGGAATTTCACCAGTACCTACATAATATGCAAGATGACCTTCGATAGTGGTTATACTCAGCTTTCTCTCCTCTGCTATTTGTGAAATTGTTTTACCTTCTTTAAAAAGATCGTAACTTATTTTCTTTGTATCTTCTTTAATCTTTTTCTGGAGTCTTTCTCTCAGTTAGCGTTTCGACCGGAGGTTCAATCTTTTCTTTTTTGCAATATGAAATAATAATATCCAGAAGCTCTTCACCGAATTTTTCTGATTTCTTCTTTCCCATACCCTTTACCAATTTCAAGAGCAGGCAGAGTGTGAGGCATAAAATTGGCCAGGGTAACCATGGTTTTTTGTGGCAGTATCATGTAATGCGGAAGATCCATTTCCCTGGCTTTCATATTGCGCCATTCCTTTAGCTGCCGGAATAATGCAGGATGTTGAATAATTCCGGAAGTATCATCCACAGACTTTGCAGGATGAGATCTTGACTGCCGGAATATCAATGGCCGATTTGGCCTTGGCATCGAGATATTTACTGATCTTAAATCCGGATCTGACGGCATTAAGGCAGGCTAACCTGGTGACTCCCTCCTTTCTTGTACGCTCCAGGGCCTCAGAGACTGATTTGCGGACTGTTTTATTATCTGTTTCCACTGAGAAACCGGTCAGAATCTCTTTCAGGGCGGCTTCAAGTTTAACAGAAAAGTATTCGCCTGCCTTCTTTACCCGCTCCTGCAGATAGAGTATTTGATTCAGCATCAATTTCTGCGTTTAAAAGCCCGTTTAATTGAGGCCGGAATTTGTCGGACACTTCAATAAGGTCTGTCTTTATTCCGGTTAATGTATTTTCTAGCCTCTCCCGGGGATTTCCCAATATACTGTCTTGGTGTTCATTGACAACCTTAATACAATAATTGAGGTTACGGAAAAGTGGATGTAAAATCGAATAGCTCTGTCAGCAACATCTGCTGGTAAGCTTTTTTGGACTCAGCCAGTTGCTCCTGTCCGGGTTGATTCAGAATTTTTTCATTAACAAATTCTGAAATAGAAGGATTGTCGATGATGCTTCGCTGATTGATTCTGGAACTAAGCACCAGCCCGTTTAAGGTACGGCAGCGGCTGAGAGCCACATAAACCTGTCCATGGGCAAATGCAGAACATGCATCAATTACAGCCCTGTCGAATGTAAGTCCCTGACTCTTATGAATTGTAATTGCCCAGGCCAGCCTGAGAGGGTATTGGGTAAATGTTCCGATAACTGTCTCCTGGATCTCTTTGGTATCGTCGTCGAGAGTATATTTCATGTTTTGCCATTCCGCCATCTCAACCCTTATTGGAAAATCGTCGTCGGGACACCTAACAACAATTATATCGTCCTCAAAATTTTCTACTTTCCCTATTTTCCCGTTAAAGAAAAGCTTATCTCTGCGATATATCATTCTTTACAAACATAACCTGGGCACCTGTCTTCAGAATCAGTTCACTGGCAGCAGGATAGGAATACTCAGGGAATTCATCCTGAATTATGGCTTTAAAGGAATGAGGCCTGCCGGGAAGTTTTTCCAGCTTTGAGTCATTAAGTGCCTGTGCCTGAATATTGTGAGTGGTAAGAGTAATATATCCGCCATCTGAGTCGGGATCAAAATCAGGAATATATCTTTTGTTAAGCTCGCTAAGTACCTCAGAATCTACAATATTATCACGTACTTTATTCAGCAGCTTAATAAAGACCTGATCATTCTGCCGGTAAATATGTTTCAGTTCAATAGTTACATAATCGGTGCTGCAGAGTGCCCTGCTTCCGAAGAAAAAATAAGAATCATAAAATTCTTTAAGTATCTCACTGTCCTCATCTTTTACAACCGGAGCAAGCTGCTGAAGATCGCCGATCATCAGCAGCTGAACGCCGCCAAATGGAAGATAACGGTTTTTGTATCTCCTTAATGCAGAGTCGATGGCGTCAAGAGTATCTGCCCTTACCATACTTACCTCATCAATAACAAGCAGGTCAAGGCTTCTGATTATATTGATCTTTTCACGGCTCATTTTATAGCCTGCCGGATCTTTTTGTTCCTTCTGACTATCAGGCTTATTTTCTGATAAGTAAAAAGATGGAACGTAGGGGTGAAAGGGCAATTGGAAGAATGAATGAATTGTAACACCTCCTGCATTTATTGCGGCTACTCCTGTCGGGGCTACAACAATCATCCGTTTTGGGGATGATTTTTTCAGGTCGTGCAGGAACGTAGTTTTGCCTGTACCGGCTTTTCCTGTAAGAAAGATGTTGCGATTTGTGTATTTAACAAAATCAAAAGCTAACTGCAGATCCTTATTAGTGACAGTTTCCATAAAATGTCGCTCAATTCTCAATAAAAATTAAAAATATTAAAAACTGTCCAGACTGAGACTATGCTCATTATTATAAAATAACAATAAACCGCAGGGAAACATGGCATTGATGCAAAGCCGATACTTCCTGAAACAATACGGAAGAATGATGAGAAGCCCTGTTTGAGAAATTGAAGGGGACTGCGAAGAAATAGAATGATTTATGAAAGAAAAAAAAGAATAATTCCCACATTTGGGTTTTAATCAATACCTGTTAACAATGCAAAGTGCAGAAAGTCTGAAAAGGAGAATAGAAATGGAAGAAAGAAAAGATTTCAGAAGTGAATCTCCTTCCGAATCCACAACAATTAAAGTATCGGACGATTCAAATTCAGGTGAGATCCTTGTCTTTACATCCTTCTGTAATGTCTGTAAAGTACAGAAAAAGGAACTTATGGACAAGTTCCAGGCACTCCGGAAAATTGATCTTGAACCCGGAGAAAAACCAATCTATCTGACAGGAGAAAAGAGATATAAAGGATTTCTGATTGTGGCATTTGAAAATGGCAAAATCGGGAAGATCTCTATGGACAGTTATCAGACCGAGTATGCGAGGAAGAAACTCAGGAATGCTTTCAGCAGCGAATCCCGTCTGATCTTTATTGAACTAATTGAACATGATGTTGATCTGGTTACCCTGAGCAGCATTAAGAAGGTTGTCTTGTTCAACACCTCTCAGATCAATGCGGTCGGGAAGCAGGTCCACAAAAGGTGTTCAGGTTATGAAACCGAAGGATGGCAGTTCAATGATAAAAGTTAAACGGCTGGAAAATACAAAACTAACTGATCCTGAATATTACCGTAAGAGTGAAACTCTTAATGCAATCGGATTTTATCTGAAACCGGGAGATGAAATCTGATTCCTGACATCAGGTGAGGTACCACTTTATGCATTAATAGTTGTTTAAAAACAAAATCAATTTTCCTTAATGTTTTTGGAGGGGTAGAAATTTTAAAGAAAAGAGAAGCTATGATTGGATTTTTTGTTTATACCTTCATTCTGGCAGCGATGTTTTTTTCATCCACCAGTAACACTTTGCCGGACAGTGCGCCACTAAAAGATTCAGGGAGGATTGAGATTCGCGGGATCTATGGCAGTCCGAATCCGTTCTGGAACAGGAATATAAGTCTGAAAGAGCTCAATGTTAATGCAATATTCCTGAACTGGCAGAGCATTGATAATAATCTTATGGAAAGGGCAAAGCAGGAGGGAGTAAAAGTCTTTGCCGAATTCCCGGTGCTCAACGGGAAAGGGTATGTTGATAAACACCCGGAGGCATGGGCCATTGACCGGTATGGGAAGAGAGTTGAACCGGCATCATGGTTCATGGGAGTCTGCCCTACTGAACCCGGATTCAGGCAGTACAGGATGACTGAGCTGATAGGGCTGCTCAGGAAATTTGATCTCAGTGGCATCTTTATGGATTATATGCACTGGCATGCCCAGTTTGAGGAACCTGAACCGATACTTCCTGAAACATGTTTCTGCCCTAATTGCATAAAGACTTTTGAATCCTATGCAGGTTTGAAGGTCCCGGACATCGATACAGAAGAACAGGCAGACTGGATCCTTTCAAAGCATGATAGTATATGGAGAGAATGGCGCTGCTCGGTAATAGCTGACTGGGTGAGAGATACGCGGACCATCCTTAAGAAGGAGAATCCTGAAGCCCTTCTGGGGATATATCACTGTCCATGGAATGATGATGAATTTAACGGAGCCAGGTACAGGATACTTGGGCTCGACTTATGATATGCTGAAAGGGTTGACTGATGTGTTTTCACCCATGGTTTATCATGGACGCATGGGAAGAGAGCCGGAATGGGTAAGGCAAAACATAGAATGGTTTTCAGGGAAGCTGGATATAAAGCCTGGTTCATATCCTGCAATATGGACAATAGTGCAGGCATATGATGAGCCGCGAAAGATTTCCGCCGGAGAATTTGAAAAAGTCCTGAGGTATGGTGCGGCAGGTTCATCCACCGGGGTTATGATGTTCACGACAAATGCTGTGGCAGAAAGCCCTGAGAAGACTGAAACTATGAAGAAAGTGTATTCGGAGTGGATGAATCAATAGAATCCTCGGCCGTCATCAATTGTTTCGCGCTTTGCCAGCCGTCTTCGTGGGTCATAGGTCGACTTTGATGACCGAAGGCCGAAGTTTCAACGAAGGCAGGTCATTGGTTGTACTATAATTGAATGACAAGATTATAGCTTGTGCTTCGTCCACCCGAAGGATTTTGATGTAGTATATTCTTATTTAAGAGGTCTTGAATATCTCTGAGTGCAGTATCCTGAGAACATTTCGCAATTTTTGCCCACTTTGAAGTTGTCAATTGACCTGTAAAGTTGTCTAATAATTTGTTTATAAGCAGGATTTGTCTGCTGTTAAGTGTTTCGGAAGAATATTTTATCCAGAAATTGTGCTTGCAGAGAACTTTTGAAAGAATTACATCTGACGAATTAAGAGCAGCTGCCAGGCATTTTAAATACCACATCAGCCATTCAGTTATATCAAGAGTCCCTTTCTGAGTTTTTTCCAGAATGTTATAATAGTCTTTTCTCACTGTTTTTATTTGTGAAGACATACTATAAAATCTTTGTGGTGATTCGTCTGATCTGGTAAGTAACATTTCTGACAAAGCACGGGCAATTCTACCATTACCATCCTCAAATGGATGTATTGTAATAAACCACAGATGAGCTATTGCAGATTTTAATATTAAGTCATGGTCTGGTACATTATTAAACCATGATATAAATGATTTCATTTCCTTTCCAATCTCTTTTGCAGGCGGAGCTTCAAAATGAACTTTCTCTTTTCCCAAAGCTCCTGATACAACTTGCATAGGACCAGTTGAATCATCTCTCCACTTACCAGCAATAATTTTATACATACCACTCCGGCCTGAAGGAAACAACGCTGAATGCCAGCCAAATAGCCTGTTTGTAGTCAATGTCTTTTTGTAGTTCTGGGTTGCGTCCAGCATCAGGTCCACTACTCCATCTACATTTCTGTCAGATGGTATGAGGCCGGACACCTCCATTCCCAACCTTCTTGCTATTGAGGATCGAACCTGATCAAGGTCCAGAATCTGACCTTCAATTTCTGATGTTTTTATTACTTCAGTAGTTAAGGTTTCCAGAACAGCCTCATTTCTTAGCTTAAATCCTAAAGTTTCCATCTTTCCTACCAACTTTCCCTGCAAGTGTCTGACATTAGAAAGAGGTAATAAGATGGACTTGCTGTCCCAAGTAAACTTTGGCCAATCAGATTGTTGGTAAATATATATTTTCATTCTCCGCACTTTTTGCGGTAAATATATAAATTAATCTCCGTAATTAAAAATAATATCCGCAATTTATGCGGTGATTAATAGTCTTTTTCTCCGCATCGGAGTGGCCACCATGAAGCACTGAATGGCGTCATTTGAGCTGATACGCGTCATTTGCTTTCAGTCATTCATTGTCATTTGCGCGGAGGGCGTCATTATATTTGCTAATGTTTCATAGAGCGATGCTATTGAATGACCAAAAATTCTATGTGCCTCAGGTGTTATTTCATTTTTGTTGCTTTAATATCTTTGCCTGAAAAGCCTGTTACAAGCTGATCTTCATTCAACAGAAACTTCAGAGTGCCTTTCGACTCTCTGACAAAAAACTCATCAGGTCCGGCAAAATAAACAGGCCAGCATTGACCATCAGATGTGCTAACCAGCAATCCGGAATCTGATAATGTAATTATAAATATTCTGCCATTTGCATCATACCTGCCTGCATATTTTGCCAGAACTGACTGGTCAGCCTCAATTACATTCTTTTTTTCAGGGAGATAATAGTCCTTCCAACTGTAAACCGTGGCAACACTATTTGCAATCTCTTCAAGTATTCCTGTATTGTTGTAGTGAGTATTTGTCATAATAACCACTCCTTTTCCATTGTTCAGGCAGCCTATCGCCGTACAACAAAATCCTTCATTACCCCCGTTATGATTAAAATATTTATATGAGCCTGTCACTCTGGAGTTTACAAATACACCCAATGCTGCATCGTCTTTTACCGGCGTCAGCCTTAACCTGGTCATTTCCGGTGTCAGTACCAGTGATGATTTACCGTTATAAGACAATTGTGTTTCAATTATATACCTGCAAAGATCAGTCGGTGTGGTCCATAGTCCTGCCGCCGCCTGTTCAGGGTAGATATGATATTTCCCTTCCACTTCTGTCCCGTCTGAAAGAAATCCCGTGGCAAGCAAGCTCTTTTTTGAATCAGGAGGTGGCTGTGTAAAGAAACTTTCCTCCATTCCCAGCTTATCAAGAACCCTCTCCTGCATGAATTCATCATAAGTTTTACCGGATACCTCAGTTATTATCAGCTGTAAGATTGTAGTACCTCCTCCGGAATAACTGAATCTTTCTCCCGGCACAAATACGGATCTCACAGGACCGGTATTTGCAGGCGGCATGCCATTGAGGATCTGAACAACACCCGGAAGAGTATCACTGGTTTTGTATCCCGGAAAGCCAGAGACTGTAACCCCTGCCGTGTGACTCAACAGTTGTATCATTGTTATTACCTTTCCAGAGGATATTGAATCGTATGGGAATTTCCAGTGTGACAGATAGTTATTTATATCCTGGTTCAGACTGAGCTTTTTTTCCTGAGCCAGCAGAAGAACACCCAGACTGTTAAGTGACTTGCTTATTGATCCTGCCTGAAAAAGAGTTTTTTCAGTTACACGTTTTTTCCCTAAGGTGCTGGAAAATCCATATCCCCTGGCCCATTCAATCTGATGGTTGTTCACAACTGCTATACTTAAACCAGTGATATTGTATTTTTTCATTCTTTCTTCAAGGGTCCATCTGTCGTTTGCCCCGGTGAGAACCCAGCCTGCAAGATTGTTTTCGACCTGCTCAATTCTTTTTTCAACCACCGTGGAATATTTTCTGTTCTGGCAAATGGTCTGTTGAATACCGATAGTTATAATCAGGATTGTCAGCAAAATAATTCTATTCATGATAACCAATTCAGGTGCGATTCAGTGTTTACCGGATAAAAGACGAGATTAATAAAAAGATGATGCAGATACAGAAGGATTAAAAAAAGATTTGACTTGAAAAATGGACATGTTTTGGCAGCATGTCCATTTATGTTTAAATATTGGACACGTACGATTATCCGACTGACCCATTGATCAAAATGAGCCTTGCACATTATCAATTCGAACAAGCTGAGGAAGTCTTTTGATACTGTCTCCATATCGCGTTTACTGAACTTTTTTTAGCAAATAAATGTTTTACGTTGTGTTTATAATGATTTTGGCGGTATTTGTACAGCGAAACTCAGCGACTAACAGAAAAAGCAAAACCCGAATTATCTTTGACAACTAATTTTTGATAATATGGCAAAACAAATTTTTATCAATTTAGCAGTAAAAGACCTTCAAAAATCAATGGACTTTTATACTGCATTAGGATTTTCAAACAATCCACAATTTTCAGACGACACAGGAAAATGTATGGTTTGGAGTGAAAACATTTTTGTGATGATTATGACCCACGAAAAATTTGCATCTTTTGCTACTAAACCCATTGCAGACACAAAATCAAATTTAGCAGGAATTTTTTCCTTGTCGGTGGACAGTGTTGATGAAGTGAACAGTATTTTAGGCAAAGGACTTGATGCAGGTGGGACTGAGCCAACCGAAATGAGAGATTATGGCTTTATGCAACAAAGAACTATTGAAGATTTTGACGGACACACCTGGGAAGTATTTTATATGGACATTACGAAATTTCCACAACAATCGTAGTAAATTGAAACAATGGCATTCTCACCCTGTTTGGTTTTTAGAGGGTAATCCAATAGTTGGATATAACGGGCAGATTTAACTGAAGAAAAACAACGTGTTTCCGCTGGCAGCAGATATTCCAGAGCTTATCATTCTTCAGGACCTTCTTCAAACCTATTAAACTGTATGTCATCGTCTGGGTCTTTGTCGAAAGGTCCAATACCAGGAGGATTAAATAAACCCCAACGGTCAATTATATAATCCCATTTATCAAACCCCGCCACCCAGTCTATGAAAAGGAGCCGGTATTCTTCAATAAGGTCTCTTACAATTTGATAATACTCAACATATTCAAAACCAAACATATCGAGTGAATGCTGCTGGACCATCAGATCGCGTGCTGCTTTGCGTATTATGGCTGCATTTTCCATTTTGAGGTCGTATAATCCAGCGGCCTCAGCGCCGGCCACTTTTACAGTCAGTTGTGCCGCATCGGATAACATGCAGGCTTTAACATCCATAAGATATTCACTGTTCTCAGGGATAAGGTCAGTAATTTTGTATACCATATCAAGTATCTCTTTTCCTTTCTGGTAAATAGGAAGCTTTTCTGGTTGTACTATATCATCCTCTTCATCTGAATTCATTTTTTTGAGAATAAATTTTAAATATTCAAGGCTAATTTAAGAAAATCAGAGGATAAATAGTTTTAAAAGAATTTAAGCTGTAATTGGGCTGCTAATAACCATAGCAGTTCTATAAAAACCTTTCAAATACTTTAGTCATAAGTTCCTGCTCAGATTTAGGAAGGTGATATTTAGTTGCTACATTCCGCCAGTTTTTTACAGAACTTTTAATGTTCTCAATTTTCTTCCTAGCATTCTCATTATTTAGACGGAAATAGTCAGCAACTTCCAAAGTGAGATCTAAATCCAAAGAGTTATCATCGAGTGAAATATTGAGGGATAATCCGGAACCGTCCTCATCCGGATTAATATCAAAAGCAGGTGAGAGTATCCATCCTTTGTCTGTTA
>CAWJVS010000015.1:0-197986 GCA_963846335.1 uncultured Bacteroidales bacterium
TATAATAAAAATGAATTACTCAATACATTTTAATGAATTACTTTTTGTATTTTTATAAAGCATAGTCAAATCCGGATACTGTATGGAACATAAGCTGAGTGCTTTAATCGTTGATGATGAGGAAAGTGCCAGGCGATTGATGGCTAAACTTCTTGAGGAAACTCTCTTTTTTTCAGATATACGATTGGCCCAGTCTGTTGATTCTGCTTTAAATGCATTAAACAATTTTGCACCAGATCTTATTTTTCTCGATATCAAGATGCCCGGGAAGTACGGAATTGAGTTTGTGAACGACCTCCATTTAGTCGATGGCAAGCCGGGTGTTGTTTTTGTTACTGCTTATGACCAGTATGCAATTCAGGCAATTAAGTTACAGGCTTTCGATTATCTTCTCAAACCTGTTAACCGGAAGGAGTTAAAGGAATGCATTGAAAAGTATGTTGGAAAACATGAAGCCATCGTTCCTCACCCTGCAACCATTACTGAACCTCCCAGAAAAATCCCCAGGATCAAGGTACATACCCGCACAGGCACTGTCTTTATTAATCCGTCAATGATTTTATATTGTAAGGCTGAAGGAAACTATACCACCATATGTACTGGTGATAAGGAATATCTGTGTTCATTGAACCTTGGTAAGCTTCAGGATCAGCTGCCTGACGGTGCGTTTATCAGGATTGGCAGATCGCTGATAGTAAATTTTGAATTTATAACCCTGCTGGACCGGAAAAAAAGTACACTTACGCTGGTCAGAGACAATGAATCGGTAACAGTAAAAGTGCCGCACCAGCATTTAAAGGACCTTGATATCTTGTAAGCAATGAAATGGGGTCCGCTTTTAAAAAAGATCATATATTCATCATGGTTTCTGGCCGGTATCCCGGCTATAATTATTATGTTCTTCCTGCCTGACCTCTCTACTCCTTACAAACTTGATATTGATCCAAAGGGAAAAACCAGAGGACATTCCTTTTATTCCGATCTTAATTCTGATTCCATTTCTGAATTTATAACATCAGGAAAGGGAATTCCATATTATTATATTGTTGTCTTAGACATAAATATGAATGTTTTTGATCAATGGAATCTGCAGGATAATATGGATTCTAAGATATCTTCTTGCTTTACAGGTGATTACGATAAAGACGGATTTAAGGAGATCTATGTCTTCACACATAAAGAAGATTCACTGTTCCTTAATATCAACGAATTTTTTGAACCATCCGGTACCAAAAAGGAACATATATTCATTACCAAAATTGGCTATTTGAAAGGTGAGGTAACATCTACAACCTGGCTGGCAGGATTTTATGATGTTAATTCAGATGGCAATGACGAATTATATTTTAGTATTACAACTGGTTTTGGCCTCTTTCCCCGCAGGTTATACTCCTTCGATATTCAGAATAATCAATTGAATGGCAGTCAGATGGCAGGAATAATATGCCAATTCCCAAAAATGGCTGATGCCGACAATGATAATAAACCAGAAATATTCGGTTTAATGGGTGCTTCCGGTAACCACAAGACTCAAATACCTTATACGGATTGGAGTTCATGGTTTATGGTATTCAATGAGAAGCTCGAATTTGAATTTCCGCCTGTGGAATTTCCGGGATATCCTAATATTTTGGAAATAAGTGCATTCAGGAGCGAGAGGATTAACGGATACGTTTTATCTGAAAAAGTAAGCAGCGCTGATACTTCAGTTGCTGAGTCAAGGATTCTGATCTATTCTTCAGATGGCAGATTGCTGCAGTCACGAGATTATAGCGATCTGGGAATTACAAAACATATGCGTTTGATTGTTGTCAGGTCAGGCATTTACGATAGGGTATATGTACTTGAAGATAAAATCTATGAGTTTGACGATAAACTGAACGTCGTCGGAACTGCTGATCTTCCCTTTACAACTCCTTATTACATATATCAGGCTGATATTAATAATGACGGGAAAACTGAATTCTTCATTTCTTCACCTGAGGAAGAGAAACTTGTTGTCTACAATTCTGAATTTCATGAATTGGCTGAAACGAAATTCAAGTCTCCCGACCAGGTCTGGGAGTTCTCAACGTGCATTTCAAGGAAAAATACTCCGGTCCTGTATTTAAGTTCAGCCGGCCAGGGGTATTTTTTTAGAATGATCAGGAACCAATATTATTATCTTGGTTTTTTTGCCTATCCCGGCACGTATCTTGGTTTCTTTATTCTGATAACCCTGACAAAAAAAATTACCACCTACCAGGTCATACAAAAAGAGAGTCTGAAGCAGAGGCTTGTCACGCTGCAGCTGCAGGGCATAAAATCGCAGCTTGATCCGCATTTCACCTTCAATACACTAAACTCGATCGCCTCCCTTATTTATATCGAGGACAGGCAGGCAGCATACGATTATATGCGTAAATTTACCCAGCTCCTGAGGTCAATGCTGAATGATGCCGAAAAGATTTACCGGAATCTGGGCGAAGAAATTGAATTTGTGACCACTTACCTGGAACTCGAAAAGCTGAGATTCGGAGATAAGTTCAATTATGAAATTGAAATAGGAGATAATGTAAATACGCTCGAGCAGGTCCCGAAACTGGTTTTGCATACTTTCGCAGAGAATTCTGTCAAACACGGAATAATGCCGTCAGAAAGGGGAGGTTTGATCAAAATCTCTGTAGTAAATGAAAAAGACTACCTGCGAATAACAATTGAGGATAACGGAATTGGCAGGAACAACTCTGCTGGACATAGCAATTCCACCGGTAAAGGACTTAAACTTACCAGTGAATTCTATGAAATATTGAATCACATAAATAAGAAACCGATAAAACTCCTTCTTACAGATTTATACAACAGCTCAAATGAACCTTCAGGCACCAGGGCGGAAGTCTGGGTGCCGCAGTCTTAGACCGATCACAATCCAACACTCCAGGTACTCCAAACTCCAGCTCACTGATTAGTTACATTTAATCAATTAGAACGGACTATTCGTCAAAATGCTTTTAAATTATTTCAGTCCGGGAAAGTATTTAAGTAATTTTAGTTGAAACGTACGTCTTGAAAAGAAGTTATATAATGCTGCTCATTATTATTGTTCTTTTTGGAGCAATGAATATAGCTGCGTTGGATGCTGAGACCGGAAGCGAAAATTCCAGAGAAATCAGCTCCGGCTTAAAACTGTTGCCCGATAATGCACCCCCATATCAACCTGTCCTCCTCCAGCCTTCCGATAATTCCACCAATGTATCCACTTCACCAACACTGCAGTTGACAGTCAGTGATCCTGACGCTGCAGATAATCTGGATGTTAATTTTTATGGACGTCCTCAGGACGGTGGGTCTGGTGAAGATTTTACCTTAGTGCTGATACCTGATCCTCAAAATGCATCGCAGTATTTTCCTCAGGTTTTCAATTCAATGACAAACTGGATCGCTTCTCAGCAGGATGCCAGGAATATTGTGTTTGTAACAACTCTGGGTGATATGGTCAATAATGCATCCAGTACTGCCGAGTATATCAATGCCGATGCCGCGATGGATATATTGGATCCTGCAGACATTCCATACAGTGTCGGAGCTGGTAATCACGACGAGCCAACCACTAATTTCAACATTTACTTTGGTATCAGCCGTTTTTCCGGTAAACCCTGGTACGGCGGGCATTATGGTTCAAACAATGATAACAGCTATTCGTTCTTCAGTGCTTCCGGTATGGATTTTATCCTTATCAATCTGGTTTATAATCCCTCCGCTGGGGTGCTGGATTGGGCAGATGCAATTCTTAAGGCTAATTCCGGCCGTCGGGCAATAGTTGAAAGCCACTCTGTTCTTAATTTTGATAACTCATGGACGAACCAATCAATTTATACAGCCCTGAAGGATAATCCCAATTTATTCCTGATACTGTGCGGGCATACACATGATTCTGATGATGGCGCGGCTTACCGGTCTGAATTGGGAGATGACGGGCATACAATACACATTATGCATGCAGATTATCAGGATTATCCAAACGGAGGGAACGGTTACCTGCGTATTCTGAGGTTTTCGCCATCGGCTGACAGGATATATGGCACCACCTATTCACCTTATTCCGGCACATCCCTGACCACCTACCCTGACCAGATGGAGATGGTCTATGATATGGAAGACGTGTCAGGAGGAGCCTATACTTTAATCGGAACTGTAAATAATGTTGATAACGGTGCGAGTGCCTCTGTTTCCTGGCCGGGAAGGTCGGTCAGCACCGGGTATGAGTGGTATGCAACCGTTTCTGACGGGACAGAAATGGTAACAAGTGCAACATGGTCGTTTACCACTTCTTCAATAGTAAGTTATAACCTTACCGTGAACCTGGCCGGCAATGGATCAGTCTCCAAAATTCCAAATAAGGCCCAATACAATTCAGGTGAGGTAGTTCAGTTAACTGCAAATGCTGATCCGGGCTGGAAATTCTCCAGCTGGAGCGGTGATTTAACCGGTTCAGTAACCCCCCGCTCAGTCACTATGAACGGAAATAAAATAATAACAGCGACTTTTATTCCGGAATGCATACCACCATCTATCCCCATCGTAGGCACCATCACTCAGCCATCATGCGAATCTGCCACCGGCAGTGTAGTGTTAAGCGGTCTGCCTGAAGGAGACTGGACTATTAACCCCGGGGCAATCACCGGTTCCGTTACAAGTACTGCCATCACTGGTTTAAATTCAGGGACATTTAATTTCACTGTAACTTCAGAAGCTGAATGTACATCAGCAGCAACAACAAATGTTGTTATAAACGAGCAACCCATGCCGCCGGCACGGCCTGGTCCTGTTACAGGAAATACCACAGTATGCCAGGGAAATTCTCAGACCTACAGTGTTGCTCTTGTGACAGGTGCCACATCATATTCCTGGACATTGCCTTCAGGATGGAGCGGGAGTTCGGGTTCAAACTCAATAACTGCAATTGCAGGTGCCAATGACGGTAATATTTCAGTTACGGCAAATAATGCGTGCGGTAGCAGTACTGCCAGAAGTTTGAATGTGACCGTTCAATCAATACCGTCACAACCTGGGGCGATAAGCGGGAATACCACGGTTTGTCAGGGAGCTACCAGGACTTATAGCATTTCTGCGGTGAACGACGCCACATCATATACCTGGACATTACCATCAGGCTGGACGGGAAGTTCAGGTTCAACCTCAATAAATGCCACGGCAGGTGCTTCAGGAGGAATAATTTCAGTAACGGCAAATAATTCCTGTGGGACCAGTACAGCCCGCAATTTGAATGTTACTGTTCAGACCACACCCGGTCAGCCTGGTGTAATAGCCGGTAACACAGCAGTCTGCCAGGGAACCACCCAGACATATAGCATTGCTGCTGTTGCCGGTGCTACAGAATATGCATGGATATTGCCATCCGGCTGGAGCGGGAATTCAGGTTCAACATCAATAACTGCAACAGCAGGCGCAACGAGCGGTAATATTTCAGTTACGGCAAATAATTCCTGTGGTCCCGGAACATCAAGGACCCTGGGTGTAACGGTGACAGCGCTTCCGGGACAACCAGGAACTATAACCGGGGATGCTACAGTATGTCAGGGAGTTTCAGAGACATACAGTATTGCTTTAGTAAGTGGTGCCACATCATATTCCTGGACATTGCCATCAGGATGGAGCGGGAGTTCGGGTTCAAACTCAATAACTGCAACTGCAGGTGCCAATGACGGTAATATTTCAGTTACGGCAAATAATACCTGCGGTAGCAGTACTGCCAGAAGTTTGAATGTTACCGTTCAATCAATACCGTCACAGCCCGGGGCGATAAGCGGGAATGCAACAGTATGCCAGGGAGTTGCACAGACATATAGTATTGCAGCTGTGCCAGGTGCCACCTCATATACCTGGACATTGCCCACGGGATGGAGCGGCAGTTCAAATTCAAGATCAATCACTGCCACAGCAGGTGCAAACAACGGAAATATTTCTGTAGCAGCAAAAAACCCGTGTGGAACAAGTACAATCCGTAATCTGAATGTAACAGTTCAAACCATACCATCACAGCCAGTTGAAATAGCGGGGAATACTTCCATATGTGAGGGCACATTCCAGACATATAGTATTGCAGTTGTGACAGGTGCCACCTCATATACCTGGACATTACCATCCGGCTGGAGCGGGAGTTCAAATTCAACATCAATAACTGTTACAGCAGGCGCAATAAGCGGTAATATTTCAGTTACGGCAAATAATTCCTGTGGTTCCGGAATTGCAAGGATTTTAAGTGTAACAACCACACCCCTTCCGGGACAACCAGGAACTATAACCGGGGATGCTACAGTATGTCAGGGAGTTTCAGAGACCTATAGTATTGCTTTAGTAAGCGGTGCAACATCATATTCCTGGACATTGCCATCAGGATGGAGCGGGAGTTCGGGTTCAACCTCAATAACTGCAACTGCAGGTGTGTCAAGCGGTAATATTTCAGTTTCGGCTACTAATGCATGTAGTAGCAGTACCGCCAGAAACCTGAATGTGACAGTTCAATCAATACCATCACAGCCCGGGGAGATAGGCGGTAATACAACAGTATGCCAGGGAGTTGCACAGACATATAGCATTGCAGCTGTGCCAGGTGCCACATCATATACATGGACATTGCCCACGGGATGGAGCGGCAGTTCAAATTCTACATCAATCACTGCCACTGCAGGTGCTAACAACGGAAATATTTCTGTAGCGGCAAATAACGCGTGTGGAACAAGTACACTCCGTAATCTGAATGTAACAGTTCAAACTATACCATCACAACCAGTTGCAATAGAGGGGAATAGTTCAGTATGCATGGGCACTTCCCAGACCTATAGTATTACAGCTGTGGCAGGTGCCACCTCATATACATGGACATTACCATCAGGCTGGAGCGGGAGTTCCAATTCAACATCGATAAGCGCCATTACTGGAGTCAATGGAGGGAATATTTCTGTGACAGCAATTAATTCCTGTGGATCCGGAACATCAAGGACCCTGGGTGTAACAGTGACAGTCATTCCGCAACCTACCGGAGCGATAACCGGTGTGTCATCAGTTTGTCCGGGTTCAGCTCAGACTTACATGGTATCATCAGTTCCGGGTGCCACATCATATACATGGACATTGCCTACGGGGTGGAGTGGAAGTTCAGTTTCCACATCTATCAATGCCACTGCAGGTGAAAACAGCGGTAATATTTCGGTAACAGCGAACAACACATGCGGAATTAGCACCGCCCGCAGCTTGTTTGCTGCTGTTCAGACAGTACCATCCCAGCCCGGGGCAATAGGCGGTAATACAACAGTATGCCAGGGAGTTGCACAGACATATAGTATTGCAGATGTGACGGGTGCCACTTCATATACATGGACATTGCCCTCAGGGTGGAGCGGCAGTTCAAATTCAACATCAATAACTCCGATTCCCGGAGCTGAAGGAGGAACAATTTCAGTATCAGCAAATAATTCATGCGGATCAGGCACTTTGCAAACACTGGATATCGCAATATCCGGAATTCCGATAATTACAATTACACATATAAAAGGTATCTCAACTTCCACAGCAGATGTTGCCGGGGAACTTGTTTATGACGGTGGGACAGATGTTTTGGAAAGAGGTGTATGCTGGAGTATTTCCGCCAATCCAACAATGGATGATTCCAGAACTTCAGACGGGACATCAGCAGGTCCGTTTACAAGTACAATGACAGGGTTGTCAACAGGAGTTCTTTACCATGTAAGGTCTTATGCAACAAATTGCTCCGGAACAGGATATGGTTCTGATATTAAATATTTGCATATACCTACCGGGATCGACTTAATTCAGGATGATGGAATTTGTGTATTTCCAAATCCTTTTACCGGCATCCTCAATATTGAATACAATAATGATAACATTACGACTATCAATATTTTCAATTCATCGGGTGTGCAGGTCAGAAAAGAACAGGCTATTACACCGCGGCAGCAGCTGGATTTCTCAAGATTTGAATATGGGATTTATATTCTTGAATTTGTAAGTCCTGCAGGTGAAATCAGCAGGGTAAAAGTAATAAAGCTTAAATGAATAAATGTTTACCGGGTCATAGCTTAATAAGCATTTTCACAGCCTGGTTGTCTGATTGAAATAAGAATCAGGATTTGAATATTTCTACAGGTACTTCCTGTCCTCCTCCGGAACTTCAAAATATTTTTTGTAGATCTTTACATCCGGACCTATTTTCTCTTCAATTTTATTTCCCCTTATCTTATAGGTACACTTTTCACCAGCAATGCCGGAAAAATAGATATTGAACTCTTTTCCTTTCTCATCAATCATTATAATCCTGACCATATGAAGGTACTTCATACTGTTAAGCTGAGCTGAGCAGATGGGGCAGGTATATATGTATTCCTCCCCCTCTTTGACCTGAAAAGAGGGATGGGTGGTTGTTGTATAGTTACCGATCTCAGGATTAAGCAGGATCAATCCCTTCTGTGAACGGTTGTGGAGTTTTGCGGCAGCGAGGATGATAGAAGTTTTAGGATTCAGGTGCCCCCTGCATACTTTACAAAGATATTCTACAGCCATTATGTACCTCCTCTTTGTTTATTTGTTTGATAATTTTATTTGCTATATTCTTTACAAGATAAGAAATATTTTCACCAAAATCAATTTTTTCAGGCTGGATTCCCAGTACAAAAACCTGCATACTGAAGAATTCTGATAAGCGTTTTAATGAAATATTATGCGTATTGAAAGTCAGATCGTGTATCTGATTTAATTTCAATAATTTAAACGTCCCGGAAACAGATTTCATGTCAACACAATCAATAAGTATGAGTATATCAGGATCCATACTGTTAATTTTCCCGATATAATTTTCTATGCTTGCCTCTACAGTGAGAGAGAAAATGGTGCCCCTCTGTTTTATTCTATTGCTGATATATACACCTGCACCATCATCAGATTTAAGAAGATTTCCAATGCCAACAAATAGCCTCTTTTTATCTTTCTGCGACAGAAGTTTATTTAGTTCATCAAACACTTTTAAATAAGTATTTTACAAGTATTTGTCTCAAACAATTGGAACATATTATATTAAACATGTCTTTTCTTTTCAGGTCATCCCTTATTTCTACCACAGTGTCCTGTCCTTCAGATAGCCTTAATTTCTGATTAAGAAGATTTAGATTAAGTATTGAGGAGAATGCTTTAGGACCGAGTTTCCTGTGCATGAAATAAAGGTGCTCTTTTGTCGTAATCACTGCATTGCAATTTTCGCAGATTAGCAGCTCTTTCTCCTGATATTCAATGTTTTTGCCTTTTTCAAAAACTGCGAGGTCATATATTTTGTCGGATAATTTCACTCCCTTGCCGGTAATACAATGCTCCTGGCACTGACCACAGAAGATACATTTGCCATAGTCTCTTTTTATAATTCTTGTTCTTTTATCTTTATCATCAGCAAATGTTATCGCATTGGACGGACAGACATTGGCACAAGTTTCACAACCGACGCAGTTCTCATCGTCAACAACAGGTTTGCCTCTGAAATTTTCGAATGGTACATGCAGTACCTTCGGGAACTTCGAAGTGTAGGCTGGCGTAACCAGGGAAATCAACGCCTCTTTAACTTCTCTGATCTTGGGATACTTCATTTTATGGCATCATTATAATCGTCTTTAACGCTTCTGTCACTCAGCTTTACCCCGAAATGGTAGGTGCCTCTTATAAGTGCATGGGCAGCCACAGTTGAACTAAAGAATAATATTGGAATGGCAACTACAGCTTTGGCGCCTGCATCACTTATTCCAAAATGAAAAACCACAGCCAGCAGTATGCTGCAACATCCGAGTGTTACGCATTTAGTTGCTGCCTGAAGCCTGTTATATGCATCAGGAAGACGCAATAATCCAATGCACCCCAGGATATTAAAGATAACCCCTATACTTATTAAAATAATTGTAATCATATTGTTCAGATTATTCATTTAATTTTTTTCCGCTAAGATATTTTGCCAGTGTCAGAGTTCCGATAAAACTCAGAATGATCCAGGCAATACCTATATCCAGGATAAATGATCGTTCAGTCTGAATGGAGATTATTGCACAAATACCAACAACAAGGATTCCAAAAATATCGATTCCTATCATTCTGTCAGGTATAGTAGGTCCCCTGATAATTCTGTACAGACAAAGCCCGCTTAAGCCTATCTGTATGTATAGCAGTATGTTAATATATTCACTCATTCAATAATTCTTCTTATATATTTTTCAAATGAACCAAATATCAAACCTGTGTATACTTCCGGATCTTCAGAGCGGATATAAATCCAGTGTATGTAGAAGTAATCTCCGATAATGTCAACGGTTAATGTACCGGGGGTCATTGTGATTGAATTTGCCAGTAATGTCCTGGCGAATTCTGATTTAAGAGTTGTTTTTACCCTTACAATTCCGGGTTTTATTGGCATGGCAGGGTGTAAAACCCTGTATGCCACATCGAGATTAGCCTTTAAGCATGACCATACAAAAACAAAGAAATATATTGTAAACCAGAAATAACGGTGAGGCTGAAGGAACTTAAATACACTGTCAAAATAGAACCGGGCAAACAGCAGTGTACAGATTAAGGAAGCAACAGATCCAACGATAATATTCGGGACTGAAATCCTGAAAGTCAGCAGTAACCAGAAAACCAAACCCAATATAAAAAATGCTATATATTTCATATTCCTAGTATTGTTGTTGAATATTTAGCTGAGTCTATTAAAATATTAATTGCTGGTGTCAGAATTGCATTCCTTATGCCTGGCAATGCAAGAAGGCTTAGTAATACGCAGAAAATGCTCAGAATTACCATGCTGAAAACCATCGGGAAGGGAACCTCTGCCGGACAGGTCTCTTTTTCCTCAGAATTCTTGTTATAGAAAGCATAGCGCTGAAATTTCAGGAATGAGGCCAGGGTTACAATACTAACTATAACGGCAAGTGCAGCAAGAAGATAGAAGCCAGCCATCACGGCAGCAACAATTATGATCAGTTTACTGAAGAATCCGTTGAATGGGGGGATCCCTGAAATTGACATCGATGCAACGAAGGAGGTGGAGGAAGTAGCAGGCATATACCTTGCCAGGCCTCCCATCTCTTTCAAATTACGGGTCCCTGTACTGTATTCAATTGCTCCGGCATTAAAGAACAGCAGACTCTTAAAGGCAGCGTGGTTGATAAGATGAAATAATCCTCCACCAATTGCCAGTACCGCGACTTCATGGTTCAATCCACGTGAAATGAGAATCATCCCTATGCCGATAGAAAGGATAACATATCCCATCTGACTTATACTATGATATGCCAGAAGTCTTTTGATATCCCATTGTCCTATAGCCAGAAAGACACCAATGACCATCGAGAGGGCGCCAAGGGCAGTGATCAGGAGGGCCATTCCCTCTGTTATATTGAACATATTGAAAAACAGTCTGATAATGACATATATGCCAACCGCTTTTATCAGTACGCCGGATAACATAGCAGAGATAGGAGAGGGGGCGGAGGAATGGGCATCAGGCAGCCAGGCATGAAAGGGAATAATGGCTGCCTTAAGGCCAAAGCCGCTAAGTATCAAAATCTGTACAAACAGATAATATGACTTATCATATCCGGCATTGAGAACTGCTTTAATATCAGCTATATTAAGTGTTTTTGTTTTCCAGTAAATGAATCCTATGCCAAACAGGATTAAAAACGAAGCCAGTCCGCCAAGGACCTGGTATTTAAATGATGCTTCCAGCTCATTCTTTTCAACGCCGAATGCAACCAGCGCATAGGATGAAATTGCTGATATCTCAAGGAATACAAAGATGTTAAAGAGATCGCCGCTGAGAACAACTCCATTCATGCCGGCAATCATGAGACAGAACAATGAATAGAAATAATTTTCTGACGTGTAACGGCTGATATAGGAGATCGAATAGATGACCGACACAAAGCCAATAAGGTTAATAATAAATAACATAATTGTAGTAAAACCATCCATAACCATATAAATGCCTATTGGTACACTATTCACAGGTTCCCAGCCTCCCACCCTATAAATAGTCGGATTTTCTCCGGTATTGTTAAGAGAAAAGATGCTTATTATCAAAAGGAAAAGAAGGACGAGAGAAGCTAAGTATTTATTTAAATCCCTGAAAAACTTTCCCAGTATCATTATCAGGAAAGCACCTCCCAGAGGCACAGCAATAAATATTGGTATCAGCGGATTCATCTTTTATCCTCTTAAATTATTTATCTCTCTTATATCCAGTGTCTTATATTTTCTGTATAATCTTATTATGACTGCCATCAGCATGGCAGTTGTTGCAAGTCCGATTACAATTGCAGTAAGCACCAAAGCCTGAGGTAAAGGATCAACATAGGTTTTGACCGGATCAGCAGGGTCAACAATCGGAGCAACTCCACCATCGACATATCCTATAAGTGCGAAGAAGAGAAAGGTACTGAATTCCATTATTGAAAGGGATATTACTATCTTAACCAGGTTTCTTCTGGTTATCACCCCATATAACCCAACGAGGAACAATGTAAAGCACAGCAGGTAAACTATCATTTTGATATTTCTTCTTTAAATATTATAAGGGCAAGGAATATTGTCAGGATAGAAGCGGCCACTTCAATACCGATAAAAATATTGTAAAGCGGCAACATACCGGCGCTGATAAGTTCTCCGGCAGTTCCTTTAGGAAGCCAGTTGGAGAAGAAAACCTTAGTTCCGATAAGCAGTCCTGAGAGTGCCAGAAGCAATACAATCATTATCGCTATATTCTCCATCAGGGTTGATCCCGATTCTTCATGTATCAGTTTAAGGTAATCGCTTCCATTAGCCAGTATAAGCAGGATGAACGAACCGGCAATAATGACACCCCCGGCAAAACCTCCTCCGGGTGTGAGATGACCATGTACTATTACATATATGCCATAAAGGAATATCATTCCGGCAAGAAGCCGGGTGGTATTTTTAACTATAACTGTCATCCCTTTCATTTACTCATTTTTCGTTTATCGTTTATTGTTTCACTTTTTTTATGTTCCTCATCAGTTTTATCCATTCTCACCTCTCACCTCTCACCTCTCACCTCTCACCTCTCACCTCTCACCTCTCACCTCTCACCTCTCACCTCTCACCTCTCACCTCTCTTATTTCTTCCCTTTTATTCTCAATATGGTCAGCACTCCCAGCACAGCTGTGACCAGTACTGTTGCCTCGCCAAGCGTATCATATCCCCTGAAATCAAAAACAACACCCGTAACAAGGTTAGCACTGCCTGTTCTTCCTGTCGCTCCTTCAATATATGCGTTTGCCATGCGTAGAGTTCCTTCACCAAAGGGATCAAGGGAACTCACGGAGATCTTTAAAAAGTAAAAAATAACTATCAGGATAAGAATAGCTGTTGCCGCAGTAATATATCCCTTCATATCAGGTTTTGAAAATGGTTCTTCGCGCGAACTGTCCAGGACAACAGCTACCATGATTATAAGGGTAATTGTTTCAACGACAATCTGTACAATTGCCAGGTCCGGTGCCTTTAAAAGGAGGAAGCAAATAACAAGTCCATAACCTACAATTCCTCCAGAGATTACGGCAGACAGCAGATCCGTTGCATGAATAGCATAGATGGCTCCCAAAATCATGAATACAAGAATGACAGAAATTGCCAGTTCCATAGTACCCGTATTTAATTATATCATAATGAGCAACATAATAATCAATCCTGCAAAAACCCAGATAACATATCCTTGTAACACACCTGTATGGGCTTCGCTCAGTTTATGACTCAGCCACAGGACAAGATGCTTTGACATGTCGTATATATCAAACCATTTATCCTGAGCCTTCCTATACATAAAGGAAACGAGCCTGAATTCATTAAAAGTCTTATAAAATTCTGGCGTGGAATAACTCGTTTGATCCTGAAATTTTTCTCCGCCTATAAAATTGTCTTCGGTACGGAATTTTTTTATGCCAGTAGCCAGGTAGACAATTATACCAGTTACAATAGACACCAGTACAAGCAATGAAACAATTCCTGAATTCCAGAAACCGGTGAATTCGAATACTCCTGAAACAGGCATAAATATTTTTGGAACAATGAATTTTGTAGCAAAAACTCCAGAAATGATGCATAATAAGGCAAGTAGAACCATTGGAATCCACATCATTGCCGGAACCTCCCTGATATCCTCAAACTCAGTCCGTCTACGGCTGAGGAATACACCTCCGATAAATTTAATGAAGCTTGCCAGAGTAAGAGCCGAACCCAATACTGCCAGTCCAAGCCATAATGGCCAGAGCTTGTTTGCCAGACCGGATCCATTACCGAATTCAATGATACCCTGGTAGATCATCCATTTTGAGGCAAATCCATTTAGGGGAGGGACACCTGAAATTGACATGGCAAATATCAATGACGCAATGAAGGTCAACGGCATTGCCTTCGAAAGACCACCAAGGTCATCAATGTCTTCTTTCCCGCTGCGGAATTCTATACTGCCTGCAGACAGGAACAATCCACCTTTATAAAGAGTATTGTTGATCATATGAAACAATCCTGCCGCAACGCCGATTACTGATCCAAGGCCAAATCCCAGGATCATGTAACCAACCTGAGATACTGCATGATAACCAAGTAATCTTTTGTAATTATGCTGAAAAAGAGCCATCATTACGGCTGTAATTATTGTTACAACTCCGGTTGTAAGAAGTAGGAGAGTCATCCAGTCACCCGTAATAAACATCCCGGTGACTATCCTTGCCAGAAAGTAAATGCCCAGCAGTTTATCAAGTGAAGCAGGCAAATAGGCTGAAGTTGATGCCGGGGCATCCCTGGTATAATCCGGAACCCATGTATGAAACGGGAAAGCGCCTGCTTTTGTGAAACTTCCGGTAAGCAGTGCAAGAAAAGCCGTGACTGACAATGCATCGGTTGCTGGCAAACGTATCTCACTCATTGTTAGTGAACCAGTTATACTCCAGACAATTGCAATGCCTATTATCATTATGCTATCGGAAGCACCTATTAATATAAGAGTTTTCTTGGCTGTTGCGGAGCTCTCTTCATTATTACCCGGTATGAGCTTGTACAAAGTTATTCCAAGTGCTCCCCAGAAGAAAAGGAATAAAAGAAGGTTGTCAGATAGCACAGCACCGTATGAGCAGCCAAGGGTTATCAGGAAGTAGGGGTAATAATTTTTAACTCCCCGCTCTTTCAGACTGGTAATAGAGTATATCAGTATCAGGAAGGCAAACAGACTGATAAAAACTATAATGAGCTTACTCAGATTATCATTTCTGATTACTAAATACATATCTGCTTCCTTCAGCAGTTCCAGACCAAAAACTGAAAGTCCTTTCTTGTTAAGTATTTCTGAAAGACAGATGGAGTGAGAATCCATGCCTAAAGCAATGATTACAAGATATATTGTTATTGCGCTTATTAAAAGTGCAATAATACCTTTAGTCTTTCTTAGCTTTTCCGGAATTATGAAAAGGAAAAGACCAGCCAGGATGGGAAGGATTATCATTAATAAACAATCGTTCATATTAAGAGATTAAATTCTTTCTTTAACTCCCGGGTCCTTCTGTCTGATAAACTAATAAGCTCACTGGCATTCATCAGCCTTTTGCCAGTATTATTGTCATAAGCTGCAGCCATTCTCTCAGTACAGCAGTAGCAGGGATCAACCGCAGCAAGTGATATCGTGGCATCGGCAATTGTCTGTCCAATGCATGATTTTTTGAATGTAGCAATATTAACATAGCTTGGAGCTCTTATCTTATGTCTTGCAGGTGAGTTAGATCCATCGGAGAATACACAATGGAATACTTCACCCCGGGGTGCTTCTGCACGTCCATTTCCGATCCCTTCAGGTATTTCTTTAACCTTTACCGTAATACTGCCTTCCTTCTCTTTCTTAAGACCATCAAGGCACTGTTCAATTATTGAAATGGATTCGTACATCTCGAGCAGGCGGACCTCTGCCTTTGCAAACACATCACCTGCTTCCGCGGTGATAACTTTCCAGTTTACAAGGGGATAGGCAGCATACGGGTCATCTTTCCTGACATCAATTGCAACACCTGATGCTCTTGCAGTGGGACCTACTGCAGCATAGTCAATTATATCCTGTTTTGTGAGGATCCCTACTCCTTTGGTTCTGGCGTGAATTACCGGGTCATCCATAACAGCACCGGTAAGAAGATCGGTCTTTTTCTTCAGATCATTCAACGTTTTCTGTATTGCAGGGATCTTACTGTCCTCTATATCTCTCCTGACACCACCTACCTTAAACATTGCATAGCTGTTTCTGTTTCCCGATATCATCTCAAACAGATCAAGTACCGGTTCACGGTATTTCCATGCCCACATGAAGACTGTATTATAACCCAGAAAGTGCCCTGCAAGCCCAACCCATAAAAGATGACTGTGTATCCGTTCCAGTTCGCCGATAATGGTTCTGATATATTTTGCCCTGTTAGTTATCTCAACCTGCACAATCTCCTCAACTGCATTTGCAAATGCAAACGGATGCGAAGTCGAGCAGATGCCGCATATCCTTTCCACCAGGAAAAAGATCTGTTCATAGGTTTTTGACTCAGCTAACTTTTCAATACCGCGATGGTTATATCCTGTTTCCCATTTGATATCCTTAACTATTTCACCGTCGCAATAAAGCTTGAATAATTCAGGTTCTTCCTGCAACGGATGATATGGTCCAATAGGTATGAGTGTCTTTTTGCTCATTCAATATTTTATTTGAACTCTTTTCTGTAGGGATAAACACCTTCAGCCCAGTTACCTTCAGATATCAGTTTCTCCTGGTTAGGGTGATTCAGGAAATTAATACCCAAAAGTTCATGCATCTCCCTTTCAATCCAGTTTGAAGCATTGAACATATTTGAGAGCGAATCTATCTGCGGCTTCTCTTTATCAAGTATCACATGAATATTTAATATCAGTCCTGTTTCATCCTTACTGAAATGATAATGGATCTCAAATCCGTTTTTTGTATGCAGAGCAGAGGCAATAATAAACCGGAATCCTTCCTCTCTGAACAGATATTCACCCACCTTCAGAATTGCATCGGGCTGGATTGTAACAGTTACCCGTTTGAGATTCTTTATTTCTATCCCAACTATGTCAGTATTAAATTTTTTCCTGAATCTTTCTATTAACAATCCTGTTTCCATATATTCAATTCTCAATTCTCTTTTTCTCTAAGTCTCTAAGTCTCTAAGTCTCTAAGTCTCTAAGTCTCTAAGTCCCTAAGTCCCTAAGTCCCTAAGTCCCTAAGTCCCTAAGTCCCCCCTTTTCTTCATGAATTCTGAGCCAGTTTCATGATTCCGGCAATAATGGCCTCCGGTTTTGGCGGACATCCGGGAATATAAGCATCAACCGGAATAATTTTATCAACCGGACCCGCAAATGTCATCCCCTCCGCAAAGATCCCTCCAGTACATCCACAGGCACCAATGGCAACTACAAGTACCGGTTTTGGTGCCTGGTGATATACCTCCAGAAGCCGATCCCTGTCTCTTTTGTTAATTGAGCCGTTCACCAGCAGTACATCAGCATGCCTGATGCTCCCCACCAGCAGTATGCCAAACCGTTCCAGATCATGTCTGGGTGTAAGGCAATCAAGGATCTCAATATCGCAATTATTGCAAGATGCACCTCCAAAATGGAAGACCCAGAGCGATTTCCTGAAACAATAATTCTTAAAACTCACGACTCTATCTATTAATAACCAAATGCTATCAGTATCAGCGCAGTTACAGCGATCAGGTTCATCCATACGGCGAAGAACCTGATTGCCTGTTTTATCTTTACCCTGGGATTAGTATTCCTTATGAGAGTAATAATCAGTATAATGGCAAGCAGCTTCAGTACGGCCCAAACAATATTGATCCCTTCAAAACTGAATCCATTCATTAACAGAGCTATCAGAAATGACGGAAGAATAAAGAACATTATATATTTGGTAAGCTTGATAAGTGCATAAGGTGCACCTGAATACTCGATAAAAATTCCCTCTGTTATTTCTGCCTCTGCCTCGGGCATGTCAAAAGGAACCAGGGCCAGTTTTGCCTGGATACAAAAAATACCTGCAACAAATAATAACACGCCTGAGATGCTGCCGATATTCGGTGATCCATCCTGCTGTGCCTGTATAATTGTATACAGATCGAATTGCTGGCCGCACTTCATAATGATACCTGCTATCAAAAGCAGGAATGTGAGCTCATAACTCATAATAAGTTTCATTTCTCTCGAACTGCCAACTGCAGCCAGGGGGTTTCCTGATGCCAGGGCTCCGATGATGTAGGAAAATGATGGTATTGTGAGCAGATAAAAGATCACCAGGATATCGCCCCTGAATCCTGTTGTAATGTTCAGCAGGGGAAGGAGTATGAAGACGGCTGCCATGGTCGCACCAAAGACTGCAAAAACGGGTGCGAGCAGAAAAATTATTGGTGAACCTTGTCTGGGAAGTATTGTTTCCTTCACAAGAAGCAATTTGAAGAAATCATAGAAAGGCTGTAATACGGGTGGCCCGACGCGAAACTGAACCCTGGCAGTGATTTTCCTGTCTAACCACGAGAGAAATGCTCCTGTCACAGCTGAAAACAACAGACCGGGGAAGACAAGAAAATAAAAAATATCGATTGCCATAGGTTGCTTTTTATTGTCTTTCTGTGATATACAAAAAATCTCTTATAAGAACTTTCTCATTCAGCCTGTAAATGTTTTTCTCAGGTGCTTCATCACTGTCAGTAAGTGTGACAGTTCCATCAGGACAGGCTTTTATGAATTTCTGAAGCTCATTTTCATTTTTCAGGTCATACATCGTATCCCTGTTCCTGTGGTGTGCAAAGAAATCTGTCATCATAGTACCGAAAGGACAAATTGTAACACATGATTTGCACGAAATACAAAGATTGGTATGTCTTTCCACTATCCCTTCCTTATCCTTTTCCAGAGCATCTGCCGGGCAAACACTTATACAAGGAGCATCTTCACATTTTCTGCACGAGAACCTGAAAATTGCCAGCTCACGGATAGTCTTTAATCCGTTAATATTATTGTACTGATAAAAATAAGCCTCCGGTAATGCCATGGATGAGTTTTCAACCATGGCATTCCGAAGCTTTATAAGATCTATCAGAATATTAACAGCCATTATACGAATTGTTAACCGGTGATGGTCTCTTCATGTTTAATGATCAATACTATGTTAAAGTCAGCAGGTTAATAAGATGGAGCCTTGTATCACTCAGACGACGGGATATGGTCTGGGCTATTTTTCCCATCGTTTTGAAACCGAACGCACAGTTATAAACAAATTCTTCATTGAGCTTCCTCGAGTCTATTGCAATAACTCTGACAGGAGTCAGTGCTTTAACCCAGGCTGTGGATATGTATGGACTGAAGGCAGCTGACCATGAGAAAAGCTCTCCCTCCTCAATCGTTCCAAGATTAATCCTCTTTTCATTAGCCAGACCTATACCCAGAGCCAGTGTCCCCTTTGCCAGAATATACAATTCGCTGAGTTCGTCGTATTGTTCAAACAACACCTCTTTGACCTTAAATTCTTTTACTGTACTCATCCCGGCCATTGTAATTAACTGGTTTTCATCATAGTCATCAAAGAACCTGATCTTTCTGAACTCAGTCAACATCTGTCTTGTCAATTCTTTCTTATTCATGAGAATAGTCTTTTTTCATTTCCATATATCCGGAGTATTTTTTACTTCAGCATAGGTAAAAACAGGTCCGTCTTTACAGACAAAGTATTCTCCCATCATGCAGTGTCCGCATTTTCCCAGTCCGCACGACATGTTTTTTTCCATTGAAAGATAAATCTGATCGTCATTGAAACCCATCTCAAGGAGCCTGATCGTACCGAATTTCATCATAACAGGGGGACCGCATACCACTGCGATTGAATTTTGAATATTTATTTTTATTTTACTCAGAAGTGTAGTGGCAACACCGACTGAACCATTCCAGTCTTTATCAGGTTTATCAACAGTCACATATGCTTCAAATTTTTCAGTATTGTTCAGTCTTGTGAACAGAGGCTTGTAAATACAATCCGCATAAGTTTTTGACCCATAACACAGGACTACTTTTATCAGATTATCCTTAATATCTTCCAGGGCATACAGCAATGATCTGATGGGAGCGAGGCCACACCCGCCTCCCAGAATCAGTATTTCTTTCCCGAAGAATCTGTTTACCGGATAACCTCTTCCGTAGGGTCCTCTTATACCCATAAAAATACCAGGTTTAAGGTTATGCATATATTCGGTAACATAGCCTGTCTTCATTACAGTTACTTCAAGACTTTCTGTTACCAGAGGAGAAGAGGAAGGGGTAAAGGGAGCTTCACCTATACCATCCACAGATAATTCTATGAATTGACCGGTTTCAAAAGAGAAATCTAATTCAGGTTTAAGAATAAAAGTTTTAATCATCGGGGATTCCTCAATAACTCCGGTGAGCTCTGCCAGCAGGGGTTTGTATATATTATGCTTATCCGGCATCTGCTGAATGTTTTACCAGGTCAAGGAATATTTCGTTCTTACTGATATGACCGATGCATGCCTCGATACATCTTCCACATCCGGTACATGCAGTCGAACTGAATTTCCTGGGTCTCCAGACGTATTTGCACATATACCTGTTCCTGAACCGGTTGTGAAGCTCGCCAAGAGGATCCTCTCCCCCGGCGACTCTTTCAAAACCAGGGTACTGGCATCCATCCATCTGTTTAATCTTCTCAAATCCGGGTTTGTCAATAAGAAGGAAGCAGGAGCATGTCGGACAAACAGTTATGCAGGCCCCGCATGAAACACAATGTGTAGAATATTTTTCCCAGATATCTGATCCTGATTCATTTATAAACCTTCCTGTCTCCCGGAGTCCTGGCAAGCCCGTATTTTTTGTGGCAAGTAGTTCTTCAGTAGTGGCGTGTATTCTTTCAATTCCAGATATGATGTCATTATCAGCCGCAGTAATTCCGGCCGATATTCCATTTAAAAATTCTTCACCTCTGGCTGAAATGATTCCAAGTACAATTATCCCATTAATAATTGATACGGAAATATCAGCATTTCCGTATGAATATGGTTTAATGCCATATGACAGGCAGTGACAATGTTCGTTTATTGTAAAGCAGTCAGATGAGATCAGAATCGTATTTTCACGGCGTCTTCTGTAAAGGGTATCATCGAAATCATTATCGAGATAGATTTCATCAAGCAATAATAAACCTTCAATATCGCAGTTCGGAATTCCAATAATTATTCTTGGTTTTTCATGAACCGGATCCGCGGTAACATTTTCTCTTACCGGCAGGAAAAAGCTTTTAATGGATGTTGCAGGTTTTGGCTTGTTGTAGGAGATTTTTGGAATATTCCCGGGTCTGATCAATTCATAATCAAGGCCAAATTCGTTTTCGACGTTTGCGAAAATGGTATAGGATAATAACAATTGCTCTAATGCTTTATCCCATTCTTCCTTCTGGATGCATGAATATTGCATTTATGTGAGAAGATTCACATATAAAAATAGAATCTAAAAGCATAAAAGTCAATAAGAAAATCTGTTATTTTTGTTATGAGATTTATTATATTTCATAAAATACATTAAATCAGACAAATAAAAAATTTCATTATGAATTTTTTATTGTTTAACTTGCATTTTTAAATGAAATAGAAAATATTTAATGTGAAACAAATCACAAAAAATATCGTAAAAAATAGTCTGAAAAGGATATTTCTTTACAGGGCATGTCTGATCCGGCTCAAAATGATGGGAGTGGCCAGGGTCTTTTCTTATACAATTGCCAATGAAACCGGAGTAACATCAGACCAGGTAAGAAAAGATTTTTCCGAGTTTGAAATAAAGGGAAATAAGCGTGGAGGTTATGAGATAAATGACCTGCTCGATAAAATGGAAAAGCTTTTCCATCGCAATAAAAATAATAATATAGTTCTGATCGGAATGGGCAATATGGGACTCGCTCTGTCAAAATACAGTAAGTTCAGCATGCGCAACATGAATGTAGTTGCCACTTTTGATATCGATCCATTCAAACTCAAGAACCGGTCAGGTATTCCTGTCTATCCGATGAGCAGGCTGAAGGAGATCATTGATCGCTTCGGCGTAAAAGTGGCTATTCTGGCGGTTCCGGAGATTTCAGCCCAGGAGGTCACTGATGAGCTTATACGGTACGGAATAGTGGGTATAATGAACTTTGCCCCGGCACTTCTCAAAGTTCCTCCGACGGTAATAATCAATAATGTGAACCTTTGTGATGAACTGGAAAGTGTGATTTATTATGTTCACAAGCAAATAAGAAACGAAGGATCCAAAAATCTTGAACTATTATACAGGGATATGAAATATTGATAAGGGGGCTTGTCCAGGGTGTGGGATTTCGCCCGTTTGTATACAGACTCGCCAGAAGTCACGGACTCTATGGAGAAGTGGATAATAGAACCGATGGCGTTTATGTTATGATTCAGGGCGACCTGAAGACAATAGATGCTTTCAGTAATGATCTCCTCCGACATGCTCCTCCTGCCTCAGTTATAAGATCAATAGAGATCAGTAAGACTCGTTTTCCAGGATATACATCTTTTGAAATAACAGGCAGCAAATCATTTGACAGTCAGATTACCGAGATTAGCCCTGATATCTCTGTTTGTGACGAATGCCTGGAAGATCTGGAAAAAGATCCCGGGCGAATAGATTATCCTTTGATTAACTGTACTAACTGCGGTCCGCGTTTTACCATAATAAAAGAATTGCCCTACGATCGTGCAAATACAACCATGAACGGTTTCAGCATGTGCGGAAATTGCAGCTCAGAGTATAATGACATATCTGACAGGAGGTTCCATGCCCAGCCTATTGCTTGCAATGATTGTGGTCCTGTTTACACATACAAAGACTCTCTGAAAACTCTTTACGTTATGAAAGAGATACTTAAAGAGGCATCCCTGATTATTGCATCAGGAAAGGCGATTGCTGTCAAGGGAGTGGGTGGGTATCACCTGATGTGCGATGCGTTGAATAATCAGGCAGTATCAGAGCTCAGATTAAATAAACAACGTGATAAGAAGCCATTTGCTGTAATGTTCAGAGATATTACAGCAGCAAAAAAGCACTGTTTTATTAGCCTGGAGGAGGAGCATGAGCTTAAATCATGGAGAAAACCAATTCTGATACTTAAACAAAAGGAGGTCCTGTCAGATGCTGTAAGCAACGGACTGAACAGTATAGGTGCAATGTTGCCCTATATGCCTTTTCATTATTTGCTTTTTAACAGACTCCGGACATCTGCAGTGGTTCTTACCAGTGGAAATATGTCTGATGAGCCTGTAATAACTGATGATATAATTGCCGAACGGCAACTAATGAAAATCACTGGCTCATTAATCAGTTATAACAGGCAGATTTTTAACAGAACTGATGATTCTGTAGTGCGTTTTATAGATGGTAATAAAACTCTTTTCCGGCGATCCAGGGGATTTGTGCCAGGACCGGTCGATCTGGGAATAAATGCAGAGGGTATTATTGCACTTGGTGCTGAAGAAAAAAACAGTATCTGCTTCGGTAAAGGGAACCAGGCGGTAATCAGTCAATATATAGGTGATCTGAAAAATCCCTTCACCCTTGATTTTTTTAATGATACAATCGAAAGACTATCGGTTCTTCTAAAATTCAAGCCTGAACTGATTTGCTGTGACCAGCATCCGGACTACTTCTCATCCATTCATGCAGAGTTTTTATCGGATGAATTTAAGAAGCCCGTTTTAAGGATCCAGCATCACCATGCTCATATAGCATCCTGCATGGCTGAACATGGGATCGATGAGAGTGTGATAGGGATCGGCATGGATGGATCAGGATATGGTAACGATGAAATGATTTGGGGTTCAGAGTTTATGACTGCTGATCTTAAGGAATTCAGACGTTTTACTCATTTCGATTATGTCCCTATGCCGGGAGGTGAGAAGGCAATCTCTGAACCATGGCGGATGGCATTCTCCTATATTTATACTTATTTCGGCGATAATTTTGATTATGAGTCCTTACCTCTTTTCAATTCAATCGACAGGAAAAAATTGTCTTTAATTAAGGAGATGATTGTGAAGAAGATAAATACTCCTCTGACATCAGGAGCAGGCCGGATCTTTGATGCAGTAGCTGCAATTCTGGGATTATGTAAATACGCCACGTTCAGTTCGGAAGCACCCATTCGCCTGGAAGCCGCGATTGACAGTGATACAGATGAATCATATCCATTTACAATTGACAAAACAATAATTTTTTCCGAAACTCTGAAAGCAATACTAAAAGATATTCCGCATAGAAATGCCGGCGTGATATCTGCGAAATTCCATAATACAATAGCAAAGGTGATCCTTGAGGTTTCACGGAAAATAAGGAATGAGACATCGCTTTCCAGAGTTATCCTCTCGGGAGGAGTCTTCCAGAATAAATACCTTACCGAAAAGTCTGCTGACCTTTTACGCCGTAACAGGTTTAAAGTTTTTACCAATCATCTTGTCCCGGTCAATGATGGTGGAATATCGCTTGGCCAATTGATAATTGCATCTAAATCAAGAATATAATGTGTCTCAGTATTCCGGCAAAAATTGTGTCCATTGAGGGCAGCACTGCAGAGGTATCCGCAGGCGGAACATTATTTAAAGCAGGCCTGCAAATGGTTGAAAATGCTAAAGTAGGTGATTATATTCTGCTGCATGCGGGTTTTGCCATACAGAAGATCAGTGAAACCGAGGCTGAAGAAACTATCAGGCTTTTCAGCGAGATGAATGATTCTGCTCTTTAACGACATACAATGAAGTATATTGATGAGTTCAGAAACAAAGACCTTATAATCAGACTGACGAACCTTATTAAGGAGTCAGCTGAGCGCGATTATACATTCATGGAGGTGTGCGGAGGACATACAGCTGCAATACACAGGTTTGGAATTGCCTCGCTTATTCCTGAAAACATCAGATTAATATCTGGTCCCGGATGCCCGGTATGTGTTACAGGAACTGACTTTATCGATAAATCTGTCCTCTATTCAAGGATGAATAATATCATAATAGTGACCTTTGGCGACCTTATGCGTATACCCGGCTCAGTTTCATCCCTTGAAAAGGAGAAAGCAGCCGGAGCAGATGTCCGGATTGTTTTCTCAGGTCTGGATGCCCTTGAGATCGCTGCCGGAAATCCATTGAAACAAGTGATCTTTCTCGGGATTGGCTTTGAAACAACTGCACCGGGTTCCGCTGTTACAATGATACAGGCCAGGGAAAAGAGTGTAAATAATCTCCTGCTTCTTTCCGCACATAAAGTAATGCCACCGGCAATAGAAGAAATAATTAAAGACGGATCAGCACTCGATGGTTTTATTTGTCCCGGACATGTCGCAACGATCACCGGACCATCATATTTTAAATTTATTCCTGAGAATTATGATCTTGGATGTGTTATATCGGGATTTGAACCTTTTGATATTTTAATGTCCATCCTGATGCTTATCCGTCAGGTGAACAATAAATCCTTCAGAGTGGAAATTCAGTACAGCAGGGTTGTTCGCAGTAACGGCAACACTCTGGCCAGGAGGTATATGGAAGAAGTTTTCAGACCATGTAATTCATTGTGGAGGGGTTTTGGTGAGATCCCAGGCAGCGGTCTTTCACTCAATGATGAATATGAATGGTATAATGCAGAGACCAGAATCCCGGTATCCGTCACTTTGCAGCCTGAGAATGGACTTTGTATATGCGGCAAGATACTAAGGGGTCTGGCGCTGCCACCTGATTGTTCTCTATTTGCGGATATCTGCACCCCCGATAATCCGGTAGGAGCATGCATGGTTTCAAATGAGGGGAGCTGTAATTCATGGTACAAATACCACTTGAAATGACTGAATTCGTAACACTGAACCATGGAAACGGTGGTAAGCTGACACACAGGCTTATTGAGCAGGTTTTTGTTAAACTTTTCGGGATGAGCCTGCCATTAACTGATTCAGCTATTATTGCCCGGTCTGACTCAGCTCTTGCCTATACTACTGATTCCTATGTTATTGATCCGATTTTTTTCCCGGGTGGCAATATTGGCAAACTTGCTGTTTGCGGGACAATAAATGATCTTTCCGTGTCGGGTGCAGACCCGGCATATATTGCAGCTTCATTTATAATTGAGGAGGGATTCCCCCTGAAAGACCTTGAAGTTATTGCAGAGTCAATGGCTGAAGAGGCTGTCAGGGCAGGAGTGAGGATAGTTGCAGGAGATACAAAAGTAGTAGGGAAGGGTAAATGTGACAAAATCTTCATTACAACTTCCGGGATAGGGATACTGGAATCCGGAAAGGAGCACATAGGCACTGCCGTAATGGTAAGATCCTCCGATAAACTTATTATCAATGGTCCTGTCGGGAATCACTGCAGTAGCCGTCCTTGGGGCCCGGAAGAACCTATCCTTCAGCACTCCTGTCTTATCAGACTGTGCCTCATTGAATAACCTTATTAAGAGAGTGATGGATCATAGCGGCAGAATACATTTCATGCGCGATATTACCCGGGGTGGTCTTTCAACTGTTCTGAATGAGCTCGCATCAATGACGGGAACAGGAATTCTTGTCAATGAGTCAGCTGTTCCTGTCGATGACCCCGTGAAAGGAGTATGCGAGATACTCGGATTCGATCCCCTGTATCTTGCCAATGAAGGGAAAGTCCTTTTTGTTGTCCGTGATGGAGAGGAAAACAGGGTTCTTGAGATTTTAAGAAAAGATCCTCTCGGGAAACAGGCAGCAATAATCGGAGAAGTAATTCCTGATAAAAGAAATCTTGTTATATTAAAAACAACAATCGGAGGCCAACGTATTCTTGATATGCCATCAATGCAGCAGCTTCCGCGGATCTGTTAGCGCTAATCATGCACGAAATAGGTATAGCATCGGACCTGACTGTTATTGTACTGGACTCGGCAAAAAGCGGGAATTTGTCGAAGGTTACCAGGGTGAGCATCTGCATGGGCAAGCTGATACAGATTGTTCCTGATATCTTTGAATTCGCTTTCAGGGAGGCGGTAAGAGATTCCATTGCAAGTGATGCAGTCCTGGATATCGAAGTGGTGGATGTAAAGATGAGATGCCTGAAGTGCGGTAATGATTTTCAATTAGTAGATAACCGGTTTTCATGCAGCATATGCCAGTCAACTGAATTAGAGATTATTCATGGGAAAGAATTACATATTAAAAATATCGAAGGAGAACAGTGATGGAAATAAAAATAATGAAGAATATCCTTGACAGGAATCAGAATAAAGCCAATGATGTGAGAAATTTGCTTTCTCTGAAAAAAGTTGTTATGGTAAATATTATAAGTTCACCGGGTGCAGGAAAAACCTCCCTGCTTGAAAGGACATGTGAACATTTAGGCGATAAATTCAGAATTGGAGTCATTGAGGGTGATATTACAACAGACAGGGATGCCCGGCGACTGAAGAAATATAATATTCCTATTACTGTTATCAACACTGAAGGCGGATGTCATCTCGACTCCCATAGTATTTCAAGGGTCCTGGATAATTTTGACCTTGAAAACCTGGATGTTCTGTTCGTTGAGAATGTTGGTAACCTTATCTGTCCCTCCCAATTCGATCTTGGAGAAAATTTTAAGATCGCTCTGATCAGTGTTGCTGAAGGCGATGATAAACCCGGGAAGTACCCTATGCTTTTCAGGGAGGCAAAGGCAGTCGTACTCAATAAAACAGACCTGATACCATATACTAATTTTAAAATAGATTTTTTCAGATCGGATTTGCAGAAGATCAATGCACCGATACCCCTGTTTGAACTTTCATGTACAAATGGGGACGGGCTCTCAGAGTGGAATAAGTGGATCGGGGAGCAAATAATCAAGAATTAATCGTCTTTTAAGGTGGGAGAGAGGGGGACCTTTTTCCATGGAGGTATCTCCGGAAGCGATCTCCTGAATTCGGATAAAAGTGAATTTTCATAGGTGCCTGCATATTTACCGGTTAAAAATCTGTCGAAGGCTTCATTGATAAATATTTCCCATGACCGGTTTTCATTACCGGGAACAATAGGATAGAAGAGGACTTTATTCTGCCTTGCAGCTAAAAGGTCTCCGATGGCATCTCCTGTCATAAGGATCTTACTGTCAGGATATTTACCCTTTGCAGCTGTTTCGATATGTTCTGCCTTTGTTCCCTGTTCCTGACCTGCAATCGCTGAAACATAATTTATCAGATTGTTCTCCTCCCATTCCCTGAGAATGGCTTCAAGGGGAGTCTGTGATACTATTACCAGGTCAGCCTTTGTGGTAATAAGCTGAATCGCCCGAATTGCATTCCCGAAAGGTGGCATCCCATGGAGCCAATCACCGATATCCCTGTTGACTGCTTCAGTCCATTTCAGCACTTTTTCAAGATCAGGATCGCTGTTAGAAGCAAAATACTTTCTGAGGGATTCAATATCCAGTTTTGTTTCACGTCTTGTCCATTCTTTGAGAGATGTCAGGTCTGGCAGATTATTGGCAGAATTCTTAATTTCTTCCCTTTCAGCGAGCAGTTCAAAAACTTTAATTATTGAAAGATATCTGTTGCCTCCACGGTGGACAGAATAAAGATTTACGAATTCCCATGTTTCCCTCAGGATACCTGAAACGGGAAAGAGGTTAAAGTGTTTAAGGGCATTCGGTATGAAGAACTCTTTCTGTTTTACCTCCATTGTATCGAAGATGCAACCGTCGGAATCAACTCCTACAAAGAATTCATGAGCCGGCTGGAAGTTTTTTAATATTGATCTGATATGCATAACTGAAAATGATCCATAAATATAGTCGATTTACCCTTGCCTGCTTTATACCGAAAGGAAATTGATTCTTTTAACCTTACAAACCGTTGGCTGAAGCCAACGGTAGAGACCCTGCAAGAGACAGGGGCTTCAGCCCAAAACATTCAGGACTAAAGTCCCGGGTCCGGGGTTCGCCTCTTAGCCGGCGGTTGAAACCGCCGGTAATTGATAAGCTAAGGACTAATTCTTTATTGATTTGAATCAGTCTCAGACCTCCTGTTTCAATTAACCGAGACTTATATTAGCCATACTCAATTGTCTGTCAATAAGTAGTTTAACTTGATAAGAAGTGTTGATAATGAGGAGAATTACTCTCTTTAGTTTCATTCTAAATTAGCAGGTATGACATTATTCCGTTTTTTTTAAAAGTATTGTTATTAATTTAACAGCACTTTATAAATTCGAAGTTTTGAAAGATTATTAATCTATTTAATTACTTAAAAATCAATAAGAAATGTACCAGGTAGGAAATCTAGTTAAGGAATTGTCCGATAAACATGGCCATCAGCGCGAGAAGTCTTATGCCGATTCTTCAGGATATTGTCAAGAAGCATAATTATCTTACTGATGAGGCTATGGTTGAGGTTGCAAAGGAACTTGATATTTCAGCAGCAGAAGTTTACGGGACAGCATCATTTTACACTTTTCTCGACACTCAGGTAAGAGGTAAATATGTTATAAGGGTTTGTAAAACAATAACATGTTCAATGAAGGGGAAAAGTGATATAATTCATACTATTGAAGATATGCTTAAAATAAAAGTCGGAGAGACAACTGCCGACGAACAATTCAGTCTTATTGAGACCAACTGCATTGGCTGGTGTCATAAAGCTCCGGCAATACTTATAAATGAGATGCCATATACAGAGCTTACACCTGAGAAGGTGAGTGAGATTATTAAAGATTACATGCAAAAATAAAATACCGGACAAAGATGGAAAACAAAGGATTAACTAAGGTAGATCTGATATTTGAAAAGATTGATCCAAAGGAGGTATTGCAATGAAGGCATTTAATATGACCAGTGCTGAAATTATTCAGGATATGCTGGATTCAGGTCTGAAAGGACGCGGAGGAGCAGGGTTTCCTACAGGTTTGAAATGGAAATATACCGCAGCAGAGAAAAGCCCTGATAAATATATTGTATGCAATGCTGATGAAGGTGAGCCCGGAACCTTCAAGGACAGGGAAATCCTCGACAGGGTTTCAACAAAGGTTCATGGAGGAATGGCTATAGCAGGAAAGGCTATCGGTGCAAAGCAGGGGATAGTTTACCTCAGGGGTGAGTACAGATACCTTTTGCCAAAACTTATGATCGAACTTGACTCATTTCATAAAATGATCCATGAGATCGGGTATGATTTTAATATTGAATACCGTATGGGAAGCGGTGCCTATATATGCGGTGAGGAAAGCGCTCTTTTTGAATCTATCGAGGGCAAGCGCGGAGAACCAAGGAATAAGCCTCCCTATCCGACAGTATCAGGAGTTTTTGAAAAACCTACTTCAATAAATAATGTCGAGACTCTTGTAACCGCCATGATGATTATTTTCCATGGCTCGAAAAATTTCATTCAATACGGAACCAAAGATTCGAGAGGATCAAAAGTTTTTTCAATTTCAGGTGATACCCCGACACCCGGTATTTTTGAGCTGGAACTTGGAATGAGTGTGCAGCAGTTTGTAAATGAATTTGGAGATGGCGATACAAAAGCTGTCCAGGTGGGAGGAGCTTCAGGCTTCTGCGTGCCCAGAAAGAAATTTGCTGAAACCATCATAGGGTTCGAGGGTGTTCCTACAGGAGGCTCCATGAAGCTTTTCAACAGTTCAAGATCAATGTACAATGTACTTCATAATTATCTTGATTTCTTCACGGAGGAGTCGTGCGGACAATGTACTCCCTGCCGGGTTGGTTGTCAGCAGCTGCTGAAGGGAGTTGAGAAGGTAAAGAAAGGCGAGGCTAAATCCACATACCTTAATGAGCTTGTGAAGCTGGCAGATACTATGAAGATTGCTGCAAAGTGCGGCCTTGGACAGTCAGTGGGCAATGCATTCAAATCCATTGTCAGCAATTTCAAAGAGGAGATCATTTATTAACATTACAATCAAAAACAGCAAATCATGATAAATCTAATTATAAATGACCAGAAAGTATCGGTTAAGCCGGGAACTACAGTCCTGGCAGCTGCCAAACAACTGAATATCAATATCCCTACTTTATGCAACCATGATGACCTGTGTGTAGCAGGAAACTGCCGTGTATGCGTTGTTGAGCAGAAAGGAGCCAGGACACTTATTGCATCATGTGCAACTCCGGTATCTGAAGGGATGGAAATAAATACAAATACTCTTAAAGTCAGAAATGCCCGTAAGCATATCGTTGAGCTCCTGCTTACAGAACACAGATCCGACTGCACCAAATGTTATAAAAATCAGAACTGCGAACTTCAGTCACTTGCCAATGAATTTGCATTCGGTGATACAATTTTTCTGGATCTGGTTGAAGATCATAAATATAATATTGACAGATCTTCTCCCTCGTTTACCAAGGATGACAGCAAATGCATCAGATGCCAGCGCTGCGTGAGAACATGTTCAGAGCTTCAGCATGTCTCAGCTATAGCAGTGGCAAACAAGGGGGCACATCAGAAGATTTCATCATTTCACGACAGGCCGATGAGCCATGTGGTTTGCACCAATTGCGGCCAGTGCGTAAACCGCTGCCCAACAGGAGCCCTGGTTGAAAAGACCTATATTGACCAGGTTTGGGATGCCATCTATGATCCGGGGAAACATGTTGTCGTTCAGACTGCTCCGGCTGTACGAGTTGCTCTGGGTGAAGATCTTGGATATGACCCGGGCATGAGAGTGACAGGTAAAATGGTAAATGCCCTCAAGCAACTTGGATTTGACTCGGTACTCGATACAGATTTTTCAGCTGACCTGACTATCATGGAGGAGGGTACAGAATTACTGGTCAGATTGAAGAAAGCCCTCGTGGATGGAAACAAGGACATCTCTCTTCCAATGTTCACTTCCTGTTCCCCTGGATGGATAAAATTCATTGAACATAAATATCCTGAATTCCTTCCAAACCTTTCATCGTGCAAATCGCCACAGCAGATGTTTGGAGCGCTGGCTAAAACTTTTTATGCTAAAAAACGGAATATTGATCCGTCAAAAATTGTTTCCGTATCAATAATGCCTTGTACTGCCAAAAAATTTGAGGCTGACAGGCCGGAAATGAGATCAAGTGGCTTCAAGGATGTCGACTATGTGCTGACAACCCGGGAGCTTGCTGTTATGATCAAGCAGGCAGGTATCGATTTCCGGAACCTCGATGAGGCACACTACGATTCAATAATGGGCGAATCGACAGGTGCAGCTGTAATTTTCGGAGCTACCGGGGGAGTTATGGAAGCTGCATTGCGTACAGCATATGAGATTGTTACAGGCCGTGAAGTGCCGTTCGGAAACCTGAACATAACTCCTGTCCGGGGTATGGATGGCGTTAAGGAAGCTACAGTAAAGATAGAAGGATGTGTCGATGCATGGAAGTTCCTTGAGGGAGCCGAGCTGAAGGTGGCAATAGCTCATGGTCTTGTGAATGCAAACAAGATAATGAAACTGGTGAAATCAGGTAAAGCTGCTTACCATTTCATAGAGATCATGGCATGCCCGGGAGGATGTATCGGCGGAGGCGGCCAACCTATACCTACAAATATGCAGATAAGGAAAAACCGGATGGAGGCAATCTACTCCGAAGATGAACATATGGTTCTCCGCAAATCACATGAAAATCCTGATGTTATTGCTATCTACAAGGAGTTTCTCAACCAGCCGAACAGTCATAAATCGCATGAACTGTTACATACGCATTATGTAGAACGCGAAAACTACTAATCAATTCTAACCTGTTGGAGAGACGTTGCATGCAACGTCTCTTCTTAATTAAGAAACAATGGCCGAATTTTTAACACGGGAAGAAATTAAAGCCTATTACGACAGACTCCTCAACAAACCGGGATATATTAAGACTTTGAGGAAAAATATAAATGAAGCAAAAACGGAACAGATATTAAGTTACGCAAGAGAAGTTTATATGGAGTCTGTTATAAGAATCGAACGGGAGGACGGTTATTTCCATCCTGTAACTCCCTATACTTTCCCTCCCTGTCCATTGTTTACAGATATATTTATCCTGCCTAATGGCATTAAACTTGATGCCTTCACTTATCGTGATCAGTTAAAGTACTGGTTCTCAACATCCAAAAGAGTAATTCAATTATTGGAAGATAACAAAAAGCCAGGTCGCAAAAAAGTAATTCCTACCCGTGATTTACGATTGGCAGATGTTCTGATTGAGGGTGAAACAGTAGAAGATGTTAGGAGTCATTATGACTTCCGGAAACATAACTATACATACCTGGCAAAATATCTGAGGATCCTTCAATTAATGGGATATTTCAGGAGAAAGCTTTCGAGTCCTGAATTGCAGGCAATAGGAAGAAACGACTTTGGTGATGCGACATTCAATGACAGAAATGATTATAAACCACCGTCACTGAATGACCTGTATAAATATCCTGAATTCAGGAATATACCCCGGCCCAAACTGTTGTAGGGACATTGCATTCAACGTCCCTGCAAATGTTGATACTGTCGGCCCGGAGAGGATCGAACTCTCGACCCCATGATTAAGAGTCACGTGCTCTACCAGCTGAGCTACGGGCCGGATGAGGGCTTTTGTCTTTTTACTTTTGTCTTTTTACTTTTGTCTTTTGTCTTTTGTTCCCGCTTTGCAGGATTTCGTCACTTCGTTCCTCAACGTTTATCTTCTTAAGCAGCCATGCCATGTTTTCCCCCAGAACCCTCATGGTTGCCATGCCCTCTTCATCTTTAAGCACATCCCCCTTCTCCCTTCCTATGGCAATGTTCCAGTAAGATGATCCGGGAATTATCATTTCATTTATCAGGAAAAAATGATTTATACTGTCAAAAGCATGTATTGCACCAGCTCTCCGTACAGCAATAACTGCCGCTCCTGGTTTCCGTTTAAGAGGATTGCCCGCAGCACGGAGTGAATAACCCGCTACATCGATGAGAGCTTTTGCTTCGACCGACAGATCTGCAAAATAAACCGGTGAACCTATTATTATCGCATCAGCTTTCACCATTCTTTCAATACAGTCATTTATAACATCGTTCTTCTGATGGCATAACCCGTCTTTCTTCTTCCTGCATTTCATGCAGGCTATGCATCCGGTCACTTTCTTTCCGCCAAGCTGAAAAAACTCAGTCTTAATGCCTTCTTTTTCCAAAGCTTTAAACACTTCATTTATAAGGATCTCAGTGTTTCCACCTTTCCGTGGACTGCAGTTAATTCCAAGCACTTTCATCGTAAATATATAGTTTTCAATGATTGACAAAGATATTGATTTTACTGGTATAACGTATTTTAACCACTGAGTTTCACGGAGTTTGCACAGTCTCACGGCTTTGCAATTAACCTCTCACCTCTCGCTCTCGCTCACCTCTCACCTCTCAAATCTATCCAATAATATCCAGTATCTGTTTTATATCTATATCCTTTAATGGATTATTGCTTGATATGAATGCATCAGCGAGCTTTGACTTTTTTTCCTGCAGCCTCGTTATCTTTTCCTCAATGGTGCCGGTTGTAATATACTTATACATAAAAACATTCTTATCCTGACCTATACGGTGAGCCCGGCTCATTGCCTGCATTTCCGATGCCGGATTCCACCATGGATCAAGAATAAAGACATAGTCGGCTGCTGTAAGATTAAGCCCGACACCGCCTGCCTTCAGTGAGATAAGGAATATCCTGTTCTCAGGATCATCCTGGAAATTGCTTACTATTTCTTCTCTGTTCGTGCTTGATCCGGTTAACATTGAGAACCGGATTCTCTTTCTTTTCAGTTCCGCTGAATATAGAGCCAGATGCTTGACAAATGAGGAGAAAACTAATATTTTATGACCCTCCGCTATGACGCTTTCCATGTCCTGAAGTACGGTTTCGAATTTTCCGGAACCAGATTTATACTCTTCATATGCCATAACCGGATGATTGGAGATCTGTCGTAACTTCATCAGCCCCTGCAATACTACAATAGCTGATTTTTCAAGTCCGCTTGTCTCAATGCTTTTAAATATGCTGTTTCTTACAGAAGATTTCTCTTCCTCGTACATTTTGTATTGCTCCTCAGTCATATCACAAAAAACTGTCTGTTCAGTAACCGGAGGCAGATCGCGGGCAACCATCTCTTTAGTCCGTCTCAGGATAAAGGGTTTGATGATCTTTCTTAAGTTCACTTCCTGCCTGTCGTCGCCTGCTTTTTCAATCGGTTTGGCAAATTCTCTTCTGAAAAATGATAAATCGCCAAGTAATCCGGGATTGACAAAGTTAAGCTGCGACCAAAGATCGGTGAGGGAATTTTCTACAGGTGTTCCTGTAAGAACCAGCTTAAAATCAGACTTCAGTCTGATCATTGTCCTGTAAACTGCTGATCCCGGATTTTTGATCATCTGGCTTTCATCCAGTACTATATAATGAAATGAGAATGAACTTAAGAATTCAATATCTTGTCTTACAGTATGATAGCTTGAGATTATGATGTCAAAATTCCGGAACCATGATACGCTTTTTTTTCTCTGGTTGCCTTTATGGCTGCAGATAACCATACCGGGAACAAATCTTTTAATCTCATTTTCCCAGTTATAAATAAGTGATGCTGGTACTATAATAAGTGATGTCAGTCTGGTTTCAGCAGCGCCAAAGAGGGTCTGTTCAGCGGTTCCTTCCGGTATCGTTAACAGGCTGGAGATTTTCCTTATTATGCTGAAGCAAAGCGAGAGTCTGAATAGTTTTGCCGAGTCCCATATCATCTGCAAGACATCCTCCAAGTCCGGAGGTCTGAAGAAAATTCAGCCAGTTCAGTCCCTCTGCCTGATAATTTCTCATAATGCAGTTGAGACCTTCTGGTAGTTCAACTTCGGGAAGCCGTTCGGGAATAAGTAATTTTTCAAGTTTATCAAACCCGGGTTTTCCCTCATCACTAAGGGTATCAGAAAGAAGTGAGAAATGCTGTTTATGAAGTTTCAGTGTATCGTCGGAGCTTTTTCCGAATTCAAAAATGTTTTTATACTTTGAAAACCATGCTTCCGGAAGAATTGCTATTGTGCCATCAGGGAGCTCATATTCCCGTATGCCTGAAATGATATTTTTCCGGAAACGGGTGAAGGGAATCTCCCATTGTCCTATTTTAACTATTGCCTTCAGATCAAACCAGTCATTGATCAGCTTGCTGCTTAACTCGATAGTGACAGGCTTAAAATTAAAATTCATTTTAAGTCTTGAAGTCAGGACAAAGCCGGCATCAATAATATCCGGATAGTTGCTGTTTACTGCCTCAATCATTGTATATAATTCATTCTCTCCTTTCTTTTCAGAAACGACAGGGAGGTAGTTGATGTCATCGTCAGAAAAGAAGCCCAGTTCCTCCAGCCTGACCTTGCACTCATTTTCCCAATCCAGGTCGCGATGATATTTCCTGAAGATGAAGTTATCATCTTTGTGTTCGAAAATTGTAAACGATTTCCGGGTCTCACTTGAGAAGATCCTGTTCCCCTGGTAATTAAATATAAGAATAAGTACCGGTGATCCTTTTAAGCCAATCTCGATCTGAAGGCAGGCTTCTTTTTCAGGTTTGAATTCTATAATCCCGAATCCTATGCCCTCAACCTTAAAGTTATTGATTGCATTAAGGACAAAGCTGCCGAAATATTTCAGTTCGGTCTTTTTAGGAATCTGAATAAATTCTTTAATTAGGAAAGGCTTCAGCTTAAAACCATCAACATCAGAGACAAATAAAACCCTGTGATCCTCCCTGATCAGGCAGGGTGACATGGTAAGTATATCGATGGAGCTTTTTTTCATATCGATAAGTTTGCCTCCTGTTTCAAGGCTTAGTTTATAAGTACTCTGCCCATTATCCCTGGAGAATATGAACACGGGTTCTGCATTCTCTTCGTTCAGATGCAGCAGGTCTTCTGAATACAGTATTTCTGATTTTGTCTTCTGATAATAAACCGGTATGCTTTCATCTCTTGCTATTGTAAAACATTTGTAAAGCCTTCTCTCGATATATGGCCTGAGAAACTTTTCATGTTTCTCAGCCGTTATGTTGACAAGGAAATCCTTTACCGTTTTATCTTTTGAGAACAGTTTGAAAAGATTCCTTTCATTATACTCATTTATAATATTTACAATATCTCTCTCTTCAGCATTAAGTGTCGTCAGAGCCTCATTACCCGGATATGGGAAGAGGCATTCGGATAATCTGTTATAACTTCTGCCCTGTTCGATCCTGACCAGATAAGGTAATAATACAGATCCCCATAATCTGTGAGCAGTGAGTACAAGTGCAAATATTTTTGATTTTTTTTCTGCTGAAGTTCCGGTCATGCTTAATCTCATTTTGCTGCAATGATGCTCAATGTTGGGCAATTATCAAAGGATTTTCTTATTAGATTTGCTAAAATGAAGTGACTAAAGTGACTAAAGTTTGGAGTGACTAAAGTTATTTTATTTATAACTCTAAGTACTCTAGTCACTTTAGGCACTTTAGGCACTCTCCTTTGAGAAAGATCATACATATAGATATGGATGCCTTTTTTGCATCTGTTGAACAACTTGACCATCCTGAGCTGAAGGGTAAGCCTGTTGCTGTTGGCGGAAGCGGTCCGAGAAGTGTTGTTGCTGCTGCAAGTTATGAGGCAAGAAAGTACGGGGTCAGGTCTGCCATGCCTTCGGTAACTGCCAGGCGTCTTTGCCCTGACCTGATTTTCGTAAGGCATAATTTTGAAAGATATCATGAAGTCTCATCACTTGTTTTCAGTATCCTCAGGGAATATACCGATCTTGTTGAACCCCTTTCGATCGATGAAGCTTTTCTTGATGTGACAAATGATAAGAAGAGAATAGGATCTGCAACTGTCATTGCCGGAAAAATAAGAAGTGAAATAAAAGAGAGGACCGGACTGACTGCATCAGCAGGTATTTCTGTAAATAAATTTCTGGCCAAGATTGCCTCTGATATTAACAAACCCGATGGTATGTTCATCATTAAACCAGATGACGCTGAGCGATTTATTGAGAATCTTCAGATTGAGAAATTCCATGGGATCGGTAAAGTGACATCAATAAAAATGCATAATCTTGGAATTCATAATGGATCTGATCTTAAAAATTGGGATCTGGTATCACTTGTAAGGAATTTTGGCAAGGCCGGAGTATTCTTTTACGATATTGCAAGGGGCATTGATGATCGTCCTGTTGAACCATTCCAGGAAAGAAAATCTGTTGGAACAGAACTGACTTATGAGAATGACCTGACAACAAACTTTGAGATTATTGCAGAACTCTACAGGCTGGAGAAAGAACTTATGGAGCGGCTTGTACACGCTGAAACCTCCGGCCGGACAATAACTCTGAAGATCAAGTTCTCGGATTTCAGGCAGATAACAAGAAGCAGGACAGTTCAACACTATATCAGGGATTTTGAAACACTGCACAGTGAGGCAACTGCTTTGAGGAAATCTATTAAACTGGATAATCCCCGTATCAGACTTCTGGGTATTTCAATAACCAACCTGGAGAATGATGAATTTGAAGACAGACAACTCCATTTGTTTGAAGAATAATCAGAGGATCAGGTCAGCGGTGGTTCACAAGATCCTTATCCTCCTGTTTTATGCCGATTAAAAAGGGGTGACTTCAGATATCTTTGAAAATCACCCCCGGGCAAAAAAACATAAGTTTTATTGCTATTATTCAATCAGAATAATCCTTCAATTGATAAATACCTTTCACCGGTATCATAGCTGAATGTCAGGATCCTTGATCCCTTTGGTATTTCAGTTAACTTCTGGTTTACTGCAGCCAGTGAGGCTCCTGATGAAATCCCAATGAATAGGCCTTCCTCCTTTGCTGCTCTTCTCGTGAAATCAAATGCCTCGTCTTTGCTGACTTTAATAATCCCGTCGAGAAGATCGGTCTTTAAAATTGATGGAACAAATCCGGCTCCAATGCCCTGCAATGGGTGGGGACCTGGTACCCCTCCGCTCAGGACTGGTGATAGTTCAGGCTCAACGGCAAATACTTTTAATTTAGGGAACTTTTTTTTCAGCACTTCTGCGCAGCCAGTTATGTGCCCGCCTGTACCCACACCTGTAATCAGATAGTCAAGTCCTTCAGGGAAGTCATTGAGTATTTCCTGTGCGGTGGTGGTTTTATGAATAAGGGTGTTTGCTTCGTTATCAAACTGCATCGGCATCCATGAACCTGGCGTCTCGGTTATTAATTCCCTGGCTCGTTCTATGGCTCCCTTCATCCCTTTTTCGCGGGGTGTCAGGACAAACTCTGCTCCGTAGGAGCTCATAATTTTTCTTCTTTCAAGCGACATGGATTCCGGCATTACAAGTATTAGCCTGTACCCTTTTACAGCAGCAACTATTGCAAGGCCAATCCCCGTATTACCGGATGTAGGTTCGATAATTATACTGGTTGGTTTCAGTAAGCCTTTTTCTTCTGCATCATCAATCATTGACAATGCTATCCTGTCTTTAATACTGGCACCGGGATTAGCTCTTTCCAGTTTAACCCATACTGAATAATCGGAGCCAAAAAGCCGGTTTATTTTAACATGAGGTGTATTACCTATTGTTTCAAGAATTGAATTCGCTTTCATTATTTAAAATTTTATTAATGTTTCAGATTATAAAGTTTATAGGTTCCTGGTATGTGTTCTGGTTTCTGACTATAATTTCGCTTTTGTGATATACAACTGAAAAAGGTGCTATAGTTTCAGTCAGCCAGACATTACCGCCTATTATACTGTTTCTTCCGACAACTGTTTCGCCACCAAGAATTGTGCAACCTGCATATAGGATAACATTATCTTCGATAGTAGGGTGTCTTTTAATTGATGCTTTGCTCTTGTCTACGCTTAGTGCTCCCAGTGTCACACCCTGGTAGAGTTTTACATTGTTTCCGATGATTGCAGTCTCCCCGATGACGATTCCTGTTCCGTGATCAATTGAGAATGGCACTCCAATTGTTGCTCCCGGATGAATATCAATTCCGGTTACCCTGTGAGCATATTCAGTTATCATTCTCGGGAAAATCGGGACTGATAATTTTGTGAGGAAATTTGCAATCCTGTAACAGAATATTGCAAAAAATCCCGGATAGATTGCAATTACCTCCATCTGTTCGGTAGCTGCCGGGTCAGATTCGAGAATGAAATTTGCATCTTTAAGAAGAACCTTTTTAATATTATCCAGATTATTGAAGAATCGGTGTGTCACTTCCTCGTTCTTGTCCGTCAGGCCAGCCAGCAAATCACTGAACTGACCTTCAAGTTTTTCAGGATCGCATTCTATTTCCTGATCAATAAAGGAATGAGTGGTCGGGAAAAGCATTTCAAATATTGATTTTATTGACTTTTCAACAACTCTCTGGTTAGGTATTTTTTTCTTTGACATGGCGGTATGCTATTAAGAAGTAAGTCAGACTAAATCACATTATATTAACCTTTATTTTCATAAGCATATAACCATCTAAGATACATAGTTATTCCGAGATTCCTGTCATGTAAGACTCAGAGCCTGGTCCAGATCAGCCTTGATATCGAGAATATTCTCTATACCAGCTGAAATTCTCAGTACACCTGGAATTACCCCTGAACTCAATTGCTCTTTTTCAGAAAGTTGTTGATGAGTGGTAGAGGCAGGATGAATTATCAGCGTTTTTGCATCACCGACATTTGCGAGGTGACTGACCAGCTTGAGATTATTCACCAGCCTGTCGGCCGCATCCTTTCCTGATTTCACTTTGAAAGAAAGTACTCCACCAAAACCATGTCTGAGGTATTTACCGGCCAGATGATGATAGGGGCTGTCCGTAAGCCCGGGGTATTCCACGTATTCCACTTTAGGATGCTTTGAGAGCCATTGAGCCAGCTCCAGGGCATTGTCGACATGCTTCTGTACTCTGAGAGAAAGGGTTTCAAGACCTAACAGGAGCAGGAAAGCATTGAAGGGACTAAGTGATGTGCCATAATCACGCAGACCTTCAACACGCGCCCGTATGATAAAAGCAATATTCCCGAAGGGTCCCGGGGTACCGAATACATCCCAGAATTTAAGACCATGGTATCCTTCCGATGGCTCGGTGAACTGCGGGAATTTTCCATTGGCCCAGTTAAAATTGCCTGCATCCACAATCACTCCACCAATGCTGGTCCCATGACCGCCTATCCACTTGGTTGCTGATTCCACAACAATATTTGCCCCGTGTTCAATGGGTCTGAACAGATAACCTGCTGCTCCAAATGTATTATCCACGATAAGGGGCAGATCGTGTTTCTTTGCCACAGCAGAAATTGCATCAAAATCGGGGATATTGTACCGCGGATTTCCAATCGTTTCAAGGTAGATAGCCTTTGTTTTTTTATCAATCAGCTTTTCAAAATCAGCAGGTTTATCACCATCGACGAATTTTACTTCAATCCCAAGCCGCTTGAATTGAACCTTGAACTGATTATATGTCCCGCCGTAGAGATAAGAGGTGGACAGGAAGTTATCCCCGGCCTGCACGATATTAGTCAGGGCTATGAACTGTGCAGCCTGACCGGAAGATGTTGCCAGAGCTGCCACACCTCCTTCAAGTGCTGCTATTCTTTTTTCAAAAACGTCAGTTGTGGGATTCATGATCCTCGTATAGATATTCCCGAACTCCTTGAGGCCAAACAGATTGGCAGCATGTTCCGAATCATCAAAAACATATGATGTGGTCTGATAGATAGGAACTGCTCTTGATTTGGTAGTCGGATCCACAACCTGTCCGGCGTGCAGCTGCAGTGTTTCAAAATGTAAGTTTTCTGATGCCATAAATTTATTTTTAGATATTGATAATTCTTAACACTATAATGTACTAAACAAGCATGAAGACATTTAGTTAAATCTTGTTCCGGTTTATGTCAGATTTTCCGAACAAAACCGGTGCTGCAAAGATGCATGTTGTACAAATAGCGGGGAATACCCTGTTTAAGGCATTTTATATACCATAAAAATGGTAGGAATATTATATGTGATATTCAATTATGTTAATCCATCCCGACCTGATGGCATACATAATCAACTCAGATACACTTGATACACCAAGCTTCCTGAAGATATTCTTACGGTGGGTTATTACAGTGTGAAAACTGATAAATTTCCGTGAAGCAATCTCTTTGGTTGTTAATCCTTCAGAAATAAGCCTGACTATTTCCATTTCAGAGACTGTGAGCTGACCGGTTTCTTCACCTGAACTCTTCTTTTCCCCGGAATCAAACATGAGGTCCAGAAGTTCACTTGAATAGTATTTCTTCCCTTTTAGTGTGGCAGCCAGAGCTTCAAAAATCTCCTCCCTGCCGGCAGTTTTTAAGATTATATCATTTATTCCATTATTGTTCAGTTCCAGCATTTCGTTCCTGGTTAAACCATTGGTAATGACCAGTAATTGCAGATGCGGGTAGCTGTTAATTAACTCTTTCAGCTCAGATAAGCTTGCAAGTTCGATGAATGAAGGGTCGATTATCAATAGTGAGATATCTCCCCTGGAAAGTTCCCTGGTGAGCTCTCTCTTTTCCATTACAACATTGATGACATTAAAACGGTCATCGTCCTGAAGGATATTCTTCAGCGACTCTGTTATCAGGAACTGACTGTCGGCAATCAGCACTTTATTAGTATTTTCAGTGGCTGACATTAGCCTAGAGATTCCTTCAGATCTGAAAGCAAATCATCAATATGTTCAATACCAACTGAAAGTCTTATAAGATTTTCAGTCACTCCGATTTTTTTTCTAAGGTCAGGGGGGAATGCCTCATGCGTCATCAGAGCAGAATAGTTTGCAAGCGATTCTACTCCTCCCAGGCTGTCTGCAAGCTGAAATACTTCAAGTTTCTTAAAAAATGTGTTTGCTTCAGCCAGACCGCCTCTTATCTGGAATGATACAACGCCACCAAATCCTGTCATCTGCTTTCTGGCAATATCATGCCCGGGGTGGTCCTTAAGCCCCGGAAAATAAGTTTCAAGTACATTCGGGTGCTGTTTCAGGAAAAGGGCGACATTCATTGCATTCTCCTCATGCTGCTTCATCCTTACTGCCAGGGTTTTTACACCCCTCAGGGTAAGCCATGAGTCAAAGGGGGAGGGGACGGCCCCAACAGACTTCTGAACGAGTTTGATTTTTTCGTACAATCCCGTATCGTTCACAATTACTGCTCCGCCAATCAGGTCGGAATGTCCGTTAATATATTTTGTAGTGCTGTGAACAACAATATCAGCCCCGAGAAGCAGTGGTTTCTGGAAATAGGGAGTTGCAAATGTATTGTCAACTACAGAAACAACTTTCATTTTCCGGCTGAATTCAGTAATTGCTGCTATATCAAAAATTTTAAGAATAGGGTTTGTCGGGGTCTCTATCCAAACCATCCTGGTTGATGGAAGAAAAGATTCCTGTATTGCTTTCAGATCAGTGAAATCTGTGAATGTAAATTTAATATTCAGCGGTTCAAGAATCAGTTTGATAAGCCTGTAAGTTCCTCCATACATATCTTCCGGCACAACCACATGGTCGCCGGGACGCAGCATGGAAAAGATTGCATGCTCGGCGGCAAGACCGGATGAAAAGGTCAATCCGTATTTGCCTTCTTCGAGCGAAGCTAGGCACTCATCGAGGGCTGAACGGGTCGGATTGTCAACCCGGGAATATTCGTATCCTTTGTTTTTGTTCACTTCTTCCTGTGTAAAGGTTGAAGTCTGGTAAATGGGAACTATGGTAGCCCCCGTTGCCTGATCTGCAGCCTGACCGACCCAGATCGCTTTTGTCTCAAATTTCACTGAGGTAAATTATTAAAGTTTCGCTAAAAGTAAATATTTTTTGAACATGGATCTTCTTCCTCTCCGGCTGAAATCTTTACCCTGAATCATTTCGGAGGAAGAACAGAATTCAGGATTATTATTGCCCGGAATTGAGAACAGCCTGTTTTACTGAATCAGAGAGCATCTCATTCATTGAACCTGACCTGTAACCTTTAAGATCGATTGTAACGTAGTTGAACCCCGATTTCAGACAAATGTCGGTCAGTTTTTCTTTCATCTCCCATGCTCTGCCCATCTCTTCGGGTATGAATTCAAACCTGGCAAGGTTCTCGTGGCTTCTGATCCTGAACTGTGTGAACCCCAGTTGTCTGACAGAGTATTCGGCAACAGCCAGCCTGTCCAGCTTGGGCTTGGTTATCTGTTCGCCATAAGGTATACGGGAGGCAAGACATGCATAAGAAGGTTTAGAAGAAGTAGGAAGATGATATTCTGCCGAAAAGTGGCGTATGTCGCTTTTGGTAAAGCCTGTTTCGGCCAGGGGAGATATAACGCTCCTTTCCTTCTTGGCTTTCATACCTGGCCTGTAATCCTTCATGTCTTCGGCGTTGCTGCCGTCAAGTACAGCATCGAATCCCTCCTTTGCAGCGATGAACTGTATCTTTGTGAATAGCTCACTTTTACAGAAATAGCATCGGTCAGGCGGATTGGCCGCATATTCGGGATTATCAATTTCTTCCGTGACTATTATTCTATGCTCTATTTCCATCATGGAAGCCAGCGATTTAGCCTCTTCAAGTTCATAGAAGGGATTTGTACTGGAAGTGGCAGTGATCAGTAAAAGGTTATCTCCGTAAACATCTTTCGCCACTCTGGCCAGGAATGTGCTGTCGACACCTCCTGAAAAGGCGACTACCACTCTCTTATATTCATTTAGTCTGGCCTTTAATGCATTAAGTTTATCTTCCATCATTATCTCTTATTATTGTCAGTTTCATTTTCTGTAATAACAACATTCCGGTAGTGCTTTATAGGTAACATCATCCGCCTTAAAAAGTTCGGTATCATGACCAACTTTGGCTTCTTGTTTTGATTAACAACTTTAACTATTACCCAAATAAGAACAACAAGAAAGATTAAGCCGATAATCCAGCTATATACCTCCATTCCCCATCCGTAATATAATCAATTCATCATAATAATAAGTATTTAATTTTTCACTTTTAACAAACTTGCATTGATAGCTACAACAATTGTACTCACCGTCATTAAAACTGCACCTGCAGCAGGACTTAACAAAATGCCCAGTTTATATAATACACCTGCTGCCAATGGTAATGCAATTACATTATAGCCTGTTGCCCAGATAAGATTTTGAATCATTTTGCGATAAGTGGCTTTCCCAAATAAAATCAGACTAACTATATCTTTTGGATTGCTGTTTACTAAAACAATTCCTGCTGTTTCTGCTGCAATATCACTTCCGGAACCAACTGCAATGCCAACATCTGCCTGTGCCAGGGCAGGTGCATCATTTACACCATCGCCTGTCATGGCAACAAATTCTCCTTTGCTTTGCAGTTCTTTTATTTTTTCTAATTTCTGATGCGGTAATACTTCAGCAATAAAACTATCCATCCCTATTGTTTCACTTACACTTTTTGCTACTTTATTATTATCGCCGGTAAGCAATATTGATTTGATATTGTTTTGTTTTAAAGTTTTAATTGCTTCTGCTGATTCAGGTCGTATCTCATCTGACAATGCAATGTAACCTGCCAATTCATTATTGATAATTACAAATACAACTGTTTCCGTATCATTGGCTGTAAAGCCATCGGGAATGGTAATATTATTTTCTTTTAAATAACCCGGACTAACAACCAGTATTTTTTTACCTTCTACTGTGGCTTCAACACCTTTGCCGGTGATTGCATTAAAGTTTTCAGTTGCAGGAATAGTAATAGATAAGTCTTTTACTTTTTGCAGAATACCAGTTGCAATAGGATGTTCTGATTTTTGCTCTAATGCAGATGCCAAACGAATGATTTCATTTTCAGTAAAGTTCCTTTTCAGGGAAACGATTTTTGATACTTCAAATTTACCAACAGTAAGTGTACCGGTTTTATCAAATACAATGGTGGTAATTTTTCTTGCATTTTCAAATGCTGTTCTGTTTTTAATCAGCAACCCATGTTTTGCTGATAAAGCTGTTGATTTTGCTACCACCAAAGGCACTGCTAATCCTAAAGCATGAGGACAACAAATAACTATTACTGTAACCATTCTTTCCATAGCAAATGCCAAGGCTTGCCCTGTTAAATACCAATATAAAAATGTTGCAATACCTGCCGACAATGGCAATAATGGTTAACCATTTTGCAGCCTTGATCTGCCAGCAACTGGGTTTTAGATTTTGATTTTTGTGCATCTTCAACCAACTTTACTACCTGCGAGAGATAAGAATCTTTTGCAGCATGAGATACAGTAACTTTAATAGAACCGTTTCCATTTATGGAACCTGCAATTACTTTATCGCCTTTTATTTTTTGTACAGGTTTGGATTCACCGGTAAGCATGGATTCATTCAGATAACTTTCACCTTCTGAGATTATTCCATCGGCTGCAACTTTTTCGCCTGGTTTTACAAGAATTATATCGTTTTCTTTCAGTGTATCAGTCTTTACATCATGTACCATATCTGGCATTACCATGTGAGCATCGGATGGCATCAACTGTACCAATAATTCCAATTCTTTTGATGCTCCTGCAATGGATTTCATTTCTATCCAATGCCCTAAAAGCATTATCAGGATCAGGGTTGCCAGTTCCCAGAAAAAATCCATACCCTTCAAACCAAAAACAATGGCAACACTGTAGATATATGCAACCGTTATGGCAAAGCCAATTAAAAACATCATACCGGGATTCTTTGCTTTTACTTCATTAACCAATCCTTTAAAAAAGGGCCAGCCACCATAAAAAAACACAACTGATGATAATGCAAATAAAATATATTTTGAACCTTTAAAATTGCCAGTCAACTCCTATAAACTTCTGTATCATCGTTGATAACAGCATGATGGGAATTGTAAGTATCAGCACTACATAAAACCGTCTTTTTAAAATCAGCAATCATCATGTTGCATGATTATGCCCTTCCATACCCATTGATGGATTGTGTCCATGTTGCATTGTACTGTGGTCCATTTTTGAATGATCCATTGTTGCCTCTTTTACTTGTGTTTCGGGTTGATGTTTATGTTCCATTTTTGTATTCTTATTTAATTACCGAAAGACTGTTTATTTATTGCTGTACCCAATTGACTAAAACCGACTTTTCATCTGTACTTAGCTGTGCAGATTTGTGCATCTAATTGACTTGAAAATGAGTTACATACAAACACTATCAATAGTACCGTTGAAACCCTGATAATTTTTTCCATTATTTTAATATTTCAGTTAACTGCATAATTGTCAATAATCTATTTTCTTAATGGCGGATATCTCCTTCTGCTAATAATTCAGTGTCTCTTTGGTTTCACCACAGTCAATCATTTTCTCTCCGAAATATGGATTCCGGATTGTCTTTGGATTCACTTAACCAATAAGCGCCTTTATTATCGAAGGCCATCGGACAAAACTGATAATATACTGTTTTTCCCATTAATCCAAAGGTTTTTATTGCTTTGTAAAACTGATCAGTAAAATCGGAAAATGCTGTTCTTGCATCTTCCAATCTGACCAGTGGATATGATTAATTTCATTTGATTGGTCAAGATTACCCGATATATCCATCCATTGCATATGAGCATCACCTGTTAGAAGTTTCATATCAACTTTTAAAAGTGTTTGTTGGACCACCTGAGCTAGCTGTATTTGCCTTCTTTACATCGCTTTGTACAAAGGCATTTTTCAAAACAATGTAATGATCAAAGACGGTGTTAAGTTGCATTGTAAGATCCATGTTTACTTCCAATTTCTTTGGCTTTTCGGAGGATTTGTCTCCGGTCATATCCATTCTAGTCATACTTGTGTCATTTACAGGTTTGGAATCATCAGGTTTTGACTCACCAGGCATAATCATCCCGGGCATCGATGATGTTTTCTCACCACGTGGATTCATCATACTTGGTTTTCCTTCAAGCTGGGCAGCAGCATCGACACTGAATGTCCCACTTGTAACAATTTCTTCACCTTCAGTCAGACCATCAGTAATTACATAACTTTCTCCAAGCATTGGACCAAGGCCAATTTCACGTAATTTAAAAATTGGTTCATCTCCTGGTTGTTTTACATAGACAATCGAACGCTTTCCTGTCCATAGTACAGCAGATTTCGGGATAACCATATTATCACGATATTCGTTAAGAGTAGTTGAGACAATTCCTGTGGCAAACATTTCAGGTTTTAGTTTCCCGGATTGATTTCCTGTTTCAACCCTTACTTTTGCCACCCTCGTAACAGGATCAATTACAGGATCAATGAATATTATTTTGCCTTTAAAATCTACTCCAGGCAATGCCTGAAGTGTGAAAGAAATTTTTTCCCCTATATGCAGGAACTGGAGATCACTTTCATAGGCATCAAACATAATCCAGACTTTCGAAAGATCAGCAATATCAAATAAAACAGTTCCCTGTGATATATGATCGCCTGTATTTACCCTGCGGGCAGTGACTGTACCGGCGGTATTGGAAACAACTTCAAAATTATTCTGGACAACTCCTGAACTTTCAATTTTAGCAATCTGATCATCTGTAAGCTTCCACTGGCGAAGTTTTTCTTTCGAAGCTTCGTACAATTCAGGTTGCAGTTGTTTTGTTTTAACTGTTTCCAATAACTCCTGCTGTGCGGTGATGAGTTCAGGTGAATATATTTCAGCCAGTACCTGCCCTTTAATTACAGTTTCTCCTGTAAAGTTTACTGACAACCTTTCTATACGTACCAGGGACATGTGCTACCTGACTCTGAAACAATCTTTCATCGGCCTGTACCTTACCGTAAAGTCGGACCTCTTTTACTGGCTTTTGTTTTGAAACAACAGAAGTGAGTACATTCGCAAGCTGAGCAGCCTCCTTACTCAAATGAATTGCAGACTGATCAATAGAAGTTGTACTGCTTTTGACAAGAGGAATTAATTCCATTCCGCAGATCGGGCATTTACCAGGTTGTTCCATTCGTATCTGTGGGTGCATTGCACAAGTCCATATTTTACCCTGGGCAACTTCGGTTGAGTGATCGTGTTTCTCTTCAGTTTTTTGAGAGGGATGGAAAACCAGCCATCCTATAAAAGTTCCAAGTATCAGGATGAGACTATAATTCACATATTTGTTCGAGAATATTTTAACGCGTCTTAATTTTTTCATCTTGTTTCAGATTTATTGTACTTGAGTATATGCCATTAATCGTTTTAACCATGCAATTGCAGTGTTGAAGTCAGCAACAGCTTCCACTTGCCTGAGTTCATAGTCTATGTGTTTGCTGTCGAATGCGCAGAACATCTGTTAGTCCTGATGAAGAGGTTGAAAAACTTTTCAGCATCAGATCAAACGATTTTGATGCCAGCTGGAATTGATTTTCATAAAGTTTTATCCTACGCTGTGCATCCTGATATAACAGAACAGCCTGATAATACTCTGACTGAAGTGAATTGGCAGTTGCCTGGTAATTTGCGGAAGTAGCTTCTCGCATGAAGTCGGCTTCTTTTTGCATTGCAGTATATTTTTTCCTGTAGATGGGCAAAGTAAAAACTACCATTGGCATTATCATATCCTTCCCGTTCATTGCTGATGTAGACATTTCACTTTTCCTTATAACCGAATAATTTAAGACCTAAGCCGACCATTGGATAACTCATTCGTGTAACCATTTTTTTCCTTGCTTCCAGTGATTGTTTCTCAAAATCCAGCATACCCAGCATAGGATTATTTGTTAACATGCTATCCGAAACAACTGTCAAAGAAAATTCGAGAGAATCCATGGTTATATTTTCATAAGTGTAAACAGGTGATGTTACAGACCTGTTCAGGTATGTATTAAAATTTGCTATGATGGAGTTTTTTTGATTTTTCAGTAATGCAATATTGTTTTCAAGGTCACTGGATTCGATCTGTATCCTGTAAATATCTGCCAGACCGGAACTACCTGAGGAGGATCCCATTGTGCCAGTCTGCATTGAAGAAACCTGATTCGATCCTGAAGAACCGGTATTAGCTCTGACCACCGCCCATAGTCTGCATCCCTGAACCACTTTTATTCGTACCACTGCTAATAATTGAAGATGTTGCTGAACTTTGTGATGATGTCCCTGTGTTTTCCAATGAAGCAGATTTGAATCTGACCAGGGCAAGCCGCTCAATTAATTTAAGAATCTCAATATTTCTTTCAGAGATACTGATATCTTTTTGAACTTTATATAAATCGTACCATGTTCGCTGAACATCATAAAACACCTGTAATTTTGCATCCCGGAAAAGTTCAAATTTTGCATTTGCCATCAGGCTCATTTCATCTTTGCCATATTTCAGAACTCCAAACCATGGGAACATTTGCATTAATCTTAAATCTGCAACCTGATTACCGCTAACCAGTTCCATCGGACTAAGAAATACTCCTGCACTTAATTCGGGATCCGGTAAACTGCCAGCCTGAGGAATCTTTTGAAGTGCAGCCTGATATTCATTGAATCTTTGAAGAACAGTTGGATTGTTTTTCGCTGCAATTTCAAGATACTTTAAAAGCGAATCAGGATATTGCTGGCTACTTACAATAATCCAGCTACCAAGTGCAATAAATGTTATCAGTAATTTTTTATATGTTATCAGTTTCATTTTCCAATTGATTATTAATAGTTTGAGCAGCCAATTTATTTTTGTGAGTTACTTCTCCTTCTCTCCACATTGCCTGAAACAAGGGAACCACAAAAACAGTCATTACCTGAATTATCATACCTCCAAATGTTGGGATTGCCATTGGAACCATTATATCTGCTCCTTTACCCGTTGATGAAAGTACGGGAAGCAAAGCTATTACTGCAACTGCAGTTGTCATCATTGCCGGACGCACACGTTTTTTTCCGGCCATCACAACTGCTTCACGAACATCATGAACTGTGGTTGGTTTCATATCTTCAAATACCTGATGTATATAAGTACCCATTATTACACCATCGTTCGTCGCTATTCCGAAAAGGGCAATAAATCCAACCCACACCGCCACACTCAGGTTTATTGTATGCATTTGAAACATATCACGAAGATTTAATCCTGCGACTGAGAAATTCATGAACCACTCCTGTCCGTACAGCCAAAGCATAATAAAGCCTCCCGAGAAGGCAACAAAGACGCCGGAGAAGTGAATGAATGAGGCGGTAATTGTGCGGAATTGAAAATACAATAAGAGCAAAATCATTATTAAACTTAAAGGGACAACAATAGCAAGTCTTTTTGTAGCTCTTAGCTGATTTTCATAATTGCCTGCAAATTTATAAGTAACACCAGGAGGAAGCATATATCTCTCCTGAGTCGATCTTCCCTTTAATAATCTTACTTGCTTCTTCTACCACATCGACTTCTGCTTTTCCTTCAAGTTTATCGAAAATGACATAACCAACAAGGAATGTATTTTCGCTTCTGATCATCTGTGCACCCGGGTATAATCAATATCGGCAATTTCGCTCAGAGGTATCTGAACACCATTCATTGCAGGGATGAGTATGCGTTTCAGATCCTCCGGATTATCACGCAATTCACGGGCATATCTTACCCTGATAGGAAACCGTTCACGTCCTTCGACAGAAGTTGAAAGCGACATACCTCCAACAGCAACCTGCAGTATTTCCTGCACATTGTTTACTGTCATTCCGTAACGTGCCATTGCTTCCCTGTTAAGCTTAATTTCAAGATAGGGCGCACCAACAGCACGGTCGTAAAAAACTGCAGATGATTTAATTGAAGGAACATCTTTCAAAGCCTTTTCAAACATCATTCCTGCCTGTTCAATTGTATTAAGATCGGGACCATATACTTTCAAACCCATTGGCGCACGCATTCCTGTTGAAAGCATAACGAGACGTGTTTCAATCGGCTGCAATTTCGGTGCTGATGTTAAGCCAGGAATATCAGTTACTTTTACAATCTCTTTCCAGATATCGAGCGGTTTTTTGATCTGAGGCCGCCATTGACGGAAATATTCTCCTTTACTATCTGCAATCAGACTATCAGCAGGAATAACTCTGAAAGATTCAGTTTCAGGATTGTAAGTTGAATTGTTCTTCAGTATGTAATTTCCCTTTTTGTCAACCTTAAACTGCATACGTTGTCCGTTTTCATCGAGGATATATTCCGAACGGTAGTTGATCGTATTTTCAAACATCTGGATAGGAGCAGGGTCAAGAGCCGAATTAACACGACCCCATTTGCCAACTGCAATTTCCACTTCAGGTATTGTTGCAAGACGTTTATCGAGTGTTTCAATATATCCAAGGTTTTTTTCAATACTTGAATGCGGCATGCTGGTTGGCATAAGAAGAAAGGAACCTTCGTTAAGCGATGGCATGAATTCCTTGCCTGTACCAGGGAATGTTTTGACTGCACCTTGCCATGCCGTAGTTTGCCGAAAACTTTTCCATCCTATTTTTTCAGCACCTTTTGGTATAAAACCGAAAACTTTATCAACACCCTGCCAGACAAGAAGACCAAAAAACAGGGTAACAGCAGGTATTATGAGAAACTTCCATTTATTCTGTAATGCCCAGCGAAGAATATTTTCATAAAAATGGACCATCGACATTAAGGCCAGCAAGAATAACTGTTATAATTCCTGCAACAAAAAGAAAGTTGACAAATTCACTGTTATGTGCTCCAAGTGGCAGCCATTCTAATTGAAAGGTACCAGGTTGCAAACAGGACAGTAATAAAAATGTTTATGTAGTTTGGAAACTCTTTGCGCTTTTCAGACCATCTGTAATCAAGTAGATTATTTATTCCAACAGCTATTAATGCCAATGCCGGCCACATTTGCCAGACAACAATAAAAATAAAACCTGCTACAATAAGACAACCATTCCATATTCTCCTGATTTTCTTCCTGTCAAAGCGAGATGTTGAAGAAAATATGTACCAGGGTGGGTAAAACAACTATTCCAAGAATAAATGCCGAAAGAAGTGCAAATGTCTTTGTAAAGGCAAGAGGATGAAACAGTTTTCCTTCCTGTGCCTGCATGGCAAATACCGGAAGAAAACTTACAATAGTAGTGGCAATTGAGGTAACAACAGCAGCTCTTACCTCAGTTGTGGCCTGGTAAATTACATTCAATAGTTTTTTGCCACGTATTCCTTGGTTTTCAGGCATTTCAAGATGCCTGAGGATATTTTCAACATCGACAATCCCGATATCAACCATAACACCAATAGCAATAGCAATACCTGACAGCGCCACAATATTGGCATCTATACCGAAAAAACGCATAAGAATAAATGTCATTAATACACCTATTGGCAATAATCCAGCGACAATAAGCGATGCCCTCAGGTTCATAACAAGTACAATAATTACAATTATACTTATAAGGATTTCATGCGAAAGTGCGGATTCAAGAGTCCCTATGGTTTCTTTGATCAGTCCTGTTCTGTCATAAAAAGGAACTACTGTAACCTTTGAAACTGTTCCATCAGGTAGTGTTTTTTGTGGTAATCCTGCTTCGATTTCCTTAATCTTATCTTTTACATTGTTGATTACTTCCATCGGGTTAGAGCCATATCGGGCTACTACTACAGCACCGACAGCTTCAGATCCCTCCTTATCAAGACCACCACGCCGGGTAGCAGGACCAAAATTGACATGAGCCACATCTTTTATACGTACAGGAACATTATTCCGTACCGCAACTACTGATAATTCTAGATCATTCAGATTTTTAACATATCCAAGACCCCGTATAATATACTCAACATTATTAAGTTCAATAGTTTCAGCACCGATGTCAAGATTGCTTTTCTTAACAGCATTCATGACATCCATAACTGACACATTGTAAGCCTTCAGGGCATCAGGATTAAGGTCAACCTGGTATTCTTTGACGAAACCTCCGACAGATGCAACTTCAGATACACCTTCTGCGGCTGACAAGCTATATTTAACATAAAAATCCTGAATAGTTCTGAGTTCCTGGGGATCCCAACCACCATTTGGTTTTCCTGTTTTGGGATCACGCCCTTCAAGAGTGTACCAGAATATCTGACCGAGCGCTGTTGCATCAGGACCAAGTGAAGGCTGTACACCCACAGGCAAGGTTCCGGATGGCAGTGAGTTAAGTTTTTCAAGAATTCTTGACCTGCTCCAGTAAAATTCAATATTGTCTTTAAAAATGATATAGATGAACGACATCCCGAACATTGAAGTACTCCTGATTGTCTGAACACCGGGTATACCAAGTAAGGCAGTAGTTAACGGATAGCTTATCTGGTCCTGAATATCTTTGGGCGAACGACCCATCCATTCTGTTGCAACAATCTGCTGGTTTTCACCAATATCAGGGATAGCATCCACAGGCACCGGATCGCGAGGAAAGACTCCTGATTTCAGGTTGAATGGCATTGTAACCAATCCCATCACCACAAAGGCAACAAGGAAAATGAATGTGATCAGCCGGTTTTCAAGAAAATATTTTACAAGACGATTAAACATAATAAATTGGATTTGACCGATTATTACCTCGTTTCATATTTGCAGCAACTATCCGGTGCATCATGCACCTTATCATCGGCCCGGTACTTTTCAGCATCATGTGTTTAATGAGTTAATATTAAACACGAAGTACACAAAGGGTTAAACTAAGGTACACAATGACTGTTCAAGACAGTCCCCTGTAATTTGTAAAAAAAATCAGATTTGGAAGATGCAGATAACCTGTTGTTCGACATCTGAGGGATTAAATCCCCCTGGTGGTCTTCTGCTGCCGGATAAGGCAGAAACGGGAACAGGCTGGCTGATAAACAGCTGGTCCTGTATGAAAAATGTATGAATTAGCTCCTTTCCGGCAACCGGAATATAGCAGCAGGAAGCAGGAACATAGTTTGTACTTATGGAAATTGAAGAGATGACATCATCACAGCAGTGTCGTGAAAACTGATCTTCACTGGGTATTGTCACTGACTGATGTTCCATCCCGCATGAAGCCAGTTCTCCGGTGAGTGAGACTTTTACCGCTGCAAATTTACCCCCGCAATAATGTGAAGCAATCTGAACATTAATCCCGGTGAAAAGAATAAGCAGCACGAGCGGTATGGAGAGTATGGTTTTCATCCTGATGAAGAACAAGCTTATAACCCAAAAGTTCAATAGATATGGTATTTTTTAGTCGTGCAAGACCTGCAAGACCTTCAAGACCGCAAGACCGCAAGACCTGCAGGACCATTATACAATCATCCCTGCAGCCACTGTCTCATTGGTGCTTTCATCAATGAAGATCATACTGCCTGTGATATTGTTTTCTTTATAAGTGTCGAAGAATACAGGCTTTGAGGTTTTTATGCTGATAAGTGCCAGGTCATTCATATTTACATCAAGATTTTCATAATCATGTTCAAGCGTATTTATGTTCATCCTGTAGCTCACTGATTTTATGATACAACCAGCCTCATTACTGCTTATCCTTATAAGATACTTACCTCCAACCTTCATAGGATTTTCATTGAACCAGCATATCATCAGGTTGATATCCTGGCTTATTACTGGCAGGTCATTTGAACCTGCAAGCATATCTCCCCGGCTGATATCAATCTGATCCTCCAGAGATATTGCAACGGAATCTCCCCCAATCGACTCAGATAATGTTTTTCCGAACATGTCAATGCTGCTGATTTTCGATTTCCGCAATGAAGGCAGGACTGTGACCTCATCACCAGGTCGGAAGACCCCGCCGGCAACCCTTCCCGCATAACCCCTGTAGTCATGATACTCGGAAGTGTGGGGACGAATGATTGTCTGTACAGGGAAGCGCTGATGCCTGGGATTCTTGTTTTTCGTGATTTCAATAGTTTCAATAAGGTTGAGAAATGTTTTCCCTGCATACCAGTTCATTGAATCTGACCGGTCGACAACATTATCGCCATATTTGGCGCTGATGGGAATATACTGAGCATCTTCAATCTCAAGCTTTGTAACCAGTGCTGTAAGTTCTGACTTTATCTTGTTAAATACTGATTCGGACCAGTTAACCATATCCATCTTATTGATACAGAATATTATATGTCTGATATCGAGTAGCGATGCGATATATGAATGTCTTAAAGTCTGTTCCAGTACTCCCTTGCGGGCATCTATCAGTATTACTGCCAGATCGGCGGTACTGGCTCCGGTAACCATATTGCGTGTATACTGGATATGACCGGGAGTGTCTGCAATGATAAACTTTCTTGCAGGGGTTGCAAAATACCTGTAGGCAACATCAATTGTGATCCCCTGTTCCCTTTCAGCCCTTAATCCATCTGTGAGCAGAGAAAGGTCAAGCTCCTCTCTGCCTAGCCGCTTGCCAGACTGGACAATATGCTCCATCTGGTCTTCAAATATTGATTTACTGTCATAAAGAAGCCTGCCTATCAGTGTACTCTTTCCATCATCCACACTGCCTGCCGTTGTAAATCTGAGAAGACTCTTGTTTTTGCTTTTGCCGTTTATTTTCATTTCAACCTTTAACCTTTAACTTTGAACCCTGAACCTTGATCCTTGAACCTTGAACCCTGAACCCTGAACCCTGAACCCCAAATAACATCCCCCTAATCCCCCCGCCAAGGCGGGGCAGGCTCTTCAAAGGGGGAATTATTTCAGTCAGCACCCAGCACCCAGCACCCAGCACCCAGCACCTTAGAAATACCCCTCCTTCTTCCGGTCTTCCATTGCAGCCTCTGATCGCTTGTCGTCATATCTTCCTCCTCTTTCGGTGACCCTGGTGGCTGCAATCTCGGCTATAATCTCTTCAAGCGACTGAGCCCTTGAGAGAGTTACTCCTGTACAGGTAATATCACCGATAGTCCGGCATCGGACATCGGCTTCAAATACCTCTTCACTGGGTTTTAGCTGCATGAATGGAGCCCATGCAAGATATGTGCCGTTACGGCTGAATATTTTCCGTCTGTGTGTATAGTAAAGATCAGGCAGTTTGATGTTCTCCGTGAGTATGTATTGCCAAACATCCAGTTCTGTCCAGTTACTGATCGGGAACACCCTGAAATGTTCTCCCTGGTGTTTTTTTCCATTAAAGATGTTCCAGAGTTCAGGACGCTGATTTTTAGGATCCCATTGCCCGAATTCGTTTCTGTGGGAAAAGAAACGCTCCTTGGCCCTTGCTTTTTCTTCATCGCGCCGGCCGCCCCCGATAGCAACATCGATTTTCAGCTCTTCAATTGCATCTAACAATGTTACCGACTGGGCCTTGTTACGGCTGGCATTTATTCCACACTCTTCTTTTACCCTGCCCTGATCGATCGAGTCCTGTACATATTTTACAATGAGGTCAGCACCAAACTCCTTAGCAAGATCGTCCCGGAATTTCAATGTCTCCTCAAAATTATGACCTGTATCTATATGCATCAGAGTGAAAGGGATTCTGGCAGGCCAGAATGCCTTTCTGGCAAGATGAACGAGAACAATGGAATCCTTTCCTCCGGAAAACAATAATACTTTGTTTTCAAACTGGGCTGCAACTTCCCTCATCACAAATATTGCTTCATTCTCCAGTTCTCTGAGGTGTTCATTACTTATTTCGATCAGATTCTTCATATAGCTTAAGTCTTTTTCCTGTTTTACCCCCGCCAAGGCGGGATTTCGCAAGCTCAACATTTACTTTTGTCTTTTGACTTTTGTCTTTTGACTTTTATTTTACATGACAGCCACATTCCTTGCTGCCTTCATGTTCCCACCACCAGCGGCCTGAGCGGAAATCGTTCCCTTTTAATACTGGTCTGGTACAGGGCTCACAGCCAATGCTTAAATAGCCCTTGTCATACAAAGCATTATAGGGAATACTGTTTTCCCTTATATATTTCTCAACATCTTCAAGTGACCAGTTAAAAAGCGGATGGTAATTGAAGAGCTTCTTTTCCACATCATACTCCAGATCGCTCATCTGGCTTCTGTTATCGGACTGCTCTGACCTGATGCCTGATATCCAGCACGCCATGCCCGCCAGAGCCCTGCTCAGAGGAATAACCTTCCTAATCCTGCAACATTCCTTGCGGTTATCTATGGAATCATAAAAACTGAAAGGACCTTTTTCACTAACCAATTTTTCAACAGAAAGATAATCAGGGAAATAGACATCAATCTTTTTCCTGTATTTTATTACTGTTTGCGAAAATACTTCATATGTTTCCGGAAATAACCTGCCGGTGTCCAGTGTGATTACCTTTATTGGAAAATTGTTGCTGAATATTTTTTGAGTTATTACCTGGTCTTCAACGCCAAAACTGGAAGTAAATATTACCTTACCGGGGAAAAGTGAAGAAAGTGAATCCAGCCGTTCTTCAATCGATTTACCTGACAGCTGATCCCTCAACTCCTTTAACTTCATACTGTTTGTCATATTCTTTTCTATTCGACCTTAACCAAAGTTTTACCTTAATCTTGTGTATGTGTGCCCAAAGCCTTTCGTGGAAATAATATAAGATGGTCTTCGTCAAAACCTCAACGCTTCCGATCGATACTGCCACAGTAATTCTCCCTGTAATAATGTAGCTGATCAACATAGTGTCGAGAGTGCCAACAATGCGCCATGAAACGGATTTCATGAGGCTTTTTATTGGCTTGTCGGCACGGTCACTCACTTTAAGAACTCCCGCAGGATCGGGTTTTTCCTGAGACTGATTTATTAGTACGTCGAGCATAATTATATTTTTGAACAAAGATAGGCAACAGAATTATATGATTCAATGGCAATTATGCGATAAAAAAATCAGTATTTATACATATCCGGCTATGTGTAAATAATCCATTTTGATGGCTTATAATCAGAAAATAATTTATAAGACCGCTCTGTTTTGTGACGTTGAAAGAAAAATCTGCTTTATTCTCCGGAGAAGATTTTCCAGGTCATTTTCTGATGTTACCGGATTTATTATTGTGAGCCTCAGCCATATCTTGCTGTCAAGTTCTGCCTGCACAATATAGAATGAACCCTCTTTTATTATTTTATCTCTTGTTTCAGAATTTATCCTGTTCAATGCCTTTTCACTGTATCCGTCAGGTGCAAATCTGAAACAGATGATATTGCTCTCTGGTTCAACTGCCAGTTCGAATTCTTTTTGAGATCTGATCAAAGCTGCAAAAGAGGCTGCAAGATCATACCTGCTGTCGATATATTCCTTATAATAACCCTGGTAGTATTTAAGAGCAGTATAGGCTACTATTCCAAGTGAGCTCTTCGTACATTCGAGAGTCCTTATGGCACTGTCATACCATGGGCTGTTCCTTGATTTCTGAAAAAGGTATGAGGCTTTCTGAGCGAAAGTCTCGAATGATCTTTCTCCGTTTTTAAACATTACAAGGGTATTCAGCGCCGGTACAAGAAACATTTTATGAAAGTCGATGACCACAGAATCGGCTCTTTCAACTCCCTTTGCAAGATTACGGTATTTTCCGGAAAAGAGAACCCCCAAACCGTGTGCGCCGTCGACATGCATCCATAAATTGTTTTCCTCACAGAAATCTGCTATTGCTGTGAGGTCATCATAGGACCCGGTTGCCGTTGAACAAGCGCTGGCAACAACAGATATAACATTCAATCCGCTCTTTTCTGCTTCTCTCTTTATCCTGTCAAGCATGCCGGTTTTCATTCTGTAGGATGAATCTACAGGAACTTTTATTATTGAATCGTTTCCAAGTCCCATTATCCTGACATTTCTGCCTATACTGTAATGGGCCTGGTCTGAAATCATATAGCCCGGCCTTTTATAATCGTGTATCCCTTCCTCCCAGATATTGTATTCTGTTTTTGACTGCCTGGCGGCAAGCATTGCGGTAAGATTTCCCGCTGTACCTCCATGGGTGAAGATGCCATCGTAGCCGGTTTGATAGCCTATAAGTGATCCGAATAGTTTTATAACATTCTTCTCCATCGCCATTGATACAGGTCCCATTTCATATATTGCAGCTCCGTTGTTCAGCAGCGCGGTACAAAGCTGTACCAGTGCTGTCAGCGGAAGGGGGGAGGTTACCTGGTGACCTATATAATGCGGATGATGAAGATGATTTGAAAATGAGATTATTCTTTTTACAAAGGAATCCAGAGGCTCTTTTGCCCCTCCCTCAGAAGCAAATGAAAACAACTCAGTCAGCTGTTCAGGTTCATTCCATGGAAGGACCGCCATATCTTTACCTGAAAGTGCATCTTGAAGGTATTCTGACAGAATTTCGATAATATGGTGCCCTGTTGCCCTGAACTCTTCAGGGTTAAAAGGTTCCGGTATGAAGGATTCACTATTGCTCATACTGATATTTTGATGAAAATTCTGATTTCAATCCATTCAAAAACGGTCCAATGATAATATCATCACGATAAATCTCTGCCTCTCTGAAGAAATCTTTGAATTCCATTTTATACTTTATCAGCGTAATAAAAAGCTGGATCAGGCCGCAATAGCCTTCAGGATCAGCCTTAAGGAAGTCATATGATTCAACCTGTTTATTATAATGGAGGAAGAAATTACCGAGGATCTCATATCTTTTTCTCTGTTTCTGCACGAATGCATTGCGTGAATCAAAGGTCTTTTCAAGGTTATCGAATCTGTTTTTTGCATTTTCGAGGATAAGATGTCCAAGTTTATAAGGGCTGATGCCTCTCGTCAAATAGATTTCGGAATACCTGTAAATACCTGTGAATCCAAATGCATCAAGATCGTCCGCCACAGAAAGCACCGTCAGAAGGTCATTTCTTTCTGATTCTGAAGTATAGTCCTTTTTGTCATGATTCCCGATCGTATCAAGCAGGTCATGATAATCATCTTCATTCAGCTTATTCTTTTCAAGGAATTGGAGGCATAATTCCCTGCTGTGTTTACCGTGCCTCGGACCGGTTTCAACAGACATGCCTATATCATGAAGGAAGCAGGCTATAATCAGTTTTGAAGGATTGCATACTGGTGCTGAATTATGCTTCCTCAAGGGCACAGAAAGAATTGTTTTACCATAGCACCATACTCTCCGGTGATGATCAATCCCGTGTGACAGAAGATTTTTGTCATCGTAAACAGAGACAAAAAAATCTTCGAGGATCTGCTTAAACCTCAGTTCGGCAGATTCTATTGATGCAGTCAGATTCATATCGGGTCAAAAAAAAAGCAAAAGACGAGCCTTTTGCTTTTAAACAGGCTGTCAGATGGCGAATTAATAATTGATCATCTTCCTGGCTAAATCCAATATAGTGGTGTCATCAAAAGTAACAATACCTCCATCCGGTCCCTGTTCAAAATGTATTCCAACGCTCTGGCCCTTATCAAAGTTTCTCCCTCCAAAGTAGTTTCTGACTGTCTCCTCGTTCAGATCCAGTTTCGCAGCAATCTGTCTTATACTACCGGAGGGTAACTGGTCTTTTATCTTCCGGAGTTCGTTAAAGGTGATTGTTTTAGACATGTCTTTATTGATTAGTTTGTCAATATAATTGGTTTAAAAGCATCAAAACCCAAAGTTAATTATAAAACAGATAAGTTGTACTTAAATATATTATAGTTTGCTCATCAGCTCCAGAAACAGCTTCATGCCTTTTTTCTTCTCCTCATTCAGCTTATAATCAATGTTTTCCGTGAGATACTTCTGCAGGAGAACTCCCGTGATTGTTCCTGTGTTTCCAAACTTTTTAACAACTTTCTCAATATTGGTTACCCCCAGGTTAAGTGCCTCACCGAATTCCTCAATAAAATGCTTTTCGAGCGGTCTGTTGGCTGTCCAGCATGCAAAAACGAACGGGAGTCCTGAAAAATCTTTCCATTCCGAACCAAGGTCAATTTTATGCCGGAAGCATTTTTCGTACTCAAAGCATTGATCGCCAATCAGCACAACAGCTTCCTTCAATCCTATATTTCTGAAATCAAATCCTTTTGAAGTGTTCATCCATCTGAACTCCCTGTTCCAGAAATTATTCGCGAGTACTTTTGCAAGTGTCACTGAAGAGCGTGACCTGTAATCAAGATAAATGGTTTCAATCTCGTCAAAATGACAGTTGCTGAGCAGTAAAACCGTCCTGACATTTCCGTTTGATCCGATGCAATAGTCACTTATAATATGATATTCCTTCAAAAGAGGCAGGGCAGCAACAGGAATCAGGCCTATATCAGCTTTCCCTTTTATCAGTTTTAAGGCACAATCTGCCGGATGGTCAGTTTCCAGAATAACCTTTTTATCGAATCCGCTCTCGGTCAATCCATAGATAAATGGATATGTGTTTGCATATTTTACAGCCGAAATCCTGATTTTGTCCATACCCTTTTTTTGCTGCGTCTAAAATACTACTTTTGTACATATGTTATAACAATGGAGAACTCAATCTGATTTATAATGGAATTAAATTTTCTTACTGCCATATCTCCGCTTGACGGAAGATACAGACAGAAGGTTGATGAACTCGATCTCTATTTTTCTGAATTCGGCCTTATTAGGTATCGTCTCATGGTGGAAGTTGAATACTTCATTGCGCTCTGCGATATACCCCTTCCGCAACTGCTCGATTTCAAGAAGGATAATTATAAGGTTCTGAGATCGATATACGAGGATTTTGATCTGACAGACGCTGAAAAAATCAAGGAGAGGGAAAAGATTACAAATCATGATATTAAGGCTATTGAATACTTTCTGAAAGAGAAATTTTTTCAATCAGGATGGGGAAAGTGGAGCGAATTCATTCATTTTGGCCTTACATCGCAGGATATTAATAATACTGCTATTCCCCTGTCTCTGAAAGATGCCCTTATAAATGTTTACTTCCCGCTTCTTTATGAGGTCAGGGAAACACTGGCAACATTTGCCGATGAGTGGAATGATATTCCGATGCTTGCAAGGACACATGGTCAGCCTGCGTCACCAACAAGGCTTGGCAAGGAGATTGAAGTCTTTGTTGCACGACTGGACGGACAGATAAAATATTTCGGGCAGATTCCATACAGCGCTAAATTTGGGGGTGCGACAGGGAACTTCAATGCACATAAAGTTTCATTTCCTGATATTGACTGGATAACATTTGCAAATAACTTCGTGAATGAGGAGCTTGGTTTGCAGCGTTCAAATCCCACGACGCAGATAGATCATTATGATAACCTTGCAGCATTATTCGACAATATGCGCAGGATAAATGTTATCCTTATTGACCTGGCACGTGATATATGGTCATATATATCCATGGAGTATTTCAGGCAAAAGATAAAAAAGGGAGAGATCGGGTCATCAGCCATGCCCCATAAAGTAAATCCCATCGATTTTGAGAACGGTGAGGGAAACCTGGGTTATGCCAATGCCATTTTCGGACATCTTTCTATGAAATTGCCCGTGTCACGACTTCAGCGGGATCTCACAGATTCAACCGTTTTAAGGAATATCGGCGTTCCGGTTGGTCACTCGGTGCTTGCTTTCAATTCATTGCTGAAAGGCCTCAATAAGCTGATAGTTAATGAAGATAAGATAAAGAGCGATCTCGAAAACAACTGGGTAGTAGTATCTGAAGCTATTCAGACTATCCTCAGACGAGAGGGTTATCCCAAGCCCTACGAAGCACTGCTTGAACTGACAAGGACCAATCAGAAGATCACCAGTGAATCTATTTCCAATTTCATTGATAATCTTAACCTTAGCGATGAGATTAAATCAGAGTTAAAGGCGATCAATCCATTTAATTATACAGGTTTTTAATACAGGATCAAATTGATGAAAAATTTAAGGGTACTGCTCAGGTACCTGACTCCATATAAGTGGTCCGCAGTCCGGAATATTTTTTATAACCTTATGAGCGCTCTTTTTGCGCTCCTCTCATTTACTCTTGTAATTCCTTTCCTGAAGATCCTTTTTAACAGGGTTGAGACAATGAGCCATCCCGGAGATTTCGAGATGTCATTGAGCTACTTCTCAGATTTCGGCAAATATTTCCTTTCGGAGTTCATTATGACACACGGGCAGGCTGGAGCACTGATACTGGTGGTAATTATCGTGATATCGGCCAGCCTTTTTAAGAATGGATTTATTTTTCTGGCCTACAGCAGCATGTCATTCATCAGGGCAAGCACTGTAAGGGATATCCGAAGAAATCTGTATCATAAATTATTAAGGCTTCCGTTGTCATTTTTTACCGAAGCCAGGAAGGGAGATGTAATGACCAGGATTTCAAATGATGTGCAGGAAATCGAGGTATCTGTAATGGCTTCACTGAATATTTTTTTCAAGGATCCGATGTATATTATCATTTATGTGGTCTACCTGTTTGTCAGCAGCTTTGAGCTGACCCTGTTTGCCCTGGCCCTTTTACCCGTCAGCGGATGGCTTATCGGAAGAGCGAGCCGTACATTGCGGTCGTCAGCATTTTTAAGCCAGCAGTATCTTGGCAGGCTGCTTTCAGTGGTGGAGGAGACCCTCTCAGGATTAAGGATAGTGAAGGGATTCAATGCCGAGGAAAAGATGAAAGTCCAGTTTGCAGAGTCAAATGACAGATATTCCAAAGTATTTAAAAGAGTGATCAGGAAAGCATATCTTGCAACCCCCCTGAGCGAATTCCTTGGAACAATTGTTGTTATGATCCTAATGTATGTCGGTGGCAAACTTGTGCTGAGCGGTTCAGGCAGTATGACTCCGGACAGGCTGATTGCTTATCTTATAATCTTTTCCCAGATCATACCACCCGCCAAAAGTATTACCACAGGCTGGTTTGCCATTCAGAAGGGGATGGCCTCAATCGACAGGGTTGACCATATACTCAATGCTGAGGAGAAAATCATAGAAAAGGAAAATGCGGTAGCTGTTGACGGATTCAATGATTCAATTGAGTTCCGGGGAGTCTGGTATGCATATAACAATGAACCGGTATTAAAGGATATTAACCTTAAAATCAAAAAAGGGCAGACAGTGGCAATTGTCGGAAAATCCGGCGCAGGAAAATCAACACTGGCAGACCTTCTTCCGCGATTCATGGATGTGGATCAGGGCAATATCCTTATTGACGGACTTGATATCCGGGATCTTAAGATTCGCAGCCTGCGTTATCTGTTGGGGATTGTGAGCCAGCAACCTTTGCTGTTTAATACCTCCTTCAGGCAGAACATTGCGTTCGGGGTCGAAGATTATGACATGGAGCAGATAGAATATGCTGCCCGAATTGCAAATGCCCACGAATTCATTGTGGAGACTGAAGAAGGCTATGAAAACCTGGTAGGGGAGTCAGGCAATAAGCTGAGTGGCGGACAGAGGCAACGCATAAGCATAGCCAGGGCAATAATGGCAAATCCTCCAATTCTCATTCTTGATGAAGCCACTTCTGCCCTTGATACTGAATCAGAAAGGCTAGTCCAGGATGCAATAATCAAACTGATGAAGAACAGAACATCAATTGTCATTGCTCACAGACTTTCTACTATTCTTCATGCTGATCTTATTGTTGTTATGGATGAAGGCAGAATTGTTGAGACGGGTACACATGCTGAACTGATGGAAAAACCGGATGGCTTTTACAAAAAACTTCACAGTTTTCAGGCTATTTAAATATTTAAAAAAAACTTCTATGCGCAGCTTTCTTAAAATATTTGTTGTATTGTTTTTTATGTCATTCGTTGCTCTCCGGGCACAGACAGTAAACCATACTTTCTTTATGAGCGAATCTGAGTTTATCCTGGATGGCCAGCCATTTCAGATCATCAGTGGTGAGATGCATCCTGCCAGGATACCTGCAGAATACTGGAGGCATCGTATTCAAATGGCTAAAGCAATGGGATGTAATACTATAGCTGCTTATATATTCTGGAACTTCCATGAATCTGAAGAAGGTACCTATGATTTCACTTCCGGGAATCATAACCTGAAGGAATTCTTCCAAACTGTCCGGGAAGAAGGATTGTTCCTTATAGTAAGGCCAGGTCCTTATGTATGTGCTGAATGGGAGTTCGGAGGAATACCTCCTTACCTCCTCAGGATCCCGGATATAAAAATCCGATGCATGGACCCTCGTTATATGAGTGCTGCGGAAAAATATATCTCAAAACTGGCCGAAGAGATAAAACCCTTCATGATCACCAGCGGAGGACCAATACTGATGTTGCAGATTGAAAACGAGTATGGCAGCTATGGCAATGACAGAAATTACCTCCTGCGTTTAAGAGAGGTATGGAAGAAAGCGGGTGTTGATATTCCTACTTTCACAGGCGACGGTCCAACAGAGTTTATGCTTGAGGCAGGATCTTTGCCAGGCAGCGCCGTAGGTCTTGATCCGGGGAGTTCCATGGAAGATTTTGAACTTGCAAAAAAGATGAATCCCGGAGTACCTGTTTTCAGCAGTGAGACCTATCCAGGCTGGCTGACTCACTGGGGAGAAGAGTGGGTGAAACCAGATACTGCCAAACTGATGAAAGAAGTGAAATTCCTGATGGACAATAAAATATCTTTTAATCTTTATGTTATCCACGGCGGCACCAATTTCGGATTTACTGCAGGTGCCAATTCAGGAAGGAAAGGTTATGAACCCGATATTACAAGTTATGACTATGATGCACCCATTAATGAGCAGGGACTCCCTACACCCAAATATATGGCTCTTCGTAAGCTGATCGGTTCATATCTTCCCAAGGGTAAAAAGCTCCCTCCGGTACCGGATCCTATCCCGGTTTTGGAAATCCCCCCTATCGGGTTACAGGCTTTTACAAGTATCTGGGATAAACTGCCCCAGCCTGTTTTATCGGTTCAGCCTAAACCTATGGAAGCCTTCGCACAGGATTATGGTTTTATTTTGTACAGGACTGAACTCGTGGGACATAAATCAGGGAAACTCGTGGTAACTGATATCCATGACTATGCAACGGTCTTCCTGAATGGTGTTTACGTCGGGAAACTCGACAGGAGGGAAGGCATCAATTCAATAGAGATACCTGCAGGCAACATAAAAGTTCCGGTTCTCGAAATCCTTGTGGAGGCTATGGGACGCATCAACTTCGCTGAGTATATGATTGACAGAAAAGGCATTACAGACAGGGTTACTTTGAATGGAATGACGCTGATGAACTGGAAAATATATAATCTTCCTATGGACAAAAAGTACATTTATGATCTCAGGTCCTCAGGAAAAACGCTTAAGAAGCAGGGCATATTCTTCAGGTCTAACTTTTTTATAGAAAAGTCAGGAGACACATTCTTCGATCTTATAAACTACACAAAAGGAGTCGTCTGGATCAATGGCCATAACCTGGGCCGTTACTGGGATATCGGTCCTCAGAAAAGGCTCTTTTGCCCGAAATCGTGGTTAGTGGAAGGGATGAATGAGATACTGATATTCGATCTCCATCTCACAGAGCCAAAACCGGTTCTGGGTATGAAAACGCTGGAGTGATTACATACCAGTCAGGGTCTTCCGTATATATCGAGATAAAGGACAGCTGCCAGTGTCAGCTGTACAGTTATCTTTGCATTTTTATAATCCACTTTTTCGGGGGTGTCGCTTTCAAGATGGTAGTTGGGATCACCATAAGGCATTGATCCTATGTTAAGTACTGACCAGGGGAATCCGGCATTTATAAACGACCCATCATCATCTCCCGGAGAATCACTCAGATATTTTGACTGTTTGAGCCCTAAGGAATGGTGTTCATTCAGCTTAGCCATCATGTCGGCAAGCCTTTCTCCTTCAGGTGAAGTATAACGTGTTACATTCGTGAGCTGGCCTTGCTGTGAAGGTGGTTTGACTCCAATACCATCCATATTAATCACTGCAAGAACCTTTTGTCCGGAAGCTTTTATTGCCGCAGCTGCAGTAACGCTTGTCCAGGGTGTATGCTCCTCGTTGCAGAAAATAAACCGGATCGTATGCTTCGGTTTATATTCGCTTAAAACTGTTGCCAGTTCGAGTGCACCGCATGTACCGACTGCGTTATCATTAGCTCCGGGAGATGCAATCCAGCTCTGGGAATCCTTATGGGCAATTATGATGATAAGTTCTTCCGGTTTCTCCGCTCCCTCTTTCCCGGCCAGAATATTATGAGCGGTATACCAGGGTGCATCCTGAGGAGGTGTTGCATACTGGTGGTGGATCGGTTTTGATAAATCACGTCCAAAAGCCCTGACCTTAGTCTCATCAGTCGCTGGGGAATAACCCGAGTTCCTGAGCTGTTTTATAATCCACGCATCTGCCTCATCAAGAGTGGAGGCAGAATGTCCCGGTAAAGTATAGTTCAAAACACGTCTGGGCAGGGGATCTTTTGAAAGATAATATACTCCCTTCATGATCCGGTCTTCACTTACTTTTGCTGTAAGCGAAGAATAAGCCGATTCATAGTTTTTATCATTCGCAGCATTGCCTGACTGTCCAAAGAGAGTCAGGTTAGTTGCTATCAAGACTGCGATGAGTATCGCTGATTTTGACAAATGTCTGCAATTTTTCATTTTTTCTTTCATTTTTTACAGATTATTATAGAAATGTGACTTGTCCCGGTGACGGGTACTCTTCATGGACCATCTTATTTTATTTCAAGAATGGTTCCGGCTATGTGCCGGGTTCCATCACCCTTATTGAAATAATAGGTAACCAATACCCTGTTGCCATCCATCAGCACAGGCCATGTATAACCGATATCCGAATTTCCTCCATCTTTACGGAGTACTATCTCGGGAACCGAGTCAAAGTCTGTACACTCCGGATTAAGGATCCTTGCACGAATGCCAAATGGTTCATGGCGATATCCGTAAGTAAGAAGAACTCTGTTATCAGGCAGGCGCAATGCATTTAAAGGATGTCCCTGGAAACCCATCGATTGCCACTTCCCAAAAGATTTTCCACCATCTGTAGAACGAGCAATGCATGCCTGATCTCCGAAATCGGCTGTCCGCAGAAACGCAACTATGTCTCCTTTTGGCGTTTCGTAGACTGATGTTTCATTGAATGTGACGATCGAATCAGTGGCTACAGGACAGGCATATTTCCAGTTAAGGCCTTTATCGGCGGATATCAGGAGGTGTGTTGAAGATCTGTTTATTGTTTCGCCCGCTGCCACTATCCAAAGTATCCTTCCATCACTGGCTTCATACAAGGCACCGCGATTGAATGACGGAACCGGATCCCCATAGGCATTAAAATGAATTTCAGGCTGAATATGGGGAGGGTAGAAGGGGCCCTGCCACTTTTTGCCGCCATCTGAGGATCGGAGTAGGTATCCTCCCAGGAAAACTGCACCACCGGCATCAGCAAAAGGTTTTTTAAGATTTGGAAGGCCCTCATCCCGTATAAAAGCCCATCCGTAACTTGTACAGAGAAGTGTTCCATCGCGTAACTGAAGCAGACAAGGATCCTGTGAACCTCCGAACGGGTGAGCGTATATAAGATCCGGCTCAGCTGTCCATGTTTCTCCGTCTTTTGAATGAACCATTACCAGGTAACTGTTCGGATCAACATGACTTGTCCCTTTTTCTCCGAAAATTTTCCTGTCGGGCGCACGCCTGAAGGCAACAATATATTCACCATCAGGTCTTCTTATTACCGACGGGAACGAAGAATAGAATTTCGCATCTTCATAGATTACAATATCTTTGATTTTGCTGGCTACCGGACCATACTCCGGAGGATCATTATCCCTTCCATTCGCAATACAGATACATGACAAACCAATTATAGCGATCAAAGCCGATTGCCTGAAAATTTTCAAAGGTTTCATTTTCCATTATTATTATCAGCGTTTTACCCTGGCATTTCCCTTCCAGATGCTCCATATCTGATCTTCATCTGCAGGCTGTGCATAATCAGTCATGGAAGTTGTAGCCAGAGCTCCACTGGCCCATCCAAATGCCAACCATTTTGAGGGTTCCCATCCCCTCAGGATCGCATAAAGCATTCCTCCTACAAAGCCATCACCTCCTCCAATCCTGTCGAGTACGTATATTTCTCTTGGTTCGGCCACGTGCCAGTCTTTCACCTTCCAGCATAATAGCTCCCCAGAGATGGCTGTTTGTACTTATTACCTGCCGCAGGGTGGTGGCAAATACGGATGCATCGGGAAAGGCTGATCTTTACTCGCATTATCATTGCTTTAAAACTGTCTATCTGATCGGCAAGGTCATTTCCACCTTCTTCCGGTCCTTTAATTCCCAGGCAAAGCTGGAAATCCTCCTCATTTCCAACAAGAATATCTGAAGCATGGGCAATCTCAGTAAAAATCTCCCTGAGTTCTTTTTCACGGTCTTTCCAGAATGATGCCCGGTAGTTTAGATCGAAAGAGATTTTGGTGCCGTTTTTCCTGGCGGCTCTGGCAAGCTCCAGGCAAAACTTTCCTGTTTCAGGTGAAAGGGCAGATATCAATCCGGACAGATGAAGGATCTGTACACCCTCCACACCAAAAATCCTGTCAAGATCGAAATTATTCACATTCAGGGTTCTCCCGACTTCGCCTGCGCGGTCGTTCTGAACTCTTGGTCCGCGCACTCCAAAACCGCTGTCAGCAATATTGAACTGGTGACGGTAGCCCCATGGCCCTCCCTGTTCGACCTCAATTCCTTCATAGGTCATGTGTCTCCCTGCAAGGCTGTCCTTTATTAACCTTGCAATCGGGCTCTCTTTTACGAATGTCGTCAGTACTTTCACAGGAAGTCCAAGATAAGATGAAATGCTGGCGACATTGGTTTCAGCACTGGTGGCATGCATGAAAAAAGTGTCGCTGGAATGAGTTGGCTGTCCATTAACCGGTGTTATGCGAACACCCATGCTGGTTGGTACCACTAGTGACCAGGTAAAGTTCTTTCTAAGTTCCATTTTCATATTAAATTATTATTATCAAATTTATGAATTTATTTGATATCGAATAATCTGCAGATATGTCTGTCATAGATGTTTTCATACACTGATGCAGATACCTGGTTTTCATATTTGTCAAGTAGGCTGTAGTAAGTGTCCATCTTATGCGCAGCAAGCTTGTATGCTACATGAAGAAGCTGCCTCATATCCGGATTATAGTCGCGGGTTACCCGGGATATGCCTTACTGATGATGCAAATTTAACCGGATCCCATCCGGTTACTTCAGATTTTGATGGAAGATGATCAATTCTGATGTCAATTACATCGGCATATGGAGCACATAACTCTTCAATCATGCTCAAGCGATTCAAAATAGATTTCCCTTACAAAATTCAGTGCTTCTCCTCCTGAAACTGCAAGACCGATAACCTCCTCAAGCCAGGTGGTTCCTGCTGTTTTTAGATGAATACCTTTGTTGTGCCTGCGGATTATTGATCCGATTACGAGGGTAGATGGCAAATTTATCCGAGCCTGAATGGATACTCATTTTCAGGTTTTCAGGCAATCCGAATTCCTTTACGGCAAAATCAATTACCTTCAGATCTGATTCAAATTCCAGAGCAAAATCCTGAGGATTACCAACATAATCGACTCCTTTGTTAAATCTTCCTGAAAACTTTGGAGCTATTGTCTGCACCGGAATATTTTCAGCTGCCAGCATTCTTAGGATGAAAAACAGCTCAACAGGTGTCTGTGGTTCAGGAACTTCATCCATTGAAACTTCAGTAATAAAATTGCCCTTTCCTTTTGAATTTTCAATTTTTCTGTATATATCCCAGGCTTTAATAGCAGCAAAAAGGTACTTCTCTGCTATATTTATGATCTGCTGTTTTGAGATCGTAAAGGATTTTGCAATTCCCGGAATTTTAAGTTCCCCCTCATATTTGTACACTGATGAAAGGAACTGATTTTATTTCGGCCTCTTCCGCCTTCTTCCCGATATAAGATGCTACATCAATTGTGAAAAAATCTGAACTTTCAATGAAACCGGTCTACCGTATCGAAATTAATATGATCGGCATCAACAAAATATTCTTTTGTAAAACCGGCATTTTTTGTAACATTGTCGGCTTCAATCCTTACATCTGCAGGCTGAGTACCAATGGTCGTATGTTCCCGGTTCGATTTATTCCATACAGGCGTAATGTCAATACCATGTTTGGAAGCCTCAATTATTGCTTTTAACTGGGCACCTCCCTGGTGACCAAACCTGTCACCAAGACCAAAGGAATATTTTCCAAGTGTTTTCATATTATTTGTTTAATGGATTCTATTCAGATTCTTATTATTTCTATTATACGAAGAAGTCAACATTTTCAGATGTTATTATATCCACCGGCAGGTACTCCATATTCTCAGGTACCTTATTTAAGGAGAGAAACTCAAAGAGCTTCTTTACAGCCTTTATAAGTCTGTTCTTCAGGACGCTGTCCTATCAGGAATCTGATAGTGCCTGACCTCAGATATCTCACATTTTTATCCAGAAGGTCATATCCGATAAGATTGACTGATTCTATCCTCTTTTTCTTCCAGGTATGAAGCTATCAGATAGGATTTGGAACCAGACATAAAGATTGATCCTATTCCGGGATTTTCAGCAAAAGTTTTGTCAATTGTGGTTCTTACATTTACCGATGAAGGATCAGGAATACTTATTATTATTTTCTTTCCTTTATTGATTCCCGGATTTTTCAAAATAGCTCAGAAAATCCGTTCATGCGGTTGTTAAGATGATGTACATTCTCAATGTTACGGGCAATATTTACTATAAGGATATCACTTTTTTCAGGAGTAATCATATCAATAAGCTGTCCGGCAACTCTTCCGCTCCTGAATATGTCTTCACCGATATAGGCCAGGAAATCAGTATTTTCTATAAATCCGTCAACAAAAACAAATGGTATTTTTAATTTCATTCAATCCTGCGCAGAACGCAATTGATTCAGATTTGAATATAGGTGCCAGCAACACACCATCAGGAGTGAGACTCAGAGTACACTTCTGGCTTTCTTCTGAAAATCTTCCTCATTGAACATATCGAAGGTTAGCTGTGTGAGTGTTACATGGAACAGATCAAGTTCCTCAATTGCCTTGTTGATTCCTGCAGAATGTTTTTCCCAGAAAACATTATCTTTGAGGGTTCCGGAAGAAGTGATACAAGGTGATATATTCTTCCTCGATTTCAATAACCTGAGCCATCACATTGGGAGAATAATTTGTCTCTTTCAGGATATGCTTTACCTTTTCCCTGGTCTTTTGCTGCAACTCCATCTCTGTCATGAATCACCCTGTCGACAGTGCCTATTGATACTCCGGCAAGCCCTGCAATATCTTTTATTCTGTGTTTTCTGGAGGTCATATAAAGTATGTATCTGAGAAATTGATCATCGGTGGCAGATTGACATCAGGTATTATTTTCTGACAGGTTTAAGATCATCTCCCAGAGGAGTCATGGTTGGCATCATCCAGTGGACTATTCCAAGTATAATCAGGTACAATGTTCCGGCTACCAGAAACGCAAAGAAATATCCATCTTTACCCTGGGCATCAAGCACTGATCCAAGACTGAAATCGGCAATTATGCCTGAAATGGCTCCGATCATGCCGCCGATTCCAACAACTGATGCAGTTGCTTTTTTAGGGAAAATATCGCTTGCAAATGTAAATACATTGGCAGACCAGGCCTGATGTCCAGCTGCTGCAATACCTATTAGTACAATTGCGATCCATTGATTATCAGTTTTTGTAGCAAATGAGACAGGAAGAATAATAATTCCGCAAATGAGGAGGGTTATTTTACGTGAAAAGTTTATGCTTCTTCCTCTTTTTATAAGTGCCGAGGAGAGCCAGCCGCCAAAGACACTTCCAAAATCGGCCAGGACATAAATTATAATCAGTGGAAGGGCAAGTGTTTTAATATTTATGCCGAACTGATCGAAGAGGAATTTACCTCCCCAGAAGAGATAGAACCACCATACAGCATCAAGCACCTTTGTGAGGGAGAATGCCCATGTCTGTTTCAAAGGCAGTACCTTGATCCATGGAATTTTTTCAGTTGTTTCAACCTCTGAGTCGCTCAATATATAAGCCAGCTCACTGCCGGAGAGTTTTGGATTATCTTCAGGCTTTTTATAGATTTTCAGCCACATGAAAACCCATAATCCCGACAATACTCCGGTAAGCAGAAATGGATATCTCCAGCCGTCTCCATTCTCAGCTACCATGAACATCACTACAATAGGTGCCAGAATTGCACCAACACTGGTGGCAGCATTGAATATACCTGTCGCCAGTGCTCTCTCTTTCTTGGGAAACCATTCAGCAACAGTCTTTGATGCTTGCAGGAAAGTTGCCTGCTTCACCGAAACCGAGACCAAACCTTGCGAGTACAAATCCTATAAGTGCATAGCTTTTGGAAATGGTGGCATGAAGCATCCCGAATATACTCCAGATAATTATGGAAAGAGTAAATCCCTTCTTGGTTCCAAGACGGTCAATAAGTCTTCCCATAAGGAGCAGTCCTATTGCATATGCTGTTTTAAAGGACATGTTTACGAGAGCATAATCTTTATTCGACCAACTGAAAATCTCCATCAGTTTGGGAGCCATTACCCCCAGAAGGCTTCTGTCGAAGTAGTTTATTGTCAGGGCGAAGAATAGCATAGCCAATATCCGCCAGCGGTAATTCCCGGTTGTACTCATTTATGTTGTGTATAGGTTATTTTCAGGAGTTGATAATTAAACATTGTAGGTTGAAGATGATGTGGTACCGCCACGTCCTGTCCAGTTGGTATGGAAAAACTCCCCGCGTGGCTTGTCAAGTCGTTCATAGGTATGTGCACCGAAATAGTCGCGCTGGGCCTGCAGCAGGTTAGCAGGCAGCTTTTCGCAGCGGTAACCGTCATAATACCCAAGAGCTGATGATATTGCAGGTACAGGAATTCCATTCGATACAGCGGTTGCAACTACTCTCCTCCAGCCATTCTGAGCCTTATCAACCTTCTCCCGGAAGAATGGATCAAGAAGAAGATTAGTTATCAATGGATTATTATCAAATGCCTCCTTGATTTTTCCCAGAAAGGCCGACCTGATTATACATCCTCCTCTCCACATGAGGGCAATTCCTCCATAGTTGAGCTCCCATTTATATTCTTCTGCAGCTGCTTTCATCAGGGCATAACCCTGAGCATATGAAACTATTTTAGATGCATACAGTGCATCCCTGATGTCATCGATAAATCCTGCTTTGTCTCCTTTAAAAAACGGAACAGGCCCTTTCAGGATTTTTGAAGCCTCAACGCGTTCATGACTTAACTGCAGAGAGGCATCTCGAAAATACCGCCTCACCAATTAAAGTAAGTGGTATTCCAAGATCGAGAGCAGTAATCACGGTCCATTTCCCGGTTCCCTTTTGTCCTGCAGTATCGAGTATCTTATCGACCAGAGGTGTTCCGTCAGTGTCTTTAAAGGCCAGGATATCACGTGTTATTTCAATCAGGTAGCTATCCAGTTCTCCTTTATTCCAATCCCTGAAAATGACATGCATCTCATCTGCTGAAAGATGAAGAAGATCTCTCATCACATGGTAGGCCTCGGTTATCAGCTGCATATCCCCATATTCTATCCCGTTATGAACCATTTTTACAAAATGTCCGGCACCATTTTCTCCTACCCAGTCACAGCAAGGGGTACCATCCTCCACCTTTGCGGCAATTGCCTGAAAGATTGGTTTGACAAATGGCCATGCATCTCTGGATCCCCCTGGCATTATTGAAGGCCCCAGAAGAGCTCCCTCTTCACCGCCTGATACACCGGTGCCAATATACAGTAATCCTTCACTCTCAACCAGGGCAGTCCTCCTGTTAGTGTCGGGAAAATGCGTATTGCCTCCGTCAATGATTATATCACCAGGGGCAAGAAGGGGCAGAAGAGTTTCAATCATATCATCAACTGCAGTCCCTGCTTTTATCATGAGCATAACTTTTCTCGGCCTTGCCAGTGAATCCACAAACTCTTCAATTGTGTGTGTTCCGGTGATGTTTTTTCCCTTTGCCCTTCCAGCAAGGAAATCATCAACTTTCTTTGCAGAACGGTTGAAAACTGAAACCCTGAATCCCTTACTCTCCATGTTGAGCACTAAATTCTCGCCCATTACGGCTAATCCTATTAATCCGATGTCAGATAGGTTGTTCATGATTTGTTAAGTTATTTATTACTAGTTTAATATGTCTTCGTTATTAATGCATTTGTGCTTGGTGCTTGGTGCTTGGTCTGCTGTCGTGTGCTTGTGCGTACTATCTAGTTGGCACCCAGCACCCAGCACCCAGCACCTTTTTTCCTTGTTAACCTTTGTAATATTCCTTAACAATTTCATCCATCATCATACTGGTTCTGGCACCGGTAATTCCCGTACTCGGCGAAGAGCCTTTTCCTTCCATTGCTCTGACGATCTTCTCAATCAGGTAGTACTGGACATTCTCAGGCCTCTCATTAATAAATTCCTGTTGCCCTGCATCATTTTCCATTATTATCGGCTCAAAACTGAATGTTGAGAATTTAATTGATCCCCTGGTCCCGATAATCTCAATTATATCCCTGTTATTTTTTCCGGAGGCACTGAAGCACCAGCTCCCTGTTCCAACAATCCCATCCTGAAAGATGAACTCTGCGGTAACGAAATCTTCGGCTTTATAGAGACCACCCTGATTCATGACAATGGATTTTACTTTTTGAACTGGTCCGAACAGGAAATCCAGATAATCGAGCTGGTGGCAGGCGAGATCAAAGAAATGTCCGCCGCCTGAAAGAGCAGGGTCAACACGCCAGGTGAGGAAGCCTGATTTTTCATCTTCAGAGGGTGCCTTAAACAACTGAGTCTGTACTAGACGGACTTTGCCTATACTCCCGTCTTCCACCAGGGTTTTTACTTTGAGAAATCCCGGAAGTGCACGCCTGTAATAGGCGACAAAGACAGGTATTTTGTATTTCTGAGCTGTCTCGTTGATTTTCAGGCACTCACCATAGTTGAGAGCCATGGGTTTTTCAATATATACAGGTTTACCGGCTTTAATTACCGAAATTGCATACTCCATGTGACTGCCAGGTGGTGTTGCTATATAGACAGCGTTAATATCACTGTCATTTATGAGATCGCCTGCATCAGAATATACTTTAGGGACATTATGCCTTCTGGCATAATCTTCAGCCAGGGTTCTGTTTCTTCTCATTACAGCAATCAATCTTGAACCCTCAACCTTGTTGAATGCAGGGGCACTCTTGACTTCCGTGACATTGCCGCAGCCTATAATTCCCCAGTTTATCATCTGATCCGCATCATTTATTTTTAGTCTGTCAGTCTTTCTCGCGATGTCCAGAGTCCGAGTGCGGGATTGGAAATATAGAATATCTCTTCACCATCTTTAAGAATGTTGAATCCGTCCTTCAGATTCTCCGGATTGTACTTCTTCATCAAAAGATTAAGATCCTGATATTTGAAATTTACAGATTCAATCTCCTCTTGTGAAAGGTTGCCGGGGCAGTAAGTTATTGAAAACCTGCCCTCAGAACTGCCATGGATAAGATGGGCGGCAGCACTCAGGTTATTTCTCAGTTCTTCATTTTCATTCAGTGATTTCAGGGTTGCAGGAGTTCCACGGTAGCCATATTTTCTGATTAGCCGGTCAATCTCCCTATCCTCTCCGAATTCTGTCAGTCCTGGTGCCATCACAATCAATTCCCCGTCATCAGCCATAGCCATTCTTGTTCTGTAGATACTCTTATTGCCAAGCCATGTGCTTTTAAACTCTGATGGGTCAAGAAATACAACCACCTTCTTCAATGGTTTTTCAAGTATGCAAAAGTTAATTTTAAGCGATAATTCAGCTGCAAGCCTGAAAACCTCGTCATCATCGCCTATGAATAGTCCGCGAATGACAACCTTCCCTGAATCATCCCGACCGATAACTGTGTGAACATAGATGACGGGCAAATGAGACATAAATTCCGATGCTGCATAGTTTAGCAGACTTCTGACCGGATTACTGTATTTGCCCATTATTTTCTCCATACCGTAAACTGCACCAAGGAAATGGCTTTTATTTATTCCTTCAGGGCCCCCTGTTCCAATAAGAAGATTCTTGTTAAAATTGGCCATGCCGATCACCTCATGAGGTACAACCTGCCCTATTGAGAGTATCAGATCATGACCTCCGTTAAATACCAGTTTGTTGAGTTGTGCAGGCCAGGAATAATCAAGGGCACCGTTTGTAATTTTTGAAACATAATCTCCCGGAACCGTACCGATTGTAACAACATCCTTTCTCCAGTCATGGATCCGGAAAAGACTCTTTGGCACTCCCTTAAACATTTCTTCCAACTGATTTTCTGACATTGGCGAGTGAGTTCCCAGAGCAGGGAGGACATCTTTCAGCCTATCCTTGTAGTAATTATAAACCAGGGTTGTCACATCACCGGCCCTCGAATGGAAGCGGGTAAAGTCAGGAGGGACAACCAGAACCTTTTCCCTTTTTCCCAGCTTGTCAAGGGCAGAAAAGAGACCGTATTCAAGGTCTTTCCGCCCGATTATCATATTTTCAGAACCTGATTGGTAGTAGATCATTATTTCCTTTAAACTAATTTAGTTTAATAAAAGAATATTAGTTTGTTTAATTTGCTGGTGCTTGGTGCTTGGTGCCACGCACCCGTACTCACACTCCGCTGTACGCACTGAAACCCCCGTCCACTGGAATAACCACCCCGGTCACAAACTTTGACATATCAGAGACAAGGTAGAGCAATGTGCCGGTCAGCTCTTCGGGGATGCCGTAGCGCTCCATCGGAGTGCCGTTTAGTACCTTCATTCCCCTGGCAGTGGGTCCACCGGTTTTTTCATCTATCAGAAGGAAACGGTTTTGGTTTGTCAGAAGAAATCCGGGTGCAATGGCATTAACTCTTACGCCGGTTTTCGAGAAATGTACTGCAAGCCATTGGGTAAAATTATTAATGGCTGCTTTTGCTGCTGAATAGGCTGCAATTTTTGTCAGGGGACGGTAAGAATTCATTGATGAGATATTTATTATTACCCCCGATTTTTTTCTTACCATGTCGGTTGCAAAGATCATCGAGGGAATAATGGTTCCTTTAAAATTTATATCAAAAACCTTGTCAAACCCTTCAATCTGAAGTCCGAAAAATGTGTCTTCAAGGCTGTCATCGTCAGTTTTTTCAATTCTTTCGACTTTAGTAGTCCCTGCCGGGGAGTTTCCACCAGCTCCATTCACAAGGATATCAATTGGTCCGAATTTATCATTTATCTCCTTTTTTGCTCCCATGAGAGAAGCTTTATCAAGCACATTTGCCGACAAACCAAGAGCGGGTACTCCAAATTCGCTTTCGATCTCTGCCGAGACTTTAGCAGCTGCCTCCTTATTCAAATCGAGGATCGCGCATTGCACTCCCTGCCCCGCCAGAGCTCTGGCCATGGCTGAACATATTACACCTGCACCTCCAGTAATAACCGCAACTTTTTTGCTTAAATTTGATTCAATCATATCAATTGTTTTTTTTTGTAAAATTAAAATAGTCCCTGGCATTATTGTATGAAATACCCTCAATCAGAGGCTTCAGCAGTTCCTCTTCATTAGGGATAAATCCTTTCTCAACCTGATCTCCGATAAAATTGCATACCAGGCGTCTGAAATATTCATGGCGAGGGTAGGAGAGGAAACTTCTTGAATCTGTCACCATTCCAACAAACCTTCTTAGCAACCCGAGCGAGGTAAGATCCTTCAGATGTTTCTCCATGCCGTTCATCTGATCAAGGAACCACCAAGCTGCGCCATATTGGACCTTCATCGGATATGATCCGTCGTTAAAATTGCCTGCCATTGTAATCATCATCTCATTATCAGATGGATTGAGATTATAAAGAATGGTCCTTGCAATCTGATCTGTATTGTCGAGTGCATCGAGGAATCTCGACATTTTAAATGCATCCTGTGGAACACCTATCGAATCCCAGCCAGTGTCTGCTCCCATCTGCCTGAATTTCCTTGAATTGTTGTTTCTCAATGCTCCTACATGGAACTGCTGGGTCCATCCTTTTTCATGATTCATCTTGCAGAGTTCAATCATTATGGAAGACCTGTACTTTTCAGTCTCTTCAGCTGATATTGTATTCCCTTTAAGCAGCTTCTTGAATATGCTGTTGACCTCGGAAGGCGTACAATCGGCATAATAAAAACGATCCAGTCCATGGTCGGAAAGACGGCAGCCGTTTTCGTGAAAATAAGAATGCCTCCTGTGAAGGGCTTCAACCAGGTTGTAGTAAGTTTTTATTCCTGACCCGCTAGCCTGGCCAAGCTGTTGAATATATTTCCTGAACTTTTCAGGATCGTCTGTTTTCAGGACATTATCGGGCCTGAATGTGGGGAGCACAGTTATCTCGAAGGATTTCTTCAGTTTGATGTGATTTTCCAGAAGGTCTGAAGGATCATCAGTTGTGCAAATTATTTCTACGTTCATTTTCATTAGCAGTGACCTGATGCTGAATTCTTTTGTTCTGAGCATGGCAGATGCTTTTTCATATATTCCTTCTGCAGTCGAGGGTGAAAGAAGCTCAGAAATATTGAAATACCTCGCGAGTTCAAGATGTGTCCAGTGATACAAAGGATTTCCAAGGGTTGCAGGAACAGTCTCTGCCCATTTTCTGAACTTTTCGATATCAGAAGCATTCCCTGTGCAAAACCGTTCGCTGACACCGTTGCTCCTCATTGCCCTCCATTTGTAGTGATCTCCTTCAAGCCAGGCTTGCGTGAGATTGCTGAAATGACGGTCATCAGCAATCATGGCAGGGGAGAGATGGCAATGAAAATCAATTACCGGCTGATTTTCAGCATATTTATGATATAGTTTTTCAGCAATCTTATTTCCAAGCAGAAAATTCTCGTGAATAAATGGCTTCATATTTTCTATCAGGATTGAGAAATATTAAATTTAAAGATTAATGTTTCGTTAACGATCACGAAAATATGAATTTCAATCCAATAATTCAAGAAATATAATAAATGTCAGCTTTAAATTCCAGTCTGTTTTATCACCGGTAATGTGCAGGGAGTATTTGGTCTGAAAGCGAAAGCCGGGCAATTCAGATTTTATTCTCCGGATTTTCCGGATGATCATCTGCATAGGGTTTTGCATACAGATCCTCAACCCGTACACCTGAATTGTCAGAATCCGGAGCAACAGGTTCCTGAAGTTCATCCTCCCTGGCTTTTCCATTGAAACAGAGAATACATGAAAATAATGGTATAAGCGGAAATGTAAGTGCTCCGGCCATAGCAGACAGAATTATAAAAAGAGGACTCTTAGTCATACTTATAATTTCAGATGTTTCCTCCGGATTTACAATAGTCTTTATAAAGTTTCCTGAAAAAGGGAGAAGAATAATGGCTGAAGCGATAAGGGAGATAACAATCAGAATGATAATGAAAACAGCTACCCAACCGATATTTGACCAGAAATTCCTGTGGGCGAGAGTAATTGTCCTTGTTATTGTATTACCGATATTTGGCCCCTCCGTCATCATGATTGGCAGGATGAACAAATAAAGGTTCATTATGTATATAATTGAGAAGAAAACCCCGACCACCAGAGCCAATAATACCAAGAACAATAGCTATTGATCCTGCAAAGACAAGGAGTATCATTACTATCAGATATGGGATAAAATACCTGAGTGATCTTATAAAGGAGACAAAGATATTATTCTCCTTATCGAGGGGATTATAAATTACATAATACTGCAGAACAACATTAAAGAGTAGATTCGCCACGGAAATTATCAGTATCGGGAACATCATCTCCTTCATCATTTCAAGCATAACCATGGGATCGGTAACCGTTGAAAGATCCTGCAGATTCATGAAAGTTGAAAGATACTGAATCACCAGCGACATGGAAAATGAGATAATAAAAAGTGAAAGGAATCTCTTTTTGTAAAAATCCCATAATGAACTCATTGCAGTGTCAATATTGTGCCTTTTATAGAGCGGGTGATTGCTGAACTGATCCATAAAGTGTTATTTTTTTCAAATCTAATCATAATCTTTTAATATTCTCTCTCATTCCATACAACCTTGAATTTGGAGAAACTTCATGCGATTCCGGCAGAGTTTACTAAACATTTTTATCATTTTAAATGTTAATAAGTTGATTTGTATTGATCGCAGAAATTTTATTAATAATAAATTTGACAAATAAATTTTACTAAAAACATGTACAAAATGGGACTAAAGAAAATGAGTATTCCGGTAATACTGACTGTTTTAACAGGAATTGGAATTTTATCCTGTACCGGCAATTCAGCTAAAAAGACTGATCAGGCTGGGGTGAAGCATTACAGATCGCTTCAATTCAGCGAAACACCCTTTGATATAGAAAAGGGAACGCATCCGCTGACTGCTGACCAGGCCTCAACCGTTAACAATTATAAGTTCACATATGATGAGTCAGGAAAACTTCTTTCGGTAGAGTTCGGTCGTAATAATGTTCTTCTTGATTATTCCTCAATGGGTAGTGCAGCAAAGATTTCTTATGAGTATAATGATAATAAACAGGTAAAGCGATTTTTCAACAGGAATAATGAACAGATTGAATCTTCGGGTGTTTTTACCGCTGAGTATACTCTTGACGATAAAGGTCAGAGGACCGCTCTTAAGTTTTTCGGAAAGGATGGAGCTCCTGTCGAGAACGAGAACAAAATTCATTCCTATACATGGAGTATCCTTGATAACGGGATGGTTAGAGAGCTAAGGTACAATCTGGCAAACGAGGAGGTAATAATGAATCCATTCTGCCCCTTCTTTGAGCTGAGATTCAGTTATAATGAAAAAGGTTACATGACCAGGATGGCAAACTATAAGGCTGATACCCTCTACAACTGTACAGCTGAAAACTGCGGAGATATAGGTGTTTCTTATTTCACATTTTCACCGAATGATAATGGTGATGTTGAACAGTTTTCGGTGTTCAATGTTTTCGGTCAGATGTCGAATCTGTACTGGGGATGGTCCAAACGTGTCACAAAATTCGATGAGAACGGATATGAGCTTGAAACAGAGGTATATGACCAGGATAATGAATATGTAAGCGGCAAACTTATCCCGGTGGAACAATATTCGTACGATAGTCACGGGGCTTTGACAGAAGTTAAGAACATGGATATAAACAGGAATCTCATCAATGATCTGGAAAGTGGTGTTGCCATTACAGAATATAAATATGATGACCTGGGTAACAGGACCGAAACTCTTAAGTATGACAAGGACAGGGTTCCTGTAAAGATTTAATCAGTTCTGCTACTAGTCATTTATGAACAAACTATATATTCCGGCAATTCCCCTGTTGGCATTTCTCATGGTCTTGCTGGCTGGATGTACCGGTAATAAATCAGAAAATAAACCAGCAGGTCAGCCTGCTGCGTCGCAGGAGGCAATTGCTGCTCCGGAAATAGGAATGGAAACAACAACACTCCTGAAAGATCTGGAGGATAATGGCAATTATGTCAACAGTCAGGTATTTCCATCACTCATTAAAGCATCAATAGTCCATGAAAGTCTTGGCAAAAACTTACTGGTTATAGATCTGAGGTCGCCGGAACTTTTTTCTGTTGGTCATATCAAAGGAGCGGTAAATAAACGGATTGAAGAATTGCCGGGTTATTTTGAAACCGGCATCAAACCATTTGAATATGACAAGATTATAATCGTCTGTGAAGATGGGCAGGTGTCAAGCTATATTACCTGTTTGTTAAGGCTTATGGGCTATGGTAATGTTTATGCGATGAGGTGGGGTATGAGCGTTTGGAATGAGACCTTTGCAAAGACAGACTGGCTGAAAGGTGTTTCAGGCAAGTATGAATCAAATCTTGAGACCAGAGTGAATGAGAAACCTGTTGCTAAAGCCATGCCATCTCTTGGTACCGGGAAGGGTACGGGAGAGGAGATAGGAGAGGCAAGGTTTCAAAAGCTGTTTGAAGAAGGTTCTTCAAATATTTTGATTTCAGCCGATGAGGTCTTTTCAGATCCTCAGAAATACTTTATCATAAATCTTGAGAGAAAAGATAAATACGAGGATGGCCATATACCTGGTGCTGTCAGGTATAAACCTGAAGCTACTCTCGGTTTTACTGAGGAGATGGCTACCATACCAACAGACAAGACTGTTGTTATATATTGCGGTACAGGGCATAATTCAGGTTTCGCTACCGCATTCCTGAGACTGTTCGGGTATGATGCCCGGACATTGAAATATGGCAATAACAGTTTCATGTACGATAAGATGGTCAGGGAGAGGGTGCGTCTGTCATGGCTTCCCTTCACTCAGGCTGAGGTGAATAATTTTGAGACTGTAAAGTAAAAAGGTTCTTCTTCCTGACAATCATGATTCCGGTCTGACCAGAGTGTCGGACCGGAATTCGTTTTTAAAAACTTCATCCTCATTTTCCCCGGCAAGGATATAAAGGTTAGTGCAGCCTGTCTGACTGATGACCATCCATATCCTGGCTGAGAGCGCAGGATCTGATGAGGAGATCAGTACAGGACCTTTATGATCTTTAATTATATTAAGATACTCTCTTTCTAAAACCGAATCCGGTGGAACATGAACTTCTGCAGTTGAATTCTTATCAATTTTTGTATGACTATCATCCAGGTATAAGATAAGCTTTTCACCCTGCAGTTTCCCGAATTCTGTTCTGCTGATCAGATTCGAGCTGTTAAATGAGGATTCCGCCCATTTTTTTGCGTCATATTTAAAGCTTCCTGTCCTGGTTGTTCTTATTGCAAGGATAATCATTACCGGAAGAACGAATGCAATTATTATTCCATATCTCTGTATCAGGTTCATCATTATTTTGTTTTAATCCTGTTTATTCGCATCCCCCATCCAGTTTTTTTGCTGCTACATGCCTGGCCTCAATGAATTTTTGTTTCAGGCTGTCGGGCAGGCTGTTTATTTCAGTGAACATCTTTCTTGCCCTCATCCTTGTCTCGAAAAGGGCGTTTTCCCTGGCAGTTATCTTATCTCCCGTGAAACTGCTGTTCATCACAGTGCTGAACCATTCATTCAGACCTCCCTTCATGACATAAGTGTTGCTGCATTTTAATCCCCTGGCAATAACAAGGGCATAGTTTGAAAAGAGGTCTCCATTGGAATAGAAGATGTACTTTATTTCTTTGTTGTTTAAAATCCTTTCCGGATCATTATCAAGAAATTCATTATAAGGAATATTTAATGAACCAGGGATATTGAAACTGCTGAATTCTTCAGCTGATCTGAGATCAATAAGCTGAATAGTTTTATCTTCTGATACTATCAGCCTTGCTACCTGATCTGCAGTGAGATATGTACTCCGGTCAAGTGCTTCTTCAAGCACTTTATGAGGCTTTGCATTAAATGAACGGTTGGAAGAAAGGGGTAACAGGGCAAGAATCAGTCCCATGCTTATAAGAATAGCTGAAAGTTTTTCTCTTGCATTCATTTCAATGATAATTTAAATTTCATTAGTGATATCAGGCCGGGCGAATCTCTTTTCGGCCAATTCACCAATCCAGAACATTGCAACGGCTGCACAAATAAGCAGAAAAATGAAGATCCCTGTCGGGATGCCAAGGGCCTCATCAATTTTTACAGCTCCCTTATAAGAACCGTTTGCCAGATTTTGTATCAGAGGGTATGTTTCTGCAAATAGAAATGCTCCGGATAATCCGCCAGCAAAAAAGACTATAGCATCTATCTTTCCAATTGATAATGCGCTGAGCCCTGTCCCGGGACAAAATCCTCCCATAATAAATCCGGCGCCCATTATAATGCCACCGACAATAGAGGCATAGATGTAAAATTCATTTACATAAACCTGGTTAAGGTTCAGCAATCCGAAATAACTTAGGAACTGGGATCCGACGAGTGCAACAATAGCTGCCGTAAAAAAAACCTTGATAACGGTTGTGTCGTATCCGTAAAACATCCCCACTAGCTTGCGGCTCGATGAAAATCCGGCCTGCTCGAGAGAAAATCCAAAACCTATCCCAATGAGCAGAGCGATAAGCAAATCGAGCCACTCAGGCAATGTTACAAGTGATGTTATTGGTCCCATTCTTTATTTCTTTAAATTGTAAGTGTTTAAGTCTTTAGTCATGCGGTCGTGAGGTCATGCAGGCATGGAGTCTTGTTTTTATGATTAATGGATGTGTCTGTATACCGTCATACCATCATACAGTCATACCGTCATACCCTTAATTATATCCAGTTCTTCCTGAAGAACCATGCAAAGCCATAGGCTGACCCGAATATTGCGATCATGGTTACAAACCCGGCAACGGAGAGTACAGCCATTCCCGAAAGGGCTGCACCGCTGGTGCATCCCCGTGCCAGCTGAGCCCCGTATACAAAAAAGAGTCCGCCAAGAAAAGCAAATACCATTCTTCTGGCATTTGAAATATTGGGCGATTTTTCAATTTTGAATTTTAGTCTTTTTGAGATTGCTCCTGATATAAATCCACCAATAACCACCCCCAGGATTTCATATGTGAGCCAGTTATTCAAAGGCTTTTTGCCATTTTCAAAATACTTGCTGTAATAAACTGAACCTTCAGCATGCGGGCGGTCTACAGCGCCTACAAGCGAAACTACACAATATTTAAGTCCACCGCTGGCTCCAAGGCCTCTCCCTGAAAGAAACATTGCCAGCAGAAGCACTATACCGAGCATGGTGCCTGCCAGGTATGGATTCATATATTTGTTTTTCATCCTATAAGAAATTCATAATACTGGTTACAATGAATGCAAAATTAGCAAAAGATGGTTAACGTTCAAACAACCGGGAAAGTGTGAAAGTTCATTATGCCGGAAGTGATCACAGATAATGTATTTAAAGTTCAGATATGATTCAGGGCTACTGAAGCACGGGAAAAAAGTCTCCGCAGATTTGCAGATGGTCGCAGGTTAACACGAGACCTTCTGCGAAAATCCACAGGATCTGAGAGAATTTATTTATTTTGATATAATTCTAGCCGGCTGGTACCAGGTCGTCAGTTTTGATTTTTGCAGGTGTGAATATTCCAATAACTCCTTTCAGTCCCACACTCATTACAATATTATAAAAAAAGGCAAGGAAACCTATCAATATTAATGTTCCGCAAACAGCAGCAAGTATCATATATATATTGAATTCCCCATTGACATAAAGGGATCTCCGCAGCATACCATTCAATCCGGCCATACCCATAAAGGCACCCATCCCGATTCCACCTGTCAGATGACTCCAGAAATGAACATTTACAAGTTTCTGGCTGTAAACCTTCGCACCATTTGTCAGGATTGGAAAAAGGATATAAATGGCTGAATATAGAGTCATTGTCAATCCGATGAGTATTGCTACGTGAACATGAGGTCCAACCACCCACTGTGTATTGTGGAGTATCCTGTTGAGGCCTACATCAGCCTGCATGATACCGGCAGGTACTGCAAGAGCAAACCCGAGCAGGCCGCCAAGGAGAAATTTCAGGGGATTTGTCATCTTAAGCGGTCTGGCGCTCCAAAGTGTTGCAAGTGTTATGAAGAATGCCAGTCCCTGTGTTATGAGCTCAAATGCTGTCACCATTTCACCGGATAGCACTTTAAGAATTCCGGGCTGAGCCTGATCTGAGAGCAGGTGGTGTGACCAAACTGTCCAGGAGACAATTAGCTCTACCAGCAATGCAGCCCTTGCTATATTCTGCATAAACAGGGGTTTGCCGCTTATCATCATTGCCAGGAGATACCAGGTGCCGGCAACAAAGATAAGTACCAATCCGTCAGCAATGAGGTCCAGACCCCACCAGAACCAGTTTTTGTAAAGGAGAGCATCAATCGCTGTCTCTTTCAGATCAAATCCCAGGATCGCTGCAACCATATAGACCAGTATCAATACTCCCGTGAAAAGAATTATTGCTGTGTTTAGTGCCATATCAACACTACCCCTGGCTACGGCAGCTACAGGCAGCGGAACAAGGTGCTCCTTCTTGTTCTTACTGAATAAATTCCTGAATCCGGTTATCCCGAGCGCGGATGCCAGAAGAGCCCCGGAAGGCTGCTTTTCCCATCCTTTAGGAGTGTAAGATATTGTCTTGAAGATGTTTATGATAAAAAGAGCTGTTCCGACCATCACCAGGGCTATTCCCAATATGAAAAATGTACCTCCCCAGACACTGAATTGGGAAAAATCAGCCGGCAAAGGCCAGTAGAGTGTGTAAAGAGGAGAGTAATGGCTAACAAATCCGGCAAACCAGAAAATAAAGGTGCCCAGGGTTATAAGAATGAAAGTCCAGTTTCCCATCCTGATACTCCATAGTGGTTTTTTCATTAGAAATGGAACCAGAAAAAGAAACGCTCCGCAAACTATCGAATACGTGGATCCGAAGATCCCTACCAGCGGATGGGCTGTCAGTATGGCAAAGAACTGGCTTTCTGAAATAAATGGAAGTGGCTTTACTTCATATAATCTCATCAGCATTCCTTCAATTATAACAAATCCAAAATAGATCAGACCTACTACAACAAAGCGGAGGGTCAATTTCTGCATAGGGGTAAGTGTTTCTGACTTGAAAAGCCCCTGTTCCCCATTAATTAGTGTGTCAATGAAATTCATATTTGTTAATTTTTAATAATGGATTTGGATTAATTCTGGTTTATTGTATTTGAAGGAACAACCTGAACGGCATCTTTTTTAATCATGAAAACACCTTTCGGCCCCGAATACTCTGTTGAACGAATTGTATAAACACCTTCACGATCGAAATGCCACAAAATATCATTCCGGTGTCCCGGAACAACCTGCATCTGAAACATCATACTGTTGTCACTCCTGAACAGCCCGAAACCATATGTGAGATCTTCAGATGTAACATCAAAAAGCACGATGTCATTGACATTAATAATCATCTTTTCTGAGGGCAGAGTGAACTGATGATCCTTAACAGTTATGGAAAATGTTTTGTCCGGATTATATTCCGGCCTGTTGAGATCCATTTCTGCCCATGGAATTGTATTGTATGTTATCAGGTGCAGTGATACACCAAGAACTGTAAGAAAACCCACAAAAGTGTAAAATAATGCAGGCTTAACAGCAATGCTTTTACCCTTGTCGGTAATTTTAATACTAAACCAGATGATCAGCAGAATAATTACAATACAATAAAAAGTGTAAGCAAGTGTCTGCCCTGTAAGAACAACTTTTGAATCAACCATATGACCTCCTTTTTTTAATATAAATTTTTGATTAGGTAGAAATAATTTGCTTATTTGAAGATAAAATCAGGTTTCTTATCTGATAATCTGAGCCAGGGATGTTTCTTTCAGTACTTTAATTACACTGATCCTTGTTACTTCCCATATTGAATGCATTGGACACTCAGCATCTAAAGGACAGGCGCTGAACCCCAGGATACATTTATTCAGGCTATCCATTCCATCCGTGGCTTCAATAATGTCTGACAGAAAAATTTCACTTTTGTCCCTGCCGAAGGAAAACCCGCCACTCCTGCCTTTTGTACTTTTAATAAATCCATTCCTTGAAAGACTCCTGAGTACCTGACGGAGGTAAGGATATGGTATTGAAAGCTTTTTATGAAGGAAAGTTGCTGACATCCTTTTGTCTTCATTTGCAGCCATATAACTTAATACATTCAACGAATAGGATGCCGTCTTGCTGAAATTCATATATGATATATCTTTGTATCAATTTAAGTAAAAATATAAAATATAATTCACCCGGAAGCATTCGCTGTTATTTTTTTCACAATAATTCTGTTAATATTTATTTCTTGCCTGTTTATTAAATATTTGGAGATGCATGAGTGTCAGGTCAGCTTTGTTATGCCGCAAACTTATAATTGGCAGTTGGCAATGTGCAGTTGGCAATTTTTCAATGATTCAATTTTAGCGAAAAATTGTACCTTTGGAAAACATTAAAAAGTGAGAAATGAACCGGTTTAAACTTTCGATTGAATATGATGGAACCCGTTATTCCGGATGGCAGATGCAGAAAGGGGGAAAGACCATACAGGGTGCATTGCTTGATGCATGCAGGGAGTTGTTCAATACCGGTGATATTGATTTGTTCGGAGCAGGAAGAACCGATGGAGGTGTACATGCACTTGGCCAGGTGGCTCATCTTGGAGTTGAAACGGATATTGAGCCTTTGAGAATAAAATATGGAATGAACGACAGGCTGCCTCCGGATATAAGCATTATCAATGTTGAAGAGGCCCATCCGAAATTTCATGCGAGGTATGATGCAAATGCAAGAAGCTATATTTATCAGATAAGCAGAAGACGAACTGCATTCGGTAAAAAGTATGTATGGTGGATAAAAGACCAGCTGGATGTTGAGAGGATGAATGAAGCAGCAAAAAATTTTCCCGGACTCAAAGATTATCGTTCTTTCACTGATGAAGATCAGGAACAATCCTCTACTAAGGTAGAAGTCTTGCATGCATCGGTTAATGTTTTTGGGGATTTGATAATATTTCATGTTGTCGGATCTCACTTTTTGTGGAAACAGGTACGTCGTATGACCGGGGTGCTGGTTGAGGCTGGCCGGGGCAAACTTTCCTCACCGGAGATTGCTGCATTCTTCAGGGCCAGGTCTGATATACCTGCCAGGTTAACGGCTCCTCCAAGCGGATTGTTTCTTGAGAAGGTTTATTATAAAAATGAAGAGGTTGCATACACTACAAGACCGGTAATTAATATTTGAATGATTTATTTCGGGAAGTATTAATAAATATATAGTGAAATGAAAAGACGTGATTTTATTAAAGCATCGGCAATTGCAGCTCCAATGATGAGCATGTTTCCTGCAGATCTAGCCTCTGTTGTCAGGGAATCTCTTCCGGGAAAGATGGAGAAGAGATCTCTTGGCCGGACCGGAGAGATGTTGTCAATGATTGGATTTGGCGGAATAATTGTTATGGATGTCACACCTGCAGAAGCTTCAGAATCTGTAAAAATGGCAATTGATGCCGGAATTAATTATTTCGACGTCGCCCCATCATATGGGGACGCTGAGCTAAAGCTCGGGCCTGCGCTTGAACCATACAGGAAGAACGTTTTTCTTGCATGCAAGACAACGGAGCGAAGCAGGGATGGCTCACGTAAGGAACTGGAACAATCATTAAAGAATCTCCGTACTGACCATTTTGATCTGTATCAGTTTCATGCAGTTACAACACCAGAGGATGTTGAACAGATTTTCGCGCCGGGAGGAGCGCTTGAAACATATCTGGAAGCCAGAAAGGAAGGTAAGATCCGTTTCATCGGATTTTCAGCTCATTCAGTAGAAGCAGCAATGGCTATGATGGATAAGTTTGATTTTGACACGATCTTATTCCCGGTAAATTATGTAACCTGGAATGCAGGCAGTTTCGGACCGCAGGTACTTGAAAAAGCTCATCAGAAGAATATGGGCATCCTGGCACTTAAATCCATGGCTAAAGGACCCTGGCCTAAAGGTGTTGAAAACAAGGAATATCCCAAATGCTGGTATGAACCGCTCGTTACGACTGAAGATATAAAAATGGGTTTGAGCTTCACATTATCACACCCGGTCACTGCTGCTCTTACTCCCGGCGACCCGACATTATTCAGGAGAGCCCTGAATGTGTCAGGCAGTATTAAACCATTAAAGGATAGTGAAATCCAGAATATAAAGGAAAAGGCAGTCAATGGTGTCCCCCTGTTCACATATCCCAGGGCTTAATACAGTAGCTGTCACTGAGTATATTTTAATCTGAGGTCACATTTTCTGTCATACATGTAAAAACAGGGATCATCACACTGTGATTTTTCGTACCTGACCCTGGGTGTTGCAGAATCTACTGCAATATACCTGTCGTTTGATATGTAATAAGTTGCAGTGACAGTATACTTTTTATTCAGCGTAACTTCCCTGGTATATGTCCTGCTGTAGCTGGGATAGCTTTCAACCAGGATGCTGTCTTCAAGATTGCCTTCCCAGATCTGAACCAGACATGCGTAATAATGATCAGGATCCAGCTCAGCGTAGAGTTCAGCAGTGACCGGTTCTTCAAGTGTGCAGTCAGAACACTGTACAATAAAACTCATATCCTCGCAGGAGAAAGAAATTATGAGAAGGACAAATGAGATAAACCTTACAATTTTCTGCATGATTTTAATTCCATTTTATAGGTGCAACCTGAGTTCTGACCTTGTCGAAAAAAAGAGTATACGAGCATCCGGCTCTAAACCACACCGGTCCGATATTATAAAATTGTGATCTGATATATTCCATTCCAAGTGAGAAGGTAAGATTCTTTCTGTTCCATTTCAAGGTAACATCAGGAATAACCATGAATTCATTTGCAGGTGCCATTAAAGTCCCTTTAAGGGTGTGCCCGAAAGAATAGCCTGCCAATAAAGTTGTTGTAAGGATAAAGCTTGATTTGAACGGATTCTCATATAGCGTATAATCTTTGAATATTCCTCCGTAAACAAGATATCCTTTTTCAAAATACTGATAAAACAGCTGTTCGGATTCTTTTATCAATACCCTGGAATACCACAATTTCACATCGCATCCCAGAATTAAGCCTCCATTCAGATAAGGTTCCTTAAAGGCAAGACTTATACCTGCATAATAATCCTTCAGCGTGAACCTGCCTGACAGCATAACAGCTGTCTGGTCAATACCGTATTTCACCTGGCCGGGAACATTATTCTGTTTCAGGAGGCTGACCATATTCTTTCTCCTGTATTTTGTCGCAACCAGATATGGATCTACTGCAATTGATAGAGAATCGGTCCATTGATTTCCTATCCTGAGCAGATACTTAGCTGCTTCAGGCTGATTGGTTGATATTGAGATATCAAGTGCATTGTAGTTTTCATTATTAATTGCATAAATGTCAACACCGTGCCTGAGCAAGATATCCATTGTCAGAGTGTCGCCATTAACGGATGCCATTATGAAGGGAGTATATCCTTTATTATTTCTCGCTTCCATATTTGCACCATTCTGAATCAGGAGGTCGGCAACATCAGGATAACCTGCCATTATAGCAGCCAGCAGAGGGGTTATTCCATCATCCGATTTCTGATCAATGACCGCATTATAATATAACAGCAGATCTGTGATCTCCAGGTAGCCGTTCAAAGAAGCATAGTGTAGAGGAGTTGCCCCGTTTCTGTCTGGCAAATCAATATCTGCTCCGGCACGTATAAGAGTTTCGCAGATTTCAAAATTATTGCTTTTTACTGCAATTATGAGAGGTGTCTCATAGCTTGAAGTTACTTTATCCAGATCAGGATTGTACTTCAGGAGGGTTAATACTGCATCCAGCCGGTTATTTATTATGGCAAAAATCAATGGAGTAACTCCAGTTATGGTTTCTGAATTGATGTCAGCTCCCAGTCCTATCAGACGGTCAATCTCAGAGATATACCCTCTTGAGGAAGCGAGTATCAGGTTGTAATTTAATGCATTCTCGTAAAAAGATGGCAGGTAGTCGGATGTGTCAATGACCTCAATCACGTCATGTCGCGATTGTATACTGTCCTGCTGTGCTGAAATGCCGGCAGAACGGCATGCAATAAGTCCAATGATAAGTATTCGCAGCAGATATTTATGGGAGGCTAACATGAATACAAAGTTAATTTTTTGATTCTTTATTATTTACATAATCTGTAACAGATTATTGAAATTTTTTGTGGATAACCTGGTTCCAAAAAGTCTTTGGAGCTGTTGAAAAAGTCCTCAGTGGGACCTCTGTGCCACCTCTGTGCACTCCGTGGAAGTTCCTAACTTATTGTTAAACAGAGCTTCACAGAGAATATACAGAGACTGGTTTGGTTGATTCTGGCTAAATAAGCAGCAAATATCAGGATACCGGTGGTTCTAAATAAGCTGGGTAAACCGGATTTATTCACGCTTTAAGGGGCATATGTTAATTATTAATCGATAATTGTTATAATTTTATAACCTTCATGTAACTCAGATATAAAATACTTTCTATTTTTGCCGGAGAAAAAAATGAATTTATTGACCAGCAAGACAAAAATATTTTTTATTACCATCCTGCTCTCTTTGGTGAGTTTCAATCCCGGCGCCCGGGAGAATTACGTGGTAATAGTTGAAAAGCTGGTCCCTAATAATGTGAGGATCACAAATAATAATCCTGTATCCCAGGATTACCCTGATGCCGACAAAGTCGTAAACTCATTCCTCCATAAATGGTCTATCGCCGGAGCATCTGTGGCTGTCTCGAAAGATGGCAAACTGGTTTATGCCAGGGGATTCGGACTTGCTGACACGGTGACAAAGATCCAGACCCAGCCATTTAATCAGTTCAGAATTGCAAGCATTTCAAAGCTTGTTACAGCTATAGCAATTATGAAACTCCAGGAACAAAGTAAGCTCTCCCTGAAGGATAAAGTCTTTGGTCCTGATGGAATTCTTGATGATCCGTATTTCTCGGGACCGAAGGATAAGCGTGTTTACGATATAACTGTTGAACATCTGTTAAGTCATGAGGCTGGCTGGACGCAAAGATATGGTGATCAGATGTTTATGCCAATTATTGTGGCTGAAAATTTAAAAGTAAAACCGCCGGTTGATACAAAGATGATTATCAGATTTGCGCTGGATAAGAGACTTCATTATACCCCGGGTATGGGCCGGGCATATTCAAATCTTGGTTACAGCATATTGGGACTGGTGATCGAAAAAGTAACCGGGATTCCGTATGAAAAATTCTGCCAGCAATCCATACTGGAGCCTCTGGGTATCTACGACATGACAATCGCGGGTAATCTTCAGTCGGAGAAAACTCCATTCGAAGTAACATATTACGAAGCTACAAATGTTATTCTCAAACCCTCTATATATGGTACGGGTGAACTGGTTACTCCACGCTATGGAGGTAATGATATTAGAGCCCTTGGGGGTGCCGGGGCCTGGATTGCGACTGCTCCTGATCTGATGAGATTACTGCTTGCCATCGATGGATTTCATACCAGACCCGATATTCTTAGTAATCAGAGCATTCAGTTTATGACAGATAACAGCAATGGCTTTGCTCCTGTTGGCTGGAAAACAACTGTGATGGACGGAAACTGGTGGAGAACCGGTTCATTTCCCGGAAGCGCAGGAATGATGAAGAGGCAACCGGACGGCACAGCATGGGTTATTCTCCTTAATTCCAGTGCCTGGAATGGCCCGGAGATCTATTCATATATCAATAATATGATGAACAGGGTGATATCCAGGATTGATCCGCTGCCGGAATATGACCTTTTTAACATTTCTCTTCCCACTCCGTTAAATTCCACATTATCTGAATATTCAATAAAGTAACCATGTGCTTTACAGTAAATGTAAATCTCATCAGGGAAGAACTGGAGTACAGGTATGGCGCTACTTTAATAGATCCCGACAAATACAGGCCCAGTTATTACTACCACGCCTTTGGCCTTCCGGAGATTCCATCAATTTGTTCTCCTGAGCCTGACAAAATCAGACTTTTGCGCTGGGGTCTGATACCATCATGGACCAGGAACATGGAAGATGCTAACATAATCCGGTATAAAACATTCAATGCCAGGGCTGAAAGCATTGAAAACAAGCCATCATTTTCCTCTTCAGTCAGGTCAAAACGCTGCATTATTCCGGTAAAGGGATTCTTTGAATGGCAGCATGAAGGCAAGAAGAGGATCCCATGGTATATTTTCCATCGTGAAAATGAAATATTATCTGTTGCAGGACTTTTCGATGAATGGATTGAAAGCAATACAGGTGAGAAATTCTCTACTTTTTCAATTATTACAACAGATGCAAATGATCTGATGGCAGAAATTCACAACTCTGCCAGAAGAATGCCAGTAATTCTTGACAGAGCCTCAGAATCCATCTGGACAGAACAATCATCATCGTTGAATGATGTCCTCCACCTTCTCAGACCTTCCCCCTCTGAAATATTAATGGCACATCCTGTAAGCCCCCTAATTAATGACAGGAACATTGACCGGAACACTCCGGATGTTATAAAACCATATTCCTATAATACCGGAAATCTGTTGTTTTAGTAATAGCACAACTAAAAAAGTAGATGGATCTCATACTGCCCCTGATGCACTCTAAATCCTCTCATATTCTTCAGCCTCTACACTTTAGCCCCCCAACCCCCCTGAAGGGGGGCTAATAACAACTATATATGACGTTTTTTACCCCCCTTTAGGGGGGCAGGGGGGCAATACTCTCAGAGGTAAACCGGCTTCATGCCCTACTATTGCGCCACAAAATGATAGGAGAGAGTCCCTGTCTGGATTTTCGGAGAGTTTATGTCGGAATTAAACCGTGAGATGAGCGCTGTTGCAACAGCAGTTTCGATCAGACACGGATCTGAAGTGGTGCTCTGGTTTTCCAGAACCTGTATCTTCTCAACGATACCTTTCTGATTAACCTGTATTGACATTATCACCTTTCCTTCACCCTGGCATTTATAAATAGGGATTGGCAGATAAGTATGAGTCCGGCCGGAGAGATCGTAGTAAATACGCGTAGGTCCTTTATAATTAGCGGCCATTTCCTGCGATTTGTCGGGCTGGTCCATTTTATTTCTCACAGTGTCTTTTTCCCCGATGGTTAAATCCTCTTCTCCCTGCAAAGCAGCAGCTCTTTTTTGTTCATCTATGTAATTGTCCCTGCCAAGCTTTCCACTCTTGATAAGTTCCTCCTTGACCATGTCGATATATTCCTCCGGATTGATCTTCGGGTCACCTTTATTTGCCAGGTTCCTGGCTATGTTAAGCATTTCTTCATCCCCCCGGAGAACTTTTTCAATTGTAGTGGCCGGCAACTCAATAAGCTTGTCCTTATTCTCCGGGGTGATAATATCCTCCTCTGCAAACTCCAACTGGAATACATCCCTCATCTCATTATTCATCGAACTTATCTGGAAGGACATGAATATAATAGCTGCGATGAGATGAACTATCACAGTACCGAGTATTCCCACAAGTTTCCCTTCATACTTTTTCATGAGTGCGAAATTATAAATTATTACCTTTGTAAACCAATCTGTTGACTCTAATATTTGCTGTTCCTCTGGCTTTTTAGCTTTAAAAACATCCTGAAGGACATATTTAAACCCGGAATGAAATGAAAAAAGAACTGGTTCTCGAGATAATACAGGAAAGATGGAGCCCTTGTGCCTTTTCATCTGCTCCTGTTGAAGAGTTTAAGATTAAAGCCATGTTTGAGGCTGCCGGTTATGCACCATCAAGTAATAATGAACAGCCATGGATATTTGTGTATACAACCCGGCAGGAAGGCAATATATTCACAGATTATATCGGGTTCCTTAATGAATCAAACCGGGTGTGGGCAAGAGAAGCATATGCACTTGTAATAAGCATGGCAAGGACCAGGTTCAGTAGAAACGGCAAAATTAACAGGTATGCTTTCCATGATACAGGTATGGCCGTTGCCAACCTTCTCCTTCAGGCTCTGTCCATGGATGTATATGTCCATCAGATGGGAGGGTTTTCGGTTGAAATGGTAAAGGAATATTTCAGTCTGCCCGAAGATGTTGAACCTGTTGCGGTCATGGCAGTAGGATACATGGGTGACGGTTATTCACTGCCTCCTGAGGTATTAAAAAAGGATGAGAAGAGACGTCCCAGAAAATCTGTAAATGAATATTCTTTTAAAAATTCATTTTCCAACCCGGCATTTTGACAGGTATTATAAAATCAGTTATTTGCTTTTTTTGTTTTTGACCTTTTTCCTGACTTTCGCCTCAGTTGGTTTATTGAACTTCTGGTTCTTGAACAGTCCATGTTTTATTCCATCAACAAATTTCGCCCAGGCAAAAGGATTCAGGAGATTATTTACGGGGTATTGCTCATGGGTTGCCATGGCATCAAAATTCTGATTCATGGCATACCTGTAGCCAGCCTCTGGTGAGACTCTGACTCCAACCTGGTTAGACATGGCAACATATATTGATGCAAGATTGTCATTCATGTTTTCTATAATCGGATCCACAGGTTTCTCCTTTGTCATGTCTTTCAGAAAATCGTTATAGGTCTTCCATGGCAGAATGGTTACTTCCTGAATGGTTATTGTATCAATGTCAAGAATGATGTCAACATTGCATTGCCTTCCTTCAAATGATACCGGAATAATTGTATGATATCTTTTAAATCCAAGCGCCCTGAAAAATATTGTATCTCCCTGTGTACTGGGAATAGAATAGATACCTGATTTTTCACTTACCGCACCCCGCTTGAGTTTTTTGGAAATAACCGCTACACCGGAAACAGGCTTGTATGACTCGTCAACGATTAAACCGCTGACCTGTATATAGGTTTGTCTTTCAGTTGTCTGACCGTAAACGGTGAGAAAAGAGACAAATAATAATATAATGGTATAAATAGCTCTGTTCAATTAGAACCCTTTTTTCTTTTGAAATGGATTACGGTTGCAAAATAATCATTATTGAGTATAATGTTAGAACATTTAACCATAATTTAACTCACGCAAAGCTTATATATTCATCTGCATTTCGCGGCATTTATCATTTTAATTCATTCATCATATTAAAATACTGAAAATATTCCAATATTTGCTTCCCTGATTAATACAGGTTTTTAATTTATTCAAAGCATAATAATTTGCTGAACACTTAATTGTTTTAATTTGACCATTATCTTATCATTATATGAGAAAATTACTTTTGCTTGGTGATGAGGCTATTGCCCAGGCAGCACTGGATGCAGGATTGAGCGGAATGTATGCCTACCCAGGAACTCCATCCACAGAGATCATGGAATATATTCAGGCCTCACCGGATGCTGCAGAACGGAAAGTGCACAGAGAGTGGTCCTCAAACGAAAAGACTGCTCTGGAATCAGCTCTGGGTATGTCTTATGCCGGGAAAAGGGCCATGGTCGCCATGAAGCATGTCGGATTGAATGTGGCTGCAGACGGTTTTATTAATTCAGCCATGACCGGGGTAAATGGGGGACTGATTGTAGTGTCAGCTGACGATCCTTCAATGCATTCATCCCAGAATGAACAGGATTCAAGATTTTATGCCAGGTTCGCCACTGTTCCCTGTTTCGAACCATCGAATCAGCAGGAAGCCTATGAGATGGTCTTCGATGCCTTTGAGCTATCAGAAAAATACAAGACCCCTGTGCTGTTAAGGATTACCACAAGACTTGCACATTCAAGATCTGGCATTTTACAGACAACCCGGCTGCCTGAGAAGACATTGTCACTGCCGGCAGATCCACTTCAGTTTGTTCTTCTTCCGGCCGTTGCAAGGGAAAAATATAAAAGACTCTTATCATCTTTTGAGTCTCTTAAATATGATGCAAGAATTTCAAAATACAACCAGTTTAAAGATGGAATAAAAAGGGAACTTGGAATTATAGCATGCGGTATTGCATATAATTATCTGATGGAAAATATCAGTGATAATGCTGAAGATTTTCCGGTGCTGAAGATTTCCGCATACCCCTTTCCCAAAGAGGTTATTGTGGATATAACGTCAAGATGCAAGGAAGTACTCATTCTTGAAGAGGGAGCACCTTTTGTTGAGGAATCATTAAGAGGAATTCTTGACAATGGAATAAAGATTTACGGAAGACTCGACGGTACTGTTCCCAGGGATGGAGAGCTCAATCCTGCCATTGTTGCAAAAGCTCTCGGTTATCCGGTAAGTTTTGGCAGGAAAGTGCCGTCACTCGTCAAAATGAGACCACCTTCGTTTTGCAGGGGATGCGGACATGCCGATATGTTTACAGCCCTTAACGAAACAATGAAACAATATGGCCCGGGCAGGGTTTTTTCTGATATTGGTTGTTATACCCTCGCAGCTCTTCCGCCCTATTCCTCCATTTACTCATGTGTCGATATGGGAGCTTCAGTAACCATGGCTATCGGTGCAGCAGATGCCGGTCTGGTTCCATCTGTTGCCGTAATTGGTGATTCGACTTTTACACATTCCGGCATGACAGGCCTGCTCGATGCTGTTGTGAAAAATTCATCGGTTACTATCATTATCTCCGATAATTATACGACAGGTATGACAGGAGGACAGCAATCACAGGCTACCGGCAGATTAAGGCAGATATGTGAGGGTATTGGTGTTCCCCGTGAACACGTTATTGAGATTGTTCCTTTGCACAGAAATCATGATGAGAATGTGCAGATTATGCGAAAAGAATTTGAATATAATGGTGTTTCAGTCATCATTGCTTCACGAGAGTGCATTCAGACAGCTACAAAGAGAAAAAGAACTGAAGCATCAGCTGATTAATAAATAAATGTTACGGGATGAAGAATGACATAATATTATCTGGAGTCGGAGGTCAGGGGATTTTATCGATTGCAGCCGCTATAGGCCTTGCCGCAGTTGCAAATAACCTCTTCCTTAAACAATCTGAAGTTCATGGAATGAGCCAGAGAGGAGGCGATGTCCAGTCACACCTGAGAATTTCGGATAAACCTGTATCGTCTGACCTCATTCCTTATGGAAAAGCTGAACTGATAATTTCTGTTGAGCCAATGGAGTCATTAAGGTATCTGCCATGGCTGTCAAAAGAGGGATGGCTTGTAACCAATTCAATCCCCTTCATAAATATTCCTGATTATCCTCCAGCCGATGAAATAATAAATGAGATAAGAAAAACAAAAAATCATATCATAATTGACGCCGACAGGATCGCCAAGGAGTCAGGCTCTGCCCGATCAGGCAATATGGTAATTCTTGGCGCTGCATCACCTTTTATTGAGATGCCATTCCACACCATCACGGAGGCTATTATAAAACTGTTTGAAAGAAAAGGAGAAGAGATAGTTGAAATAAACCTGAACGCTTTCAGAGCGGGGTGGGCATATACAAAATCACTCAGATCTTGAATAAGGCATTGATGAAGATAAACCCTGAAGATGGCAGGTTGGTGGAATAGGGGATGTAATCCTGGTAATCCAGTGCTAACCTGAAATTGGCATTAAAGCTTTTCTGAAGACCGAATATTACGAGATTGGCATCTTTCATATAATTCCAGGGATTGGCTTCTCCCTGTACCGTCACAGAACCGGAATAGTCATAGCGGGCAAAGATTTCATAGTTCCGTGGCAGTTTTACAGATCCGGTGGATGATATACCCCAGCCATCATGCCCTTCAACCCTGTCCATATTGGTTTTATAATGCAATGATGCACCGAAGTTGATCAGGTTATTGTCAATTCCGGCGAATGATGACAGAGTGTATTGAAGTACACCATTATTATTGTTCAGATCGTTGTAAAACCTGAATGCATAATGGCTCGTTGGTCTGTACGTCAATCCGGCTGCAGCTTTCACACCGTTATCCAGCTGGATGTCAGAATAACCCTCCCCGTTTGTTAATGCCACATCGAAGCTAAATTCATCACTGAATTTATAGTCAAGCACTACTCCAATATCAGCGATATATCCATATTTATTACGCGTTTCAAACTCACTTGATATAAACCTTTTTCCCCAGAATTTCTGAAGGAAGTCGAAGTGTCTTGTGGTTGTTATCCCGAATGAAATATTGACTCTTTCTTTTGTATATGTTACTGAAGCTTCCCTGAAAAATGCATACCTTCTTGGAGATGCCTGCTTGGGAAGATCTTCCGGAGTTCCAATATTCAGAACTATCTTGCAGGAAAAATTTTCTGCGGGAAGGTAATTGTATCCAAAGTATGCCCTGCTTAGCCCAAACCCGGTTGTTTTTGAAGTATCATTTAAATCCAGGTGGAAATCGGTGATGATCTCCATTACAGGTTTTCCCGGTATAACAGGATTCTGAGAGTAACTGACCTCATAATAAACCAACAATACAACCAGGAATGTCAGTACACCTTTCATTATAAATTACAATAGATCAAATTGAATCTGGTTTGAAACATAATTAATCTCTTCAGTTTTCTCAGAAACTTCTCCGCGACTATTGCCCAAAGATATCAACAATTGATTTCCATGCAAACTTAATGAAGAATGATATATTATCAGCCTCGACTTAAACCTGAAAAATACCGGGCTTCTTTGAATTATTCCCGGAAATACCTGGCAAAGTATTAAATTGCACAGAAAAAAATCTGCCATGTCAACCGATTCTCACAAAAAAGCAGAAGAATATTTATCTATCTCTTCACAGTATAAGCTTGGGGGACTTTTAACAGAATCTCCTCATCCCGCAACAGCTGATCTTTCATCTCTTGCTTCAGATTCTTTACCCGGGGCTATCTCTGTCCTGAAGGAGCTTGATATAAATACAATGCGGATATTTTCGGCGAAAAAGAAGGAGATATGTTATCTGAAAGATGCAATCTGCGATACATTAGAAAATGGTAATAATATCTTTTTCTGTGGCTGCGGAGCAACCGGAAGGCTTTCTCTTACTATTGAAACTTTGTGGCGCCAGGTTCATGAACATGACGATTTAACTGACAGGGTTTTCAGTTTTATGTCGGGAGGTGATGTTGCCCTGATACGTTCGATTGAAAATTTTGAAGATTATCCACAATATGGTGCCAGGCAATTGATTGAAGCCGGTTTTAAGGATGGGGACCTTTTGATAGGCACAACGGAAGGAGGGGAGACCCCTTTTGTTATCGGAGCTGTTGAAAAGGCTGTCCGGATATCAGGCAGAAAGCCATTTTTCCTCTATTGCAATCCGGACGACCAGCTTTGCAGAGCAGCGGAAAGGTCGAAAATGGTTATTCAGAATCCTGGTATTGAAAAGATAAATCTGACTGTCGGGCCAATGGCTGTAACCGGCAGCACAAGAATGCAGTCTTCAACCATTCTGCTGGCCGCAGCGGGAATTGCGCTTCTTTCCTTATAATGAAAATGATGAATTTATCTCAAATCGATAGATGCATTTTCCGGATTCTGGGAAACTACGGATATTCATTTCATTGAGAGATTCATTATTAAGTGAAGCAGAGTTTTACAAGAATGGAGAATATGTTCTTTACGAATCGGACATCCGTTAGGGATTACTATTATTACGGATACCACTGAACGTTCACCGACTTTCAGTCTTTATCCGTTTGAAAATGAGAATGAACTCGGACAGACTCCATCTCTTTGCTATCTTTATTATGCCGGAAGCGGGCAACAGCCAGGAAGCCTGGGAAAGGTTACTGTGGAGAAATCCAAGAACTCTGGAGTGGCCCGATATAAACGGGATAGCTTCAATGAAGAGACTGCTGGGATTTGATTTCAGCGCTGAGTTCCTTGAACAGGCGGGAACGGACACTAAAACATTCAAGACATCATCATTTCAGGATTAATTCTGATCAATCTGCAATTCATTTTATTCTTGATAATGAAAAATACTCTTTGCAGGTTCCATTTAACGATCCTCTTTTTGCTCATCTTGTGCTGAAAATGATATTGAATACCCATTCAACCCTTGTGATGGGAAGGCTTGGCAGGTATGAAGGAAATGTGATGACCTATGTAAGAGCAAGTAATAATAAACTGATCGACAGGTCTATAAGATATATTGATCTTATTCTGAGAAATAAGAAGATCAGTCCTTCATACGATGATATTGCTCATTTCCTTTTCGAAATGGTTGAAAAGACTCCGGCTGACCAGTCAATTGTGCTGGCAACTGTTGAGGAAATTAAGAAAAGTCGCTACAGGGAAATAAACAGGGACACATGTTCTATGTGTCCCTGCAATCATCTGAAATGCAGCGAGCTTTGGAAACCTTAGCGGGTTTATACTTCCCCTTCCTGATCCTTCTGGTTACCGTTGCCTTTGCCAGATCCAAGAAGTATGAGATCATTCAGGACAATTTCTGTTATGTTCTTGGTGACACCTTTCTTGTCCTCATAGGTTCGGTAAACTATTCTGCCTTCAACAGCCACCTGCTTGCCTTTTTTAAGAAATCTGTCAGCAAGTTCGGCGAGACCATTCCATGCAACTATGTTATGCCAGGTTGTTTCTCTTATTTTCTGTCCTTCAGAATTCTTGTAACTGTCATCAGTTGCAATTGTGAAATGGGTTACTTTTTTTCCGCTTTCAATGGTTTTTGTTTCCGGATCACTGACCGAGATGACCGATCAGATGTACTCTGTTTTTTAGTGAATTCATGACTTGAAGATTTGGTTTGACATTAAATTAATTCTCTCAGCAAACTTACACCCTCTCCGAAGAGTATTCCGGTTAATAATCATTTATACCCGCTTTGTAATCGTTTATAGTCATTTCTATCCGTTTGAAAACGTTTTTATTATTCTAAATCAGATTAATACACATCATTTATATTTTTTATATCTTTATCAAAACATTAGTGCTGTGGAAAAGAAATGTCTCGATTGCGGCGACACTCTTCGTGGCCGCACCGATAAAAAATTCTGTTCTGATCAGTGCCGGAATAATTACAATAACAGGCTTAACCGCGATATCAAACAATTTTGTACGGAATGTTCACGGTTTACTGAGAAAGAACAGGCGTATCCTGGCTGACCTTTATACAGAAGATAGAGTTAAGGGTTCATAAGGATGCCCTTTTTGCACTGGGATATAATTTCAACTTCTTTACCCATGTCATTGAAACATCAACGGGAGAAGATTTCATTATTGTTTTGAATACGGGTATTGTGAATCGGGTGATGATTTTATCGAACTTAAGATGAATAGTCAGTATCTGGACTACCAATGACTGGAAAACACAATGTGCTTAATCAGATTGACATATACTCAGGTCTTACATTCTCCTCTTTTTCCTGGTTATCTTCTTTCGGTCAAAAGCGGAACCAGATTGCCTGAATATCTTACATCATCTATCTTATAACTCTTGAGATGAGAGCAGTGCAGTTACCGTCACTGTTATAGTTAGGTATACATGAAAAGTATTTATATTATTTGTAACCTTCATTCTGATTTCGTAATTCCCTTTGCTGGCATTATTCTTCATTTCAAATGAAATGGCACGGCCCACCATATCGATTCCCTGTAACAGGACGGTAACTCCACTGTCTTCCGACATATGCAGCACTTATTATAGCCTTATTGCCGTTAAGGATAATGTAATTTGCGTCTGGGATCAGATTATATTGACCCTTCGCGGGAAATATAAAGCCGATCAAATTTAACTATGAACCTTCTGATTCTCAACAGCCTGTTTTATTTTTTCCTGCTTGAGCAAGTTTCATTCTCACCTGCATCAACTTTTTGGTCTCTTCCACTTTTGTCGTGGCACAGGATGTCAGAATCACAAACAGGCGATAAAGTGAAAATCAGCTTTTTCATGGCATACTGTTTAATAAGATCAGTTCAAATTTCATGCCATGTGATCAATACAGCGTTTACCTGTATTTAAGAAACGGGAAATAGTAATTCATGTTTTCCTTTGTCAGTCTTATGCCGTATCCTGAATCCTGAAAGGCCTCGCAATAATTTATTTTTGATCCATGTTCCTTACCGTAGAGTTCAATCAGTTTTTCGCGGTAAGGGAGTTGCATCGAACTCCTTTTTCCTGTTTTCCCCCAGCCATGCCCTCCGGTCGGCTTCCGAGACCGGAACCTGGCTCGAGACTACCCCTGTTGTACGGCAGCCATTCATACATCTGTGATTTATGCTGATGGTACATATCCATCTTCTTTTCAATTACATCGTCAATGTCGATGCAGACATCGGCTTTAAATGGTTCCGGATGAATAAATCCGTCGCTCATGAAAAGGAACAAAGGATTCTTCTCAACTATCGGAACTTTAGGCAGTATGGTCGGAACTGTCACCATATATGCCGCATCAAGCACGAGTACGCCTGTGTACCGGTGATCAGGATGATAATCATATGGCCGGGGACAAATTACAATATCAGCTTTTTGCTCTCTTATAACCTTTATTATCTGCAGCCTGTTCTCATAGGTCGGCATAAGCTGTCCGTCATGATTGTCGAGGGTTATATATCTGACACCTATCACTTCCCCTGCTTTCCGGGCCTCTTCCCGTCTTAGCTTTGCCAGTTCTTTGGCCTTTATAGTCTGATGTCCTGCATCGCCATTAGTGACTGAAACCATCAGTACATCATGACCGAGCTGAGCCCATTTGTATGCTGTTCCTCCGGCTTTGTCAGGATCATCCGGATGAGCTCCGAAAATAACGATATGAAGTTTCTTCCCATTGTCATTCTGCCCATTTGCATTGAGAGACAGAGTAAGGATTAATAAAACTTGAATAATGCAGGTAATTGTCTTCATTTTTAATCTGTTTGGTAATTTATAGTTTCTGTAAATTCTTTTCCGATTTAACCACGGGCCACGGAGTTACACTGCTTTATAGCTATAAGTCCCTAAGTCCTAAGTCCCTAAGTCCCTAAGTCTCTAAGTCTCTAAGTCCTAAGTCTCTAAGTCCCTAAGTCTCTAAGTCTCTAAGTCTCTAAGTCTCTATAAGTTCAACCCTGTTCTCCCTGCGCTATGCTCTCCGCTCTCCGCTTTTCACTGCCAGTTGATATTCGCCAGTTCCCATGCATCCAAAAAACAAATCCTGATAATCTTCTCCATAATATCCCAGTCAACGGTTCCAATGTCGTCTTTTGGCGAATGGTATTCCTCCCTGTGACCCGGTTTAAATCTTATTATTGGTATGCCGGCTTCAACAAATGACCTGTGATCGCTTCCCCCAGGAGGATCTGCCGACGGCTGATAGTCAACAAGAAGGTCAATCCCGTATTTTTCAATATTTCCAGCAGTAATATCCCGGAACCACGGGAATGAAACTGTATAGGTCATGGTGACTTTACTTGGTTCATTATCGGAAATATACCTGGAGATCATATCAAAATTCATGTTCAGCTTCAGATCAGAGACCGGGAATGCTAGATTTCTGATATAATGCCTGGATCCCAGGAGCCCTTCCTCTTCAGCAGTCCAGAAGGCAAATATTATGCTGTTTTCCGGTTTCTCGCCGCTTGCCATTATAGCTTTTGCAATAGTCATTACTCCCACGCACCCCGATCCGTTGTCATCCGCTCCATTCCATAGATAACCATTTCCAATGCCGATATGATCATAATGAGCACCCAGAACAACATATTTATCCGGATTTTTGCCCTCAATAATCCCGAGTATGTTTCTTACGGCTACCTGCGAGGTTTTTATGCTGCTCTTAAAATATATTGATTTACCTTTTATATCCGGAATTATAAATTTTTCATTTTTGTCCGCTTTCTTTATATAGTCATCAGGATTGATACCGGTCCCGTTAAGAATTTCATTTGCTGTTTTGACTGATACCTGTATTTTTATCAGATTATCCGGATTTTTCTTTCCCGGCAATGAATAGCGGGCATATGGCCCACGCTTCTGTGGACTTTCCTCTGAAGGAGACATATTCAGGAAATCTTTCCTTTCCGGTCTGCCGACAACCATGGCAACAGGGTCAAACTCAAGTACCCCGATTACGCCCATTGCCTTATATCTCAACTCCATTTTATACCTGATTAATGCTGCTTTTTCCCTGTCAAGTGTCGCTCCTGCAAATTCAGGGAAGCCGGAAACCTTCAGTATGTACTTTCCTCTTACATCAAGTTTCTGGAAATCGTTGTATTTCAGAGTGTCGTCAATATATCCGTAACCAGCAAAAACCACAGGAGCTTCTATCTCAGCCGAGGCAACAGGACGGAAGGTAAAATCAACATTGTAGGTCAGATTGGCTGTTCTGACAATTTTATCATTTGATGATTTTATTTTGAGGAGCTGTTCATCTCCCGGAAGAGTTTTGAGCAGAATGAAATTCTGAAAATATGATCTCTCTCTATTTTCATAGTTCTCCCCCGGCCATTTGTCATATAAATAGTCTCCTCCGGGTTTGACCCCATATAACTGCAGCATGCTGGCAATATAATCGGAAGCCAGAAATTCCCCTTTTTCACCAGCTTCACGTCCCTCCATCCAGTCAGAAGAAAGAAAACCCAGCTGGGCTTTAATAGCTTCTTGCGTAATTGCCTGGAGGCCTCTTTCAACTGCCTGGGCCTTTACCCGGCCCGGGGATATGGTGAATAGAGTTAATATGATAGCTGAAGCTATATTATATTTCATTGAATCTTAAACTTTCGTTATTGAACTTATTTCGAGAATAGCATCTTTGCGGCAACGAGAAGCAATAATATACCAAATATTTTCTTAAGAGCTGCCTGAGGAAGATTCAGTGCCAGTTTTGATCCGAAGTAGGAACCTATGAGGAAAGTGGCTGCCAGTATCAGAGCAAATTTGAGATTAACCTCTCCCGCCTTATAGTAATTGTAGGCAGCAATTATTCCAATAGGAGGAAGCATAACTGCAAGGCTGGTGCCCTGAGCCATGTGCTGGCTGAATCCCATGAAATAAACCAGTGCAGGGATCATTATTATTGCTCCGCCTATTCCAAGCATCCCGGCCATAACACCGGTAATTATCCCTATCCCGAGAAGGATCAGCAGCATTGATATTGACATTTTCATACGGATTTAATATGGTTTTACCTGAAGACAAATGTAGAAAAAACCATGGAATTATACGAATATTATGTCTTTGTGGTACTGTCGGTCCTGCGGTTATTGAAACTATTAGACTCTGCAAGACCTTCAAGACAATTCTTTTGCAATTAGAACAATATCTCTAAATTTGCAGCAGTTTATAACTGAATGACTAAGAAACGGATCATATATACTTTATCAGGGGCAGGTATTTTGATTATTGTCCTGCTGGTTCAGATTTACAGAACTATATTTGGCATATCAATTCATGCAGAAATGCCGGGGAAGATCATAATTATTCCCACCGGTTCATCCTACGAACAGGTGCTTGATTCACTCCTTACAAACCATATTATAGAAGACAGGAAAGTTTTTGATTGGGTGGCAAAAAAGAAAAACTATCCTGCTTTGATAAAACCCGGCAGATATCTGATTGACAAAGACTTTAGCTACAATTCATTCATAAATATGCTGAGGTCTGGCCATCAGACCCCTGTAAGAATCACTTTTCAGAATATCAGGACATTGAATCAGCTGGCAGGTAAAATTGGCAGACAGATAGAGGCAGATTCTGCACAGATCATGAGTTTTCTTTCAGATGATTCAAACTATAATGCTGACGGATTTACAAAAGGAGACAGTTATATGCTGTTTTCATTCCAAATACATATGAGATTTACAGGAATACTGATGCCAGGGGTCTGTATAACAGGATGCTTAAGGAGTACAGAAGATTCTGGAATGAAGAACGGCTGGCAAGGGCATCGGAGAAGGGACTTGATCCGGTTGAGGTTGCCATTCTGGCTTCCATAATTGACGATGAAGTTGTAAAACCGGATGAGAAACCGCGCATTGCAGGCGTCTATCTTAACCGTCTGAAAAGAGGTATTCCCCTGCAGGCTTGTCCCACAATTAAATTTGCATTAAATGATTTTACAATTACGAGGGTATTATATAAACACCTGCAGACAGATTCTCCCTACAATACCTACATGCATAGAGGATTTCCTCCCGGGCCCATCGGCTGTCCATCCATTGAGGGCATTGATGCGGTATTAAATGCCGAAGACCACGATTATCTGTATTTTGCAGCCAGGGCAGATTTTTCAGGATATCATAACTTTTCAAGAACACTTGCAGAGCATAACCATTATGCTGCTATTTACCAGAAAGAGCTCAATAAAAGAAAAATCTTCAAATAGATCCTATAACTTCGACTTCCCTTTCCAGGTCAACCTCAAACCTGTACCAGACAGATTTTCTGATTTCTTCAGAGAAACTTAATATTTCCGGTCCTGTTGCATCACCATAATTTACTATAACCAGTGCCTGTTTATCGTATACACCTGTATTACCGGATCTTTTCCCCTTCCATCCGCATTGCTCGATAAGCCATCCTGCCGCAAGCTTAATGCCACCTGACGGATCTACGTAACATGGCATCCGGGGAAATTGTTTTCTTAATGCTTCAGCAGCCGACATATCAACAACCGGGTTCTTGAAAAAACTGCCGGCATTTCCGATGATTTCAGGATCAGGTAATTTGCTTCTCCTTACATTAATTACTGCATTCCTGACATTTTTCAATGTCGCTCCGCCGAGCCTGGATACCTCGTCTGCCAGAGATCCATAATTCAGGTTAAGTGACGGACTCACGGCCAGTTTAAAATAAACCCTGGTTATGAGGTACCTGCCTTTCAGGTCAGTTTTAAATATACTGCTCCTGTAACCAAACCGGCACTCCTCTTTCCCGAATTCCCTTACTGATGTATTTTCAACTGAAACAGCCCTGACTTTATCGATCGTGCTTTTAACTTCAACTCCGTATGCGCCAATATTCTGTACAGGAGCTGCTCCTACAGTACCAGGAATAAGCGAAAGATTCTCCACTCCGCCAAGACCATTATCAACTGCCCACTCTGCAAATGTATCCCAATTGACGCCAGCTCCGGCAGAGACAATTACATAATCAGAATGCTGCTCCTCAATATTTATCCCGATAATTTCAGGATGAATTATAATCCCTTTGTAGTTTTCAGTGAAAAGTAAATTACTTCCCCCGCCAAGTATCAGAACAGGCTTTGAACCGCTTGCTGTTTTATGAATTATCTTTATTGCCTCACTTTCTGTTTTTACAGAAACAAAGAACTCAGACTTATAATTCAGCCTGAATGTGTTATAACTTTTAAGTGAAAAGTTTTTTGAAAGCATAAACCCGGTTTTATTGGTAAATGTATAAATAAGGATTAAAAAGAACCCGTTTTTTCCGGCGAATTAATACCCGCGGAAGTATTGAATGCGGTTATCTCCTGTTTTTTTGTACTTTTATAAGTACAGATCTGACCTGAAATGCAAAGTTAATTAATCCATTCCTGGTTTATCCGTGGCATATTCATATATTAAATTGTTTAATTTTCTAAATATCAGAGTTATGAAACCAGGATTTTTTTTCATATTGCTGTTTTTCCCCATTGAAAGTGTAATTCTGGCGCAGACTGGTAAAGTTCCTGTTTCTATGAAAAATAAAGTTACTGATTGAGACTTTCATTGATGTTAAATGGAGCTTTATTTCATTTCACTTATAGAATGGCATGAATAAACTGGAATTAATTAAGAATACATATCCGTTTCTGGAGAAGGATTTAATTTTAGAGATAGAAAGATTTTCTACCCTTCACGAACTCCATGTTGACCAGAGTATTCTTGGGGAGGGTGATTATATCAAATCTTTTCCAATGGTTCTGGAGGGATGCCTCAGGGTGGTCCGAATGTCCGATAACGGAAATGAACTGCTTCTGTATTGGCTCAACAGCGGGGAAATATGCAGCATGGCATTAACCTGTTGTATTGGCCTTCAGAAAAGCAACATTAAAATGATTGCCGAGGAAGATTCTGTAATCCTTACAATTCCGGTTGATGTACCTGAAAAATGGATGTCGGAATATAAAACCTGGAAGGAATTTATGATGTATTCCTATAAACACAGGTTTGATGAATTGTTGGAAACAATTGATTCAATTGCCTTTATGAAGCTGGATGAACGATTGATAAGGTTTTTTGAGGAGAGGCACAAATCTACAGGAAAGACGGTTTTCCAGGGTACTCACCAGGATATTGCAATTCAGTTAAATACATCAAGGGAAGTTATTTCACGTCTTCTGAAAAATCTTGAAAAAAATAATCGTCTTATAATAGGAAGAAATTCAATTGATTACACCAATATGGCAAAAAATTTCTGATCTCTGTGACTTATGTCACTGACCAGATATTCCGGTGTAATGAAATTTGCACCAAAATATCATATGAAAGAGTTTGCCAGAAAACACATTGTTTCAATAATCTTTGCAATTGCAGGTTCCGCAGGAGGTTTCCTTTACTGGAAGTTTGTGGGATGCACATCCGGTACCTGCATAATCAAGTCGGTTTGGTATTTCAGTACTCTTTATGGCCTGATCTTAGGCTGGGTTACCGGAGGGCTGGCAGAGGATATTATCCTGAAATTTAAAAAAACAAAGAAAATATGAAAGATCAGTTTGATGAGCTTATAAGCGGGAATGTTCCTGTTCTTGTTGATTTTTCAGCCGAATGGTGCGGTCCATGCAAAATGATGGCCCCTGTGCTGGAGCAGCTGAAAGAAAAAATGGCCAGTAAGGTCAGGATCCTGAAGATTGATGTGGATAAGAACAGGGAACTGGCTGGACGGTACAGGATTCAAAGTGTGCCGACCCTGATGCTTTTTCAGGGTGGAAAGACCAGATGGACCGGAGTTGGAGTAATGACCTCAAATTATCTTGAAAATGTTATTAACAATAATAGTACTTTCTTATCTAATTAAGAAACTGCATGAATGCTATAGGAATAGAAGCAGAAAGATGCCCTCAAAACCATGCCTGTCCTGTGATTAATATCTGTCCGGAAGGCGCAATATACCAGAAAACTACTTTCAGTGTGCCTTCAATACATTATGATAAATGCTCCGGATGCGGATTATGCACCAGTTTTTGCGGGTACGGAGCCATACAAAAGTCGTAGAATTATCAGGTAGATTTTTTTCATTTGCCATATGCCGTCATTATTTATAATGGCGGTTTTTTTATGTCTGTGTGTCATAAATAAAAGGACTTGACACAGAGTGCACAGAGGAGCCACAGCTAGTCACACAGAGTTATTTATTACTTATGGATAAATGCTTTTAGTAAAGAATATTATATTAATTTCGGTGCGGAATTTTATAAATATTAATAACCAGAAAATGCATTAACCATGACAACCAATCGCCGAAATTTCTTAAAAACTGCAACATTCGCCGGAGCAGGCGCAATGACTGGCGGCCTGATAAACGGATGCACTGCTGAAAAGCCCGGCTCAAACCTGGCGGCAATTCTGGAATCCGCCCGGAAATTGCATACCCAGAAGTTTAATATGTCTGGATATGCAGCTCCTCCGATTCCGGTTGTCAGGGCAGGAGTTATCGGACTGGGTGACAGGGGTAGTGAAGCAGTCAAACGATTATCATTCATAGAAGGGGTGGAAATAACTGCTCTGTGCGATTTACGGACAGTTGCAGTGGATGGTTCCCTGAAGTATCTGCAGAGTGCTGGCAGGCCGGCCGCACGCGTATTTTCAGGTGATGATTCTGCATGGAAAAAGCTGGTTGAACTGCCTGACCTGGATCTGATCTATATTGTCACACCCTGGGAGTGGCACACTCAAATGGCTGTATATTCTATGGAAAACGGAAAGCATGTATGTTGCGAGGTTCCGGTCGCCCGCACTGTTGATGAAGCATGGCAGCTTGTTGAAACTTCGGAAAGGACAAGAAAACATTGCATGATGCTCGAAAACTGCTGTTATGATTTCTTTGAATTGCTTACACTCAATATGGCCCGGCAGGGAATGTTCGGAGATATAATTCACGGAGAGGGTGCTTACATTCATAATCTTCTTGAGATGAATTTCAGGAAGCCGGCAGATGATCAGCAATCCGATGATGCATATACCAAAATGTGGAGACTCCGGGAAAATGCAACACGGAATGGGAATGTATACCCTACACACGGTCTCGGGCCTGTTTGTCAGGCTCTGAATATCAACCGGGGTGATAAAATGGAACATCTGAGCTCAGTGTCGACATCAGATTTTTCAATGGGGCAAAAAGAAAAAGAACTTTTAGCAAATGACCAGTTCTATTCAGAGTGGAAAGAATCAAAATTCAGGGGTAATTTAAATACATCCATAATTAAAACTGCTCTTGGAAAGACAATAATGGTTCAGCACGATACATCATCCACCCAGCCATATTCAAGAATCCATCTTATTAAAGGAACAAAGGGTATGGCATGCAAATATCCGGTTGAACATATAGCCCTGGGAGAAAACTGGTCTGATGAATCAGCAATGAAGGAGCTTTATGAAAAGTACACTCCGGAGATTGTTAAAAGGGTAGGAGAGATGGCCAGGAAAGTAGGTGGTCATGGCGGGATGGACTTCATAATGGACTGGCGGACTAATTGACTGTCTAAGGAATGGGTTGCCACTCGATCAGGATGTTTATGACGGAGCACTCTGGAGCTCAATTGCTCCGCTCAGTGAATGGTCTGTTGCAAATAACTCACAATCAATTGTTGTCCCTGATTTTACGGGCGGGTCGTGGAAAACAAACAAACCACATGATATTAATCTTGAAGCAGGGGGAACTACTAAAGTTCTGGAACTGAAAGAGGCAGGTTCTGTGATTTAAGTTGCAGCACATTTTATATTTATGTCATTGATTAATGTCTTAATTGTCATATTATTAATATCCTTTATTGCTATTTTGTCTGTCAATGCAAAAGCTAAAGGTATTATTACCGTCACAGTTGCTTTGGTGATTGCACTTTTAAGCAGCTATGTTGCAATAAAAGCACTTTTTGGAAATAATTATGAGATTCTCTTATCCGGAACAATATTATTCGGGAATGTTCTCATCAAAGTAGATGCATTGTCAGCCTGGTTCATCCTTACTATCAATTTTACAATTTTGACCGGTGCTGTTTACGGATTCAGCTATATGAAGAAGTACAGGGAGATGAAGAGCAAACTCACCCTGCACTGCATAGCTTATCTGTTGATACACTTTGCGCTGATCGGCATATGTTCGGTGCAGAATGGCTTTATCTTTCTGCTGATGTGGGAATTAATGGCGCTTTCAGTCTTTATTCTTGTAATATTTGACCATGAAAAGCCGGAAACGATCAGGGCGGGAATTAATTATATTGTGCAGTCCCATATCAGCATTATATTCATTATGCTTGGCTTTATCTATGTAGCCTACAAGACAGGAAGTTACAGTTTCGGAGCCATTGCTGAATTCTCAGGGCAGCAAACTACACTTGCAGGAACAACTTTATTCCTCTGCTTTTTTATCGGTTTTGCAATTAAATCCGGATTTGTCCCTTTTCATACCTGGCTGCCGTATGCCCATCCCGCTTCTCCTTCCCATGTGTCCGGTATAATGTCGGGAGTTGTTATAAAGATTGGGATATATGGTATTCTCAGGATGCTTCTGTTAATCAAGACAGATTATACCACCATTGGCTATATAATTCTCTTTATCTCAACAATAACCGGGATATATGGTGTACTGCTGGCTACCATTCAGCATGACCTGAAAAAGTTGCTGGCATATCACAGCATCGAAAATATAGGGATTATAGGTATCGGGATCGGATTGGGATGTATAGGACTGGGTGATACCAATAAATGGATGGCAATTCTCGGATTCACAGGAGCTTTGCTTCACACCCTTAACCACTCATTATTTAAATCCCTGTTATTTTATAGTGCCGGAAATGTTCTGCAGGCAACTCATACAGTAGATATTGAACATCTGGGAGGGCTGATTAAAAAAATGCCCAGAACCTCAATATTATTCCTGATAGCTGCTATTGCAATCTGCGGACTGCCGCCGCTGAATGGTTTTATTTCAGAGTTCCTGATATTTGGAGGATTATATAACTGGCTCTTTAGCGCCAGTCTTATTTCCCTGATAGCCCTTGTATTTTCCCTGGTTGGACTGGTGTTGATCGGAGGACTGGCTTTGCTCTGTTTTACCAAAGCGTTTGGTATTGTTTTCCTTGGAAATCAGCGAACCATCCCCCGGGAAGAAATCAAGGAGGCAGGATTCTGGCAGCTGATGCCTATGTATCTCACAATCTCTTTTATGTTATTGATCGGGATCTTCCCTTCGTTCTTCATAAATACCCTGCAAAGACCTGTTAACCTGTTTACTCATGATGTTGTCTTTAACATGAATCTGATAAAGGTTGGGGCAATTGATTCCCTTAAGATAATTAATTGGTTATTCCTGGGATTTATCCTTTTTGTGTTAATAATGCTTCGGCTGAAGAAATTTGTCAGCAGGCATAAACTCATAGAATCAGGACCTACATGGGGTTGCGGGTATCCATCCGCAGATGCTAAACTTCAGTATACTGCAAGTTCCTTTGTACGCAGTCATTCGAAGCTGGTCAAACCACTTCTTGACATAGAAAAAAATGAGGTTGAGATCGCTGAGATATTTCCATCAGACAAGCATTATGAAACTAAATCTTATGACAAAATTGAACGTATCTTCATTGATAAGCCAATAAGATTGCTAAACAGATTCACCGATCTTTTCCTGTTTCTCCAGAATGGGCAGCTGCAGAGATATATTTTGTATGGGATTATTTTTATAACGGCTGTTATCTGCCTTCCACTAATAATTGACAGGATATTAACAATACTTCGTTTTCTAAATAATTTGTAACATGTTGAGTCTAACACTGATATTGCTTTCCAGCCTGATTTTCCCCGGAATAATCCTGCGTACCAAAAGTATTGCCTCAGGGAGAAAAGGTCCGGGTATCATTCAGCCTGTGAAAGATGTGATCAGACTATTCAGGAAAGGATCTTTGTATAGCGAGACCACAAGCATTATTTTCAGGATCGCCCCGGTAATATATTTTTCTTCCGTGCTTATAGCCTGCCTCGTAATACCTTTTGGTCCATACAAAGGCATTGTAAGTTTTGACGGCGATTTTGTTTTTTTCGCCTACATCCTGGCATTAGGCAAGTTTTTCAGCATCATTTCAGCCATGGATACAGGAAGCAGTTTTGAAGGAATGGGTGCAAGCAGGGAAGCATTATTCTCGATGCTGGCAGAGCCGGCCTTCTTTATACTGATAGGTTCATTTGCCCTTCTGACTGGGCATACATCCTTTTTTAACATTTTCTCAACATTGCATCTGGGCTCATACATAACCTACACGCTGGGTACCCTTGCTGCATGTGTCCTTGTACTGATTGCTATGATTGAAAACAGCAGGATGCCAGTGGATGATCCTAAAACTCATCTTGAATTAACAATGATACACGAGGTAATGATTCTCGACAACAGCGGATTCGATCTTGGTTTAATTTTTACAGCAGGGTATCTGAAGTTTGCTATGTATGGTGCAATCATAGCAAATTTTTTTGTTGGAGCAATCCCACTGACATGGGTTATCCCCCTGTTCCTCCTTATTCAGGCATTATTCGCGGTAACTGTGGGATTGATAGAATCATTTATGGCACGGTTCAGAATGAACCATAATCCGCAATTTATTCTGGCACTCTCATCGGTTAGTTTTTTAATCTTTCTGGGTGTAATACTGGTTCTGGAAAAATTTGCATAAAAAGCTTGAAATGACAGACACTTTGCTTATTATATTTATTATTAGTCTAATATACGTTTCAATAGCAAACAGGATCATAACGTATGTCAGGGTACTTGCCCTGCAGGGATTCATACTATTCGGCGTAACTTTTTTGCAGCTAAAGGATATCCAGACCTGGAACCTTGTTCTAATCCTGCTGGAGACTATAGTTTTCAGAGCACTGGCAGTTCCAATATTCTTAGGCTACCTTATCAGAAGAAACAGAATGACCAGGGAGACGGAACCCTATCTGCCACATTTTATATCCCTGATAATTATTACAATGATCATTGTAATCACAGTGGTGCTTGCCAATTCAATAAAGGATAGCCATCTTGATAAGATATTCTTCATAGTTTCACTGTCAACCCTCTTTACAGGTCTGTACTTCATAGCTTCAAGAAAAAAGATCATAACTCATGTGATGGGCTATCTGATGATTGAGAACGGGGTATTTGTGCTTTCTCTGGCTGTCGGCAATGAAATGCCCAACCTCGTGAACCTTGGGATAATGCTTGATGTGTTTGCCAGTGTTCTTATACTTGGAATATTTCTCAACAAAATCGGCGATGTATTTAAGAATGTTGACGTTGATCAGCTCAGCAATTTGAAAGATTATTAATCACTAAAAAAATGACGGGGTTCTATCTGATAAGCGCTTTTGTAATTGCAGGTCTGATCTTTGCAAACAGGAATAGTATTATAAACAATATCCTGATTGTTTTATTTGGTATTCTTCAGACCTCTTTTACCTTATATGCCTGTTATAATTATACAAACAGTGTTCTTGTATATTTTACCTTTGATTCGCTTGGATTGCTTCTGCTGATGACTTTGAGTGTAATTGCCATACCTGCTCTTTTTCACAGCTATCTTTATATTAAACGGCACGACGAAACGGCTGGGTCAAGAGCCATTTATTTTTCTGCCCTGGTCCTCCTCATAACTTCAATTACTGCAGCCTACCTGGCTAATCACATTGCTGTTATCTGGATCTTTACGGAGATGACAACCTTAGCTGCTTCAATGTTGATCTATCATCACAGAAACAAACTGGCGCTGGAAGGAACCTGGAAATATGTATTTATATGTGCCATAAGCATAACATTTGTATTCATTGGCATTCTTTTTCTGAGCCTTGCATTGCAACATGCCGGTTCAAATGATCTTTCTTTTTCCAACCTCATGGTATATAAGGACCGGCTTAATCCTTTCTGGCTGAGGCTGGCATTTCTTTTTATTTTTACAGGATTTACCGCAAAGCTTGGATTAGTACCGATGTACACTGCGGGTATCGATGCCAAGGATAAGGCACCCGCTCCGGCAGGAGCCCTGCTTGCCAGTGTACTGATGAATCTTGGTTTTACAGGTATTTTCAGATTTTATACGATTGTGGCCCAGACTTCGTTGTTCCACTGGGCAAACCAAGTCATTTTTATAGCAGCTATCCTGTCAATATTTGTAGCAACCGTCTATATGACAAAGGTTATGAATATTAAAAGGATGTTTGCCTATTCCGGTATTGAGCATATGGGCATTGTAATGCTGGGAATTGCCGCCGGAGGAGTTGGATATTACGCGGCAATCCTGCATATAATATTGCACGCCTTTGTAAAGTCGGGCCTGTTTTTTCAGTTTAACCAGTTATACAGGACTTTTCAAAGCAAGAGCATACAACATGTCGGCAATTATTTTAAATATAATCCGGCCGGTGCAATCGTTCTGCTATTAGGATTTATTAGCGCGACAGCGATGCCACCATCAGGTTTGTTTGTAAGTGAGTTTCTGATCTTCAGATCCCTTTTTGAAGGCAATCATATTATCCTTCTGGCATTGGTTTTCCTGTTGCTCACTATTGTAATCTGGGCTTTTGGCAAGAACATCCTTAAGATTCTCTTTCTTCCGGTTCCGGGTTTGGATGAATCCAGTATACCCAGGATAAATCCATGGGAATCGCTTACCCAATATCTCCTGATGTTTGGCGCTATATGGCTCGGTCTTAATCCTCCTGTAATATTTGTTCAGTTAATACAGGATGCAGTTAAAATCTTACCCGTTTGATATGAATATTAAAACTTTGTTAAACAACCAGTCTGTTCCGGTCAGCACTATTCCGGAAATGCGGTACGATAGCTTCCTTGAACTGAATACAACCTTAATGGAAGAACATCCTTACAGACATTGCGTGCTCTATTTTGGTTACCGGGAAGCCAAAGTAATAAGGCTGATATGCTGCATTGCAGATGATATCAATCATACTGTAATGGTTTCATCCTCAAAGGTAGGTGATGATGATTCAATCAATTCTTTTTCTGCAAGAAACATTTCCTTTGAAAAATTTGAACGGGAGATTCATGAGAATTTTGGGATTACTTACAATGACCATCCATGGCTTAAACCAGTCCGGTACTCTGAAAACAGGGCCGACAAATCAAAAACCATACCTGATTACCCGTTCTTCAATATTGTCAGTGAAGAGCTCCATGAAGTGGGTGTGGGTCCTGTCCATGCAGGTATTATTGAACCCGGACATTTCAGATTTGTCTGCAACGGGGAACAGATTTTACATTTGGAAATCCAGCTGGGATATCAGCACAGGGGTGTTGAACAATTGTTTCTTGACAGAAAGAAATTACTACAGCGTACCATCCTGGCAGAATCAATTGCAGGCGACAGTGCCATCGGCCATACAACTGCTTTTGCCTATTTATGGGAAAGCCTCTGCGGAATTTCACAAACCCGGGATATGCTCTATTCACGAACCCTGGCCCAGGAATTAGAGCGAATTGCCATACACACGGGCGACCTCAGCGCCATTTGTACGGACATAGCTTATCAGCTCGGCAGTTCGGTGTTTGGAAGGCTCAGAACTCCTATAGTGAATTTTTTTCAGGAATGGTGCGGAAATCGTTTAGCCAAGGGATTAATCCGGGCAGGTTATAATCCATATCCGTTCAACCAGGAAGCAGCCGTAAGGCTAGAGGCCATATTAGATGATTTTGAACCCGCATTTATTGAAATGAACAGTGAACTTTCAAGGTTGCCAAGTACATTATCGAGATTTGAGAGAACCGGCACCTTAAAATATGAGCAGTTACTCTCAATAGGAACAGTAGGAATGTCAGCCAGGATGAATGCCTTAAACAGGGATATCAGGAGTTCCCATCCTTATGGCCTTTATCAGGACCTGGATCATATACCTGTTCTTAAACACCATGGGGATGTCTATTCCAGAGTCCAGATAAGAAAGGAAGAGGTAAAACAATCGGTAGCCTATATCAGGGAACTGCTGGGTAAGGTTCCTGAAAAAGGAGGAGCTGAACCCAAACAGTATCAGCTTAAACCTGATATGTTCGGCCTGTCTCTTACTGAAGGCTGGAGAGGAGAAATATGCCATGCAGCAATTACAGATAATAATGGGGATTTGATTATTTATAAGGTAAAGGATCCTTCATTTCATAACTGGCTTGCACTGGCTCTTGCTGTGAGGAACAATGAAATTTCAGATTTCCCGGTATGCAATAAGAGTTTCAATCTCTCATATTGCGGGCATGACCTATAGAACTTCAATGAAAAATTACAATGTTAAGAACACTGAAAATATTATATCATCAGGGAAAACAATTTATACCTGACCTGACTTCGGCAAAAGTACCCGGCATATTCAGGGGAAGACCTGAAATAAGTATGCAAGCGGCTGACAATGAAGCAATTGTTGATATCTGCCCTGTGAAGGCTATTTCACCGGATCCGTTGCGAATTGACCTTGGCCGGTGCACATTCTGCGGAGAGTGTTCCAGGTTATACCCGGGAAAAATTCGTTTTACAACAGATTACAAATTATCTGCAAATGACAGGAACCGTTTAATTATTTCTGAAGGTTCTGCAGTGCCGTTGACTCTTGATCCTGATCTTATAAGAAAAGAAATTCGCAGCTGCTTCAAGGGTTCTCTTAAACTGAGGCAGGTTTCTGCTGCAGGGGACAACAGCACTGAACTGGAACTCAATGCCTGCGGAAATGTAAATTTTGATATGGGGCGATATGGCATTGAATTTGTTGCTTCACCCCGCCATGCCGACGGAATTGTAATTACAGGACCAATATCAAAAAATATGGCAGAACCCCTGCAGATGACATATGATGCAACACCTTCTCCTAAAATAATTATCCTTGCCGGCACCGATGCCATAAGCGGTGGAATTTTTGAAGGAAGCCCTGCGCTCGACAGAAAATTCATTGAGCAGAATCGCATCGATCTTTATGTTCCGGGCAATCCGGTACACCCGCTTACTTTTATTAATGGGATCATTGATCTGCTGGGGATTAAATAAGAGTAAGGTGTAAGGTATCAGTAGTCAGGTGTTTTATGCCGATAACTGACGAAGGCAATCTTCTGGCATTAGCACTTTGTATCTTTATACTTTTGTCTTTGCTTTAGTCTTTTATCTTTTAATACCCTGCAGCCTGTCCGTCTTTTCTTGATTCCGAAGCACCGAACCATACCTTGTTTTTGGCATCCCACAATATTGCCTGGTAACCTCCATACCCTCCCAGATCCCACTGTACTGAATGTCCGCGGTTGATCAGCTTTTGTATCACCTCCCATCTGAATCCGTTTTCAAGAAGAAGGATTCCCCCGTCGGTCATCTGCTGGCCGGTAGGTTCAGATGAACCAATATGGTGTATTCTGGGTGCGTCTCCTGCTTCCTGCAGGTTCATTTTGAAATCGACCAGGTTGACAACAATCTGTACATGCCCCTGGGGCTGCATATCGCCTCCCATTACACCAAAGCTGATCAGTGGTTTGCCTTTCCTGGTTATAAAAGCCGGGATAATCGTGTGGAAGGGCCTCTTTCCGGGTGCATACATATTGTTGTGTCCTTCAAAAAGACTGAACATTTCCCCACGGTCCTGCAGGACAAATCCCAATCCTGTCGGGCACATACCGGAGCCCATACCCCTGTAATTGCTCTGAATGAGCGATACCATATTGCCATACCTGTCTGCCACAGTGAGATATACTGTATTGCCTGCCTCAATTTTACCGCTGTCATATATTTTTGCTGCCTTTTCGGGATTTATAAGTTTGCGTCTCTCTGCAGCATATTTCTTTGATAAAAGCTGGGTTAGCGGCGTTGCGCTGAACAGAGGATCAGCATAATACCTGGCACGGTCTTCAAAAGCAAGCTTTTTTGCTTCAGTAAAGACGTGAATATACTCAGCCGACCCATAACCCATCGAGGCGATATCAAAACCCTCAAGGATATTCAGCATTTGAAGGGCTGCTATTCCCTGTCCGTTGGGGGGCAGTTCCCATACTTCATAACCACGGTAGTTAGTACTCACCGGCTCGACCCATTCTGAATGGTGACGCGCCAGGTCTTCATATGCCAGAAAACCTCCCTGCTTCTTCATAAACAGACTAATATCCCTGGCTATACTGCCCCTGTAAAATTCATTTCTGCCTCCCCTCACGATTTTTTCGAGTGTAAGTGCAAGCAGGGGATTCCTGAATATTTCCCCTTTGGCAGGCGATTTCCCTCCAGGCATATAAACCTCTTTGATATTCGGATAATCCTTGAGGAGTTCTGTATTTTTGGACAGGTAATATGCAATAACCTCCGTGACAGGAAACCCGTCCCTTGCATAATTTATTGCCGGCCGAAGAATATCCTTCATCGGAAGACGTCCAAACATTTCACTCATTTCAAACCAGCCGTCAACACAGCCAGGTACGGAAACCGGAAGGGGACCATAGGAAGGGATGAATTGATAGCCATTTTCCTTGAAGTACTCCATCTTGAGTGACCTTGGTGATCTTCCGCTTCCGTTTAGCCCATATAGCTTGCCTTTATCACTGCTCCATATCAATGCAAAAATATCTCCTCCGATGCCAGCTCCGGTGGGCTCTACTACCCCAAGCACAGCGTTGGCAGCAATGGCCGCATCTATGGCATTTCCTCCCTTCTTTAAAATATCCAGGGCTGTCTGTGTGGCAAGCGGATGACTTGTGGCAGCCATTCCATTGCGTGCGATTACCTCCGACCTGGTAGTAAAATCGCGCCCTGTGACTCTGTCCTGAGAGAATAATGAGGAAGGAATGGTTATAATAAAAAGTAAAATGAAAATGAAAATTCTTGCCATTACAGATTTAATTTAATATGCAAATTTATAAAACTGACTCTTATTTTGCCATTGCCAATGCTTTTAATTCTGTTGGCATTTTTTCGATAGCATACCTTAATGCTGTCCTGGGCATAGTTGCCTTTTTGCGCATGACATAAGCGAAAACTTTTTCCTGGTGAGCCTGGCTTGCCGCTTTAAGCATCCAGCCATATCCCTTCCTTACCATGTCGTCGGTGTCAGAATGCAGTATGTCGGCAATCTCAAATATTACTTCAAGAAATTTTCCTTTCCGGGCCGGCACTATAAGGGAAACGGCAGCTGCACGTTTTACCCAGCGGTTCTGTGATCCTGCCCACCCTTTCAATCCCAGCAGAAGTGCAGGATACATCTCTGTCAATGTTCCGACAGAATGATTACAGAGGGTATCGCACGATGCCCAGTTATTTACATAGTTGTTCACCCATCTGTCAAAGATTTTAAAATCAGAAGGTTCGTAATTTTTATGCAGGTAATACGACCAGTTGCATGCAATAAACGATTCTTCCATAATGCCTGATTTCCATAACTCTTCACACAGGGAAAAAATTTCATCTTTGTTTTTATTCTTCAGTCTTTTAAAGTGTTCTTTTCCAATCCTTCCTACTTCCGCTGATCTGATACCGTATAATTGTACATTCTCCCTGAAGAATCGCTCTCCTGAAATTCTTACCTTTTCATCGGAGCTGCCTTTCATTTCTTTCCTTAAGTTGTCAATAATCTCATCCATGCCCTGGTTATGTTTATTCCGGTTATTGCGATCCCTGTCAGTGGCTTTACCCTGCAGGCTTATAAAGGTAATTACTTTTATCTTACGAAAGCCACACCTCCTCTCTTCACCGGGTATGACAATGTGCTCCCTCGTGCTTTAAAATATCCGGACATCCTGGCGGTAAACTAAAATTGCAGTCAAAGTAATACAAAGCGATACCGGAAATTGCCTGACTTTTTTATAATTTAGCAGCTTATTTACAATCAAATTTTCTATGTTATGAAAATATTGACCAAATATTTTATTCTGTTCTCTATGATGACAATCAGTCTTATAGCTTGTAAAAATGAAAAACAGCCAGCCGCTGAGGTTAAGGATGATTTCAGCTATTTCGTCGAACAGTTTGACGACATGCGGGTTCTGAAATATAAACTACCCGGATTCGAAGAGCTCTCACTGAAGCAAAAGGTATATGTGTATTACCTGAGCCAGGCAGCTCTGGCAGGCAGGGATATTTTATGGGACCAGAATTTCAGATATAACCTTAAGATCAGAAAAACACTCGAAGGTATAATTGAGAGTTATTCCGGGGATAAGGAGGAAGCAGAATACAAGGCATTTCTTGTATACTCTAAGAGAGTCTTTTTTGCAAACGGTATTCATCATCACTACTCAAGTGATAAACTAAAGCCTGGTTTTACGGCTGACTATTTTGCCCGGCTGGTTAAGGGAAGCGATCCTGAGAGGCTTCCTCTTGTCTCAGGACGTGGAGCTGATGAGCTGATTGCTGAGCTTACGCCGGTTCTTTTCGATGATACACTTTACCCGCGGAAGGTTGAGCAGAGAGCCGGGTCGGATATGGTTGCCGAATCTGCATCCAACTTTTATGAAGGTGTGACTCAAAAAGAGGTTGAAGAGTTCTATGCCGCTAAAGCTGTGCCAAATGATGCGCGTCCTGTTTCTCTCGGACTTAATTCAAAAGTTGTGAAGATAAATGGAAAACTGGCAGAGGAGGTATATAAATCAGGAGGAAAGTATGGGACGGCAATTGACACAATAATTTTCTGGCTGAGCAAAGCTGCATCAGTGGCAGAAACTGAAACCCAGAAAAATGAGCTCGGACTTCTGATTGATTACTATAAATCAGGCAATCTTAAAGATTGGGATGCTTATAACGTGGTATGGGCGCAGAACAGTGATCCGATGATTGATTATATAAACGGATTTATTGAGAATTACGAGGATCCAATGGGAATGAAAGCAACGTGGGAAGCAATTGTTGATTATACCGATCTTGAAGCAACAAAACGTACAAAAATTATTACTGCAAATGCCCAGTGGTTTGAGGATAACTCACCTATTCAGCCTATCTACAGGAAAGAAAAAGTTACAGGTGTTGCTGCCAAGGTTATTAATATTGCGATGCTGGGAGGAGATTGTTATCCTGCATCCCCTCTGGGAATAAATCTTCCTAATGCTGACTGGATCAGGAAAGAGGTTGGTTCCAAATCTGTTACTCTGGCCAATATAACAAATGCATATGATGTGGCATCACAGGGAAATGGCTTTCTTGAGGAGTTTGCAGCGGATGCTGATGAAGTATCGAGGATAAAGAAATATGGAACTATTGCAGATGCATTGCACACTGACCTTCATGAGTGTGTAGGTCATGCCAGTGGCAAGCTGGCAGATGGAACTGATCCAAATGCGTTGAAGAATTATGCTTCACCTCTTGAAGAGGCAAGGGCCGACCTGTTTGCTCTCTATTTTATGATGGATGAAAAGATCACTGAACTTGGACTTCTCCCGGACTCTGAAGCAGCAAAGGCTGAATATGACTCATACCTCAGGAACGGGTTGCTTACCCAGATTGTCAGGATTAAACAGGGAAAAGATATTGAACAGGCCCATATGCGCTGCAGATCAACCATTTCACACTGGGTATATGAAAAGGGGAAGGCTGAAAATGTTATTGAGTTTTATAAGCGTGATGGTAAGAGCTATGTCAGGATCAATGATTATGAAAAGCTCAGAACCCTTTTCGGGGAATTGCTGAAGGAAATTCAGAGAATTAAATCGGAAGGCGATCTTGAAGCAGGAAAGAAACTGATCGAGGATTATGGGGTCAAGGTCGATCCTGAGCTGCATTCTGAAATCCTGGAGCGTTATGCAAAGCTTAATCTTGCGCCTTATACAGGTTTTGTCAATCCATATCTGTTCCCCGTATACGATACCAGCGGAACCATAACCGATATTGTAGTGGAGTATACCGATGACTACCTGGGACAGATGATGTATTATGGTAAAAATTACTCATTTCTGGATGACTGGCCCGTATCAGGGAAATTAGATAATATTTAATGCGTTAAAAAGTAAAGGAAAAAATATCATATAAATCTATTAACCACGGAGTTGCACTGAGTTTCACTGAGTATTACACGGAGTTTTACAGAGAGTAAATCACAGCTTTATAGAAAATACCAGGGATTTCTATCAGACTTATATTATACGCGAGTATAAAACAGTGTCACCCCGTGCCTACTCCGTGTAACACAGTGGTTTATATATTTCTCAAAAAAGATAAAAGCAAAGTGTATTCAGCTAACCAAGAATGTATTACTTAATATTTTTCCAGAACCTGGTTTCCGATTTTTGCATCTCCTTCTTTTTTTATTTTCGAGGAGCAGGTAGTATAAGATTCCAATTATTCCTGAAACAAGAATTCCTAAGAATAAATATTTGAGAATATTCGAGACATCGCTTCCTCCCAACATACTATTGCTTATCTGAACCGGGCTTTGCAACGACATATCAATTTTAGAGCCGACATTGATGCCGAAAATATTCTTCATAAAGAACAGGGAGAAGAATGCTAAAAATCCGGATGCAACTGGTGTAGTCAGCCAGCCAATGGCAATTTCACCAAGAATCCTGAAATTAATGTTCCTGGCACCCTGGTACATTCCAATGCCAAGAATACATCCTACAATGACCTGGGAACTGGAAACTGGTACCATGGGGATGGGAGGGAGTCCGATTTTTACAAATAAATCTGACAGACCCGATGATGAGAAAATAAACAGTACCAGCGCCTGAGCAAGAACTACTACAAGGGCGGATTCAGAGGAGAGTTCAACTATATTTCCCCCTATGGTTTCCATCACTCTTTTCGAGTAGGTAATGATACCTAGTGCTATTGCAAGACCTCCAAGCAGGAACAGCTGCTGGCTGGAGTTGAGCGAAAATACACCCAGGTTAAGATCATTAAGATTAAATGAAGGAACAAATACTCCCATTACATTGGCAATGTTGTTGGCTCCGAGGCTGTAAGCTCCAAATGCTCCAACCACAACCAGCCCTTTCCTGATATACGATTCAAATCTGATCAGATGGATCTTTGTCGATCTTTTGAATCTTTTGAGGAGAATATATAGCAGAATTGCAAATACCGCACCGATAATCGGTCCGGAGATCCATGTCACCACAATCTGTGACAAGGTTTCGCTGTCAGTGGAGTTGCCGGTGAAAAGATTCCAGCCGATAATAGCTCCGACAATTGCCTGAGTGGTCGAAACAGGAAGCGCAAATTTGGTCATCATGTATACAGTGATTGCAGCTGCAAGAGCAACAGTGAATGCACCACCGACTGCATTAACTGTACCAAGTTCCCCAAGTGTTTGAGAAGCGCCTGCTCCCTGTATAACAGCTCCCAGAATTACAAAGATTGAGGCAATTATGGCCGCCCTTCTGAAAGTCACCATCTTTGAACCTACAGCAGCCCCAAAGATATTTGATGCATCATTGGCTCCGAGTGACCAGCCCAGGAAGAGACCGCTTGTCAGGAACAATAGAATCATAATTTTTTAGATAAACTTTTGCTTTGTCAGACAGATCCTTTTATTTAAGTAATGCTGCATGTTGCAGGTTGCATGCCCAGCACCCAGCACCCGGCACCCAGCACCCAACGTCCAACGTCCAGTCACATCATAATCTTTATCGCCATTCCCGACAGCAGATCTGCAGCTTTCTGAGCCAGGTCGGAAATATTTTCAATATGATGAATTATATATCTTAACTGGGCCTTGTGAGCAAGATCCAGTTCATTCATCTCCTGAAAGATGATCTTCTTGGTCTTTAAAGATAATTTATCGGTCTCAGTTTCAAAATAATAGACCTTCAGAAGCTTCTCCCTGACAGTATACGGAGCCTTGAAGTAGGCTCGCGCTGCAGGTATCAGCTCCTCGGCGGAGCTGACCGAAGTTTCTGTGAGACTGATGATATTTTTATTCAGAGATGGCGGGACTTCTGGAATCTCAATATTGATCTCATTCAGGGTACTTTTCAAGGCATCAATTATCTCATCAAGCTGATCGATGAGAGTGCTTACTTCGGCCCTGTGCTGCGGTAGTATTGAGTGAGTTATCATCTCATTCTCGATCGAACGCTGGAGCTTATCGGCATTGCTCTCAAGGGAATCCACCTTCTGAAGATGCCGCTCAAATGCCTCCATATCCTTATCAAGAAATGACTTAATCCCCTCCCTGAAAACAAGCAGACCTATTTCGATATTGTCAAAGAACTCATCTATCTTAAGAATAAGGTTCTTTGTGGTTCTGGTAAAGACCGTCATATTAATCTATTATTGGTTTGATAAACAAATATATAATATTAATCAGCAAGTTTTTACCTCCTGAATCTGGAATTGGCCATTATTCCTTATAAGAGTTTTAATCATTTGATGGGAGCTCAGATCCGGTTTCTCTTTATAAAAACTTTATGGGTTATATATTCAAATTTACAAAACCCTTATGATTTTTCAGGCAACTTTGGACCCTGGAGAACATATAATCGCTATGAAAATAAAATTTACAACGTCCATTATGCCTTTGCTGCTAATCCCACTCCATTCTGAGGAGGCAGTCACCAATGATCCTGTAAGTTATCTGATCGGAGGTATTATTGCGCTTCTGATTCTTGGTTACCTGATCTATACCTTATTGCGTCCTGATAAATTTTAATTCCGGAAAGTCATGAATGAAGCGATTCAATTGGTCTTTTTCCTGATAGCTCTGGTTGCCGTTGCCCCTTTGCTTGGGAAGTACATGGCAAAGGTCTTTATGGGTGAAAACCATATTATGAGACCTGTTTTTGGCTGGCTTGAAAAATCGGTTTACAGGCTGACAGGGATAAAAGACAATGAGGAGATGAACTGGAAGACCTATCTGTATGGAGTACTGCTTTTCAACTTGTTTGGTCATGGTATTTTTATTTCTTTTACAGGTGTTCCAGGCCTAGTTGCCGCTGAATACTGAAAAATTGCCGGCAATGTTTCATGGCATCTCTCATTTAATACTGCTGTCAGTTTTGTTACAAATACCAACTGGCAGTCCTACAGCGGTGAAAATACACTGAGCTACCTGGTTCAGATGCTGGGATTGACTGTTCAGAATTTTGTCAGCGCCGGTACCGGTATCGCAGTTGCGCTGGCCTTGATACGCGGATTGACCAGAAAAACAACCGATAGCTCTGGGTAATTTCTGGGTCGACCTGACCCGAAGCGTCATTTATGTTTTATTGCCACTTGCCGATTATTCTCGCTTTTCTGCTGACAGGCCAGGGGGTTGTTCAGACATTTTCGCATTATGTAAATGCAACAACATTGCAGGGAACTGAACAGGTTATTCCGCTTGGCCCTGCAGCATCACAGATTGCCATCAAACAACTTGGCACCAATGGTGGAGGATTTTTTGGGGCGAACAGCGCTCATCCTTTTGAAAATCCTACACCATTCTCAAATTTTCTGGAAATGTTTGCGCTTATCATTATTTCAGCCGGACTGGTCTTTACTTATGGTCATTATGCCAAGTCCAAACGCCAGGCATGGGCAGTATTTCATTACAATGTTTATCCTGTTTACCTCGGCCTTTGCATATCTCTCTGGTCTGAGTACAGCCATAATAATGTACTGAATGTTTCAGGTGTCATGGAAGGAAAGGAAACCCGTTTCGGAATAATGAACAGCGTCCTGTGGTCTGTTACTACAACTGCTACATCCAATGGTTCGGTGAATGCCATGCATGATAGCCTGTCTCCTCTCTCCGGGTTGATTGCCATGTTCAATATTATGCTGGGTGAAATCATTTTTGGAGGCGTGGGATCCGGATTATACGGAATGATCATTTTTATCTTACTTACCGTTTTTATTGCAGGACTAATGGTTGGCCGGACACCTGAATTTCTGGGTAAGAAAGTAGAAGCTTTTGAGATGAAAATGGCCATACTTGCTATTTTAGCTCCGAGTATAGTCATAAAAATATTTTCTGCGATTGCCTGCTCAGTACCTGCCGGGTTATCAAGTCTGAACGAATGCCGGGCCACATGGACTTTCGGAAATTCTGTATGCATTCAGTTCAGCAGCGGGGAATAATGGCAGTGCTTTTGGCAGGACTCGGGACCAATACTGTCTTTTATAACCTGATGATGGCATTCGGAATGATCATTGGCCGTTTTGGAATAATAGTTCCGGTAATGGCCATTGCAGGGAGTATGGCAATGAAGAAGATCACCCCGGTTTCATCAGGTACTTTCAGAACCGACAACCTGGTTGTTTGTTTTGTTGCTGATAAGTGTAATTCTTATTGTCGGTGGACTGACCTTTTTCCCTCCGCTTGCATTAGGTCCAATAGCTGAACATTTCTTAATGAATCTGGGTGTTGGGATTTTAATTATCATGAGATAACAAGTATGGAAAAACGAAATATAAGTCGCCTATTTACCAGGGAAATCGCAATACAGGCATTAATAGATTCTTTTATAAAACTGAATCCGGTCATTCTGGTCAAAAATCCTGTAATTTTCATTGTCGGTATTGGAGCGCTGATGACAACAGTAGTTGTATCTGACTGATATTTCAAAAGTCAATTTTTCGGCCTTTAATTTTCAGATCACTCTATGGCTTTGGTTTACCGTCTTGTTTGCCAATTTTGCCGAAGCAGTAGCTGAAGGCAGAGGAAAGGCACAGGCAGATAGTTTGCGTAAAAACCGTACCCAGACAAAAGCCCGGAGGCTCGTTCATAATAAAGAAGAAATTGTACTGGCAACTGATCTGAGAAAAGGAGATATTGATAATTTGTGATGCAGGAGATATTATTGCCGCCGACGGTGATGTAATCGAAGGAATTGCAAGTGTTGATGAATCGGCTATTACAGGCGAATCTGCACCTGTAATCCGTGAAAGCGGAGGTGACCGTTGTGCTGTGACCGGGGGTACAAAAGTAATCAGTGACAGGATCATGATAAAAGTGACCTCAGAACCCGGTTATACATTTCTGGATCGTATGATTGCTCTGGTTGAAGGTGCAAAACGCCAGAAAACACCAAACGAAATTGCATTGATCATTCTCTTGTCAGGACTTTCAATAATTTTTCTGCTTGTGGTCATCTCATTACCTGCGTACTTTGGTTACAGTCTGAAAGCTTCAGGTATTCCTCAGCCAGTCAGAACCTGACCCTTCCTGTTCTGATTTCACTTCTTGTATGCCTTATACCAACAACCATCGGAGGATTACTTAGTGCTATCGGAATCAGCGGAATGGACAGGCTGTTGCGCAAGAATGTTATTGCTACCAGCGGAAAAGCTATTGAAGCTGCAGGCGATACGGATGTTTTGCTGCTTGATAAAACAGGGACAATTACACTTGGGCAACCGTATGGCTACTGAATTTATACCAGCTGAAGGAATTCCCCTGGAACAACTGGCTGATGCAGCTCAGCTGGCATCTCTTGCAGATGAAACCCCTGAGGGACGTTCAATAGTGGTTCTCGCCAAGGAAAAATTCAATATCAGGGCCAGGGAAATGCAAGCTCTGGATACTGTGTTTATACCATTTACAGCACAAACCAGTATGAGTGGTATCGATTTAAAGAACCCGGGAGGGCAGATTGCGAAGTATCAGGAAAGGCTCTTCCGCTGCAATCAGGAAGTTCATTGAAAACAACAATGGCTTTTTTCCTGAAAAGGTGGAAGAGATTGTTTCAGATCTTTCACGAAGGGGAGCCACTCCGCTGGTTGTTGCGGAAAATAACCAGGTACTTGGTGTTATTCATCTTAAAGACATTGTAAAGGGCGGGATCAAGCAGCGGTTTGCCCAGCTCCGAAAAATGGGCATCAGGACAATAATGATCACCGGAGACAACCCTCAGACTGCAGCTGCCATTGCTGCTGAAGCTGGTGTTGATGATTTTCTGGCTGAGGCTAAACCGGAAGATAAACTCTACCGGATAAGAGAAGAACAGGCCAATGGCCATCTGGTTGGAATGATCGGTGATGGCACAAATGATGCACCTGCCCTTGCACAGGCTGATGTGGGACTGGCAATGAATACCGGAACTCAGGCTGCACGTGAAGCAGGCAATATGGTTGACCTGGACAGTAATCCAACCAAGCTTATTGAAGTAGTTGAAACAGGAAAGCAGTTGCTTATGACCCGGGGAGCACTGACTACATTCAGCATTGCCAATGATGTTGCCAAATACTTCGCCATTATTCCTGCAATAGCAACTGTGCTTTATGTTACATCATCAGGAGCTTCTCCCATGAGCGTCCTGAATATTATGAAGCTTGCCTCCCCTGAAAGCGCCATTTTAAGCGCAGTCATATTCAATGCTTTAATTATTATTGCACTTATCCCTCTTGCCCTGCGAGGTGTTAAATACAGGCCCATTTCTGCAAACCGGGTGCTCACCTCAAACATTATTATCTACGGTCTCGGAGGTATAATAGTTCCATTTATTGGAATTAAACTGATCGATATTCTGCTTACTTCAATACATATGATTTAAGAATGGAAAAATTCAAATAATATTCAATGGGTACTATGAAAACACAATCAATTATAGCCTTGAAATTTCTGCTTTTAATGACTGTACTTACAGGACTTATATATCCTTTGTTTATGACAGTTATTGCGCAGATAACTTTTCCATCCAAATCGAATGGCAGCCTTATTTTAAAAGATGGTAAAGTTATAGGTTCGGCACTGATAGGCCAGAAGTTCGACAGCAATATCTACTTCTGGTCAAGACCATCCGTAACCGGGTATAACTCCATCCCCTCCGGTGCGACAAATTACGGTCCCTCGAGTGATACCCTCAGAAAACTGGTTTCATTTCGGCGTGATTATTTTGCAGGCATGAACTCAGTAAAAGATGTCATATCAGTCCCTGAAGAAATGATTTTTGCTTCAGCAAGCGGCCTCGATCCTCATATTTCCCCGGAGGCAGCTTTACTGCAGGTTGAACGGATCAGCAATGCAAGACATCTGGATAATTTGCAGAAAGAAAAACTTATCGAAAGAATCAAGGATATGACCGAGGCACCCCAGTTCTTAATTCTGGGGGAGGAACGCCTCAATGTATTGACTTTGAACATCGAGCTTAATAAGATCGGAGAGACCAGTAACATTAATAATTAATCCTCAATTCCATGAAAAATTCCATCCGCACCAGATTTACAACAGGAATGGTTTTTCTTTTTATAATCATTCTGATACTGGCAGTATTTTCCGGGTATTACCTGAATGAGTTATCCGGGAAAACAAGTGCCATCCTCGAGGAAAACTACTTATCTGTCGTTTATGCACGTGAGATGTCGGAAGGTATGATAAATATCAACCAGGAAATTACTACAAGCTTTTTAATGAGCAGGAAACCAGATAGTCTGAAAATTGTCAAAGAACTTGACTTGATCAGCAAATCGCTGGTTGCTGCGAAAATCAATGTAACGGAGCCGGGTGAGGATAATCTGATTGCCGGCATTGAATCAGATTACACCGGATACAAGGATTCAGTGTTGAAAATTATTAATTTGGAAGGTTCAGATGTTGGTCTGCTTTACCTGCAGAATAAAAGCGGGGATCTTAATCAGAAGTTATTGCTTTTGTCCAGGATGAATGGTAAAGCAATTGAAATAAAAACCGATGATGCCAAGGCTTCATCCAAAAAAGCACTTACACAGATGACAATTCTTGCCTCAATATGCTTTTTGACAGGAATGAGTTTTACATTTAGTTTTGCTTCCTATTTCAACCAGCGTTTTTTCCAGTTATATAATGGTATTAAGGAAATTGTTGCAAGCAATTTTAACCAGCATCTTTATTTCACAGGGAATGATGAATTCTATGAAATTTCACTGGTTTTTAATCAAATGGCTGATAAGCTAAAGGAAAATGAGAAGAAAATGTCAGTAACTTTACAGAAAGATGCCGGAAAAGATATCAGCTCCGATGATATAGAGGAACTGAAAAAAATGCTGTTGAGGATAAAAAATACAGAAATCCGGGCATCAGCCCTGATTGAGAAGTTTGAGAAAAAATAGCATAATATGGTCTTTAATGATAACCGCCCGGATCCTGATGAACTTTTAGCTTCCTTGAAACTTGAGGAAGAAAAGAGTAAAAGGGGCAAACTGAAAATATTCTTCGGAATGTGCGCCGGTGTGGGGAAGACATATACAATGCTTCAGACAGCACAGGCTGAGAAGCAAAAACGATGTGATGTAGTTGTTGGTTATGTTGAAACACATAACAGGAAAGAAACAGCTGATCTCCTGGAAGGTCTTGAAATAATTCCCCGTAAGGTATACAGTTACAAATCCACCCAGGTCTATGAAATGGATCTTGATGCTATTATTGCCCGGAAGCCTCAGATTGTTATTGTTGATGAACTTGCACATACAAATGCTCCGGGGAGCAGGCATGCAAAAAGGTTCCAGGATGTACAGGAAATTCTTGATAACGGTATAAATGTCTATACAACGGTTAACGTCCAGCATCTGGAGAGCCGTTCAGATACCGTCGCTCAGATAACAGGCATTGTTGTCAGGGAAACTGTGCCGGATGAAATCTTTGAAAATGCTGATGAAGTTGAAGTTGTCGACCTTACTCCCGAGGAATTGCTTCAAAGACTGTCAGAAGGTAAAGTTTATACTCCTGAAAGATCCAGGGAAGCCGTAGAGAGTTTCTTCCGCAAGGGAAACATAACTGCCTTAAGGGAGATGGCCCTGCGCATAGTTGCCGACCGGGTGGATAAGCAACTTCACGAATACATGCAGCTGAAAAGGATCAGGGGCCCGTGGAAATCGGGTTTGCATCTTTTGGTTGCTGTGAGCCATACACAGCAATCTGCCAGGTTACTCCGGTGGGCTAAAAACCTTTCATATACAATGGGTGCCGATCTGCAGGCGATTTATGTGGAGACCTCTTATAAGCCTGATGAAAAGGAAAGGGAACAACTCAACAGGAATATCAGTCTTGCCAGGCAACTGGGTGTCAAATTCCGGTTTATCACCCATAATGATATGGTTAAAGCAATCGTTGATTTTGCCCAGAAGGAGAATATCACTCATATAATAATCGGCAAACCCAGGGTGCGTAACCTTTTCACCCTTTTACGCCTTGGAAACTTCGTGAACAGGCTGATACGGTACAGCGGAAATATAGACGTGTATATTCTGGGGTCGGATATTCAGTCAAAGGACCCGTACAGAAATAAAGCCTCCTTACCTTCTTTCACCTCAGATATCCGTCAGTATGCTGTTGCTGCACTGGTAGTTTTTCTGACCGCAACTGTCTGCTTTTTTATCAAAGAACTGATTGGTTACCAGGTTGTCTCTTTTGCACTCTTATTTGTAGTATCAACTCTTGCCTTTTTCTTTGGAACCGGTCCAATCCTGTTGTCAGCCACACTGAGTGCCCTTATCTGGGATTTCTTTTTTATTCCTCCGCCATATACCCTTCATGTAGATAAACCGGAAGACATGCTTATGCTCGTGATGTTTTTCATAATAGCATTGCTTAGCGGGGTGCTTACATCAAGGATTAAAAGGCAGGAGATGAAAATCAGGATTCGTGAGGAGCGTACGAATGCACTCTATCAGCTTACCAGGGAGTTATCTACAGCAACGGGTATTGACGAGGTCATAGCCATCGCAAAAAATGATATCAGGAAATACTTTAATCTTGATACCCGCATTTTACTTAGAAATGAGGAAAACAAGCTGAATTATCCGATTCAGAAAGATTCAAACTTTATTTTCTCACAGAATGACATGAGTGTTGCAGAATGGACATTCCAGCACTCCCTAAAAGCCGGAAGGCACACTGATACCCTGCCATCAGCCAGTTATACATTTTACCCTCTGAAGGGCAATCAGATGAATCTGGGAGTCATTGCCATCCGGCTTGAGGTAGTTTTTACACAGGGAGAGGAGCAGTTCTGGGAGGCATTTATTTCACAGATATCCGGAAAATTCGAACGGGAGTACCTTCGCAATATGGCAAAGCAAGCCTATCTGCTTACCGAATCAGACAAGCTTTACAAGACGCTCTTTAACTCCATATCACATGAACTGAGAATTCCTGTGGCAACAATTATGGGCGCTTCTGATTCCTTACTATCAACCATTCATCCGCAGGAAATACAAAAAGAGCTTACCCAGGAAATTTTTAAAGCCTCCAAGAGATTAAACCGTCTTATCGAAAATCTCCTCAATATGTCAAGACTAGAAAGCGGAAGGATAACTCCGCGTCTTGACTGGTGCGATATACACGATCTGATAAACAAAGTTATTGAGAACCTCCATGATGAACTTAAATTGTTCAGGGTTCATGTAGTTATTCCGGAAGATATGCCACTGGTAAAGATCGACTTCGGATTAATGGAACAGGTACTATACAACCTGATTTATAATGCCGCCCAGTATGCTTCAGCTTCGACAAACCTGAGAGTAAAGGCTTTCTATGATAATGGAATACTTACTTTACAGGTTATGGACAGAGGTCCGGGTTTCCAGCGAAAAGAAATTTCCCTTATTTTTAATAAATTTTACCGCGTCGAAGGTTCAGAAGCAGGAGGTACAGGGCTGGGGCTATCAATTGCAAAAGGGTTTGTCGAAGCCCATAATGGAACAATATCTGTCGAAAACAGACAAAACGGAGGGGCAAAATTCACAATTAAAATTCCGACTGATGTCCCGGATGTTGACCTGAACATTTGAAAAGAGCTGGATCATGGAAATATCTGACACAATTCTTATTATTGACGATGAGGTACAGATCAGGCGGTTACTTGAAATTACTTTCTCGGCGCATGGTTTTAAAGTTACTGAGGCAACCACAGGAAAAGAAGGTCTTGTGGCAGCTGCTACTTATAATCCATCACTGATAATTCTCGATCTCGGGTTGCCGGACATTGACGGAGTGGATATCTTGAAGAAACTGAGGGAATGGTATCATAAACCTGTTATCATCCTATCAGTCAGGAACTCTGAGGAAGATATTGTCGACGCCCTGGATAACGGCGCCAATGATTATCTGACAAAACCGTTCAGAACAGGGGAACTCCTTGCCAGGATCCGGGTAGCATTACGCCAGAGTAATGGGGAAGAGGGTAACCCAATACTGGTTTTTGGATCCCTCACAATTGACCTGACAAGCCATACGGTTTCAATGAACGGCAGGCAGTTGAAACTTACCAACACTGAATATAATCTGCTTGCCCTTCTTGCCAGAAATGCAGGAAGGGTGATGACCCATCAGAGTATTCTTAAGGAGATCTGGGGATTTGGATATATTGGGCAGACACAATACCTGAGAGTATTTGTTGCTCAGCTTCGCAAAAAAATTGAAGATGATCCTGCCCGCCCAAAATTGCTGATAACTGAATCCGGAATAGGATACAGGTTTCATGAATAATTTCGGATTTCGGAATTATTTTTTACCGTATTAAATAATATTAAACACAAACCTGCAACCCGCATGCCACTCCCGATAGCCATCGGGACCGGAATCGAAAATCCACAATCAAAAATCTATAATTTTCTCCACCCTGTTATTTTTAAGATATTGTTTCAGGATTACCTGAATATCCCTGTTATCTGAACACGGATTAATGCAGTCATGAAGGGCTGCCAGTCCGAATCCCATATCATTGATATTGAAATACCCGTATCCAGCATATTTGCCGTTAACAATTTTAACTGCGGCCCTTTCATCTTCATCGCGGCCTTTATCAATGACAAAGAAATTCCTTCTTGTAAAAATAAACTCCTCAATCGCTTTCAAAGCTCTTTCGTTATATTCCTCCGGAGATTCCTTTCCGCTGCATGCTCCCCTGCAGATGCCTACCTGATGATGGAAACAGGCATCCATCCGTCTCATACAGACCGGATAATTTCTGGCAGAGAGAATATCTTTCAACAATCGAATTTAACTTTGCCCTGGCTTTTTCCTTTGAAGAGAAAACAGAGACCGGGGATTCATCATTGTCAAGATTTCCGTACCTGTAATTAATGTAATCATTTTCATCAACGAAACTGAAGATACCCCAGTTAAAGCCCGTTCTGCGCTGCGCCCTGTTAAAAACCGGTTTATTTTCCTTGATCTCTGACGATTCCTTAAGCAGGGCAATCAGTTCACTGCCGGTAACCTCCCAGCTGATGTCAGCTATAAGATCGCGCATCTCCATAGCACGGTTGGTGGTGTTGTTCGAGAGATGTGTGCTGATCCTCTGCTGAAGGTTGCGGCTTTTACCTATGTAGATCAGGTCTCTTTTCTCATTGTAGAAATAATATATTCCCGGCTCTTCAGGTATATCATCAATTTTAGATATGTCCAGACCCGGATGTAGTTTCGATACCCTGGTGTTCTTTAACAAAACCGATTTACTGCCGTTGATCTCACAGTCTTTTCCCATAAGGAGTTCGAACAGCCTGACTGTTGCCAGTGCATCACCGGCTGCCCTGTGTCTTCCATTAATACTGATATTTAGGTCATGGCAGATATTTCCAAGACTGTATGAGCGGTGACCGGGAAAAAGCTTCCTGCTTAGAGCAACCGTATCGAATACGTTTCTTTTGAAATTAAATCCAAGTGATTTAAACTCCTCCCTTATAAATGAATAGTCAAACCTTGCGTTGTGTGCAACAAAAGTCCGGCCTTCAGTCAGTTCAACAATGGTTTTTGCAATCTCATAAAAGCGCGGAGCCTCTTCAACCATTTCATTTGTTATACCTGTCAGGCTGGTGATGAAATAGGGTATGTTCCGTTCAGGGTTGACAAGCGATACAAATTCTCCGGTCACCCTGGTTCCGTCATGCTGATATATGGCAATTTCAGTGATTTTTTCGATCCTTGAACTCCCTCCGGTAGTCTCGATATCTATGATCGCATACATCCCCTGTTCTCTCAGTTCTATACCGACTGCGAATATAATCAGAATCGGATGCAGTATGGTCTTTAGTTTGTACTTTTGTTCCATAAAAAATTTTCTATGATGAATGAATGCTTCGGTAGAAAATTCATCCTTAACGGCGAACTTCAGCCCTCAGATCTTTTCGATAATTCTCTTGTATATGAGGGTGATTCAGTTTATGAAGTTATAAGGATGATAAACGGCAACCCTGTCTTTTTTCACGATCATATGGAGCGCTTATCATCCAGTGTGAAGCTCCAGGGAAAGGAGATGCTTGCTGATCTTGAAACTCTTCGCAGGGTAATTATCGCCCTTGCCAGATCCGATAGAAAGAAGGAGACAAATCTCAAGATCGTTTTCAATTATAATAACAGGATGAAAAATTTCCTGGTATATTTTATTGAACCTATCTATCCGACGGCTGAACAATACAGGGCTGGAGTTAAAGGGATTCTGATCCATGCCGAACGTAAAAATCCGGAGTCAAAGGTAATAAACCATAAGCTCAGATCGTCCATTTATCACAGACTGATACTTGAAGGAGCATATGAGGCTATTCTTGTTAATGAGAAAAATATGTTAACGGAAGGCAGCCGGTCAAATATTTTCTTTGTGAAAGGAGAAAAACTGGTAACTGCTCCCGATAACCTTATCCTGAATGGCATTACACGGAAGCATATTCTGGAGATTTGCAGATCGAATAATATACAGGTGGAACTGAGATGTGTCAGTATACATGGTTTATCTGAATATGATGCGGTTTTCATGACTGGTACATCTCCAACTGTTCTCCCATTTTGCTGTATTGATAATAAATACTTCAATGTTGAATTGGTCCTGATGCAAAGGTTAAGACAGCTTTACCTGATGAAGGCTGAGGAGAGCATCAGGCTCTTCAGATTTGAATAATAGTTTGCCTTTGAATGGACTGAAGGATAATTTATTATCTTTGTGTCCTTAATAAATTCTAAACTCTGTTCTATGGCAAGTGTAAGGGAATTAAAAAAAGATATCGATTACCTGATTTACGAAGTGATTTCTGATTGTTTTGTCTTTTCTGGACTCCATCCCGATATTAAAACCGATGAATTATCCGCAATAATCTCGGATGCTGTGGATTTTCGCAACGATCTGATTGCCAGGGTAAATAATCCTGACGGTAAGGATAATCCCAAAATAGTCAAAGCTTATTATAAGTCAGTTGAAAAAGATCTTCTTACAGGTGTTGATAAACTTTTCAGCAGGCTCAGTGCAATGACTAAGAAATAACAGAGAAGTGTCTGTAGATCAAATTTCCGCACCCTGTGCATCTTCCCTTGCCATCAAGGTTTACTGACCTGGTATTATAGCCTGACCGTATAGTGACTGTCAAACCGCATTCCGGGCATGAAGTGTTCTGTCCTGCTTCCGAAAATGTGTTTCCAATGTATACATGATCCAGATTTTGTGATGCAATTTGAGCAAGCCTCTCAATAGTTTCCTGCGATGTTGCCTGATCTTTCCTTTGAAAAACCGGGAAGTACCTGCTCAGATGCAAAGGAATATTCTTTCCCAGTTCTCTGCAATCCATTCAGTCTCTTTGGCCATTTCCTTCTCATCATCATTCTGTCCCGGAATAACAAGAGTGGTTATCTCCAGATGTCTTCCGGATACGGCAATCTGCTTCAAACCGTTCTTTACCGGTTCAATATCTGCTCCGGTAAGATCCCTGTAGAATCTGTTGTTAAATGCTTTAAGGTCAATATTAAAACCATCAATGAAGCTGATTATTTCAATGAGGGGATCAGGATTTACAAATCCATTACTGACCATTACAGTGTATAACCCTGCCTCTTTTACCGCTTCAGCTGCATCTCTCATAAACTCAAACCAGATTATGGGTTCGTTATATGTAAAGGCCAGGCCAATATTTCTTTCAGAAGTTTTTGCTGCATGTGTCAGCTTTTCAGGGGAAATCTGACTTATAAGCCTTTCAGGTATATTCTGTGAGATGTGATAATTCTGGCAGAAATCGCATCTCATATTGCAACCATATGATCCAACAGATAAAATATTATGTCCGGGGAAAAAATGATAAAGCGGTTTCTTTTCAACAGGATCAAGTGAATAACCTGACAATACTCCGTATGTTTGCAGTTCAATTTTGCCTCCCGTGTTTTTTCGAACGCCACAGATACCGGATTTTCCTTCGGCTATTTTACAGAAGTGGGGGCATAAGAGGCATTGAGCTTTACCATGATCAGTTTTATAAAGAGGTATCATAAATTTCCTGCTCCTGAAAACAAAAATAATACAATTAACCCATTATTTTCCCGGTTTTTGTATAACATTTGCCGACCAATATGAATACAGTCAGCATTTGTATTTGCTTTTATATAATCAACATGATAAATTAGCGTTTTTAATATTAGTATGAGCGATATGGAAACTAAAGCGGAACAGCTAAGGATTCAGTCAGACCAGATGAAAGCGGAGTTTTTCAGAATTCTTATAAGACTTGGGTTTACAACTGAACGTGCTTATAAATGTGCTGAGATTTTTACTCTTAACAGTCTTGAAGGAGTCTATTCACACGGTGTAAACAGGTTTCCACGATTTGTAAAAAGTATAAAGGAAGGTTATATCAGACCCGAAGGCATACCTTCACTGATGCACAGAGCAGGTGCTTTGGAACAGTGGAACGGAAATCTTGGGCCGGGCCCGTTGAATGCAATATTTGCAACAGACCGGGCGACTGAGATTGCCGCAGAAAACAGCATTGGTCTTGTTTCACTTGCAAATACCAATCACTGGATGCGCGGTGGAACATACGGCTGGCAGGCTGCCAGAAAAGGTTTTGTATTAATCTGCTGGACAAATACATGTCCGAATATGCCTGCCTGGGGAGCAAAAGATCCAAGGCTTGGAAACAATCCTTTCATAATGGCAGTACCCTACCATAATGAAGCTATTGTACTCGATTTTGCAACGTCGCAGTTCTCCTACGGTAAATTGGAGAAATTCAGAAGCGAGGGAAGCAGGCTTCCATTTATGGGGGGATATAATGCAGAAAATAAATTAACTGATGATCCCGGGGAAATCCTTGATACCTGGAGGCCGCTGCCTGCGGGATACTGGAAAGGATCAGGACTTTCGTTGTTGCTCGATATACTTGCAACAGTGCTGTCAGGAGGCTTCTCAACACATCAGATCAGCTCATGTGCTTCAGAATCAAATATATCTCAGGTATTTATTGCCATACAATTAAAAAACCTTCACAACTTTCCTTCTATTGGAAAATCAACCGATCTCATTATTGCTGATCTTCAAAAATCTGTACCTGAAAATGAAAACTCAAAGATCCGGTACCCTGGAGAGAATGTTGTTGTTACAAGGAATGAAAATCTTAAGAACGGTATACCGGTAAGCAGGGAAATATGGGAAAAAATAGTAAGTATGTGATAATGAGCATTATATATTTTCAGTAACTGTTTCAATGTCAATGTTGTTGTTAACAGCAAATTCATCGATTCCATATTTAACCGGTTCAATATTGTCTGTATAGGTTGTACCAAATCTTAAAACTGTTTTTCCTCCACGGTGAAAATAAAATATAAGGTTCAGCGGAAAAACTTCTATTTTTTTTATTTCAGAAGATTCCATTTCCTTGCGGGGAAGGAGCGAGTTCTTCTTAAGAATTATTTTATCACTTCCGATTTCGATAAACCTTGACTGTCTTTCCCAGTCCGGCCCATATCATGTAAAAGCCGATACCGGATATAAACAGAACTGTAACCCAGGGGGCGTTGTCTGCCTTTACTGACCTGATATTGAATATCATCCAGAATAGTGCAATTGCGATACAGACCAATCCGAACAAGATCCTTAGTATTTTGATGGCAGTGCTGTTCTCCGAATGGTCCAGCGAAAAGTATTTTGTCTCCATAAAAATTATTTGCTGCAATTTATCCTTTTCCCTTCATAATGCAAAAATGGTTAAAAAGTGAAATTTGAAGAGCTTAATTGGTTCAGGAAATTTCTTAAATGAAATTTTTTGTCAGTATATTGTTCAATGAATTAAAATCAATTTTTAAAATTTAAACAATATGAAAAAAGTATTTGCTATCGGTTCAATACTATTACTGGCTACCGGCACATATCTTAATGCCCAGGAGACGGTCCTCAGGCCGGCTGATGAAAAAATAACACCCGGAATGACAGAGGTTTGGGATCCGGAAGTACAGAATTATCCAGCCTGGTGAAAAAGACCGGAGATCCTCCTTCAGATGCGATAATCCTTTTTAACGGAGGTGATGTAAGCCAGGAATGGGACGGATGATGAGGGAAATCCTACAAAATGGATAGTTAAGGATGGTGCACTTGTCTGTGTGAAGGGTGCAGGAGTGATAAAGACCAAACGAAAATTTCCAAGTTGCCAGCTGCATATTGAATGGAAAACACCATCTGAGGTGTCAGGGTGAAAGTCAGGGCAGGGGAAACAGTGGTGTTTTTCTGCAGGAGCAATATGAAGTACAGGTTCTTGACAGCTATAATAACCGTACCTACCGGCATGGCCAGGCAGGCAGCCTTTACAAGCAGCATGCTCCTCTGGTAAATGCATCCAGGAAACCGGGTGAATGGCAGTCATATGATATCATTTATACAGCTCCGACTTTTGGCAATGATTCAGTAACCTATCTATACTCCGCCCAGAGATCACAGTCTTTCATAATGGTGTACTGATTCAGAATAATGTAAGTCTGAGAGGACCAACAGTTTATATTGGGATTCCTGAGTATTTTGTAAAAAAGCATGGTCCGGGAAGCCTTGTTCTCCAGGATCATGGAAATCCGGTTGCATACAGAAATATCTGGATCAGGGAGTGTAGGTGGAGTCTTATTTATGATCTTTGATATACACGATTCAATTTATAATTATTAATTTTAACACTCTAAATATCAAATTTTAATCTACCTGACAATGAAAGAAAATTCAAACTTAATTTCAAGCGGAGATCATTTATCGGAACAACCGGTACTGTTGCCGCAGGGTTGACTATTCTGCCTAATACAGTTATCAGCGGACTTGGACACAAAGCTCCAAGTGACAAGCTGAATATAGCCGGTATTGGTGTTGGCGGTATGGGTAATGCTAACCTTAAACGTCTGAAATCAGAAAATATCGTTGCTCTTTGTGATGTTGACTGGGGATATTGCAAGCAGAATAAGGTATTTGATGAATATCCCGGGCGCCAAATGGTACTGGGACTGGCGTAAAATGTACGATGAGATGGGCAAATCAATTGATGCAGTTGTTGTTGCAACAGCTGACCATTCCCATGCAGTAGTTGCTGCAACTGCAATGAGCATGGGCAAACATGCTTATGTTCAGAAGCCCTTGACACATTCAGTATATGAGTCACGGCTACTTACCAAACTTGCCGCAAAACATAAGGTGGCAACACAGATGGGTAACCAGGGATCATCTGATGAAGGTGTTAATCTGACTATTGAGTGGATGCAGAATGGTGAGATAGGTGATGTGAGAAAAGTTGAAACTTTCACTGACCGTCCTATCTGGCCACAGGGTCTTAACAGACCGGCCAAAGGAGAATGGGTGATCCGGATAAACTTAACTGGGATCTGTTTATCGGTCCAGCCCCTATGCGCCCATATAACAGCATTTATACTCCATGGAACTGGCGAGGCTGGTGGGATTTCGGAACAGGAGCTCTCGGTGATATGGCTTGCCATATTATGCATCCTGTGTTCAAAGGCTCTGAAACTTCAAGTACCCTGTTAAAGCACAGGGAAGTTCAACACTTCTTCTCACTGATTGTGCTCCAAATGCACAGATGGTTACACTGAAATTTCCTGAAAGAGTTGCTCCGAAAGGGTCAAAAATGAAATATCCGGCTGTTGAAGTAGTATGGTATGACGGTGGTTTACAGCCTCCAAGACCTGCCGGATGGCCTGCCGGAAAAAATATGAACGATGCCGGTGGCGGCGTTATTTTCCACGGTACCAAAGATAACCTCATCTGCGGATGTTATGGCGTTAGTCCATGGTTACTGTCAGGACGGATGCCTGTAGTGCCAAAGACCGAAAGAAGAGTTGAAAAAGCCATGGAAGGAGGACACGAAATGGATTGGGTACGTGCATGTAAAGAAAGTCCTGAAACCAGAGTCCTTTCAAAATCTGATTTTTCAGAAGCAGGACCGTTCAATGAAATGGTTGTAATGGGAGTACTGGCAGTCAGACTTCAGGCTCTTAACAAGGAACTTGAATGGAATGGTGAAAAGATGGAATTCACAAATATCGGTGACAGCGAGACACTGAAGATCTGTATTGAGGATGCATTCAGCATTCACGACGGACATCCTACTTTCAATAAGAAATGGACTGATCCTATGAATGCAAAACAGTTTGCAAATGAAATGATTAAGCATAACTATCGTAAAGGCTATTCATTGCCCGACATGCCTGCATAATAATTTGTTTGCTGTTCAGAAACTTCACTGTAAACGGATATTATTTTCTGAATGAGATACGAATAAGCCGGATCACTGGATCCGGCTTATTTATTATAGGCCAATCTCTTTAGCCACAGTCCTCATTCCCATGATACAGTCATTAATCAGCTCATCAAGACTCACTCCAAGCATGGCTGCTCCCTTTTCAATGACTGAGCGGTCAACGCCTGCCGCAAATCTTTTATCGCTCCACTTCTTTTTAACAGATTTTGCTTCCATATCCATAACACTCCTGGATGGACGCACTAGTGCGCTTGTTGTTACAAGACCCGTAAGCTCATCAATTGCAAAAAGTGTCTTCTCAAGCTGTGATAAGGGCTCTGTATCGGATACGATACCCCAACCATGACTTATTACAGCCCGAATATATTCTTCAGGCCAGTTGTTTTCAGTCATGATTTTTCTGGTCATTGCACAATGCTGGTCAGGGTACATCTCATAATCAAGATCGTGTATTAATCCTACAATACCCCATTTTTCCTCATCCTCACCTGCTTTTTTTGCCATGTACCTCATAACTCCCTCTACAGAAAGTGCATGCTTTAAAAGACTCTCTGATTTATTGTACCTCATGAACAATTCAAGAGCGATCTCACGGGAAGGCACCAAAGTCACAGTCATACTGTATCGGTTAATTATATTGGGGAAAGGTAAATGTTATTCTCTGAGTTTTACAACCGGTATTGTTTTGTTAATTGTTGTTCCAATGATTTTTACATAATAAACGGCCGGGGCAAGATTAAGACCTGAGATTGATATTGTATTCAATCCAGCAGTCAGGCTTTTTTCCGTTTCATATATCTTTGCGCCGGTGCTTTTTATGACAGATATAGTCAAAATATCATCAATACCCGACTGCACATATAAGGTAAACTGATCCGTGAAGGGATTGGGATAAAGACTGATATAATCATCCATCTTATTGTTCTCAACATATATCCGCAGGGTGTCATTTGGCAGGAAATCATCGTCGTTATCATATGCATATGCGACAATGTTGTAACCGCCATATTTTGACAGGTCAGCCCTTACAGTGAATGTTACAGTCACTGAATCGGTATATGGCAAGATTGTATTTTCAAAAAACTGCTTTACAAGGATTGACTCGTTATTCACCCTGTAGGCCATGTTAAAGCCGTTGACAGGTTCTTTTCCTATGTTAAGAACCTTGACAGTTACCGTTTCCTTTCCAAATTTATCTTTCTGAACCGGAGTAACAATTCTTGCAACCTTCAGGTCTTTCTCAATATATTCTACAGGACTCGATTCGGCGAAATCAATCAGGTCTATCCAGGCGCAATCAGCTCCATTGGAAACAGACTGGTCCTTACTGTATGTCCATTCCATCTTATTGTTTCCTGACGGTACAGGAACTGCTATTTCTGTCCATGGTATCTCGCCGGATTGTTTAAATATCTCGATATCATTGAGTTTGAACACAAGGTTGTCATAATTGACTTCAGATGATACCCTGTAATGAAATCTTAGGGAATCATCCTTCTCAAATAAGGTTCTTATCGTAAGGGTGGTGGATGAACCATGTGAGATCTGCCCTGACCTGGCTGCGACAACACCATCGTATGGATTTGTTTCTGTTAGTATCCAGGGCACCTCGCTGATGTTTATCCATGGAAAAACATTGAATGATAATGATTCAAAACTCTCCCTTATCCTTCCTACCCTGAATGAAAAGTCTTTGTTTAACATATATGGATTGCAGTCAAGAAGGGATGACAAAGAAATAAAGCTTCCGGATGATGCCGATTCGGCAAGTTTAACCTTTACCGGAATATCAGTGGTTTCGCCGAATTTAAGTTCACCGGATTTTACATTAGGATCCAGGATGGTCAGTTCCTGACTGTTGCTTGTCGCATAAAATTGCCCTGAGATGCTGCTGCTTCCCTGGTTCATCACTTTGAAGATGAGATAGAATGTTTCTCCTGGATCGGCCACATTGTTCCGGTTTCCTGCAAGGGTATCATTCAGGATGCAATTTGTAATTGCAAGGTCCGGAGAGTGAACACAAACATCTATCTTATAATGTTTCGCTATTCTGGAGTCTTTCAGGAGAAGATCCAGGGTTACAGTACCCATATCCTGGACATTGCCGGAAACCGTCAATTCAAGATTATCGGGAAGCACCTTCTCCGACCTGGCCCTCAGAGTGCCAATGTAAACGGAGTCCTGGCTGATTGATATAAGGTCTGATGCAGATGAGATTTTTGCATAGAGATTCGTTGCGTCTGTCAATCCCAGATTGCTTATGGTGAGGTTAAGAAAGAAGGTTTCCCCGAAATCAGCTCTCTTGTTGTTATTCCCTTCAATATCATTTATAATGCTGGAAGTTAAATTCACGTATTCACCCCCTATGTTTGAAAACCGAATGGTCTTCATAATGGGTTTTTTATTCTGTCCGGTAATAACCAGCAGGCAGGAATCATCTGATAAACCTGGCATAGTAAGTTCAACGGTACCAGATGCGCTGGCAAAGGATGCATCCCATAATGTATCTTGGTGAGAAACAGCCAGATAGGTAAATGGCTCAGCAGTCAGAGTAAGCGATTTTATTCCGTTCGGCAACGTATCGGGTATCACAATATTAAAGGATCCGGGTTTTCCGATTATTGGAATAACGCTTGGGTCTCCTATCAGGTTGTAGGTTTCCCAGTAATATTTTTTTCTGGTTGAGGTGCTGGCGCTTACAGCCAGATTCCCGCCATAATTTATCTGACCCATTGTAAAATACCAGTCAGATGGAGATTCTCCGTTCAGATGAAAGAGTCTGTCGTAGGCCCCGAGGCCGGTTGTCGCGTATGTGGGACCAATTGAGACCGAACCTGCGCCTACTGCCCAGTAAAAGTCCTCGTCCCAGTAGGAGTCATTTGAACACCCGATAAACCCAATGGCACCTTTCTCCTTTGATAAAACCATCCTGTTCCCGAAAGAGGAGGAAGAACTAAACTGGGCTGTCCTGCATGCATTGCTTATAGTGAACGGATACATATTCCTGTTCTTCAGTGAATCGACATCCTTTGACTTGATAGCGGGATCGAGCCAGCCGGTAGCGTCTCCATGGCCTGTGTAATTGATAAAGGAGATACCTTTTTTAAAAAGCATTTTGATCGAGTCTTCAACACTTGCATTGACAGACTGGGGATAAAAGAAATGGTGTTCAATAATATTGTTTGAGCTTTTAAGGTAGTTATTCAGGGCATAATTTAACTGTCCGTTCATATTGACAGAATAGGTTACATCATTCCCGGCAGTTATCAGAGCCCTGTCGTAAAATTTGTTAGTATCGGCAAATTCAAACTTCTCATACTGAATTATTTTGCTTACCACAGCTTTGACCTCATTTGTATCAGATACCGGTATTCTTCCGATGAACATTTCAGGAATATAATCACCGTTTCCGTCAAACTCACCGTAATACATATCGGATATATTGCTGGTTTCATCCGATTTTGGTATGCGGTTGACATCTCCGATTATAAGGAGATATTCAGGTGCGGGATTATCTTCAGTGGAAGAATTATAAATTTTTGTCAGTGTGTCTTTTAACTGAGCATAGGTGTTACCGGCCAGCCCGGTTCCCTTATAAAGTATATTCAGTTTGTAACCTTTCTGTGTTTTCCATTTGAAAAATGGCATTAGCTGCTTTCTGAAAGCCGTATCTGTGATAATAACCATTTTCACAGGCTGAGTAGAATAGCCCGGGACGACATCCGCCGGATCATAATCAATAAGGGATTTATCAAGAGTTTTCATGAAGAGTTCAGATTCAGGCCAGGCAGAGGGAGATTTTGAACCTCCTGCTGATGTATAGGTAATAACAATCTTCATGGAAGTTATAACCTCGAGTACATTTGTTCCGGGATTATAATGGACCGGGGAAATAAAAAGATTGGCCAGTTTCTTGTTTCTGACCGTGCCCAACTGTTCTATGCTTACAGTGTCTGATGTAAGTACCCCTTTTGCAGCATAGCTGTTCCTGTCCATTAAAAATTCAGGTTTTTTCTGTTTCACCTCTTTAGTTTCACCGGCTTGTGCCGGATACAGAATGCCCTTGATTTTTTTCTTCGATGGCTTAATTCTCGATGATCTTATTTCAGAAATAGCTACTTTATAATCCAATCCGTCCGGGACCGTGATAAGCCGGCTGAGTACGGGCAGTTCAGGTTTGCCGGGGGCAGTGGAGGATACATGTCCGGGTATTGAAACACGATAAAAAGTGCCTTCAGGCTTGTTTAGATTTTCTATGCTAAGCTCAGAAATTGCGTAGTTGATGGTCAAAGAGTGGTTGTCCTGGATGATCCCTGTCTGCATACCATTCCCATCAAACAGGTACCTGTAGTTTAAGCCTGCCTGCCCACTGGCTAATGTTGAAAAAAGCAGGACAATATTAAATAAAAAATAATGCCTATCTTTCCCTAAATGCATTAATGTTAATTAATTAACACCAAACCTAAATTCTGATGGCAAGTTATTAAAAATTCAAGTACTATGTAATTCAACTTCGATTTATTTGATTAACATATTTGTTCAAAATAAATTACGGAACTCTGGAACCTCCATTTTATGCCATTCCGGTGTTATACGGAATTTCGAAAGTGTTCACAACTTAGATTTGAGATTCAGTGATTGAGTAAGGAAATGTCAATCCCGGTGTATAGAGTAATTCAGGTATAAATGAAATAAATTTCATAATTTTATGTCAGCAAAATAAATTTAGATGATATGACCAGTAGAATTAAAACAGGTGTTTTGGAAGTTGCATTAACCTTAATTATTACTGCTATGACTGTCCAGGTTAAATCTCAGAATCTTCCTGTATCTGACCAGATTGAGACTGCTGCAGGGAATGTTGAATTGTACTTTATCGGCCATGGGTCGCTGATGTTCAAAATGAATGACGTTATTGTTTATGTTGATCCGGTTAAAAGTTCGGGTAGTTATGACAATCTTCCTGAAGCGGACATTATTTTAATTACACATGAACATTTTGATCACCTGGATATCAACTTAATAGGTGACCTTAAAAGATACGGTACAGTTATTTTAAGCAATGGGGCGGCTGCAGCAAAAATACCAGGGGCGAAGGTAATGACAGCGGGAGATTCGCAAAGTATCGGGAATATTGTTGTTGAGGCAGTCGCAGCATATAATATTATAAATGAACGTGCTCCCGGACAGCCTTTTCACCCAAAGGGTACAGGAGTGGGATACATTCTCACCTTCGGCGGGAAACGGATCTATGTTGCAGGTGATACGGAAAATACCCCTGAAATGAAAGGTTTAAAGAATATTGATATTGCATTCCTTCCAATGAATCTTCCATATACAATGACCCCGGAAATGGTAGCTGATGCCGCAAAAGCTTTTAAACCGAAAATTCTCTATCCTTACCATTATGGAGAAACAAACACTGACAAACTAGTGATGCTTCTAAAGGATTCAGGCATAGAAGTCCGGATAAGGAATCTAAAATAATAAATATGACAAAAAACATAGACAGGAGAGGCTTTTTAAGGAGAGGTATAGCAGGTGCTGCCGGAGTGATGGCATTTTCTCCCTCAGATTTTAATGCCCCGCAAACGGCTCAGGAGAATGAAATTATCTACAGGGCCCTTGGGAAGACCGGATTGAATATTCCGGTAATCAGTTTCGGGGTTATGAGAGCCGATAGTCCCGGGCTTTGCAAAGCAGCATACGAAAAAGGTATTAAACTGTTCGATACTGCTCACGGTTACCAGAATGGAAATAACGAAACCATGCTGGGAAATGTCCTGAAAGAGTTCTCCAGGGATTCTTTCTTCCTTGCGACCAAGGTAAAACCGAATGGTCTTGACAAGGATGGGAAACCGACAAAACAGACTACCACGGAAGATTTTCTGGAAAAATTCAGCCTCAGCCTATCAAGGCTGCAGATGGATTATGTTGATATACTGTATGTGCACAGCGTTGATAATCCTGAAGTTCTTACCTTCAAACCAGTTCTCGAAGCGCTGAAAAAACTAAGGAAAGAGGGTAAGGTCAGGTTCGTCGGCTTCTCAACTCACCGCAACGAAGCAGCTGTTATCAATGCAGCGGCTGAGAAAGGCAAATGGGATGTAATTCTGACATCATACAATTTTATGCAAACCTACAGCAATGAATTGAAAAGCTCAATAAAAAGGGCATATGAGGCAGGTATAGGAATAGTTGCGATGAAGACACTTGCCGGCGGCGGATTCTTCGATAAGGAAAAGACCAGGCCCATAAATACAACTGCTGCACTTAAATGGGCTTTGTCAAATCAGTATATAACTACTACCATTCCGGGTATGACAGACTTTGAACAGCTTGATCTCAATGTGAAAATGCTGTCAGATATTACACTTACAGACAGGGAGATTAATGATCTTATTGTTCCGGCAGCTGAAACAGGACTCTATTGCAATGGCTGCAACAGATGCATAGCGCAATGTTCCAGGAATCTTCCCGTACCCGATCTCATGAGAGCATATATGTACACATATGGATATTCAAGTCCGGCGATGGCACATTCACTCCTAAATGAGATTGGAACAACTGATAATCCTTGCAACGATTGTTCTGACTGTAAAGTTGATTGTATTAAAAAATTCAGGGTAAGAGAGAAAATTACTGATATTTCGAGGCTAATGAATGTGCCTGTGGATTTTCTGACTTAATGTTTAGTGATATAAAAACTTATTAACCAAGGAGTTACACGGATTTTCACTGAGGAATACACAGAGTATTGTAACCAATTACTTTAATTTACTTATCATAATATGTTAAAAAGATTTTTCAACGGATTATTGCTGGTTTTTCTTTCAGGATCGGCATCAGCTCAGGGAATCATATTTCCAGATCTCTCTGGTTATAAGAAAAATACTGAATTCCAGGTATTTGTTCCTGATAATCTGTGGGACTTTATAAATGGGGCTGCGGAAACTTATCTGGCTTACGGATTTGTTGACCTGCATGTCGCGGAATATAAAAAAGGCAAAAATGTAATTAAACTGGAAATCTACCGTCATAGCGACCATACTATGGCTTTTGGCATTTACTCGACCGAAAGGTCGCCATCTTTCAATTATATGAATCTCGGTGCGCAGGGCTACAGCGCAGGAGGTGTGATTAATTTTTTTAAAGGTAACTATTACGTTAAGATCAGGACCTACTCAAAAAGCGAGAAAACTTTGCAGGCTGCTGAATCACTCGCATTGAGTGTGGCCGGGTTGCTTGAAGGCAGTACTGAAATGCCTCCTGTACTTTCTATGTTCCCTCCATCCGGGAAAAAGGTTAACGAGGAAATGTACATAAATGAAAGTGTGCTGGGACACAAATTTCTGAACAGGGCATTCAGGGCAAATTATGAATCAGGTACCGACATATTTTCAGTTTTCATCTTTAACTGCAAATCGACTGACGAGGCATGGGAATCAGCAAACGCTTATCTTGCATCTGCGGGCATAGATGCCCTTGAAACATCGAGTGGCAAATATGTCCTTGCCGATGGATATAACGGCACTGTGTTTCTTGCATGGAAGGATAACAGGATTGTAGCCATCACTGGTCTGTCAAAGGACCAGGCAGATATTGCTGATCAATATACTACTGATATACTAAAATAGTAATCTGCGTTAAAGGTTGGTTTCATCACTATTTTAGAAGGAGTATTAAAAGTTGGCAGTTGGCAACATGCAGTTGGCAATCGGGCAATTAATAACTGTTACCAGGCATTAAGATAACCATGGTCTTTCCCTGTTGTTAAGTGATGCCAGCACTTCGCAGGCAGTATTAACATTGTCTATCACCTGGAAATCAAACATTCCGACACAGATAAAATCAGCTCCGTTTTCGAAGGCATACCTGAAGCCGTCCTTTGGTTCAATGGCACCTGCAGCAAGTACCTTGAAGGCAAACCAGGGTTTGTTGATACTTTTCATGTATTCGATGGTCCTTTGAGGAAAAAGATCCCACATGTTCTCATGATTTTTGTTGTGATCAGCTGAAACCGGACCTATTACATCAATATATTCCTGACGATTTTCTTCGGGGTGAGCCGACCAGTATTTATCATGATGTAAGGTCTTTACATAGAAATCAGAAGGAATGCCTTCTCTTTCGCATGCTTTTATTGTTTCAATTGAATGTGCCCCCACACCGCAAAGGTAGCCATGTTGCTTAACATAATCAATGGCTTTTCTGATCTCATCGAATCTGCCTGCACTGATGTACCTGTCGCCTTCTCCTCCCTGAATATAGATAGCGGTTGGATTACTTTTTATGGCCAGGTCAACATCGGAGAAAAAGTCCTTGTCAGGCAGCATAGCCTGACAAATGGATTGCATTTTGCTGTTATAAATACTCTTATATTTATTAAATGTCGGATAATACTGGGTCACCATGAAGGTTGCATTTATTCCAGCCTGCTCTGCAAGATACAGAGTTTCTATTATTTTGTGTTCATTATTATAAGCTTTGAAAAGTTTGTCGGAATAGATAAGATCACGTGCGTGTGACCATCCGCCTATCAGGTTGCAGCCCATAATCATTCTGCTCAGTGTGAGATCACCAAGTTTGCCCTCAGGCAATTTCCCCTTGAGGTCCTTCTTTTGCTTGAAGTCTACTTTTATAGTTGCACCGGAAACAGCATCCGGTCCCAGATCCGACAAATTCCTGACAAGGGCACCTGAGAATACCGCCAGTGCAGGTATCCCTGCAAGTCCTTTAAGTAATTGTCTCCTGGAGTTGAGCTCAGGTGCATTATGTTCTGCGATGATTTCTTTATTTTCCGCGGGTCTTGTTTTTTTCCTTTTTCTAAGGCTGTCGAGCCCGTAAAACTTTCCTGAATCGGTAAGGGCAAGCATTACAAGCGCAATGATTTCGATCATATTCTTATTTACGATCAGATAGCTTCCTTCAGACGGCGAACCATAGCTGAAGCCTCCGAATGGGGGGTATGCGATATAATACATCAGCAGCAGGGCAACCCCGCCCCAGGCAGCAAGCCGGGTAAAAAGCCCGAGCATCAGAGCCAGACCGATAAGTGTAAGTCCGTACGCATTGGCTGTATCGACAATCCACATCCCTGTATCTCCTGAAATCATCCATCTGAAAAAATCTCCAAAGATCCACCTTGATCCTTCCAGGAATGGCCTGGCAGTCCAGGCAGGGTTAGCAATTTTTATTATTCCTTCGTACAAAAACTGCCATCCGATCAGTATCCTCAGGAGGGTCAGGAAAGCCGGAACAAGACGATTTTTAAGATTGAGTGATTTCATAATTATTTTTTTATTTTACAGGCTGCTTTTTTATTAATACTCATAAATTTTCTCTGAACAATTTTAATAGAGATAACGATGACATTCTGAGCAATTGGCTTCCTTCCATGCTGTCCCAATATCAACAGGATGCTTGAATTCAAGGACTCCCTTATACTTGAATACTCCATCTTTCCCGGATTTCCCTGTCCGACAATTGTATGGCACAGATTACAGTCCCTTGTGATATTACCCTTCCGTTCTCTGACTTAAATGCATCATTATGACATCTGAAACATCCATCAGATTCAAGATGTCCTATATGTTCAGGATAATATCATATGTAACTTTCATCTCAGGGAAGGTATTCTGGCTGAAAGCCTTTCTGAACTGAAGCTATTGAATTGTTAATCAGTTCCTTATTTGTTTCATAAAAATCACTGTAATCTGTTTTGTAATAATCTGTGATACTTTCTTCTATTTTCATCAGCGCAGTATCCCTGTTGCTGAATGTTTCGCTGCAAAATACCCATTGCTGCTTTTTTAAAGAACGGAATGTTTTTTGAAACATCTCCTGTAAGCATTGCTTTATCGAAATAGACAGTAGGTGAATTATAGTTATGTGATGGCCTGTTATGACAATCAATGCAATCCATTGTCCTTGCGGATGAAGCAGCAATAAGACTGTCAGATACCGGATTATTGTCATTCCTGTAAATTGTAACCTCTCCGGTTGATTTATTGGTGTACTTTACATATGTAATATTCTCGCGTTTATCATTTTCTGATATATATTCAATATTTACATCAGGATTAATATGCCAGTGAATACCTTCTCTCAGTCCAAGTCCGCTGTATTCAGGTCCTGTTTTCATCTGAAGGATTATATCCCATTCGGTATTTAGGGAATCGGCAAGAAAATATTTGTTTGTCCAGAGTGATCGTGCATAAAATTTCTGTGGCCAGTGGCATTTTTCACATGTTTCTCTTGCAGGACGAAGATCATGAAGAGGTGTTTCAATGGGTCGGGGAAAGTGATTTGTCATTACAGCAATAACCTGATGCAATCCCGATAATTTTGATTTTACATACCATGATGCACCTGAACCAACATGACATTCAACACAGGATACATTGGCATGAGGAGAGTTCTGATAAGCAGTATGTTCAGGTTCCATTACCTCGTGACATAGAGTTCCGCAGAATTCAACTGATTCAGTAATATGATATGCCTTAAAACTTCCCAGGGTGGAAAGAAAAAGAATAATTATTGTGGCTATTGTAAAAATGACAAATGCATTTCTGTGCCTTGGATCATTAAGATCAATTCTTGGAAGTCTGGCTGTCTTCATGAATCATGATTTCTGAATATTCTTCTTCTTTCACTGATCATTCCTATCGGAATCAGTAATCAGCCCAAAAATCAGAAACCCCGGCAGAATTATATAAATAAACAACCCCAGATTGGTACTCCCCTTATCAAATATTGTTGAGATAACAAATAGAAGTATTATCAGAACAAGATTAATTCCTGCAATTATTGAACCGATAATTGTCAGCCAGTTTTTGGAGGATGGAGGTAGTTTCATGTCTATCGGGTTTAAATGTATCAGAATAGGAGTAAAAATAGAAAAATAATTAATTAATATAATTCTAATTAATAATAGTTATAAACGATCTGATGTTAATAATTAACAGTATATCTGGTAATAATTCTATAGCTATTGTCAAGTTCAATTATTCGTGACAATAATATTCTTTAAGTTCATCATAAGATTTTACAACAGTCAGATCGCTGTTTTCATCAATAACATTCTGCGGAGGATTAAAGAGAATTCCAATTTCTGCTTTTCGGAGCATCGAAATGTCATTATATGAATCTCCAATAGCAATAACTTTGTAATTAAGGCTTTGAAGTGCTTCAACAACCTTTCTTTTTGCATCCTTCTGCCTCAGATTATAATTTGTAATATTTCCTTCACTATCGGTGGTAAGATGATGACATAACAGAGTTGGCCTTCCAAGCTGTTCTGAGAAGGGATCAGCAAATTCAATAAAAGTGTCTGAAACAACAATCAGCTGGCACATGATCGGAGCCAGTCAACAAATTCCATTGCTCCGGGCAGTGGCTTAAGCTTTGAGATAACTTTCTGAATATCATGCAGTGTAAGATTATGCTTTCTCAGCAGTTCCAGTCTTCCTTTCATCAGGACATCATAGTCACTGATATCCCTGGTTGTCAGCTTCAGCTCTTCAATACCGGTCTGCTTTGAAACATTAATCCATATTTCAGGTACAAATACCCCTTCAAGATCAGAACAAACTATATACATATATTACCAGTTATTCTTTTTAATAATTTTTCAGCATGAAATTCCTTCAGCATTTCATAATTATTATCAATTGTGATATAATTCTCAGTTTTTATCTTCCAGACCTGAAAGTGATGCAGGAAGCGGAGGATCAGTTATTTATAATCTGCTGCATCTCTTCCGGAAATTTTGCAGGATGAGCAGTTTCAAGTGAAATGTAGAGCTGTTTTGTCACTGTACTTTTAATCTTTAAGCCTGAGAAATTCATTCAAGCCATTCCATGCAACAGCTCCATGAGGTTCAAGCATAATATCCATGTTTTCTGTATATTTCTGCAATTGTATTTCTTGTATCATCATCTGTTACACTTATTCCAAAAAGATCATCTCTCATTCTCTTCAGATCAGGCGACTTTCTTATCTCCCTTTTTCATCCATCATGCCACCATAAAAGGACAACAATTCTTGCCAGATTGCTTGGATGTCCGACATTCATTGCACTTGATATGCAGTTTATTGATGGAACAATTGCTTTATAAATTCCTGTTTCAAGGAAATTCAGGCACTTCATCATTCTGCATTTGTTGATATAACAAACTTCTTTACAGGAAGTCCCATTTTTTGATGCAATCAGTCCACCCATAAGATTCCCGAAATTACCTGACGGAACACTGAATATAACTTTTTCATCAACATTCTTCAGCGAGCCTTGACCATGCATAGAAATAGTAAACTGACTGAGGTAGTAAGCCTTCCGATATTTATTGAATTTGCTGATGAAAGCGGAACATGAGAAAGATGATGGATCCAGAAAAGCATTTTTTACAAGTCTCTGACAATCATCAAATTTACCATTAATAGCAATAATACTATATGTTTTTCCAAGAGTTGTCATCTGCTTTCTCTGCATAAGCGTTACCTCATCTTCAGGGAAAAGGATTATTACATTTATGTTTTTAAGTCCATAAAATGCATTTGCAACAGCACTTCCTGTATCACCGGAGGTTGCTGTAAGAATTGTAAGATGCTGATTGTTAACAGATAAGAAAATACTGCATCAGCCTGCTCATCATCCTTGCTGCAAAATCCTTGAATGAGGCTGTTGGACCCTGATCGAGACGCAGAATATATTTCCTTTCATAACATTTTCAAGAGGTACATCAAAGTTATAGGCATCCCTGCATAGATCTGAGCAGATTCATCCTGACTATCTCATTGCCAATTAATTTATTAAGTACAGTAAATGCAATTTCATAATATTCCTTTCCGGAAAATCTTGCAAGTCTCATCTCTGTGAGTCAGTCAGGAGTAATGAATCAGGCATGATAAAGCCTCCGTCAGGGGCAAGACCTTTCAGAAGAGCCTCTCTGAAAGTGTGGTTCTCAGGTGATTTCAGTGATTAGTTGAATAAGTATTACTGCGGATACTATTCAATATCAGTATTCGTGTTTAAACATTTACAACTCTCATCAGGTCAGCAAATACACCTGCTGCAGTAACTTCAGCTCCGGCACCATAACCTTTGATAACCATCGGAAGCTCATTATACCTGTTGGTTGTAAGCAGAATAATATTATTGCTTCCTTCAAGGTTAAATGAAGGATGATCTGATCCAATAGTCAGAAGTTCAACCTTTGCCTTTCCCTTGTCAAGGGTGGCAAAGAATCTCCACTTTCTGTTTTGCTTTAGCAAGTTCTTTCCTCTTTTCTTCAAATTCAGCATCATATTTTTTTACTTTTTCAAAAAACTTATTCAGATCACCTTTAAAACACTCATCAGGCAGAAATTTATTTAACTACAACATCTTCTTTTTCAATGGGATATCCTGCTTCACGTGCCAGTATCAGTATTTTTCTGACTACATCTGTACCACTCAGATCAACCCGCGGATCAGGTTCTGAATAGCCTTTTTCCCTGGCTTTTTTTATTGCAGTACTCAGAGGCATTTCCGGACCTAGTTCATTGAATATAAAATTCATGGTGCCTGACAGTACAGCTTCAATTTTAAGTATTTTGTCACCGCTTACAATCAGGTCATTGATCGTTTTAATTATAGGAAGACCTGCACCAACTGTTGTTTCATACATAAATCTTACTCCTCTTTCACTGGCAATATTCCTGAGCTTCTGATAATAACTGTATTCAGAGGAGCATGCAATTTTATTTGCAGTTACAATTGAAACATATTTTGAAAGAATATCTTTATATCTTGATGCAACATTTTCATCAGCAGTACAATCAATAAATACTGAATTCCGGAGATTCAGTCTTGTCATATGATTGAATGAAACCGGCAATATCTCCTTTTTCGCCGATGTTTTAAGAGCCTCCTTGTAATTATCAAGTGAAATACACTTTTTGTCGATTATCATCTTTCTTGAGTTGGTAACACCCATCAGGTTTACTTTCAGATTATGTTCACTAAGAAGTGTTGGATACTGCTTCTTAATTTGTTTAAGAAGGCTTGTACCCACAAGACCTGTTCCTGCAATAAAAAGGTACATCTCTTTATAGCGTGACAGGAAAAATCCATCATGTATAACATTCAGTGCTTTTTTAAGACTCTCATTTTTTATAACAACCGAAATATTTAATTCAGATGAACCCTGTGCAGTTGCAATTACATTTATTCCGTTTCTCCCAAGCGACTTGAAAAGTGTTGCTGAGATTCCGGGAGTATTTTTCATCCTTTCACCTACAATTGCAATTATGGAAAGATTCTTTTCAATCAGAACTTTCAAGTTCTTTATTAAACTCAATCTCAATTCTGAATTCATTCATGAATTGCTTCTGCTGCCAGTCCTGAATCAGATGGACTTACAGCAAAGGTTATTGAATATTCTGAGGATGCCTGTGTAATAAGGATAATGTTGATATTCTGACTGGCCAGAGCTCCGAACAGCCTCATTGATAGTTCCTGTAACACCAACCATTCCGGTACCCTGAAGTGTTATAAGGTCAATATGATCAATTGATGAGATTCCTTTGATAGGACTTTTGTTATCATCTGATGATTTATTGCTTATTAGAGTTCCTTTCGAATCGGGATTGAAAGTATTCAGAACCAGTATTGGAATATTCTTCTTGTAGACAGGCCGAAGGGTAGGAGTGTAGATTACCTTTGCACCAAAATGCGATAGTTCAATTGCTTCAGAATATGTCAGACTTTCAATTGCATACGCTTTTTCAACTTTTTTCGGATCAGCTGTCATAAATCCATCAACATCGGTCCATATCTCAAGAACTTCTGCATCGAGTGCAGCAGCAATAATTGCAGCAGTATAATCAGATCCTCCTCTTCCAAGTGTTGTTGTTTCATTGCTTTGATTGCATGCAATAAACCCGGGATCAATAAATGTTTCCTTAGGATTATCTATTTGTTCATTTATCAGGTATTGGTCAGGGTGAAATCAACATTTGCAAATCCAAAATTGCTGTCGGTTTTAATGAAATTGCGGGAATCAATAAGAGACTGTCTTCAATAAGATTGCTTATTATAAGTGATGATAGTAGTTCTCCGGTGCCCATCACCTGATCAAGAGAATGTTTGCTTAATTCCCGCAGCAGGTAAATTCCATTGAGTGTTTCACTGAAGCTCTGCAAAAATTCTCATATGGCTTCCATAACGGAAGCTCGCTTATCTTTTGCGACCAGTTGTCTGGCATATTCAGTATGTCTTAGGACTATTTTTTCAAGCAGAACTTTGTATTCTTCATTCCGGGAAGATGCAAGTTCGCTGATCTTTTTTAATTCATCTGTAATACCCTGAAATGCAGATACAACAACCACACATGGAGATTCTTGTGATTCAATAATCTTTTTTACTCCCCTTATCCGTTCAGGTGATCCTACGGATGTGCCTCCAAACTTCAGGACTTTCATGGCTTACTTTTCTAAAATAAAAATGCATCTCAAAAGATGCACTAAATAAGAGTGCAAAAATAGTAATATTCAGCTAATTTTACTGCATAATCAGCAAATATTAATAGAAAATAGCGATTATGATAGACACAATACAGGATAAATGCGATTCGATTAATATATATATTGACATATTAATTTCGAATTGATCGACGAAGTCTCCAGACTTCGCAATAGAATCACATGCAGTCCTGAGACTGCAAGATATTAAAAGCAAAGTCTCCAGACTCGCTTACAATGAGCCGAATAATATTCAGTAATGAGACTTCGTACAATGGCATGTCCTGCCTTGCAAAAACAAAAATTAATTATAATTTAGCTGTTACCGACTTTTTCAAGTCGTTTCAGTATTGAGAAGATAAATGCTGCTGAAACAAGGCAGCAAACTATAAATACCAGCCATAGAGTACTCAGAGCTACCTTATCCCATAAAATAGTTCCAACAACAAGCAATTTATTTCCTACTGCAGTTGCAAGCAGCCAGCCTCCCTGCATAAGTCCCTGGAACCTGGATGGAGCAACTTTTGAAACAAATGATAATCCCATTGGACTCAGGAAGAGTTCTGCAATTGTAAGTATCAGATAACTGCTTATAAGCCAGTATGGAGATACCCTGTCAAGCTTCATTAACCGGAGCTCCGGCAAGTGAAGATGGAGAGGGAAGTCCGATTGATGAAATAAGAACAACAATAAATCCAATTGCAGCAATTATCATTCCGATGCCAATCTTTTTCGGTGTTGATGGTTCAATGCCTTTTTTTGCAAGCCACGCAAAGGCTCCCATAACAGGAAAGGTCAGAGCAACTATGAAAAGCGGATTAAATGACTGGAAAACTTCAGGTGATATTGCAGTTCTGTGAACCAAAAGGAGTCAGCCCTTTCCCCAGCAGAGTAGTGGGATCAAATCCTGTCAGGACAAAGGAAGCATAGAGTAAAGAAATGACCAGCAGTACTCCTCCAGCTATTCTGACTTTCCGGCTGTACTTTTTCGAATAAGAAGAACAAGTCCTGCAATTGAACCTATTACTGCAAGCATTGACGGCAGGGTAAAGAAGAGATTTGTGAAAGGACCAACCTGTTTGACAGTATAGTCTCTGGCATACAGTGTAAGTGTAAGTCCGTTCTGATGGAATGACATCCAGAAGAAAATCACTACAATAAATACAAGTACAAGTGCAACTATTCTTGCCATCTCCTCTTTTTTTGCACTGAGGATGATCCAGGTAACAAATGCTGCAAAAAGTCCGAAGGCAAACCCTGAGGCCCAACCAACATTCCTGATGAAATGGAGGGCATAAGCAGTTACAACCATTGCAGCAGCTGCAAAAACCAGAACCAAGGTTTAAAATCAACCTTTTCCACAACCCCGGTAATTTTCTTCTCCTTATTTGGAAGCAGTTTACTGAAAAAGATGTAAACCAGAAGTGATATTACCATTGCTCCTGCAGCAATTCCGAAAGCATAATTATAACCTTTTGAGAAGACTTCCAGATATCTGGCTGCAAATCCGGCAAGATCTGTTACAGGACCATTCAGACTAACATTATCTGCAAGCTGCTGAAGTGTAGTTGTATCTGTAAGTGTTCCGTTAATAAACTGGTGACATAGGGAAGGAAGACTTCCATCATGAGCAAATCCGTTTGTTTTAAGCCACCAGTTTCGCATTGCGGTTGCAGCAAAAGGGGCAAAAAAAGCTCCGACATTTATCCCCATATAAAAAATCATAAATGCGGAATCCCTGAATTTTGAATACTTGGGATCATCATACATCTGTCCAACAACTGCCTGAAGATTACCTTTGAAAAGTCCGTTTCCAAGGGCAATTGTAAAAAGACCGATAATTGTAATTGTCAGTGTCATCCCCGGTACAGCCATAACTATATATCCGGCAAACATTATTATTATTCCGGTAAGGATTACAAGTTTATATTTCTTGGTTGCATCGGCAAGTATACCGCCAACAAGTGCAAGCGCATAAATGCTGAAATAAAACCAGCTGTATATAGTTCCGGCTTTTTCAGCAGATAGTCCGAACTTAGCCTGGAGAAACAGAACCAGGATAGCCATCATTGTATAAAATCCAAACCTTTCTCCCATATTTGAGAAGAAGGCTACCAGTAATCCTTTGGGATGATTTTTTAGCATAGAGAATATTTATTTGTTTATAATTAATTATATATCAGTAATTTGATTATAGGCTAGCTTAGGTTATAATTCAAATTTATTCTAAAAACAAATTTATTGAACGAAAACAAATATATTAATCTTTTTGATTATAAAAATCAGCCATAAAAAACATTATTGTCAACTCACTTTTTATTAACGGATGAAGAATGTAAATTTGCGTATAATGTAATATCCATGATGAAGATTTTCAGAAGTGAACAGATCAGGGAGATTGATGATTATACAATCAGCAATGAACCAATTGCTTCAGTCGATCTTATGGAGAGAGCTGCAGGACAGCTTTTAACTGGTATGTCACCCGCTTTGAACGGTCTCAGACGGATTTTTATTTTTGCAGGTCCGGGAAATAATGGTGGCGATGGTCTTGCTCTTGCCCGGATGCTTTCGGCAAACAGGTATGATGTTGAAGTATATTATGTGCAATTTACAGAAAAGACATCAGCAGACTGGGACATAAACCGGCTCCGGCTTCAGGCAGAGAACTGATGTCAGATTTAATTATCTTGACAGCTCCGGATAAGTTTCCGGTCATCTCATCGGAGGATATAATAATTGATGCAATTTTTGGTTCCGGACTTACCCGACCTGCTGAGGGTTTGCCTGCAGAGATAATCAGGGAGATCAATAAGCTTGATTGCACTAAAATTTCGATTGATATTCCTTCAGGATTGTTCGGGGAAGATAACAGCAGCAACAATTCTGAAAATATTATCAGGGCAGATTATACACTCAGTTTTCAGTTTCCCAAACTCTCATTCATGTTTGCTGAAAATTTCCGGTATATCGGTGAATGGTTCGTTTTACCTATCGGATTGCATGATAATGCAATAAAAGATCTCCCATCACCATATACACTGGTTGGTAAAGGTGATGTATTGCCAATGCTTAAAAAAAGGAAAAGATTTGATCATAAAGGAAATTTTGGTCATGGTTTGTTCATATCAGGATCTTCCGGAAAGATGGGAGCAAGTATCCTTGGAGCACGGGCAGCTCTCCGGTCAGGTATCGGACTATTGACCTGTCATATTCCATCCTGCGGAATCCCAATTATGCAGGGTTCTGTTCCTGAAGCTATGGTGGAGCAGGATCCTTCTGCAGATTGTATTTCTGAAATGGGAAATGCCGGGTTATACAGCGCAGTTGCTGTAGGACCTGGATTGGGAACAGATCCAGAAACACAGACAGGCCTTGCACCAGTTTCTCGCAGAATGTGAAAAACCCATTGTTATTGATGCTGATGCACTTAATATTCTCTCAGTCAACAAGGAATGGCTCACATTATTGCCAGCCGGCAACTATTCTTACACCCCATCCAAAAGAATTTGAAAGGCTTACAGGGAGAACTGAAACTGGATTTGCCAGGCTTATGAGACAGATAGAATTTCAGTAAACATTACAATTGCATTGTTATTCTTAAAGGAGCATATACATCAATAACTACACCGGCAGGGAAAGGTATTTTTCAATAGTACCGGTAATCCGGGAATGGCAACTGCCGGCAGCGGTGATGTACTTACAGGAATCATATTATCTTTGCTCGCCCAGGGATATTCCTCCGAAAATGCTGCATTGCTTGGTGTTTTTCTTCATGGACTGGCTGGTGATATAGCAGCGGAAGAATCATGTTACGAATCAATTATTGCATCAGATATAATTAATTGCATTGGAAAAGCGTTTAATAAATTAAGGGGAAGTGACTCCTGAACTAATAAAATAAATTATGAGAACTACACTACGATTAGTAACATACCTGGCAGTGGTTTTAATAACATTTTCATGTTCTTCAGCTAAAAAAATGGCTGAACCTGAAAGAGTTGTACTGCCATTGTCAGATCCGACTGAGCTGAGAGAAGGAAGTATTGTATATGGTCTGCCACGAACGGTATTTACTTTTACGGTTGAATTTGAAAGAACAATTGAAAAGCCAGGTCCCTATGCACGTTATGCAGGCGAACTGCTTGGCCTTGATAAAGTTATTACTGAAGAAAGAGAATCGTGGACAATTGATGGCATTTCGGTGTATTCTCACGAAGAACTCGATCCATCTGAGTTTTATATAATTGAAAGCAATTCCCTGTTCCAGACTAATGTGCTCTGCCCTTAAAAAAGAAGGTCTTATTCTTGATCTGAATCCTGAATCTTTATATTCTTCCGGAAATTTACATCTCGCAAATGAACAGGATCTGAATCAGTTTTCGACAAGGGACCTGGGATCGGATGAGTATTATATGGTCCAGAGCGACACTGCATATAAAAGGCTTAGTATTGACTCATCCTTTGTAAGGGTACCATATGTTGTTGAAAAGAAAAAGAGGCTGACTGCCGACCAGCTGGCTGAAAGAGCTGCAAAACGCCTGATGGAGATGAGGGAAGGCAAGCATCTTATTCTCACAGGGGAAGCAAATGTTTTCCCGCAGAGTGATGCAGCTATAATTGAAATGAACAGGCTTGAAAAGGAATATATGGAATTGTTTACAGGGAAAACAATCAAACAGAAAGTTTCATACACCTATAATTTAATTCCAGGAAAGGATGGCGACAACAAACAAATAGTACTGTTTCAGTTTTCGGAGTTGACAGGTCCCCTGAACAGCACTGGTAAAGGAGGCACTCCCGTGATCGTTGAAATTGTTCCTGAACAAAAGACAAAGGACCTCGCCATTATCAGAAAGCAACAGTCAGAACCATCTGATCAGGTATATGATAAGCTTTATTACAGGGTTCCGGATATGGTAAATCTGAAAGTCAGTCTGGGATCAGAAGTATTCCTTAATACCAGAAAATTAGTCTTCCAGTTTGGACAGGTGATTCAGCTGCCGGCGAACTATATTATCGGAAGGTAGTTAGTTGGGGATATGGATAGGAAGGTGCTTGGTTCTGGGTTCTGGGTTCTGGGTTCTGGGTTCTAGGTTCTTTTCTGATGAAATAGCTAACTATGAGTGGTTACAAAGAACTTGAGATTTATCAAATTGCCTTTGAATTGGCAATAGAAGTGCACCATGTCTCCTTGAAGTTACCTAAATTCGAACTTTTTGAACAGGGAAGCCAGATCAGACGATCTTCAAAGAGTGTAAAGGATACTATATCAGAAGGATATGGAAGGCGTAGATATAAGCCAGAATATATTAAATTTTTAGTCTATTCTCAGGCCTCCTGTGATGAAACGATAAACCATCTGGATACTCTTGTTTTACTTTACTCTGATATTCTTGAATTTGTAGATCTGATTCCCAAATATAATATTCTTGGCAAAAAGATAAACAATTATATCGGATGGGTTGAAAACAATTGGAATGTCTAAATGATATAATTACCCAGCACCCAGCACCCAGCACCCAGCACCCAGCACCCAGCTACTGGATCTTTCCCTTAAACCCCTTCTGAAACTCTTCCCAGTTCTGCGTGTCATAGGCTTTACTGGCGAAAAAGCTCAGGAGCATCTCCATCTCTTTCGGTGGTTTATATCCCGGAACAGGAGCTACACCGAATTTCCCGTCTTTTTGTGTCAGAAAAACAACCGTAGGGTATGATAACTGGCCCTGCAGCAGCGCAACTGCAAGCTGGTGCGCATTACCTGCTTTTCCGTCATTTATGAATGTCTGACCAAGAAAAGTCACACTCTCTTTTCCTTCGGCATCGAATTTAACCGGATAAAATTTATTATTCAGAATATCAGAGATAACAGAATTGGTGAAGGTATCCTTGTCCATTTTTTTACACCAACCGCACCAGTCAGTATAAGTATCTATAAAGATAGGGCGGGGTGATTGCTGATTGAGCTTTTCAGCTTCCTGTATTGTGTACCACTTGACAGCTGATCCAGGCGATGAAGAAACTGCCTGTGAATATGCTGAAACCGATAATATCGAGAGCAATGCAAAAGTAAAATATGATTTCATATTATTGTATTTTAAGTGTTTCATATTTGGAAGTCAGAAAGCTTAGTGTCAAAATCAATGCCAAAATAAATTAAAATCTTATTATATGTATCAGCTGGAGCACTTTTTTGGATTTAAACAATTATTCCTGATTTTAGTTCAGGATAACTGCTGCCATGTCGGCTATTAAATGCAGGCAGAAGGCAGAAGGCAGAAGGCAAATAGCACCTGGCAAAAGTCAGCTAGAGGTTAAAAAAGTAATTGCCAACTGCTTATTGCCATTTGCCAACTTAATTTCTACATTTACCGGCGAAACTTACCTAATCTTAATTTATGGAAACTGTAACAAATACTTTGCGAGACTCTAAGGTTGCACGATGGACTGCCCTTGCAGTTGTATCCTTTACGATGTTATGCGGTTATTATCTTACTGATGTAATGGCTCCGCTGAAGCCTATGCTTGAGAAAGAACTTTTATGGAACAGTACCGAATATGGTTTTTTTACCAGTGCTTACGGCTGGTTCAATGTATTTCTGCTGATGCTGATTCTCGGCGGGATCATTCTGGACAAAAAGGGAGTGAGGTTCACCGGCAGGATGGCAACAATAACAATGGTAGCCGGAACAGCTCTCAAGTTCTGGGCTATTTCAACGCATTCACTTGATGGACTGCAGATAATTGGCATGAAGGCTCAGGTTGTTATTGCTGCATTGGGCTATGCAATTTTCGGGGTCGGAGTTGAGGTTGCCGGAATAACTGTTTCAAAAATAATTGTTAAATGGTTTAAGGGCAAAGAAATGGCCCTGGCCATGGGACTTGAAATGGCGTCTGCCCGAGTCGGAACAGGTTTGCTCTGTTCGCATCTTATCCTATGGCAATATGGTTAGGCGGTGTATCAAAACCAATTTTTCTCGGATTGATTTTATTATGCATCGGGATGATTTCATTTTTCCTTTACACTATTCAGGATAAGAGGCTTGATAAATCAGTGGCCGAGGAAGCTGCAAATTCCGGTATCGCTGCAGATGAAGAGTCTTTTAAGATATCTGATATCTGGTTCATTATAAAAAACAAAGGATGGTGGTATATTGCAATTCTTTGCGTATTGTTCTATTCAGCAGTATTTCCATTTCTGAAGTATGCCTCCGATCTTATGGTAAATAAATTTAATGTTGATCCGCTGGTAGCAGGAAGTATTCCGGCCCTTTTGCCTTTTGGCACAATTCTCCTTACACCATTTTTTGGTAATGTCTATGACCGTAAAGGGAAGGGTGCCAGCATTATGATTATAGGCGCAATTCTTTTAATTGTCGTCCATGCCCTGTTTTCTATCCCGTTCCTGAACTTCAAACCCGTTGCCATTGCACTTATAATTGTACTCGGTATCGGATTTTCTCTTGTTCCTTCAGCGATGTGGCCATCTGTTCCGAAAATAATTCCCGAAAAGCAGCTTGGTACTGCATATGCCCTTATTTTCTGGGTTCAGAACTGGGGACTTATGGGAGTTCCTGCACTGATAGGCTGGGTACTTGATAAATATTGTATTACCGGAACCAGGCTGATTGACGGGGTAAATGTGCCAACATACAATTATACTCTCCCCATGATCATTTTTACATGCTTTGGCCTTCTGGCTCTGCTCTTTGCTTTTCTTCTTAAAGCCGAGGATAAAAAGAAAGGCTATGGTCTGCAGCTGCCAAATATTAAGAGTTGAATTTTAACATGATATTAACAACATAAACATTCATCCAAAAGATTTGTTAGTATATTTGTATAATTTAAACTTTTAAAAAACGATTTTTATGAAGAAAGCAATAATTGGACTGTCAGCTGTATTAATATCAGCATTTGTTATTGTTCTTGCAGTTAATGCACAGGATAAGCCGCAGGAGACAAAGAAATCCTGTACCGAAATGGCCAAAGATGGCTCTAAGTGTTCTGCTGCTGCATCATCATGCTCCAAAATGAAATACGGCACTACTGCTGAAGCAAAAGCCTGTGATAAGGCAAACTGCAAAGATAAAGCCGGTTGTGAGGCCAATTGCAAAGAAGGAAAGTGCGATGAATCATGCAAATCTGCTACTGCCTCTGCCTCAGGTGAAGCCAAAAAATGTTGTGAAACTGCTGACAAGTCAGGGTCCCTTAACTAATTTCCGGTGATATCCGGTCTCAGGATTCATCATAAACAGGTTCTTTTGTATACGATGAGGCTGCCAGAAAGTCAAAGATTTCATAATGATTTGACAGGCAGCCTTTTTGTTTTCTAATATTTTCTGAAAAAACTTCTTCACTTTACATTCAGCTTATTGCCTGAAATAAATCAATATTCAATACCATGTCTTCAAACGAATTTGAAAAGTCCAAAGTTTTCAGCTTCACTGATTCAGTAGATTATGCTGACGGTGGAATTGTGAGCAAAACAGTTCTCAAAAAACAGACAGGTAACATCTCCCTCTTCTCTTTCGCCAAAGGAGAGGCATTGAGCGAACACACTGCCCCTTTTGATGCACTTATTCAGGTAGTTGATGGCACAGGAGAAATCATAATAGGAGGGAAGTCGTATCTGCTCGGGACCGGAGAGAGCATCATTATGCCTGCAAATATTCCGCATGCAGTAAAGGCAGCTGAGAAGTTCAAAATGGTGCTTACAATGATAAGAAGTAACTAGAGTATTCGGGTTATAGGTTCCTGGTTCTTGGTACTTGGTACTTGGTACTGGGTACTGGGTACTGGGTCTGCCAGCATACTGACCCTGTTTCAATTATTAAAATCTATATCTTTGAACACTGACAGTTCGGTCGCTTTTTTCTGATAAACTTTCTTATTGTTTTTATCTCCTCTTGCATCGCTTATCCGGCTTAAGCCAAAGTATGCATAGGCAGCATACTCGTTGCCGTATTTGATAAAAGGCGAAATTTCTCTTACTCCTTTTTCATAGAAAGTTAAAGCTAGATCGGGATTTTGGTATTTCTTTTCCTGAAGAATGCCATTGAATATTCCAAGTTTCGCACAGGATAAAGGTGTTTCTGATGGCAGGTCCCGGGGAATTCATAAGTTTTTCAGCCTCATCATATTTTTTAATAAGCAAGAGGGTTTTTATATATGAAGTCCGGTATTGAGCATTGTCAGGATAAAGTTCATACAGCATTTTGCTATAAGTCGTTGCAAGATTATAATCCCGTTCAAAATTTGTATAGATCCAGGACAGGAATGAATATGACTCTGCCTTTAATACCAGTGAATATCTTCCTGCGATCTGCAGCTCCTTAAGGCCTTCAGCCTTGTCTCCTCCGGGAAATAGAAAGGCAAATGTCTTGTATATTGGATATGCATCGGGGTATGCTTCCCTGTAATAATTATAAAGACCCGTAAAAAAATTGAAATCGTAGTACGATGTAGCAAAATTAAATGATCGTCGTATATGCGGATATGTACTTGTGGCAATCGGAATCACTTCTGAGTTGAAATCATTCTCTGAGTAAAACAATAACAACATTCCTCTTGCACAGAGATTAATCAATAAATACTCTGCTTCGTTTGATGATTCATTTTCCTTTTCACTTAATCTGATGCAGATACGCATATCATCCAGATATGACTTAATGGCGAAAGATTTAGGAAGCATGGGATAGTTTTCCCAATAAGTTATCATTCCTCTCAGGAGGTAAACAGCTGGATGGCCAGGATGTTTCTGATTTATCGTATTGCATATTTCCCTGGCCTTTACAAAATTAAAATTGTAAATATTGTCAACGCATTTTTCGGTCAGATTGAATGAAGCAGTATCGCCAAGAATCTGGGCATTTACTGGATCTGGATATACGACATTATCAAGAACGAGCAGATGGCGAATGTTTTGAGTCGTGATTTCATTTATATAGGATGTCCGGAATGACAGGTCAGCTATATTGCATAGGCCAGCTGGAAGAATTCTTTATGGATTCTTTTGTTTCCTTAATTAATTCATATTTAAGGGTTTCGGTATCCATTAATATCCCCTGAAATCGTCCTAGCGAGCATGTGCCGCAATTGAGGTATCGTTTTTTCTTGTTTAGGTAGTATGTGTGGTGAGATTCAAGTTTGTGCGTATGGGCAAGAATGACAACATCGTACTTTCTCAGTAGCTTGAGGGCGTATGTCAGGTACTTTAATGTGTTGTAGTTCTTAGGGATGTGATGTATCTGATCCTCAAATGCGACTATTTTGAAATAGAGTCCATCAGAATTTTGAATGTGACATCTTCTTCAGTAATGATAATCCGATTCTTCCGATGGACGCTGCCAAGTCTGGATCCGTTGAACCAGTCTGCATTATGTCCATGTTCGATATGAATTATTTGTCCTGAGGAATTCGTTATCTGATAATGGTCAGTTCCGTCTTCTGCCATCACGTCATGGTTCCCCTTGATAAAGATGAAATCATTATCACTGAAGTATCTCATCAGTATCGGATTAGCTTTTCTGATATCATCGTATCGGTATTTTAGCAATTCAAATATATCTCCGTTGAATATTACTTTTTTGATATTGTGGATATCCCTAAAGCCCTCAATCTGCATGATAAGATCCATTTCGTCCCACTGAAAAGTGCCAAAATTGTCACAGGTGTCAATATGTAAGTCAGATAATACCAGAATATTCATGAAAAAAAGTCCATTAATGGAAGTTTAAAATGTAATCTGATACCTGGCCGACGCCGTTTCTGATCGAGGCCTTTTTTAATATTGCTGATGAGCGAGTTGTAAAGCTCATTATCTCTTAAAAGATTGTCAAGAAGATCAGGAAGATGATTGGTGTTCTTTTCAAGAATACCAATTTTGCTGTTACATACAAATTCCATATTCCCCTTTTCCTGTTCCCATATATAGTTGTTTATAACAGGGATCTTACCCATAAGGAGTATTTCCATTGATGTTGATGCGCCACATTTGGTAATCACAATGTCGGAGATGCTCAGGAGCGAATGAATAAAGTCTATAAAGCCATATATCTTGAGGTTATCGATACCATGTTTTTTCCTGATTTTCATTGCACTGTTATAAAGATTCATGTTCCTACCGCAGACTATGGCAATTTCTGCGTCCATGTTCTTTTTAATAATTTTTTTCAGGATTTTCTTCCCTCTGGGCATACCTTCACCGCCTCCCATAATCAGAATAATTCTCGAATCCGGCGCAAATCCAAGATTTGAACGGATTTTGAGTTTCTTTTTTTCACTGACTTTGTGTTGAGAATCTGCTATCGAGGACAAATGGAAATACCTTGATTTTGTTTTCATCTATTCCTTTGTCAATACATTTATCCCTTAATATCTCGCTGAAAACAATATAATTCTGACTCTTTTGAAGAAACCAGATGGGATGTGCGGTAAAAGGATCCGTAACGACTGTGATGACAGGTATTTCGAGATTGTAAGTTTCGATAATTTCAAATACTGGTTTGATCAGGAAAAAATGGAATAATACGATTTTATCAGGGTTACTTTCAAGAATATATTTTTCAAGCCCGGGTTTAACGAAATACGCAACCAGTTTGGCTGAAAATCGTGAAATAATTGATAGTTTATGAATTAAGTAAAGAAATTCGTAGGTCCAGGCTGCTTTATTGATAGCGGTTTTATAACCGTCTTCGATGATTCTTTTTACTATTCTTTTCGAGTCGGATAAGCCATCAGCCAATTCTATTTCAACATTGGATTTGTGCCTGGTTTTTATCTTATTCGCCACAGCTTTTGCCGGAGCAAGATGGCCGCCGCCGGTTTTCAGATATAGAAAGAGGTATTTTTCCAAACTGTCATTTCTTTACAATTTTACAAGTTTAAACCTACAGTTACTTTGTTATATAACTGTTACACAATTGTAAAGAAAATGTTAATTAATCGCCTTTTATCTTTTCAATGGATCATTGCTGGAAGTAAAACTGCCTGATTCTAAAAAATCAATAATATTATATGTTCCATATTTTCTGGCTTTAAGAAAACCGTTCCAGGCTGCTTCGGCAAGACGACCCCTGTTCAACAGATCAAAAAGCCACTGATTGGTAAATTCAGGATCCTGTTGCTTAATCCCGGCCCCGATCTCTCTCAGCCACCGCCGGTTACATTTTTCCTGGGGACCTATTGCCGGTGTCATGATAATCGGAATTCCAAGCGCACAATAGAAAGACAATTCACTGGGCTTTGTCCATAATATGTCAGTTGTTTGCAATGCCTGATTGAACAGATTAAAATAGGATTCATTATCTTCTGCCCAGAGTATCCTGACATTTTCACTTTCAGATGCGATATGTTTTTTCACCTCATTGAAATAATCCCTGAGTTCCTTCCGGGTTCCGGCTACAAGATTTAGTTTTATCTTACCATTAATTATCTCACCGGCAAGACTTTGTCGCAATCTGTTTACCGACTTCCTTTTGAGCGCCTGCACCACCTACTGCATATGTGATCGTCAATGATCTTTTCTGAAATGAAGCATCAGAATATCTTTATCACTTTCATGAAGATATGCATTGATACTGTGTTTATACAGATTACGGAATGATCCGGAAGGATCGAGATTCCTTATTCGTCGTTTAAGGTTCAATTTAAGCGCAGACAGATTCCGGTCCCCCAGAAGTTCAAGCGGTAATGGAAAACCTGTCAGCAAAATGTTCTTTTCCGGAACACCATATGAATGGAGCCGCTGCGCTGCAATAGTCCCCGGTGCAAAATACAAGATCCGGCTGGTCCGGGCATCCTCAGTCACCCAGACCCTGCTCATGTCAGTATCGCAGATAATACAGTATACTGATTCATGGCCCGCTATTTCTGCAGCTATTGCTGAAGAGTAAAAGGATGTTATCATGGGGAGTTCCGGTTGGTTTCATATTCTCTGTAATTCCGTTGCAGAGTCCTTTTTTGACGCGCAATTTCAGGTATCTTACCTGCAATGTTGAATTCGATCTGTCTTTAAGCGGATAGAAACTGGGAATATAGAGAAGACTGTCGAGCATCTTTGTAAGTAAACTACCTATAAGTGGCAATTTGCCTGCCCTTGACATGAATTCATAGGTTCTGAGCATGTCTTTCCAGAGCCTTCGTTCTTTTAAAGAGGCATATGGTGACATATTGGCATTCAGTATTATCCCGTCTTTTGCGAGAAATTTCAATGGATATACTGCCCGCTGATGGCCATAACCCATATCAGCAGAGACCAGCCAGAATTTTTCCTTCAGAGCTGAAGGAATGAGTTCAATTGTTTTCATTCAGACATCGCAATCACCATGATGAGGTTTTCCTTTGGATAGCTTCTATCACTATTGTAATTCGTATTGAACTTTTCATAGCTAAAATTATAATAATCAATTAGTAATTAATTCCAACGTCAAATCTACCCTCTGATTATTACAATGACATGTCAGAAAAATTAAGATTGTATTACAGAAAACGTTACTTTAAAAAGTAACGAATCTGATCCTGCCAATCAATATTTAAATCTTATATCAGGAGAACGGAAAGAAGTATTGGGTTATGAATCTTACACTGGTATCGGGCAGATCATCTGGATAAATATTCAGACTTTGATTTTGAACCCGGTTGATATTCTCAATACAATTTATTCCACCCTGGGAATATTAATTATCTGCACGGCATTATTACCTAAAACCAGAAATCATTATAAACTCTAAACATCTACAGATAGATGTCAGATTCAGACTATTTGGATAACTCAAATGATTCACATCAAACAAGTTTCAGTGATTCTCATACATGTGCAGGTCTGCGTTCAACGTCAATCCTGGCCTGAGACATTGTTTATTCACCAGGAGTAACAGGGCCCCGGTTGCTGTTTAAGCCATCTTGATTAGGATAGCCTTAAGAGTGTCCGTCACATCTTCTTCCTCATTAACACATCTTTCAAGTATTTCAAGGATTTTATTGTTTTTAAGAAGTTCTTTTGTGTCTTCTTCTTTCTCAAATATTTCAGATAACCCTCGAAGTAAAGTTCATCTGCCTTGTGCTCAATTTTATTACCCTTCCGCAGGCAAGCGTAATTTTGTCCTTATTTGCAACAGGATCTTTGAGGCAATGGAATAGCAATTTCTATCTCCTTTGCACTTCAGAAATCATTTGAGCCATCACCTCGTAGACTGGTATCATTTTTTTTGGTTTATAAAGGCAGATTCTCCTGCTTATCCCATTTATGGAATCTACCACATCATCGATATGGGCTGTAAGTTCATGAATATCTTCCCTGTCGAATGGGGTTATAAAAGATTTGTTAAGCTGTTCATATGTTTTATTAGTGATCTCATCTCCAATGTGTTCAACATCTTTGATCTCTTTGTTAAGTCTTTCAAAATCATTAAAATCATTGGTGGCCATCAATTCCTTAAGCAGTACTGTCGCTTTCACAAGGTTCTGTGCATCGCTTTCAAACAAAGGAAAAAATGAGTGATCTTTTGGTACGAAAAACTTAAGAAAACTGTCAATATTCATAGTCTGGATGTTAAAAATGAGGTAATTATGAGATTTATCCAATAATAAAATTTAGTAAAAAATATGTTGTGAAACTGATCAATGCTGATACAGGTATTGTAAGAAACCATGCCCAGAAAATACTTGTTGTAACACCCCATTTTACAGCTGAAACACCTTTTCTCGCACCTGCTCCAATGATTGCACCTGTGATAACATGAGTTGTGCTGACAGGTATGCCGAAATGAGTAGCACCAAAGAGTGTAAGTGCTCCTGCCGATTCAGCACAAAATCCCTCAAAAGGTTTTAGTTTGGTAATTTTTTGCCCCATGGTTTTGACAATTCTCCATCCTCCCATTAATGTTCCCAACGCGATTGCAGCATGGCACGAAAGTACAATCCATAAAGCAATAGGGTCGTCTTTTGTAGCAAGTCCCGAAACTATAAGTGCAACCCAGATAATCCCCATAGACTTTTGAGCATCGTTGCCGCCATGACCAAGGCTAAACGCTGCAGCAGACAGGAGCTGCAGTCTTCGGAAATGTTTATCAATTCCGGAAGGAGAATGCTTTCTGGCCATAAAAATGACAATTGCAGATATTATAAAAGACATTACCATGCCCAGCAAAGGGGCAATCACAATGAAGATTACTATTTTGATCACTCCTGCCGGAATAACTGAACTAAATCCGGCACTTGCAACCGCAGCACCAACCAGGCCGCCTACCAGAGTATGCGATGAGCTTGACGGGAGCCCATACCACCAGGTGATAAGATTCCATGTTATTGCTGCAAACAATGCAGCAGCAATTACAGTAAGGTTTATAACATCGGGATTTATAACACCTTTTCCCATTGTTGTTGCAACTTTGAGAGGAAAAATCAGGAAGGCAATAAAATTAAAGAATGCTGCCATAACAACAGCGGCAAAAGGAGAAAGAACTTTTGTGGATACAATGGTCGCAATTGAGTTGGCTGAATCATGAAATCCATTGATAAAGTCAAAGATCAAAACCATTCCAATCAGTATGTACAAAAATGTCATTTATATATATTTATTGAGGCAAAAACGATATTATTTTAATAATTTCTGGATTATTGATAATTAATCCATTTTTAAATAGTTATACTTATTTGCCGGGTTAAAAATCTCCCTCAAAGGTAACTCTATTCGTATGAAAAAAAATTATATATATATGTTAAGTTTTTGTTACAATTTTCATAGTAAATAATTTTCCCTTATGTAATAACGAAATTATAGGTTTCCAGCCTTTTAATAATTGTTTATGTTACCAAATTGTATTAATTTTATCTGTTAATTTTATATTATTTTAAATCAATTGAATATGAGCGACATACGTAAACTTGAGCCGAAAGAATTGTGGAATTACTTCTATGAGATAACACAGATACCGCGACCTTCCAAGAAAGAAAAAAAGATTGTGGAGTATATGGTGGCTTTTGGAAAAAAGAATAATCTCGATACTCTTGTTGATAAAGTAGGCAATGTAATTATCAGAAAACCAGCTACAAAAGGAATGGAGAACCGAAAGGGACTTATTTTCCAGACGCATCTTGATATGGTTCCGCAGAAGAACAGCGATAAGAAACATGATTTCGAAAAAGATCCGATAGAGACCATTATCGATGGTGAATGGGTAAGAGCCAATGGTACTACTCTGGGTTCTGATAATGGCATTGGAGTTGCGGCTACTATGGCTGTACTGGCTTCAAAGGACCTGGTTCACGGACCAATTGAAGCGCTTTTTACAATTGATGAAGAGACTGGTATGACAGGTGTTTTTGGTCTTGAAAAAGGATTACTGAATGGAGATATTCTTATGAACCTCGATTCTGAGGATGAGGGTGAATTATATGTAGGTTGTGCCGGAGGTATAGATGTCAGTGCTGTTAAAACTTATGCTGAGGAAAAATCTCCCAAAGGTATGACTACCTATAAGATAACTGCAAAAGGACTTAAAGGCGGCCATTCCGGGGTTGATATCCCTCTTGGACGTGCAAACTCCAATAAAATGATGTTCCGTTTCCTTATGCAGGCTGAAGCAGATTTTGGAATCAGAGTATCAGAAGCAGCTGGTGGTGATCTTCGCAATGCCATTCCGCGCGAATCAATTGCTGTTGTTATTGTGCCTGAAATTAAAGCTTCGGAATTTGAAACTTTTGTTAAAGGATACGAAAAAATGTATAAGGCAGAATTTGCTGAAACAGAACCTGACCTGAAGTTTTCCGCTGAGAAAATACTGACACCTGCTAAGGTTATGAATCAGGGCGACCAGTACAGAATCATCAGGGCCGTTTTTGTATGTCCGAATGGTGTTGTGCGAATGAGTCAGGCAATGAAAGGACTGGTAGAAACATCCAACAACCTTGCAATTGTCAAATGTAAGATGGGCAATTTTACTGCCATAACCTTACCAGAAGCTCAGTAGATTCTGCCAAAGAAGCTACTGCCTGGAAAATTGCAGCTGTGTTTCATCTGATAAACGCTGATGTTAAACTGACGGGCGGTTACCCGGGATGGAAACCAAATATGCAATCTGCTATTCTTAAGAATGTGAGCATGTTTATAAGAATATGTTTGGAAAAATCCTGAGATTAAAGCAATTCATGCAGGTCTTGAATGTGGACTTATTGGTGGTGTATATCCAAAACTTGATATGATATCTTTCGGACCAACAATCAGGTTTCCGCATTCTCCGGATGAGAAAGTAAATATCGCTTCAGTCGGGAAATTCTGGAATTTCCTGGTTGAGACACTTAAACATATACCTGTTAAAAAATAAGGTTAACCTAAAGGATTTAGTAACCACTGAGTCTTCACGAGTTACACAGAGTTAAGCATTGAACGAAATTTCCATTGGTAATAAGTGCCAGAATTATTTTAATTATTCTAAATCAAATGGGTATATAGAACAGGGAAACTCCCTATCTATTACATGTAACCCAGTGGTTAATTGAGTATTTCCGGTCACTTTTAGCTACTTGTTGCTTTGAAGTTAGACTTGGGGAAAGGAATGAAGGTAAGAATCATGAAATTATTTTTCTAGATATTAGATTTCACGCAGACCTCTGCTTTTAACTGCCCTTATCCCGGTAATTATTTCATTATTCCTGTTATATCTCTTTCCTCTTTTTTCAGCTTACCCGGTATTATTCTGTAATTGCTGTAACGCTGATATCGCATCCTGCATATGGATTATTATTCTTCTTTCATCCATCTGTATAAACTTCCGCTGGCTGACAATAATAAAACCGGGATATCAGAAGAGCCCAAATGGCTGCTTAAGAGCAGAATTGTTGCAGTTACATTTCTCACCTTCGGTATTGTTTTGACAGTTATCTTCCTTACCAATCCGGTTGACACAGAAGGATGGGTGAGAAGCATATATGCCGCTTTTCTCCTGGCGACAATGGCACCGTTTATTTTTCTTTTTACAGCCTGTTTCGGTTGTAACAGAACGAAATGGAAGCTTTATTCCCTGATTTCTCTTATGTTTCTGATTACTGTGCCGACAGGTTTGCTGCGTTCACCATCCATGGAATTACCTTGAATTTTTTTCCCCATTTCTACTGGTTGAGCTGGGCATGGGTAATCGGTTTACCCGCTGAGAGCTTAATGTATGGAGCAATATCCCTGGCAATAGCTGTTGTCAGCATGTTGTTTTTATGCCGTTCTTTTCTAAGGTATTCAGGCAGAGTCTGATTTTATTTACCCTGTATATCTTGACATGTGAGCCAGGAAAAGGTCTTTTCTGTTTCTTGAGATCGGGACCTGGGCTCCATCTGTCATCTCGATATAACCGCCATCATGCCTGACAAATTTCTTGACATAATCAAGATTTATGAGGTGGGAATTATGCGGGCGGAAAAGTTACGGTCATTGAGCAGGTCCTGGAACTCCTTCAGATGTTTTGAGACGAGAATTTTCGTTTGTCGGAAATAAAAAACCAGGAATAGCTCCTGTCAGCCTCGATCCTGATAATCTCTTTCGGGTTCAGGTATTCCCTTCCGTCGGAAGTTGGAATTACAAGTCTTGTCGGATTTGCGGTGCGGATATTCTCCAGAAGGGCTTCAAAATTTTCACTTCCGGCAAATGTATTTGTTGATCGCTTATGTATTACCCTGTTGACAGCCTCTATGAACTCATTGATATTGATTGGTTTCAGGATATAATCAACAGCACTGAATTTTATTGCCTTAATTGCATAATGGTTAAAAGCTGTAATAAATACAACATCAAAATCCTTTTGAGGAAAATTTGTCAGCAGATCAAACCCGGTGCCGTTAGGCATTTCTACATCCAGAAAGACAAGTTCGGGCTTTATCTCCTTAATAAGTCTGACTCCATCCTTTACATTGTGAGCTTTTCCTGTAACTTCCAGTCCGGGACAGTATTCGCTGATTATTGATGAGATGAAATCCACAGCATCCGGTTCATCATCAATGATCATTGTTATTAATCTGTGCTTCATGACAGTATCGGAATTTGGATTTCAACTCTTGTCCCTGCAGGTACTCCATTTTCGTTCCTGAGGTCAGTATATGTTGTTTTTAAACTTGTCCCATACAGTGAGTTAACCAGGTCAAGCCTTGATGAGACAATCTGTGTCCCGAGGGAGTTGTGGTTGTTGTCACTCTTCTTTCTTCTTTCAGAGGCAGCTTCTCTGCCAATGCCATTGTCTTCAATCGTACACAGGATATATTCCTTTTCAAGTTTCAGATCAATTCTTACAAATCCCTTGTTTTCACCCGGCATCAGCCCATGGCAGATGGAATTCTCCACATATGGCTGGATAAGCATGGTCGGAACTTTGTATAGAAGTGTATCTATCTCTTCGTCAATATTTATCCGGTATTCAAATTTATCCTTAAATCTTATCATTTCCAACTCAAGATAGAGATTTAATGCATCAAGTTCATCACGCAGCGGAACAGCCGTGTGCCGGGAGTTTTCAAGTACTTTCCTCATGAGGCTTGAGAACTTGGTGAGATAGTTGTTTGTTGCCAGTTTGTCGTGCTGGTACATATAATACTGGATTGAGTTCAGGGTGTTGAAGATAAAGTGCGGATTCATCTGTTGCCGGAGATTTGCCTGTGTGATTTCTGATATCTGCCTGTTCATCTCGCTTATGCGGCGTTTGGCATTTATTTTTGCCCTGCTGAGGAGCAGGATGAGCACTGCCACACTGAGAATAAATAACCCGATTGCTCCATATATCAGAAGCCTTTGGTTGTAGACTCTCAGATTCAGCAATTCCACCTCTTTATTGTGGCTGTCAGCCTCATATCTTATTCTTGCATCCGTAAGTCCTTCACTGCTTGATTTCTTTAAAAGGGTATCACTGAACTGCTTGTAAAGAACATAATATTTGTAGGCGTTAGAGGTATCTTTCAATCCCAGATACATGTCGCTCATATCCTTATATACCCAAGACAAATGAAAGATATAACTGATTTTTTTCGCCTGATCAATTGACTCCAGATAATATTTCAGCGATTTTTCGGGCTCATCAAGATCACGGTAGATTGTGCCAAGGTTACCGAGTGCATTGATTGAAGTTGTATAGATCTTTGCAGGAACACTGTATTCGAGCGATTGATTATACCATTTAATAGCAGAATCATATTTCTTTTCAAGGTAATAATTCCAGCCCTGGTCAGTCATCGGCCATGCAATATACAGTGTGTCTTTTTTCAACATGGCAATCTCAATACATTTCCGGAGCAATGAATCTGCGAGTTTAAAATTCCGGTCATCCTCAATATAGGATTTTCCCAGGCTCTGGAGTCCTGTCGCTATGAACATGGTATCCCTTTCTCTGGATGCCGCATCGATTAGTTTCAGCAGTGCATTCCTGTGTTCTTTGAGATTGCCCAGATTGCTGTATACAGTCTGCAAATAGTAATAGCTAACGGGAATTATTTTTCTGAGATTGTTTTTTTCAGCAATTGCTATTGCATTCTCGAAGTAGGAAATACTTTCCATAAAAAATTTAGTCCGTTTGCTGTAATTCCCCATGAAAATCATTGTATTTGCAAGAACTTCTGTCTCTCCCTTGCTTTTAGCTTTTTTCATGGCCATTGTCGCCTCCTGCTGTGCACTGCGAAAGTCATTGGTAAGGAAAAAATAGTTAGCTCTTGCCAGATTCAGCGAGGCGGGAAATTCAATATTGTTCTGAACGCATATCAGTTCTGCAGTATCGATATTTGCTTTCAGGATGGTCAGGTCCTTTGATTTAGATTCAAAATTCAGAGCAATCTTTAAATACCTGTTGAGTTTTGCAGTATCTGATGCATAATGTGAATTCTTCCGGAAGATACCTGTGCCATCAGATGTTGCAGATGAAAAGACCGAAGTTGAGAAGGCAACTGCTGTAATCAGGATCGCTATTTTTATATTTGGGGCTTTCATAGTATATATTGCTTCATTAAATCAATATATAAATTTTTAAGCCTGAGAATAATTCTTTCTCGTTGATCATGATTAAAGTCATACAATCAGGTGTATTGAATGCAAGTTAATATCATTTAACCGGAAATGCCAGTTTCAGTTTACGGATTGCAGTTTTGAGTTGACGGATGGTAATCGGTAATATGTATTTGATACTGTAGGGACAGCTCGCGAGCTGTCCCTACGCGAGCTGTCCCTACTATGCTGGTCCTAAAGTTTTATTTCAACAAGGAGATCATCCTTCATCACGTTTGAATTGGGCTTGACTGCAACTTTAACTACAGTGCCGTTGGCAGGAGATAAGATTTCATTCTGCATTTTCATGGCCTCCAGTATCACAACCGGTTCGCCTCTTAAAACAGAAGCTCCTTCCCTTACCAGAACGTCAATAATTTTCCCTGGCATAGGTGCTTTCACAAATTCCTGCTCAGCTTTGCCTTTCTTCGAATTGAGCACCTTCATTCTCTGGAGCGAGAAGGGAGTTTCAACAGTGAAGGTATAGCTTATATCATTGAATAGTATTTCGTACCTGTTCTGACGGGAGCGCACTATCTCTACCGGATATTTCCGGTTTTTCCACAGAATATAGGTTCCGTATTTCTCATCAGACTTAAGTTTGACTTCATAATTTCTCTTACCGATTTTGATAGTCTCTTTAAGAGGCAGGGAAAAGCTGAATTTCCTGTTTTCTGAGGAAAGGGCATGCAGCTTTTTTATCGGCGATTTTTCGTTTGTCATTGCCCGTAGCCTTGTTAAAATTGATTAATTCTCTTGTTTAGCAGCCATGGACTCATCTCTTTTCCATGTTTAAAATCGATATTTATGCTGTTGTCATTCAGATTTTCTTCTACAAACAACTTTGTAGCAAGCCATGCTGCAAGCATCTCTTCATATTCACTGTTAAAATAATACTTTTCAAGATCCTTTTCAATGAATGCGGTTGTAAAGCTGCCATCCTGGAATTTCGGATGCCTGATAAGCATCCGAAAAAATGGGAGTGTGGTTTTGGTCCCCTTGATCCACACCTTGTCAAGTGCCATTTTAGTATGTTTGATTGCCTCTTTCCTGTCTTTGCCTTTAACAATCAGCTTTGCAATCATAGAGTCGTAGCTTGCAACTATTGAAGAGCCTGCCTGAACTCCGGTATCAACTCTTACACATGGATCATTTGGCATGTTCAGACTCTCAATCTTCCCGGGATCCGGGGCAAATCCTGCCTGAACATCTTCAGCATTTATTCGGCATTCTATTGCCCATCCATGCAGTTTGATATCCTCCTGCCTGTACATTAATTTTTCATCATTGGCAACCCTTATTTGCTGTTCAATAAGATCCAATCCTGTAATGATTTCGGTGACCGGATGTTCAACCTGGATCCTGGTATTCATCTCCATGAAATAGAAGTTCCTTTCGGAATCGAGAAGAAATTCAACAGTACCGGCTGAAAAATAGTTAACGGATTTTGCGATCTGAACTGCCATATCGCCCATCTTCTTTCTCAGTTTTTCATCCAGGGCACATGAAGGAGCTTCCTCCAGGAGTTTCTGATGTTTTCTCTGTATGGAACACTCCCTTTCTCCAAGATGGATTACATTTCCATGCTTATCACCGAGTATCTGAAATTCTATGTGTTTCGGATTTTCAATATATTTTTCGATAAATACGGAAGGATCGTTAAAAGCTGTTTCCGCCTCTTTGCTTGCAATTATAAAATTCTTCTCCATCTCTTCCGGTTTCCTGACTATTCTCATTCCCCTTCCGCCACCTCCGGATGCAGCTTTGATGATCACAGGATAGCCTATTTTTCCGGCTACTTTTACAGCCTCTTCCTCATCCGATATATTGCCCTCGCTGCCCATGGCCATCGGAATGCCTCCCGAAAGGGCAATCTTCCTTGCAATGGTTTTGTTTCCCATTTTATATATTGCATCAGGAGTGGGACCGATGAAGATTATTTTATTATCAAGACATTTCTGTGCAAAGTATGCATTCTCTGCAAGGAATCCATAACCCGGATGAACAGCATCAGCATTTGTTTTAAGGGCAATGTCAATAAGTTTCTCGATGTCAAGAAAAACCGGGATCTCTGAAACATCTTCGGTATTGTCATAGATTACATCAGCTGATGAAAGGTACATCGCATTTGGTTCGACGGCTGTTTTAACAGCCACTGTTTCAATGTTCATCAACCTGGCAGTCTTCATTATCCTCACCGCGATTTCACCCCTGTTGGCAATAAGTATTCTTTTAATCTTCATCACTTTATTTTGTTTTTTCGTGAAATTAAAGCCTTTAATTAAAATGGTGCCTGGTGCCTGGTGCTTGGTGCTTGGTGCCTGGTGCTTGTTAAGGTCACCCTGTGCCCTGTGCCCTGTGCCCTGCGCCCTATAGTGGCATATTCCCGTGCTTTCTAGCCGGAACCTTCACCCATTTATTGCTAAGGGCGTCGAATGCTGAGAGTACCTTTTTTCTTGTCATTGCCGGATCGATTACCTCATCTATATATCCGCTTTCATCTGCAATAAAAGGATTGGCTATTTTGTCCCTGTATTTCTTTACAAGTTCTTTCTTAAGTTCTGCAGGATTGGCGGCTTCGGCCAGTTCTTTCCTGTATAATATAGCCACAGCTCCGTCAGGTCCCATGACCGCAATTTCTGCCGATGGCCATGCAAAGCTGAAATCTCCGCCCAGGAATTTGCTGTTCATAACTATAAAGGCACCGCCATAGGCTTTCCTGAGAATAATTGTTATTTTCGGAACGGTGGCCTCACTGTACGCAAACAGCAATTTGGCGCCATGACGGATTATACCTGCATGTTCCTGATCCACACCCGGGAGGAACCCGGGACATCCTCAAATGTGAGGATAGGTATATTGAATGCATCACAGAATCTGATGAACCTGGCTCCCTTTACTGAAGAATCAATGTCAAGCACTCCGGCCAGCACTTTTGGCTGGTTTGCCACAATACCTATCGTTTTGCCTCTCATTCTTCCAAATCCAATAACGAGACTTGCCCCGAAAAGTTCAGATATTTCAAAGAAACTGTTTTTGTCAACAACCTGGTTTATAACGTCTTTAACATCATAGGCCTTGTTTGGATCATCCGGGACAATATCCCTTAGTTTTTCATTATAATCGCTGACTGAACCATCATCCGCTATCACAGGAGGATTTTCAACATTATTTGAGGGGAGGTAGGACAGGAATTTTTTCAGCGCGAGAATGGTGTTCTCCTCATCATCATAAATCATGTTGGCCACTCCGCTTTTCCGTGCATGGACTTCCGCTCCGCCAAGTCCTTCAGAGGTTACATCTTCGTTCAGTACTTCCTTTACAACATTCGGGCCTGTCACGAACATGTAACTTGTGTTGCTGACCATGAATACGAAGTCGGTAAGGGCAGGTGAGTATACAGCCCCTCCTGCTGCCGGTCCCATTATTACCGATATCTGGGGGATGATTCCTGATGAGCTTATGATATTCTGAAAAATAGATGCGTATCCGCTGAGACTTGCCACACCTTCCTGTATCCTGGCTCCGCCCGAATCCATCAATCCAATAATGGGTGCACCCATCTTAAGAGCCATCTCCTGTATCTTTGTAATCTTCTTTGAATGAACGAGTCCGAGTGATCCTCCCATAATGGTAAAGTCCTGAGCATAAGCAAATACCAAACGGCTATTTATTTTTCCATGACCAACTATCACACCATCTCCATATTTCCTGTCTACTTTTCCAAATTCAACTGGCTGGCTGGCCGGAGTGACAAATGCATCAATTTCTTCAAAAGTTCCCGTATCGAAAAGAAGACTAATCCGTTCGTGAGCAGTAAGTTTACCCTTGGAGTGCTGTTTTTCGGCATTTTTAGAGCTATATTGTTTTTTTAAAGCCTCCTGCCGGTCAATAAAGGCCTTGAAGTTTCTTCCTGATAAATCCATACCCTGTTTATTTAACAGTGTCAAAAGTAGTCAATATCGGATTAATTCCAAAAAGTCTGTTCGACCGTATTGAATCTTATTATCCTAAATTTTTGAACAACAGATATAAAGCCAGTGGAAAATTTCGAACGGGATTATAAGTTATCAGTAATCTTGATTCCACTGAACACTATTCCGGTTTGAATAATCCTGCCTCATTGGATCCAAGCATTCCGGCCTTCAGCATAATGTCACTTGCACGTTTCAGATTTTTTATCATCCGGTTGTCAATTAACGGGTAGTGATGCATGGCTTCCAGCTTGTCTCCTATATATTCAAGATCTTCATCGGTTGTTGCCCAGTCTTTGTTGTTGAATATGGAAAGATCAAGCGGGCGTGAATAGGAGCGGAGGGATTTATCTCCTTTGAGATTGAAATAAAAATCAAAATATGACATCACCAGTTCCCGCAATGAACGGTAAACAGGCTCCCTGTATCTTAACGATGTAAAGTTTGATTTGGCTACTGCTCCCCAGTGTCCATTTTCCATGAATACCGCTATTACATGATCATCGTCATTGTATGATTTCATGTCGATAATCAACGGCCTGTATCCCATAAAGTGCAGGGCTGCAGCTGCAAAAAGAGCCCCCTCAAAGCAATGCGCAGATCTCTTTTTCATAACCCACCTGGGCGACCTGCATTCATAGTTTGGGTTATAATCAATTGAATCCAGAAATCCCTGGATCCTGTCAGGATCGGAAAGGGTTTTGAGAAATCTGATTTCGTCTTTAGTCCAATCCATCATTCTTCTACACAATTAATGGTTGCTGGTTGCTGGTTGCTGGTTGCTGGTTGCTGGTTGCTGGTTGCTGGTTACTGGTTGCTGGTTGCTGCAGGGCACATTATAAATTTACCTAGCACCAAGCATCAAGCACCAAGCACCAGGCACCACGCAGCAGGCACCAGGCACCAGGAAAGTTTAAACCAGTTCCCCTATAATCTTCTGCATATCCATGTATTGCTCCTCCATACTCATCACAAGTTTGAGCTGTGCCCTTGTTCTCTGAAGGTTATGGAACTCATGGTGTATCTTGAAATAATTGTCGCCATCAATAAAATCGGTCAGGAAACGTACACCGATAGTATATGTTATCAGTTTTGGCGCGAATGCGAGATATTCTTTCTCAACCTGGTTAAGGGTGCTTCCGGTTTCAGAAAGATAGCCCCTGGCATAAGCCCTGAAAAGGTTGATATCCATCTTTATTTTTGAGAGATCCTTTTCATCTTCTGCCGCCGTGTTGGTTACAGTTCTGATGGCATCGCCAAAATCATAGTGGACATATCCGGGCATAACTGTATCAAGATCAATTACACAGAGTGCCTTATCATTTTCATCGAGGAGAATATTGTTGAATTTTGTGTCGTTATGAGTGATCCTGAGAGGAATCTTTCCTGCCCGGCCCAGTTTAAGGATGGTTTTCATCTCTTCTCCACGCATCAGGTACTGACTTATTTCCTCACTGACCGAAGCTACACGTCCGACAGGATCTTCACTGATTGTCCGTTCCAGAATGTCCAGCCTGTTTTCTATGTCATGGAATCGTGGAATGGTTTCATTGAGCGGTTCACCCGGCATATCGGCGAGCATTGCCTGGAAACGGCCAATTGCCTTTCCTCCTTCAAATGCCTTGTCTGGATTATCTACAATATTATATGACCTGTGATTGGAGATAAAGATGTACATTCTCCAGTAATTTCCCTCTTTGTCAATTATCCAGCTCTTTCCATCAAGTGCAGGGATCAGGATAAGACATTCCCTCTTGATATTTGAACCAGGAATAGCATTAGAGCTTGTCCCTGAGGTGGATGGTAACCCTTTCGATATTCTGCTGAAGTGCAGGAATATTCTTGAAGATTTTATTGTTCAGCCGCTGGAGGATATAGTTGTCCTTATCACTTTCCCTGGTTTCGACACGAAATGTGTCGTGAATATGGCCACTGCCATATGGTTCCCCCATAAAGAAGGAACCGTCAGGGGTAAAATATTCAAATATTTCTTTCAGATTGTATTTCATCCTTTTTTTCCCGCTTTATGACCCATAAAAGCATAATACATAACTATGAGATATGATGGTACACATATCCAGTAAGCTGTCTGTGTAGAAAAATCTACAGCAAGTTTGCCATAGAGCAGGGGCAACAATGCGCCACCGGCAATGGCCATAACCATGAGTGCCGAACCGGTTTTCGTGAATCTTCCGAGCCCTGCCAGTGTCAGGGGCCACATGGCCGGCCAGACGAGAGCATTGGCAAGACCGAGCAGTGCAACAAATAAAACTGTGACAGGCAATACAAGTTCTATTGATTTAAAGGTCATGATATCAATGAATGGTATTGTGAAAACAATATGGGAAGGTGTAAAAATTGCTCCCAGAGAAAAGAGTACGCCAAGAATAGTGCTTCCTTTCAATGCTGTTACCTGGCTGAAATAGCGCGGAATAAAGATAATTCCACACGTATATCCGATAATCATCCCCAGCAGGGTGAGTGAAGTGAAGTATTTTGCAGATTCCATTGCAACGCCAATCGACTGGCCATACCTTATTATGCTGTCACCGGCGATTACCTCAACACCGACATAGAAAAACAGAGCAATAACGCCCAGTATCAGGTGAGGGAACTGCCATACGCTTGTCCTCCTGGAATTTGATTCACTGCTTGCTGAATCCTCTGCATCCGTATCCACTTCAGGAAGATGCGCAAACTTCAGCAGCAGACCAAGTAATACAAGTGCAATAGTCATTACAATATAAGGCATTACGACCCTGCTGGCCAGTTCATCCAGTAAAGCGATACGGGTTACTTCATCTGCTGCCTGTGCAAGCTTTTCTTCAAGCACATGAGAATCTTTCAGGATAATGCTCGCAAGTATAATCGGGGCAATCGCACCTGCAAACTTATTTGCAATACCCATGATACTCATCCTCTTGGCAGCACTTTCAGGCGGACCGATTATAGTTATATATGGATTGGATGCGGTCTGAAGCATAGCCATTCCTGCACCTTCAACAAATAATCCCAGGAGAAAAAGGCTGAAAGTCCTTGTCATTGCCGCCGGTATAAAAATCAAAGCTCCGGCAGCCATTATCCATAGCCCGATTGACATCCCATTTTTGAACCCGGTTTTCTTCAGCAGCGCTGAAGAGGGCAGAGCCATTACCAGATAAGAGACATAGAATGCAAACGTCACAAAATAAGCTTCAAAGTCGTTTAATTCACATGCTGTTTTCAAAAAAGGGATCAAAATGCCATTGAGCCAGGTAACGAACCCGAACAGGAAAAAAAACAGGCCGATTATAGTTATTGAAAAAATATAATCCTTTCTGCTGATAGCGGTTGAAGAACTGGTAGTAGTCATAATCTGCTAATTAATTATGGTTTAGTTTAGGTTAAAGTTTTCAAAACTAATCTTTTTATATGACTGAACCAAGAAAAAATATATTTGTTTTTTTAGTTCAAAAGTTATAGAACTGGCCATGATTTTTTTAAATTTGTTTCTGTTAAGAGCTTAAACATATTATCATGCCTGAAGATAAAAAGGTAACGCGGGAAAGTATTGAGGAGACCGGCAAAGTATTTGAGAAGTTTGGTCTTACACCCATGCAGGGAAGGATCGTAGCTTTTTTTACGATAAGCGATCCTCCTGAAAAAACATTTGATGAACTTGTTAATTATTTTAAAGCCAGCAAGAGTTCGGTCAGCAATTCGTTGAATTATCTTCTGCAAAATAAAATAATTGATTATAAGACCTTTGCATCAGACCGTAAGACGATATTTCTTTCTTAACGGATTCCTTTTTCAGAGTCTATTTCAGAAGGTGCTGGAAAATGTTTCGGAGTTGAAAGAATATGCCTACAGAACAGTATCGATGCGTACTCCTGAATACCCGGTGACTAATGAGAAGATTCTTAAATGGATTGAAAATGCCAACAGGTTCCAGGAATCTCTCGAGAATACGCTCGAATCCCTCAGGAAGGATTAACCGGGGATATCTTTGTGGCACTAGTGATTCTGCTCATTGGCCGAAATCTTTCGGGAAATAGAACCAAGATATCCTCCATGGTGCCTCTTTGAATAATCGGTTGCATTAAATCCTATTTTTTCCATCATAAGAACAACCAGTGTATCTCCTATAACTGTCATTACTGTAGTGGAAGTGGTTGGAGTCAGACCCAGAGGACAGACTTCAGCCGGGGCGCCGGTTAAAATGTAACAGTCAGCTTTTTGGGCCAGGGGACTATTCTCATTGCCGGTAATTACAATTACTGGCATTTCAGGGTAGAGATTGTTTTTAAGGTCAATGAGCTCAATTATTTCCCTGGTTTTTCCGGAATTTGAAATAGCAAGCAAGACATCATTTTCCTGAAGAATTCCAAGGTCGCCATGCTGGGCCTCACTAGGATGGAGATATGCTGCAGGGGTGCCTGTAGAGCTGAAGGTTGTGGCAATGTTGTGGGCAATCTGACCCGCTTTCCCCATACCGCTTAAAACCAGTTTTCCATTTTTCCCGTGAACATGAGTATGGATTATCCTTATTGCCTCGCCGAAACCAGCTGTTATTGGAATATTTTTGATCGCAGATGCTTCATTATTAAATATTTCCCTGATCTTTTCTATCATAAAAACCTCATAAATATCTCAAAAATAAACTCACGCCAAAGGTATTAAAAATAATTTCCGGCAAGTATGAAGTTTATTTTTTCTCATACTTTAATTCTATCTATTAAAAGTTATTTTTGTAAATCACCATAAGATGAAAAGTAATGTTTAATCATTCAACGGCCATAGGAATTGATATAGGCAGATATGCGATAAAGATTGCTGTTGTAAAGATAGATGGTGAAATAATTGCAGTAAAGTCCTATCCTCTTCTTAATAAACAGACTAGAGATTATCTCATCGGGAAAGTCCTTAAAGCAATTAAGGAGATCAGGCAGGAGGTTGCCGTTAATGGCATAAATCCAATTTGTATCGGGACATCTGCGAAAGGATTTATTGATCACCGGTCGGGTATAATTCTTGGTCCCGACCAGGGTATTAAAGACTGGACAAATGTACCCTATGCAAAGATTTTAAAACAGGAATCCGGATTGCCTGTCTATGTGGATAATGATGCCAATATGATGACAGTAGCCGAGCACAGGTTCGGATCTGCGCAGGGCTATAAAAATATTATTTTTGTTGCCCTTCGCACCGGGATAGGAGGTGGTATCATAATAAATGGCAAACTTTACAGGGGTTCAAATAATGCCGGTGGCGAGATTGGTCAGATGATCATTAATTGTGACAATGGAACAAGCGATAAAGGTATAAGAGGGTCATATGAACATTTTGCCTCCGCATCATCCATAGTAAGACGGTACCTTGAGGAGGCAGTAATTGAAGGCAGCAGGAAGGAAATGATTATTTCCTGCAAGGATATTTTTGAACTTAGTTACAGGAACTCACCTGAAGCAGTCAGGGTAGTGAGGGAAAATGCTGAAATGGTTGGAATCGGTCTGGCAAACCTGATAACCATTTTCGCCCCTGAGATAATAGTTCTTGGAGGAGGAATGTCAGAGGCCCGGGAAAGTTATATTTCAATGATAAGAGAGAGCGCTTTTGCCAACTCACTGGAAAACTGCAGATCGGAACTCAGAATAGAAAGGGCACGACTGGGTGCTGCCGGATCATTGCTTGGAAGTGCATACTGGAGTCTGACAAGTCTGGCAGGCAAGAGTATCTGAAATAAAGTATTCATCTATAATATTGAATCTGGAATGGGAAATAAAACTCAAACAGCCATAAAGGAACTGCCGGGCATCAGTTCACAGACGTATGTAATCGCTACAGCATTTCTAACCCTCTTTGCCCTGGTGGGATTTGCCTATTATGGATTGCCGTTCTTTTTTGATTTTATGACGAAGGAGTATGGATGGTCCCGTACTGTAGTTACTTCAGGAAATGCAATGGGGAAATTGCTTGTCGGACCATTGTTTGGTTTTATTGCAGGCTGGCTTATTGACAAATATGGTCCCAGGAGGCTGATGCTGTCAGGTATCTTAATGATGGGAATTGCACTCATCGGATTAAGTTTTGCTGACTCTCTTGGTCTGTTTTACCTGTTTTATATTTTCAATGCCCTGGGTTATGTATGCGGTGGTCCACTGCCCTGCCAGGTACTGATATCAAGAAGGTTTGATAAGAACCGGGGCAAGGCTATGGGTATAGCTTATCTTGGAATAGGCACAGGAGGAGCGGTGGTCCCGCTAATTGCAGCAGCTCTTGAAAGACACTACGGATGGCATACTTCACTGGCAGCTTTAGGAGTTATAGCCATGATAATTGCATTTCCAATGGTATATTTTCTCAGGGGATCTTCTTCTAAAGGAAATCAGTCCGGCAAAAGCGAAGAAGCTGTACCAATAAAAACGATTCTCACAAACCGCAATTTTTACCTGCTGGGCATTGGAAGTATGTGCGCAATCGGGGCAGTTGGAGGAATCAACCAGCATCTGAAACTCTATCTTCGTGACCTTAATTTCACACAATCGCATGCAGCACAGGTAATTTCACTTGTATTGTTGTCAAGCCTGGCTGGCAGGGTGCTTATGGGATGGCTTGCCGATCTAATTCGCCGTAAATATGTGATGATCCTTATATATATGATTGTAGCTTCGGCAATACCCCTTTTGCTTATGCCCGATTTTCCGGGCCGGATTTATATTTTCGCTGTAATTTTTGGTATCGGACTCGGAGGCGACTATATGATCATTCCGCTGATGGCTGGTGATCTGTTCGGAGTAAGGGCCCTGGGAAGGACAATGGGGATAATTCTTGTCGCTGACGGCATTGCCGAATCTACCTTCCCTATGCTTCTTGGTGCATTATACAACGATGTAACAAAAAGCTACTCTGTCGGGTTTATAGTACTTATCTGTGTTGCTGTAACCGGTGCAATAATTGTTTCGTTTCTGCCAAAACCCGCTAAAGGCAAAGAGATCAGTGAAGCACTTGAAGCCGGCTGATTTAAACCGGTTACAATCAATAATCTAAAAACACCCTGTGCTCTGCGCTCTGTGCCTGTGCTCTACGCTCTACGCTAGCTCCTCAATTCATGCGCCGCATCCCTGTAGGCCAGCATGTTTTCGACCGTTGTATCAGGTGGAATCTCGCAGCCTGCAGATACTATACCCCTTTGACCGGTTATCCTGTAACACTCCCTCACACTGTCTGCAATAGATTCTCTGTTCCCGTCACGAATTACCGTAACTGGGTTGCTGTTGCCGGAAGGGACCTGTTTTTCAGCAAATAATGGGATGAAATCACCCATGTTTGTCACCAGATGGTCTATATCAACAATATCTGCTCCGGTTTTTATCATGTCGGGAAGTATGCCTGTAGTGTTACCGCAGATATGAAGTTTTACAAGGGCATTCAATGAGTGGGCATGATCAATTAATGCTTTTTCCAGTGGGAAAACGAACTCCTGGTAAAGATCCGGAGAAATAAGTGAACACACGGCATCCCCTATACCGACACAGTGTGCACCGGCTTTTACCTGTTCTGTTATAAAACCAACAGCACTTTCGGTCATTATATTGAGAGCAAGCTTAAGTTTTTCCGGATTTTCATACATATCAAGACAGGCAGCAGATACATCCCTTACATCGCAGTATGCAGCAAGAGGACCTTCCACCCAGCCGCATATAAACTGACTGTTTCCGACAAGCCTGCTGAATTCCCTTATCTCATTAACTCTTGTTATCATCCTTTCATGATCATTGACTTTTAGTACCTTAAGCTTGTCAATGTCATCAATTTCCTTAACCAGTCACTCAGTCACCTGCGGCAGGTTATCCTCCGGATAGGTTAGGCTTGTGCCATAACCGCTCGCTTCAGAATAGGGATCGGACATAACATTTACCCAGTCGTATCCAAAATCTTTGGAACAAATTATATTGACATCACATTTGGTTTTATAATCGAGGCAAAAGTCTTTGTACCTGACACCCGCGTATTTTGCGGCCAGTCTCATCAGTATCGGATGAAATGGAGGCCTGTCAACGGAACGTCCATCTATAAAGTCATGGGTTCTCTGTAGTGAATTCATAATTATTCTCCTATTTATCAAATTGTGAAAGGTTTAACATTGGATCAAGTCTTAAATTGGAGTTACGGAGTTCATCCCACCCGATCTCTTCGCCTGAAATAGCGGCTTCTCTTCCAAGTATAGCTGTCAGTGCTGATTCTGCTCCGGAACGGGTTTCATTCAGGAAGTTGCCGGTTTCAATGCTTTTTATAAATGCGATCTCTTTGTTTGCATCAGCATCCTGCAGCGCTGACTGAAAAGCACCGGCTCTTCTCTGTTCCTCGGTTGGTTTTTCATTGGCACATTTTGGAACACCTGAATCCCATGGTTTATCGCCACTTATAAAAACTCCTCCTGAATAGTGTGCTTCAGCAGTCCCTTTGGTGCCGATGAATTTGGCACAGACATCCCCGAAATGATTTCCAAACTGCGTTGCAGTACACTTACATTTGTGCCCGGATATTGATACATGACCTGAAAATGTTTCCAGGTATCACCGAATTTCTGTGAATCATCCTTTCCGCCCGTTCCGATAGCATTGACAGGCAGTTTTTGAAGCGTCCAGTTGCAGACATCAATCATATGGATTGCCTGGTCCAGCATTACGCCTCCTGACAATGCATGAAAATTGTATTGATTTCGGATCCTGGCTTCATCATATGAGAGTCCCCTGAGGTTTCCGACAGAAGATTCTGTAGCAAGATAGCACAGATGAGCATTTAACACCTCGCCAATATCCCCGCGCTGAATTCTTTTAACCATTTCCACATACGGAGTTGCATGCCGGATCTGAAATCCTATAACCATGCTCAGTTTTCCATTGTACAGGTTGCCCACATGTTCAACCTTACGGCATCCTGCAACATCAGGGGAAACAGGTTTTTCACAATAGATATGCTTGCCTGCCATTGCAGCTGCTTCGAAAAAATCTGCATGAGTATAGGCCGGAGAGGAGATCTGAACAGCATCCACGTCTTTATTTTCAAGCAATTGCAGGTATGCTCCTGAACCAACATATGTGTTGGCTTTGAGATTGCCGGAAATCCTTTTTTGATATTCTGTGCATCGAGTACTTTTTTTGCATTATCCAGCTTATCCCTGAAAAGGTCAGCCATTGCAATTATATTGATATTGGTCTGGTTCGACATTGATTTAATAACAGAAGTCCCTCTTGATCCGCACCCTATTATTCCCATCCTTATAGCAGAATTGGCTTTTGATCCGAATGCCGTCGCCGGACTTATTATAGTTACCGCAGAAAATGCAGCAGTGCTTTGTAAGAAATCTCTTCTTTTCATATAATTGTTTTATGTAAGTTTTTCAGTTATTTGTCAGTAATCCAGGTATATATTGCTATGTCTCCGGGATCGATCTCAGTTTTGGACTGATATGCATTAGCCGGTGCTGAAGATCCATCCTTGAAAATTTTCCTGACGTTGTTTTCGCATTCAATATAAAGGTTCAAGGGGTTCCTGAAATCGCGGTTAACGATTACAAGGTATGAACTTGTCCCATTTTCAAGATGTGAGACCACAGCTCCTGTCCCCAGTGTTTTTAAAATTCTGATAGGTTTGGGAAGGATAGTGAGAGGTCTGGTACCCTGTGGAATAAGACCTGTATGAGAGACAGACATTACTTTAGCTCCCAGAAAAACATTCGACAGACTTACTATTTCCTTGTTTACTTCTTTTATTCTGTCATAAACTACGGTTCTTTTACCATCCAGAGTAACGGGTCCGTTATTGAATTTCCAGGTGGTATCAAATGGTGTCCAATAGGTAAAATACTGAATCCCCTGAGCTCCGTATGCAAGATCACTGAATACCTGGAGTCTAAGCTGGGCAAGAGTTGGTACCGGATATTTCCCGTGAGCAACCGAAAGAGCAAATGCCCAGAAAGGTTTGGCCGACTCTCTGGCTGCCTCAGATATTATCTCAAGGTTTTCATACCAGTTTGCTCTTAATGAATCTCCCAATATGGGATAGTGATCGAATGAGATGAACTGTACGGGTACCTCCCTGACAAAAAGATCTACGTGTTCCTTGTAGGTCTTTGTTCCAAGCTGTTCTTCAGATGCATAATTCGGAAAAAGGTTAAGGTAACAGAAATTGTTATCATCCGTTTTACGGATCTTCCGTGCCCATTCTGCAAGTTCAGGAAAATCAGACCTGTTAGGTTCATCCCGCAGCATATAACCTGAAACAGCAGGATGGTCCATAAAACGTTTAACAGTCTCTTCGGTAGCTGTTTTCAGTTCGGGACAATAGACTATCATTTTAATTCCCGCTTTCCAGGCAGTGTCGAGTGCCCCGGACATTGATTCAGCATCATTGAAGAAACTCAGATTGTGAGTAATACCCGATTCTTTCAGTTCGAGGTAACGTGCAAGAGTTGTTTCTTCAGGCGGAATGCTGTACCAGGCAAGGATTGGTATCTGATTTAATGGTTTAATTTTATCCTGGCAATTCGATTCAGATGGAAAGCTAAGGGAGCAAAGAAGCATGATACAAAAGGGTCTGATCATCAGTATTTTTTATTTCGTGGACTTCTGTAATTTAAATTATTGATAGTAAATCTCCCCAAGACTCTCTAAATATTTGTCATTTTGAGCGAAGCGAAGAATCTCATACTTTTAACCGGACAGCATTGATATTAAGATAAATATTTGTGTAATTAACAAAGGAAAAGAATAGATATCAAATAACAAAAATATAAAAATTCGGTTAATAGATGGCAATTTGATTTGCCCCTTATTAATTTTAGCCACTTTGTAGGTAAACGACATATATACAGATAGGTAGAAAGATAGATCTGGTAAGTTATTGAGTTTGTAGATACAGATATCCGAATAAATATTGTAGTTTTATGATGATTTGAGAAATTGATTAACTGATTCTGCTATTTCACTTGAACCAGCAGTATTAAAATGGGTTTTTATCAGCTGTTATAATATTATGCAACATTTACTAACCAAATAAAGCAATAGAGAAATGGAAAGTACTAATATTTCAAGGAGGAAATTTGTGAAAGGATTAGCAGGCAGTGCTGCCGGAGTTGCAGCATTCGGAAGCAACCTGGGTATGTCAGCGATGAGTTATACGCGTATTGCCGGAGCAAATGACAGGATTAATGTCGGTGTAATTGGTTGCGGTGGCATGGCAGGTAGCCACATGGAAGCTTTATTGAAAATGAAGCAGTCAGACAATGTTGAGATTACTGCAGTCTGTGATGTATATACAAAGAGACTGGAAAAGGCAAAAGAATTAACCAAGGCTCAGGCTTTTAAAAATTATCAGGAGATTCTGCAGATCAAAGATATTGATTATGTACTTATTGCCACTCCGGAACATTGGCATTATCAAATGACCCTGGATGCTATTGCTACTGGAAAACACATTTATGTTGAAAAGCCAATGACTCACACTATAGAACAGGCTAAAGACATATGTGAGAAGATTTCAGCGGCAAAACTCAAAATGCAGGTAGGGGTGCAGGGCATGTCAGATGATTCATATGAAACCGCGCATAAAATGATTCAGGAAGGGGCCCTTGGGAAAGTTGTAATGGCTCATATTGATTACTC